>NZ_JBKBOG010000009.1:9000-129630 GCF_046294995.1 Blastomonas sp.
CTTTTTTTACTAGCTTTTCCCCCCCCCCCGCGCGGGGGGGGGGGGGGTGGGCGGGCGCCCCCGGTGCATCGGGTGCGCTTGCCCCTCTCCCTTCGCCGCTGCGCGGCTCTTCCCTCTCCCCTGAAGGGGAGAGGGCGCTTACCGTCCCATCCGCCAGATCGACGAACGCCAGCCCTTCAGCCAGCTTCAGCGCGGTCTCGAAACTGTCGGCCAGCCGCGTTTCGATACCCTCGCGCACCGCAATGCGATCTACGACGACCTCGATGTCGTGCTTGTACTTCTTGTCGAGCGCGGGCGCTTCGTCGATCTCGTAGAACTCGCCGTCGATGCGGACGCGGGTGAAGCCCGCTTTCTGCCATTCGGCGAGCTCCTTGCGATACTCGCCCTTGCGGCCGCGCACGACGGGCGCGAGCAGGTAGAAGCGCGTGCCCTCGGGTAGCGCCATCACCCGGTCGACCATCATGCTGACGGTCTGCGCGGTGATCGGCAGGCCGGTGGCGGGGGAGTAAGGTACGCCGACCCGCGCCCAGAGCAGCCGCATATAGTCGTAGATCTCGGTCACCGTGGCGACGGTCGAGCGCGGGTTGCGGCTGGTCGTCTTCTGCTCGATGCTGATCGCCGGTGACAGCCCGTCGATATGCTCGACATCGGGCTTCTGCATCATCTCGAGGAACTGGCGCGCATAGGCCGAAAGAGACTCGACATAGCGCCTCTGCCCCTCGGCATAGATCGTGTCGAACGCGAGGCTGGATTTGCCGCTCCCCGAAAGCCCGGTGATCACGATCAGTTGATCGCGCGGCAGATCGATGTCGACGCCCTTGAGATTGTGCTCGCGCGCGCCGCGCACGGAAATATGAGTCAGCATGGAGCGCCTTATGTTCCATTGATGTTCTGGTTGCAAGCGGGGAAGGCGAGACGGCGAACGTGTGGACGCCGGGCGTGAACCAGATGGTGGCGCCAACCTCTCCCTGCAAGACCGCAAGCTGCTCTGCATGGAACGGCTTTGCGGAGACTGCGTTGCCGTGTTAACCGAAATCAACTTTGGTTTGAGGGAATGACCATGATCACTAACCGCTTTTTACGCTCCGCGTCCGCCGCGGCGGTGCTGACCGCCTGTTTCGTCGCTGCACCGCTCACGGCACAGCAGCCGATGCAGCCCGACACCGAAGCCCCCGATACAGGATCGATGGAGCCTTCGCCGGTTACGCTCAACCCGAGCACGCCCGAAGAGCAGGCCGCGCGCGAAGCTGCCAACACTGCCCAGCTCGAGCTTTCGCAAGCGCAGCTCGAGCAGAATGCAGCCAACCAGGCGGAATATGAAGCGCGCCGGGCCAGCTATGAAAGCCAGATGAAGCTGTACGAGAACACGCAGGAATCGCGCGCTCGCGCCGAAGCCGAATATGCGCAGGTCAAGCAGCTGTATGATGCCATCCACACGCAGTGGCAGGCCGATGTGGCCGCCTGTAATGCGGGCAATCGCAAGCGTTGCGCGCAGACCCCGCCACCGATGCCGCAGTAATTGGGGTTCCGCGATGAGCTGGCGCGCCCGATAGCCGGGTCGCGCTAGCTCTTGATCTGATCGACCAGACGTCCGCCCTTGAACAGGGCGACACACCGGCCCTGCACCGGCAACTTGTCAAATGGCGTGTTGCCGGCGCTCGCCGCCATCTTGCCCGAATCGACCTGCCATGGGCGGTCGGCATCGACGATGACGATATCCGCCTCGAACCCGCAACGCAGCTCGCCCGCTTCGACGCCGAGCAGACGCGCAGGGTTCGCCGCGATAAGGTCGAACAGGCGCTGGGTTCCGATGACCCCATCGCGCACCAATCCCAGCGACAACGGCAGCAGCGTCTCGGCGCCGGCCATGCCAGGCTGCGAGTCCGCGAAAGGTAGGCGCTTGTCCTCTGGACCGCGCGGATCGTGGCCCGACGCAATGACATCAATCGTACCATCGCCCACCGCTTCGAGTGCCGCCTGACGGTCGTCCTCGCACCGTAGCGGCGGTGACAGCCGGGCAAAGGTGCGAAATCCCCCGAGCGCGACGTCGGACAGGAACAGATGCGCGGGCGTGATCCCGGCGGTCACGGCAAGGCCTTCGGCCTTGGCGGCGCGGATCAGGGCGAGGCCTGCACGCGTGGTCACCTGGCGGAAATGGACGCGTGCCCCGGTCATCCGCGCCAGCGCAAGATCGCGCGCGATGGCGATGCTCTCGGCTTCCGACGGGGCCTGGGGCAGGCCCAATCGGGTCGCCATTTCGCCGGCGGTCGCGACGGCATTGCCCGAGAGCCCGTGGTCCTGGCTGTGGACGATCAGCGGCATGCCGAGCATCGCGCAATATTGCATCAGCCGGTGCATGACGCCGGTATCGACGATCCAGCGGCGGCCTGTGGCGACCGCGCGCGCACCTGCCTCCTTCATCAGGCCGATTTCGGCGATCTCGCTGCCCGCCAGATCGCGGGTGGCGGCGGCCAATGGGTGCACCCAGAAGTCGGGCTTGCCCGAATATGCAGCGAAGCGGACGCGGGTGGGGTGATCGAGCGGCGGGTCCTGATCGGGCATCAATGCCGCCCGGCTGATTCCGCCAAAATGGAAGGCGGGAAGATCGATGGCAAAGACCCCAAGGTCGACCAGACCCGGCGCAACCAACGCGCCTTTGGCATCGTGCACGGTATCGTCTGCGCCCGGCGTGACATCGCCGATTTCGGCGATCCGGTCACCGACGATGCGCAGCGCGCCGGGCACGGGCTCGGCTTGGCCGGGCAGCACAAGGCGACCGTTGATGATGGTCAGCGGGCGCGCAGGAAGCTTGCTCATGCCCAGCCCTCCACGCCGCGCGACCGCCGTGTCAGCACGTCGAGGCACGCCATGCGCATCGCCACCCCCATCTCGACCTGATCGGTGATCGCCGAGCGTTCGACATTGTCGGCGATATGGCTGTCGATCTCGATGCCCCGGTTCATCGGGCCGGGGTGCATCACCAGCGCATCGGGTTGCGCCAATGCCAGCTTTGTATCGGTCAATCCGTAAAGGTGGCGGAATTCGCGCGGCGATGGGATGAACTGGCCTTGCATGCGCTCGTTCTGCAGCCGCAGCATCATCACGACGTCTGCGCCGTCCAATGCTTCGGCAAAATCGCGGCAGGGGGTGCCGCCCATCGATTCGACAGCGGGCGGTATCAGCGCAGGGGGGCCGGCGACGCGCACCTCGGCGCCCAGCGTCGAGAGGCAAATCATGTTCGAGCGCGCCACCCGGCTGTGCAGGATGTCGCCGCAGATCGCGACGCGAAGCCCTGCGATCTTGCCCTTGCGCCGCCGGATGGTCAGCGCATCGAGCAACGCCTGGGTCGGGTGCTCATGCGTCCCGTCGCCTGCATTGAGCACCGGGCAGCCCACCTTGTCGGCGATCAGCTGCACCGCGCCCGAACTGCCATGACGGATGACGATGGCATCGGCGCGCATCGCGTTCAAGGTCACCGCAGTGTCGATCAGCGTCTCGCCCTTTTTGACGCTGGATTGCGCAGCGTGCATGTTGACGACATCCGCGCCCAGACGCTTGCCCGCGATCTCGAACGACAGCAATGTGCGGGTGGAGTTCTCGAAGAACGCGTTGATCAGCGTGAGCCCTGCGAGCCTGTCGTCATGCTTGCTCGCCTGGCGGTTCATGTCGACCCACTGCTCGGCCTCGTCGAGCAGGAACTCGATTTCCCAGGGCTGCAGCCCCGCGATCCCCAGCAGATGCCGGTGCGGAAAGGCGGCGCGGCCGGGCGGATAGTCGCTGGCAGGGCGGCGAACAGAGAGGTTTTCTGGTGATGTCATTAAAGCCCAGCATCTAGGGACCAAGACGGTTTTGCTCAAGCCCGATTTGCGCCGCGCCGCGATCCGAATGCAGGCTGGACAGCCGGTGCCCAAGCCGCAATGATGCGGGCTGACAAGAATGTAAGCGAGAGGGATTCTGGATGGAGCTGGTCACCGAAGGTTTGCGCTTTCCCGAAGGCCCGGTGGCGATGCCCGATGGCAGCGTGGTGTTGGTCGAGATCGAACGAGGCTGCATCACCCGGGTGCTCGCCGACGGATCGCAACAGGTTATCGCGGAAGTCGGCGGCGGCCCCAACGGTGCGGCACTCGGCCCGGATGGCAAGCTTTACGTCTGCAACAACGGCGGTTTCCATTATGTCGAACGCGCAGGTCTGCTTGTCCCGCACGGCCAGGCTGAGGACTATTCCGGCGGGCGGATCGAGCGGGTCGATCTCGACACCGGCGCGGTCGAGACGCTCTACAAGGATGGCGATTTCGGCTGCACGCTGCGCGGCCCCAACGACATCGTGTTTGATGATGCCGGCGGCTTCTGGTTCACTGACCATGGCAAGACCCGGCGGCGCGAACGCGACGTGACCGGCGTGTTCTACGCCAAGGCCGATGGGTCGCTGCTCAAGGAAGTCATCTTCCCGATGGAGAATCCCAACGGCATCGGCCTCTCGCCCGATGGCAAGCGGCTTTATGTCGCGGAAACCTATACCTGCAAATTGTGGGCGTACGACATCGCCGCGCCTGGCGAGATCGCGTTCAGCCAGGGCCTGCTCGGGCCCGGGGGCACGTTCCTCTACAGCCCAGGCGGCTACACGTTCTTCGATTCGCTGGGCGTGGATGGCGTGGGCAACATTTGCGTTGCAACGATCGGCCAGAGCGGGATTTCGGTGGTGTCGCCCG
Organism: Blastomonas sp.; assembly: GCF_046294995.1. Lineage (GTDB taxonomy): Bacteria > Pseudomonadota > Alphaproteobacteria > Sphingomonadales > Sphingomonadaceae > Blastomonas. Next base: position 13,710 of record NZ_JBKBOG010000009.1, read on the forward strand.
AAGGCGAACTGGTCGAGTTCGTCGGCACCGATGATCCGTTCACCACCAACATCTGCTTCGGCGGGCCAGAGCTCAAGACCGCCTACATCACGCTGTCGGGCACCGGGAGACTGGTCAAGATGGACTGGCCGCGCGGCGGGGCGAAGCTGAATTATTTGAATGTTTGATAATGCTTTCACCTTCGTCATTCCCGCGAACGCGGGAATCCCGCTTCTTGGCCGAGTGCCGAGAAAAAGCGGGACCCCCGCCTTCGCGGGGGTGACGGCATAGTTAGCATTTGGAACGAGGAACCAAGACCGTGACCACCCAACGCTGGGCCATCGATATCGACCGCGACCAGATAGCCGACGCTCAGATCGTCGATGCGCCGCAAACCGATCTGCCCGAAGTTGCAATCGAGGTCACGCTCGACCTTTATGCCATGACCGCCAACAACGTCACCTACGCGGTGTTCGGCAAGCCCATGGGCCTGTTCGGCAACGATCAGGGCTATTGGGATTTCTTCGCCGAGCGCGACGCTCCGGGTCGGCTGCCGGTCTGGGGCTTCGCTACCGTCAGCCGCAGCGCGCACGCGGGCGTACCCGTGGGGACGCAGCTTTACGGCTATTTCCCGATGGCGAGCCACGCGGTGCTGATGCCGGGCAAGGTCGGGCCGCACGGCTTCACCGACATGACCCCGCGCCGCACCACGCTGCCGGTGATCTACAACCAGTATCAGCGGATCGATGCTCTGGGTGATTATCGCGCGCAGGATCACGATTACTGGCCGGTGTTCCGCCCGCTGTTCCTCACCGGATGGTTGATTGCCGACCAGCTCGAGGACGAAGGCGATTATGCTGCGCAGCAAATCCTGATTGCCAGCGCATCGAGCAAGACCGCGATCGGCCTGGCACAGGTGCTCGGTCAGCGCGCCTCGCGGCCGCGTATCGTCGGGCTGACCAGCGCGGGCAACGCCGCCTATGTCGAGTCGCTCGGGCTATACGACACGGTCATCACTTATGACGCGATCGGCGCGATGGACGCCGGCATCACCAGCGCGATGGTCGACATGGCCGGCAATCCACAGGTTGCCGCCAGCGTGCACAACCATTTCAAGGACGCGCTCAAGGCGTCGATCGTCGTCGGCAAATCGCACTGGGATTCGACCGACGATGGCACATCGCTGGCTGGCCCCCCGCGCCAGATGTTCTTCGCGCCGGGCCGCAGTGACAAGCGGATCGGCGAATGGGGATCGGACACCTTCCGCCAGAAGCTCGAGGCGGCCTGGCTTGGCTTTGTCGATCTTGCACCGCGCCTGCTGGGCATCGAGAAGCGGGAGGGAGCCGATGCCGCGCTCGCTGCATACACCGAAACGGTCGAGGGCAGGGCCGACGCCAGGACGGGGCTGGTCATCGTTCCATGAGCTTTTCTGCAGTTATTTTCGATTTCGGCGGGGTGATCACCTCGTCGCCGTTCGAGGCGTTCAACCGGCTGGAGGCGCAGCGCGGCTTGCCGCGCGACTGCGTCCGCCGGATCAACGCTGCCGATCCGGACACCAACGCCTGGGCGCGCTTCGAACGCGCCGAGATCGACGCCGCCGCGTTCGACATCGCCTTTGCCGCTGAGGCGCAGGCGCTGGGGTTCGAGATCAGCGGCAGCGACGTGATCGGTTGCCTGGCGGGCGATGTCCGCCCGCGCATGGTGGCCGCGCTCGATGCGCTGAAGGCGGATGGCTTTACGCTCGGCTGCATCACCAACAACGTGCGCGCGGGGCGCGGATCGGCGATGGTGTTCGATGATGCCCGCGCCGCCGAAATCGCCGCGATCATGGCGCGGTTCGACCATGTCATCGAAAGTAGCAAGGCCGGCGTCCGCAAGCCCGATCCGCGCATCTACGCGATGATGTGCGAGGCACTCGATGTCGCGCCCGAGGCCTGCATCTATCTCGATGACCTTGGGGTGAACTGCAAACCTGCAGCGGCGATGGGAATGGCGGCGATCAAGGTGACCGGCGAGGCGCAGGCGCTGGCCGATCTGCGCGCGCTGCTCGGGGTGCGCGACGAATGGCCCGCGAAAGACTGAGCGCATATGGACAATTTCACGCACAGTCTTGCCGGATGGGCATTGGGGCAGGCGGGTCTCAAGCGGATGACCGGGCTGGCGGTGCCGACGCTGATCATCGGTGCGAACCTGCCCGATATCGATGCGGTGCTGAGCGTCATGGGCACGCAATCGCTGGCGCTGCGGCGCGGGCTGACGCATGGGCCGATCGCGCTGCTGATCCTGCCGCTGCTGCTGACAGCCGCGATGATCGGCTTCGAGCGATGGCAGGTGCGGCGGCGCAAGCGGCCACGATCGCGGCTGCCGGTGCGGCCGGTGCCGCTGCTGATCCTGGCCTATGTCGGCACGCTGTCGCATCCCGCGCTCGATTACATGAACAATTACGGCATCCGGTTGCTCGAGCCGTTCTCGCCGCGCTGGTTCTATGGCGACACGCTGTTCATTATCGATGCGATGCTGTGGACCATCCTGCCGCTGGGCATCTGGGCGTCGCGACGCAGGGAAGCGGCAGGCAGGCCAGGCTGGGAACGACCGGCACAGGCGGCCTTGGCGCTGGCATTGGTCTATATCGGCGGAAACTTTGCCTTTTCTGCCAAGGCCGAAGCGGACACCGCCATCGCGGTGCGCGCGCAGCGCGGCATCACGCCCGACCTCGTCATCGCCAACGCCGTGCCGGTGCGCTTCTGGCATCGCGACATCTTGTGGCGTGGCGAGAGCCTGATCGGGCGCGGCAGCTTCAACGCCGTTGAAGGAATGACCCCGGTGCTCGCCCGCGGTGCCACTGCCACCAACATGGCGAGCCCGTTGGTTGCGCGCGCGGCAGCGCAAGATCCTGACGCGAAGGCCTTTCTGTTCTGGGCGCGGATCCCCTATGCGAGCCTCACCGATATTCCCGGAGGCAAAAGGGTGACATTGCGCGACGCGCGGTTCGACAGTTCACCGATCGCCGACCGGTTCACCGTGATCGTCGATGTAAAGGATACCCCATGACCCGCCCCTCGATCGTCTGGCTGCGCCGCGACCTCAGGCTGGCTGATCAGGCTGCGTTCGTTGAAGCTGCGAAGGCCGGACCGGTGATCCCGGTGTTCGTGCTCGACGACGAGACACCCAAGCATCGCAAGATGGGCGGCGCATCGCGCTGGTGGCTGCACCACAGCCTGAGTGCGCTCGATGCCGATTTGCGCAAGCTGGGCTCGCGGCTGGTGCTGCGCCGGGGCGTTGCCGCCGACGTGCTTGCCGACCTTGCGCGCGAGACCGATGCTGCGGCGGTGCATTGCCTGCGGCATTACGAACCCTGGTGGCGCAATGCCGAGCGCGCGCTCAAGGCAGCGCTGCCTGATGGATGCACGCTCGAATGCCATCACGGCAATTATCTGATGCCGCCGGGATCGGTGACCACGGGCGCGGGCCAGCCCTACAAGATCTATACCCCGTTCTGGCGCGCGCTGGCGCAGCATATGCCGCCGCCCAAGCCGCTGCCCGCACCCGATGCGCTCGATGCGCCCAAGACCTGGCCAAAGAGCGACACGCTCGAAGACTGGAAGCTGCTGCCGACCAAGCCCGATTGGGCCAAGGGTTTTGGCGAAGAGTGGACACCTGGCGAGGCAGGTGCGTCCAAGCGGGTCGATGCCTTTCTCGCCAAGGCGAAGCACTATGAGGATCGCCGCAACCTGCCGTCGATCGAGGGCACGTCGCGGCTGTCGCCGCACCTGCATTTCGGCGAGATTTCACCCGCCACGGTCTGGCATGCGACGATGGATGCGGGCGGGTCGGTGGAGACCTTCCTCGAGGAGCTGGTCTGGCGCGATTATGCGCAGAACGTGATCGCGCAATACCCCGATTACGGCAAGCAGAACGCCCGCGACACCTTCGATGCCTTCCCCTGGCGTGATGCCTCGGATGCCAAGGTCAAGGCCGAGCTCGAAGCCTGGCAGCAGGGTCGCACCGGCTATCCGCTGGTCGATGCCGGGATGCGCCAGCTCTGGGCGACCGGATGGATGCACAACCGCGTGCGGATGGTCGCGGCCTCCTTCCTGATCAAGCACCTGCTGGTCGACTGGCGGGTGGGCGAGGCGTGGTTCTGGGATACGCTGGTCGATGCCGATTATGGATCGAACGCCACCAACTGGCAGTGGACTTCGGGGACCGGGGTGGATTCGAACATGTTCGTGCGCATCATGGCGCCGCTGACCCAATCGGAGAAATTCGATGCGGCGGGTTATATCCGCCAGTGGGTGCCCGAGCTTGCCGCGCTATCGGACAAGGATATCCACGATCCCGAAGCTGCGGGCAAGTTCGTGAAGGGCTATCCCAAAAAGCTGATCGGGCATAAACAGGCGCGCGAGCGCGCGCTCGCTGCGCACGCAAACGTGAAATCATAACAGGGAGACTGAGGCAATGCGGGTTTGGACGAGTTTTGCGGCAGCGTGTGCGCTGGCGGTCGGTGCGGGATCGATCGCGGTTGCCAAGGAGGCCACCCCGGCGGTCAAGTCGATCCAGCAGATGAGCCCCGCCGAGATGGAACGGGTGCGCACCGCTGGCGCGCAGATCCTGTTCTGGTCGGATGCCCAGCGCTCGGCCAATTTCCGCGCCATGGAAACGCAGTTCCCCGGCACCACCGCCAAGGCGGGCACCCCGCGTGCGCTTCCCAAGGGGGCCGACCTGCCTGTCAGCGATGCCGAGATCGAGGCATTTATGACGGCGCAGAATGTCGCCGGGCTGATGGTCATCCAGGACGGCAAGGTCCGGCTCGAGCGCTATGGTCTGGGACTAGGTGCCGAGGACCGCTGGACCAGCTTTTCGGTCGCCAAGTCGTTCACCTCGACGCTGGTCGGCGCGGCGGTCAAGGACGGGCTGATCGCCTCGATCGACGACCCGGTGACCAAGTACGTGCCTGAGCTCGCCGGCAGCGGTTACGATGGCGTTTCGGTCAAGCAGATCCTGACGATGACCTCGGGCGTCAAGTGGAACGAGGATTATACCGACCCCAACAGCGATGTCGTCAAGATGCTCTCGGTTGCGGTCGGGCCGGGCGAAGACCCCAACAGCGCGTATATGAAGACGCTTCCGCGCGAAGCCGAACCTGGCAGCAAATGGGTCTACAAGACCGGCGAGACCAACCTCATCGGCGTTATCGTGCAGCGCGCCACCGGCAAGACGCTGACCGAATATGCCGAGGAAAAGATCGTCAAGCCTGCGGGATTTGAGGGTGATCTGTTCTGGATGGTCGATTCGGCAGGCCAAAATGTCGGCGGCTGTTGCCTGTCGATCCGGCTGGCGGATTATGCGCGGATGGGCCTGTTCGCGATGGAAGGCGGCGCGGGCCAGGTACCCGAGGGCTGGTTTGCTGAAGCTGGCAAGGAGCAGACGCCGATCGGCCTGCCGGGCTTCGGCTATGGCTATCAGTGGTGGACCTATCCCGGCGGCGCCTGGGGAGGGCAGGGGATCTTTGGCCAGTCGATCCTGATCGTGCCCGAAAAGAAGATGGTGATCGCGGTGGTCAGCAACTGGCCCAAGGCGAGCAGCCCGGACCTGCGTCTGCCACAGCTGCAGTTCTTCCAGAAACTCGCAATGGCCGCGGACTGACGTAGGCATGACCGATGACAGCCGCCTGCATGGCGAACTTGCCGCCGCTGGCATCGTCTTCGATCAGGTCGAGCATGAGGCCGTCTTCACCGTGCTGGAAAGCAGCGCGATGGAGCGGCGCGTGCCCGGTGCGCACACCAAGAGCCTGTTCCTCAAGGATACCGGCGGCCAGTTCTATCTGGCGACGGTGCTTGCAGAAAAGCAGGTCGATCTGGGTGCGCTCAGGCATATGGTCGGGACAGGGCGGTTCAGCTTTGGCAGCGCCGACGAAATGGTCGAGCTGCTGGGCATCACGCCCGGATCGGTGACCCCGCTCGCCGCGTTCAACGATACGAAAGGGCGGGTGCAACTGGTGCTCGACGAGGTGCTCGCAGCGCAGCCCCGGGTCAACGTCCACCCGTTGCGCAACACCGCGACATTGGGACTGTCCGGGCTCGATCTGGTGCGGCTGCTGGTGCGCTGGCGGCATGCGCCTTTGATCGTGCCGGTGCCCAACAAGGCGCCCGCGCCCGAGCGATCGCAAAATTGAGGGTGGGCGCTGGCGGCCGCTTGCTGTAGTCCTGCCTCCATGACGCTGGTAACGCCCCGCCCCCTGATCGACAGTTTTTCGCGCACAATAAGCTACGTCCGCCTCTCGGTGACCGACCGCTGCGATCTGCGCTGTTCCTATTGCATGCCCGAGCGGATGCAGTTTCTGCCCAAGGCCGAAGTGCTGACGCTGGAGGAGTTGCATCGGCTGGGGCTGGCGTTCATCGCGCGCGGGGTGCGCAAAATCCGGCTGACCGGGGGCGAGCCGCTGGTCCGCCGCGACCTGATGACGCTGATCGGCCTGCTGGGGCGCGAGTTGGGTCACGGGCTCGACGAGCTCACGCTGACCACCAACGGGACGCAGTTGAAACAGCATGCCGGGGCACTGGTCGATGCAGGCGTGCGCCGGATCAACGTTTCGCTCGATACCCTGCAGCCCGACCTGTTCGCTAAGCTGACCCGGCGCGATGCGCTGGCGCAGGTGCTCGCAGGGATTGATGCCGCCGACCGCGCAGGCCTCAAGATCAAGCTCAACACTGTCGCGCTCAAGGGGCTGAACGAGGAGGAGCTGCCCTCGCTGATCGGCTGGGCGCATGGCCGCGGGTTCGATGTGACCCTGATCGAGGTGATGCCATTGGGCGAGGTCGAGGAAGACCGGTTCGACCATTATCTGCCGCTGACCGCGGTCCGCGACCGGCTCGAGCAGGCCTGGACGCTGAGCGACAGCCCGCACGACAGTGGTGGGCCAGCACGCTATGTCGATGTCGCCGAGACTGGCGGACGGCTTGGGCTGATCACTCCGCTGACCAACAATTTCTGCGCCGGGTGCAACCGCGTGCGGGTGACTGCAACCGGGCAGATATTCATGTGCCTGGGCCAGAACGACCAGGTCGATCTTCGCGCGGCGCTGCGCGGTCCCGACAGCGATGCCGCGCTCGACGCTGCGCTCGACCGCGCGATCGCCAGAAAGCCCGAGCGGCATGATTTCCATATCGATGCCCCCGGTGCGGCGCCCGCGCTGTCGCGGCACATGTCGATGACAGGCGGCTGAGCGCTGGACATGGCGCTGTTGCTGTTCTTTGGCCGTCTGGGCGATCTGGCTGGCGGGACCGAGCGAAGCCTGGGGCTGAGCGAGCCGCATGCGATTGCCGACCTGATCGGCATTCTGGGCCAGACCGATGATCTGTTGGGCAGCGCGCTCGCCGAGCCGCGCATCCGCTATGCGATCAACGGCGTGATCGTCGATGCCGATGCGCTGGTCGAGGATGAGGACGAGCTGGCATTCCTGCCGCCGGTCAGCGGTGGCTGAGATGCGCTGCGACATTCGCATCGCCGACGGACCTTTCGATCCCGAGGCAGAAGTCGCGGCGTTCCGCGCCGCGCTCAAGGAGTCCGGCGCGGTCGTAAGCTTTACCGGCGTGGTCCGGCCTTCGGGCGCAGATGGCGCGGTCTCGGCGCTCTGGCTGCAGCATTATCCGGGCATGACCGAGCGTGGCATTGCCGAGGCGGTGACGGGCGCTGGCAGCCGCTGGCCGCTGGAGGCGGTATTGGTCATCCACCGGGTCGGAGAGATGCCGCCGCACGCGCCGATCGTGCTGGTCGCCACAGCGAGCGCACACCGCCGCGCGGCGTTCGAGGCTGCGGATTTCCTGATGGATTATCTGAAAAGCCGGGCGCTGTTCTGGAAGAGCGAGACCGGCGGGCAGGGCAGGCAGTGGATCGAACCGCGCGACGAGGACTATGCCGACGCCGCGCGGTGGGATGATCCGTAGAGGGCTGTTATCCCCCTGGGACGCCAACTGCCTCCCGTCGTCACCCCCGCTTTCGCGGGAATGACGGGGAAAAACTGCTATTGATCAGTTGATCGCTGCGGTCTGCTGCGGCAGATTGGGAACCTTGCCGTCGGCGGCCTGCTGGGCGAACAGGTCGCGCATCACCTGAAGCGAGAACAGATGGGCGTAAATCAGCGGCAGAGCGCCGTTCTGGTTCAGCTTGCGCAGTTCGTCGCCGCGCAGTTCGCGCAGCTTTTCTTCGCTCACCATCTGGAAGCCCTGATAGACGAACGGCTGTGACAGCGTGGGGTGCTCGATCTTGAGCTCTCCGTCCATCAGCAGATCGAGCCTCTTGAGCTCTTCCATGAAGAACGCGGTGCCCTGAACGGCGCGTTCGAAATCCTCGCAGAACTGCAGGATATGCTTGGTCACTTCGCTGGGCTGGTCGCCATCGAACAGCGCATCGCCTTCCTCGAACTCGCCCAGCGCCTCGCAGGTCGGGTCAAAGCAGAGCGACAGCTCGTCGGCATCGGGACGCAGCTTGGCGAGCATGAACGGATAGCGGCGGATGTATGCGGGGACATAGGCCGGCTTGCGATACTTGCCGTCGTCGTCGAGGAAGACGTTGACGCCTTCGTTCATTCCCATCAGCGCCAGCGGCACCGGGTCCGGTCCTGCCGAGAAGATGATCGGATAATGGCGCTGCGCCTGCGAGAACTCCTCGACCGTCAGCGGGATCGCGTGCTGGTTCTTGAGGAAATGCGCGCCATCCATCGTCCGCGAACGGAAGTTGGCGTGATCCTTGGAATTGAGCGGCACGAGATCGTTGAAAAGAACCGGCAGACGGTTTGCTTGCGGCGCGCTGGCCATGAACTATTCTCCGCTGAAACTGGTGGCTTGATTTGTTTTCGGAGCAAGCGCCTTAAGTTGCCAGAAAGCCCGGCGCAAGAGGGAGTGCGATCAGGCGGTAACGAGCTTGCCGGGATTCATGATGCCCATCGGGTCCAACGCGCGCTTGATCGCCTGCATTGCGTTGATCCACGCCGGATCGCCGAGCCGCGCCAGTTCGTCGCGCTTCATCTGGCCGATGCCGTGTTCGGCGGAGATCGACCCCTGGGCCGCGACCACCAGATCGTGCACGAAGGCGCTGATTTCCTTGCCTGGACCGGCGGTCCAGCCTTCGCGGTCGGCTCCCTTGGGGGCAGCGACATGAAAGTGGACATTGCCATCGCCCATATGCCCAAAGGCAGCGACCTCGGTTCCGGGGAAACGCGCCTCGACCTTGGCGCCGGCCTCAATGATGAAGCGCGCCATTTCGGCCACCGGCACGCTGATATCGTGCTGCATCGCCGGGCCTTCGGTACGTTCCGCCTCCGAAATGGAATCGCGCAGCTTCCAGAAGGCTTCCGCCTGCGATTCGCTTGCCGAGATCGCCGCGTCGATGATCAGTCCGTGATCATATGCTTCGGTCATCATCGTTTCGGCCAAGGCGTCGGGCGGCATTGCCGACGGGTTGTCGCGGGCAAACTCGATCAGCACATTCCAGGGGCAGGGGGATGCCAAGGGTGCCCGCGTCCCGGGAATATGGCGCAGCACGTTGTCGAGACACCGCTGCGGAATGATCTCGAACCCTTCGATCTCGCGGCCGGCACGGGCTTCAAGCAGCAGCAGCAGATCGCGCGCAGCAAGCGGCGACTCCACGCCTGCCCAGACGACCGCGCGGTCGACCAGCGCCGGGACCAGCTTCAGCGTTGCGGCCGTGACGATGCCCAGCGTGCCCTCCGCCCCGATCAGCAGGTGCTTGAGATCATAGCCGCGATTGTCCTTCTTGAGCGTGACCAGCCCTTCGTAGAGCGAACCATCGGGCAGCACCGCTTCGATCCCCTCGACCAGCGCGCGCATCGTGCCGTGGCGCAGCACCTGCGTTCCGCCCGCATTGGTGGATACGAGGCCGCCGACGGTTGCCGATCCCTTGCCGCCCAAGGTCAGCGGAAAGCGCATGTCATGCACGGCGACCGCTTCGTGCAGGGTCTGCAGCACGACTCCTGCCTCGGCGATGACGGTGCCCGCCTGCGGATCAATGGCACGGATCGCATTCATCCGCCGCGTGCTGAGCAGCAGCGCGGTTCCGGAAGTGTCGGGCGTTGCCCCGCCGACCATGCCGCTGTTGCCCCCCTGGGGTACGATCGGGGTGCCGGTGATCGCGGCAAGCTTGACGATTTCGGCCAGTTCGGCAGCGTTAGCAGGCGCCACCATGGCCAGCGCCGCGCCATGATAACGGCCGCGCCAATCGGTCAGCCACGGGGCGATTTCGCCTGGGTCGATTGAAAGGCCCCTGCCGCCCAATATGGCAGACAGGCTTTCGATGAGGGCAGGCTGTTTGGCGGCATCGATCATGGCTTGCTGTCTACACCGGCGACCGGCGCCAAACAACGGGCAACCAGATCGCAAAAAGCGTGTCGGCTGTGCAACAGTCGTGGGCTAATTTTGCCTTGTCGATTGCTCCGTCGCAGCGTTAATCCACGGTTCAATCGTTCGGCTTAACCGGGACACAAGGGGTGGCTGCACTTGCAGCCTGAGGGTTCGGAGGATAGCCGCAAGCGGCCATGGCATTTGTTGACGTCCTGTTTGCGCTTTTGATGCTGGGCTCGCTGCCGGTGCCCGAAGAGCGCGCCGGCGTAACCGACGATGGCGTGAAGGCCGGCTTGCCCGCGGCAATGCTCGGCACATTGGATCCGGCGCCGCGTGCGATGGCCCAGGTCCGCATCGAACAGCGGATCATCATCCGCGTGCCGCGCCAGTCGCTGTCGCAGTCCTCGCTGATGCCGGTGCCGCCGCCGCGCCGCGTTCCGGTGCCCGAGCCGCCCCGTTTCGAGCGCCGCAAGGTCGGCAAGTGCTTGGCGATGCGCGACGTCACCGGGGTTCGCGTGGTCAATGACGACATGCTGGTGCTGTTCATGCGCGACCAGCGGATGATCGAGGCGGAGCTCGAGAAATCGTGCAGCGCGCGCGAGTTCTATCAGGGCTTTTACATGGAGCGCAGCGGCGACGGCCGCCTGTGCGTGGACCGCGATCTGCTGCAGGCGCGATCGGGCAGCAAATGCGGGGTCGAGAAGCTGCGCCAGCTGGTCCCCGAGGACTGATCGCAGTTTGGCATGTCACCGCACGATGGTTGACTTTTGGGCAATGTTTGCCCAAGGGGGCCACGTGGCCCATGGCCCTGCATCGATAGCGCGACGAACTGTGTCTGCACTGCTGCCTTAATCTGGATACCCTATGATATTTGCCGATCTCGGCCTTTCCGAAGAATTGATCCAGGCGGTCACTGATTCCGGCTATACGACTCCGACCGCGATCCAGGCGCAGGCCATACCGTCGATCCTGATGGGCAAGGACATCATCGGCATCGCGCAGACGGGCACCGGCAAGACCGCTGCGTTCGTTCTGCCGATGATCGACGTGCTGGGCGAAGGCCGCAGCCGCGCGCGGATGCCGCGCTCGCTGATCCTCGAGCCGACTCGCGAACTCGCCGCCCAGGTCGCCGAGAATTTCGAAAAGTACGGCAAGTATCACAAGCTTTCGATGGCGCTGCTGATCGGCGGCGTATCGATGGGCGACCAGATCAAGGCGCTCGAAAAGGGCGTCGATGTTCTGATCGCGACCCCGGGCCGCCTGATGGACCTGTATGATCGCGGCAATATCCTGCTGACCGGTTGCGGCCTGCTCGTGATCGACGAGGCCGACCGGATGCTCGATATGGGCTTCATCCCCGATATCGAGACGATCTGCACCCGGCTGCCCGCCACGCGCCAGACTTTGCTGTTTTCCGCGACGATGCCGCCGCCGATCAAGAAGCTGTCGGACCGCTTCCTGACCAGTCCCAAGTACATTGAGGTCGCAAGGCCTGCGAGCGCCAACGCCTCGATCGAGCAGGGCAAGGTTCGCGTTCAGTCGCGGCGCAAACGCGATACGCTGTTCACCATGCTCGATGCCGGTGTCCACACCGCGATCATCTTCTGCAACCGCAAGACCACGGTGCGCGATCTCAACAAGGCGCTGCGCCAGGGCGGCTTCGATTCGGGCGAGATCCATGGCGACATGGAGCAGCGCGACCGCATCGCCGAACTCGACAAGTTCAAGGACGGCACGATCAACATTCTGGTGGCGTCAGACGTCGCCGCGCGCGGGCTGGACATCAAGGGCGTCAGCCATGTGTTCAACTATGACGCACCGTGGCATCCCGACGATTACGTCCACCGCATCGGCCGCACGGGCCGGGCAGGGGCGACCGGCAAGGCTTATACCTTCATCACCGAGGAAGACGCCGAAGCGCTCGCCAATATCGAAAAGCTGATCGGCACGACGATCCCCGAGATCACCGTGGCCGACTCCGGCGGATCGAGCGCAGAGGCCAAGCCCGCCAAGCCTGCCAAGGCACGCGATTCCGAGGAACGTACGCCCCGGCGCAGGACCGCGCGCGGCGAGGCCAAGGCCCGCGCACCGCGCGAAGAGCGCGCACCGGTACAGGACGAGCGTGAAGAGGTTGTCCGCCCCGAGGAGGTCCGTGAGGACAAGCCGCGGCGCGAGCCCCGTGAAGCCAAGTCCCGCGACAGCAAGCCCCGCGAGGATCGCCCGCGATCGGCCGACCGCCGTCCGGCTGCGTCGAAGCCGCGGCGTTCGAACGATCGTGACGATGGTCCCGATGATGGCTGGAACGGCCCGATGCCCGACTTCCTGTCGGTAGGCTTCGGCGAAAGCTGACAGCGCTGCGGAGGCATCCGCAGAGGGAACGCATCAATTCCCAGTTCTATCGTCACCCCCGCGCAGGCGGGGGTCCCGCTTCTTTGCCGATCGTGCAAAGAAGAGCGGGATTCCCGCGTTCGCGGGAATGACGGAAATGGTCATTGGCGACTTAGTACACGGGCCCCGTTCTCCAGCTTTCGCCGGAGAACGAGGTTACAGTATCCCATCAGAAGCTGAACTTTGCCGAGATCCGGAAGTCGCGACCGGCGAGCGGCGCGAAATCCTTGGTGAAGCTGGCAGCGCGGCGGCCGACGACATCGAAGATGTTGTTGGCCGACGCGATCAGCGTCACACCCCGGCCCGGACCCAGCGGTTTCCACGAAGCGCTGGCGTTGACCAGCGTGAACCCGTCGGTCTCGGTTTCGAAGTTGGCATTGCGCCGCTGGTCGTCGAACCATTCCACCTCTGCGCGCAGGCTGACGACGTCACTTTGCGCTTCAAGCCCACCCAGCAGCCGCAGCGGTGGGATGCGGGGCACCGGACCCAGACCATCGAGCGAGGCGTGGACATAATCGGCCACACCGTCGGCGCTGAAGCGGAAACCGCCGGCGCGCGCGAAGATCACCGATGCCTCGGCCTCGACACCATAATATTTGGCATCGTTCTGGATGAACTGGAACACCGGCAGGTCATCTTCCTCCAGCCCGGTCGGCACGTCGATGATGAAGTCGTCGAAGCGGTTGTAGAAGCCGGTCAACGACAGCTTCACGTCCGGGGTCGACCAGCGGATATACGCCTCGCCACCCCAGCTCTTTTCAGTGGTGAAATCGGGGTTGCCGATCTCGAACGCCTGCGTGGCGATGTGCGCTCCGTTGGAGAACAGCTCCTCGGCTGCCGGCGCGCGCTGGGCGCGGTTGAGGTTGACCCCGATGCGCATCTGGTCGTTGGCGATATAGGCCAGGCCCAGCGCGAACGAATAGGAGTTGAAGTCGCGCTCCACCCCCAGCGGCTGCGATTTTACGTTGACCTTGTCGTATCGCGCGGCGCCCTCGACCTCGAAATCGCCGCTACGCACTTCCTGCAGGGTGAACAGTCCGATCTGGTCGGTGACGTTGGGCGGAACGAACGCTTCTGCACCGATGGCGCTGAAATCGCGGTGGACATATTGCACGCCGCTTGCGCCGCGCCATCCACCGTTGTCGCGCTGCACCAGCTCGAGCCGCGATTCGATGCCCTGATTGGTGAACACGGTGCCGACCTCGTCGCCCTCGAACTCGGTCTGTTTGAAGTCGGCATAAGCGGCGCGCAGCCGAAGCGCCTGGAAGAAGCCGGGCAGGTTCACCTCGCCGCGGAAATCGACCTTGATCTGGTCGAGGCCGATGGTCACGGGACCTTCTTCCTCTCCGCCAGCACTTTCCTCTTCGTCGTGATGATGGTGCCCCGCGCCGGGCCGCTCGGGCACGCCGTACAGGCTGTTATAATAGCTGCCCGAAATCCCGAAGCTGCCGCCTTCTCCGATATAGGCGAGGCCGCCAGCGAAGCTGTAGGTTTCCGTGCCGGTGTTGGGAATGCGATTGCGCAACCCGGCCAGTTCTTCGGCCTCTTCGGCCTCGCCGATATTGCCTTCCTCGCGCTCCTCGGCTGCGATTTCGAGCTGCTCGGCACGCAGGCCGGGCGAGAGGACGAACCCGCCGACGCGCAGGTCGTTGGACTTGCGGTAGCTGCCGTCGAGATGCAGCACCAGCTTGGAGGTGATCGGCACATCAAGGCTGGCGCCGATGCTGCGTTCGTCCGCAGCCGATCCGTAAGTGGCGAGCGCGTCGAGGTGGAAGGGTTCTTCTGGCACCTCGCGCGGGATGCGCTTGTCGATCGTGTTGACCGCGCCGCCGACCGCCTGTCCGCCGAACAGCAGCACCGCAGGGCCGCGTAGCACCTCGACCCGGTCGAGGATGATCGGCTCCACGGTGACGCCGTGGTCGGGCGAGGTGTTCGACACGTCGATCGTGCCGATGCCATCGGTCAGCACGCGGATCCGCTCACCCTGGAAACCGCGCAGGACAGGGCGCGAAGCCCCGGGAGAAAAGCTGGTCGCAGAAACGCCGGGAAGCTTGGTCAGCGCGTCCCCGATCTGCGAGCGCGATTCGCGCGACAGATCGTCCCCGCTCAGTTCGGACGTGCCTGCAAGGATGCTGAGATCGCGAACGAACGGCGCGGTCACGATGATGCCGCGGTTGCGGTGGAAATCGTCGCCGTCTTCATCGGCGACCGCCACCGTGCGGGCTTGCTGCGCCAGAGCGGGCAAAGGCGCCAACAGCGCGGTGCTGAGGCCAAGCGAAGTGGTGACGAGCAGAGCTGTGCTGCGCATGATCGGTATATGCTCCCGTGGTTGTTTGTCTTTTCAGTTGTCAGCCGCCGCGCCCTAAAGGCGGACGTGGAACGGGCAGGGCTGTGCCCGGATGCGACCCGGCGGCTGTTGGCGCGTCCGCTAGCACCGGTGTAATGTTATATCAACAACAATATCGCCAGATTTGCGGCGGGCCGCTGCGGGTTGCCCATGCAGTCGGCATGGGGCAGACAAGGGGCAGACAAGATGCCGGCAGTCTGCCGCACAGCCCCAAGCAATCAAGGACCATCGCCATGACCAGCCCCCGCGAAGAGCATTCTGCCGAAGCGCTGATTTCGCCGCCCAACGACCCGCAGACCTGGTGCACGCCCAAGCAATATGGCGAGATGCATGCCGCTTCGCTGCGTGATCCCGATGGCTTCTGGGCGCTGCAGGCGGACCGGATCGATTGGTCGGTCACTCCCACGAAGATCAACGGATCGTCATATGACCCGGTCGATATCCGCTGGTTCGAGGATGGCGAGCTCAATCTGTGCTTCAACTGCGTCGATCGGCATGTTGCCGCCGGGCATGGCGACGATAACGCGCTGGTGTGGGAGGGCGATGCGCCTGGAGACGTCCGCAGCTTGAGCTACGACGACCTGCTGCGCGAGGTTCAGGCGATGGCAGGGGCGCTCAAGGCACTGGGCGTCAAGAAGGGCGACCGCGTCACCGTGTATATGCCGATGGTGCTGGAGGGTGCGATCGCGATGCTCGCCTGCGCGCGGATCGGCGCGGTGCACTCGGTCGTGTTCGGCGGATTCTCGCCCGAGGCGCTGGCCGGGCGGATCGAGGATTGCGCCAGCCGTGTCGTGATCACCGCCGATGCCGGGATGCGCGGCGGCAAGACCGTGCCGCTCAAGGCCAATGTCGATGCTGCGCTGGAGGAGCATGGCATCGACGTCGATGCGGTGCTGGTCGTGCGGCACACCGGCGCGGACGTCGGCATGACCGGAGGCCGCGATCACTGGTATCACGATCTAGCCGCGACCGTCCCCGAGTCCTGCCCGTGCGAACCGATGAATGCCGAAGATCCCCTGTTCATTCTCTACACGTCGGGATCGACCGGCAAGCCCAAGGGCGTGCTGCATACCACCGGCGGCTATGCGGTGTGGATCGCGACGACGTTCCACTACGCCTTCGATTACCGTCCGGGCGAGGTTTATTGGTGCACCGCGGACATCGGCTGGGTGACCGGGCACAGCTACTCGGTCTATGGCCCGCTGCTCAACCGTGCGACCAGCCTGTTGTTCGAGGGCGTTCCCAATTACCCCGACCACAGCCGGTTCTGGGACATGTGCGAGCGGCACGGCGTCAACATCTTCTACACCGCACCGACAGCGATCCGCGCGCTGATGCGCGAAGGCGACGCGCCGGTGGAAAAACACGACCTTTCTGCCCTGCGACTGATCGGGTCGGTGGGCGAGCCGATCAACCCCGAGGCATGGCGCTGGTATTACCGGGTGGTCGGTAAGGAACAGGTTCCGGTGATCGACACCTGGTGGCAGACCGAGACCGGCGGGATCATGATCACCACACTGCCTTATGCCCATGCGATGCGTCCGGGCAGTGCGGGGTTGCCGTTCTTCGGCATCGATCCCCAGCTGGTCGATGCCGATGGCAACGTGCTTGCAGGTGCGACCGAGGGCAATCTGTGCATCGCTGCGGCATGGCCGGGTCAGGCGCGCACCATCTATGGCGATCACGACCGCTTCGTGCAGACCTATTTCAGCACCTACAAGGGCAAGTACTTCACCGGGGACGGCTGCAAGCGCGACGCCGACGGCTATTACCGGATCACCGGCCGGGTCGATGACGTGATCAACGTCTCGGGCCACCGCATGGGCACCGCCGAGGTCGAAAGCGCGCTGGTGCTGCACCCCAGGGTCGCCGAAGCGGCGGTCGTCGGCTTTCCGCACGACATCAAGGGGCAGGGGATCTACTGCTATGTCACGCTCAACGTCGGCGAAAATTTCGACGATGCGTTGGTGGCCGAATTGAGGGCGCTGGTGCGAAAGGAGATCGGCCCGATCGCGACGCCCGATCACCTTCACTTCACGCCAGGTTTGCCCAAGACCCGCAGCGGCAAGATCATGCGGCGCATCCTGCGCAAGATCGCCGAAAATGACGTCGGGGCGCTGGGGGATACCAGCACTCTGGCCGATCCATCGGTGGTCGATGCGCTGATCGCCGGGCGGCAGGGGGGCTGAATCGTCTGGCGGATAGCGCCGATATCTGCCATCATCGGGTATCGGCTTGGCTATCGTGTCGTTCGATGCCTGCGCACTCGCAGCTACGCCGGAAGATCCCCGCCATGTTCAACACGCTCCAATCCACGCTTGTCGTCGCCGGTCTGTTCGGGCTCGTGGCAGCGCCCTTTGTCGGCGTCATGCTGATCCTGCTCGCGCTCGGCGCATCGTCGGGTCTGATCGTCGGGCTCGGCTTTTTGACCTTGCTCGCCAGCATCACCGTTGCGGTGTCCAAGGCCGGACGCAGGTTTTTGGCGCCCCGCCTCGACAAGGCCGCCCGTCGCAGCTGATTGCTGAGGCTTATCGGCTTGGCTGTCAGGGCAACGCAAACAGCAATGCGACCGGCCAGGCCGCCGCTGCCATCAGCGTGCCCAGCGGAAAACGCGTTGCGCTCGTGAGTGCCACGCCGCGCCGTTGCAGAACGAGCGCGATGACCAGACCTGCACCGCTGGCGATCATCAGCACCAGCGGCAGCAGCTGCCATCCCAGCCACAGACCGATGGCACCGAGCAGCAGCGGGTCGCCGCCGCCCAGCCCCTCGCGCCCGCGAAAGGCTCGATAGGCAAATGCGATGATCGACAGCATCCCGAACCCGGTGACGGCGCCGATAAGGCGGCTGGCCCAGTCTGGCGGGATGCCTGCGCTGGCGGCAATCAGCCCGCCGATCGCCAGCGCCAAAGTGAGCGGATGCGGCAGCCAATAGTGCCTGAAATCCAGCCACGCCAGGGGCAGCAACAGCCATCCGAACGCGGCAATAGCCACCCCTGGCCAGCCAGGGTGTAACGCCAGGGCCAGCCCGCCGATGGCCGCAGCGACCAATTCAACGAGCAGCGCGTCGCGTCCGATCTTTCCGCCGCATGCGGCGCATCGGCCCTGCAGCACCAGATAGGAGATGATCGGCACCAGCTGCCAAGGGCGGAGCGTTACGCCGCACGAATCGCATGCCGATCTGCCGGTGAGCACCGAGCGCCCCTGCGGCCAGCGGCCAACCAGGGCTGCGATGAAGCTGCCAAGGATCGCCCCCAGTATCGCTGCAGCGATCGGAGCGATCACGGGGTGGTGCAGCAGGGGTGAAAACATCGTTTAATCAGCCTTGCGCCGGGGATGGAGGCGCGTCCATCGGCCTTTAGCGGGCATGGGCTGGGGGTGGAAAGCGCTTTCATGGCCCGCGTGCGGCATTTGAAATGCAGCGCCGCTTGCTCTAGGGGAAATGCCATCATTGAAGCCGCCAAAGGACCGAATGTCATGACCGCATTTTCCGCCGCCGATCCCGTCGTCATCGTGTCGTACGCGCGCACTCCCATGGGCAGCTTTCAGGGCAGCCTGTCTGGCGCAAGCGCGACCGAGCTTGGCGCGACCGCGGTCAAGGCGGCGGTCGAGCGGGCAGGCGTGTCCGGCGATGCCATCGAGCGGATCTATATGGGTTGCGTTCTGCCGGCAGGGCTTGGCCAGGCGCCTGCACGCCAGGCGGCGCTGAAGGCGGGTCTGCCGAATTCGGTCGAGGCGACCACGGTCAACAAGATGTGCGGCAGCGGCATGCAGGCAACGATCATGGGCGCCGAAGCGCTGGCATCGGGATCGGTCGACATGTTGGTCACCGGCGGCATGGAAAGCATGACCAACGCGCCGTACCTGCTGACCAAGCATCGTGGCGGCGCGCGGATCGGCCATGACCGGGTGATGGACCATATGTTCCTCGACGGCCTCGAGGACGCCTATGAACCCGGCCGGGCGATGGGGACGTTTGCCGAGGAAACCGCAGGCGAATATCAGTTCACCCGCGAGGCGCAGGACGATTACGCGGTGACCTCGCTCACCCGCGCGCAGCATGCGCAGACCTCGGGCGCGTTCGATCGCGAGATCGTCGCGGTCGAGATCGCAGGGCGCAAGGGCAATGTCACCGTCAACAAGGACGAACAGCCGCTCAAGGGCGATGCCAGCAAGATCCCGACGCTCAAGCCCGCCTTCGCCAAGGACGGCACGATCACGGCTGCCAACGCTTCGTCGATCTCGGATGGCGCGGCCGCCTTGGTGCTGACCCGGCAGAGCGTCGCCGACAAGCTTGGCCTCAAGCCGGTCGCACGGATCGTCAGCCACGCGGCGCACGCGCATGCGCCTGCCAAGTTCACCACCGCGCCGGTCGATGCCAGCCGCAAGGCGATGGAAAAGGCCGGATGGAGCGTGGATGACGTCGATCTGTTCGAGGTCAACGAGGCGTTTGCCTGCGTTTCGATGATCGCGATGCGCGACCTTGGTATTCCGCACGACAAGGTCAACGTGCATGGCGGGGCGACCGCTTTGGGCCATCCCATCGGCGCGAGCGGCGCGCGGATCATCGCGACGCTGATTTCGGCGCTGCAGACGCATGGCGGTACGCGTGGCGTGGCATCGCTGTGCATCGGCGGCGGCGAGGCGACGGCGGTGGCGTTGGAGCTGATCTGAGGGAAGAGCGGAAGAAACGGACCTCTACAGGCACCTATTCTCGTCACCCCCGCGAACGCGGGGGTCCCGCTTTTTCGCCAAGATCAAAGAAAGCGGGATTCCCGCGTTCGCGGGAATGACGATGGTCAGTCCTTCGGTGCGTAGGTCTGGTCGGCGCTTGGGAAGCTGCGGGCGGACACTTCGGCCGAATAGCTCTTCACCGCGGTCTCGATCACCCCGGCCAGGTTCTCGTATTTCTTGACGAACCGCGCGGTGCGCTCGAACAGGCCGAGCATATCCTCGGTGACCAAGACCTGACCATCGCACTGCGCCGATGCGCCGATGCCGATCACCACCGCAGCCACCGCCTCGGTTACCGCAATCGCGATCGGCTCGACCACGCCTTCGACCACGATCGCGAAGGCGCCCGCCTTGTCGAGCGCGACCGCATCGCTGACGATCTTGTCGGCTTCGGCGCCCGATCGCCCGCGCGCGGCATAGCTGCCCAGAATGTTGATCGCCTGCGGGGTCAGCCCGACATGGCCGACCACGGGGATGCCGCGTTCGGTAAGGAACCTGACGGTCGGCGCCATCGCCGCGCCGCCCTCGAGCTTCACCGCCGCCGCGCCGGTTTCCTTGAGCAACCGGGCGGCGCTGGCGAACGCCTGTTCGGGCGAGGCTTCATAGCTGCCGAACGGCATGTCGATGACGACGATGCTGTGATAGCTGCCGCGAACGACCGCAGCGCCATGCGCTGCCATCATCTCGATGGTCACCGGCACCGTGCTGGGCAATCCGTAGATCACCTGGCCCAGCGAATCGCCGACCAGCAGCATGTCGCAATGCGGATCGAGCAACTGCGCCATCCGTGCGGTGTAGGCGGTCAGCATCACCACAGGCTGTTCGGTCACGCCATCCACCTTGCGCCGCTGGATCGCGGGCACGGTCAGGCGCTTCATCGGCGCAGGGGTGGGGTTGGCGCGGCTGGTCGACGTATCGAGCGTGTAGGTCGTGGACATGCGCGCCGGTGTAGCGGGGCAGGCGGTGCGGTGCAAATACAACAACGACAGGCGACCGATGACCGTCGCACAAGCCGCGCTTGCCTAATCGCGCGCATTTGGCGACAAGAGCGCCCGCGAACTTCTCAAGACATGGATATTACTCAGGATGCTGCGAACACTGGTTTATGTGCTGGCTGCGATTGCTGCGACCGGTACCGCGCTCAGCCTGCTGACCAGCTATCGGTGGTACATCCGCATGTGGGATTTCCCGCGTGTGGCACTGATCCTGGTTGCCATCCTGGCGTTGGCGCTGGCGATCCCGGTGCTCGCAGGCTGGGCGCGCACGCTGGTCGTGGTCGGCATGGTGCTGGTGATCGGATGGCAGGCGGCGCGCATTTATCCCTACACGCGCCTCGCCAAGACGGAGGTCGCGCAGGCGGTGGTCAGCCGCGAGAACTGCTTCAGCGCATTTTCGTTCAACGTGCTGCAGACCAACCGCGATTATGCGCGGACGATATCGCTGATCGATCGCGAGGATCCCGACATCGTGCTGCTGCTTGAGACCGACGAAATGTGGGAAGCTGCGCTCAAGCCGGTGATCGATCGCTATCCGCACCGGCAGTCGGCGCCGCTCGACAACCTCTATGGCCTGATCCTGCTGTCGCGACTGCCGGTCGAAGACGCCGAGATCACCTGGCTGATCGACACCGAGACGCCATCGGTGTTTGCGACCATGCAGACCGGGGCCGGGGCAAGGTTCCGCTATATCGGGCTGCATCCGCGTCCGCCGCAGCCTGGCAACGATACCGAAAAGCGCGATGCCGAGATCGCGATCGCCGCGCGCCATGCCAAGGAAACCCACCTGCCCGTGCTGGCGATGGGTGATTTCAACGATGTCGCCTGGTCGCGCACCTCGCAGATGTTCAAGCGGATCGGTGGCTATCTCGATCCGCGCGTCGGTCGCGGGCTGTATGCGACCTTCCCGGCGAACCTGCCCGGGCTGCGCTGGCCGCTCGATCACCTGTTCATCTCGCCCGATTTCACGCTGGTGGACATGAAGGTGCTCGAGAATGTCGGGTCCGACCATTTGCCGGTCTTTGCCCGGCTGTGCCTGGCGCCGAAAGCCGCAAAGGCGTTGAACGACGAGCCTGAAAAGGCCGATGCGGACGACAAGAAGGACATGCGCGACGCCATCCGCGATGGCAAGGAAGCCGCGCGTGAAGAGGGCACGGCTTCGGGCGGATCGCCCCCGAAGCCGTGATCCCCCATTGAATCAGCGAGCGGCGGCGACGCCTTCGGCGACGTTGTCGGTGAAATAGCCGTCGATGCCGGTGGCGCGATATGCGCGGATCTCTGCGGTTATGTTTCCGCTGCCGGTCGGGTCGGCGCCGACACGAAGATCCTGCGGCAGGAAGTAGTTTTCGCGCCGGAAGGTCCACACATGGACCTTGAGACCCGCAGCATGCGCATCGCTCACGAGCGTCGTCGGCTCGACCAGATTGCCTGCAGTATCGCGCGGTATGACCATCGACTTTTCTGCGCCGATCGCGTCGGCATAGCGCGCGACATCGGCTAGGCCATCGGGCGTGCTCATCGCGGCATAGGTGACGCCGGGCAGGTCGGGCGGGCCGGCGGATGCCGCCATCAGTTGCACCAGCGGCAGCTTCGTCATGCCGCGCAGGCGCTTGAGGTTTTCGACCTCGAAGCTCTGGATGAACACCCGGTCGTCGGCGTCGCGATAGCCGGATGCGTCCAGCGCCGCGACCAAAGGCTCTTCGAGCGGCAGGCCGATCGAGCGGAAATAGCTCGGGTGCTTGGTTTCGGGATAGAGGCCGATCGAGCGCCCGGTCTTCGCCTGGCGCTTCTGCACAAGGGCGATGATCTCGCTGAGCGTCGGCACCTCGAACTGGCCGTCATAGGCGGTGTTGGCCTTGCGCAACTGCGGCAGGCGTTCCTTGGCGCGCAGGGTCTTGAGCTCTGCCAGTGTGAAGTCCTCGGTGAACCAGCCGGTCAGGGTCTGCCCGTCGATCAGCTTGCTGGTCCTGCGGTCGGCGAACTCGGGATGATCGGCGACATCGGTGGTTTCCGATATCTCGTTCTCGTGCCGCGCCACCAGCACGCCGTCGCGGGTGCTGACCAGATCGGGTTCGATATAGTCCGCACCCTGATCGATCGCGTGGCCATAGGCCTCGAGCGTGTGCTCGGGCCGCTCCCCGCTCGCCCCGCGATGCGCGATGACGAGCGGGCTGGTGGTGCTGGCGAGCAGCGCGACCGCAGCGAGAATCACGCGGTGACCTCGACGCCCTTCCAGAACGCCATGCGATCGGTGATCTCTTTCGCCGCATCCTTGGGCTCGGGGTAGTACCAGACCGCATCGGCGTTGGTCTTGCCGTCGACCTCGAGCGAATAATAGGACGCGGTGCCCTTCCACCCGCACACGCTGGTGGTGGCGCTGGGCTTGAGCAGGTCGGCGCGGACGCTGTCACGCGGGAAATAATGGTTGCGCTCGACGACGACGGTGTCGTCGCTCTCGGCGATCACGGTGCCGTTCCAGATGGCCTTGGGCATGGGTTTTTCCTTGTCTCGTTGCGATAAAATCGTCGTCACCCCCGCGTATGCGGGGGGCCCGCTTCTGTGCTGACGTTTCGACAGTAGCGGGATTCCCGCGTTCGCGGGAATGACGAAATCATACTGCGTTGGAATAGGCTTTAAGCGGCCAAGCTGACAGGCTTATGACAACTGGAATCAGCCCAGCGCCTCGGCATAAAGTTCAGGCTTGAACCCGACCAGCACGCCGCCAGGATATTCCAGCACCGGGCGCTTGATCAGCGATGGCTGCTCGACCATCAGCGCAATCGCCTTGTCGCGGTCGATGCCAAGCTTGTCGGCATCGGACAGCTTGCGGAATGTGGTGCCCGCCTTGTTGAGCAGCACCTCCCAACCGACGACATCGGCCCAGCCATTGAGCTTGTCCGCCGTGACACCCAGCTTCTTGTAGTCGTGGAAGTCATACGCGAGGCCATGCGTGTCCAGCCACACACGCGCCTTCTTCATCGTGTCGCAGTTGGGGATGCCGTGCATCACAATCTTAGTCATGGATTTCCTTTGATATTTTTTCGGCGTTGCAGAAGGTCATCATTGCGTATGCCGTGGATAAATTGGATGACAGCTTTTCACGCCATCGTCAAAAAACCTGCCGTTCATCAAACGACCCCATTTCTGCCGTTCGTGCCTCTGTGGTATCATCTCCTAAACCAGACGCGAGGCCATCCCCACGACATGATAAGTTTCCCTATCCGCACCGTGGCTCTGGCAATTGCCATACTCGGAGTTGGTGGATGCGCCGAGGGAAAGCAGCCCTTCCGCATGGTCCAATTCTGCCTTGAACACGCCGGCGAGATCACTGCCTTCACAACATTCATGCGAGAGATTTCAGACGAACATCAGATGCGGTTTTACGATCGAAGCAAAGACACCTATCAGGAGCTAACGTCCCTTGCCGCAGACAACGAAAAAGTGCCGCTCAATGATCAAACTGTGAATATCGGTGCTCGGCATGGAGATGACTTTAGCTTCGGAGCGGGCAACCTCGGTATGCCGACCGACCAAATCGTAATTGGCTTCAATGGCGACGACTTGAAGGCGGCTCATGCATTCGCCGATGCCACTGTCGAAAAACTATCGGGCCGATGGAAAGTCAAAGAGGTCGCTTCCGGCAAAGGAGCGTTCCCGCTGACGAATTGCGACTAAGGAAATGACTGTCTCCAAACGGGGCTGATCTAGCAGCAGACATTCGCCTTCCCACCCAATCTCAGTCATTGCACGATCCAGTCGCGAAGCCTGAAAGCGGTCGCTGAGGACACGCGGCAAGTCCTGACGATCCGAGCTACAACCTCTCCCAAATGCTCGCAGTTGGGGATGCCGTAGATCGATGGCTTGCTTATTGGTCTTTGTCCTCGGATGCGCCCATCACGAACTTCACCCGCTCGACGCACCCAACAAAACCTTGGGTGGTCACGGCTTTCCCCCCGCGCACCACGGAGGTAGCCTGCGCGCCGAAGTCTTCGGTCGGCTGGCTCGCGACCACCTGGATGTTCGAAACCTCTCCCCATGGGGCGACATCATAAGTGACGACCGCCCAGCCTTCGATCGCGCGGCGGCGATAGGGTTCGGGGAAGTGCAGGGTGGGCTTTACAGCCCATTCGTGCCGCTCAGGGCAGGTCGCGCCGACGGGACGGAACTGTTTGTCGTCGGGTGCGGGCGGCGCCGGAAGCGCGCCGGGATTGCGCCAATAGGGGAAGCGGCATCCCTTGCGGCCACCTTTGTAGTAGCGCGTCTCTTGAACGGCTTTTCTGCTCGCGGTATCGAGGGCGGCGTTTTTGGTTCCCGCGATCGTCTCGACGTTCGTGGTCGTCCCGTCTTCGCGAATGTCGTAGCCGACCAGCGACCATTCCCGCACCCCGGGCGTTGCCGCAATCGCCTTGAAGTCGGGGAATACGCGCGCCTTGAGTCCAAGCGCACGGTCGTCGCGGCAATCGCTATCGGCGAACATCCGTTCCCACGCGTCCCTGGGCAATGGCCCGGATATCGCATTCACCGAATATGCGGTGAGGTCGGCAACCGGCGTCGCATCGAGGCTGGTCTGGCGAGGCACGTAATTGATCGTGCAATTTGCATGTCCGCTGCCGGGGGCGAAGCGGGTGGCGGCGAGCGAGGGCGCGATGTCCTCCGATCCGACGCCGCGCATCGCCGCGCCAACCTTGCGAATCGCCATCGTCCGGCCATCGGCGTCGATATCGAACGTATAGGCCATGGCATTGCCCTGGGGCTGGCTTGCCCAGGTCAGGCTCGCCAAGGGACGTTCGAGGAAGTCTGGCGACACGACCGCGCCGCTGCAACGGACCTCGCCAGGCAGCCAGGCGATCAGCGCCCTGTCCGGACGTCCGGCAGGCGTGCTCACCGCAATCGGAGGCGGCGTTGCGAGGACGAAGGCGATCGGGAGCAGCAACGCGGCGGAGACAGTGTTGACCATGGCTAATCTTATGCCTTGAAATCATTACGGTTTCGAGGCGAAAAATACCTGCCGGAACAACCATGTCAACGCCGCTGAATGAATCCCCGGATATCGCGCGACAGCTTGGTCAGATCAGTCTCGTTGACGTACATCATGTGTCCGGCGTCGTAGCTGGTGTATTCGATGCGGTCGGTGGGAATGCCGGTGCGGGTGAGCGAGTATTCGGCGCCGAAGAACGGCGTCGCGAAATCGTACCAGCCCTGCGCCACCAGCACCCGAAGGCCGCTGTTCTCACGCAACGCACGGCCAATATACGGCGCGACGTTCTTGTAATAGCGGTTTTCGCCGCCGGGCAGATCCCAGTCCCAGTCGCGCACGCCGCCGATGGTGACATATTGCCGTTCGGGATTGAACCTGAGCTCCTGCCGGACATAGGCGTTGAACGCCGCAGTGTAGCTCGCGTCGATGCCATAGAAGCTGGGGTCGTTGTCGGGCGTCTCCCCGGCGTTGTCGAAGTCCTTGCCGGTGTAACGCGCATCGAGCCGGCCGATGACCAGACCGCGATCGCGCAGCAGTTCCTTGTAGTATCTTCCCGGAACGACACGAAGGTCGGCGCTCTCAAGATACTGTTCGGTCAGGCCGGTGTAGCGGGCAAGCTTGGTACGGATCGCGGCGCGTTCGTCGCCGACCAGTGCCGTGCCTTTCATCAAGGCGGGCAGATATTCGTTGGTGGCAAACGCCTTGGCTTCGGCCGCCAGTTCGGCCGCGCCCCCGCCTGCCGCCGCGGGCGTGGTCTTGCCGTGATACAGCGCGGTCACCGCCATGCTCGGCACCATCAGCACATAGGGCATTTCGTTGCCCGGGACTTCTGCCTGCGCGCCGAAATCGAGGATGGTAGAGATCAGCAACAGGCCGTTGAACGCGACGTCGTTGTAGGTGCCTTCGAGCTCGTTGACGACCGCGGCGGTGCGGGTGGTGCCATAGCTTTCGCCGCCCAGATATTTGGGCGCGTTCCAGCGGTTGTTCTGCGACAGCCATAGCCGAATGAACTCGGCGATCGACTTGGCATCCTTGGTGACGCCCCAGAATTCCTTGGGATCGGTATCGCCCAAAGCGGTCGAGAACGCGGTGCCGACCGGATCGATGAACACGATATCGGTGGTATCGAGCAGGCTGTCGGGATTGTCGATGATGCGGTACGGCGGGGCACCATCGTCGCGGCCATCATTGGGCATCGCAACGCGCTTGGGGCCGAAGGCGCCCATGTGCAGCCACAAAGATCCCGATCCGGGGCCACCGTTGAACAGGAAGGTGACCGGGCGATTGGCCTCGGGCGCATCCTTGACGTAGCTGACAGAGAAGATGCGGGCCCTCGCGTTGCCCTTGTCGTCCTTGAGGAAGGTGTCGCTTGCCGTGGCGGTGTAGGCGACGCGCTGGCCGCCGAACGTGCCGGTGTGCCGGGTGACAGAGACCATTGGCTCGGCACGTACGGGCGCGGCCTTCTCGCTGTCCTTGCTGCTGGGCTTTGCGCTCTCCTGGGCCAGCACAGGTGCCGACGCCAGGCAGAGCGCTATCGCCGCAGAACCGATCAAGCTGCGCATCATGGTGTCCCTCTCGAAATGTAAATCCGTATACCATTTGCAGCTTGGCACGACACAAGACGGGTTGGCAAGCGGCGTGCGCCGGGCCGCGACCGATCAGGCAGGTTGCAGCGGTCGCTGGCCGACTTCGGTGAAGCGGCGCGGGCCGAGGTCGAGCCGCAGCGGGCCGACGCGCGGTCCGGGCGGCGAGCTCTCCTCGCCCAGCACGAACGACTGGGTGACGGCATAGCGCGTGCCATCGGGCCCCGAATAGCCGATCCAGATGTGGACGACCGGCACGAACAGCAGCCGTCCCTGCATCTCGATCGGTTCGATCTGCTGCAGCGGCAGGCGGATCTGTCCTTCGCAGCGCTGCGTGGCATCGGGCGCGATGTCGGCGATCTTCTGGAGCAGCGGCAGCAGGCTGTCGCCCTGCATCGGGTCGATCGTCGGCGGCATCCCGCGCCGCGCCTGCACGACCGCGCCGTGCAGAACCACGTCGCTGACCGTGATCTGGGACATATTGGTGACGCCAAGGTGGTAACGCGCCACGGCGTTGACCAGCGTCACATCGACACCAAGCGTGGTGAAGTCGAGCAGCAACCGAGGGGGCTGCTGGGCAGGGGAAGCGCCGATATCAGGCGCTCGGTCAGCGACCGGTGCTGGCGCGGCAACAGGGGAAGGGGCAGGGGCAGGGGCAGGGGCAGGGGCAGGGGCAGGGGCAGGGGCAGGGACTGGTGCAGGGGCAGAGGCAGGAGTGGTCGCTGGCGTCGGCGCAGGCGCCGGGGACGGCGATGGCGCTGCACCGAAGGATGGACCCTTGCCCTGCACCATCCCGAACGGCACCGAGCTTGCTGGCGCCCGCGGGGCAATCGGCTCCGGCGCAGTCTGGCGGGGCGCCGGTGGCGGGCTGCGCAGCGGCGGCGTCGGGACCGTATCGGTGGGGATGATCGGCGCGGCGGCGGCGGTCGCGGACTCAGCCCGGGCACGCGCTGCCGAGCGCTGGCGCAGCGCCATTGCGATCAGGCTGGCGAGCGCGACCAATCCCGCCGCGAGCCACCACCACACCGATCCGTCCGCGTCGTCGCCGTCGCCCCCGGTTTCGCCGGTTCCGGATTCAGGCGTCTGCGCGGGTATTTCGGGAATATCGGGCACCGGCAGAGGCGTCGTGGCTGGAACTTCGTCCACCGTTCCAGGCTCGGCCACAAGTGCGGGCGTCTCGGCGACAGGCGGCGCTGGCTGCTCTTCTGCCGGAGCGCGCTGCTCCCGCTGGGTGCGCGGCGGCGGAGCACGCTCGGCTTGGGGTGCCTCCTGGCGCTGCTGCGGGATCGGCACCGGTGCCGGGGTGATGCTGGGCGACGGCGGGGCAGGGACAGGCTCGGCAGGCTGATCAGTTCGGCGGGGCGGCGTCGATTCGCTGTCCACCGGCCCCTGAACGTTGCTGGGCGGCTGTTGCTGCGCGGGGGGTTGGCCCGGAGGCAGCGAGAAACTTCCGGGCGATCCATCCTGCCCAAGCGCGATCGACGGAGCCAGGGCCGCCAACCCGAGCGCCAGGGTCACGGGCAACGCCACGAGCGCCTGTTTGAACGGTGCGTGCATGCTGTCGACTTTTCCCATCGTTTTCTGGCCCATCGTTCCTTGGCCTTATCGTTCCCCGAAGCGCGTGGTCTGCGGTCTGCTTCCGCAACGCCTTGCGCGCGGTTAATCCGCGCTGAATGCATGGCAGGAGATGACATCAGCCGTGTGTCGCATTAGATGAGGCGCATGTCCGATCAACCCCAAACACGCTTTCTGGGCAAAGACAGCCCGATGCCGACCTCGCCCGAAGAGGCGGCGCTGGATTATGTGCCCAATCCGCGGCCCGGAAAACCCTATCTGGTGCGCTTTGCCGTGCCGGAGTTTACATCATTGTGCCCGGTCACCGGCCAGCCCGATTTCGCGCATCTGGTGATCGATTATGCACCCGATAAGGTGATGGTCGAATCCAAGTCGCTCAAGCTGTTCCTTGGCAGCTTCCGCAATCATCAGGCGTTTCACGAAGATTGCACCGTCGGCATCGGCGAGCGGCTTTTCGACGAGATGCAGCCGCACTGGCTGCGCATCGGCGGATACTGGTATCCGCGCGGTGGCATTCCGATCGACGTGTTCTGGCAATCGGGCGAACCACCTGCGGGGCTATGGCTGCCACCGCAGGAGGTTCCGGGGTATCGCGGGCGGGGTTGAGTTACAGCCCCAGCGCGGCCAGGATCGCCGCCCAGCTGACCAGCTTGAAGTTCTGCGTGCCGCCCCCGTTGTCGCCATCCTGCGCGATGAACACGCCCTGCTCGAAGCCGGGACCGAAATCGCCCGTGGCCAGTTCGATTCCGTCGGTTTCCGATGTGCCGTCGATCGCGCCGCCGTTGATACGGAAGCGTCCCAGCAGCGTGCCGGTGGCGGTATCGAACACCGCATAGGCATTGTCGCCCTGGCTGGAGGCGACGAGCCAGCTGCTTTCACCTTCGCGTGTGGCGATCGCGAGGCCTTCGACATCGGCGACCAGCGCCTTGCCATCGGCGGGAGCGAACATCACCGGAGAAGAACCGGGGCGCGCCACATCGATCTTCCAGATGCCGACATCCTCTTCACCGACGAACAGCATTCCGGTGGCTGGATCGATGACACAGCCTTCGATCTGCGTGGCCAGTTTCCAGCTTTCCCCGATCGTGTGTTCGATTCTGCCGTCCTTGTGACTGATGTTGATCTGGCGGACGGTTCCGTCCTTGATCGCGGCATAGACCGTGATTGCATCGGCGGCGCCGACCATCGCGATGCGCGGCGCGCCGGTGACGCACACCCCATAAGCTTCGCCTGCGCCGCTCGGCACGCTGGCCAGCGGTGACAGCACGCCGGTCATGGGATCGAGCAGGAACAGCGCCAGCTTGGAGTTGACCGGATCGGTGCGGTCGCTGGCGATGACGACGATGCCGTGTTCGCCGTCGAACAGCGCAACGTTGTTGTAGCGCCCGGTGAGCGACGACCCGCGCACCTTGCCGTCCATGCCATACACATACAGCCCGGCTTTCTTGTCGGTGCCGACAATCAGGCTGGCGGCGGGATTGTCGGCGTTGCGCCAGATCGCCGGATCGTCCGCTGCATCGGCATTGGCGGTGCCGACCGGCTCGGTCTCGCGGGTGGCGGCAACATCGATCGCGGGCAGGGCATTGGCGATGCGCGTTGCCGACGGAATCTCCTGGGGCGCGCAGGCCGCCACGATCAAGGAAAACAGGCTGCAGCCGAGCAGGGCAACGCGACGGGAAGAAATCATGGACGGACGATCCTTTGGACAAGCGGACGAAGTGACCGTGCGCCGCTGCCACGGCGATGTGGCGCGTTCATGACAGTTTTGCGCACGAACCGACGCAAAACCGCAATCTTTGCGTCATCCATCCGTCGCGGAGCGCTGATAGCGGCGCTGCGACAGCGGGTTTGCCGCTGATTGATTCGGGGGATTTATCACATGACACATGACAAGGGCTGCGGTCCTGCCGCAGTTGCACGTATGCGCTGCGCCATGCTTGCGGGGATCGCGCTTGCTGCGTTGACGCCGACACTGGCTGTCGCACAGGATGCTGCGCCGGCTGAGCCGGTTGTCGATGAGGGAGGCGACATCATCGTGCGCGGCAGCCGCCCGATCGCGGAATCCGAGATCGCAGCGCTTCGCGCCCAGCGCGAGTCTGACTCGCTGGTCAGCGTCCTTGCATCGGATTCGATCGGCCGTCTGCCCGACCAGAACATTGCCCAGGCGGTCAGCCGTCTTCCCGGCATCGGCGTCCAGCGCGACCAGGGCCAGGCGCGCTATATCAACCTGCGCGGATCGCCACTAAACTGGACGACCCTGTCGTTCGACGGCATTTTCGTGGTGAGCCCGGAAGGCCGCGACGCGCGGTTCGATTCGATCCCTTCGGCGCTCGCGTCGCAGGTCGTCGTGCAAAAGGCGGTGACGCCTGACCTCAACGGCGAGACGATTGCAGGCAACGTCAACATCGTCACTCGATCGCCGTTCGACTATCGCGGCTTCCATGTCGCCGGCAAGGCCGGGATGGGCCGGGTCGAACTGGGCGGGCGCGGCGAATATGAAGCCTCGCTGGTGCTCTCCAACCGGTGGGAGACGAGCATCGGCGATATCGGCGTGCTCGTGTCGGGCAGCTACTACCAGCGCGACATGGTCACCGACAATTTCGAGATCGACTGGGAAGTGGTGACGCGCGACAATCGCCCGCTCGCCGCCGGCGAGTCCGGCCCGAGGGTCTGGGCACGCGAGATCGAGAACAAATTCTATCGTCTCACCCGCAAGAATTA
Source organism: Blastomonas sp. (assembly GCF_046294995.1). Classification (GTDB taxonomy): domain Bacteria; phylum Pseudomonadota; class Alphaproteobacteria; order Sphingomonadales; family Sphingomonadaceae; genus Blastomonas. Next base: position 45,364 of record NZ_JBKBOG010000009.1, read on the forward strand.
TTCAGGATCGGCACGGGTCGAATGGCAACCCGACAGCCAGAACAAGCTGTTCCTGAGTTCGGTCTACACCGTGTTTGCCGACAAGGAGCTGCGTGACAATTACCGCATCGATGCCGATGACCAGGAAGGCCGGGTGCCCAACAGCGCCGCGCCTTGCCCGACGACAGGCATTCAATCGCCTGCGCCGTTCACCACCGGCTATGCCGATGTTTGCACCGGCAATACGCCTTTGGTCGGCACCGTATATGGTGTCGATTTCGACGCCCGTTTCCGCAAGACCGATTACAGCCAGTCGGTGTTTACCAACACCCTGGGCGGCGACCATGAGTTCGGCAACTGGACGGTCAAATGGCGCGGAAACTTTACTCGTTCCGAAGATGACCGTTCGCAGCCCTATCTGCTGACCTACCAGAGCCCTGGCTATGGCACAGATGGCGTTGGCGGCGTCAACCGGGTGACGGCGGACTATGATTTCCGCAATCCCAACAATTCGCAGGTTCGCCTGTTCCGTACCCTGCGCAGCTCCACTGGCGTGTTCTCGCGCGGCGCGGCGGTGCAAGCGTATCAGGATTTCCCCAACAGCCTTTCCTCGGCAACCTCGCTCATCGCGCTGGACGTGACCGACGCCTATACCGGCAAGCTCGAATTTGGGGTGAACACTTCGCTTTTTGGCGACACCACCTTCCGGTTCGGCGGGCAGTATGACAACCGCACAAAGGAAAGCAACGAGCTCAACCTGACGGTTTCCGGTAACGTCCTCAACCCCGTGCTGGTCTCAGCCGGCATCGGGTCGGGCGTTGGCGGGATCCTCGGCGATGATCCGTTCAAGGGAAAGATCCGTCCGGGTTACACCATCACCCATTTCTCGGACGACAAGGCCAGCGAAGTTCTGGCGCGGGCACTGCGTCTTGGAACCTTCGCACCCGCGCAAAGCAACTTCTATAACGTTTCCGAGGAAATCTGGGCGGGTTATGCCATGGGCACCACCCGCTTCGACTGGGGCAACGTCGTTTACGGCGCCCGCATCGAACACATCCAGAATGATGGCAGCGCGTTCGTTACGCTGCCGGGGCAGGGCACCAATCTCGTGACGATCGGTACGAGCCAGACCCTCGTCTTCCCCAGCGCGCACATCAACTGGAATGCGCGCGATGACATGAAGGTCCGCCTGTCGTTCAACACCGGTGCCGCACGCGCCGATTACGATGTCCTGCGGCCGAACTTCACGGTCAACGATGCCAACGAAACCATTTCCGGGGGCAATCCCTTTGCCGAACCGGAAAAGGCGATGGGCGCCGACCTGTACTGGGAGTGGTATATCCGTCAGGGCGGTTTCGTCTCGCTTGGCGTGTTCTACAAGGATGTGCGCGACGTGCTGTTCGATGACAGCCGCGTCTTTGGCAGCGACGCCCTGAATACTGCTGGCGTCAACCGTTCGCAGTATCTGCTCAACACGGTCGTCAACGGCGGCGATGGCTATATTTACGGCGCGGAAGCCGCCATTGCGCTGCAGCTTGGCAACTTCATTGAGAGCGATAGCTGGATTGGCGGTTTCGGCATCCAGGCCAATATCACATACAACAAGAGCCAGGCGACCACCCCCGACGGCGACAAAGTGCGCTTTCCCGGAACCTCGAAATGGGTCTACAATGTCGGGCCATATTACGAAAAATACGGCTTTTCCGCACGTTTGAGCTATCAGCGCCGGACAGCGTGGCTGTCTGAGATCGGCGGTGACGACACTGGCGGCGACATCTATTGGGCGACGGACGACGAACTTGACGCATCGGCGCGTTATTCTGTCACGCCCAATTTCGAGGTGTATTTCGATGCCGCCAACCTGCTGAACGGACCGGGCCGTCGTTTTGCCGGGGTCAGTCAGCGCACATTGGAGCATGAAACCTTCGGTCGGCGCTATACGGCAGGCATTCGCCTGACCTTCTGACAAACCAAACTGTCCGACTTACGTGATGCCGGGAGCCTTTTGCGGCTTCCGGCATTTACGCTTCCGTAAACCGCACACACCAGCTATATTGACACCGATGACCAACCCCACCGCAATAAGCCACGATCACCCGATTAGCGTCGACCCATCCGAGATCGATTTCATGGGTCACGTCAACAACGCCCATTACCTCAAATGGGTGCAGGACGCGGTGGTCGCGCACTGGCAGAACATCGCGCCGCCCCAGGCCGTCGCCGAGCATCTGTGGGTCGCGCTGAAGCACGAGATCACCTACCGCAAGCCCGCGTTTCTGGACGATCAGGTGATTGCCACCGTCGTGCTTGAAAAGGTTCACGGCGCGCGCGCCTTTTACGAAACGATCATCCGCCGTGGTGAAGACGTGCTGGCGGAGGTCAAGTCGAGCTGGTGTTGCCTCGATGCACAGACCCTGCGCCCCGCGCGGCTGGCAGAAGACATCAAGCGCCGTTTCTTCGGGAGCTGATCCGGCTCAGCCGATCAACCCAAGGTTGATGAGGATCGTCAGGAACAGCAGAACCACGATCCCGGTGCAACTCAGCAACAGCGTCAGCCGGAATATGCCGCCGATCCGCGACGTGCCATAGGCATGGCGCAATTGCCGGTACATATGGAACGGCGCGTAGAACAATGCTGCCGTCACGATCAGACCCGGGACGATGTTGAATTTTACCGACAGCGTCACGACGATGAACAGCAGCGACATGAACGCGATCGAATAGGTGGTGAAAACCGCGTGGTCATAGAAACGGTGGCCGCGTTTGCCCAAGGTGACGAGCCAAACGAACGGGATCGAAAGCGGGATCAGCAGCCAGGCGAACTTATAGCCGTTGGACTGGATCTTGTAGAGCAGCAGCTCGGGGTTCTTCTTGGCCTTGGACGCAACCCTGTTGATCCAGGCGTCGAAACCGGGGACGCCGGTAGAGACGTCGCTGTCAAACCCGAAGGTTTCCGAAAGAACGCTCTCATCGGATGTCCCGACTTCCCGGTAGCGAGGCTCGCCATCGGTCGCGTAGCTCAGGCGATTGATGTCCCTCTTGAAGTCGGCAATCTGTGCGGCGAGCTTTTCGCGTTGTGGATCGTCTGCCGCCAGAGCGTTCATGCTGGTCTCGCGTTCGGCGATTTTGCTTTCCAACCTGACGATTTCTTCCCGCATCTCGGCGCGCCAGTCGCCACCGGCGGCGACGTTGATGCCGTCAGCGGATGCCTCTGCCCCCTTGCCACCGGTGAAATTGGGCGATCCGACATAGGAAAAGATCGCGAACATCATGAAGATCGAAAACAGGAACAGCGCCATCGGACTGATGAACTTGGCGCGCTCGCCGTGGACATAGCGGCGGGTAAGGTGTCCCGGCTTCCAGGCGAGCAGCGGCAGGGTGTTCCAGAACTTGCCGTCGAAATGCAGCACCCCATGCAGTATGTCGTGCCAGAAAGCCGAGATCGATCGATGGACATGCGCCGCCTGGCCGCATTGGTGGCAGTGAGGACCAGTCAGAACCGTGCCGCAGTTGAGGCATTTGCCATGCCCCGCAGCAGAATGCTCGCCGGCGGCAGGCTCTGCCACGCGCGCCAGCATGCCTGCTTCGGCCATCGTCCCAACCGCTTCGAACTCGCCGCTCATCCCAGTCGCCGCCCCACACCCATTTTCATACGCAAGGTTTACCTTCGACCGCCTGACCGGCCAAGCAGTTTGTCGATGCGCTGGGTCCGTCAGCATTAGCCATTGCCTTTGCTCTTCGCCTGCCGCTAATCGGTGGCCATGGCCCATTTCGATCCCAAGACCTATCGCAACGCCCTGGGGCAGTTTGCCACCGGCGTCACCATCGTCACCACGCGTGATGCAGCAGGCAACGCGGTCGGGGTCACGGCCAACAGCTTCAATTCGGTCTCGCTCGATCCTCCCTTGGTGCTGTGGTCGCTGGCGCGTTCGGCGCGATCCATGCCGGCCTTCGAGCAGGCCGGCGATTTTGCCGTCCATGTGCTGGCGAGCGACCAGGACTGTCTTGCCAACCGATTCGCCTCGCGGGTCGACGACAAGTTCGCGGGGCTCGATGTCGGCAGCGACGGCCCGCCAAGGATCGATGGGTGTTCTGCCCGGCTCGTGTGCGCCACGCGCCACCTTTACGAAGGCGGCGACCACGTGATCATGGTCGGCGAGGTCATGGATTACGAGAGCGAAGGCAAGCCGCCCTTGCTGTTTCACAGCGGCGAATATGCTGACCGCATTGCGCGCGAAGCACGCGTGGCCTCGCCGCCGGTACTCTATGCGGTCGAAGACCGGATCGCCACGATCACCCTGAACCGACCCGAAACGCGCAATGCGCTCGCCGAGGAGGTCATCGGTGCGCTGGTGTCGGCGCTCGAGGCGGCCGATGCGGATCCGGATGTCGATTGCGTCATTCTGACCGGCGAGGGTGCAGGCTTCTGCTCGGGCGGCAATATCAAGCAGATCAAGGCGCTCACCGCCGAACAGCACATGAGCCCGATGCAGCTCGAAAACTGGTACAAGACGCAGATCCAGCGCATCCCGCTGACCATGGACCGGCTGTCGGTGCCTGTCATCGCCGCGGTGCGCGGGCACGCGATCGGTGCGGGGTGCGATCTGGCCTGCATGGCCGATATTCGCATTGCCGCCGATGACGCGGTGTTCGCGGAGAGCTTCCTTCGGGTCGGCATCATCCCCGGCGATGGCGGGGCATGGCTGTTGCCCCGGATCATCGGCATGGCCAAGGCAAGCCAGATGATGCTGACCGGCGAGTTCATCGATGCGCACAAGGCGGAGCGGTATGGGCTGGTGTCCGAAGTCGTCCCGGGGGATGCGCTGATGGACCGGGCGCTGGAACTGGCGAAGATGGTGGCGCAGTTCCCGCCTTCGGCGATCCGCAAGACCAAACGGCTGATCAAGGACGCGCGCGATGTCTCGCTTGCCGAGCATCTCGATCAGGCGGCGATCTGGCAGGGCGTGCTCCAGCAGATGGATGACCATCGTGAAGCGGTCGATGCCATTCTCGAAAAACGTTCGCCGAGATTTCAGGGCAAATAGCGTATCGGTTTTTCGCTGGTGCGATCAAAGACGGCGCAGATTCTGCCCTGAAAAGCGCCGATTTGTTAACCAGTTCGAATCATCGAACCGGCGCTTTGCGCCGTCGGCGATACGCTGCATGGCGCACGTTCGCTCGATCGCGGCTGGCCGGAAAAAGCACCTTCAAGCCGCATATAAAATGACCCCGGCTTTTGGCCGGGGTCAAATGCTTGAAAGTCCGAGATTATTCGGATCAGCTCCAGCCGCCGCCCATGAGCCAATCCCAGAAACCGCGAACCGGCTGTTTCGTACGCTTTGCCATTTTTAGCACTCCTTATTCGAGCGTGAAATACGAGGCACGCCCAATTACAAATGCTAACAGAATGTAAAATGGTCAACAAGACGTTAACTTAAGTTGGCACAGTAAGCCGTTGGCATGCCTTGCTGGCATGCCGCCTGTGGCGCGCCAAATTCGGGAATCGAAGCCACGGTCAGCCGTTGGCGGTGATGGAGAGGGTCAGGCGGCCTTGGCCGGGCCGTAGGCGGCAAGATAGTCGAGCAAAGCCTCGAACGGCATCGGCCGACCGATCAGATAACCCTGGGCCTTGTCGCAGCCCATCTGCCCAAGCAGCTGCAGCGTTTCGTTGTCTTCGACACCCTCGGCCACCACTTCCTCACCGAGCGAGTGGGCCAGCTCGATCGTCGAGTTGACCATGATCCGGTCCGAGCGGCTCGAGACGAGCATGCGGACGAAGCTGCGATCGATCTTCAGTTCGGTGGCAGGGCAACGCTTGAGATAATCGAGGGTCGAAAAGCCGGTGCCGTAATCGTCGATGGACAATTGCAGGCCCAGGCTGCGCAGCTCCTTGAGCTCCTGCATCGCAGCCTCGGCACTCGACATCGCTGCGGTTTCGGTGATTTCCAGGATCAGGCGTTCCGCCGGCAGGCCATGCCGCCGAAGCGTCTGCACGACCATAGGTTTGAGATTGGCGTGGCCGATCAGTCGCGGCGACAGGTTCACCGCCATGTCGAACTTGCGGCCGCCGGTGTTGAGCCTGGCGGCAACCTGGACCGCGCGGTTGAGCACATGGTCGGTCAGCTTCTCGATCCGGTCGTGCCGCTCTGCCGCGGTGATGAATTCCTCCGGATTGATCGGTCCCTTTTCGGGGTGGGTCCAGCGTACGAGGGCCTCGGCGCCGCAGATTTCCCCCGACAGAAGGTCCAGCTTGGGCTGGAAGGCGACCCAGACCTCGCCATTGTCGATCGCCGCGTCGAGCTCGCCGAGCATGGATACGCGCCATTCGGTCGCTTCCAGCTTGGTCGGGTCGTAGACGCGCCAGTGCTCGCCCGCATTCTGCGCTTCCTGGCATGCCAGCAGCGCACTCGACATCCGGCTCTGTATCGTGCGACCGGGATCGGCATCGACCCCGAATGCGATGCTCAGGTCAACGAGGCGGCCCGACACGTTTGCCGGGCTGCGGAAGATCGCGCTCAGTCCTGCAAGCTGGTCGCCGACATTGTTGATGTTGGCGCTGGGGACCAGCCACATGAAGATACCTTCATCGCCCTGATACACCCGCGCCCCGCCATTGCCCAACGACAGGCGCATGATGATCTGTTCGACCAGTTCCTTTTCGGCCGCTGCTGGCAGGGCCGTCGCCGCTTCGGCATAATTGTGGATGCGGGCTGCGATCAGTCCATCCTGGCTAGCGACGCCTGCAGAGCGCAAGGCATTGAGGTTCGGCTGCCCCGACACTTCGTTGACCATGCCGCGTTCATTGAAGTTCTGCCGGTGCAGTTTCAATGCGTGGTGGCCCATCGCGCCGAGCATCAGCACCAGGGCCGGCATGATTTGCGTGTAAATGCCGTATATTTCGAGCAACAGCGGCAGGCCGAGTGCGCAGATCGGCAACAATACGATCATGCCCAGAACCAGCGGAGTGCGCGAAGCGCGCAGCATGAGCCCTGTGACCACCAATGCGATCAGGAACGGAACCCACCAGCCGATGGTGGTCGGCCTGCCGGCGAGCAGCGTCTCAGCCGCGAGTGCGGCGACGAAGACGCTCGCAGAAGGGCGATGCCCGGGGATCGCATAACGGTTGCCGATGCCTTGCGCGTTTGTGCCGATGATGACGTCGCTGCCACGAACCCGCTCCATGATGGCTTCGTTGCGCAGAACTTCACTAGCGCTCAGATAGGGTAGGGACCCGATGCGGATCGAATAATCGATCGGAAATTCTTCGCCGAGCGCGCCGTGGACGCCGGACAGTTCAGCCGCTATCGAGGGAACCGCGAGGTCACCGACATTATTGGCATATCGGCCGTTCCATACGGCGTTGAAGCCGTTGATCCACACATTGGTATTGATGAGGCGCGAGTAGCGGCGCATTTCTGGCGGCGGAACCAGCAGGATCCGTTGCCCGGTCGCCACGTCTTCCGAAAAATTGGCTGCCAGATAGACCTTGCCGCGGTTGTCCTTCAGAGCGGCCGCCAAGGCCGCGGTGCCAGGGTCGCGAGACAGGCCGTTGATCGGAAAGTCGAAGAATATGCGCTTGGCGCCGGCTGCGCCGATATTTTGAATCATCGTCGCATATTGCTGCGCCGTCCAGGGCCAGTTGCCGATTTCTTGCTGCGACAGGCTGTCGATGCCGATCACCGCCACCTGGCCGCTGGCATTGTGGTCCCTGGCCTTGTTCCGCATTGCTCGGAACATGTCATCGACGGGCCTGCCGATATCAGCCAGCCCGAATAGCAGGCCGGATACCAGCGCCCAGATGAGCATGATGCGCATCGGGTTGGCCGTTTTCCTGCTGATACGAGTGGCGACAGACTGCATGTGGTTACTTCCTCGTACACTGTGATACCGCCAACAAGGTTACCAAACTGCAAATTTCCCTCGTATCGGGGCTATTGATGCAGCAAACCTCGGGCCCGGTTGACCGTCCTGCGGGGGTGGCCAAAATCAGAGCGCTGACGGAAGAATTGTAGCGCGCCGACGCGGTATCGAATTGAGAAGGCGTGTCTTTTCTCTCCTTGCTGGGCGGGATCGCTAAGTGCGGTCCTCTGGTCCTAACCAACACGACGCCGCATCTGTCCCAGTTTGGAACATCTGCCGCGCGCAATTAATCGATCGATTAGAGGGTTTAGGCGCAGAAAGCCTAACCCGGCTTTGGCAAAGCCGGTTCGCAGATATGCTTAACGGGTAAACGATCGCAGGGCGAGGATGGCCTCCGCACCTGCGAGGGCCTCAAGTGCCGGGCTGGCGAATCCACTGGCCGCTGTTGCGATACTCAGGCCGAACCTGGCTGGTATCGGGCAGGTTTTGCCCGCGAAACACCGCATCGCCGCCGCGACTTGCGACGTCGGGCGCGTACAAGGGCGCTTGCGAAGCAGCGACCGGACTTGCGGACGCAGATACCGTCCGGCCAAGGCGCGCGGCCTCGAGCGAGACGGCATTGTCGGCCTCGGCCTTGAGCCGTGCGGCCTCATACGCCTTTGCCAGCACCAGCGGATCCAGCGGATCGGCAGCGCCGGCTTGCACGAACACCGAACGGGGCTTGGGACCCGGGAATGGCTCCGCGCCGAGATACTGGCGGGCAAAGGCGGCGCTGCGTCCGGGCAGGCCTTTCCAGCGGTAGAAACGATGCGCGCCGATCGTCCCGATGAAATCGAGACTGGGTGCCCAATACGGCGAGACTTCGGTGGTATGGTAATGGGTTGCGGTGCCGACTGGCCGATAGACATATCCGGCAAGCGCGCGTTCGGCGACACGGCGCGCACGGGCCCAGTACACCGCGCTGGGCGCGCGCGCCATCGCACCGTCGCAGCTGAAGCTGAACTGGCATCCGGTGACGCGTTCCGAGCCCTGATACACCACGCCGCAAACTGTATCGGGATAGCTGGGGTGCATCATCCGGTTGAGCACGACCTGGGCGACGGCCTGCTGGCCGACATCGGGCTCCATCGCTGCTTCGTAATAGATCGCAGCGGTCAGGCATTGCAGTGCGCGCGCGTGATCGACCGGAGACCCACGCAGCACGACGCCGCGGACGAACTCGCTCGCGGCCGGGGCACGGCCATCGAGCGTCGAGATGACTGCGGGGGCAGGAAGGGCCAGGGATCCGGCATCGTCGAGATAATAGAAAGCCGAGCCAGGAAAATTCTCTCCCGAATGCTCGAAGGGTAGGCCGCCGCTGGGTTCATAGCGCGGCGCCGCAGCCATATCGTCATTCCGCTGCGCGCTGACGATCTGCGAGGCGCCCAGAGACATCACCAGCGCCAGCATCAGCCATGCAGCCCATTCCCGCAACCCCATGGCGGCGTGGCGTCTGGTCGTGGCGGGCATGGCGCGTGACATTGGGAGGGGGTTTATCCTGGCGGTCGGCGGGCCGGCGGGCTCACCGTCGCCGATTCCCTACCGCAAATCGGTTACGAAATCAGTGGCTAATCCGCGCTGTCTCGCACCGGGACACCGCACGCCTTGAAGCTTAACATGCGCGCCGCCCAGCCAGCGATCGGGCTGTCAGGTCCGCAACAGGTCGAGCGACAGCGACAGCGCTTGCGGGATCATCCCCATCTTGACCATGCGTCCGGTCGTCCGCCAGAAATCTGCCTTGTCGCCGGTCTCGCGCAGATGGGCTTTCATCATCGCAATGCCGCCGTCGTTCAGTCCCACCCGCGAATACTTGACGCTGTCGATAACGCGTTCACGGATCTGCGCGATCAGCGGCGAACCCGGAAAGATGTCTTCAAGTTCTGAGGCGGTGGGATATTCGACCCGCCCGGCGAAGGGATCGGGTCGGCCAGCCAGGCGCTCGGAATGCGCTATCTGCGCAAGCACCGAGCCATAGGCCTGGGTAAAGCGGTTCTTCTCGCTCACCTGGCCGGCCGACCGCCTGTAGATCAGCAGCTTTTCCGCGATGTTGGCCATGGCGTAACGTTCCGAGATGCGCAGCCACAGATCATAATCCTCGCAGTGCCGATACATCGCATGGTAGCCGCCGACGGCATGCACCGCCTCGGTGCGGATCATGATCGATGGTTGGCATATGACGTTGCGGGTCTTGAGCGCGGCAGCGATCTCGTCGGGTTCGAGCGGATAGCTCAGCTCGCACGGCGTGACGACGCCCCGCTCGTCCATGTCGTGGGTGTTGCTGCCAACCGCGGCAATGCCGGGGTTAGCGATCATGAAGGCGAGCTGGACCGCAAAGCGATTGGGCAATGCGATGTCATCGCCATCCATCCGCGCGATCAGCGGCGTGGCGACGCGGTCGTACAGCGTGTTGACCGACGCGATCGTGCCCCGGTTGGCCTGATGGAACACCTTGATGCGATCGTCTGCAGCAGCGAACTCGTCGAGAATTTCACCCGTTCGATCGGTCGAACCATCGTCCATGATGAGAAACTCGAAACGACGCTCGGTCTGGTCCAGAATACTCTGCACCGCAGCCGCGACGAAACTTGCGTCATTATAGACGCTCATAACGACCGAAATGAGGGGGGATGGTGGAGGCATCGTGTTTCCGAATAACCGCAGCGTCGCAGGAAGGTTTCGCCAACACATAGTGCGCGTCGGCGAAGAGGTAAATTGCGTTAACTCACAATTGCCGTGATCTGCCTGAGCCGCAGACGCGTCAGCCAAAAGGCGCCCAGTCCGAAGATCACTCCGCCGATCGCCTGACCGATCAGCACGCCGGGGGCGCCGCCGATCGCACTGCCGACCATCGCAAACGGCAGGACCCCCACGGTGTTGCGACCCCAGTTGGTCCAACTGGACCACGACGCGCGATCCAGATTGTTGAAGCTGGCGTTCGAAATGAACAGCAATCCGTTGAAAAAGAACAATGGCACCACGATCCAGGCGAATGCGTGGATAAGGTCCATGCCTCCTGCAGGGAGGTTGAAGATCGTGCCGATCGCATCGCTCGCCAGGATCAGCACCGGCCAGACCAGCAGCGTGAAACCCACTGCAAACAGGACCGCGCGATCGATCGTCCCGCGCACCCGATCGAGCTGGCCCGCACCGTAATTCTGCCCGATGATCGGCCCGATCGAGCCCGAGAGCGAGAACAGCAGGCAGAAAGCAAGCGGAATGATCCGTCCGATCACCGCATAGCTCGCCACCGATGCCTCGCCATATTCCGCGATCAGCCGGAATGCGATGATCCCGCCCACAGGCGTGGCCAGGTTGGTCAGGACCGCCGGCACCATGATCTTGCGGATATCGACAAGATTGGCGGCAAAGCTTGCGCGGGTGGGGATGGAAAAGCCGCCGTAATGCCGCAGGATCGGCACGATGCCGGTCACCGCCATCAGCAGGATCGAGATCACCGTGGCCCAGGCGGCGCCGACAAATCCCCAGCCCAGGCCGAACATCAGCAGCGGATCGAAGATCGCGTTGCCTGCCGCCATCGCCAGCGTGGTGTTCATCGCGCGCCGCGCATCGCCATAAGCGCGCAACAGCCCCGAACAGACCATGCCCACCACGGTGATCGGCCCAAATGGCGCGACGATGCGGATGTAGCTGACCGCAGCATCCTTGGCGTTGCCGCTCGCACCCATCATCTCGACCCATTGCGGCGCGAAGATCCAGAACACCAATGCGATCAGCGCCGCCATGGCGACGCCCAGCATCAGCACCTCGCCCAGCAACGCGCGGGTGGTTTCGCTGCGACCCATGCCGATGCGGCGGGCGGCCAGCGCGCTGATCGTGATCATCAGGCCGATGTTGAGCGAGGAATTGAGGAACAGCAGCGTGCTGGCAAAGCCGATGCCAGCGGTCAGCGACGGGTCGCCCAGTTGCGAGATGAAGAACAGGTCGGCGAAATCGACGAGGAACAGCGCGAGCAGGCCAATGCTGGATGTCAGCGTCATCACAGCGACGTGCCGCATCAGGCTGCCGGTCAGGAACTTGCCGGGGCCCACGGGCCTTGTCGCAGCCGGCACGGGCGACGGTGTTCCGCCGCCCGAAGGGGCAGGGGGCAGATCGGCGGACGATGCAGTGGAATCAGAAATGGCGGGTCGTCCGGTTGCGAATGCGGCGCGGGATGGCGCCGAGGCTTATTGCATATAGGGCATTGCTGCCGATGCAAAAGCCCGTTTCGGTTCGCAACCGGACTTCGTGTGCGGCAAGATGCCGCGATCAGCTCGCCGAGCGCGCGATCCAGTCATCCACCCGGCGCTCCAGGATCGAAAGCGGCTGCGATCCCGATGCGATCAGCAGGTCGTGAAAACCCTTGATATCGAACTTGTCGCCAAGCTTGTCCTCGGCCCGCTGGCGCAGTTCGACGATCTTGAGCATCCCCATCTTGTAGCCGGTGGCCTGGCCCGGCAGCGTAATATAGCGGCGAATCTCGGAGCGCGACCGTTCGATCGGCTGACGTCCGGTCGTGTTCATATAGGCGACCGCTTCGTCCTCGGTCCAACCCATGGCGTGCAGGCCGGTATCGACCACCAGGCGCGCGGCGCGGAACAGTTCGGCATCCAGCCGCAGGAAATCGGCCGCGACATCGGGGAACGCATTCATCTCCTTGCACAACGATTCCGCATAGAGCGCCCAGCCTTCGCCGAACGCCACATATCCGGTGACCGCGCGGAACTTGGGTCCGCTGGTCTGCCGCACCTGGATATCGCCCTGCATGTTGTGACCGGGCACGGCCTCATGGCACATCAAGGTGTACATCGCGGCAGGATCGGGCACGGTGCCGACCAGATGGACATAGGTGCGCGCCGGACGCGACCCATCGGGGCTGGGCGCCGATGCATGGGCTGCGCCGCCGGCGACTTCGGAAAAGGCCGGTTCGCGGACCACCTCGATGCCGTATTTGGGAAGCGAATTGAAATAAGGCTCGAGCAGCGTGCGGGTGCGCGCGACAAAGGCGTTGGCGGTGGTCAGATATTCGGTCCGGGCAGCATCGTCGAAGGGCCGGGGCGGGTAGAGCCGTGCGCGCTCGGCATAATAAGCGCTACGGTCCTTGAGGCCGGCAGACTTTGCCAGCGCATCCTGCTCCGCCTCGATCCGCGCGACTTCCGAGCGGCCGATGCTGTGGATCTGTTCGGCGGTGTAGTCGCTGGTGGTGTTGAGCTTGAGCTCGTTGGCGTAATAGGCCAGGCCATCGGGCAGGGTGAGTGCGCCGACCTTGCCGCTCGGCGCATTGGGCAAGCTGGTCTGCGCCCAGGCGACGACCCGGTCATAAGCGGGCTTGAGATCGACGATCGCGGTGCGTGCCTCGGCCAGGATTGCATCGGCCTCGGCGCGCGGCAGCTTGCCTGCGGTGACCAGCGCCTCGGTCTTGGCCTTCACGTCAGCCCACAAGGCCGCATCCGGGCCGTCGCCGAACGGCGCGCCGCTGGTCAGCTTATTGCTCCCGGCGATGATCGATTCGATCTGGAATTTCGGCGCGCGGATGCCTGCTGCTTCGCTCGCCTTGGTCCGCTCGATCGCAACGTCGAGCAGGGCAGGGATGCCGCGTACGCGCGCGATGTAGTTCCTCAAATCGGTGGCGTCGGCCACGGTATGGGTGTTGATCAGGAAATCGGGCAGCTGGCTGTGCGCCGAGTACAGCCGCGAATAGAAAGGCGGGCGGTAGACGCGGTTGGCCTGCTGCAACTCCGCGCGCTCTGCCTCGAGCTCCCAGATATCGTAATTGACCTGCGCCTCGGCCGACAGCTTCGACCGGTCGAACTTCGCCTTCATCCGCGCAACGCTGGCCTTGCGCCAGGCGAGCTGCGCTTCGGCAGCCTCGTCGCCGATGTCGTTCCACTTGTCGCCGCCATCCTTGCGGCCCAGCCGGGTGGCAAGCTGTGGCTGGATCTTCACCCACTCTTCGAACTCCGCATCCAGGAATGCGGTCAGCGCCGCATCCTGCGTGGCCTCGGCAGCCTGTGCGGCAATTGCCGGTGCCGATGCGATCGTGCTGGGTACGGCAAGCGCTATGGCAAGCGCAGAAACGGCGAAGCGAAGTTTATGGTGCATGATGGTCCCCGTGGTTAGACCGCGACCATAAGAGCCTGATTGCTAAAGGGGCAAGTGCAGAAATGGCAGCGTCGGCGCGGGTGGGGCGGCGAGCCGGAGACGGGGCTGCCACGCCCGCCTCTCGCCCGCCAGGTCAATCGGAACGACCATCACCCATGGCTAAAGGATCTTGGGCTAAAGGATCTTGCGCAGGCCGAAGCTGAAGACCCGGCCCAGCGGATCGAGATACGCGGACTGATAGCTCAGCGGTGTCGCGCCTGCATCGTCGCGCACTTGCGGCCGGGTGTTGAACAGGTTGGTCACCCCAATGGATGCGCGCACCCCCTTGAGCCAGCGAGGTGCATCTGCGCCGCCGAAGCGCTCGGAGAGGTTGGCGAACAGGTTGAGATTGACGATTGTCAGATCACCGAACCGCAGATCTCCTGCAGCCGCGCCCGCATCGCCAATCCGGGCGCCACTCTTCCAGCTTGCAGAAAGACGTGCGCCAAGCCCGCGTTTGAAGACGCCCGCCTGGAAATCGATTTCGTGACGTCGGCGGCCACCCAGGAAATCGACCGCGCCATCCTCCAGCAGATCCAGCGTTGGCAGGCCGGCGCGCAGCGCGATCTCGTCCTCAAGGTACCAGTTGTGATAGAGGCTGACATAGAAGCGGCTGGTGAGGTTGGACGCGGCCTGGAAGGTTGCGCTTCCCGGCTGGGCGCGCGCCATTTGGGCGTTGGGATACAGGCGCCGGGCCTCGGCTTCGCTGGTCAGGACGCGAACCCGTGCATCGCGCATGAACTCGGGCACTTGCCCGAGTGGGCGGGTGAAGTTCACCCCCCAGCGCAACTGCTGCTGGCGCGCCGCAGCAAAGTTGATCGGGCGTGCATCGATCGTGAGCAGTTGCCCGCTCCCATTCCGCGTAAACCGGTCGGGAAAGGCGGCCTCGACCTGCGGAGTCACGATGGGGAAGGGGGCGATCGGATTGTCAATCCGGGTGCGGACATAGTCGATGCTGAAGGAAAGATCGGTTTTGGCAAGCGGATGCAGATTGAGGCCCAGCCGCACAAGCTGCCGGTCGTCGTTGACCAAGGCCGCATTTCCGCCGGAGATGCGCGCGAGATCGACAACCTCGCGGCGGGCGAAATCGAAGGTGCGCACATTGGGGGTGACGATCAACGGGCCACCGAGCTGTTCGAGCGCAGGCGCGCCCTCTTCGCGGGTGACCGAAGCGACCAGATCGATACCCTTGGCCGGTGACCAGTTGAAGCCGAAGCCATAGGTCCATAAAGACCCGGCATCCGAAAGACGCTCGAACGCCGCGTTGGCGTTCACGGCGAGGTTGCCGAGCGGTGACGCCTTGCCATCGGCCTCGCCCAACAGCGGCACGCCAAGATTGACCTGCGCCGCACCGCGATCACGCCCCAGATCAGTCTCCAGTTCGATTCCGGCAACGCTTGCCCTGCTGGAGAAGTCCCTGAACTCCGCGCCAACGCGCACGCTCGCGGTGAGCGGTCCTGCAGGCAGGGTGGCGAGCGGACCTGATGCCAGAAAATCGGCATTGGCCAGCGTGTCGGTTGATCGCGCGGCATCGCGCCGGATGCCCACGCCACCCACATCGGTCAATATCTCGGCCTCGGTACGGTCCAAATTGGCGAGCGCACTCCACTGCCAGCGGCCGCGTTTGCCGCTGATCGTGGTGCCAAGATGCACGAGAGTACGGTCGCTGCCGCGTCGCAGAGCCTGTCCGCCGCCCGCTCCAAGCAGACTGTCGTTGCGGTTGACATCGACCCGTCCGTTCATGGTCGCCACGATATCTGACATCAGGTGCCCGCTCAGAACGCCATTGATGCCAAGGTTTTCCGTAGCAGGCAGCAGCGTGCGCGCGGTAGCCAGTTCGGGCGCACCCAAAAATTGGCGGATGTCGCGCTTGCTTTCGAGCAGCTGGCCGGCGCGGCTGTAGCTGGCGCCCAGCCCGATCCGTGTATCTCCAGCGAGCTGCAGATAGTCGGCATTGGCGATCCAGCTTTCCCGCCCGCCTTCACCCGGAACCAGGGCACTGGCCTGGCCGATACGCGACTGATAGTTGGCGTAGGTCACGATGTTGACGACCTTCTGGTCGGCGCGATAGCCAAACTGCAGCGCCACTTCCTCCGAGAAGATGTCCATGCGCTCGATGGCTTCTGAAGGTATCCGCGCGATCTCGGCGAAGTCTGCGACCCGGCGGCCGTTGAGCAACGTCACAGGGCCGCTGTCGCCGCGACCACGGTTGCTGGCGGTTTGCGATGCGATATTGTCGAGCACGGCGGCAATGTTCTCGGCACCGAGCGATCTGATATCGAGTTGCCCAAAGGTCCGTTCCGGCGGGATATCGCTATCGATAGCCCCGCGTGAGCGTTGCGAGGAGACGACGATCGGCGGCTGCTCGGTCGGCTCTTCGGGCGAACCCTGGTTCTGTGCGCCGTCCACGTCGGCATCCGGCGGGATCAGATCCTTGAACTGCTCCTGCAATCGGCGAGCGACTTCGGGAGGCACAGGTTTGCCATCGGCGCCGAGGATCCTGATCCGGGGTGCTGCGGGCGCGGCACCTTCCGGCTTCGCCGCCTCTTCTGCCTTCAGCTGCTCTTCGATCTTTTGCAGCAGTCCGGGAGGCAGGGCTTGTTCATCATCACCCAGGATCACGCGCCTGGCTGGCACGCCAGCGGTGGTGGGCGCGCTGTCCTCTGGCGCTTTCGGTTGCGACGTTTCCGATATGGTCGCGACGGCAGGCTGCGCCTCGATCGCGCCCGGCAGGGTGCAGGCATACAGGCCTAAAATCCAGTTTCTTCGCGCTTTCACGGTGTCTCTCCAGCTTGGCAGTGCTGGGACCGGAAAGAGCACTTTCAGGTAGCGTGATGATGGCCAGATGGTAACCGGCGCTGATACGTGAATGCTACAAAGCCCTGCTAGGAGCATCGGCATGGAGCCAAAGACCGATTCCATGAGCAACATTCTGATCGTCGATGACGACGCGAGCATTCGCGACGCGATTGCCGACTTCCTGTGCGCGCATGGCTATGCGGTTCGGGCCGCCGTCGATGCTGCTGCGTGCGAACAGGCGCTGGCAGAAGCGCCTGCGGACCTCATTGTCCTCGATGTGATGATGCCGGGCGAGGACGGGCTGTCGCTGTGCCGCCGCATCGGTGGTGGAGGCACCCCGATCCTGATGCTGAGCGCGCTGGATGCGGTGACGGACCGGATCGTCGGGCTGGAAGTCGGGGCGTGGGATTACATGACCAAACCCTTCGAACCGCGCGAACTGCTGGCGCGGGTGCGCGCGCTTTTGCGGCGGCCACCGCTCGACCGGGTGGAGCATTCATCCAGCGGCAGCGGGTTGACCTTTGCCGGTTGGTGGCTTGACGCCGAGCAGCGGCGGCTGCGCGATCCGGCAGGCCGGGCGTTGCTGCTGACCGAAGGAGAACACGCGCTGCTCGCGGCCTTCGTGCATCGCCCCGGACGCGTTCTCAGCCGCGACACGTTGCTCGACCTGACCCGCGGAATCGATGCAGCACCCTATGACCGGGCGATCGATATCGCGGTCAGCCGTCTGCGGCGAAAGCTGGCAGAGGCCGACCCGACGGCGCTGATAGAAACCGTGCGCGGCGCGGGATACCGGTTTGTTCCAGCGGTGCGCCGGGCATGAAGCGGCCTCCCAGCGCGTTGGTGGCGATCGGCGGTTTCGGGGTCGCGGTAGCGGCGTTGAGCGTCGCGACCACGGCCGCGATCGTGCTCGCTGCCCCGCCGCCGCCTGCGGCTCGCACGACCGCGTCCGAAGCCATCATGGCGATACGGGGGCCCTTTCCCGGATTTGAGCGGCGGGTCGATCGAAATCCACCCCAAGGCGCCCGCATAGCCGTGCTGGAGGGATTGATCGCAGCAAGGCTCGGCAAGCCTGAACGTGACGTGCGCGTGACCCGTCTGGACAGTTCGGCGCCCGTGTCAGTCAGCATTCGGACGATGCCCGCCATATCAGATCTACGCATCCAAAAAGGGAGTCTCCCCTCCTCCTTCGTCGTAGTCCCGAAACGATCGGGCAGGCTTGAGGTGCTTGAACCCGGAGCCATGGGCGATGCGCTTGGCAATGTGCTGCTCGACCTGCCGCTGCCCGCCTATGCCACCAGCCTAAGACAGGGCGAAGGGCGTTGGCTGGTGGCTGAACCCGTTCAGCCTTTTCTGGGCGGATGGCAGCGCAGCATCCTGATCGCGCTGGCGGTCAGCCTGCTGCTGCTGGCGCCGCTTGCGTGGATCTTCGCACGGCGGCTCACCCGTCCGTTTCGCGCCTTGGCCGGTGCGCTCGAGACGGACGCGACGAACATCCCGAAAGAGGGGCCGCGCGAACTGCGTGAAGCAGCCGAGGCGATTGCCGCGATGCAGAGCCGGCTTGCCACAGAAGCTGCGGAGCGCGCCAGAATGCTGACCGCCATTGCGCATGACCTGCGCACGCCGCTCACCGGTTTGCGTCTCCGCATTGAGGCCGCGCCCGAGCCGCAGCGCGCGCGCATGGTGGCGGATGTCGAGCGCATGCAGGCGATGATCGGCGAAGTGCTCACTTTCGCCCGCGACGCCGCTTCGCCTGCCGAGGCCGTGGATGTCCGCGCGCTCCTCGCGAACGTCGTGACCGAAATGTCGCAGCACGAGGCGCCGCTCCGGCTTTTGCCTGGCGATGACGCCACGGTTCGGGTCCCTGAACCGGCCTTTCGGCGCGCAGTCGAGAACCTGGTCCGCAACGCCATCGATTATGCCGGCGGCGGCACGATCGCTCTGGAGCAGGACGCACGCCTTGTGCACATATCGGTCAGCGACAATGGCCCCGGTATCCCCGCAGCCGATCGCGAGCGCCTGTTGCGTCCGTTCGAGCGTGGTGACGCGTCACGCAACCGGGGGACCGGCGGTGCAGGCCTGGGCCTCAGCATCGTGCGCGACTTTGCAACGCACAATCGCGGCGATCTCACGTTGTCCGATTCCCCCGGCGGCGGCGTGATCGCAACCTTGCGGCTGCCCTGCGCCTGACCGGGCAAGGGTCGCCTAAATTTGGGAATGAACAGCTGGTGGAGCGGTTGGTCGATCGAGGTTTTCGCGGCCTTGCGACGGCAGCTGCGGTGTTTCCAGGATCGGTGCGCGATATCGATCACTACAACGCATATCGGCGCTCGATTGCGCCCATGCATGCTGTCTCTAAAATGAAGATATGGTGAGCCCTGCTGGGTTCGAACCAGCGACCTACTGATTAAAAGTCAGTTGCTCTACCGACTGAGCTAAGGGCCCCTCACGGGTGGCGCGCGGCGGGGCGCCTTCGGATATCGACCGGGGCAGACCCCTGTGCGGCGTCTCCCCTAGTCGGACAGCCGGTACGGGTCAAGCCCGCGTAAGCCGGTGCAGCAACTGCGCCAGGCTTCGCCCGGTGACCGGATCGCGCAGACGCGGCGCAATCCACGCGGCCGGTTGCAGCACGAACCGGCGCTCGCGGAACGCCTGGTGCGGGATGATCAGCTCTGGGTGCCGCGAATGCCAGGTGCCGCCCGACCACCAGATGATGTCGAGGTCGAGCGTGCGCGCCGACCAGCGCTGGCCACGCCGCGCCCCGAAGCGTGCCTCGATCTGCTTGAGCAGGGCGAGCAGGGCATCGGGGGCAAGCGCGGTCTTGATCAGCGCGGCGCTGTTGGCATAGGTGCGCTGCGAAGGACCGATCGGGCGGGACCGGACCGGCGGCGCAACCGCGAGGATATCGATATGCTCTGCGGCCAGCACCGCCACGGCCGTGTCCAGCACGCGCGCGGGTGCGCCGACCCGGTGGTGTCGCCGGTTCGATCCCAGCGCAATCAGATAGGTGGCTGGTCTTGCCTCGATCATGGCCAGCGCCTAGCGCCTGGGCATGATCAGCGTAAGCCCCATTCCGCAGACCGAGCCGCCAGGCGATTGTCCGCTGTGCCCCAGGCTGGTCGCGCTGCGCCACGCCTGCCAGGCCGAACACCCCGACTGGTGGAACGCGCCCGTGCCGGTTTTCGGCGATGCTGATGCGTGGCTGGGCATCGTCGGACTGGCACCCGGCAAGCATGGGGCCAACCGCACCGGCCGGCCGTTTACCGGCGATTATGCGGGGGACCTTTTGTTCGCGACGCTGGCAAAGTTCGGGCTCAGCAACGGCCGCTATGACAGCCGTGTGGATGATGGCCTTGCGCTCTCCGGCGTGATCATCATCAACTCGGTCAAATGCCTGCCGCCACAGAACAAGCCGACACCGCAGGAAACCGCCACCTGCCGCCGGTTCCTGAGCGCGCAGATCGATGCGCTGCCTGGACTGCGGGTGTTCATAGCTTTGGGCCGGATCGCGCATGACAGTTTCCTGCGGCATGCGGAACTGCGGCTTGCGGACCATCCCTTCGGCCATGGTGCGGTGTACGATCTGGGCGAGGGCAGGGTGCTGATCGACAGCTATCACTGCAGCCGGTACAACACCAACACCGGGCGGCTGACCGCCGAGATGTTCGAGGCGGTGTTCGCGCGCGCCTGCACGCTGCGGGACGACCGCCTAGCGTGATCCGCCCTGGGTCCCCGATCAGGTCCCGGATGACGTTATCTCACACGTCCTGCGCCAACCGTCCGTAAAGCTCGGGTCGGCGGTCGCGGAAGAAGCCCATTCCGGCGCGGTGCATTCGCGCGAGGTCAAGGTCGAGCGTCGCGACCAGCACGCCGGTTTCCTGCGCGCCGTATTCGAGCACCTTGTCGCCCCACTGGTTGGTGATGAAGCTGTGGCCGTAGAAGCTCTGGTCGCCTTCCTGGCCGATGCGGTTGCTGGCGATCACCGGCATGCAGTTGGAGACCGCATGGCCCTGCATTGCACGCTGCCACATCCGGCTGGTGTCGAGGCTGCTGTCATAGGGTTCGGATCCGATCGCGGTGGGATAGAACAGCAGTTCGGCCCCCATCAGTGCCATCGCGCGCGCGCATTCGGGGTACCACTGGTCCCAGCAGATGCCGACGCCGATCCGCGTGCCGCAGACATCCCACACCTTGAACCCGGTGTTGCCGGGGCGGAAATAGTATTTTTCCTCATAGCCCGGACCGTCGGGGATATGGCTCTTGCGGTACACCCCCATGACCTCCCCACCGGGGTCGATCATTGCCAGCGAGTTATAGTGATGCGGCCCATCGCGCTCGAAGAAGCTGGTGGGGATTGCGATCTTGAGCTGGCGGGCGAGCTTGGCCATTGCGCGCACGCTGGGGTGCTCGGCCGTCGGCCGCGCGCTGGCGAAAAGCGCCTCGTCCTCCACCCGGCAGAAATACGGCCCTTCGAACAGCTCGGGGGGCAGGATGATCTGCGCCCCCTTGTCGGCTGCATGGGCGACCAAATCCGTCACCGCCTCGATGTTTTCGGCTTCGCTTGCGCCCAGCGGCAACTGCAAGGCGGCGACGGTGATCTCGGTCATGGGTGCGGACTTACTTCTTCTTGAACAACAAGGTCATGCGGTCGGATTCGCCGATCGCGGCGTACTTGGCCTTGTCCTGATCCTTGAGCGCATAATTGGGCGGCAGCGTCCACACGCCCTGGGCGTGATCGGCCGGGTCCTTGGGGTTGGCGTTGATCTCGCTCTTGCCGGCGAGCTCGAAGCCGTGCTGCTCGAACATCGCGATCACATCGGCCTCTTTCAGATAGCCCTTGGAGCCATCGACATAGGCAGCAGGCGCATCGGCCTTGGCGCGGTGCTGCACGACACCCACCATGCCGCCCGGTGCGAGCATCGCGTGGATTGCGTCAAGCTCGCTGCCCAGAATGCCCGAGCGCTGAAGGTTGTGGAGCATGCGGAAGATCAGCACACGGTCGATCTTGCCCTGCATCTCGGCCGGCACGGCGTTGGCAACATAGGCGTGAATCTTGTCCGGACCCACTCCGGTCGCCTTGGCAGCGCGCTCGGGGTAGCTCGTCGGATAGGCCGCCATCGTGGCCTTGCGCTCGGCGCTCAGCGACGGGCTGCTCGGCGAAACGCCCAGCGCGACATATTTGCCGCTGGTCGCGGTCAAGGGCGCCAGGATCTTGCTGTACCAGCCGGCATCGGCGGCATATTCGGCGACCACCATGTCGGGCTTCACCTGGAAGAACTCGAGCGTTTCCTTGGGGTGGCGATACTGGTCGCGCGCTTTGTCCTCGCCGCGCAGATCTGCGGCGACGGCAGCATCGATCGCTGCGGCACTCGCGGTATCGGCTGCCTGCATGGCAAACGCAGGCTGGGTGAAAGCGAGGCAGGGCAGGGCCGTGCCCGCAATCAGGGCGGGGATGATCAAATGGCGCATGGGGGCAATCCTCTTGTCGGTTCTGGGGCAATATAGGCAGTAACCTGACAGCCGCTATACCCGGCGGCGGCGGGGGGATCAATCAGGCTGCAGGTCTAGGCCAAGGCGGGCATCTGCTGGCTGGCGCAATGGAAGCTGCCGCCGCCGGCGAGCACAGCGTCGGCGCGCAGTCCGATCGTCTTGCGATCCGGGAAGCACGCCGCGATCGCCTCGACCGCGCGCTGGTCCGATGGCGTGCCATAGGTCGGAACGATCACCGCATGGCTGGTGATCGCGAAGTTCATGTGGCTGGCAGGCTGAATCTTCAGCTCTCCCTCGGCATCGGTGCGTTCGACAAGGCCGGGCGAGGGGATGGGAACGATCGTGACACCGAACGCCTCGGCGCGCAGCTTCGCATTGGCATAGACGACAGCGTTTGGGTCATCGTCGCCGGCCGCCACCGGCAGGGCCAGCGTGCCAGGCGCCACGAACCGCGCAAGGTTGTCGACATGGCCGTCGGTATGATCGTTGAGCAAGCCGTCGCCCAGCCACAGCAGCCGTTCGATGCCCAGATCACGTTGCAACCGTGCCTCGATGTCGGCGCGCGACAGATGGGGATTGCGGTTAGGGTTGAGCAAGCACTGCTCGGTGGTGATGCCCAGCCCGGCGCCGTCGACATCGATCGCGCCGCCCTCGAGCACCCAGTCGGCCAGCGTCTGCTCGAGCCCTGCCTCATGCGCCAGCGCGGCGCCGATTTCGGTATCGCCATCCATCACGTATTTGCCGCCCCAGCCGTTGAAGCCGAACCGGCGCGCGTGCAGGGCGCCCGCGCCATCGGTGACGACCAACGGCCCGGTGTCGCGCAGCCAGATGTCGCCATAATGATGGATCTGGATGTCCACCGCATCACCGGTCAACGCGCGTGCAACCGCGGCGCTGTTCTCGTCGCGACACACCAGCCGCGCCGGCTCCCCGCTCTCGGCCACCGCCCGCGCGAACGCCGCGATCTCGGCCTGAGCAGCGGCGAGAAAGCCCTGCCACTCATCGGCAAGGTGCGGAAATCCGATCCACAACCAGGCTTGCGGCGACCATTCGGGAGGCATGAAGAATTTTGACATATAATATATATTATCTCATAATAAGCGAGGATTCGCGGGAGCCAATACCATGGGAAAATACGAGCCATTGACGGAATTCTTGCGGCGCAGCGAGGCCGACATCTGGAATGCGAGTTTCAGCGATATCGAGCGCTTGCTTGGGTTTAGTCTTCCGGCCAGCGCTTACAAATATCCTGAATGGTGGGCCAACGAAAAAAACGGCGGCCGCGGTCAGAAATTGAGCTGGTCGGCGGTCGGCTGGCGCACCGCCAAGGTGGATGTCGAGGCACGAACAGTCCGCTTCGAAAGAGATCGCCGCGCCGCCGTTACCTCGTCTTCGGGCCCGGATATGGTGGCCCGTTCGCATGCCGATATGCTGTTTGAACGCGCGCAGATGCTCACGGGAATTTCAGACCGGGACGAGCTTGTCGGAATGGCGCTGGAGCAGCTCATCGCTTCGCTGGCCGCGTCGCGGCTTGCGGGTATGGGCGGGACCATGCCCGGGCTTGAATTGCCTCCGCGCGAAAGACCAGCGGTTTGATCGCGGTAGATACCTCGGTTTGGGTGGACCATTTTCGGAAGCGAAGCGACATGCTGACCGCACTCCTGATCGGCGGGCAGGTTTTGCAGCATCCCTTCGTTACAGGCGAGCTGGCGATGGGCTCGTTGCGCGATTGGCAGGATACCATCGACGACCTGAATGCCTTGCCCAGTCTCGCCGTGGTTGGTGAGGACGACTTTTACCGCTTCATCGCGCAGCACCGGCTGGCGGGCAGCGGCGTTGGCTTTGTCGATGTCCATCTGATGGCGGCGGCCTTCGGTGCTGGCGCACGCCTCTGGACGCGCGACGTGCGACTGGCATCGCACGCCGACGCGCTCGGCATGGCCTTCATGCCCTGAGGCGGCGCTCTTACCTGCCTGAGCGGCTGGCGTCGCGGGTGGCGCGGAATTCGTCGCCTTCGACCCAGTTCGGCCAGCTGGTCGACATCGCCAGCGATCGGCCGATGCGGTAGAACAGCGACAGGTCGGCCATCACCCCCGACCAGTCCCATTCGGGATTATATTCGTCCTTGGGGCCGTGATAGCGGTTGACGGTATAGTCCTTTGCTGCCGCTTCGCCAGCCTGGGTGCCGCCATTGATCAGGTCGGTGCCACCATCGACATAGAGCATCGGCACGCCCTGCTTGGCGAGGCTGAAATGATCCGAGCGGTAGTAATAGCCGTTCTGCGGCATGCTGTCTGGCGTTGCGACCCGGTTGACGGAAGCAAGCGCCGCATCGAGATACGCCTCGAGCTCGGACTTGCCCTTGCCCACCACGGTGACGTTGCGCGATGGACCTGCCATCAAGAACGCATCCATGTTGATGCCGCCCACGGTCTTGGCCAGCGGATAGACCGGGTTCTCGCCGTAAAATGCCGACCCCAGCAGCCCCGATTCCTCTGCGGTGACAGCCAGGAAGACCACGCTGCGGTCGGGTGCGCCGGCCTGCGCGAAGGTTTCTGCGAGCGCGACCAATGCTGCGGTGCCGGTTGCATTGTCGACCGCGCCGTTGCAGATGTCGTCGCCATCGGGGGCGGGCTTGCAGCGGCCCAGATGATCCCAGTGCGCGGTGTAGAGCACATATTCGTCGGGCCGCTTGGCGCCGGGCAGAATGCCGATGATGTTGTTCGACATCGTCGTGTCGATGGCGTTGTCGAAGGACACCGAGGCCTTGAGTCCCAGCGGCACCGCCTTGAAGCCCTTGCGCTTGGCAGCGGCGCTCAATGTCGCAAAATCCTGTCCGGCGCTCGCCAGCAGTTGTTCGGCTGCAGCCTTCTGGATCCAGCCGTTCGCCTGGGTGTTGCTGGCGCCCTTGTCGTTGCTCTGGGCGAAGAATTGGGGACCGGTCCAGCTCGATTCCACCACGCCCCAGCCATAAGCCGCCGGCACCTCGTCATGAACGATCAGCGCTGCCGCTGCGCCCTGGCGGGCGGCTTCTTCGTATTTATAGGTCCAGCGGCCATAATAAGTCATCGCCTTGCCGCCAAAATCACCGGTCATGTCCGCACTGTCATAATCGGGATCGTTGACCAGGATGACGACGGTCTTTCCCTTGACGTCGACCCCGGCATAGTCGTTCCAGCCCTTTTCGGCTGCGTTGATACCATAGCCGACGAACACGACTTCGCTGTTTGCAATATCGATGCTGGCAGTCTCGCGATAGGTTCCGACCACCATGTCAGAGCCATAGTCGAACGACTGCGGTCCGGTGCCGCCGGTCACCGTCAACGGACTGACCTTGCCGGCCTCGATGCTGACCAGCGGCACGGGCTGCAGCCAGCTGTCGCCATTGCCCGGCTTCAGCCCAGCTTTGGCAAACCGTTCGGTCAAAAGCGCGATGGTTTTCTTTTCACCGACGCTACCGGGCGCCCGGCCCTCAAATTCATCGGACGAAAGCATCCGGGTTACGTCCTGCATCGTAGCTTGTGACACCGGTTGGGGGGCGACATCCGGAATATCGAGCATCGTCGGCTGCTGCGCGCCTGCATGGGCGGCAATAAGGGCCAGCGACAAGGGCGCGAACTTAAGCAGGGATTTGATCATGCACAGCGGGCTTTTCGACCAGAGGGGAGACAGCCAGACGCGAGGCCCGACGGGCCGCTACCTTTGCCACCTTGCCGCAAAGCAGGCAAGCACGGTGCGCCGGCGGGGCTTGCCCCATGCTTGTGATATGCAACGAATTTCCCTATCGACCGTATCAAACTTAACATGCGTCAAGGTGGCGCAGGTCGATTGGCTTGGTCACGACCCCCGTCAAAATCATGTGTGAAGGTCAGGCCATAAACTGATGGCGGTGGAAAATCCCGCAGATGCCGCGCCGGAAATCGGCGGTGCGCCGCTCGATGACGGTGAGTTCAAGGCGCAGCTTGCCGCGCTGATCCCGCATCTTCGCGCCTATGGGCGCTCGCTCAGCGGCAATCGCGATGTGGCGGATGATCTGGTGCAGGATACCATGCTCAAGGCATGGGCTGCGCGCGGTCGATTCGCGGCAGGAACCAACATGCGCGCCTGGACGTTCATCATCCTGCGCAATTCGTTTCTCTCGCAGCGCCGCCGTGCCCGGTTCACCACCGAATGGGACGACGTGGTTGCCGACCGCATTCTGTCGATGCCTGCGGGGCAGGGCGATCAACTGCACCTGGCCGATGTCCAGCGCGCATTGATGCAGTTGCCCGAAAGCCAGCGAGAAGCGCTGATCCTGATTGGAGCGGGCGGATTTTCCTACGAGGAAGCGTCGGAAATCTGCGGCGTGGCGCTGGGGACGATCAAGAGCCGTGTGGCGCGCGGGCGAGCGGCGCTGCAGACGCTGATCGATGATTCGCTGCCCAACGACGAAAGGGGCGAACGCTCCTCCGACCCGATGGCGGCGATCATGGCCGATGTCGACA
Organism: Blastomonas sp.; assembly: GCF_046294995.1. Taxonomy (GTDB): domain Bacteria; phylum Pseudomonadota; class Alphaproteobacteria; order Sphingomonadales; family Sphingomonadaceae; genus Blastomonas. The sequence continues at coordinate 72,153 of NZ_JBKBOG010000009.1, forward strand.
GGGTCAGCGGCGGGCTTCCCGGGCGCGGCAGCGACGAGGATTGATCCGCTTGGCCATCAGAACGCCAAGACCGATTGTGCAGTTCCCGATCGACGTTTAGCACTGCCGCCATGAATGCATCCGACAGCTATGCCGACGCGATAGGCCGCGCCCGCGACCACTCACCCTTTCTGGCGCTCGCGCTGGACCGGCACCCGTTGTTGCTCGAAGTTCTGCGCCAGCAAGGCGTGGATGCCGCGATCGAGGCGATCGCAGCGGCCTATGCCGATGCCCCTGTCGGCGAGTGCCTGCGTCGGCGCAAGAATGCCTTGGCGATGATGCTAGGCATCGCCGATCTCGCCGGCGTGATCGGCGTCGAGAAGGTCACGCACTGCCTTTCCGACTTTGCCGATGCTGCGCTCGATGCTGCGCTTGGCGATATCTTTGCCAAGCGCAGTCCCGGCGAAACTGTACGCGGATTCGCCGTGATCGCCTTGGGCAAGCATGGCGGCCAGGAGCTCAATTATTCGTCGGATATTGATCCGATCTTTATCTACGACCCTGAGACCCTGCCGGTCAGGCCGCGCGAGGACCCTGCCGATGCTGCGCAGCGCATTGCGCGGCAACTCGTTGATTTGATGAGCGCGCGCGATGGCTATGGCTATGTCTTCCGGATGGACTTGCGGCTGCGTCCTGCAGCCGAGGTGACTCCGCTGGCGATCCCTGTCGATGCCGCCATCTCGCATTATGAATCGCAGGCGCTGACCTGGGAGCAGGCGGCCTACATCCGCTCGCGCGCGGCTGCGGGCGACCGGATGCTGGGCAATTATTTCATGGAGGCGCTGCGCCCGTTCATCTGGCGCCGGTCGCTCGATTTCGGCACGATCGACGAAATCGCCGCGCTGACCCGCCAGATTCGCGACCATTACAGCAAGGGCCAGTTGCTCGGCCCCGGCTTCGATATCAAGCGCGGTCGCGGCGGCATCCGCGAGGTTGAGTTCTTTACCCAGGCGCACCAGCTGATCCATGGTGGCCGCAACCCCGCGCTGCGCGCGCGCTCCACGCTCGACGCATTGGCGGCGTTGGCGGCGCAGGACATCGTGCCGGACGAAGAGGCAGACATGCTGGCGCGGCATTACCGCACGCTGCGCACGCTCGAGCACCGCCTGCAGATGGTAGATGACCAGCAGACCCACAGCCTGCCCCAGGATGTCGAGGCGCTGAACAATGTCGCGAGGTTGCATGGCCTCAAGGACGGTGCGGCGATGATCGAGGTGCTGTCAGGCGTCACCAGCGAAGTTGGGCAAGTGTATGACGGGCTGATCGCATCGCAGCGCGCAAGCAGTGACGATGCCGCGATCACATTGAGCAGCGATCCGGAGTTGCTCGTCGATGCCCTTGCCAGCGCCGGGCTGCAGGCGCCCGAGGCCCTGGCCGCGCGGGTGCAGGCGTGGCGCGGCGGCGCGGTGCGCGCGTTGCGCAGCGCGGCCGGACGCAAGGCGTTCGAGGCGGTGCTGCCTGCGCTGCTCGCCGCTTTTGCCGACGCCCCCGATCAGGCGGGCGCGCTCAACCGGTTCGACGATTTGCTGCGGCAGCTGCCCAGCACCGTGAACGTGTTCCGCCTGTTGGAGGCGCGCCCGGCGCTGATGCAGACCCTGGTCGACATATTGAGTCATGCGCCGCCACTCGCCGAATCGCTGGCGCGCAGGGGCGATCTGCTCGACGGGCTGATCGATGCCAGCGCCTATGATCTGGTGGGCAGCGTGGAAGACATCGTCCAGCGCCTGTCACGCGAAGAGCCAGGCGATGATTATCAGCAGCGGCTCGATGCGGTGCGGGTGCGGGTTGGCGAGATGCGGTTTGGGCTGGGCGTGCAGCTGATCGAGGGACGTCATGATCCCATCGCCATCGCCGGGGGGTATGCGCGGGTGGCGGAAGCGGCGATCATCAGGCTGGCCGATTGCGCGGTGCAGGAGTTCACCGCCGTCCACGGCAGGATCGCCGACAGCGAACCTGTCATCCTGGCGCTTGGCCGGCTGGGTGGCGGCGCGCTGACCCATGCTTCGGACCTCGACCTCATCTTCCTGTTCAGCGGGGAGATCGGTGGGGAATCGGACGGCGCGCGACCGCTTGGCAGCACGCAGTATCACAACCGGCTGGCGCAGCGGATCATCGCGGCGCTCAGCGTGGCGACTGCAGCAGGTGCGTTGTACGAGGTCGATACCCGGCTGCGACCCAACGGCGCCCAGGGTTTGCTTGCAGTTTCGTTCGCCAGCTTTTCTGATTACCAGCGCGGTCATGCCTGGACGTGGGAACACATGGCGTTGTGCCGGGCGCGCGTTGTCTATGGATCCGCAGCGGCACGGTCGCGTCTGGAGGGAATCATTGGCGATGTCCTCCATTCGCCGCGCGATGCCAGCGAAACCGCCGCTGCTGCCCGCAAGATGCGCACCGATATAGCCGCGCACAAGCGACCGATCGGCCCGCTCGACGTCAAGCTGTTGCCCGGCGGCCTTATCGACATCGAGTTCATCGTGCATACCCTGCAGCTGCAGCATCATACGGGGTTTTACCCTGATCTCAGGGATGCGCTGGGCGCACTGGCGCAGGCTGGGCTGGTGGATGTGTCGCTCGGGCGCGCGCATGACCTTTTGACCCGGCTGCTGGTAACTGTGCGGCTTGTCGCACCCGACTGCGTCGTCCCTGTCCCCGCCAGCCAGATATTGATTGCGCGTGCGTGCGGATGCGGATCATGGGATGAATTGCTAGCCACGGTCGAGGAGGCGCGTGCCGACGTGCTGGCCTGCTGGCAGAAGGTTTTTGGAGCGGCTGATAGCGTTCCGCCGAACGGATGAAAGGAATGATGACGATGACCGATATTGGAGACACCATCCCCGATGTGGCGTTGACTCGCCCCGATGGCAGCGAAGTGCGCGCCAGCGACTACGCGGACACGGTTTGGGTGCTGTATTTCTATCCCAAGGATGACACGACGGGGTGCACCAGGGAGGCGCAGGAATTCAGCCAGCATCTCGCGGAGTTCGAGGCTGCAGGTGTGTCGGTGCTCGGGGTTTCCAAGGATCCGCCCAAAAAGCATCTCAAGTTCATCGAGAAATATGGCCTGACGGTGCCGCTTGCCAGTGATGCGGAAAGCGATGGGCTGGCCGAAGCCATGGGTGTCTGGATTGAAAAGTCGATGTACGGCAAAAAATACATGGGGATGGACCGATCCACGTTCCTGATCGGCAAGGACGGCCGGGTCGTCAGGATATGGCGCAAGGTCAAGGTTGCAGGCCATGTCGATGAAGTGCTTGCAGCGGCGAAAACGGTCTGACCGTCCAGCACACGCTCAGTTCGGAAACACCGTTCGGCGGCCTGCTCAACCGAGCAGGTCGCCTATTTTTCAATAAATGGCGAATTTCTGCAATACGCGGATCTGGGCATGGCCGTATGGCGGATGGGGCGATTCTGGAAATCACGCACCTGCCGACCGCGCAACATTCGGCAACATTTTGCCGCGACAAAACGCTTCAACGCGCGAGCCAGCCGCTTTAACGCTCCATCGACCGGGATGGGTTGCGGTGCACAAACATTTTCTTCTACTCACAATCTAACGAAGTCGGAGGGAAGGGGTTCCAACGATTTTTCGCTTTTTTCTGCCCTGGCCTCGATTGAGGCCGTGGGAAAAGAGAGCAGCCGTCATGGTCTACCGGCCAGGCGACTGCCCGATAACAAGGTGCTGAATATTCATGGTCGCAACCAGAATTGTCGCAACGGTCCTTACCACTTCCGCAGCTGGCCTGCTGTGCGCTGCATCACCAGCGTTTGCTGAAAACGGATCTGCCGATGTCGCTTCGAACATCGCTTCCTCGATCAAGGACACCAGCAGCAGCGCTCAGGACACCGAGTTTCGCGCATTATTCGCTGACTGGAAATCGCTCGAAAATCGTGAAACCGGTCGCATTGCCATCCCGTCGCGCAAGCCGGTCGACAGCTTCAAGCTGACCAGCCAGTACGGCTTCCGCGCCGATCCGTTCGCCGGTCGCCGCGCCCGCCACAAGGGCGTCGATATGGCAGGCCCGATCGGTACGCCGATCTACGCTACCGCCGACGGCATTGTCGGACGCGCCCAGTGGGTCGGTGGTTACGGCAAGTATGTCGAGCTCGACCATGGCGGCGAAATCCAGACGCGCTACGGCCATATGTCGGAAATCCTGGTCGAACCCAACCAGCGCGTCACCAAGGGCCAGGTCATCGGCCTGATGGGCTCGACCGGTCGCTCCACTGGCAGCCACCTTCATTATGAAGTGCGCATCGCCGGAAACTCGGTGAACCCGATGCCGTTCATCTCCTCGCGCGATTATCTGCTGGCCATCGCAGATGGCAGCAAGGTGGCTCAGGGCGGCCCGGCGGAATAAGCGCCCTCCGCCAGCGTTCACATCCTTCAATCAAGTCAAGAGCGTCGGTTTTCCGGCGCTTTTTTCTTGTCCGCTTGGCGGAATTCCGCAGTTAGGCGTTGCTTTAACCGATCGATTAAATCATGATCGGCTGCAGAGCGGGAATCGTCGCACAAGCGCCAGATCGGCGGTCGAACAGATTCCCCCGAACAGGAGGGAATGTCGCAATGCATCCATCGGTCCATGCCCGGACGGACGGCCAGAAGCCTGCGGTCATCATGGCAGGCTCGGGGGCCACGGTCAGCTATGACCAGCTGGATCGCCGGTCGAACCAGGTTGCGCACTATCTGCGGTCCCAGGGTATCGGCGTGGGCGACACGGTCGCCCTGTGCCTGGAGAACCGGGCCGAATATTTCGATGTCGTCTGGGGTGCGCAGCGCTCGGGGCTGATCTTCGTTGCGCTCTCCAATCGCCTGACCGCAGACGAAATCGCCTATATCCTGAACGACAGTGGCGCCAAATTGCTGTTCACGTCGAACACGCTCGCCGCGCAGCAGGCGGCGATAGCGGCCGAGTGCCCCGACGTGCCGATCGCCAGCCTTGACGATCCGGCGGTCGTATCGGCCATCGATGCGATGCCCGATACGCCGATACCCGACGAGCGGGCAGGTGCGGACATGCTCTATTCCTCGGGCACCACGGGCCGTCCCAAGGGAATAAGGCTGCCGTTGCCAGAAGACGGCAACATCGCAGCCGGCAACTCGCTGGTGGCGCTGGCACAGGGTGCCTTCGGCTTTGGCGCAGACAGCATCTATCTGTCGCCGGCGCCGCTGTATCACGCTGCGCCGCTGCGCTGGTGCATGACGGTGCACAAGCTTGGCGGCACGGTGATCGTGATGGAAAAGTTCGATCCCGAACAAGCCCTCGCCTTGATCGAGCGCTACAAGGTCAACGTCAGCCAGTGGGTGCCGACGCATTTCACCCGGATGCTCAAGCTCCCCGAAGAGGTGCGGCTTCGCTATGACGTCTCCAGCCTCAAGTCGGCCGTGCACGCTGCCGCGCCATGCCCGGTGCCGGTCAAGCAGGCGATGATCGACTGGTGGGGTCCGGTGCTCAAGGAATATTACGCCGGAACCGAAGGCAACGGCTTCACCTTCATCTCGAGCGAGGAGTGGTTGACGCACCAGGGGTCGGTTGGTCGCGCGCTGCTCGGCATCGTGCGGATTTGCGATGAGGAGGGCAACGAAGTCCCCGCGCGCACTGAGGGCACGGTGTACTTCGAAGGCGGCGGTCAGTTCAGCTATCACAACGATGCCGACAAGACCCGCGAGGCAACGCATCCGCAAGGGTGGACCACCCTGGGTGATGTCGGCTGGGTCGACGAGGAGGGCTATCTGTATCTCACCGACCGCAAGAGCTTCATGATCATCTCGGGCGGGGTCAACATCTACCCGCAGGAGATCGAGAACCTCTTGGTCAGCCATCCGCGCGTCGCCGACGCTGCGGTGATCGGCGCGCCATGCCCCGATATGGGCGAGAGCGTGGTCGCCATCGTCCAGCCGCTCGATCTGGCGGACGCCGGCGCGGAGCTGGCCGACGACCTCAGCAGCTATCTGCGCCAGTCGCTTTCGGGTGTCAAAATGCCGCGCCAGATCGATTTTCGCGACGAGCTTCCCCGGCATGCCACCGGCAAGCTCTACAAAAGGCTGCTGCGCGACGAATACTGGGCCAAGGCCAAGGCCGATGCCGAAATGGCGGGAGGCTGAGCCATGGCGACGATCGCTCCGGCCGCGCTGCCGCCCGAGATCGCATCGGCGATCGTCAACCCCATAGCCTATGGCCAGTGGAACGAGCTCAAGGACAAGTTCCGCTGGGCGCGCGACAATATGCCGGTCGCACAGGTGCAGGCAGAGGGCTATATGCCGTTCTGGGCCGTCACCCGGCATGAGGATATCCTCGCCATCAGCAAGGACAATGCGCGGTTTCTCAACGCGCCCAAATCGGTGGTGCTCTCGCCGGTCGCGGTGCAGATGCTGACGCATATGATCACCGGCGGCAGCCCGCATCTCGTGCGATCGCTGGTCACCATGGATGCGCCCGAGCACATGGACTATCGCAAGCTGACGCAAAGCTGGTTCATGCCCAAGAACCTGGCGAACATCGAGGCGAAGGTGCGCGAGATTGCGCGCGCTTCGATAGACGCGATGGTGGCGACCGGAGGCACCTGCGATTTCGTGCACCAGGTCTCGTCGCTGTATCCGTTGCATGTCGTCATGCAGATTCTGGGCGTCCCGCACGAGGACGAGCCCTTGATGCTCAAGCTGACGCAGGAGATGTTCGGCGGCGAAGACCCCGACCTCAACCGGGCGCGCTCGGTCCAGCTGACTCCTGAACAGATCTCGCAGCTGGTGGTTGACGCGGTGCGCGATTTCGAGGGCTACTTCATGAAGCTCGCCGCCGACCGGCGCGCCTACCCGCAGGACGATGTCGCCACCGTCATCGCCAATGCGCTGATCGACGGGCAGCCGATCAGCGACCGCAATGCGGCGGGCTATTACATCATCGTCGCTGCAGCCGGGCACGATACGACGTCTGCCTCGACCGCGGGGGCGATGTGGGCGCTGGCCGATGATCCCGAGCAGTTTGCGCGGATCAAGGCCGACCGCAGCCTGCTGCCTGGCCTGATCGAGGAGGCGATCCGCTGGACCACGCCGGTCCAGCATTTCATGCGCACCGCGGCCGAAGATTGCGAGATTGGCGGGCAGGCGATCGCCAAGGATGACTGGCTGATGCTGTGCTATGTCTCGGGCAATTACGACGAGCGGGTGTTCGACAATCCCGACCGGTTCGATGCGACGCGCGGACCGAACCGACATGTCGCGTTCGGCGCAGGCGTGCACCAGTGTCTGGGGCTGCATCTGGCGCGAATGGAGATGCGGATTTTGTTCGAGGAACTGCTCGACCGAGTGGAAGCGGTGGAGCTTGCGGGCACCCCACAGCGCGCCTCCAGCACCTTTGTCGGCGGACCCAAGACGCTGCCGATCCGCTTCGTCGCGCGGTAGGCTTGCCGGATGAATGGCCGGATGAATAGATAGTGGCCTGCGGTGGACGGGCGATGTAGCCTGATCGCCAAGACCCATATTGAAAAGACCAAGCACCCGGACCCAGCCGGGCAGATTTCTCAGGAAAGGATCGTTCTCATGGTTCAGCAATACAGCGTACTGATCAACGGCAAGCTCGAAAAGCCTGGCAAGTGGATCGACGTGGTCAATCCCGCGAACGAACAGGTGATCGGCCAGGTGCCCGATTGCGGCCAGGCAGAGCTCGACCGCGCGGTCGCAGCCGCGCGCGCCGCGTTCAAGACCTGGTCGAAGACCCCGATCGATGAACGCCGCGCGGTGATCATGAAGATATCGGCCGCGATCAAGGAAAACGCCGACGAGCTGATGCGGCTGCTGACCGCTGAGCAGGGCAAGCCGCACGCCCAGGCGACCGGCGAGATCTATGGCGCCGCCGGGATGGCCGCGGCGCAATCGACGCTGACGCTGGAAGACGAGATCAACGAAGACAGCGAAACCCGGCTGTCGCGCACCCGCCGCGTTCCGGTGGGCGTGGTCGGCGGCATCGTGCCGTGGAACTTCCCGGTGATGATGGCGATCCAGAAGATCGTGCCTGCGATGCTTTCGGGCTGCACCATCGTGCTCAAACCCTCGCCGTTCACGCCGCTGGCGACGTTGCGGATCATGGAACTGGTGGCAGACGTGGTGCCCGCAGGCGTGCTCAACGTCATCACCGGCGGCGATGACCTGGGCCCGATGATCACCGCGCACCCCGATATCGACAAGATCACCTTCACCGGATCGACCGCGACCGGCAAGCGCGTGATGGAAACCGCATCGAAGGACCTCAAGCGGATCACGCTCGAGCTCGGCGGCAACGATGCCTCGATCGTGCTGCCTGATGCGGACGTCAAAAAGGTCGCCGAGCAATTGTTCTGGTCGAGCTTCACCAACGCAGGCCAGATCTGCGTCGCGGCCAAGCGCATCTATATCCACGAGGATATCTACGACGAACTGTCCGCCGCTATCGCAGAATACGCCCGCCATGTGAAAGTGGGCGATGGCGCCGAGCAGGGGACGGCTGTCGGCCCGATCCAGAACAAGAAGCAGTATGAGCGGGTGCTCGAGTTGATCCAGGATGCCAAGGACAATGGCTACAAGTTCCTGGTCGGCGGCGATCATGATCCCTCGGTGCCCGGCTATTACGTGCCGATCACGATCCTCGACAACCCGCCCGAAGACGCGCGCATCGTGGCCGAGGAGCAGTTCGGCCCGGTCATGCCGCTGATGAAGTTCGCGACTGTCGATGAAGCTATCGCACGCGCCAATGCCTCGGACTACGGGCTCGCCGGTGCGGTGTGGACCAGCGACACCGACGAGGGCGTACGCGTCGCCGAGCAGCTCGAAACCGGAACCGTGTGGATCAACGAGTTCCTCCACCTGTCGCCGTTCGCGCCCTTTGGCGGACACAAGCAGTCGGGCTTTGGCGCCGAATATGGCAAGGAGGGTCTGCTCGAGTTCACCTATCCGCAGGTGATCACGATCAAGCGCGAGAAGGCGGCAGCGTAGGCATTCCAGCCGTCTTCCTTGCAGCGGCAGGCGATGAGATGGTGACCGTTCTTGCCACCCCGTTCTCCGGCGAAAGCCCAGGTCCAGTGGTTATGTCGCATGATCCAAACCCTGATCTCCGGCTTTCGCCGGAGAACGGACTGCCGCCAGAAGCAATTTCTGCCCGTTGACGGAGGGCGTAACGCTGTTTAACCGTTCGATTAAATCCGGTGTGGAATCGTCCTCATACCGCCCGTTTCGTAACTCAATCAGGAGATACTCCATGGCTCATGCCTATATTGTCGATGCAGTTCGTACCGCAGGGGGTCGTCGCGGCGGACGGCTTGCTGGCATTCATCCGGTGGACCTTGGCGCTGCGGTGTTCGACGCGATCGCCAGCCGCAACGATTTCGACACCCGCGCGATCGACGACGTCATCACCGGCTGCGTCGGCCAGGGCGGCGAGCAGACGATGGACCTGGGCCGCAACGCGGTGCTGGCATCGAAGCTGCCCGACAGCATTCCTGCCGTCACGATCGATCGCCAGTGCGGATCGTCGCAGCAGGCGATGCAGTTCGCAGCCCAGGCGGTGATGAGCGGCACGCAGGACATCGTGCTGGCCAGCGGCATCGAAAGCATGACCCGCGTTCCCATGGGCAGCCCTGCGGTGCTGTACATGAAGGCGGGCATGGGCAACTACAAATCGGCGCGGCTCGAAGAGGCGTTCCCCGGCGTGATGTTCAGCCAGTTCGATGGCGCCGAGATGATCGTCAAGAAGCATGGCCAGACCAAGGAGCAGATCGACGCCTTCTCGCTCGAGAGCCATCGGCGCGCGGCCGCAGCATCGCAGGCAGGCGCGTTCGAAAACGAGATCGTTCCGGTCGAGATCGAAACCCCCGAGGGCAAGGAATGGCACAAGGTCGATGAAGGCATTCGCTTCGATGCGACGCTGGAAGGCATCTCGGGCGTCAAGCGCATCACCGAAACCGGCGTGCTCTCGGCCGCCAACGCCAGCCAGATCTGCGATGGCGCTTCGGCGGTGTTGATCGTCTCCGAGCAGGCGCTCAAGGATCATGGCCTGACCCCGCGCGCGCGCATCCATCATGTCTCGGTGACCGCAGGCGATCCGGTGATCATGCTCGAAGAGCCGCTGTTCGCGACCGAGCGCGCGCTCAAGCGTGCGGGCATGAAGATCGACGATATCGATCTGTACGAAGTCAACGAGGCGTTCGCGCCGGTGCCGCTGGCGTGGCTGTCGTACCTCGGCGCCAGCCATGACCGGCTCAACGTCAATGGCGGCGCGATCGCGCTGGGCCATCCGCTCGGCGCCTCGGGCACCAAGCTGATGGCGACTTTGCTCAACGCGCTCGAAAAGCGCGGCGGCAAATACGGCCTGCAGACGATGTGCGAAGGCGGCGGCCAGGCCAACGTCACGATCATCGAGCGGTTGAGCTGAGCTAAGCCATTCAATCCTCCCCTTTTTAGGGGAGGGGACCATCCGCAGGATGGTGGAGGGGTGTCTCCCTATCGCAAACGTGGACACCCCTCCGTCTCGCCTGCGGCGATCCACCTCCCCGTGCAGGGGAGGATTTTCAGATATTCATTCCAGGAGACACTTCATGATACTTGATTCCAGCATTTCTGCCGTTGTTACCGGCGGTGCCTCGGGCCTCGGCGCTGCCACGGCCCGCGCGCTTGCCGCCAAGGGCGTCAAGGTCGCCATCTTCGATCTGCAGGAAGAAAAGGGCACCGCGCTCGCCAATGAAATCGGCGGCGTGTTCTGCGAAGTCAATGTGACCGACGATGCCAGCGTCGATGCCGGGTTCGAAAAGGCGCGCGCCGCGATCGGCCAGGAGCGCATCCTGGTCAACTGCGCCGGCACCGGCAACGCGATCAAGACCGCCAGCCGCTCGCGCGACGACGGCAGCATCAAGCACTTCCCGCTCGATGCGTTCAACTGGATCATCCAGATCAACCTCGTTGGCACGTTCCGCTGCATCGCCAAGTCGGCTGCCGGCATGATGACGCTCGACCCGCTGCCCGACGGCGATCGCGGTGCGATCGTCAACACCGCATCGGTGGCGGCAGAAGACGGCCAGATCGGCCAGGCGGCCTATTCGGCATCCAAGGGCGGCGTCGTCGGCATGACCCTGCCGATCGCGCGTGATCTTGCCGGCGAGGCGATCCGCGTCAACACCATCCTGCCTGGCATCTTCAACACCCCGCTGCTTGCAGCCGCGCCGCAGCAGGTAAAGGACGCGCTCGGCGCATCGGTGCCGTTCCCCAAGCGCCTCGGCGATCCGGACGAATATGCCAAGCTGGCGATGACGATGATCGAATGCGGCTATTTCAACGGCGAGGACGTGCGTCTCGACGGCGGCATCCGCATGGCGCCGCGCTGATACCTCAATAACCCCGCCCGGTGAACGCCGGGCGGGGTGTCTTTTCGGGAAGGGCGATCACAATGGATTACACCACCATCCGATATTCGGTTGATGCCGGCATCGCGACGATCACGCTCCACCGTCCCGAAAAGATGAATGCCTTCACCAACACGATGATGGCCGAGATGATCGCGGCGTTCGACCGGATCGACGCCGATGACGAGGTCCGAGCGGTGATCGTGACCGGCGAGGGCAGGGCATTTTGCGCCGGAGCGGACCTGACGCCCGACAGCGGCGGCGGGCCTTTTTCCAGCGACCATCCTGTGGCCGACCTTTCGGATCCGCGCGTGCGCGACGGCGGCGGGATGCTGACGCTGCGCATGTTCCAGTGCACCAAGCCGATCATCGGCGCGATCAATGGCGCTGCGGTGGGCATCGGCGCCACCATGCAGTTGCCGATGGACATGCGCCTGGCCTCCAGCAATGCCCGGTTCGGCTTCGTCTTTGCGCGGCGCGGGATCGTGCCGGAGGCGGCCTCCTCGTGGTTCCTGCCCAGGCTGGTCGGGCCCCAGCAGGCACTCGAATGGTGCATGACCGGGCGGGTGTTCGATGCGCAGGAAGCTCTCGCCGGCCGGCTGGTGCGATCGGTGCATGCACCCGAGGATCTGATCCCCGCAGCGACCGCGCTGGCGCGCGAGATCGCGGACAACACCGCGCCGGTCTCTGTAGCGCTCACCCGCGCGATGCTCTGGCGGCTGCCTTCGGCTCCGCACCCGATGCACGCACACCGCATCGACAGCCGCGCGATCTATACCCGGTCGCGATCGGGCGATGCCGCCGAGGGAATCTCCAGTTTTCTCGAAAAGCGCACCGCGACTTATCCCGACCGGGTTGCATCGGACATGCCGGGTTTCTATCCATGGTGGGATGAACCCGATTATGAATGACGCGCCGCCGGTCCTCGATGGCGAACGCAATGCCCGCGATCAGCTGATCGAGGCAGCCAGCCAGATCATGCGCGACGGCGATACCGTCGACCTGTCGCTCAGCGAACTGTCGCTGCGCTCCGGTCTCAACAGCGCGTTGGTCAAATATTATTTCGGCAACAAGCAGGGCCTGATGCTGGCGCTGCTGGAACGCGATATGCGCAACATCGTCAACAGCCTCGATGCGCTGGTGGCCAAGGACTTTGCGCCCGACGAAAAACTGAGGGTGCACATTCGCGCGGTGATCGGAACCTATTTCCGTTTTCCCTACCTCAACCGTCTTTTGATGCGGCTTGTCCGCGATGCTTCGCCCGAAGTTTCCCGCAAGATCGCCAACGATTATCTGCGGCCGATTTCGCATGCGTATACGCGGTTGATCGACGAGGGCGTGCAAAGAGGCCTTTTCCGTCCGATCGACCCGCAGCTGTTCTATTTCACCGTCACGGGTGCGGCCGATCGGTTCTTCTCGGCGCGGCTGGTGCTGCATCACTGCTACGGCCAGAGCGAGATGACCGAACAGATGCGTGACGACTATGCCGACCATACCCTGGACATTCTGATGCCGGGCTTGCTGCGTCACCCCGAAGCCACATAGACACCGGTATCATCCTCGAGCGGGCAAAAACCGTCGTTACATAAAATCGTAATACGGTAATAAACTTTCAATCGAGTGAACGATTGTTAAATGGGGGTCATGAGCATCCCCAAAACGGGTTTTCCCGCCGACAACATTGAATTGCCTGTACGACCGTCCCACATCAGCGCTGCTGATCAGCATGCGTTCGAGACCGCGACGCGTCGGCTGCGGCAGGCTCTTGAGCGCGCGGCTCGTGGTGGCCGCCATTCCGAGGTGGTAGAAGCGCGCCTCGACCTTCGCGCAATCGCGGTAAAGCTCCGCGATGCAGGGATGTGGCGTGCCGACAAGCAAGGCTTGCGCGCCACTGTATCGCTGCTCTGGGAGGCCGATCGCTTCGTCAGCGACCAGGCTCTTGCTCAGGTTGGCAGCGAGTCTTCCGAATAGATATCATTTCGCTATTTCCAGATCTTCACGCCTGCCGGGTCGCAACCGGAAGCAGGCACGAAGAGGCGGGTCGGTCGAGACATCGAGCCATGTCACGATCGGCCCGCCATTAACAAATGTTGATGTTACCGTTTAATGACACCGGGTATGCCAGAATGTCACCGCTGCCAGGGAATGTAATTGGCCCGGTTACTTCGCAGCAGTCCAAGTTTGTGTTTGGCAGAACATTGCAATGCATCCTTCGACCTTCAAAGTGCCACCCTTCGCGGGACTGACGATCGACCGGTAGGTCTTGCCGGTGTTGGGGTCGTAGATTTTCCCCCGCCACTTATCACCATCCGCTACGAAATCGCTGAGAATGGGCAAGCCGACAAGCTTGCGCGTCTTGAGCGCCGGATCGGGGTTGTTCACGTCGGTGGTCACCCCGCTCTTGGTGGGCTCGATCAGGCGGCTGATCCTGCCGCACAAGACCTTGCCGCAAGGTGCGATCGTCACCAGTGCGCGCTTGCCCACGGTGTACCACGAGCCGGTAATGCTTTGCGCCGCATGCGCAGGCGCAGCCATGCCCAATGCCGCTGCAGCCATAATTGCGACAGACGCGATCACGCGCATATTGTTCTCCACCTTGATTAGGATTAGCCTCAGCCCCGAACCCCGCAGCAGACGGGGCGAGGTCTGGATGAATGCGGACTGGTGATAACGCGGGGACTGAAAAGCATGAAGCAGAAATTTGCAGCAATCGTGTCGACATTGGCGATCATGGCGGCGTGTCCTCTGGCCGCAGAGGACATCGAGGTCGCGGCGGGGCCGGGCGCGCAGGAGCGGCTGCAGGAAGCGCTGATCCTGGCGCAACCCGGCGACGTCGTCATGCTCGGCGAAGGCAAGTTCGAGCTGACCGATGGTCTGTCGCTCGATGTCGCGAGCGTTACGATCAAGGGCGCGGGGCCCGACAAGTCGGTGCTCAGCTTTGCCGGGCAGCTGGGCGCGGGTGAAGGCTTGCTGGTGACGTCCGACAACGTCGTGCTGCGTGATTTCGCCGTGGAGGACAGCAAGGGCGATGCAATCAAGTCCAAGGGCGCGGACAACATCGTCTATTACAACCTGCGGGTGGAATGGACCGGAGGGCCAAAGGAAACCAACGGTGCCTATGGCGTGTATCCGGTCGAGTCCGAAAATGTCCTGATCGATTCGGTGCTGGTGATCGGGGCGTCGGATGCGGGAATCTATGTCGGCCAATCGCGCAACATCATCGTGCGCGATTCCGTCGCCCGGTTCAATGTCGCGGGGATCGAGATCGAGAACAGCTTCAACGCCGATGTCTATGACAACATCGCAACCAAGAACACCGGCGGCATCCTGGTTTTCGACCTCCCCAATCTGCCGCAGCAAGGCGGGCATAACGTCCGCGTGTTCGACAATGTGGTGGTTGAGAACGACACGCCAAACTTTGCGCCCAAGGGGAACATCGTCGCCAGCGTTCCGACCGGCACGGGCATCATGGTGATGGCCAATCGCGACATCGAGATCTTCGACAACGTGTTTGAAGGCAACGGCTCGTCGAACATCATGGTCATCGGCTATCGCCAGGCATACGAGGACGCCCAGTATCAGCCGACGGTGCGCAACGTTCGGATCAGCGAGAATGCCCATGGCAAGACCGGGTTTGCGCCGCAATTTGCCGGGGGTGAAATGCTCGCTGCGGCCTTTGGCGGCAGTGTTCCGCCGATCATCTGGGACGGCGTCGGCGGATCAGACGCGAACATCGTTTCGAGCGACGACGTGCCGGTGCTCAACCTGGGTCTGACCCGGTCCGACCAACCGATCGAGACCGCTCAGCCCGCTCTGGCCAAGCTTTCCGGTGATGCTGCACCCAGGCTGCCGAAGATCGTGATGCCTGCCTCCATGGAGGCGGCGATCAAGTGACGGCATGGAGGGTCATGGGCGCGGTGGCGGTGGCCGCGGCGCTGCTGGGCATGCAGCCTGGGCCGCCAGGGGTGAACGATAGCGCTATCATCGATCCGGGCCTGCCGCGCCAGCTTTCGCAGTTCGGCTTTTTTGCAGGCAATGGCGTATCCGCCCCGAACCGCGCGCTCATCGGCTACTCGCTGCGCACACCTTTGTTCTCCGATTACGCAGAAAAGCAGCGGTTCATTTACCTACCCGCCGGGGCGCGGGCGCAGGTGAAGGAAACTGCCCATGTCGAGTTTCCCGTGGGCAGCGCGCTGATCAAGACCTTCGGTTACGGCAGCGGCGCGGACTTCAGGCCGATCGAAACCCGCGTGCTGCTGCGCCGTGCGAGCGGGTGGGAAGCCATACCCTATGTCTGGAACGCAGACCTGAGCGATGCCGAGTTGAAGGTTGCAGGGACCCGGCTTGCGGTATCCGTTACCAAGCCATCGGGCGAAAAAGCGACGATCAGCTATGCCGTGCCCAACAAGAACCAGTGCAAGGAATGCCACGCGCACAACGGTGCGGTCACGCCGATCGGCCCGTATTTCCGCAACATGGACTTCGCTGCCGGCCAATTGAAGCGGTTTCGCAGCCAGGCGAACTGGCCGCAAGATCCGGTGGCCAATGATGGCCCGGTGTGGAACGACCCGGCCACCGGTTCGCTCGACGCTCGCGCCCGTGCGTATCTGACGACCAACTGCGCGCATTGCCACAACCCGGCCGGATCGGCGAGCAACTCCGGCCTGTTTCTCAACCCCGAGGCGGCGGACATCGCGGTCGCCACCGGCATCTACAAGCGCCCGGTGGCGGCAGGGCGCGGCAGCGGCGGGCACGAGTTCGCGATTGCGCCTGGCGACCCCGACCGCTCGATCATGGTCCATCGCATGTCTTCGACCGAACCCGGCGTCGCGATGCCCGAAGTGGGCCGCTCGATGGTCCACGACGAAGGCGTCGCCCTGATCCGGACGTGGATTTCCTCGCTGCCCGCAAAATAGCCGTTGCGCCCGCCATAGGCCACGCTACTCGAACGCTTTCACACCCGAGCAGGAGCGGATGCAGATGAGCGAATGGACGATTGGCGTGAGCGGCGGATCGGGACTGTATGCGATTGATGGACTCGAGGACGCGCAATCGATCCGCATCGACAGCCCGTTCGGCGAAGCGTCGGACGAGGTCGTTATCGGCACACTGCATGGCCATCGCTTCGTCTTCCTGCCGCGGCACGGCAAGGGCCACCGGATCAGCCCGACCGATGTCAATGCCCGCGCCAATATCGACGTGCTCAAGCGGGCGGGTTGCACCGACGTGGTCGCGATCTCGGCGATCGGATCGCTGCGCGAGGAACTGCCGCCGGGCAGCTTCGTGGTCGTCGACCAGTTCATCGACCGCACCGTCAACCGCACCAAGAGCTTCTTCGGAACCGGCATGGTGGCGCATGTATCGATGGCGGACCCGATCTGCCCGCGCCTGTCGGCCCTGGCGGCGCAAGCGGCATCGGCCGCAGGGGCAACGGTCACCAAAGGCGGCACCTATCTGGCGATGGAAGGCCCGCAGTTCTCCAGCCGCGCAGAGAGCCATATGTACCGTGGCTGGGGATGCGATGTCATCGGGATGACCGCGATGCCCGAAGCGAAGCTGGCGCGTGAGGCCGAGCTGCCCTATGCGCTGGTCGGCATGGTCACCGACTATGACTGCTGGCGCGAAGGCGAGGCGCATGTCGAGGTCGGCGCGATCATCGCGCAGATGAACAGCAATTCGGCGATGGCGCGGCAGATGGTGATCGAACTCGCCAAAGCGTTGCCGTCGCAGCGCGACGCAAGCCCGATTGATACGTGCCTGGATTATGCGCTGATCACAGCGCCCGAAGCGCGCGATCCGCAATTGCTCGCCAGGCTGGATGCCGTTGCGGGACGCGCTTTGGGTCGCCGGTGAGCGGTACTACGCTGCTGCGCCCGAACCGCGCACCGTCCGGCCGGGGGCCAACGCCCAGCGCGTGATCGCGGCCATCCCGGTGGTGCCCCCGCGCACCGCCAGCCGGGCGGGGAGCGAGATCGAAAGTCCGTGCATCGACCGCGCCCAGCCGGGTAGTAGATCGATCCCGGCCTGCATGGTCATGTGGTGGAACGGTGCCAGCGCAGCGCTCGACGCAGGCTGGTTGAGCAGCAGATCGGCAATCTCGCGGGTGCGCTCGTCGAAGCGCAGCCGCGATCGGGCATCGCGGATGTACATCTGCGCGTCGCGATAGGAGCGGGGCACCGGGTCTGCACCCAGCAATTCGCCGACCTGCGTCATCTCCTCGAAATAGCGGTCGCGCTCGCGCAGCGACATATGCGGCTTGCGATAGCGGATGAAGCTGTCGACGAAGCACAGGCTTTCGGTGACGTGGACCCAGGCAAGCGCCTCAGGATCATTGGCGTGATACGGGGTTCCATCGGGCAGCGTGCCGTGCACGTGATCGTGAATCCGGCGAATGCGGGCAATCTCGCCCAGCGCCTGCTCCGTGTCGCCATAGGTCGTCCGGGCCAGGAACGCGGCGGTACGCCGCAGCCGTCCACGCATATCCTGCCGGAAGACCGAATGGTCCCACACGCCTGCCAGAACCCGCGGATCCAGCATCTGCAGCAGCAGCGACGCGATACCGCCGATCATCATCGCGGTGACATCGCCATGGACCTGCCAGCAGGCCGAAGTCGGCCCGAAAAGCCCGTCGTCTTCGCGGGAGATTTCGATCACCTTGCCGCCGGGATCGGCAAAGATCCGGCGGATTTCCGTGCCGATGGAGTCGCGCAGCGTTTGCATGTTGCCAATATGGGGCGTCGATCGTGATTTGCCAATCGCCCAGTGCGGCAGAACCGAGCTTGCGGAACCGCCGGTTTCACGCGGTTTTGGCCCCAGATCTGCGCCATCGGTAACGCTTTGCTAATTGCCCGGCACTATGTCTGCTGGCATGTTCGGACAGAAGCAAGCAGACCCTGAAACGCCAAGAGCGCCGTTGATGGATCGCCTGAACAATGGTGTCGTCGAGGGTATTCACGGCATCAACTCGATGTCGGCTGTCTCCTTGCTGGCGATTTGCGCACTCTGGCCCATCGTTTTCGGCGTCCGGTCGCTGGCGCTGCTGATCACGGCGGTGGCGGGCGGTTTCCACCTCGGGTTCGTGTCGGTGTCGCTGGTCCTTGCGGTATTGGTGTCGCTCTGCATCGATATCGCGATATTCCTGCCCTCGTTTAGCGAGCGGGCCCGGCAGATGGTCGGTGTGCGCTTCCCGGGATTGCTGGCTTCGATCGTGTGCGTATCCTCCGCTGCGTTTGGCTTTGCGCTGCTCAAGGTGGCGTATGCCAGTGGCGGCCTGGGCATCCTGCTGGGGTTGCTCGCGTTGCTGGGCGCGCTGCTGCCGACATTGTCGGTTCTGGTTCCCCACCGGATGCTGATGTTTCTGGCGAGCCTGTCGACCGCTGCCGGCGTGTTCATCGCCAGCGGCGACCTGCAGTTCGTGCTGGGGGCGATGGTGTACCTGCCCGCCATGCTGCTGGTCGCGCTCCTTCGCAGCAAGGACGACCGCGAAGCCGAAGCCAAGATCGATCGGCAGAAACTCAACAACGAACGCGCCAGGTGCCTGCTGTCGGACTACGAGAAATCGGGCCGCGGCTGGTTCTGGGAAACCGACCGGCACGGCCGGATCGCCTATATCAGCGACGCGGCCATCGAAGCGATCGAGGGCGATCCGCAGACGATCATCGGCCAGCCGCTGAGTTCGGTCATCTGCTCGCCCGGCTCGGAAAGCGGCGGCAGCGAGCGGACCTTCAACTTCCACTTTTCGGCCCGGACCGCGTTCAGCGATCTTGCCGTGCGCGTCGCTCGTTCCGAGGAGGAGCGGGCATGGTCGCTCTCAGGCGGACCATTCTACAACGAATTCGGCCAGTTCGTCGGCTTTCGCGGGCATGGCACGGACCTTACCGAAGTCCGGCGCTCGCACGAGGCGGTGACCCAACTCGCACGCTACGACAATCTGACCGGGCTGGCCAACCGGCTGTACATCAAGGAACTGTTCGAGAAGGCACTGACCGGGCACCGTGGCGAACCGAACCCGTGCTCACTGTTCCTGCTGGACCTGGATCGGTTCAAGCAGGTCAACGATACGCTGGGCCACCCCATTGGCGATCTACTGCTCAAGCAGGTGTCGGAACGTCTCAAACGGACGATCGGCGACAGCGGCGAGGTCGGGCGCCTGGGCGGGGACGAATTCCAGGTGGTGCTGCCAGGGATCATCAGCGAGGAGCGGCTGGCGGACATCGCACGCTCGGTCATCGTCAACCTCAGCCATCCCTATATGGTGGAGGGCAACCAGATCGTCATCGGCGCATCGGTCGGCATTGCGGTCGCTGATGGACGGCATGTCTCGGGTGCCGAAACGCTGATCCGCAACGCCGATCTGGCGCTTTACTCCGCCAAGGAAAACGGGCGCGGCATCTGGAAGTTCTACAGCGAGGACATGCACAAGGTTGCCCACGAGCGTCGCGCGCTCGAAGGCGAATTGCGCGCGGCCTTGCAGGCAGGCGGCATGAGCGTCGCCTACCAGGCCGTGGTCGATGTGGCGACGGAAACGATCGCCGGATTCGAGGCGCTCGCCCGCTGGAGCCACCCGGTCCGGGGTGCGATCAGTCCCGCTATCTTTGTTCCGATCGCTGAAGAATCGGGTCTGATCATGCAACTGGGCGAGTGGGTCTTGCGCACCGCCTGTTCCGACGCAGCCTCCTGGCCGCGGCAGGTGCGGATCGCGGTCAACGTGTCGCCGATGCAGTTTGCCGACCCCGCCTTTCCCGCCATCGTGCTCAACGCGCTGGCGCAAAGCGGGCTCGAGCCCGAGCGGCTCGAGCTGGAAATCACCGAAAGCGTGTTCCTCGACGACAAGCTCGATGCCGCGCGCATCTTCGAGCGTCTGAAGGGCATCGGGGTCCGGCTGGCGCTCGACGATTTCGGCACGGGTTATTCGGCTCTGGGCTATCTGCGGACCGCGCCGTTCGACAAGATCAAGATCGACCAGAGCTTCGTGCGCGGCGCCGCCCAGTCGGGCAGCGCCAACAGCGCGATCATCCGCTCGATCGTGTCGCTTGCCGAGGCGCTCAACATGGAAACCACCGCCGAAGGTGCCGAGACCATCGACGAGCTCGAGCTGATCCGCTCGCTGGGTTGCAGCCATGTTCAGGGGTATATCTATGGCAAGCCCGTGGGAATCGCCGAGGCGTGCGAACGGCTCGCCGGGATCGACAGCCATGTCGAGCCGATCGGTCACAAGCGCAGCCGCGAGAACCGGTTCAAGGTGCTGCGGACCATCGGCATCCATCACGACGGCTATTGCTATCCCGCCAGAATCAAGAACATCTCGCCGGGCGGGGCATTGATCGAAGGGTTGTGGGATGTCCCCGCCGGAACCCAGTTCGAGGTGGCGCTGGGCGTCAACCTGAAGGTTCGCGCCACCGCCCGATGGTCGGTGCAGGATCGCACCGGACTGCAGTTCGACGTGCCGATCAGCCTTGAAAAGTTCCGCCAGTCGGCTCCGCCGCAACTCTCCACCGGCTACCCCGAACAGCAGCGCGCCTGATCTGCGCGATCCACTTCCGCAAGTGACAGCCGTCTGCGGCAAGGATATGGTCGCAGCCAGTTTGGTTGGGGAGGTTATCGCATGATCCGTTTGCTCGCTTTGTTCGGCGCCGTCGCGTTGAGCGCCTGTAATCCCGCGCAGGACACGACAGAAGCGCCTTTGCCCGGCGGGGCCTGGCAACTGGCGGCCGATCAATCGCGCGTCGCGTTCATCTCGGTCAAGGGCGGCGATGTCGGCGAGGCGCACAGTTTCGGAAAGATCGATGGTACGGTGGCAGCGGATGGCAACGTCGTGCTGGTTGTCGATCTGGCCAGCGTGCAGACCGGGATCGACGTGCGCGATCAGCGGATGCGCGACATGCTGTTCGAGACCGCCAGCTTCCCGCAGGCGAAGCTGACCGCGAAGATCGATCCGGCAGCGCTGCAAACGCTCAAGCCCGGCGAGCGCAAGGCGATGAGCGTGCCGTTGACGGTCGATCTGCATGGCACGACCAACTCCATCGAGGCTCGCCTGATGGTCACCCGCCTGGCGGGCGAATCGGTGCTCGTCGAAACCGCCGCGCCGCTGATCATCGATGCATCTTCGGTCGGACTTGGCGAAGGGGTCGAGAAGTTGCGCGCCATCGCAAACCTGCCTGCGATCAGCAGCGCGGTGCCGGTCACCGCTTCGCTGGTGTTTACCCCCAAAGGCTGACCGTAACGCACACGCTTGCACTTCCGAACATTATGTCATAGCTTATGCCAATAACTGCAACTGGCGGATTGGCAGGGAGAGATGGCGTGCCGGGCACCAAATGGATGATGGCGTTGCTGCTCGCGGCAGGTTTGGCCGCAGCGGTAGGCGCTGCTCCGGCGAGCATTCCAACGAGCGCGCAGAAGATAACCGGTGAAGCCGCCAGGCCGTCAACCAGGCCGAACTTCGTCGTCCTGCTGGCCGATGATCTCGCGCTGATGGATTTGGGAACTTACGGCGGCGAGGCCAGCACGCCCAATATCGAATCGCTTGCCAGCCAAGGCCGGATGTTCACGCGGTATTATTCCTCGCCATTGTGCTCGCCATCGCGCGCCATGCTGCTGACCGGGCTCGACAATCACCGCACCGGGGTCTCGACCATACAGGAGGTGATCCCGCCGGAGCACATGGGGCAGAAGGGCTATTCGCTGCGGTTCGAGCCGGGTGTCAGGACAATCGCGGATCGGCTCAAGGCGCAAGGCTATCGCACCTATATGACCGGCAAATGGCATCTCGGCCATGGTTCGGGGGATCTGCCCAACGATCACGGGTTCGATCGTTCGTTCGTTCTCGACGCGTCGGGCGCGGACAACTGGGAGCAGAAGTCCTATATGCCGTACTACAAGACGGCGCCATGGTTCGAGGACGGCAAGCCGGCAACGCTGCCAAAGGACTTCTATTCGTCGCGCTTTCTGGTTGACCGGATGATCGATTATATCGATGCAGGGCCGGCCGATCAGCCGTTCTTCGCCTATGTCGGGTTCCAGGCTGTCCACATCCCGGTGCAGGCGCCTGCCGAATTCACCCGAAAATATGCCGATACCTATCGCGAGGGCTGGGCGGCGATGCGCAAGGCCCGCTGGCAGCGCGCGCAGGACATCGGGCTGATCCCCCAGGGAGCGCCGCTGGCAGAGCCTGTTGACGGCCTTCGCACATGGGAAAGCCTGACCCGCGAAGAGCAGGCGCTGTTCGCGCGCCACATGGCGATCAACGCCGGAATGATCGAGGCGATGGATCATCACGTCGGTCGGTTGATCGCGCATCTCAAGGCAACCGGCCAATATGATAACACCGTGTTCGTGTTTACATCGGACAACGGCCCTGAGCCCAGCAATCCGATGGCCGGATCGCGGTTGATGGATCTGTGGACCCGCGCCAACGGCTACAGCGTTTCGGCGGACAACTGGGGCGAGAAGGGCACGTACGGGTTCATCGGCCCGGAGTTCGCCAACGCAGCGTCTTCGCCCGGGGCGATGTTCAAGTTCTACACCAGCGAGGGCGGGCTGCATGTGCCGATGATCATGGCAGGGCCCGGCATCGCTCCCGCCGCGCCCAGCGCTGCAATGACCACGGTAAGCGACATCGCACCGACGCTGCTCGCGATGGCGGGCGGACACGCCGATGCGGGGACGTTCGATGGCACGTCGCTGTTGCCGGTGCTGTCGGGCGAAAGCGACGCCGTGCGCGGCCCGGACGTCCCGGTCGGGTTCGAGGTTTCGGGCAATGCCGCGCTGTTCAAGGGACCCTATAAAGTGGTTCGCAACCTCAAACCCTATGGCGATGGTCGCTGGCGCCTGTTCGATATCTCCACAGACCCGGGCGAAACGCGCGATCTGAGCGCCGCCGAACCTGCAAAATTTGCCGAACTGATGGCGGATTACCGGGCCTATGCCCAGCGCAACGGCGTACTGGAAATGCCGGAAGGGTACGATTCGACCCAGCAGATCGGGAAGAACACGGTCAAGAAAATGGCCGGCCATTATTGGTATGTGCTGGCCGGGCTGGCCGTCCTGATCGTGCTGGGACTTTATGGCGCGCTGCGGTTGATCCGTCGGCGGGGCAGGGCAAACCCGGCTTGACCCGGTCACAGTATTGGCATAGCCTATGCCAATAAGTCAGGTCGGAGGATGGGATGCGCGCGGTTGAACTGCTAGGAGCTCCAGGATCGCCCTATACGCGCAAGATGTTGGCGCTGCTGCGCTATCGCAGGATCGCGCACCGGACGATCTGGGGCAGCCATATGAACCCAGTGCCCGGCTATCCCGCGCCCAAGGTCAAGCTGCTGCCGACCGTGTATTTCGGCGAGGGCGAGGCGCGCGAGGCGGTGGTGGATTCCACTCCGATCATTCGTCGGCTTGAGGCAGACCACCCGGAGCGGTCGGTCATCCCCGAGGATGAGCTGCTGCGCTTTCTCGATACGCTGATCGAGGATTTTGCCGACGAGTGGATGACCAAGGCGATGTTCCATTATCGCTGGCATTACAGTGAAGATGCCGCGAACGCCGGGCCGCTGCTGATTTTCTGGCAGGACCCCCGCTACCCCGACGACGTTGCGGGGCCGATGGCGGACGGCTTTGCGCGGCGGCAGATCGACCGGCTGTACGTCGTAGGCTCCAACGACACCACCGCGCCGATCATCGAGGCAAGCTATCAGCGGCTGGTCGGCATTCTCGACCGCATCGTCCAGCGCCAGGGCTTTGTGCTGGGTACGCGCCCCTCAGCGGCCGACTTCGCGATCTATGGCCAGCTGACCCAGTTGGGCATCGTCGACCCCACGCCCGCGCGGATCATGGCGCAGTCCTCGCCGCGTCTGCGCGCCTGGATTGACCGGGTGGAGGACCTCTCCGGGCATCATGATGGTGCGTGGCTGGATCATGGCGCGCTATGGTCGCATCTGGGCGAGCTGCTGGCCGAGATCGGCCGCGTCTATGTTCCGTTCCTGCTCGCCAATGCCCAGGCCGCCGCTGCCGGGCAGAGCGCGTTCGAGACCACCATCGATGGCAAGCCTTGGACACAGCCGGTGTTCCCCTATCAGGCCAAGTGCCTGCAGACGCTCCGCGCGGCGCGCGATGCCTTGTCCGAAAACGCCAGGCAGGCGCTCGACGCACTGCTCGCGGGAACCGGATGCGATGAGATGTTCGTAGCGGAGCAGTTGGCATGATCCGCAAGGCACTGGTCGCTCTGCTCGTGCTGCTGGTGGCGGGCGGGACCTGGGCGTGGTTCAACAAGAGCACGGTCCTGCTGTTTGCGGCAGCGAACTTCGGCAAGCACGAGGTCGGACCCAACCGCGAAGTCGTGTGGCAGCAGGGGCCGGATGCACCTGCTCTGCCGGGCGACAAGCGTCCGCCCAACATCGTCTTCATCCTCGCCGACGATCTTGGCATCAACGATATCTCGACTTTTGGCGGCGGGGTCGCAGGCGGCATGGTGCCGACACCGAACATCGACCGGCTGGCAGGCGAGGGCGCGATCTATTCCAACGCCTATGCCGGCACCGCGAGCTGCGCGCCATCGCGCGCGATGATCCTGACCGGGCGGTATCCCACCCGCACCGGTTTCGAGTTCACGCCCACGCCCGATGGCATGGGCCGCATCGTTTCTGCGCTGTCAGCCGAGATGGATTCGGGACTCCCGCCGCTTACGTACAAGGAAGCGGCGGTGGAGGGCGCGCCGAGCTTCGATGGACAGGGCCTGCCCGGCAGCGAGCGGACCATCGCCGAAGTGCTCAAGCCTGCGGGCTATCACAGCGTGCATATCGGCAAATGGCATCTGGGCGATGGCCCCGAATTCAGCGCCAATGCGCAAGGCTTTGACGAGAGCCTACTGATGGCGAGCGCGCTGCATCTGCCCGAGGACGATCCCGACGCGGTCAACGCCAAGCTGCCCTTCGACCCCATCGACAAGTTCCTGTGGGCGCGGATGCAATATGCCAACAGCTACAACGGCGGCGACTGGTTCAAGCCCAAGGGCTATCTCGCCGATTACTGGACCGACGAGGCGATCAAGGTGATCGAGGCCAACCGCAACCGGCCGTTCTTCCTCTATCTCGCGCATTGGAACGTCCATACCCCGCTGCAGGCGACCAAGGCGGATTACGAGGCGGTGGGCGATATCAAGCCGCACCGGCTGCGGGTGTATGCCGCGATGGTCCGCGCGCTCGATCGCAGCGTGGGGCGGATCATGGCATCGCTGAAGGAGCAGGGGCTCGACGACAACACCATCATCGTGTTCTCGAGCGACAATGGCGGCGCGGGCTATATCGGCCTGCCCGAGGTCAACGCCCCCTATCGCGGATGGAAGCTCACCCTGTTCGAGGGCGGCATCCGCGTGCCGATGTTCGTGCGCTGGCCCGGAAGGATCCAGCCGGGGACGGTGGTGGATACCCCGGTCGCGCATATCGATCTGATGCCGACCTTTGCCAGAGCGGGCGGCGCGACCTTGCCCGCCGACCTTGTCATCGATGGCGTCGATCTGCTTGGTGACGACCCTGCCAACCCCGTGGGCAAGCGCCCCGATGACGCGATCTACTGGCAGAGCGCCTATTACAAGGTCGTGCGGCAGGGGGACTGGAAGCTGCAGGTGACCGAACGCCCCGCCAAGACGTGGCTATTCAACCTGCGCGACGACCCGACCGAAAAGCGCGATCTCGCCGCTGCCAACCCCGCCAAGGTGGCCGAACTCAAGGCGCTGCTGGCCAAGCACCGCCAGGGCGCACGCAAGCCGCTCTATCCGCATACCATCGAGGCGCCGGTGGCGATCGACAAGCCCCTGGGCGTGAAGTTCAAGAAGAGCGATCCCTATATCTACTGGCCCAATTGATGGCCGCGTTGCTGCCGGTTCCCCAGCCTGAACAGGTCGCGTCGACCCCGTCGCGCTTTCTGGCGGTGTGCGGTGTGCTGGCGGTGGTACCGGGGATGATCCATGTGTTCGCGCCCGATGGCGGGGCGGGGGTGATCGCCGGGCTGGATCTGGCGCGCGATGGCGGCCGCACGATCGGCCTGTTCGCCTGGGCAGGCGCGACGCAGATCGCCTGGGGTTCGATGATGCTGGCGGTGGCTCTGCGCTATCGCGCGCTGGTGCCTTTGGTGCTGGCATTGCTGCTGCTCGAGCGCAGCTTGCACGCGCTCAATTTCTGGGTGACCAAACCGGGCACGCACCACCCGCCGGAAAGCTATGCGGTGCTGATTGCGCTGCCGGTCATCGCGCTGTTCCTGGCGCTGGCGCTGCGGCATCGCGGATGATGCGGAAGCCGATATGGTTGGAGGAAAAGTCGGCCTCCTGCGGCTGGCGCGCTGCCGGGCGGTAGCGCGCGCAGAAATTCGCCGCGCACAGCCAGCTGCCGCCCTTGATGATCATACGTGCGTCATCGACCGGGCTGTCGGTCCACTCCCAGACGTTGCCGATCAGATCGTGAACGCGGTTGCGGTCCGCCGGGAAGCAGGCCGCAGGGGCAGTGCCCGAAAAGCCGTCGGTGCCCTCGTCGACGGCCGGAAACACGCCCTGCCAATGGTTGGCGCGCGGCTTTCCGGCATCGTCGATCGCGCCGGAGAACCGGTTCGCGCTGTCGGGAAGACCGGTGCTCGCGGCGTATTCCCATTCCTCCTCGGTCGGCAGCCGCCCGCCCGCCCATTTTGCATAAGCGCGCGCATCGGCGAGCGTCACATGCACCACCGGGTGGCGGCCGATGCCCGAAATCGACGAACCCGGGCCTTCGGGCGCGCGCCATGTCGCGCCCTTGCGCAGCACCCAGCGGCCGTTGCGCCCCTGGTCATCGCGGACAAACAACGCCGACCCGGCAGCGGGATCGTCGCTCGCAGCGGCCTTTTCCGCCTCGGTGACATAGCCGGTCGCCTTGACGAAAGCGGCGAACTGATCGTTCGTCACTTCATGGCTTTGGATAGCGAATCCGCTGACGCTGAGCCGCATCGACGGGGCTTCTTCGGGGTAGAGCGGATCGGCGCCCTTGATGAACGATCCACCGGGCAGGGAGACAAAGCGGCCCTCGGTGAAAGGCGCCATGGCACAGTCAGGACTGGCGGTTGCCTGGCTTTCCGGTGCGGTGGGCGGCTGCGCCTTGCAACCTGGCAGCACCATCGACGCTGCACACAGCACGGCCAGCGCGCCACGCATCGCGATCAGGCCAGCAGCTTGGCGATGGCCAGCTTCACGACCTCGGTAGCCTGTTCGGTCGTCAGGTCCTGATCCTGCCGCAGCCTGCGCCAGGTCTGGAATCCGGCGCACATCTCGATCGCGGAAAACTGCGCTACATTGCGCCGTACAGCCTCGGGAAGCACGTTCTCCAGCCCAGTGCGCTCCAGATGCAGGAAGCGCTGATAGTTGACCATCAGATATTGCGAGCTGAACCGCCGGATACTGGCGGCGATTTTCAGCGGCATGATCCGTTCATAGATCGCCGCCCGGCGCTCGAGCAACTGGTCGAGTTGCGACTGCCAGCCCTCACCGGTGAACGGTTGCTGGATGATCGGCATGATCTGCGCCTCCATCCGCTCGGTCATCTCGCAGTAAAGAGTATCCATTTCCTCGAAATGACGGAACACGGTGCGCGCGCTGACCCCTGCGCGTTCGGCGATCTCGGCAGCGCTCGGTTCCATCGTGCCGTCCATGATCAGCTCGAGCATGGCATCGACGATCGCGAGGCGGCTGCGCTCGCTGCGCTGTTTGCGGCCATCGGGATGGCTGGCGGGTTGGCGGGCTGGGGAGGGTGCATCCATGTCCATCGGCTTACTATCAAGCCTTCCCGCTGTCACCCCTTGCTGCCGATCTGGGCAAGGATAGGCTGCAGCCAGGGCATGGCCATCGCTTCGTTTGACAGCACGGTTTCGATGTTGAGCTGGCCGTCGAGCCCGGCGCTGCGGTGGACCGCGATTTCGCGCCATTCCTCGGACATCGACATGCGCACCATGTCGCCGCGCTTGGGGTAGACGCCAATCGCGACCTCGTCCCACAGCTCGCCGACCTGGCCGAGCGACAGGAACGTCACGTCGGCAGCAAAGATCGCCATGCCGCCGAACTTCGGCAGCAGCTGCGACACTGCGCGCCCATAGATCATATAGGCCTCTCGCCCGGAAAGATCGGTTTCGCGGCCGTCTTCATAGACTGCCTTGTCCTTGAACTTGAGCAGGTTGATCATGAAGATCGGTCCATCGGGGCCCGGCTGCATCAGCCCTGCCATGGTGGCAGCATTCCCGGGAAAAACCTCGTTCAACACGGTGAAGGGCTGGGGCATCGCAGGACTCGCTGGCTGGAGTTATCGGCGCCAGACTATATATTGACATATACCATGTCAATATATCCGCAGATTAGCTGTTGTGGTCGAGGATTACCTGCAGGAACGCGTCGCCATAGGCTTCCAGCTTGCGCGTGCCGACGCCTGAAATCCGCGACAGCGCATCGAGCGTGCGCGGGCTGCGGTCGGTCATTTCGCGCAGCGTGCTGTCGTGGAAGATCACATAGGGCGGCACGCCTGCCTCCTGCGCCAGTGCGCGGCGGCAAGCCCGCAGCGCTTCGAACAGGGGATTGCTGACAGGATTGGGTGAGTCGCCTCCGCCCCGCTTGCTGCGCCGCGCGCGCTTGGGCGGCAGCACCAGCGACAGTTGCACCTCGTCGCGCAGGATCGCGCGCGCCTGCGGACCCAGCATCAGCCCGCCATGTTCGTTGGTGTCGAGCGCATCGCGCAGCAGCAGCGCGCGCGCGACCGGCTTGATCAGCGCCACCTCGTCATCCTGCACGATCCCGAACACCGACAGCTTGTCGTGGCCGCGCTGCGTCACCTTGTCGTTGGACTGGCCGCGCAGCACCGCCTCGAGATGGCCGATGCCGAAGCTCTGCCCGGTGCGATAGACGGCCGAAAGCAACTTGCGCGCGGTCTGCGTCGCATCGACGCTGGCGGGTGGGTTGAGGCAGTTGTCGCAATTGCCGCAGGTCTCGGGCGGGCTCTCGCCGAAGTGGCGCAGCAGAATCGCACGGCGGCAGCTTCCGGTTTCGACCAGCGCGCCCAGCGCCGAGATGCGCGCGCGCTCGCCGGCCTGACGCTCGGGCTCGATCTCGCCGATCCGCATCCGCGCGCGCGCGAAATCGTCCGCGCCCCAGAACAGATGAGCCTCGGCGGGCTCGCCGTCGCGGCCCGCGCGGCCCGATTCCTGATAATAGCCCTCGATCGACTTGGGCAGCCCGGCGTGCACGACGAAGCGCACATCGGGCTTGTCGATGCCCATGCCGAAGGCGACCGTTGCGCACATCACCATGTCCTCGCTGGCGATGAACGCGTCCTGATTGGCGCGGCGCATCTCGGGCGGCATTCCGGCGTGATAGGCACGGACCTGCCGCTTGCCTTCGCGCCCGAGTTGCTCGGCCAGCTTCTCGGTGCCCGCGCGGGTCTGGGCATAGACGATGCCCGGGCCGGGGTTGCTCGCGACCAGACCGGCGATCTGCTGTGTCAGTCCATCGCGCGGGTGGACCGCGTAACGGATATTGGGCCGGTCGAACCCGGCGATGATCATCCCGTCGCGTTCGATCCCCAGCTGCTTGAGGATGTCCTCGCGGGTGTGCCCATCGGCAGTCGCGGTCAGCGCGAGGCGCGGGCGATCGGGAAAGCTGTCGAGCAGCGGCCGCAGCAGCCGGTAATCGGGACGGAAATCATGCCCCCATTCGGACACGCAATGCGCCTCGTCGATCGCGAACATCGATATCGGCGCGCGGCCCAGCAGAGTGCGGAACCCTTCCGAGCTCGCACGTTCGGGGGCGACATAGAGAAGGTCGAGTTCGCCCGCGCGAAAGCGGTCCTGCGTCTCCTGCCAGTCTGCATCGACCGAGGTCAGGCTGGCGGCGCGGATCCCGAGCGCAGTCGCTGCGCGCAGCTGGTCGTGCATCAGCGCAATCAGCGGTGAGATGACGACACAGCAGCCATCAAGCGCCACCGCCGGCAGCTGATAGCACAAGGATTTGCCCGCACCGGTGGGCATGATCGCCAGCGTGTTGCGCCCGGCCATGACGCGGCTGACCACCTGGTCCTGCACGCCGCGAAAGGCCGAGAAACCGAAGGTCTCCTGCAATACGTCAAGGGTGGGCCGAGTCATCCGCCCGCTCTTATGGGCGGCGGGCAGCGCAGGGAAGGGAAAAAGCCGCGTGGACCCCAAAGGGGTCAGGCGGCGTTGTCGATGCCCAGCTCGGTCAGCTTGCGATACAAGGTCGAGCGGCCGATCCCCAGCCGCCGCGCGACCTCGGTCATCCTTCCGCGATAATGGCCGATCGCCAGGCGAATGACATCGGCCTCGATTTCCTCGAGCGGACGAAGGTTGCCATCTTCGGCGTACAGCTGAATGCCGATGCCGTCATGGCTCGCCGACGCACGTCGCGGCTCTTCCTCACCCAGCATGGTGGTGAGCTGAGGAAATTCGGTCGTGGTCAGCGCGTCGCCGTCGCAGAAGATCGCTGCGCGGAACAGGGCGTTCTGCAGCTGGCGAACGTTGCCCGGCCAGCCGAAGCTCGTGAGCAGCGACAGCGCTTCATCGGTGATGCCGAGTCCGCGCATGCCGGGTTGCTCGGCGATGCGGTTGAGAAAATGGCGCACCAGTGCGGGAATGTCGCTCGATCGGTCGCGCAGCGCGGGGATGGTGATCTGCACCGGCGCGATCGCATAATACAGGTCTTCGCGAAAGGTGCCCGCCTCGATCATCGGCTTGAGCGGCGAGTTGCTGGCGCAGATGAAGCGCACGTCGCAGCGCTGGCTGTGCCGTGCGCCGAGCGCGCGGAACTCGCCCTCGCGGATCGCATCGGCAAGCTTGGCCTGCGATTCGAGCGGAATCTGATCGATCTCGTCGATGAACAAAGTACCGCCCTCGACTCGCTGGATCACGCCGATATGCCGATCGAACGCGCCCGGGAAGGCGCCGCGCTCATGCCCGAACAGTTGCGATTCGATCTGGCCGCTCGATGCACCCGCGCAGGTGACCAGCCGCAGCGCCAGCTTGGCGCGGGGGCTTGAGGCGTGGATGGCGCGCGCAATCATCTCCTTGCCGGTGCCACTTTCGCCCTCGATCAGCACCGGGGTATGGGTGCGCGCCGACTTGGCGGCGATGGCCAGCGCGGCGCGGAATCGCGGAGACGAGCCGATCATCTCGTCGAAATCGAGTGGCGCTGCGATCTTTTCGGTCAGTGGGCGCAGTTCGTCGACGTCGTCCTTGCGGGCGGCAGCGTTGAGCGCCGCGACCAGACGATCGGGTGCTATCGGCTTGATCAAATAGTCGGTGGCACCCGCGCGCATCGCCTCAACCGCGAGCAGAGGCGAGGTACTGGCGGTGAGCATCAGGATCGGCAGCGCCGGGCGGCGCGATTTGAGTTCTGCGATCAGTTCGGCCGCTTCGTCGCCGGGGACCCATTGGTCGAGGATGATCGCGTCGAGCAACATCCCTTCCTGCGTTCCCAGCATCGCAATGGCGGTTTCTGAATCGTGCGCGAATACCGTGCGCCAGCCAGCCTTGGCCGCCAAAGCGGCAACCAGGCGGCACTGCGCCGGCTCGTTGTCGATCAACATCACCCGGCGGATTTGCTGATCCGTGTCTGCTCGTTCTTTTGCCATCATGAGCCTTCCTAGGCACATGTGGTAAAAACCCGATTAAAGCTAAGCTTGCCCCCCCCCTTATTGAATTGGCGCTTGCGGGATTGAGCCGTACCCGGCATTCGGTTAAGGCGAACCGAGATAAATTTCGGCAACTTTTTAATGGGGAAGGCTCTGACCATGGCCAACGACATGTCCAACAACAACATCGAATCCGCTCGCCAGACATATGAAGGCTTCATGGGCTGGATGAAGACCGGCACCATCATCGCGGCGCTGGTAACAGCGTTCGTCGTCGTCCTTATCGCTAGCTGAGCGGCGACCTGCATGAAAATCGCGGTCCTCAAGGAGCAGGCACCGGGTGAACGGCGCGTTTCGGCGAGCCCGGAAACGGTGAAAAAATTCATCGCCCTGGGCGCGGAAATGGCGGTCGAAACCGGCGCGGGAGAATTTGCATCGGTATCCGACGCTGATTTTTCCGCCGCCGGTGCCACCGTCGCCTCGCGCGCCGAAGTGCTTGCCGGTGCCGACATCATCTTTGGTGTCCAGGGACCCGATCCCGACAGCCTGGCTGGTGCAAAGCCAGGCGCGATGATCGCCGCATCGCTCAACCCGTTTGGTGAGCGGGCGCGGATCGACGCTTATGCCAGCGCAGGCTTCCAGGCGCTGGCGATGGAGTTCATGCCGCGCATCACCCGCGCGCAATCGATGGATATCCTTTCGTCGCAGTCCAACCTTGCCGGATACAAGGCGGTGCTCGATGGCGCATCGGAATACGGCAAGGCGTTCCCGATGATGATGACCGCTGCAGGCACCGTGTCTGCCGCCAAGGTGTTCGTGATGGGTGTCGGTGTTGCCGGACTCCAGGCGATCGCCACCGCGCGCCGCCTGGGCGCGCAGGTGTCGGCCACCGACGTCCGCTCGGCCACCAAGGAACAGATCCAGTCGCTGGGCGCCAAGGCGATCTTCGTCGAGAATGTCGCTGGCATCGAGGGCGAGGGCGCAGGCGGCTATGCCACCGAAATGTCCGATGAATACAAGGCGGCGCAGGCCGAATTGGTCTCATCGCACATCGCCAAGCAGGATATCGTGATCACCACCGCGCTGATCCCGGGGCGCCCTGCGCCGCGGCTGATCACCGACGCCCAGATCGCCAGCATGAAGCCCGGCAGCGTGCTGGTCGACCTTGCGGTCGAACAGGGCGGCAATGTCGAAGGCGCTGTTGCAGGCGAGGTCGTCGTCAAGCACGGCGTCAAGATCGTCGGCCACCGCAACGTGCCCTCGCGGCTTGCGACCGACGCCTCGGCTTTGTTCGCGCGCAACCTGTTCAACTTCTTCTCCGCGTTCTGGGACAAGGAGGCCAAGGCGCCTGTCTTCCCAGACGACGATGAGATCGTGCAGGGCATCCGCGTGACGATGGGCGGCAAGGTTGTGAGCGAGAGGTTGCTGGGTTAACGCCGGACCGCTTCGGTAAGCCTAGGCGCATCGTCCGATCAAGCCAATATACATCCGCGAATTGCTCAAGTTCATAGATGCGGTCGAAGGAAGTCCGAGATGAAGCCACAGGATTATGAGGTCGACATATTTCCGCTTTCGCCAGAGGAAGGCGGAGGTTTTGGCGCTGTTGCTCCGGATTTGCCCGGGTGTCGTTCTGACGGTTCCACTCCGCAAGAAGCTCTCGAAAACATTTATGATGCTATTGCCTGCTGGCTTGAGGCATCACACGAAATGGGGCGTGCCATCCCCCAGCCGCGCCGAGCGGCGGCCTGATAACGAAAAAGGGCGAGCTTTATGGACTTCATCTCAATCCTCTCGATCTTCGTGATGGCCTGCTTTGTCGGCTATTACGTCGTCTGGTCGGTCACGCCCGCGCTGCACACGCCCTTGATGGCGGTGACCAATGCGATTTCGTCGGTGATCATCGTTGGCGCGCTGATTGCCAGCGCGGAAGCGGGATCCGATGTCGCCAAATATCTGGGTCTGCTGGCGGTCGTCTTTGCCAGCGTCAACATTTTCGGCGGTTTCGCCGTCACCGAGCGCATGCTTGCGATGTACAAGAAGAAGGAGCGCAAGTGATGGCTCTGGGGGCAATCATGAATTTCAACCGTCATCCCTTGGCTTTCGCAGCGGCCGCCGCCAGCACCTTGACTTCGGCTCCCGCGTTCGCCGCAGGCGGCGAGGGCACTGCGGTGAGCCCGTGGGTGTCGCTCGCCTATCTGGTCGCAGGCGTGTTCTTCATCCTCGCGCTGCGCGGCCTTTCCAGCCCCGAGACCAGCCGCGACGGCAACCGTTTCGGCATGATCGGCATGGGCATCGCTGTGATCACCACGCTGATCACGCATGACATTGCCAACATCGTCGAAATCATCGCCGCCATCGCGATCGGCGGGGTTGCGGGCTTTGTTATCGCACGCAAGATCAAGATGACCGACATGCCGCAGCTGGTCGCAGCATTCCACTCGCTGGTCGGCCTGGCCGCGGTTCTGGTTGCGCTGGCCGCGTGGCTCAACCCCGAAGCGTTCGGCATTCTCGACGCGACAGGGCAGATCCTTGCGGTCAGCCGGATCGAGATGGGTCTCGGCGTCGCGATCGGCGCGATCACCTTTTCAGGCTCGGTCATCGCTTTCCTCAAACTGAATGGCAACATGTCGGGTTCGCCGATCATGCTGCCGGGCCGTCATGTCATCAACCTTGGCGTGCTTGCCGCGATCCTCGGGATGATTGCCGTCTACACCGTATCGCCTGCAG
Organism: Blastomonas sp.; assembly: GCF_046294995.1. Classification (GTDB taxonomy): domain Bacteria; phylum Pseudomonadota; class Alphaproteobacteria; order Sphingomonadales; family Sphingomonadaceae; genus Blastomonas. The sequence goes on from NZ_JBKBOG010000009.1 coordinate 106,916, forward strand.
GCGGCCCCGGCGAAGGCTGGCTGTTCCTCGCGATCACGCTGCTCGCGTTCATCATCGGCTTCCTGCTGATCATCCCGATCGGCGGCGCGGACATGCCGGTCGTCGTCTCGATGCTCAACAGCTATTCGGGTTGGGCGGCAGCCGCGATGGGCTTCACCCTGTCGAACACCGCGATGATCATCACCGGCGCGCTCGTCGGCTCGTCGGGTGCGATCCTTTCCTACATCATGTGCAAGGCGATGAACCGCAGCTTCATTTCGGTGATCGCCGGCGGCTTCGGTGCCGAATCGGGCGGCGGCGGCGCAGGCGCGGTCAAGATCGACCGGCCGTGGAAGCGCGGCAGCGCCGAAGACGCGGCGTACATGATGAAGCAGGCCGAAAGCGTGATCATCGTACCGGGATACGGCATGGCGGTGGCGCAGGCGCAGCACGCGCTGCGTGAAATGGGCGACCTGCTCAAGAAGGAAGGCGTCAGCGTCAAGTACGCGATCCACCCGGTCGCAGGCCGCATGCCCGGTCACATGAACGTGCTGCTCGCCGAAGCCAACGTGCCCTATGACGAGGTGTTCGAGCTCGAGGACATCAACAGCGAGTTCGCGCAGACCGATGTTGCGTTCATCATCGGTGCCAACGACGTGGTCAATCCGGCGGCGAAGACCGACAAGTCCTCGCCGATCTACGGCATGCCCGTGTTCGATGTCGACAAGGCCAAAACCGTGTTCTTCATCAAGCGCTCGATGGGCGGCGTGGGCTATGCGGGCGTCGACAACGACGTCTTCTACATGGACCAGACGATGATGCTGCTGGCCGATGCGAAGAAGATGGTCGAGGACATCAACAAGAACCTGGGCCACTGAGCGGGATGCGCAAGATCGGCCTGATCGGCGGGATGAGCTGGGTTTCGACCGAAACTTATTACCGGCTGATCAACACCGAAGTTCAGAAACGCGCCGGATCGCTGTGCAGCGGTCCGATCGCGATCGAGAGCCTGAACTTCTGCGATATTGCGCAGATCACCACGCCCGAGGGGTGGGACCACGCGGCGGACACGTTGACTGTTGCGGCCCGTTCGCTCGAACAGGCTGGCGCGACCGCGATCCTGATCTGCGCCAATTCGATGCACAAGGTCTATGACCGCGTGCAGGGCGCGGTTTCGGTGCCGATCCTGCACATTGCCGATTGCGTCGGCGAGAAGATGCAGGCCGACGGCGTCAAGCGCGCGGCGATCATCGGCACGCGCAACGTGATGCTCGAAAGCTTCTACCGCCAGCGGCTGATCCGCCATGGCATTGGGCTGCTTGCACCCAAGATGGAGCGGGTCGAGGAGATCGACCGGATCATCTACGAGGAATTGATGGAAGGCCGTGTCGTGCGCGAATCGGAGCGGACGATGAAGACCCTCCTCACCAATATCGCCAAGGAAGACGTTGAGGCGGTGGTGCTGGGCTGTACCGAACTCGAGATGATCATCGACACCAAGGCCAATGTCCTGCCGATCTACGACGGCACCGCGATCCACGCGCATGCAGCTGTCGATTGGATCATGGGCGAGGGGTGAGCCTCTGTCCGTCCGTTTTCCGGGCTTGACCCGGAATCCAGAGCGTGTGCAGAGCAATCCCGCCCCTGGGCTCCGGCTTTCGCCGGAGAACGGGCCTGCTACTGGAGCCGCCCCATCATGCATCCCCGCGCACCCTATGCCTGCGATCCCGACGCCACGCGCGGGCGGCAATATGCCGAAGGTGGCGCCCCGACCCGCGGTCCGCGCAGCGCCTTCCAGCGCGATCGCGACCGCATCATCCATTCGATCAGCTTCCGCCGCCTGCGGCACAAGACCCAGGTGTTCGTCGCGCCCGACGGCGACCATTACCGTGTACGGCTGACCCACAGCCTCGAAGTCGCGCAGATCGGGCGCACCATCGCGCGTTCGCTGGGGCTCGACGAGGACCTGACCGAAGCCCTGTGCCTGGCGCACGATATCGGCCACCCGCCGTTCGGCCATGCCGGCGAGGATGCGCTGCGCGAGGCAATGGCGGGGCAGGGCGGGTTCGATCACAACGCGCACACGCTGCGCGCGCTGCACGTGCTCGAATCGCCCTATCCGCGCTGGCAGGGGCTGAACCTCAGCTGGGAGGTGCTCGAAGGGCTCGCCAAGCATAACGGCCCGGTGGCCAACCCGCCCTGGGCGCTTGCGCAGATCGACGCCGGGTTCGACCTCGATCTCACCCGGTACGCATCGCTGGAGGCGCAGGTCGCGGCGGTGGCCGACGACATCGCCTATGACAATCACGATATCGACGATGGCCTGCGCGCGGGGTTTCTGACGTTCGATGATCTGCTCGCGCTGCCTTTCGCCGCCCGCCAATGGGATGCCATCCGCCAGCGTTTTGCCGATGTCGGCGTTGACCGGCTCCAGGGCGAATTCATCCGCGACCAGATCGGGCTGATGGTCAATGACGTCATTGCGTCGACCAGAGCGCGAATTTCCAGCCTGGGTATCCAGTCGATCGACGATGTCCGCCGCGCAGGCGAGACGGTCGCAGGGTTTTCCGATGGCATGGCGGCACAGGAACGCCAGCTCAAGGCGTTCATGTATGAGCGCGTCTACCACCACCCGCGCCAGCTGGAAGCCGCTGCGCTGGCGCGCGACGTCATCGCCGCGCTGTTCGCCGCGTATCGCAGCGATCACCGCCTGCTTCCCGAAGACTGGCGCGCCAGGATGCCCGAGGGCGAAACCGCGCAAAGTCGGCACATTGCCGACTTCATGGCGGGCATGACCGATCGCTTTGCGCTGACCTGCCACCGGACTATGTTCGGCCATGCACCCGAGGGTCTCAGCCACGTCTGACGTGCGGATATTGCATTGCAGCGTAATTTGATTGACAGCCCCTTTGGCTTTGGTCATTCCGTGGAACGTCGATGGGGCGCAAGCCCTTGAAAACGGCACGGGAGAGCGCGGGGTGCAAGCCCCGCCACCGAAGGAGCAACCGCCCCGGAATCTCTCAGGTCATCGGGACCGTGTCGTTAGTCGGCGCTCTGGAAAGCGAGTGGCCCTGCCGGGTTGCTCCACCGAAGGGGTAAATGGCGGCCTGCACTGGGCCATCATGAAAGCTCTCAGGTTCAAGTGACAGAGGGGGTTGGATGTCGGGCACGGCCAATGGGCTGTGCCGTGCCATTCAGCCTCATGCCACCGGAGTGCCTGATGACCACCGACTATATCGCCGAAATGCTCGAGCGCATTCCCGACAAGCATCTGCCGCTGGACGCCTGGCACCGCGATCGCGGCGGCCGGATGGTCTCGTTCGCGGGCTATCAGATGCCGGTGCAGTATGAAGGCGTGATGGCAGAGCATCTGTGGACGCGCGAAAATGCCGGGCTGTTCGATGTCAGCCATATGGGCCAGGTGCTGCTCACCGGCGAGGACCCTGATGGCGCGTTGGAAACCATCGTGCCCGGCGAAATCAAGGGCCTGGGCGTCAACCGCATGCGCTATTCGTTGCTGCTCAATGACGAGGGCGGGGTTCTCGACGACCTGATGGTCACTCGCCGGACAAGCGATCTGTATCTCGTGGTCAACGGCGCCTGCAAGTACGACGACCTTGCCCATATGCGCGAGACCTTCCCCGATGAGGTGGTGATCACGCTGCTAGACGAGCGCGCACTGCTCGCGCTGCAGGGGCCCAAGGCGGCCGAAGCGCTTTCGAGCCTGATCCCCGAGGTCGCCGATCTGTATTTCATGCAGGCCGGTGCGTTCACCTTCGAAGGCATGTCGCTGTGGATCAGCCGCTCGGGCTACACCGGCGAAGACGGTTTCGAGATCAGCATCGATTGCGATCATGCCGCCGCATTTGCCGACCGTCTTTGCGCGATCGAGAGCGTCAAGCCGATCGGCCTGGGCGCGCGCGATTCGCTGCGGCTCGAGGCAGGCCTGCCTCTCTACGGCCACGATCTCGACGAAGACACCAGCCCGATCGAGGGTGACCTCGGTTTTGCGATCAGCAAGCGGCGCCGCGCGGAAGGCGGCTTTGCCGGTGCCCAGCGCGTACTGGGCGAACTGACCGGCGGAGCACCGCGCAAGCGGGTCGGCCTCACCGTCGAGGGCCGCCAGCCGGTGCGCGAAGGCGCTGAGCTGTTTGCGGGCGACACGCTGGTGGGCAAGGTCACCTCGGGCGGGTTTGCCCCCAGCCTCGGCGCGCCGATCGCAATGGGCATGGTCAAATCTGCCCAAGCGGCAATCGGCACCACGCTGGAAGCCGAAGTGCGCGGCAAGCGCATTCCGGTCACCGTCGCCGCAATGCCTTTCGTACCCCATCGCTATCACCGGCCCAAAGCGGCCTGATTTTACCTGAACGAACGGAGCCACATCATGAGCCGCTACTTTACCGAAGAACATGAATGGGTCGAAGTGGAGGGCGACATCGCCACCGTCGGCATCACCGAATATGCGCAGCAGCAGCTGGGCGACGTCGTGTTCGTCGACGTGCCTGCCGAGGGCAAGCAGTTCGACAAGGGCGATGAGGCTGCCGTGGTCGAATCGGTCAAGGCTGCAAGCGATGTCTACAGCCCGGTTTCGGGCACCATCGTCGAGGGCAACGACGTGCTCGCCGACGAGCCTGCCCTGGTCAACACCGACCCCGAGGGCGATGGCTGGTTCTTCAAGCTCGAACTGGCGGATGCGAGCGAGCTCGAGGGCCTGATGGATGAGGGCGCCTACAAGAAATACGTCGCAGGTCTCTGATTTAACACGCAACCCCTGATTTCACCCTGGCTATCCCGCCACAGGACATCAACCACCCATGCGCTATCTTCCCTTGAACTCCCATGACCGGCAGGCGATGCTGGCAACCGTCGGCGCTGCAACGATCGATGATTTGTTCGTTGATATCCCGCAGGAAGCGCGGCTGACCGGGCCGATCCACGACCTGCCGATGCACGCGCCCGAAATGATGGTCGAGCGCCACATGAAAAAGCTCGCTGGCCAGAATCTGGTGGCGGGCGAGGTGCCGTTCTTCATGGGGGCAGGGGCCTATCGCCACCACGTGCCCGCATCGGTCGATCACCTGATCCAGCGCGGCGAGTTCCTCACCGCCTACACGCCCTATCAGCCCGAAATCGCGCAGGGCACGCTGCAGATGCTGTTCGAATTCCAGACCCAGGTCGCGCGGCTGCTGGGCGTCGATGTCGCCAATGCGTCGATGTACGACGGCTCGACCGCGTGCTGGGAAGCGATCGGCATGGCGCGGCGGATCACCAAGCGCGCGACCGCCCTGCTGTCGTCGGGCCTGCATCCGCATTATGTCGGGGTCGCCAAGACGATGGCGCGCTTTACCGGCGATGCGCTGGTGCACAGCGCGCCGACGCTGACCGCCGAGACCGATATCGACGCGCTGATCGCGCAGATCGACAAGAACACCAGCTGCGTCGTGGTCCAGTACCCCGATATCCTCGGCCGCGTCGGCGATCTCACCGCGCTGGCGAAGGCCACGCAGGCAGCCGGCGCGCTGCTGATCGCGGTGGTGACCGAACCGGTCGCGCTGGGCGCCCTGCGCAGCCCGGGCGAAATGGGCGCGGATATCGTCGTTGGCGAGGGCCAGTCGCTCGGCGTCGGCCTGCAGTTCGGCGGACCTTATGTCGGGCTGTTCGGCTGCAAGCAGAAATATGTCCGGCAGATGCCGGGGCGGTTGTGCGGCGAGACCGTCGATGCCGAGGGCAAGCGCGGCTATGTGCTCACGCTGTCGACCCGCGAGCAGCATATCCGCCGCGAAAAGGCGACGAGCAACATCTGCACCAATTCGGGGCTGTGCGCGCTGGCGTTCAGCATCCACATGACCTTACTGGGCGAAAAGGGCCTGCGCGCGCTGGCAGAGCTCAACCACGCCATGGCGGTCACCGCTGCAGACCGTCTGGCACAGGTCCCTGGCGTTACGGTGCTGAATGACAGCTTTTTCAACGAGTTCACGCTGGTTCTTCCCAAGGATGCGCGCGCGATCGTGCGCGAACTGGCCGATCGCCAGATCCTGGGTGGGGTGTCGCTGGGGCGCCTCTATCCCGATGAAGCAGAGCTTTCGAACGGGCTGATCGTCGCGGTGACCGAGACGGCGACCCATGAGGATATCGAGGCCTTTGCGGCCGCTTTGCAGGAGGTGCTGGCATGAGCATGAACAACCAGGGCCGCCCGACACGACAGTCGGTCGAGGATTCGGCCAATGGCGCACAGGCGACCAGCACCGGCAACCGCGCGCTGATGCTCGAGGAAGCGTTGATCTTCGAGATCAGCGATTCCACCCGCACCGGGGTTGACCTGATGGAAGCCCCCAAGGTCGCCTCGCGCCTCGGCGGGCTCGAGCGCAAGGCTGCGATTGGTTTGCCCGGACTTTCCGAGCAGGAAACCGTGCGGCATTACACCCGGCTCAGCCGCCAGAACTATGCCATCGACCTTGGCCTGTTCCCGCTGGGATCGTGCACGATGAAGCACAATCCGCGCCTCAACGAGAAGATGGCGCGGCTGCCCGGCTTTGCCGACATTCACCCGCTTCAGCCGATCCACACCGTGCAGGGCGCGTTGGCCGTCATCGATGAACTCGGCGAATGGCTGATCAAGCTCACCGGAATGGCGGGCGTCGCGATGTCGCCCAAGGCTGGCGCGCATGGCGAGCTCTGCGGTATCCTTGCGATCCGCTCGGCGCTCGAAGCGCGCGGCGACAAGCGCTCGGTGATCCTGGTGCCCGAAAGCGCGCACGGCACCAACCCGGCGACCGCGGCATTCGTCGGCTATCAGGTCGAGGACATCCCCGCCAACCCCGATGGCCGCATCAACCTCGAGGCGCTGATCGCGCGTCTGGGCCCCGATGTCGCGGGCGTGATGATCACCAACCCCAACACCTGCGGGCTGTTCGAGCGCGATCTCAAGGCCATCTCGGACGCGGTGCATGCAGCAGGCGGGTTCGTCTATTGCGATGGCGCCAACTTCAACGCGGTGGTCGGCAAGGTGCGCCCGGGTGACCTTGGCGTCGATGCGATGCACATCAACCTGCACAAGACCTTCTCCACCCCGCATGGCGGCGGTGGTCCGGGTTCGGGGCCGGTGGTGTTCTCCGAAGCGCTCGCCCCGTTTGCCCCGCTGCCGTTCGTCGAGCGGATGGACGATGGCCATCTGGCACTGATTGAAGAGGAAAGCGCCGAGGACCATCACGCGTCGAGCTTCGGCCGGATGGTCGCGTTCCATGGCCAGATGGGCATGTTTACCCGCGCGTTGGCCTACATCCTCAGCCATGGCGCCGATGGTCTGCAGCAAGTCGCCGAGGATGCGGTGCTCAATGCCAACTACATCCTGCGCTCGCTTGAGGACGTTCTCGATGCGCCGTTCGGTGCGGCGGGCCCGTGCATGCACGAAGCCTTGTTCTCCGATGCCGGGCTGGCCGAGGGTTTCTCGACCATCGACATCGCCAAGGGACTGATCGACGAGGGCTTCCACCCGATGACGGTGTATTTCCCGCTGGTGGTGCATGGCGCGATGCTGGTCGAACCGACCGAGACCGAAAGCAAGGCTGCGCTCGACCAGTTCATCGGCGCGCTGCGTTCGGTGGCACAGCGGGCCAAGGCGGGCGACCAGTCGCTGCACAGCGCGCCGCATTTCGCCCCGCGCCGCCGTCTCGACGAGACGCTGGCGGCACGCAAGCCCGTGCTGGTGTGGACCGAGCCCGCCGCCGAACAGGCCGAAGCTGCAGAATAGGAGAGAAGGTCCACCCGGCCCCGCGCCGGGTGGACCCGTTTCCACCGCTAGACCGTCACAGCCAGCGGCGCACCTGACGGCAATAATCCTGATACGGCTTGCCAAATCTTTGGGCCAAGTACTTCTCTTCCTTCGCGATTACCGCCCGGTCGATGGCAATGAACGCGAACGGCACGAACAGCAGCACGCCTGCACTCGCGTCCCAGATCGCATAGCCGATATGGATGATCACCATCGCCAGATACATCGGGTTGCGGCTGTGCCGATAGGGCCCGCGCGCGATGATCGCCTGGCTCGGCGTCCACGGCTCGGGGTTTTCGCCATAGGCGCGGAACATGCCAAGCGAGACGATCAGCACCGCGATCCCCGCCATCATCAGCGCAAAGCCGATCCAGCCGATATCGCGGCCGATCGGCATCGTCGGCAGGCCGAGCACCCGGTCGGCGAGCAGCCCGAGCAGGATGAAGCCTAGAAACACCAGAGGCGGCGGAAAGCCGACCGATGGCGCGATGCTGGCATCGATGCGCGGCAACTGGGGTGGTTCGTCTTGCATGATCGGTTCACCGTGGCGGCTCGCACCGCCCGTGGCAAGCTGGCTGATTGAAACATGACGGATATCGCGGCATGGTCCTTCGCATGACCGAACCGAAACCATGGCTGATCGACGAGGCAGGTTCCGAGGCGCGCCGCCATGCGCCTGCGACCTTGCGCAACCGCGACGCGATCGTTGATGTCCTGCGCGACTATCTGCCCGCTAGCGGCACCGTTCTGGAGATCGCCAGCGGCAGCGGCGAGCATATCGTGCATTTCGCGCAAGCCTTCCCGCATCTCGTCTGGCAACCCAGCGATTGCGAGCCCGCCGCGCTCGCCTCGATCGCCGCCTGGGCTGCGCAAGCCGGCGCATCCAACGTGCAGCCGCCGCTGCCGATCGATGCCGCGCAGCCCGACTGGCCGATCGGGAGCGCCGACGCCATCCTTTGCATCAACATGATGCACATCAGCCCGTGGGATGCGACGCTGGGATTGTTCAAGGGCTGCGCTCAGGCGCTCACTGAGGAGGCGCCCATTATTCTCTATGGGCCGTATCTCGAGCAGGGCGTGGAGACAGCAGCCTCCAATCTTGCGTTCGACGAATCGCTCAAGGCGAGAAACCCGGCATGGGGGCTGCGCCACCTCGATGCCGTGGATCGCGTGGCATCAGACCATGGCTTCGCGCGCACCAGCCGCCATGCAATGCCAGCCAACAATCTTGCGCTCGTTTATCGGAAGCGTTCGGCATAGCGCGTGCTGGATCGTTGCTATGTCGGATTTTGAGGGTAGAAAAAAAGCGGCCGTTCTGCAAGCGACCCAATTGCGGGCATCTACGTTACCGAGCAATTTCCAGGCACATTCGTCTTTGCAGGCTCGCGGAAGGAGAACTATCCGATGTTCAGATTGACGTTGCCGGGCGCGGCGATCATGCCAATTGTCGTTATGCTTTCGTCCTGCGCTACGTTGACTGAATCCAGTGTCGTTGCATCGGAGCACCTCATAATTGGACCAAAGGGCTACACTGTAGACTGGGGAAGTCCCGTGACGGATCGCTATTGGATTCCGAATGAAACTGAACAAGATATAAAATCTGCAACCGATGCGTGCAACGCACCGCCCAGTGTTTTCGTGTGGCATCATACCGCGCGACCACCGTCGTTCAGCGGGTTAGGGTTGCATTTCCCCGTTGGTGTAGACGAACAACAAAAATCTTGTGTAGTCACGCGCCTGAAAGCCGTGCCAGCACTTACTGTTTACCCAAAACGGAATTAACTTTTGGCCCCACGATGCCTGATGAGTATTGGCCAGTCGCCTTTGTTGCGTCGCCGGTATCTGCCAACAAACAGCCACTCCCGATGCGTCAGTAACTCCCCAAGTCCGGTCAGGCAGCTATCGGATCAATTCTGCCAAAGCCGGCGACCCTCTCACAGACCCCTTGGCGGGCAGCCCGCTTTTTCCGTCATCCCGGGCTTGACCCGGGACCCAGGGTTTTAATTCCAGGCGGCGCCCGTGATCGCTCTGGGTCCCGGATCAAGTCCGGGGTGACGATGAGGGGTGGGGCGGCTTTCCAACGCGGTTTTGGTTATCGCGATGCCCGCCGACGCTCTGTCGCTGGTCTATCGCCGCGCCTGAAGCAAATCTATTGTCAAACCGCCCGGTTTCCGCCTAGCCTGTTGACGTAAACGGCAGGGTCGGAACGGCCCGCCACACGATATTGGAGAGAGAGATGCTGGCAACCGTCGCTGAGGCGCGTACCGACCTGGGTTCCACCATTGCTTATTGGGCCGAGGAGCGACCTGATGGCGTGGCATTGGACGATGGTTCGGTCCGCATCACTTATCGGCAGCTTGATGCGATGGTCGATAGGTACGCCCACGCGTTTGCAGGCGCTGGACTGCAACCGGGTGATCGCATCGCCTGGCTCGGCAAGAACGCCAGCCTGTATTTTACCCTGCTCGTCGCCGCCTCGCGCGCAGGGTTGGCCATGGTCCCGGTCGGCTGGCGCCTCGCGGTGCCGGAGGTCCGGTACATCCTGTCCGACACCGGCGCTGCGATGTTGGTCTGCCAGAGCGCCTGCGCCGGGCTGGCGGCCGCTGCGAGCGAAGGGCTCGATACGCTGCGGTACACACTGGTCGAAGGTGACAGCGATGTCGGCGCCATGACCTCGCTCGAGGCCTGGGTCGATGCGCAGCCGAAAGGCGACCTGCCCGAAGCCGATCCCGATCGCGGCGTGCTGCAGCTCTACACATCCGGCACCACCGGCAACCCCAAGGGCGCGGTGCTGTGCAACCGCAATATGTTCGGCCTGCGCCCCATCATCGAGGCGTCCGATGTCGACTGGTACAAGATCAGCAGCGACGATTCGATGCTGGTGATCATGCCGGTGGCGCATATCGCGGGCTCGGGCGTGGGGACGATCGCATTCTACAATGGCTGCCGCGCGGTGATCCGCGCCGAGTTCTCGCCCGATGCGGTGCTCGATTGCGTTGCCGATGGCGTCACCCACATGTTCCTGGTGCCCACCGCGCTGCAGATGGTGGTCAACCACCCGCGCGCCGCCAGCACCGACTGGTCGCGGCTCAAGCTGGTGATGTATGGCGCAGCCCCGATCCCGCTCGAACTGCTGCGCCAGTGCATGCAGACGATGGGCGCCGATTTCTGCCAGCAATACGGCATGACCGAGACCACCGGCACCTTCTGCGCGCTGCCGCCCGAAGATCACGATCCCGCAGGCAACGAGCGGATGCGCTCGGCGGGCAAGGCGCTTCCCGGGGTCGAGGTGCGGATCGTCGATGGTGGCGGCAACCCGGTGCCCAACGGCACGATCGGCGAGATCGCCACGCGCTCGCCGCTCAACATGGTGGGGTACTGGCGCAACGACGCCAAGACGCGCGAAACAGTCGATGCCGATGGCTGGCTGCGCACCGGTGATGCGGCGTATATGGATGACGACGGCTATGTCTTCATCCAGGACCGGGTGAAAGACATGATCATCTCGGGCGGCGAGAACGTCTATCCCGCCGAGGTCGAGAACGCGATCTTCGGCCATCCCGATGTGCTCGAGGTCGCGGTGATCGGCGTTCCCGACGCCAAATGGGGCGAGGCGGTCAAAGCCGTGGTCGTGCCCAAGCCGGGTCATGAGGTCGACCCCGCATCGGTGATCGCCTGGGCGCGCGAACGGATCGCGCCGTTCAAGACCCCCAAGTCGATCGACATCATCCCCGAGATGCCGCGCAACGCCACGGGCAAGATCTTGCGGCGATCGCTGCGCGAGCCATACTGGCAGGGGCGTGAGCGTCAGGTCGGCTGAACGCTCTGGCGCGCCGGCCGCGAGAGCCGGTGTTCGCGCCAGACGATGTACAGCCCCGATCCGATGATTAGCGGCGCGCCGAGCCATGTCGCGGGGACCGGCCAACGGTCCCAGATCAGATAGCCGATCAACGCGGCCCAGATCAGGCTGGAATAGTCCATCGGCAGCACCACCGATACCGGCGCGAAGCGCAGCGACGAGGTGATCGCCAATTGCGCCGCGGCCCCGAACACGCTGATCAGGCCGATGATGCCCCATGTCTCGAGATCGTGTGCCTGGCCGACGAACAGCATCGCGATGCCCAGCGGGAGCAGCGAGGTCAGCGAGAACCAGAACATCGTCGTCACCGACTTTTCGGTCTCGCCCAGCTTGCGGATCAGGATGCTGACCCATGCGGTGACCCCGACACCTGCCAGGGCGACAAGCGCGCCGTTGAGCGGGATGTGTCCATTGCCTGGCTGGATGACGATGAGAACCCCCGTCAGGCCCAGCGCAATCGCCGCCCAGCGGTGCACGCCGACCGCTTCGCTCAGCAATATGACCGACAGCAAGGTCGCGACGATCGGCACCATGAAGCCGATCGCGGTGGCCTCGGCGATCGGCAGCAGCGTGAACGAGAGGAAGTTGAGCGTCATGCCCGTCAGGCCGACCGCCATGCGCGCGGCATGGGTCCAGGGGCGCGAGGTTTTCAGCACCGCAATGCCCGCACCGGCCAACGCCACCGGGATCATCAGCGCTAGTCCGGTCAACTGGCGGTAGAACACGCTTTCGAGCACGTGCACGCCCCGCGTCGAGGCGATCTTCACGCACGCGAACATCGCGGTGAGGCACAATGCCGCGAACAGCCGGGTCAGAACCGCAAACAGCGGCCGGTGGGCCGGCGCGTCGATGCGGGTCGCCGCGTCGCTGGCAGAGGGGGGTGAAGGCTGCGCCATGTCGCACGGCTGCTATCAGCCCGTACCCGCCGCGTCATCCCTGCAGCGACGGCTCCGCCGATATTTATGCAACCAGCCGCGATGAACCGGGGCATTTCTGCATGCCGCGTGTGGAAAACGGCAGGGTGGACACTCTGGCCAAAGTCCGACGATTGCGATAGTCGCTCAACGCATAGAAGAACGAACAGCAGCGACAGGAATGCCATGACCGACCAGTTCGAGCTCACCGAAGACCAGCTTGCGATCCAGGACGCCGCGCGCAAGTTCACCGCCGACCGGATCGCGCCGTTCGCAGCCGAATGGGACGAGAAACACATCTTCCCGCGCGACACGATCAAGGAAGCCGCCGATCTCGGATTTGCCGCGATCTATGTCAGCGAAGAAAGCGGCGGGATCGGTCTGGGACGGCTTGAAGCCGCGCTGATCATGGAGGCGATGGCCTATGGCTGCCCGTCGACCAGCGCCTTCATCTCGATCCACAACATGGCGGCATGGATGATCGATACCTTCGGCTCGGACGAGTTGAAGGGCCGCTATCTCCCCGATCTCGTCACGATGGACAAGATCGCGAGCTATTGCCTGACCGAGCCCGGTTCGGGATCGGATGCCGCCGCACTCAAGACCAAGGCGGTGCTCGATGGCGAACATTACGTCGTCAACGGCTCCAAGCAGTTCATCAGCGGCGCGGGCGAGAACGACGTCTACGTCACCATGGTGCGCACCGGCGAGGATGGCCCCAAGGGCATCTCGTGCCTGGTGGTCGACAAGGACACGCCGGGAGTCTCCTTTGGTGCGAACGAGAAGAAGCTCGGTTGGCACAGCCAGCCCACCGCGCAGGTGATCTTCGACAATGCCCGCATCCCCGTCGCCAACCGCGTCGGCGCAGAAGGCGATGGCTTCCGGTTTGCGATGATGGGGCTCGATGGCGGACGTCTTAACATCGGCGCATGCTCGCTCGGCGGGGCGCAGCGTTGCCTCGACGAGGCGGTCGCCTATACCAACGACCGCAAACAGTTCGGCAAGCGGATCAGCGAGTTCCAGAACACCCAGTTCATGCTCGCCGACATGGCGACCGATCTCGAAGCGGCGCGTGCGCTGCTGTATCTTGCCGCCGCCAAGGTTTCGGCCAATGCGCCCGACAAGACCAAGTTCGCCGCCATGGCCAAGCGCCTGAGCACGGATAGCGGGTCGAAGATTGTCAATGATGCGCTGCAACTGTTTGGCGGATATGGCTATTTGCAGGATTACCCGATCGAACGATTCTGGCGCGACCTGCGCGTGCATTCGATCCTCGAGGGCACCAACCAGGTGATGCGGATGATCGTCGCGCGCGAAATGCTGCGCCAGTAAGGACACGACCATGACCAGCGATGTTCTCACCCGCGTCGAAGGGCGCACCGGCATCATCAGCCTCAACCGCCCGCAGGCGATCCACGCGCTGACAACCGCGATGTGCCAGGCCATGACCGACGCTCTGGTCGCCTGGATCGATGACCCAGCGGTCGAGGCGGTCCTGATCGATCACGCCGAAGGCCGCGGTTTCTGCGCGGGCGGCGACATTCGCATGCTGGCCACGAGCGGCGCGCAAGACGGGGTCGAGGCACGCGCGTTCTTCTTCGTCGAATACCGGCTCAACCATCTGCTGTTCGTCTATCCCAAGCCGGTGGTCGCGTTCATGGACGGGATCACCATGGGGGGCGGGGTGGGTCTGTCGCAGCCCGCGCGCTATCGCATTGCCAACGAAAACACCCGCTTTGCCATGCCCGAAACCGGGATCGGCCTGTTCCCCGATGTCGGCGGCGGCTGGTTCCTTTCGCGACTGCCGGGCCGTACCGGGCAATTCCTCGCGCTCACCGGAGCGCGGCTCGATGGCGCCGAATGCCATGCGCTGGGCCTCGCCACGCACTATCTGCCATCGGACGTGCTCGCCAACGCCAAGGCGCAGATCGCCGAGCATCCCGACCGGATCGACGCCATTCTCGAGAGCCTCGCGGTCGAACCGCCGCCCGCGCGCATCCTCGGCAACCGCCAGCTGATCGACCGGCTTTTCGAATCAGACCGGTATGAGGACATTCTCGCCGCGCTGACCGCCGAGGGTTCAGAGTGGAGCGCCAAGGAGCTTGCCACGCTGAGCCACAAATCGCCGCAGACCTGCAAGGTTGCTCTGCGCCAGCTCAAGGAAGGCGCGCAGATGCCTGATTTCGCGTCGGAAATGGTCCAGGAATATGCCATCGGCGCGCGCGTCGTGCAGATGCATGATTTCATCGAGGGCGTGCGCGCGTTGATCATCGAGAAGGACAACGCGCCGCGCTGGAACCCGGAAACGCCCGAAGGCGTGACCGACGAACTGCTCGACACCATTTTTGCGCCGCTTCCCGCTGATCAGGCGTGGACGCCATTGGAGATTGCACGATGACCTATGAAACCCTGCTCGTCGAACAGCGCGGCGCCGTCACGCTGATCACGCTGAACCGTCCCCAGGCGCTCAACGCGCTCAACAGCCAGGTGCTCGCCGATCTGATCGCCGCGCTCGCCGCGTTTGATGCCGACTCCAGCCAGGGCTGCGCAGTGCTGACCGGCAGCGAAAAGGCGTTCGCCGCCGGCGCCGACATCAAGGAAATGGCGTCGCAGTCGTTCGCCGACATGTACGGCAGCAACTTCTTCGCCGGCTATGACCGGGTCACCGCGACGCGCAAGCCGGTGATCGCGGCGGTTGCAGGCTATGCTCTGGGCGGTGGCTGCGAGCTGGCGATGATGTGCGACTTCATCATCGCAGGGGACAACGCCAAGTTCGGCCAGCCCGAGATCAAGCTGGCGGTGACGCCGGGCATGGGAGGATCGCAGCGCATGGCGCGCGCGATCGGCAAGGCCAAGACGATGGACATGTGCCTGACCGGGCGGATGATGGACGCGACCGAAGCAGAGCAATCGGGTCTGGTCGCGCGTGTCGTGCCGGTCGCCGATCTCGTCGAGGAAGCCGTCAAGGCGGCTGCAACCATCGCGGGCATGGCGCCGCTGGCGACGCTCGCAGTCAAGGAAATGGTCAACGCTGCGTTCGAGACCACGCTGCAGCAGGGCGTCGTGTTCGAACGCCGGCTGTTCCACGGGCTGTTCGGCAGCGAGGACCAGACCGAGGGCATGGCGGCATTCGTCGAAAAGCGCCCCGGCAACTGGACCGGTCGCTGATCGACGGTGGACAGTTGCTGGTGGAGTGAGACTTACAACCGCGCGGGCGCATTCCTATCTTCTCCAGCAGACAGGAACCGCCGCATCATGAACCAGACCCAGACCCAGGCTCCCACCGCCTCCCAAGCCCGCCCGCCGCATCCCCTGCTCACTCTGACCGAAGGGCGGGCGGTGTTCGAGCTCGGCTGGTTCGTCGCGCTGCGCCGCGCGATGAAGCGGTTGCCCAAGGGCGATGGACACGCCGTGATCGTTCTCCCGGGCTTTCTGGCGGGTGATACCTCGACGCGGCCGATGCGCGGGCTCCTGAAAGATCTGGGCTATGCGACCTATGGCTGGGACTTGGGCCGCAACCTGCGCTTCAACAGCGATCGCGAGCAGGCGCTGTATGCGCTGCTCGACCGGGTCCACGACGAGTCGGGCAGGCCGGTCTCGCTGATCGGCTGGAGCTTGGGTGGCCTGTTCGCGCGCGAGATTGCCAAGCACAGCCCCGACAAGGTTCGGCAGGTCATCTCGCTGGGCAGCCCGCTTTCCAACGACCGCGGTTATACCAACGCCCGCCATCTGTTCGAACGCCTGAATGGCAAGCATCCCGAACCGATGCAGCAGGGCCGGTTTCAGGCGCTCGACGAAGCGCCGCCCGTGCCCACCACCTCGATCCTCAGCCGCAGCGATGGCATCGTCGCCTGGCGCGCCTCGGTCCAGAAGCCGGGCCCGCAGGCCGAGACGATCGAAGTGCTCGCCAGCCATTGCGGCCTCGGGGTCAACCCGATGGTGATGTACGCGATCGCCGACCGTCTGGCACAGGCGGAAGGCGAATGGCAGCCGTTCGACCGATCAGGCTGGCGGTCTATGGTGTTCAGGACGGTGAAGACTGACTGAGCGGGCGCGCTGTTAAGGCGGCGTGGGGAGAAAGCGCGAGACTTGCAGGGTGTTTGGCACTGAGCCGCCAAAATTGACTACCGTCAGCGCCTGTCCAGGCGCACCGAGCACTATGTCGATCGGGCCATTGTGGTACGCCACCATCTTCGCAGGCAGCGAGCCGAGTTCGTTCAAAGTGTTGGCCGGACTTTTGCACAAATCTGATTGTGTCTTGTCAGTGCATTCGATCGCGAAGGGTGTTTCGCCTGCTGCCACCCGGCGCAGTGTTTGCAGCGCCTCTAGGGCCACCGACGCCGGCAGTCCGTTGGCAACGATGGCGTACCCATCGATCGGGCATTGGTTCGAGGTGCTTAGCACCGCTTCATATCCTGGATTGCGGGATATGAAGCGGATACCGCGTTGTGCTTCTCGCTGATTGACCGAAGGTGCCTGTCGGTCAGTAAAAGCGACTCTCCACCACCGGCGGGAGCATCCCATGGGTACCTGGCTTGCCGCCTCACGGTAGATCATGACCATTTCACCAGGCGGCCCCGTGCGGTTGTTGACGCGCTCAGCCCCGACGATCGGGCCATGCTCGAGCCCGGCCAACGCCCATTCGCCCGCCTCGGCGGGGGGTAGCGCCAACGCCTCGTCCACGGTCAGCGGCGGCTGCACAGCCATCGCTAGGATCGTCAGCATTTCGTGGCTCACCGCATTATTCCTGTCTAACCGATTTCACCCGCTTCGGTACCTCGCCCCGGAAAACTATTGGATTGTTCCCACAGGTCAATGCCGGATAAGGCTGTGCGCGATCGGGGCTAGACAAAGCGCGGCAAGTCCCCACATGGACGCGATCTAAGGAGAACGCATCTTGCACAGCATCTGGGCTCAGCTTGCCATTGCCATGTCCGCGCTGGCGGGAACCGCAGCGATTGCCGATGCGCGGCGGATGCGCAGGCGCGACTTTGACCGGGTGGGGTTCATGCCGTGGCCGCTGATCCTGATCGTGTCGGCGGTGGTCGCGGTGTTCGCCACCGCGATTGCGCTCAAGGGGTATTGATCAGGCCAGGGCTTTAGAGACAGGCTTCCAGATACGCCTGTTCGAAGCCGAACTGGCGGGCCTTTTCGAGCGTGTAGGGGCGCAGGCCCGTCGAGCGGTATTCGCCGATGATCTTGCCGTCGGCGCCCTCGTCCATGTACTCGAACTTGAACAGCTCCTGGGTGACGATCACTTCGCCTTCCATGCCGATCACTTCGGTCACGTTGGTGATGCGGCGCGAACCATCGCGCAGGCGCTTGACCTGGACGATGATGTCGACCGATTCGGCGATCTGCCGGCTGATCGCTTCCTTCGGGATCTTGATGTCGCCCATCAGGATCATGTTTTCCATCCGGCCTAAGGCTTCGCGCGGGCTGTTGGCGTGGAGCGTACACATCGATCCGTCATGACCCGTGTTCATCGCGGCGAGCAGATCGAAGCACTCCGCGCCACGAATTTCGCCGAGGATGATGCGGTCGGGGCGCATACGCAGCGCGTTCTTGACCAGATCGCCGATGCTGATCGCGCCCTTGCCTTCAAGGTTGGGCGGACGCGTTTCGAGCGGCAGCCAGTGCGGCTGCTGCAGGCGGAGTTCGGCGGCATCCTCGATGGTCAGCACACGCTCGCCCGGATCGATCATCTTCGACAGCGCGTTGAGCATCGTCGTCTTGCCCGAACCGGTACCGCCCGAGATGATGACGTTGAACCTGCAAGCGCCTGCAATCTTGAGCGCGGTCGCCATCTTCTCCGACATCGCGCCCCAATCCTTGAGATTGTCGAGCGTGATCGGTTTTTCGGAAAACTTACGAATCGAGATCGCGGTGCCGCGCAACGACAGCGGCGGGATGATCACGTTGACGCGGCTGCCGTCCTTGAGACGGGCGTCGGCGAGCGGCGTGGTCTGATCGATGCGGCGGCCGACCTGATTGACGATCCGCTGGGCAATCTGCAGCAGGTGCTCTTCATCGCGGAACTGGATCGGCGCGATGGTGAGCTTGCCCTTCTTTTCGATATAGGTCTGCTCGGGGCCGTTGACCATGATATCGGTGATATCCGGATCGTTGAGCAGCTCTTCGAGCGGGCCGAAGCCGAGCAGCTCGTCGATCAGCACCTTTTCGAGCGCGAACTGCTCGCGCCGGTTGAGCGTGAGCTTGAGCTCGGCCAGAACCTCGAGGATGATCGGGCGGAATTCTTCGGCCAGCTCGTCCTTGGTCAACGTCGCTGCGGCTTCCGGGTCGACGCGCTCGAGCAGGCGCGGCAGCACCTGCTCCTTGATCTTGTGCACCGATGCTTCGAAGCCCTCGGCACGCGGGCCGGCATCGGCAACCGAATTGGCGCGGTCCGAAAGCCGTGTCATCGCCTCGTTCAGCGCGACGCTTTCGGGTGTCTGTTCCAGTAGGTCCAGGCCGGACAGGTCGGCGGAATCGAGATCGGGGAACTGGTCGCCGCCCATATCGAGCGACAGCCCCAGGCGGGATTCGGGCGCCGGGGTCGGTGTTCCGCCCTTCATCGGGCGAGCGACGCCAAAATTGGGCCGTGCGCCGGCCCCCATCTGTCCTATTCCGTTTTTCCTGCCAAACGCGCTCATAATGACCGATTATCCCGGATTGCTGGCGGATCAGAAGACCCGTCAATGATAGTCATGGTGAATAGCCCGGAAACTTTGACAATATCCTAACGCGGGCCTGTTGGAAGCGGCGCTCGCTATTGCACCGGGTGATGTGGCTTGCATCGATCCGGATATCGGGCATTAAGCCCGGCAAAAGTTAACAACCTCCAAGCAGGCGCACGCATTGCCCGATATTTCAGATTCCAAGACGGCAGCCGACGCCAGCCGCACCAACGTCGCCGCCGGAATGGCCTATGCGCTTGCAGGATTTGCGCTGCTTTCTGCTGGTGACGGCATGATCAAATCGGCCAGCGGAGAATGGCCCGGCATGGCGGTCGCGGCGCTGCGCTTTACGATCGGGGCGATCGGGCTGGGCGTGGTTTTGCTGCTGGTCGAGGGGCGGGAGGGGTTTCGGTTTCCGCGGCCCAAGGTGCAGCTTGCCAGGGGCTTCTTTCTCGCCGCAGCAACCCTGACCTTCTTTACCAGCATCTTCATGATGCCGCTGGCAACGGCAGTATCGATCCAGTTCATGGCACCGCTGCTGACCGCGGTGATCTCGTCGCTGCTCTATCGCGAGAAACTCAGCCCTGGGCGCTGGATAGCCACCCTGGCGGCTTTTGTCGGCGTGATCATCGTCCTGCGGCCAAGCTTTGCCGATCTGGGCGTGGCGGCATTGCTGCCCCTGGCGGCGGCATTCGGCATGAGTGGTCTGATGATGACCAATGCACGCGCCGCAGGCTCTGGCAGCGTTCTGCTGATGCAGTTCATCGTCGCAGCCATCGCCGCGCCGATCCTGGTGCTGGCGGCGGCAATCGGCCATCTCTCGGGCTATCCGCCGCTCCAGGTCGGCTGGCCCAGCGGCCATGTGATCCTGGTGTGCACCGTGGTCGCTGTATCGGCGAGCTTTGCGCACATGCTGATTTACACCGCGACGGTGCGCGGATCGGCTGCGGTCGTCGCGCCAATGGTCTATGTGCAGATTCTGGTGGCGATCGGCATCGGCGTGGTGTTCTATTCGGACTATCCCGATCTGGTGGCGCTGGCGGGAACCGGGATCATCATCGCCAGCGGCATCTATCTGCTGCGCGACGGGCGCAAATAGGGGGCAGCTATGGGTTTGGCAGGCACGGGATTGACGGGCTGGATCATCGGAATGGCCCTGCAGTCTGCGGCGCTACCAAGCCTGCCTGCACCGCCATCGCTGCCGTGCTGGATCGAAGGGCGCTGGGTTTCCGAAGCGGACGACGGCAAGTGGACCGAGGAGAACTGGACCGGGTGTCGCGCGCAGACCATGTTGGGAACGGGCAGGGGCGGGCGCGCGGATGCTGTGACCAGCTATGAGTTCATGCGCATCGCGCGTAACGAGAACGGCGATCTCATGTTCTACGGATCACCCTTCGGCAATCCCGCTGCCGCGTTCCGCGCGGTCAAGGCAGGGCCGGCCGAGATCGTTTTCGTCAATCCCAACCATGATTACCCGCAGCGTATCCGTTACTGGATGGAAGACGGCATGCTGCTTGCCGAAGCGTCGATGATCGACGGCAGCAAGCCGCAGGCGTGGCGGTATTTGCGGGTGGTGGGCAAGTAGAAGCCTGCTCGCTCTCCGGCGAACGCCGGAGCCCAGGAGTCAGATTGTTCTGTGATCGCCCTGGATTCCGGCGTGCGCCGGAAAACGGATAAAGAATCAGCCTGA
Organism: Blastomonas sp.; assembly: GCF_046294995.1. Lineage (GTDB taxonomy): Bacteria > Pseudomonadota > Alphaproteobacteria > Sphingomonadales > Sphingomonadaceae > Blastomonas. The sequence continues at coordinate 127,806 of NZ_JBKBOG010000009.1, forward strand.
AACGCGCTCGGCCAGGATGGTCAGGCCCTGTTCGGTGACCTCGGCAAAGCCGCCTTCTACCGCGATCGTTTCGGGCAGGGCGCCGTCGGTCTTGTAGATCGAAACCACCCCGTCGCGCATCGTCGACATCAGCGGCGCATGACCCTCGAGCACGCCGAACTCGCCTTCGCTGCCGGGTACGACGACCATGTGCACGGACTCCGAACGGACCAGCTTTTCGGGGGTTACGAGTTCAAATTGCAGTGCCATGCCGATCTTCCTTAAAGCCCTCTCCCCTTCGGGGGAGAGGGTTGGGAGAGGGGAGAGCGTTTATGCCCCTCTCAACTTCGGCTAGGGCCGCGCTGCGGCCCAGCCTCCGTATCTCTCCCCTGAAGGGGAGAGAGCAATGTCCGACCTTAAGCCGCTTCTGCCAGCGTCTTGGCCTTTTCGATGGCTTCATCGATGCCGCCGACCATGTAGAAGGCAGCTTCGGGCAGGTGATCGTATTCGCCATCGACCACCGCCTTGAACGAGCGGACGGTGTCTTCGATCGCGACGAACTTGCCGGGGATGCCGGTGAAGACTTCTGCCACGTGGAAGGGCTGCGACAGGAACTTCTGGATCTTGCGCGCGCGTGCGACGGTCAGCTTGTCCTCTTCCGACAGCTCGTCCATGCCCAGAATCGCGATGATGTCCTGCAGCGACTTGTACTTCTGCAGCGTTTCCTGGACGCGGCGGGCGGTGTCGTAATGCTCCTGGCCAACGACGGCTGCGGTCAGCACGCGGCTGGTCGAATCGAGCGGATCCACGGCGGGGTAGATGCCGAGTTCCGAGATCGCGCGGTTCAGCGTGGTGGTTGCGTCCAAGTGGGCGAACGAGGTGGCCGGGGCAGGGTCGGTCAAGTCATCTGCGGGAACGTAGATGGCCTGCACCGAGGTGATCGAACCCTTGTTGGTCGAGGTGATGCGCTCCTGCAGCGCGCCCATGTCGGTCGACAGGGTCGGCTGATAGCCCACAGCCGAAGGAATACGGCCGAGCAATGCCGACACTTCCGAGCCCGCCTGGGTAAAGCGGAAGATGTTGTCGACGAAGAACAGCACGTCCTGGCCTTCCTGGTCGCGGAAATATTCCGCTATGGTCAGGCCCGAAAGCGCAACGCGAGCGCGCGCACCCGGAGGCTCGTTCATCTGGCCGAACACCAGCGCAACCTTCGATCCCTCGCTGGTCGGATTGCCGTCGGCATCCTTGGCGATGACGCCTGCGTCGAGGAATTCGTGGTACAGATCGTTACCTTCGCGGGTGCGTTCACCCACGCCAGCGAACACCGAGGTGCCGCCATGGCCCTTGGCGATGTTGTTGATCAGTTCCTGGATGAGGACGGTCTTGCCCACGCCGGCGCCGCCGAACAGGCCGATCTTGCCGCCCTTGGCGTAAGGCGCGATCAGATCGATCACCTTGATGCCGGTGACCAGAATCGCGGTTTCGGTCGACTGATCGACGAAATCGGGAGCCTTGGCGTGGATCGGTGCGAAGTTCTTGGCGTTGACCGGGCCACGCTCGTCGATCGGCTCGCCGACGACGTTGAGGATGCGGCCGAGCGTTTCGGGGCCGACCGGCATCGTGATCTGCGCACCGGTGTCGGTGACTTCCTGGCCGCGGGTCAAACCGTCGGTGCCGTCCATCGCGATGGTGCGAACGGTGTTTTCGCCCAGATGCTGCGCAACCTCGAGCACCAGACGGTTGCCGTTGTTGTCGGTCACCAGCGCGTTCAGAATCGCGGGCAGGTTGTCTTCGAAGGTCACATCGACGACAGCGCCGATGATCTGGCTGATCTTGCCGACATTAT
>NZ_JBKBOG010000010.1:0-104790 GCF_046294995.1 Blastomonas sp.
AGTTCCGATTCCATGCCCTTGGCTTCTTCGACGGTGATGACGCCTTCCTTGCCGACCTTTTCCATGGCCTGCGCGATCATCTCGCCGATTTCCTTCTCGCCATTGGCCGAGATGGTGCCGACCTGGGCGATCTCGTTGGTGCCGGCGACGGGCTTCGAGCGCGCCTTGAGCGATTCGACGACCTTGGTCACCGCCAGATCGATGCCGCGCTTGAGGTCCATGGGGTTCATGCCGGCAGCAACCGACTTCATGCCTTCGCGCACGATGGCCTGGGCCAGAACGGTGGCGGTGGTGGTGCCGTCGCCTGCGATGTCATTGGTCTTGGAAGCAACTTCCTTGACCATCTGCGCGCCCATGTTCTCGAACTTGTCCTTGAGTTCGATTTCCTTGGCGACGGTGACGCCGTCCTTGGTGATGCGCGGCGCGCCGAAGCTCTTGTCGATGACGACGTTGCGGCCCTTGGGGCCCAAAGTCACCTTGACGGCGTCAGCGAGGATGTCGACACCGCGCAGAATGCGTTCGCGGGCGTCGCGGCCAAACTTTACGTCTTTAGCAGCCATGAGTGTGTTCCTTTAATGTCGATGTAAGGTCAGTCGGGTCGATCGGATCGATCAGCCCAGAATGCCCAGAATGTCGCTTTCCTTCATGATGATCAGGTCTTCACCGTTGATCTTCACTTCGGTGCCCGACCACTTGCCGAACAGGATCTTGTCGCCAACCTTGACGTCGAGCGCGATGCGGTCGCCGTCTTCGTCGCGGGTGCCTTCACCGATGGCGATCACTTCGCCTTCGGAGGGCTTTTCCTTGGCAGCGTCGGGGATGATGATCCCGCCAGCGGTCTTTTCTTCGGCTTCGATGCGGCGCACCAGAACCCGGTCGTGCAACGGACGAAATGTCATGCGTTAAGCCTTTCCTTGCGTCACTGAAATTAGTGAAACCCCCTGCGCGGCAGGCTCATCCAGCGATGACCGCGTCCGCGATTAGCACTCGGTCGGGGTGAGTGCTAACGAAGCGCTAGATAGCGGTCGCGGCGCTGCGGTCAACCCATCACCTGCGGAATTTTTTGCGCAAGGAGCCGAAACGGGGTAACCTCCCGTCACACCGCGACGAACCGATTGCAGGACCGGCGCCCTTGGGACTTCCGGTCCGATGCGACCCACTGATCTGAGAGGATAAACCGATGTCCAATTCCATGCTGACCCTCGGCGCTGCTGCCGCCGCCATGCTCGCCGCTGCCACCGTGGCCGCCACGCCCGCCGCTGCGGCCGGCGAGAAAGAAAAATGCTACGGCGTCTCGCTGAAGGGCAAGAACGACTGTGCTGCAGGGCCAGGCACGTCATGTGCCGGAACCTCGACCGTCGATTACCAGGGAAGCGCCTGGAAGTACGTCGCCAAGGGCGAGTGCAGCAAGATGGGTGGATCGCTTACCCCGCTCAAGGGCAACACCAAGCCCACGCCCAAGGGCTGAGCCTGCCAAGTGGTCGAAGCCCGATGATCCTGCCCCCCGAACCAGGCATCGGGCTCAAGCCGGCCCACTATCGCGATGTTCTGGAACCCCAACACGGAAAGGCTCGACCCGCCTGGGTCGAAGTGCATCCGCAGAACTATTTCGCCGATGGTGGGCCGCCCCACCGCTGGCTGACGGCGGTTGCCGAACAGTTGCCGGTCAGTTTCCACAGCGTCGGCCTGTCGATCGGCACGGCTCAGGGGCTGGATGACGACGAGCTGGAGCAGCTCGCTGCACTTTGCGACCGGTACAGTCCCGCGAGCGTTTCCGACCATCTCAGCTGGTCGGGAAACGGCACCGACTGGTACCCCGATCTTCTGCCGATCGCCTACACCCGCGCCACGCTGGATCATGTCGCAGGACAAATCGGACGGGTTCAGGATCGCCTCAGACGCCCGCTCCTGATCGAGAACCCGTCTCGGTATCTGGCCTTTGCGCACGACGAGATGGACGAGGTCGCATTCATCCATGCCTTGTGTGCACAGGCCGGGTGCGGGCTGTTGTTCGATATCAACAATGTCGAGGTCAGCTGCACCAACCTGCAGACAGACCCGTTTGCCTATGTCGATGCGATCGACCCGGCTATCGTCGGCGAAATCCACCTCGCGGGCCATGCCACCGAGTGGCACGATGACCGCGCGCTGTTGATCGACGACCACGGCAGCCCGGTATCGGACCTGACCTGGCAGCTGTTCGAGAGGTTCATCGGCAGGGCAGGGCCACGCCCCGTGCTGATCGAGTGGGACACCGATGTGCCCGATTATGCCGTGTTGATGGCCGAGGCTGTCAGGGCCGGCGACCATATGGCGTGCGCGCCTGCACGGCTGCTGCAGACCGTCTGAGGCCATGTCCGATCTGGCAGACGATCAGGCGCGCATCATCACGGTGCTGCAACAGGGGCCAGAGGCCTTTCCTTCCGGGCTCTTCACCGGCCATCCGGATCGCGTGCTGCTGGGCTTGAAGGCGCACGCCAACACCATCAGCCACGCGCGCCTGGTCGCGCTTGAGCAGACCTACCCGCGCACGCGTGCATATATCGGCGCTGAAGCGTTCAACGCATTGTCGCGCGATTTCATCGAACTGCCCGAAGTGCGCAAGCGCAAGCTCATGACGATGGGCGAAGGGTTTGCCGGTCGTCTGGACGGCATCGCTGCTGCGCCGCTGGCGTCCGACCTTGCCCGGGTCGAGTGGGCCTGGCTGCAAAGCTATCATTCGGCGGATGTTGCAGCATTGCGCCTGGCAGATCTGGCGCAGTATGACGAGCCCGGGCTGCTCAGCCTGCCGGTAATCCTGCACCCTGCCGCGCGGGTGGTGGAGATCGATGGCGTCGTTGCCGGTCTGATCCCGGAGTTGATGGCCAGCCCCCATGCTACCGCTGCCATTTTGGTGACACGGCCTGACGCCGAGGTTGGCTTGCTGGCGCTGGACGCTGCACGGACCGGGATTGCGACGCAGGCAAAAAATTGCGGCAATATGGGTAACCTTCTGCAGGCGGTCATCGAAACACTGGGCGAGGCAGAGGCCTTGCCTGCCGTCTTTGCCTTGATCGAGGCGGGGATGCTGGCAAGGCCGGGGGGCTGACGCCAGGTTCGCAGGTTCGAGCGACAACGGTTTTCGTTGTTCTCTCGACTCCCGCGCACGGTCGGTAACCCGGGAATTTTCCGACGCCTTGACGTTTTTCAGGTGAACCGGAAGCCTTGCCCATGATTTCGCTGATCCAGCGCGCCCTTGCTCTGCTCGATACCCGTTTGTTCGAAGGGCTCGCTCTGCTGGTCGTCCGCCTAGCGCTGGCGGCGCAGTTCTGGCGGTCGGCGCGCACCAAGATCGTCGACGGAGCGTGGTTGCAGATCGACCCGATCACCTTCGATCTGTTCCGCGACGAATATCATATGCCGTACCCCGAGTTCACCGGCGTGCTCGCGACCTGGGCCGAGCATGGCCTGTCGGCGCTGGTGATGCTGGGGCTGGCGACGCGGTTCGGTGCGGCCGGGCTGTTGGTGATGACCGGCGTGGTCCAGTTGTTCGTCTATCCCGAAGCGTTCTGGAACCCGCACGTCCTGTGGTTCGCGCTGGCGCTGGTGCTGATTGCGCGCGGAGGCGGGCTGTTCGCGCTCGACCGTGGGTTCGATCGCGCATTCGCAGCGAAGGGCAGCACGCCCTGATGCTTGCTGCCTTCGTGCTGGCGGCGTAGGTTTTACGCCACATGGCCAGTCAGGATGACATGCTGCGGCAACTGATGCTGGCTGCGCAGGCAGGCGACCGGCAGGCCTATGCACGCCTGCTGCGCGAGTGCCAGAGATGGCTGACGCGGTATTTCGCCCGCCGCATTCCGCCCTCGCAAATCGACGATCTGGTACAGGAAACGTTGATCTCGGTGCACCGCAAGCGCGCGAGCTATGATGGCGAACGCGCGTTTCTGCCCTGGCTCGCGGCGATCGGGCGCTACCGATGGATCGATCATTTGCGCAAGGTCTATCGTACCGGTGAAACAGCGCTCGATGAAGCCCTGCACGCTGCACCACAGGATGATTCGGTCATCGATGAGCTGAGCATCGATGCCCTGCTGCGGCAGTTGCCCGAGCGCCAGGCAGAAGTAATAAGACTGGTCAAGATCGCCGGCTACAGCATCGCCGAAGCTGCGGTCCGCACCGGACAATCCGAGTCGTTGGTCAAGGTGAACATCCATCGCGGCATTCGCCGGATGAGTGCATTGATCGAGAAAGTGTAACCCCATGGGCTTTGCCAGCGAATTCGCGATGACCAGATTGAACGCCCTCGGGGCGATACCGCATGCGCACCGGCCTGTCCGATGCAGCGGAACACGAATTGGATGTGAAGATGCAGTATGACGGCTCTGCGCCGGGCAAGCCCGGTGCGGACAGCTTTGTTATCGATGCCCTGGTTCAGGACCTTGTGCCGGTGCGTCGCCTGCGCCTGCGCGATGGAATTGCGCTCGCCCTGGCAACGACGGTGCTGTGCACGCTGGCCATCGCCTTCGGTCTTGGGGTGCGTGGCGATCTGGCCAACGGCGTGCCGCACGAGATGTTCCTCGTGCGCTCGGCAGTATTGCTCGGCTTGGGTGTAACCGCTGCTGCGGCCGCGCTTTCGGGAGCCACGCCATCGATCGGGCATGCGCGCAAGGCGTTCTGGAAATGGGCCCTGGCCATCGCATCGATCTTTCCGCTGGGCGCAGCGTTCGTCTGGTTGACCGACATTCGTTCGTTGGAAGGCGCCCGGGTGGTTCTCGACCCGCCATACGGCCTGCAGTGCCTGCTGATGAGCGCGTTGTGCGCGATGGTCGTCGGCGCGGCGCTGACCGCGTGGATGCGCCGTGGCGCGCCTGTATCGCCGACGCGAACCGGCTGGATGGTCGGCCTTGCGTCCGGCGCTCTGGGCACGGCCGCCTACTCCATCGCCTGCAGCGAAAACGTCGTGATGTACATCGGCACGTGGTACTCGCTGGCGATCGCCGGGTGCGCGCTTGCAGGGCGCCTGATCGTACCCCGAGCGCTGCGCTGGTAGGCTGCTGCGAGCGGTCGGTTGTCGAACGCTGTCCCCCGTCTGTCGCGCGAAGCAGTGGCAATCTGTGCCATGGCCCCCTAGATAGATTGCAGGGGCATATCCGCCCGCAGCGGAGCTAATCGGATCATGGGTTTTGTCAAAGGCGCCTGGAAGGTGCTGGTGGCCATCAAGGACGGTCTTGTCCTGCTGGCCATGCTGTTGTTTTTCGGACTGATTCTGGCCGCGCTTTCGTGGCGCCCGAACCCTGCCGCGGTGACCGAGGGCGCGCTGCTGGTCAAGCTCGACGGCGTCATCGTCGAGGAAACCGAGACAATCGACCCTGTCGCAGCATTGCTCGGCGGTCAGGCCCCGCTCAAGCAATTCCGCGAGCGCGACCTGATCCGCGCGATCGATACCGCTGCCGAGGATGACCGGGTCAAGGTCATCGCGCTCGATCTTGACCGGTTCATGGGCGGCGGCCAGGTGTCACTCGAACAGATCGGCGAGGCGCTCAGCCGCGCCAAGGCCAAGGGCAAGCCGATCTACAGCTTCGCGACCTTCTACAGCGATTCCGCCTATCTGCTGGCGGCGCATTCCAGCGAGATCTGGATCGACCCGATGGGCGGTGCGGCGTTCACCGGCCCCGGCGGATCGCGCCTGTATTACAAGGATGCTCTCGACCGTTTCAAGGTCACCGCGCACGTCTATCGCGTCGGCACCTTCAAGAGCGCGGTCGAGCCCTATCTGCGGTCCGAGCAGTCGCCCGAAGCCAAGCAGGCGCTGCTGGCCGTGTATGAACCGATCTGGGCCAATTGGCAGGCCAACGTGGCCAAGGCGCGGCCCCAGGCGGATCTGGCAAGCTACATCGCTGACCCTGCTGGTGCCGTGACTGCGGTCAACGGCGATCTCGTCAAGCTGGCGACCGACCGCAGGATCATCGACAAGGTCGGTGATCGCACCGCCTTCGGCAAGCGGGTCGCCGCGCTGGCGGGCGCGGACGAGGATAAAGGGCCAGGCGCCTTCAAGCACACCAGTCTGGCCGACTGGGTCGCGGCCAATCCGGTCAAGACCGGCGGCGATGAAGTCGGCGTGATCACGATTGCGGGTACCATCGTCGATGGCAAGGCCGGCCCCGGTACCGCTGGCGGGGACCGCATTGAAAAGCTGCTGCACGATGGCTTGCAGCGCGACAGCCTCAAGGCGCTCGTCGTCCGGGTCGATTCGCCCGGAGGCTCGGCATTCGCCTCCGAACAGATCCGTCGCGCGATCGAGAACTATCGCGGCAGGAAGATTCCGGTCGTGGTGTCGATGGGCAATGTCGCGGCGAGCGGTGGCTATTGGGTGGCAACCGCTGGCGATACGATCTTTGCCGAGCCTTCGACGATCACCGGATCGATCGGCATCTTTGCTGTGTTGCCCAGCTTCGAACGTGCGCTCGCCGAATATGGCGTCAAGGCTGACGGCGTTGCTACCACCGATCTGTCGGGCCAGCCCGATCTTCTCGGCGGGTTCAACAGCACCGTCGATACCTTCATCCAGGGGTCGATCGAACACGATTATCGCCGGTTCCTGGGGCTGGTCGGCAAGGCGCGGGGGATGTCTGTCACCGAGGTGGATGGAATCGCGCAGGGCCGGGTGTGGGATGGCGGCACCGCCCGCCAGATCAAGCTGGTCGATCGCTTCGGATCGATCGACGATGCCATTGTCGAAGCGGCCCGGCGCGCAAAGCTGAAGACCGACGGGTATTCGGTGCATTATCTCGAGACCAAGCGCGACCCCTTTGAGCAGCTCGTCTCGGGCATGTTCACACCGTCGGATGACAGCCGACAGGCGCGAGGATTGGTAGCGCAGCTGGCATGGCGTCAGCATGCGGCGCTGGGCCAAGTACTGGGCGATCTCGAGGTGCTGAGCGGTGCGCAAGGTGTGCAGGCCTGGTGTCTCGAGTGCTCGGGCGCCTTGCCCCCGCGCACCACCGCCAAGGCGAATGTCAGCTGGATAAGCCAGATGCTCGCGCGATAAGGAAGGCGATGCTGCGTCCCGGAGGATGGTCAATGGGCAGCCATTGATGGTCGATATCGAATAGACCTAGCCAATAACCGTGCAATCCCGCTAAGGCAGGCCGGATGGACGTTCATCTCACTTACAAGGCCACCGGACTGGTGATGGCGGGCGGCGCATTGGGCGCCGCGCTGCGATTTCATTTGACGATGCTTGCCGTGCGCATGGGCTATGCCGGCTTCCCGTTGGCCACATTGACCATCAACGTGGTCGGCGGGCTGGCCATGGGCGTCGTCGCTGCTCTGGTTCTGCGCGGCTATGTGGGAGAGCCGCTGCGGCTGTTCATGGCGGTGGGCGTGCTCGGCGGTTTCACCACATTTTCCGCGTTCAGCCTCGATATGTTCTTGATGATCGAACGTGGGCAGGTCGCCATTGCGTTGGGCTATGCCGCGATGTCCGTTGGCCTGTCGCTGGCGGCGCTGGCGACCGGTCTTGCGATAACCCGGGGACTGACATGAAACCTCCCGTCCGCAAGGCGCCGATCAGGCGCGCTGGCCCCGCCCGCACCGCTGCCGCACCGACGGCAGCTGCCCCGCTGCAGAGTTCCAGCGAGGCCCGCCAGTTCACCATCGATACCGACGACGATGGCATCAGGCTCGACCGCTGGTTTCATCGGCATCTGCCCGACGTCAACTTCAACCTCGTCTCGCGCTGGGCGCGGACGGGGCAGGTCCGGCTCGACGGCAAGCGCGTCGGCCCCGGCGACCGGATCGCCGCCGGGCAGACGATCCGCATCCCTCCTTCCGAAACCGAACCCGAGCAGCAGACCGCGCGGGTGATGCCCAAGACCTTGAGCGATGACCAGGTTGCCTATGCGCAATCGATGGTGATCCACCGTGATCGCGCAGCGCTGGTCATCAACAAGCCGCCGGGCCTTGCGACCCAAGGCGGTACCCGGACGCACGCGCATGTCGACGGTCTGGGAGAGGCGCTGATGTTCGACAGCGCGGTGCGGCCGCGCCTGGTCCACCGGCTCGACAAGGATACATCGGGCGTGCTGCTGCTCGCGCGGACGCCGGGCAGCGCAGCCTATTTCGCCAAGCGCTTCGCCGGACGCAATGCCAAAAAGATTTACTGGGCGCTGGTCGTCGGCGTGCCCGATATCTATTCGGGCCTGATCGAGTTGCCGCTGGCCAAGCAACCGGGCACCGGCGGCGAGAAGATGCATGTCGACGAGGAAAACGGCCAGCCTTCGCGTACCGCCTATCAGGTGATCGAACGCGCCGGATCGCGCGCGGCCTGGGTTGCGCTGCAACCGTTTACCGGGCGCACGCACCAGCTGCGCGTGCACATGGCCGCGATCGGCCATCCGATCGTCGGCGACGGAAAATATGGCGGGCAGAATGCGTTTCTCACCGGCACGATAAGCCGCAAGATGCATCTGCACGCACGTCGGCTGCGGATCGCGCATCCCGATGGCCCGGCGCTCGACGTGACCGCGGAACTGCCCGAGCATTTTGCCGAATCGATGGAGAGCCTGGGCTTCGACATCGCGCTGGGCGAAACGGCGTTCGCCGATGAGGGGCCCGAGCCCGCCACCCGCGAGGTCAAGAAGCAGCAGGCGCGCGCACATGCCAAGACCATCCGCAAGGAACGGCGCGGCGAACGTCGTAGCCGCTCGGGCGCCGCGGCACCCGTGGGCAAGGGCAAGCCGGCGGGCAAGGCCAAGCCTGGGGCAGGCCCTGCCAAACCCGGCGGCCGTACCAAGCCGGTCACTCCGCGCGCCGCGCCCAAGCGGACGCCCCGGCGACCATGACCGGTCGGCTTGCGATCTTCGACTGCGACGGGACGCTGGTCGATAGCCAGGCGAACATTTGCCGGGCGATGGAAATGGCCTTCGCTGCCGAGGGGCTGGGCCATCCCGACCACCACCGCGTCCGGCGCATCGTCGGGCTGTCGCTTGTCGAGGCGATGCGGGTGATGCTGCCGGACGCCGATGCCCAGTTTCACGTCGTCCTGGCCGATCACTACAAGAATGCTTTCCACGAGCTGCGCGGCAACGGCACCTTGCAGCACGAGCCGCTGTACGATGGTCTCGACGCGCTGCTCGACCGGCTCGATCAGCTCGGCTGGATGCTTGCGGTCGCCACCGGCAAATCGGATCGCGGGCTGGACCTGTGCCTGACCCACCACAAGATCAAGCATCGTTTCGTGTCGTTGCAGACCGCCGACCGGCACCCGTCCAAGCCGCATCCCTCGATGATCTATCAGGCCCTGGCCGATGCCGGGGTAGAGGCGCAGAACGCGGTGATGATCGGGGACACCAGCTATGACATGGCCATGGGCGTGGCGGCCAATGTCCGCGCTATCGGGGTCGACTGGGGGTATCACGATTCTTCCGAGTTGCATTCTGCAGGCGCAGACTGTGTCGCTTACTCGATGGACGAATTGTTCGATCATATCGCGAGGCATCCGGCATGACGCCTGAGGACCGCAAGGCCCGCTCGCGGTTTTTCGTCATCGGTGCCGTCCGGCTAGCAGGCGCGATCACGATCGCGCTCGCGGTGGCGATATCGTACGGCCGGATTGCCGCGATCCCCAATGCCGTGGGCTATGCGCTGCTGGCGGTCGGCATATTGGGGATGGTCGTTCTGCCCCAAATGCTTGTCGCTCGCTGGAAATCGCCACCATCAGAATGAACGCCACAGCATGAAGCGCTTCTATACATCGGTCACCGTCGAGCCGTCCGAAGGCGGCTTCGCGCTGCGCCTCGACGGCCGTCCGGTCAAGACACCGGGCCGGGCCGCGCTGATCCTTCCCAACGAAACGATGGCGCAGTCGGTCGCGGATGAATGGGCAGGGCAGGGCGAGGAGATCGTGATTGCGTCGATGCCGATGACCGGCTTTGCCAATGCAGCGATCGACCGGATCGCGCCCGACCCTGGTCGGTTTGTCAGCGACATCGCGGCCTACGGCGAAACCGACACCCTGTGCTACCGCGCCGATCCCGGCGAGCCCTTGGCCGAGCGGCAAGAGTCAGAGTGGGAGCCGGTCTTGCGATGGGCGGAAAATCGCTTTGACATCAGACTGCTGCGGGTCGCCGGCATCATCCATCAGCCGCAATCGACACACAGCCTGTCCCGCCTGACTGGGGTGGTTGCGGCCTATGACGCGTTCGTGCTGGCGGGGCTCTCGACGATGACCAGCATCGGTGGATCGCTGGTTTGCGCGCTGGCGTTGCTCGAAAACGCCTTTGATACCGAGACGGTCTGGCGCGCGGTCTGCCTTGAGGAATTGTGGCAGGAGGAGCTTTGGGGGGCGGACTTCGAGGGCGAGGCAACACGCGCACTGCGCCGTGCGGAATTTGACCAGGCCATCCGCTTTTGCGATATCGCAGGCGGCGTCCGGCGGGAACGATAGGACGGCCCCTGCGTTCTCGTTGTGTTGCTATTGTTTAATACATGCGGCAGCCGATCAGTTCATGAGCTTGTACGGGCTTTTGCGAGCGGCAGCGCGCATGCCATCCCAAGGAGACATCCCCTCATGATGAAGTCTGCAATTTCGGTTCTTTTTGTTTCCAGCGCCTTGGCGTTGACTGGCGCGCCCGCGCTCGCTCAGGACGCAGCAGCGCCTGCAGCAACGCAGCCAGCAGCGCCGGTCGCCGGTGAACAGGCGGCTCCCGCTGGAGACGCCCAGACCGCGCCTGCTGCGAATGCACAGACCGCGCCTGCGCAGGCTGCCCAGGCACCTGCTGGCCCAATGACGCCTGAGCAGGTCGAAGCGCAGAACAAGGCGATTGCCGACTTCACCGCCGCTCAGCAGGCACAGGCCGCTGGCAACCACGCAGAAGTGATCGCCAAGCTCGAGCCTGCTTTGCCGGTGATCCGTGATCTGGTCGCTCGCAATCCGTCCGACGTTCAGAACGCTGGCTTCCTGGCCAGTGCTCTGACGATCACCGCGAACTCGCAGGGCGCCCTTGGCAACATTGATGCCATCGCACCTTTGTACTCTGAGGCTGCGCCGCAGTGGATGAAGGTCTATGAATCGGACAAGACCAACGCGGGCGTCCAGGGCACGCTGGTTTCCATCCTGGTCAATCTGGGTAACTTCAGCCTGAACAAGCAGGACAAGATGGGCGCGCAGCCGCATTTCGAGCAGGCGCTCGCCATCGCCAAGGAAGGCCGGGCAACCGATCCTTCGTCGGCTGATCTGGCCAATGCGGAATTCTCCAGCCTCATCGGTCTGAACCAGGCAACCGGCGAAGCGAGCTATCTCGAAGCTGCAAGGCCGCTTGGCACCGAACTTCGCGAGAAGGGCATCGTCAGCGCAGCCAACAAGCCTGCGGTCGATGCGATCCTCGGCGCCGCGTAAAAGCCGACCGATCCATGTAAGAAAAACCCCGCCGGATCATCTCCGGCGGGGTTTTTTCGTGTCAGAAGCCTTCGTTCTTCTCGGCCTTTTCGGCGAGCAACGGCGAGATGGCAAAGCCATGCTTCTTCAGTCCCTCGACGATCTTGGGGGTACCTTCGATCCCCGCCCAGAACATCGGGCCGCCGCGATAGATCGGCCAGCCATAGCCATAGATCCACACGACATCGATATCCGATGCGCGCTGGGCCATGCCTTCTTCAAGGATCATCGCGCCTTCGTTGACCATCGTGTACAACGTGCGCTCTATGATTTCCTGGTCGCTGATCTCGCGCTTGGGCATGTTCGAGCGTGAGCGGAAATCCTCGATGATCTCGGCGACGCGCGCGCTGGGGGTGGGATTGCGCTTCTCGTCATAATCGTAGAAGCCCGCGCCTTTCTTCTGGCCCCAACGGTCTTCGGCGCACAGCGCATCGCGGATGCTCTCGATCCTGCTGGGATCGCGGTGCCAGCCGATATCGACGCCGGCAAGGTCGCTCATCTGGAACGGCCCCATCGGCATCCCGAATTCGACGTGCACCCGGTCGATCTGCTCGGGGGTCGCGCCTTCCATAAGCAGCTTGTTGGCCTCGACCTGGCGCGGCATCAGCATGCGGTTGCCGATGAAGCCGTGGCAGACGCCTGCGACCACCGCGACTTTCTTGATCTTCTTCGACAACGCCATCACGGTGGCAAGCACATCATCGGCGGTCTTCGCGCCGCGTACGACCTCGAGCAGCTTCATCACATTGGCGGGCGAGAAGAAGTGCATGCCGAGCACGTCCTGCGGGCGGCTGGTCGATGCGGCAATCTCGTCGACATTGAGATAGCTGGTGTTGCTCGCCAGGATCGCGCCGGGCTTGGCGATGGCATCGAGCTTGCCGAACACCTCTTTCTTGACGTCCATGTTCTCGAAGATCGCCTCGATGATCAGGTCGCAATCGGCCAGATCGTCGAGCGAAAGGGAAGGCGTCAGCAATCCCATCGCCTTTTCGACCTGCTCGGAGGTCAGGCGGCCCTTGGCGGCGCTCGCCTCGTAGTTCTTGCGGATTACGCCCACGCCGCGATTGAGGGCATCCTCGGCCTGTTCGACGATGGTCACCGCGATGCCGGCGGACAGGAAGTTCATGGTGATGCCGCCGCCCATGGTGCCTGCGCCGATGACGCCGACCTTGGCGATGGGGCGCAGCGCGATGTCGCTGGCGATGCCGTCGATCTTGCTCGCCTTGCGCTCGGCGAAGAAGATGTGCCGTTGCGCTGCAGATTGCGATCCGAACATCAGCTTCATGAACTCGGTGCGCTCGAATTCCATCCCTTCGTCGAAGGGCAGGCGGGTTGCCGCCTCGACGCAGGCGATGTTGGCCGCAGGCGCATCGAAGCCGCGGAACTTGCGCGCGTTCTCCTTGCGAAACGCTTCGATGGCAGCATCATCGGCCGCGACCGAACGTTCGCTGACCCGAGGGATGGGACGCACCGATTTGACCTTGTCGGCAAAGGCCAACGCGGCATCGAGCAGCGCGCCTTCCTCGGCGAGTTCATCGACGAGGCCCCATTTGTGGGCGGTGGTGGCGGGAATGGGATCGCCCTTGGCAGTCATTTCCAGCGCAGCCTTGACGCCGACAACGCGCGGCAGGCGCTGGGTGCCGCCGGCACCGGGCAGCAGGCCCAGCTTCACCTCGGGCACGCCCAATTTCGCAGAGGGCACGGCAACGCGGTAATGCGCGCACAGCGCGGTCTCCAAGCCACCGCCGAGCGCGGTGCCATGGATCGCGGCGATCACGGGCTTGTCGAGGGCTTCCATCCTGGAGATCAGCGCGGGCAGGAAAGGCTCCACCGGCGGCTTGCCGAATTCGGTGATATCGGCACCGGCAAAGAACGTCTGGCCCGCGCAGATCAGCACGACTGCCTTGATGCTGTCATCGGCAGCCGCCTGGTCGAGCGCGGCATCCAGTCCGGTGCGCACGCCCGCGCCGAGCGCATTGACCGGCGGATTGTCCGAGGTGACGATCAGGATATCGCCGCGTTTTTCGGTCGAGATTGGGGATGTGGACATGATGTCGGTTCCTTTCGGTTATTCAACGGCGGCGTAGAGCATCGTCTTGATCTCACGCCGGATGGGATAGGTGCTCGACGGCATCAACTGGGTCATGAAGATCATGATGACGTCTTCGATGGGATCGACGAAAAAGGCGGTCGAGAACATGCCGCCCCAGTAGAAATCGTTGTTCGATCCGGGCACGCCCGTGGCGGCGCTGTCGATCGTCGTCGCAAAGCCAAGGCCAAAGCCTGCGCCCGCGTTCTCCGCCTCGCTGAACAATGCCTTGCTGTGCTTGGTCAGGTCGCCGCCACCGGGCAGGTGGTTGGAGATCATTAGGTCGAGCGTCTTGCGCCCGAGGATGCGCACACCATCGAGCGTGCCCCCGTTGAGCAGCATCCGGCAGAAGCGGTGATAATCCGCCAGCGTCGATGCCATCCCGCCGCCGCCGGAGAGCTGGCTGGGCTTGCGGCCCCATGCGGTGGTGGCGCCGGGGTCATACATCTTCATTTTCTCGGTCGGATGGAAGGCATAGCAATCGGGAACGCGATCGAGCTTGCTTTCCGGGATCTGGAAATGGGTGTCGTCCATGCCCAGCGGGCCGGTGACCCGGTCGGCGATGATCTGGTCGAGCGGCTTGTCGTCGATCCGCTGAAGGATCGCGCCCAGGATGTCGGTCGAGATCGAATAATTCCACGACGTTCCCGGATCGACCTGCAGTGGAATCCCGGCAAGGATGCGGATGAACTCTTCGAGATCGGGTCCGGCAAAGGCTTCCAATTTGTGCTTGCGATAGGCCGCATCGATCGGCGTGCGCTCCTGGAAACCATAGGTCAGCCCGGAGGTGTGCCGCAGCAGATCGACCATCCGCATCGGCTGCGTCGTCGGACGGGTGACGAACGGCTGCGCACCGCCACCCGATACGAAGACGCCCAGATTCTTCCATTCGGGGATGATCCGGTGAACCGGATCGGCCAGCGCCACTTTGCCCTCTTCGACCAATTGCATGAACGCCACCGAGGTTATCGGTTTGGTCATGCTGGCGATACGGAAGATCGCATCCTTGGCGAGTGGTTGGCCGGGGCGCGCTTCGCCCTGAAGCGACAGATGCGCCACTTCGTGCCCGCGTCCGATCAACAAGGCTGCATGCGGCAGCAGTTTGGGTTCCAGATACTTCGTATGGATATGAGCGGGGATCCGCTCAAGCAGGGACTGGTTGAAACCAAGGTCGGCAGGATCTGACACAATAATACCCATCTAAAAAATTCCGCTGCTCCGTAGGGGGGGGGTGGATCAGGAGGCCGTCTGACCGAAACGCTGCCGGGCATAAGGGTGCGAACTGGAAAGGCCGCCGTCGACGACGAGCGCGTGGCCGTTGACATAGCTCGAGCGGTCGGACGCGAGGAACAGCGCGGCTTCGGCGATCTCGTTCGGCACGCCGCCGCGCTGCATCGGGTTGAGCTGGCCGATCTTGTCTTCGAAGCCTTTTTCACGCGCCTTGGTGTAGATGAACTCGGTCATCCCGGTTTCGATCAGGCCAGGGCAGATCGCATTGCAGCGCACGTTGCTTCCGGTCAATTGCTGCGCAGCAATCCGCACAAGATTGATTACGCCTGCCTTGCTCGCGGTATAGGCAGGACCGCCCGCGCCCGAGCGCAGGCCCGCGACCGATGCGGTGCAGATGATCGATCCGCCGGTGCCGGCATCGGCCATGACCTTGCCCGCATGCTTGATTGCCAGAAACGGCCCGATCAGATTGATCGCGAGGATACGCTCCCACTCTTCCACGGTCTGGTCGAAGATGCCGTCGAACCCGCCCGATACGCCAGCGTTGGCAAAGAACACGTCAAGCTTGCCATGCTGCTCGACCGCCTTGGCGACGAGCATCGCGACGTCGGCTTCTTTGCTCACATCGGCCTGGATCGCGGTGATCGCTTGCGGGTTTTGCGCTGCGGTCTCGTCCTGCCTGCCGGTGATGTCGCTGGCGATCACCTTGGCGCCATGCTGCGCGAACAACAGCGCACTGGCTCTGCCGATACCGCTGCCAGCGCCGGTGACGATGGCAACCTTGCCTTGAAGATCCATGAAATTTCTCTCCTGATGCGGCGTGTCAGAGCGCCGCTGCGATTGTCGTGCCGCCATCGATGACGATGGATTGGCCGGTGATGTAGGTCGATGCGTCCGATGCCAGGAACACCACCGCGCCTGCGATTTCGTCCGGCTGTCCGATCCGCCGCAACGGGGTGACCTTGCCGACATAGCCCATCAGCGCTTCGTTCTCCCACAAGGCGCGTGCCATCTCCGTCTGGATCAGGCCCGGCGCGATGCAGTTGACGCGGATGTTGTCTCGCCCAAGCTCGACGGCAAGGTTGCGGGCGAGCTGAAAATCCGCCGCCTTCGAGATGTTGTACACCCCGATGCTGGCCGTGCCCTGCATGCCGCCGATCGACGAGATGATGATCACCGATCCCCGCCCGGCAGCGCGCATGTCTGGCAGCGCCATCTGGACCAGCCAGTGGTTGGAGAGCACGTTGTTGTCGAGGATCTTGCGGAACTGGTCGTCGCTGATCCCGCTCATCGGTCCGTAATAGGGATTGCTGGCGGCATTGCAGACCAGGATATCGACCGGACCCAGCTGCGCTCGGGTCTGGTCGACCAGGTTCTGAAGGTCCTCCTTGCGCGAAATGCTGGCGGCAATGGCGATCGCCGTGCCCGCGCCGTGCAGTGCGTTGATCTCGCCAGCGACAGTGTCGCAGGCATCCTGCTTGCGGCTCGAGATCACCACCTTCGCGCCGTGCTCGGCAAGCTTGCGCGCAGCCGCAGCCCCGATGCCGCGCGACGATCCGGTGATGATGGCAACGCGCCCGGTCAGGTCAAAGCTCGATACCGTCACTTCGCGCCCGCCTTCTTGGCGTATGCCCATGCCGCCTGCGCGAGCGGAATCACGCGCTCAGCCATTTGTGCAGCCTGCGCGCTCGAGGCGGTGCCGTCGATCACGCGCTTCTTGATCCCCTGCAGGATCGCGGCGATGCGGAACTGGTTGTAGGCGAGGTACCAGTCCATGTCGGGGACATGGTCGAGGCCGGCTTTCTCGACATAACGTGCGGTGGCTTCTTCGATGGTCGGGATGCCGAGCGCCGTGACGTCCACGCCGAGCAGTCCGTTGCGGCCCTCGGCGGGCTGGACCCAGCTCATCAGGAAATACGACAGGTCGGCGATCGGGTCGCCCAAGGTCGAAAGTTCCCAGTCGAGCAAGGCCAGCACTTTGGGCTCGTCCTTATCGAAAATCATGTTGTCGATGCGGAAATCGCCATGCGCGATGCCGAAGCCGCGCTGCTGGGGCACGGTCTTTTCCAGCCATTCGATCAGCTGGTCCATCTCGGGAATGGTCTCGGTTTCGGACAGGCGATACTGCTTGGTCCAGCGCGAGATCTGCCGCGCGCAGTAATTGCCCGGCTTGCCATAGCTTTCCAGACCGATGGCGGCGGGATCGAAGCTGTGCAGATGGGCCAGCGTGTCGATCATCGCGTTATAGATCGCTGTGCGCTGCTCTGGCGTCTTGCCGGGCAGGGTGCCGTCCCAATAGCTCGCGCCATCGGTAAAGGCCATGACGTAGAACATCGATCCGATGACGCTTTCGTCTTCGCACAGGCCATATTGGCGCGACACGGGAAAGCCCTGGTCGAACAGTGCCGCCTGCACGCGGTATTCGCGGTCTACCGCGTGCGCAGACGGCAGCAGCGGACCGAAAGGCTTGCGCCGCAGCACATAGGCAGCGTTCGGCGTGGTCACCTTGTAGGTCGGGTTGGACTGGCCGCCCTTGAACTTGGACATGCTGAGCGGTCCAGCAAATCCCTCGACGTTCGCCTCGAACCAGGCGGTCAGCTTGGCCTCGTCAAGCCGGTCCTGCTCTGGCACTTCCATGGTGCCTGTCATCGTCGCCTGTGCGTCGATCTGTTCCATTATCGGTTGTCCCGTCTGTTCAATTGTAGGTGATCACCGACCGCGCGGAATCGCCGATGCGCAGCGCGTCGAAGGCATCGTTGATCCGCTCGAGCGGCATCCGTTCGGCAATGATGGTGTCGAGATCAAGCATCCCGCGCATATAGAACTCGACAAGCCGTGGAATTTCAACGGGAAACCTGTTGTTGCCCATCAACGAACCCTGCAGCTTCTTTCCCTGCAGCAGCTCCATCGCGCTCAGAGAAACCTTCTCGGCCAAGGGCATCATCCCCAGGATCGTGGCGGTGCCGCCGCGCCGCAGCACCTTGACCGCCATCGCGCCCGATGCGGGCCGTCCCACCGCTTCGATCGCATGGTGGACGCCGCCCTTGGTCATCTCGATGACCTGTTCGGCAGCGCCATCCGCGCTCGAATCGATCATGTCGGTCGCGCCCAGTTTGTGGGCAAGCGCGCGCTTGTCGGCGATAGGATCGATCGCGATGATCCGCCCGGCGCCGGCGATCCTGGCCGCGTTGACCGCCGCCAGCCCGACCCCGCCGCAGCCGACGATCGCGACTGTCTCACCGGGAACAAGGTCTGCCGCATTGAAAATCGCGCCTGCACCGGTGGTGACCGCGCACCCGATCACGCATGCCCGATCGAGCGGCATCTCGGGGTTGATCGCGACGCAGGCGTGTTCGTGCACCAGCATCATTTCGGCATAGGCCGACAGGTTGAGCATCTGGTGCAGCGGACCGCCGTTGAGGCTGAGCCGGGGGGCTTCGCTGGGTCCGCGCTTGGTATCTTGCCCGATGCACAACGCCATCCGCCCCGTGACGCAAAATTCGCAATGACCGCAATAGGCGCTGAGGCAGGTGACGACCGCGTCGCCTGGCTTCACCGTGGTCACGCCATCGCCGACCGCCTCGACAATCCCTGCAGCCTCGTGGCCGGGAACAAAGGGAAGGGGGGCAGGATAGCTGCCATCGACGAAGTGCAGATCGGATCGGCACACCCCGGTGGCTGCTGTGCGGATCAGCACCTCGCGCGGTCCGGGCTTGTCGATGGTGACGTCGTGCACCTCGAGCGGCTTGCCCGGCTCAAAACAGATGGCGGCCTTCATCGTTGCTCTCCCAAGCGCTGTTTGTCGTTGTCGTCCCTCGCCCTGCCAAGTGCAGGGCATCCCCTCTCTCCTCGTGGGAGAGAGGGGAATGCGATCAGCGCGTCACCCCGAGATCACCCGAGCTCAATGCGCCGTCATCGTCGTTCACGCCGTGGCGTCCCAGTTCCATCCGCGCGATGGTGCGGTTGTGCACTTCATCGGGACCATCGGCAAGCCGCAGCGTCCGCATATGGGCATAGGCCTTGGCGAGACCGAAATCTTCGCTCACGCCCGCGCCGCCATGCGCCTGGATGGCATCGTCGATGATCTTCAATGCCATGCGGGGCGCGGCAACCTTGATCATCGCGATCTCGGCCTTGGCGTACTTGTTGCCGACCTTGTCCATCAGGTCTGCCGCCTTGAGACAGAGCAGGCGGTTCATCTCGATGTCGATGCGTGCGGCTGCCAGCCGCTCGTCCCAGATGCTGAATTCGGAGATTCGCTTGCCGAACGCGACGCGGGTCTGCAGGCGACGCGCCATCTTGGCGAGCGCTTCTTCAGCGACTCCGATCGTGCGCATGCAGTGATGGATACGGCCAGGGCCCAGGCGGCCCTGCGCGATCTCGAAGCCGCGGCCTTCGCCCAGCAGCATGTTCGATGCCGGGATGCGGACGTCGTTGAGTTCAATTTCCATATGGCCGTGCGGGGCGTCATCATAGCCGAACACCGGCAGGTGACGCACTATGTTCACGCCGGGCGCATCGAGCGGCATCAATACCATTGACTGCTGCGCGTGGCGCTTGGCTTCGAAATCGGTCTTGCCCATCACGATCGCGATCTTGCAGCGCGGATCGCCCGCACCCGACGACCACCATTTGCGGCCGTTGATGACATATTCGTCGCCTTCGCGGCGGATCGAGGTTTCGATATTGGTCGCATCGGACGAGGCGACCTGGGGTTCGGTCATCAGGAAGGCCGAGCGGATTTCGCCGTCCATCAGTGGCTTGAGCCACTCGTCCTTGTGCGCGCGGGTGCCGTAGCGGTGCAGCACTTCCATGTTGCCGGTGTCGGGTGCCGAGCAGTTGAACACCTCGCTCGCCATGCCGACGCGGCCCATTTCCTCGGCGCACAAGGCGTATTCGAGGTTGGTGAGGCCGGGGCCGTCGAATTCGAAGCTGTCGTCGACGTGCGCCAGATTGGGGTTCGATGGCGGCATGAACAGGTTCCAGATGCCTGCAGCCTTGGCCTTGGCCTTCTCTTCCTCGATGACCGGCAGCACCTTCCAGCGCGAGCCTTCTTTCTGCTGGGCGTCATAGTCCTTCTCGCGCGAGCGGACGTTGCTTTCGATGAAGGCGCGGACGCGGTCGCGCCAATAGGCCTGACGTTCGGTGAGATCAAAATCCATAAAATGGGTGTCCTTTCATGATAGTCTGGCGTGAGCGATTTCGGCGAGCCGCGCTTCGTGGTCGGCGCGGCCAAGGGGAAAACGGGTGAACAGCCAAGCGCAGCCGATGCCGATGACGGTGGCGGTGATGGCGAAGGTCACGGCGAGGCGATCGATGACCTGCGCGGGCACCTGACCCGGCTGGGCGTTTTCTGGAAAGCCGGCGATCGACAGGATGACGGCAGAAGCGAGAATGCCCAGGCCGCCGATGCATTTCTGCATGAAGAAGAACCCGGCGAAGAAGATGCCCTCGGTGCGCTTGCCGGTGCGCGCCTCATGCGCGTCGGTGACATCGGCGATCATCGAGCTGATCATCATCATCGCGCAGATGCCGAAGGTCATCGACAAGGCGATCAGCCCCAGCACGGCCGCGGTCGCAAGGTTCGATCCATTGTCCGGAAAGAGGCCCACCAGACGCAGCCAATAGGGCAGGGTGCCGAAGATCAGCGACAGCACGGCCGACACCGCACCTGTGCGCCCCTTTTCAAGCCGGCGCGACAGCGGACCGACGATACCGAACGCCAGCGCCACGCCAAGGAACAGCACGAACGGATAGATGTTGAATGCCGATGGCGGCAGTTCCCACACATACAGCAGCAGATAGTTGGTCAGCGCGAATGTCAGCCCCTGATTGGCAAACGCGCACACCCCGGCGCCCAGCAGAATCTGGAAGGGTCGGAACCGCAATGCAGCGCCAAAATCGCTGAACCCGTGCGATACGCTCTTGGCTTCGGATTGGTTGGGGCGGGCCATCAATTTGTGGGTGCCCAGTGCCGAGACGATGACTGAAACCAGCATCACGATCGATCCCACCAGTGCGTAGCGATGATAGCCGTTCGGATTGAGGATGCCGTTGTCATAGCCCGGCTCGGGCACCAGCAGCAGCGCATAAGCGGCGTACAGCATCACCAGCCCGCCGAGCCAGCCGAACAGGAAGCGATAGCGCAGCACCTCGGTGCGCTCGTGATAGTCGCGGGTCAGTTCGGGCAGCATCGCCAGCGCCGGAACCTCATAGGCAGAGAACGAGAACCGGACCGCCATCGCGACGAAAATCACGTAGAAGAACATCACGCCATTGCCGACCTCGGGCGGGTTCCACAGCAGCAGCCACGACAACGCGATGGGCAGCGCTGCGGCGTACAGCCAGGGATGACGCCGCCCCCAGCGGCTGCGGGTCGCATCCGACTTGTGGCCAACGATGGGATCGAAAAAGGCATCGGCGATCAGGGCGATCAGCACCGCAAGCCCGACCTGCTCGGCAGGCATCCCGACCACCTGGTTGAAATAGATCAGCAGGAAGACGGCAAAGCCGTTGTCCTTGATGCCATAGGCGACCGAGCCGAAGCCATAGGCCAGCTTGGTGCCCATCGAAACACGAGCGGGAACCGGCTTGGATGTCAGGCTGGCAAGATCGGTCATGCGCGGCAAATGCCCCCGAAGGAGGCTGGATGCCGACGGGCGATCTGAGGCACCGCCGCGCCCTTTGGCGCTGGCCATGCGATGGACCGGGCGGCCCGCTGCATTGATTCTCTCCCGCTTGCTTTGTTTGGGCGTACCATATGACGCCTGCCGTAAACGTCAACCGCACTCACGCTGACGTTACGGCATTCGGCCTAGGATTCAACAGGCTTGCAGCCCGGTTCGCTCCACCATAGACTGAGTCGCGAAGCGCAGTTTTGGCCGCAGGAAAAACTTTCCGGCCAGGGCTGGCGCAGGATCAAACCATGCGGGAGAGGATGACGATGAGCGATCTCGATCAGTTCAGACTGGACGTGCGCGAATGGCTGGAGGCGAACTGCCCTGCCGAGATGCGCGAGCCGGTACGCGGCGAGGATGACGTCTGCTGGGGCGGACGCAACTGGACCTTCAAGAACGAAGCGCAGAAGCAATGGCTCGAGCGCTGCGTGGCCAAGGGCTACACCGTGCCTGACTGGCCCAAGGCCTATGGCGGCGCGGGTCTGACGGCTGCTCAGGCGAAGGTTCTGCGGCAGGAAATGGCGCGGATCAACGCCCGTCCGCCGCTGTCGAGCTTCGGTATCTGGATGCTCGGCCCCGCGCTGCTGCAGTTTGGAACCGAAGAGCAGAAAGTGCACTATCTCGGCCAGATCGCGCGCGGCGAAATCCGCTGGTGCCAGGGCTATTCCGAGCCCGGTTCGGGATCTGACCTCGTGTCCCTGCAGACCTTCGGCGAGGACAAGGGCGACCATTGGGTGGTCAACGGTCAGAAGATCTGGACCAGCTACGCCGACAAGTGCGACTGGATCTTCTGCCTCGTCCGCACCGACAAGACCAACAAGTACCAGGGCATTTCCTTCCTGCTGTTCGACATGGAAACCCCCGGTGTCTCGACCAAGCCGATCAAGCTGATCAGCGGCAACTCGCCGTTCTGCGAGACCTTCTTCGACAACGTCGTGGTGCCCAAGGACCAGATCGTCGGTCAGCTCAACCGGGGCTGGGATGTCGCCAAATATCTGCTGGGGCATGAGCGCGAGATGATCTCGGGCGGCGGCCTGGGCGACGGCGCGCCTTCGCTGGGTGCACAGATGCTGGCATCGGTGGGAGCCAACGGCCTGGGTCAGCTCGACGATGGCCTGCTGCGCGCGGAACTGGCGCAGTTCGATGTCGACGCGCTGGCGTTCAAGGCGATGGCCGAACGCTTCACCGACGAGATGAAATCGGGCAAGGGCCATCCTGCCCAGCCCAACATGATGAAGTACGCCGGAACCGAGCTCAACAAGCGCCGTCACGAACTGGTGATGGCGGGCAACGGATCGGACGCGCTCGAATGGGAAAGCGACGCCTCGAAGGGCGGCGCCAAGGCGCGCAACTGGTTGCGTACCAAGGCCAACAGCATCGAGGGCGGCACCAGCGAGGTGATGCTCAACGTGATCGCCAAGCGCATCCTGGATCTTCCCGGGGCGTGATCCATAAAGCCCTCTCCCCTTGAGGGGAGAGGGTTGGGAGAGGGGGGTACCCTCTCGTTTTTCCAATCCATTCAAGGGTCGGGCGAGGCTTCATTCCCCTCTCCCCGGCCCTCTCCCCTGAAGGGGAGAGGGAGACTTCAAATGCCAATGTACCTCAATGAAGACCAGGCGATGCTGCGCGACAGCGCGCGCGAATTCCTCAAATCCGAAGCGCCGGTCAGTCATATGCGCAAGCTGCGCGACGACAATTGCAAAGACGGCTTCCGCCACGCATTGTGGAAGCAGTTCGGCGAGATGGGCTTTACCGGGATCCTGATCGGCGAAGACGATGGCGGGCTTGGCCTTGGCCATGTCGAAGCCGGCGTGGTGCTCGAGGAGATCGGCCGCAACCTGTCGCCGTCGCCGTTTCTGACCACCGCGATCGCGGGTGTTGCTGCGCTCAACCATGGCGGACAGCATCTCAAGGACAAGTTCTTTCCCGGCATTCTGGCGGGTGAAACCGTGCTGGCGCTGGCGATCGATGAAGGCGCCAAGCACCGGCCTGCGCATATCGCGACCAAGGCCGAGCGTTCGGGCAATGGCTTCAAACTCACCGGCAACAAGCAGTTCGTGATCCAGGGTGCCAGCGCCGATGCGCTGATCGTCGCGGCGCGCACCGCAGGGGCTCCGGGTGAAACCGACGGCCTGACGCTGTTCGCGGTCGACAAGGATGCGGCGAACATGTCGATGGACAGCGCACGGCTGGTCGACAGCTCGATGGCGGCGCATGTCACGTTCGACGGTGTCGAGGTCGATGGCGATGCGGTGATCGGCGAGGTCGACAATGGCTGGCAGGTGCTGTCTGGGCTGCTGCGCGCTGGGCGCACCGGCTCGGCTGCAGAGCTCGTCGGCGTCGGTGCGGGCGCGATGGACATGACCGTCGATTATCTCAAGCAGCGCAAGCAGTTCGGCCGTCTGATCGGTGAATTTCAGGCGCTGCAGCACCGTTCCGCGCACCTCTACAGCGAAATGGAAATTGCCCGCGCCGCTGTGCTCAAAGCGCAGCAATTGCTCGACGAGGGCAAGGACAGCGCCGAAGTCTATGTCTCGGTTGCCAAGGCCAAGGCGGGTCGCACCACCAATCTGGTTGTGCGCGAAGGCGTCCAGATGCACGGCGGCATCGGCATGACCGACGAATACGACATCGGTTTCTACATGAAGCGCGACCGTGCGTTGAACGAGTTCATGGGCGATGCGAACTTCCACGCAGGCCGGGTGGCAGAGATTTTCGGATATTAACCAGCCAAAAGCCCCTCCCGTTGAGCTCCGCTCGTCTGCGGCTCAGGGGAGGGGTTGGGGTGGGGAATGGAGTGGCGGCGGAAGTTATTTCCCCACCCCCAGCCCCTCCCCTGAAGGGGATGGGAGAAACGTAACCATGGCACTCGATCCCGATATTTTTGACGCTTTGCTCGAAGGCGTGCGCCGGTTCGTTACCGAACGTCTGCGCCCGCTCGAGGCGCAAGTGTCCG
Organism: Blastomonas sp.; assembly: GCF_046294995.1. Classification (GTDB taxonomy): domain Bacteria; phylum Pseudomonadota; class Alphaproteobacteria; order Sphingomonadales; family Sphingomonadaceae; genus Blastomonas. The sequence goes on from NZ_JBKBOG010000010.1 coordinate 24,369, forward strand.
AGACCGACGAGATCCCCGACGACCTGGTGCAGGAGATGCGCGATCTCGGGCTTTTCGGGCTGTCGATCGGCGAAGAATTCGGCGGACTTGGCCTCAACATGGAGGAAGAGGTCCGCGTCGCGTTCGAGCTCGGGCGGACATCGCCCGCGATGCGATCGACCTTCGGCACCAATGTCGGCATCGGCAGCCAGGGGCTGGTGATGGACGGCAATGATGCGCAAAAGGCAAAGTACCTGCCGGCAATCGCCAGCGGCGAAATCATCACCTCGTTCGCGCTGACCGAACCCGATGTCGGATCGGACAGCGGCGCGGTGAAGACGCGGGCCGAGCTCGATGGCGACGCCTATGTGCTCAACGGATCGAAGCGCTATATTACCAATGCCGACAAGGCCGATCTGTTCACGGTGATGGCGCGGACGGGTGGGCCCGGTCCCAAAGGCGTGAGCGCGTTCCTGGTGCCGCGCGACCTGCCCGGACTTTCGGTCGGCAAGCCCGAGCGCAAGATGGGCCAGCAGGGCGCGCATGTCTGCGACGTGATCTTCGACAACGTTCGCGTGCCCGCTGAGAATCGGCTGGGCGCGGAAGGCGACGGCTTCAAGGTTGCGATGCGCGTGCTCGATCGGGGGCGGCTGCATATTTCGGCCGTGTGCGTGGGCGCGGCCGAGCGGCTCATTGCCGACAGCGTTGCTTATGCCAAGGAGCGCCAGCAGTTCGGCAAGCCGATCGCTGAATTCCAGTTGATCCAGGGTATGATCGCCGATTCCGTTGCCGAATGCAAAGCCGCCAAGGCTTTGGTGCTGCAGACCGCGCGCGCGAAGGACCGTGGCGAGCGGATCACCGAGGACTGCGCCTGCGCCAAGCTGATCGCATCCGAAATGGTCGGCCGTGTCGCCGACCGCGCGGTGCAGATCTTTGGCGGCGCGGGCTATATCGCCGATTACGGCATCGAACGCTTCTACCGCGATGTTCGCCTGTTCCGCATTTATGAGGGAACCAGCGAGATCCAGCGCACCATCATCGCAAGGGAAGCCTTGCGCAACGAAGGATGAATATGATGAATTTCGAACAGCTGTTTTCGGTCAAGGGCAAGGTTGCCCTCGTCACCGGTGGTTCGCGCGGCATCGGCAAGATGATCGCGCAGGGCCTGATTGCGGGCGGCGCAAAGGTCTATATCTCGGCGCGCAAGGCGGATGTCTGCAATGCCACCGCCGAGGAACTCGGCCCCAACTGCATTTCGCTCCCCGCCGATATCTCCAATGTCGCAGGCGCCCGCCAGCTGGCCGCGCAGCTCGCCGAGCATGAAAGCCGCCTCGACATCCTGGTCAACAACGCCGGCGCTGCCTGGGGCGCGGAGTTCGAGGATTTCCCGGAAATCGGCTGGGACAAGGTGATGGACCTCAACGTCAAGTCGCCGTTCTTCCTGACCCAGGCGCTCCATGGCCTGCTCAAGGCAGGGGCGACAGCGGAAACCCCAGCAAAGGTCATCAACATCTCGTCGGTCGATGGCATGCGGATCAACCCGTGGGAAACCTACAGCTATCAGGCCAGCAAGGCCGCGCTGATCCAGCTGACCAAGCGGATGGCGGTGCGGCTGCTGCGCGATCATATCTATGTGACGGGCATCGGCCCGGGCGCATTTCCCTCGGACATGAACAAGGCCGCACGCGATCATGGCGACATGGTGTCAAAAAGCGTGCCCAACAAGCGCGTCGGCGACTGGATGGATATTTCCGGCGCGGTGATCTTTCTCGCCAGCCGGGCAGGGGACTATGTCATCGGTACGACGATCCCGGTCGATGGCGGCATCGTCAACGCACAGGTGCCGATGGGCGGATACGATCCCGAAGGCAATTGACCGCGCTATGATATCGCTGCCGGGCCCTGCATGACGGCGCGGGGCCCGCAGCCGCTCAGCCGAGCGGTGGCGGGTTCATCAGGTCGCGGACATAATCGATCAGCCCGGTCTGCCGCGCACGCCGCATCCGTTCGGACTGCAGGATCTGGCAGACCTTGGTGAAACAGCTGTCCACGTCGTCGTTGATCACCACAAAATCATAGCCGTCCCAATGGCTGATCTCATCCTGCGCGCGCGCCATGCGGCTGGCGATCACCTCTTCGCTGTCGGTGTTGCGTCCGCGCAGGCGGCGGTGCAGTTCCTCGAGCGACGGCGGCAGGATGAACACGCGCACGACATCGCCCTCTGCGCGCTGGTACAACTGCTGGGTGCCCTGCCAGTCGATGTCGAACAGGAAGTCCTGGCCCTCGCGCAGCCCCTGCTTCACCGCAGCCTTGGGTGTACCGTAATAATGGCCGAAGACCTTGGCCCATTCGAGCAGTGCGTGATCCTCCACCAGCTGATGGAAGGTGGCCTCGTCGATGAAATGATAATGGGTGCCGTCGATTTCGCCGGGACGCGGCGGCCTCGTCGTGACAGAGACCGACATGCACAATTGGTTGTCTGCCTCCAGCATCATCCGCGCGATGGTGGATTTGCCCGCACCTGAGGGTGATGACAGGATGAACAGAAGCCCGCGCCGGGCTAGAGCATTTTTGGATGCGGAAATGACCATGGCGGCTCATGGCCAAACCACGGGCTGGGCGTCAACCGGTTTGTTCAAACCAGACCGTCAACCGGCCCCGCCAGTCCATCGGCCCCTTCGGTCACGGCTTGGGCGGCGCGGTCTCTTTTGCCTTGCGCTGATCGTAAAGCGCCTTGGCGAGCAGCGCACCGCCGACCAGCAGCGCGCCGGGAACCGAGCGGGTCGCGATCCGTGCTGCGATGGCACCCACCAACGTGCCGCCGAACAGCCCGGCTGCGAGGTTGTTCCTGGCGCGTGAACTGATCAGGCCGCGCACCATTTCGTCATTGGCCGCGGTCGAGATCAACCGGCCAGCGCCGCTGATCGCACCGCGCGACCAGTGCGCCGGGGTCGCGTTCGGCGCAGGCGCCGCACCGTTGGCCGCAGGTGCGGGCGCCGCTGCTGGGGCGGTGGGGGCGGGCGTCGTCGGAGTCGTGGTGGGGCTGGTCATGTGATTATCCTTAGCGCAATTGGCTTCGGACCTCAAACGTCCCATCGGTCGCAAGCGTTCCGCAACTATCTAGCGGCCCGTCATGTCCTCGGCGCGGACGTGCGCATCGAATGTCGCTTCATCGACAAGCCCAAGCGCAAGCCCCGCTTGCTTGAGTGTCAGATCATGCTCATGCGCGTGCTTGGCGATCTTCGCAGCGTTGTCATAGCCAATCACCGGGGCAAGCGCGGTCACCAGCATCAAGGACCGCTCGACCAGATCGGCGATGCGCCCGGTGTTGGCGCGCAACCCCTCGACGCACCGTTCGGCGAAGCCTTCCATCCCGGTGGCGAGCAGATCGATCGAGCGCAGCACATTGGCGCCGATCAGCGGTTTGAAGACGTTGAGCTCAAGGTGCCCCTGCATGCCCCCGACCGTCACCGCCTGATGGTTGCCGATCACCTGCGCCGCAACCATGGTGAGCATCTCGCATTGCGTCGGGTTGACCTTGCCAGGCATGATCGAGCTGCCCGGTTCATTGGCGGGAAGATCGAGTTCGCCAAGCCCCGATCGCGGACCCGACCCGAGCAGCCGGATGTCGTTGGCGATCTTGGTCAGCGCCACCGCCAGGGTGTTGAGCGTGCCCGAAAGGTGCACCAACGGATCATTGGAGGCGAGCGCTTCAAACGCGTTTTCCGCCGGGTGGAACGGATGCCCGGTAATCCCGGCAATTGCATCGCACATGTCGGCTGCAAAGCCTTTGGGCGCGTTGAGCCCGGTGCCGACCGCGGTCCCGCCGATCGCCAGCCGATACGTGCCCGCCGCAATGCCGGGTTCGATCCTCCGCCCGCAGCGGTAAAGCTGGTTGGCGTAGCCGGAAAATTCCTGGCCCAGGGTCAGCGGCGTTGCGTCCTGCAAATGGGTGCGGCCGATCTTGACGATCTCTTCCCACTGCGCCGATTTGGCCTCCAGCGCGCCGGTCAGCCGCTCGAGCGCGGGCAGCAACCGGTTCTTGGCTTCGAGGCTGGCAGCGATGTGCAGGGCGGTGGGGAAGCTGTCGTTGGACGACTGGCCCATGTTGACATGGTCGTTGGGATGCACCGGCGACTTGCCGCCGCGGGTTCCAGTCAGCAATTCGTTGGCGCGGCCCGCGATCACCTCGTTGACGTTCATGTTGGTCTGCGTGCCGCTGCCGGTCTGCCATATCGTCAGCGGAAACTGGTCGTCATGCGCGCCCGAGATCACCTCCTGCGCTGCGGCGTCGATGGCGTCGGCGACGTCTGCGGGCAAGCCATGGCGACGGTTGACCCGGGCGGCCGCCTGCTTGACGATCGCAAGGCCGTGCACGATGGCGATCGGCATCCGCTCGTGCGGCGCAAACGGGAAATTCTCGATGCTGCGCTGGGTTTGCGCACCCCAATAGCAATCCGCAGGCACCGCGATCGATCCCAGCGAATCGCTTTCCATGCGGCTGTTCTGGCTGATCATGGTGCTTGTCCGTCTGGCGCGGCGATCGCGCCGCTATTTGCGTTTGCCGAAATCCACGCTGACGACGTTGGAGCCATCGCCATCGCCGCCGGGATGGTCGTTTTCGGCAGCCTCGTGCGGCTCCGGCGGCGGTGTATCGCCGGTCACCTGGAACTGCAGCCCGAAATCGACCGCCGGATCGACGAACGCGGTAATCGCGCTGAACGGAATGAACAGGTGCGCAGGCACGCGGTTGAAGCTCAGCCCCACCGCAAAGCCGGTCTTCTCGACCTTGAGGTCCCAGAATTTCTGCTGGAGCACGATCGTCATCTCGTCGGGGAACCGCTCGACCAGATGCCGAGGGATATCGACGCCGGGTGACCCGGTCTTGAAGGTGATGTAAAAATGGTGATTGCCGGGCAGGCCGTTGGTCTCGACCTCGCCCAGCACCCGACCCACGACAGCGCGCAGGGCCTCCTGCACGATCTCGTCGTAGGGAATCAGGCTGTCGGCTGCATCGTCGCTCATAGCCTTTTTGTTGGACTGACTGCCGCGCAGGGTCAAGGCGCTATTGGCATCACGGGGCAAACAGCCGCGTCAGACGGCAAAGATGTTGCGCGTGCGGGCAAGGTGATTATAGGGCGCAGCATGCGCACCGCCCGGATAGAACGCAAGACCCATGAAACCGATATTCTGGTCGAGGTGAACCTCGACGGGACCGGCCAGTTCGACGTGTCGACGGGAATTGGCTTTCTCGATCACATGGTCGAGCAATTCTCGCGTCACTCGCTGATCGACCTGACCTGCCGGATCAACGGCGACCTGCATGTCGACCAGCACCACACCACCGAGGATTGCGCGCTCGCGATAGGCCAGGCGATCGTCCAGGCGCTGGGCGACAAGGGCGGCATCGTCCGCTATGGCCATGCCTATTCGCCGATGGACGAGACCTTGAGCCGCGTTGCGGTCGATATCTCGGGGCGGCCTTTCTTTGTCTGGAAGGCGGGCTTCACTCAGCCGCGTCTGGGCGAGATGGACACCGAACTGTTCGAGCACTGGTTCCATTCGATCGCGCAGACCGCCGGCCTGACGCTGCATATCGAACTGCTGTACGGCGCCAACAACCACCATATCTGCGAGAGCATCTACAAGGGCTTTGCCCGCGCAATGCGCTCGGCGGTCGAGATCGATCCGCGCAAGCAGGGGGCCATTCCCTCGACCAAGGGTGTGCTGGGTGGCTGAGCGTGTCGCGCTGATCGATTATGGCGCAGGCAATCTTCACAGCGTCCACAATGCCCTGAAGGCCGCAGGCGCGCCCGATATCGCTGTGACCGCCGATCCCGATGCCGTCCGCAATGCCGACCGCATCATCCTGCCCGGCGTGGGTGCCTTCGCTGCCTGCATGGGCGGGCTGTCGGCGATCCCCGGAATGATCGAAGCGCTGGAAGCACGGGTGCTCGGAGACAAGGTGCCGTTCCTTGGCATCTGCGTCGGCATGCAGTTGCTTGCGACGCGCGGGGTCGAGCATGGCGTGCACGCGGGTTTGGGCTGGATCCCCGGCGAGGTGCGGCTGATCGAGGCTGCGCCGTCGGTCAAGGTGCCGCATATGGGCTGGAACGACGTCGTGCCGTCGGCGGGTGCGCCGCTGATCGAGCATGGCGAGGCGTATTTCCTGCACAGCTATCATTTCGCTGCCGCCGAAGCTGCGGATGTCGCCGCGCGGACCGATCACGGCGGCTGCGTCACCGCGGCAATCGCGCGCGACAACATCATCGGCGTGCAATTTCACCCGGAAAAGAGCCAGGCCTATGGTCTTGGCCTGCTCCGGCGCTTTCTCGACTGGAACTGGCCATGAGCATCATCGTATTTCCGGCCATCGACCTCAAGGGCGGACAGGTCGTCCGGCTCGCCGAGGGCGATATGGACCGCGCCACCGTTTATGGCGATGACCCCGCTGCCCAGGCGATGCTGTTTGCTGAAGCCGGCGCGCAGCATCTGCACGTCGTCGATCTCGACGGGGCGTTTGCGGGCGAGGCGGTCAACCGCAGCGCGGTCGAATCGATCATCGAAAGCTTCCCCGGCTATCTGCAACTCGGCGGCGGCATCCGCACCCGCGAAGCGGTCGAGGGCTGGTTCGGTCTAGGCGTCGCGCGCGTCGTCATCGGCACCGCAGCGCTGACCGATCCCGAATTCGTCCGCGACATGGCGAAAGCCTATGAAGGCGGCATCGTCGTTGCGGTCGATGCCCGCGACGGCATGGTCGCGACGCATGGCTGGGCCGATGTCTCCGATGTACCCGTGGCCGACATGGCGCGCCGGTTCGAGGACGCCGGTGTTGCCAGCCTCCTCTTCACCGATGTCGGCCGCGACGGCATGCTCAAGGGCTGCAACATCGAGGCGACCGTGGCACTCGCGCGTACCACCGACATTCCGGTGATCGCCAGCGGCGGGGTCAAGGGCATCGACGATATCCACCTGCTCAGCCTGCATGCCGAGGATGGTATCGAGGGCGTGATCACGGGCCGCGCGCTGTATGACGGGCGGCTCGACCTTGCCACTGCGATCGCGATGGCCGCGCGCGGATGAGCGTTCGCATCCGCGTCATCCCCTGTCTCGACGTCGCCAATGGCCGGGTGGTCAAGGGCGTGAACTTCGTCGATCTCAAGGATGCGGGCGATCCGGTCGAGCAGGCGCGCGCTTATGATGCCGCCGGGGCCGACGAGCTGTGCTTTCTCGATATCTCGGCCAGCCATGAGGCGCGCGGCACGATCATCGATGTCGTCCGACGCACGGCAGAGGTCTGCTTCATGCCGGTGACCGTCGGTGGCGGCGTGCGCAGTCCCGAGGATGCGCGCGCGCTACTGCTGGCAGGCGCAGACAAGGTCGCGATCAACAGCGCTGCTGTGGCGCGGCCCGAACTGGTCGGCGATATCGCCGAGCGCTTCGGCAGCCAGTGCGTTATCGCCTCGATCGATGCGCGGCGCCGCACGGACGGCGAGGGCTGGGAAATCTTCACCCATGGCGGACGCAAGGCGACCGGCATCGACGCCATCGAACACGCGCTGAACCTTACCCGGCTTGGGGCAGGGGAGCTGCTGGTCACCTCGATGGACCGCGACGGCACCCGCGACGGCTATGACCTGGAGCTGATCCGCACGATCGCCGACCAGGTCGATATCCCGGTGGTGGCCAGCGGCGGTGTCGGGCATATCGGCCATCTGGTCGATGGTGTGACGCAGGGCCATGCCAGCGCGGTACTGGCCGCGTCGATCTTCCACTTTGGCGAGGCAAGCATCGCCGATGCGCACGCTGCGTTGCGCGCCGCAGGGCTTGCAGCCAGAGCGCTCTGAACGGCGTTCAATCGGGACCAAGCGTCGGTTCGCTTGACAAGACGCCATAATGCGCCTCCGGCTTTAACCATTATGTGCAAGCAATTCCGCCGCTTTGGCCGTTTTGGCCAGCAGCTTGCTTAACCTTTCATCATGAAGTGTCTCGGAATGATACCCGGCAGGATCAACGGCTTTACCGCGCGCGGCATTGCGGGCGCATTGGGAGGCGCTCTGCTTTCTGGGCAGCAGGCGCTCGCCAGTCCGCTGCCGGTCGTGACGCTGGACGGGCTGACCCGAGCTGACGGCATCCGCAGCTGGATCGAGATCGCAGAACCCGGCAACCTGGGCCTGCTGTTCATGGGCATTGCCGGGCTGCTGATCGGTCGCTGGGCCGCAGGCGGCAAGCGCAAAGGTCCGCCCAAACCCTGAGCGATCGATGCTTCGCCCTCTTGACCTCGCGCAAGGCTGCGCGCAGAGCGCAGGACTATGGCAGACCCCATCATCGAGCGGCTTGAGGCCATCATCGCCGAGCGGCGCAGCGCCTCTCCCGACAGCAGCTATGTCGCAAAGCTGAGCGCCAGAGGCCGCGCCCGCATCGCCCAGAAGATCGGCGAAGAGGGTGTCGAAACCGTCATCGCCGCGATGCAGGGCGATGGCCCCGGCGTCATCAGCGAAAGTGCCGACCTGGTGTTCCACCTGCTGGTGCTGTTCGCCGATATGGGCCTGACATGGGATCAGCTCACCGCCGAGCTCGACGCCCGCGAAGGCACCTCCGGAATTGCCGAAAAGGCGTCTCGCCCCAAGGCCAGCCCAAAGGAATAGCCGATCATGCCGATTGACCCCACGCTTCCGTATGACGACCAGAACATCTTCGCCAAGATCCTGCGTGGCGAAATCCCCTGCCAGAAGGTGCACGAGGACGATCACGTGCTGGCGTTCCATGACATCAATCCGCAAACGCCGACGCATGTGCTGGTGATCCCCAAGGCACCGTTCGTGAGCTGGGACGATTTTTCCGCACGCGGCACCGACGAGCAGATCGCTGCGTTCGTGCGCGGGGTGGGCGAGGTCGCGCGCATGCTGGGTCTGGTCGAGCCCGGCTATCGGTTGCTCGCCAATATCGGGATCGATGCGCACCAGGAAGTGCCGCACCTGCATGTCCACCTGTTCGCCGGGCGCAAGCTGGGTCCGATGCTGATGACCGGCTGATAAGGCCTGCAAGGCCAATCCTCCCGGCGCAACTTTATGACAAGCCGGTTGCCACCGCGTGAAAAGCCGCTAATCCTTGCGGCATAGGGGTATAACCCTGGGACGCAACCGGCAGGTCCGAACCTGCCAAGGGTGGGAAATCGACAACATCATGAAATTTGCCCGTGTCAAACCGCTGGACGCCATTCTGGCGACCGCGAAGAAAAAATCATTGCACCCGACGCTCGGGGCCTTTCAGCTGACCTTGTTCGGGATCGGCTGTGTCATCGGCACCGGCATCTTCGTGCTGACCTCTGCCGGCGCGCAAAAAGCCGGTCCGGGCCTGATGCTGGCGTTCGCCATTGCCGGCCTGATCTGCATCGTGGCGGCCTTGTGCTATGCTGAAATCGCCGCGATGATCCCGGTTGCAGGCTCTGCCTACACCTACACCTATTCGGTCATGGGCGAGATGCTCGCCTGGACCGTGGGCTGGGCACTGGTGCTCGAATATGCCGTGGCGGCAAGCGCGGTGTCGGTCGGGTGGTCCGGCTATTTCACCGGCACGATATTGAACGAGTTCTTCGGGATCGTGCTGCCACCATATCTGACTGCGGGGCCTGTGGCTCTGGGCGGTGCACCGGGAGGCCTGATCAACCTGCCTGCCGTTGTCATCGCGTTGCTGGTCACCTGGCTGCTGATGATCGGCACCAACGAGTCGGCCAAGGTCAATGCGGTTCTCGTACTGATCAAGGTCACCGCGCTGACGGCGTTCATCGTGCTGACCTTACCCGCGACCGAAATGGAGAACTTCAACCCGTTCCTGCCGGCCGGCGTGTTCGGCGGCTTTGGATCGGGTGTTGGCGCGGTGGGCGCAGCAGCGACGATCTTCTTTGCCTATGTCGGCTTCGATGCGGTCTCGACTGCGGCCGAAGAAACCAAGAACCCCCAACGCAACGTGCCGATCGGCTTGATCGGAAGCCTTGGCATCTGCACCGTGTTCTACATCCTCGTGGCTGCAGGCGCGGTCGGATCGATCGGCGGCCAGCCGATCATGGGACCCAATGGCGTACCTTTCCCTGCGGGATCGGAAATGCTCGCCCGCCAGTGCGCGATGCCCGAATATGCGGACATGCTGGTCTGCTCGAACGAGGCGCTGGCGCACGTTCTGCGCATGATCGGCTTCAGCGGCGTCGGCAACATGCTGGGCATCGCAGCGTTTATCGCGCTGCCTTCGGTGATCCTCATCCTGCTGTTCGGCCAGACCCGCATCTTCTTCGTGATGGCGCGCGATGGCCTGCTGCCTGAGGGCCTGTCGAAGATCCACCCAAAGTGGAAGACGCCTTATGTGGTGACCGCCATCACGGGAGCGATCGTGGCGTTTGCTGCCGCGTTCCTGCCCGTGGGGCAGCTGGCCGATATCGCCAACGCCGGAACGCTCTATGCGTTCATGATGGTGGCGATTGCGGTGATGATGCTGCGCAAGACCGATCCGGACCGCAAACGCGTGTTCCGTACCCCGGCCTTGTGGCTGGTCGGACCTGCAACGATCGCGGGCTGTATCTTCCTGTTCCTCAACCTGCCGTTCGAAGCGATGATCGTGCTGCCCGCCTGGGCCGCCATCGGCCTGGTGATCTACTTCCTGTATGGCTACAAATCGAGCCATCTGGGCAAGGGCATCATCGAAGTGCCCGATGACGACATCCTCAACCCGCACGGTTGACCCAAAAGAAAAACCCCGGCCTCACCAGCCGGGGTTTTTTATTGCCCATCGATACCGCTACCGCCGATAGCGGCTACATCGGCGACCTTGGGCAGGTGCCGGGGCGGCGGAACAGCTTGCCGTTTTCGGCCCAGACGATGAAGGCCAGCGACGCCAGCCCGCACAGCAGGAAGCCCATTGCCATCGGCAGTGTCGAGCCATCGAAAGCCTGGCCGATCAGGGCACCGATCCCGGCACCTAGAACGGTCCGCAAGGCCATCTGGAACGACGAGGCCGCACCGGCCATCGCGCCGAACGGCTCCATCGCGATCGATCCGAAATTGGCGCCGATGAACCCGACCATCGCCATGTTGAGCGCCACCAGCACCAGGAACACCGACATCGGCTCGTGCGGCAGCAGCGCCGCGCCGATCTGCAGCAAAGACAGCGCGAGAAAGGCGAGCAAGGCCCATTGCGACACCCGGCGCGCGCCGAAGCGCTCGACGATGCGACTGTTGAACCAGTTCGAAACCGCCATCGATCCTGCAACCGCTGCGAACGCGTAAGGGAAGATGTCCTGCGCATCGAACACGTCGGAGAAGATCTGCTGCGAGCTGTTGAGGAAGCCGAACATCGCCCCCATCACCAGCCCGCTGGCGGTAACATGGCCAAAACCGGTGCGGTTGAAGATCACCTTGGACCAGGTGCTGACGATGACATCGAGACGGATCGGGATGACATGCTCGGGGCGCAGCGTTTCGGGCAGCCGGAGCCATACCCAGGCACCCACCGCCGTTCCCATCACCGCCAGCAGCACGAAGATGAAGCGCCATTCGGCAAAATACAGGATGAGCTGGCCAAGTGTCGGCGCAATCACCGGAACCGCCATGAAGACGATGAAGATGATCGACATGAAGCTGGCCATGCGATCACCCGAAAAGATGTCGCGGATCACCGAGACCACCAGGACGCCCATCGCCGCTGCTGCAAACCCTTGCGCAAAACGCAGCGCAAGGAATATCTCGAAGTCGGGTGCGAAGGCGCAGGCCAGCGCGAGTATGACATAAAACACGGTCGACAGCAGCAGCACCGGTTTGCGCCCGACCCGGTCGCCGATCGGGCCATAAAACAGCGATCCGATCCCCATGCCGAGCAGATAGCTGCTGATCACATATTGCCGGCGGTTGGGTTCGAGGATGCCAAACGCCTCGCCCAGCGCCGGGAACGCCGGCAGGATCGCGTCGATCGCCAGCGCGTTCAGCGCCATCAACGCCGCCATCATCGCGACGAGTTCGCGCGTCCCCAATGGAAATTCTCCAGTCGGCGTGCTCGCCGCGCCGCGCGCTGTTTCTTGAGTTTTCGGTTTGTGCATCGCTCTTCAATGGCGCTTGGCAAGCCGATTGCCAACCGCCATCGCCGCATCTATTTCAGCCCAAGATGACCAATCCGGCAGAGCCTGCGCAACGCAAGATCATCCATATCGACATGGATGCGTTCTTCGCCAGCGTGGAACAGCGCGACAATCCGGCGCTGCGCGGGCTGCCGGTGGCAGTCGGTGGATCGTCGCGGCGCGGTGTGGTCGCAGCGGCCAGCTATGAGGCACGCACCTTTGGCGTGCGCTCGGCGATGCCTTCGGTCACGGCGCAGCGCCGTTGCCCCGACCTGGTGTTCGTCAAGCCACGCTTCGATGTCTATCAGCAGGTCTCGCGCCAGATCCGCGCGATCTTTGCGCAGCACACCGACCTGATCGAACCCCTCTCACTCGACGAGGCCTATCTCGATGTCACCAGCAATCACCAGAACATCGCATCGGCAACCCATGTCGCGCAGATGATCCGCGCCGATATCGCGCGCGAAACCGGGCTGACCGCCAGCGCCGGGGTGTCGTACAACAAGTTCATCGCCAAGCTCGCGAGCGACCAGAACAAGCCCGATGGGCTGTGCGTGATCCGCCCGGAGCAGGGGCCCGCCTTCGTCGCCGCCTTGCCGGTCAAGCGGTTCCACGGCGTCGGCCCGCGTACCGCAGAAAAGATGGCGGCGTTGGGGATTGTCACGGGGGCAGACCTTGCGGCGAAGTCCGAGCAATGGCTGCTCACCCATTTCGGCAGCTGGGGCAGCTATCTGCACGGCGCCGCGCGCGGTATCGATCATCGTCCCGTCCGGCCCGACCGGATCCGCAAGTCGATCGGTGGCGAGCGGACCTATCATGACGACATATGGGCCGAGTCTGCCTTGCGCGATGCGCTCGAGAGCATCGCCGATATCGTCTGGGAGCGAGTCGAACGCAGCGAAGCCCAGGGGCGCACGGTGACGCTCAAGGCACGCTATGCCGATTTCCAGACGATCACCCGCGCCAGGTCGCTTGGGGCACCGGTGGCTGACCGCACGACATTCGGGCAGATCGGGCACGCTCTGATCGACCAGATCCTGCCGTTGCAGAACGGCATCAGGCTGCTGGGGCTGACGCTGTCGGGCCTGTCACATGCCGAGGACGACGAGCAATCCGACGAACGACAACCGGAACTACCGTTCGGCTGATCACCAGGCATCTGCCGGCGGCAGACCGTCGCGGATCTCGATCAGCCTGCGCTGCGTGGCCGGGGCAATATTGGCGGGCAGGGGGTCCAGCGGGATGTACGCGGCCTCGATAATCTCCCGCCCGTCGACGCGCGGTTCGCCCGAAGCCGTTCCGGTCACGACGGTGATATGATTGCGTGCACCTTCGGCTGATGAGAAGAACTCGGCATGGATGCGCGCCTCGCTCAGCTTGCAGCCGGTTTCCTCGCGCAGTTCGCGCTCGGCCGCCGCCAGCACGCTCTCGCCACGATGGATACCGCCGCCGGGCAGCATGAACACGTCGCGCGACTGATAGCTGTGCCGCACCAGCACGACATGCGTGCCGCCGCGCAGGGCAACGACCTTCACGCCATAGGTGCGTGGCTTGACGACCCGCCAGTAGACCAGCCTGACCTTCTGGGCGATCCGGTAGGCCAGGTGCAGCGCGCTCATGCCCGCCGCGTGTCCCTGCCGTATCGCCCGAAGCGATCAGACATCCAGATTGGCGACGTTGAGCGCGTTCTCCTGGATGAACTCGCGGCGCGGTTCGACGATGTCGCCCATCAGCTGGGTGAACACCTCATCGGTGATGTCCGCATCGTCGACTTTCACCTGCAGCAGCGAGCGGTGGTTGGGGTCGAGCGTGGTTTCCCAGAGCTGCTCGGCGTTCATCTCGCCCAGACCCTTGTAGCGGGCGATCGCCAGACCCTTGCGCCCGGCGGCGAGGATCGTCTCGAGCAGAACCGAGGGTCGGTTGATCGTCACGCCGGTTGCCGATGCGACCGGCTCGTCCAGCTCGTCATTTTCGTTGTCGGAGTCGTTTTCCGTCGGCGTGGAGGCTCCGGCTTTGACCAGCCTGCTGGGGTTCAGATACATTGCGGCAAATTCGCCTGCCACCCGGTGCAGCTTGCGCGCTTCCGCGCTATTGAGGAACGGCAGGTCGACGACGTGATGGTCGGTCACCCCGCGCCACCAACGTTCGAGATGATAGCCGCCCTCGACCGAGAGCGCGCCGCTCCAGCGCGCTTCGGGATCGGCGCCGCCCATCCAGGCGGTCGCGGTGTTGACCGCGGCCAGCCGGTCGCTGTCGGGCATATCGGGCGAGAGAGCGCCTGCAAGCGCCAGCCCCTCGATGATCAGCGGATCGTAGCGACGCGGAATATACGTCATCAGGCTTTTCATACGCCGGGCGTGTTCGACCAGCTCGCGCAGATCATCGCCACCGCGCGCACCCTCGATCGTCTCGAGGATCCGGCCCTGCAGCCCCGCATCGACCAGATACTGGTCAAGCGCGTCGTTGTCCTTGAGGTAGACCTCGCTCTTGCCCTTGGCGACCTTGTACAGCGGCGGCTGGGCGATGTAGAGATAGCCGCCGCGAATGATCTCGGGCATCTGGCGGTGGAAGAACGTCAGCAGCAGCGTGCGGATATGCGCGCCATCGACGTCAGCGTCGGTCATGATCACGATCTTGTGATAGCGCAGCTTCTCGATGTTGAAATCATCGCGGATGCCGGTGCCCATCGCTTGGATCAGCGTGCCGACCTCCTTCGACGAGATGATCCGATCGAAGCGCGCGCGCTCGACGTTGAGGATTTTGCCCTTCAAGGGCAGGATCGCCTGATAGTGGCGGTCACGGCCCTGCTTGGCCGATCCGCCTGCCGAGTCACCCTCGACCAGGAACAGTTCGGACTTGGCGGGGTCGCGCTCCTGGCAGTCGGCAAGCTTGCCGGGCAGCGAGGCGATGTCCATCGCACCCTTGCGCCGGGTGAGCTCGCGCGCCTTCTTGGCAGCCTCGCGCGCCGCTGCAGCATCGATGATCTTGGCGACGATCGACTTGGCGTGCGCGGGGTTTTCCTCGAGCCATTCGGCCATCTTGTCGGCCATCAGGCTTTCGAGCGGCTGACGGACTTCGGAGCTGACGAGCTTGTCCTTGGTCTGCGAGCTGAACTTGGGATCGGGAAGCTTGACCGAGACGATCGCGGTCAGCCCTTCGCGCATGTCATCGCCGGTGAGGGAGACCTTTTCCTTTTTCAGCAGCCCCGACTTCTCGGCATAATTATTGAGCGTGCGGGTCAGCGCGGCGCGGAAGGCGGCGAGGTGCGTGCCGCCGTCGCGCTGGGGGATGTTGTTGGTGAAGCAGAGGACATTTTCGTAATAGCTGTCGTTCCACTCGAGCGACACGTCGATGGTGACCTCGTCGCGTGATCCCGAAATCGAGATCGGTTCGGGCATCAGAGACTGCTTGTTGCGGTCGAGGAACTTGACGAACGCGGCGATGCCGCCCTCGTAATACAGATCGTGCTCCTTGGCCTCGGCATGGCGTTCGTCGCGCAGAATCACGCGCACGCCCGAGTTGAGGAAGGCGAGCTCGCGATAGCGGTGCTCGAGCTTCTCGAAGTCATATTCGGTGACGTTCTTGAAGGTGTCCTGCGAGAACAGGAAACGCACCTGCGTGCCCTTCTTGCCATCGGGGGCGGGGCCGAGCACCTTCAGGGGCGCTTCGGAATCGCCATGGCGAAACCGCATCCAGTGTTCCTGGCCGTCGCGCCAGATGCGCAGCTCGAGCCATTCGGACAGCGCGTTGACGACGCTGACGCCCACGCCGTGCAGACCGCCCGAAACCTTGTAGGCGTTGTCGTCGCTGGTGTTCTCGAACTTTCCGCCTGCGTGCAACTGGGTCATGATGACCTCGGCGGCCGAAATGCCCTCTTCGGTGTGGATGCCGGTGGGGATGCCGCGGCCGTTGTCCTCGACCGTCACCGAATTGTCGGGGTTGAGCGTGATCAGCACGCGGTCGCAATGCCCGGCCAGCGCCTCGTCGATCGCGTTGTCGGAGACCTCGAACACCATGTGGTGGAGGCCCGATCCGTCATCGGTATCGCCAATGTACATCCCAGGCCGCTTGCGCACCGCATCGAGGCCCTTGAGGACCTTGATCGAATCTGCGCCATAGCTGTTGGTGTTGGCCGGGTTCTGGTTGTTTTCGGTGGAAGTGCTGGGAGTGTCTGTCATCGTTTCGTCATAGCCGTGAAGGTCCAGAAACCCAAGCGGAACTGGCCGGTTTTGCACATATTTTCGCGCGTGCGCCGCTGTGCTGAAACCCGGTTGCCGGGCATCGGGCGCAGCTTGCTTGAATGATGGCCTCGATCACCTATAACCAGAGCATGAAAGCCATTTCGATACCCGTACTTGCCATGCTCATCGTCGCCGGTTGCGCCGATCCCGAGCCGACCGAACGGCGTGCGCCGGGCGGTCAGGCTGCCGGAGAGCGCCTCGGCGCCGAAGAATCGAGCCCGACCGCACGTCCGGTGACCATTGGCGAAGGCGGCGCGCGGTTCGCCGCATGCCAGGGGCGTGGCCGCGTCGGAGGATTGCGCGGGGCTGAATTGCCGGTGCGCGATGCACCGTTCGATGGCGCCAGACAGGTCGGCGCGCTGACCGACGACACCCAGGTGTTCGTCTGCACCCGCAGCCTCGACCAGCAATGGCTTGGCGTCGTGGTTGGACAATTTCCCGCGACCACCACCGCTGCCCAGGGGGCTGCCGCACCCCCCACGGATGAGCCGGCACCATCGGCAACACCCGCAGTCGATTGCGGCGTCACGCGGCCTGTCCGCACCAAGCAGCCCTATTCTGGCCCATGCCTCAGCGGTTGGGTCGAGAACACCTTCGTGGCATCGGTCGCGAACTGATCGTCCGTCGATGTAGCGCGATTGTCGCTTTTCACGCGCTGCTGCGCTGGGCATAACCTTTCCATACAAGCGGCAACCAAGCCGCAGGGAGAGGATCGGAATGGATATCAGCGCAGCGCTCGAGCAGGAATTCGGCAACTGGCCGGGGATCGTCGCGGAATGGGGCAGGCAACAGCCCGATGCGCTCGCGCTCGATGATGGCGCAAACCAGATCAGCTGGAGCGAGCTTTCGGCGCAGGTCGACCGGATGGCGGTGCAACTGCTTGCCGATGGCCTGCAGCGCGGGCAGGCGGTTGCGATCCTCGGGACCACCGGCATTCCCTATGCCCTTGCGTATCTTGCTGCGATTCGGGCAGGGGGATGTGCCGCGCCGCTGACCACCAGTGCGACCCCACGACAGCTCGCCAACATGCTGGCGGACTCCGGGGCGATCCACCTCTTCATCGACCGCGACAAGCGTGCAGAATTGCTGGCAAGCGGG
Source organism: Blastomonas sp. (assembly GCF_046294995.1). Lineage (GTDB taxonomy): Bacteria > Pseudomonadota > Alphaproteobacteria > Sphingomonadales > Sphingomonadaceae > Blastomonas. Next base: position 41,790 of record NZ_JBKBOG010000010.1, read on the forward strand.
GTCGCGCTGCCCGACGTTCGGCACATCATGCTCGATGCAGGCGATGATGGCACGCCGGTAATCGGCGACTGGATGGCAGGCGAAGGCGCCGTTCCCGATGTCGAACCACCGCTGCCTGGCGATGCGTTCAACATCATCTATTCCAGCGGCACGACCGGCACGCCCAAGGGCATCGTTCATTCGCACGCCATGCGCTGGCGCCAATCCGTGGCCGGTTTCCAGGCGATCTACAGCGAACAGGCACGCTCGATCCTGTCGACCCCGCTCTACTCCAACACCACGCTGGCGGTGTTCCTGCCGACAATCGTCCATGGCGGCATGGCGCGACTGATGGGCAAGTTCGATGCGGCAGCGTGGCTCAAGGCGGCAGAGTCGATGCGCGCCACCCATACTATGCTGGTCCCGGTCCAGTATCAGCGGCTGATGTCCGATCCGGCGTTCGATTCGCATGATCTGTCTTCGATGCAGCTCAAGTTCTGCACCAGCGCCCCGTTCAGCGCCGAGCTCAAGGCAGAGGCGCTGCGCCGCTTCCCCGGCGGGTTGGTCGAGATTTACGGCATGACCGAGGGCGGGGTGGTGTGCATGCTCCAGGCGCACAATTTCCCCGACAAATTGCACACCGTTGGCCAGCCGGTGAAGGGGCACGAGCTCAAGGTCATCGACGAAGAGGGCAACGAGCTGCCCCCGGGCTCGAAGGGCGAGATGGTCGGCCGCTCGCCGACGATGATGAGCGGCTACAAGAACCAGCCCGACAAGACTCGCGACATGGAATGGCGCGATGCGCAAGGCAACCTGTGGTTCAAGATGGGCGATATCGGCATCGTCGACGAAGACGGCTTCGTCCAAATCGTCGGCCGCGCCAAAGACATGATCATCTCGGGCGGGTTCAACATCTATCCCAAGGATCTTGAGGAAGCGCTGATGCAGCATCACTCGGTGGCCGATGCAGCCGTGGTCGGCATGCCGTCCGAGCGCTGGGGCGAAACCCCGGTCGGCTTCATTGTCCCGGCGCCTGGCGCTCCCTTCGATGCCGACGAGGTGCTCGCCACCGTCAACGCCGAACTCGGCAAGACCCAGCGCCTTGCCGCGCTCCACCCGATCGACGAACTGCCGCGCAGCCACATCGGCAAGGTGTTGAAGACCGATCTGCGGGCGATGCTGGCGGAAGGGGTGTAAGAGGGTTTCACGCGAAGCCGCGAAGCCGCGAAGAAGGGGAAAGGGCGATGAAGGTCGATGTCGAGAGCATCGCTCGTATAGCAGTCGATTGCGGCCTGCAGGTTCATCGCGAATTGGGTCCGGGTCTGCTCGAGTCGGTTTACGAGGCCGTTCTGGCGCATTGCCTTCACCAGGCTGGACTGAAGGTTGATCGGCAACAGCCGATCAGTATCAGTTACCGGGGTCTTGACCTGCGAGAGGGTTTCAGAGCTGATATCATTGTCGAAGACACCTTGATCATCGAGATAAAATCGATTGAGAAGCTCGCGCCTGTTCATAGCAAACAGCTGCTCACGTATTTACGATTGGCGCGCCAGCCAGTCGGACTGCTCATGAATTTCGGTGCTGCGACCTTCAAGGAGGGCATCAGGCGGATCGTAAACGATCACCGCCACTTCGCGTCTTCGCGTCTTCGCGTGAACCATATTCCTGTAGCAACCGATGATCAGCCGCGACGTTGAACTCTGGACTTGCCGCGCCGCTCAAACTATCGGCTGAGGCATGACCATAGCCCATGACGAATCCGTTCTGATTGTCGATTTCGGCAGCCAGGTGACGCAGCTTATCGCACGGCGGGTGCGCGAGGCCGGGGTGTACAGCGAGATCGCCCCGTTCACCACCGCCCAGGCGGCGTTCGAGCGGCTCAAGCCCAAGGGGATCATCCTCTCGGGCAGCCCGGCATCGGTTCTCGACGAGGCGAATCCACGCGTCTCCGATGCCATCCTCAATTCCGGCCTGCCGATCCTGGGCATCTGCTATGGCCAGCAGACGATGACGCAGCAGCTGGGGGGCACGGTCGAGGGCGGCGGTGACAAAGGCGGCGAGTTTGGCCGTGCGTTCATCCAGATCACCGACCGCTGCCGATTGTTCGACGGGCTGTGGAAGGAAGGCGAGTCGCATCAGGTGTGGATGAGCCATGGCGACAAGGTCACCGCGCTGGCACCCGGCTTCCGCTCGGTAGCATCCTCGCCCGGCGCGCCTTTTGCCGTGATCGCCGATGACGAGCGCAGCTTTTACGCGATGCAGTTCCACCCCGAGGTCGTGCACACGCCCGATGGCGGCAAGCTGATCGCCAATTTCGTCCGCCATGTCTGCGGCTGTCGCGGTGACTGGTCGATGGCCGAATTCAAGGCCGCCAAGATCGCGGAGATCCGCCAGCAGGTCGGCAGTTCGCGCGTGATCTGTGGGCTTTCCGGCGGAGTCGACAGCGCAGTCGCTGCTGTGCTGATCCACGAGGCGATCGGCGACCAGCTGACCTGCGTCTTCGTCGATCACGGCCTGATGCGGCTGGGCGAGGCGGACCAGGTCGTCAGCCTGTTCAAGGGCCATTACAACATCCCGCTGGTGCATGTTCAGGCCGAAGCTCTGTTCATGGGCGGGCTCGCCGGGGTTACCGATCCCGAGCTCAAGCGCAAGTTCATCGGCAAGACCTTCATTGACGTGTTCGAGTCCGAAGCCCGCAAGATCGGCGGCGCGGATTTCCTGGCGCAGGGCACGCTCTATCCCGATGTCATCGAGAGCGTCTCGTTCACCGGCGGGCCTTCGGTGACGATCAAGAGCCATCACAATGTCGGCGGCCTGCCCGAGCGGATGAACATGAAGCTGGTCGAGCCGTTGCGCGAGCTGTTCAAGGACGAGGTCCGCGCGCTGGGCCGCGAGCTTGGTCTGCCCGACATCTTTGTTGGCAGGCATCCGTTCCCGGGACCCGGCCTTGCGATCCGCATCCCCGGCGAGGTCACGCGCGAGCGCTGCGATGTCCTGCGCAAGGCAGACGCGGTCTATCTCGACGAAATCCGCAATGCCGGGCTCTACGACGCTATCTGGCAGGCCTTCGCGGTGCTGCTCCCGGTCAAGACCGTGGGCGTGATGGGCGATGGGCGCACCTATGACAACGTCTGCGCGTTGCGCGCGGTGACCAGCACCGACGGCATGACTGCAGACATTTATCCGTTCGATTCCAGCTTCCTGCAGCGCACTGCGACGCGGATCATCAACGAGGTCAAGGGCATCAACCGCGTGGTCTATGATTATACCTCGAAGCCGCCGGGCACGATCGAGTGGGAATAATCCTGGATCGCCTCGCCGGCTTTATGCGTTAGGCCATCGGTCCCTTTGGCGAGCAAGGGGCGTGCCTGTTTTCGCTTCATCAGCGCACAATGAAATGGAGAACGGAGATGCCCGATGGCCATCGATGTTGCGATCTGGCTGGCGCTTGCGAGTAACCCATCCGTTGCTCAGCCATCCCCCCCGGAACCCCCCGAAGCAACCGACCGCGAAGCCCCGCCATCCGAAAACCTGCCGCAACCTAGCCGATTGCGCCAGTCCGATCCGCAGCTGACGGCGGCGGGTTCGCGCGCGAGTGAAAATGCGGTGCGGCAAGCCGGCGATGCCTTTGGCACGGTGGTCGGCCGCGAAGGCGTTGGCCTGTACGATACCGATCAGGTGCGCGGATTTTCTCCCGTGGTGGCCGGCAATGTCCGCATCGCAGGGCTGTATTTCGATCCCGTCATCCTTCCCACCGACCGGATCAGCGGGACGACGCTGGTGCGGGTCGGCCCCACGGCGATCGGCAGCCCGTTTCCGGCGCCCACCGGCATTGTCGATCTGGGGCTTCGCATTCCCGGCGACGAACTCGCCGCCAGCGCCCAGGCGGGCGCGACAAGCTTTGGCGAAGTCCGCGGCGAGATCGACCTTGCCGTGCCAATCAACGAACGGCTCAGCCTGGGGTTCGGCACGACGCTCGAGTGGCTGCGTTTTGGCGACGGGCAGCGCGATGACAAGTTCGAAGGGGCATTCATCGCCAACTGGCGACCCAGTGCCGATCTGACATTCGTTCCCTTCGTCAGCGTCGCCTATACTCCGCTTGACGACGCGACCCCCGTCTATCTGCCTGCAGGCGAATATCTGCCGCCGCGTCTGCCGCGCCGCGTCCGGATCGGGCCTGACTGGGCAAAGACGGTCGATACCGAAATCAACGCCGGCGTTGTCGCCGATTGGCGGATCGCCGATGGCTGGGCCATCAAGGCGGGTCTGTTTCGTTCGCAGGCCGATTTCCCCAGGGATGCAACCAACCTGATCTTCGATGTCCAGCCCGATGGACGGGCGCGGCAGGAGATCATCGTCGATCCCCCGCTCTTCTTCGGATCGACCAGCGGCGAGGTCCGGCTGACCCGGACAATCGACGACGGCCCGCGAACCCACCAGATCCACGCAGCCTTGCGTGGCCGCGATGCCTTTCGCCGCTTTGACGGCGCGGACGAGATCGACCTTGGCGAGACCGTCATCGGCCGCCGCAATTTCCTGCCGGAGCCAGCATTCGACTTCGGCGAGCAACAGCGGGACCGCGTCCGCCAGTGGACCGGCGGACTGGCTTATGAAGGCCGCTGGGACAATCGGGGCGAGCTCAGCATAGGCATCCAGCGCACCGACTATCGCAAGCGCATCGGTCTGCCCGACCAGGATCCGGTCGCCACGGATGCGCGGCTGTTTCTGTTCAATATCGGAGCAGCGGTCGATCTCACCTCGCGGCTTGCCGCTTATGGCGGGTTCGTCACCGGTCTGGAGGAAAGCGGCATCGCGCCTGGCAACGCCGCCAACCGCAACGAGGCGCTTCCGGCGATCCGGACGCGCCAGTTCGACTTCGGCTTCCGTTACAAGCTGACCGAAGAGCTGCGGCTGGTAACCGGTGTGTTCGAAGTGTCGAAACCCTATTTCAATCTTGATGCCTCCAACCGTTTCGGCGAACTGGGCACCGTGCGCAATCGCGGTATCGAAGCGTCGCTGGCGGGTGCCTTGACCCCGGAACTTGCGGTCAACATCGGCACGGTGCTGCTCGATCCATCGGTCAGTGGCGAGGCTGTGGAGCTCGGCGTGTCGGGCCCGCGTGCGGTCGGCGGGATCGCGCGGCGCATCGAGGCCAATGCGGATTGGCGGCCATCGATGCTCGCTGGGGTGTCATTCGATCTTGCTGTGTCCCATCGATCGCCCGAGACCGCAACGGTCAGCAATGCGGTCACCATTCCCGCTCGGACCCTGGTCACGCTCGGCGGTCGATATGGATTCAATGTCGGTCGCGCGCCTGCGGTCTTGCGGGTGCAACTCAGCAATGTGTTCGACGTGCAAGGGTTCGAGCTTGAAGACGCAGGCGCCTATCGGCTCATCGAGCCGCGATTGCTGCAGGCCTATATCACGTTCGACTTTTAACGGTCGTCTTCGCCGACAGCGTCCTCTTATCGCAACCGCTTGACGAACAGCCCGCCATTCTCGCGGCGTTCAGTGGTGAATTGCGGCGAGGCTTCGAACATGTCGAGCAGGCGCGGGAAACCGTGGTTGCGGACGTCGAAGCTCGACCGGTTGCCCGCGATCTTGCCGACCTCGCTCAACGAGGCGAAGCCGCGCTCGTCGCGCTTGCTCGCCTGATAGGCATCGATCAGCAGCTGGATGACGCCTTCGTCGATGCTCGCGCCGCCCGCGGCCGGCTTGGGGTCGGGCTTGCCGTTGCCCTTTGCCGCAGCGGCATTGTCCGCCTTCTTCTCGGCCCCCTGGACCTTGATCAGCGCGTTCACATCGATGAACCGGGTGCAGGCCTGCTTGAACGCTTCGGGCGTCTTGTCGCCACCAAAGCCATAGACCGGCAAGCCATCCTGGCGAATGCGCTGGGCGAGCGGCATGAAGTCGCTGTCCGAGCTCATGATGCCGAACCCGTTGACGCGGCCGCGAAACAGCAGGTCCATCGCGTCGATCGTCATCTTCATGTCGGTGGCGTTCTTGCCCTTGGTCAGGTCGAACTGCTGCTGCGGCTCAATGCCGAACTTGTGCACGATATCGGCCCAACCCTTGAGCGCAGGTTTGCGCCAGTTGGCGTAGGCGCGGCGAATGTTGACGGTGCCGAGCTCCGCCAGCACGGTGAGTACCGGATCGATCCCTGAGGGGCTGGCGTTGTCTGCGTCGATCAGCAGCGCGATGTTGGGGGGTGTTTCCTTGGCCATGCCGAACGGTGGCGCCTCAGCGGATGAAAAGCAACGGTTCAGGGCACCAGCCACTGCCCGCGCCAGTCTCCGTCTGGCGATTTGCGGAACACCGCGCGGCGGTGGCCGGTGTGGGCGAGGTGGAGGAATTCGACGGTTTCGATCTGCGCCATCAGCAGCGCGAAATTGGCGCGGCCCGGGGCGACCTCGTCGTCATCGTCGGGCTTGCGTCCCTCGATATTGGCGGGAAGGCCCGATACCGGCGTCTGCGAAACGGTACCGGGGGCCGGATCGGCAAGGTAGCAGCGCTTGGCGAACAACGTCGCTTCGGCCCAGGCCTGGTCAGCCGCAGACGTATCGGTTTCGATTCCCGCCGTTCCGGACAGCCTGAACTGCCGCTTGGCACCAGGGTCGTAGCACAGCACCGAGACGGGACCGCTTGGCCCCACCTGATTCACCTTGGCCGCACGCGCATCGGTGTGGAAGCGAAGCGTCGCCGTGCCGCGATCGAACGCGCGCAGCACCATCACCCGCTGGCTGGGAGCGCCATCTGGTCCGATCGTGGCCACGACAGGGGTGTGCATCGCAGCGCGCCGGTCGCTAACGGCACGGCCCAGCCGTTGCCAGACATCGGCCAGCACCGAATCGAGATCGTCATCGAGGTGCTCAAGATTGTCAGATGTCATCGTTTCCCCGCGCTTGATCCGCATCTGCGCCTAGGTGTCACCGGCGGCACGCTTTTACCAGTGGAACTGCGCCAGAGGCTGCGCTAAAGCGCAAGGCATGAATGAAGTGACCCCCATCGATGGTCCCGAAGGCCGTCCCGCCCGCGTTCGCAAGCCCGATTGGATCCGGGTCCGTGCGCCCACCAGCAAGGGGTTCAACGAAACCCGCAAGCTGATGCGCGACCTCAACCTCAACACGGTGTGCGAAGAGGCGGCGTGCCCCAACATCGGCGAATGCTGGACCAAGAAACACGCCACGGTGATGATCCTGGGCGATGTTTGCACCCGCGCGTGTGCGTTCTGCAACGTCAAGACGGGCATGCCGCGCGTGGTCGATCTGAAGGAACCGCAGCATGTCGCCGATGCCGCAGCGCAGATGGGCCTGCAGCATATCGTCATCACCTCGGTCGATCGCGACGATCTGCCCGATGGCGGCGCTAGCCAGTTCGTCAAGGTGATCGAGGCTTTGCGGCGAACCACGCCTGCGACCACCATCGAGATCCTGACCCCAGATTTCCGCAACAAGCACGAAGCCGCCGTCGAGGCGATCGTGACTGCACGGCCTGATGTCTACAACCACAATCTGGAGACGGTGCCTCGCTTGTACCCGACGATCCGTCCCGGGGCGCGCTATTACGCCTCGCTGCGGCTGCTCGAGACGGTGAAAAGGCTCGATCCGTCGATCTTCACCAAGTCGGGCATCATGATGGGGCTCGGCGAGGAGCGGCTCGAGGTGCACCAGGTGATGGATGACATGCGCTCGGCCGATGTCGATTTTCTGACTATGGGCCAGTATCTCCAGCCGACGCCGCGCCATGCCAAGGTCATCGACTTCGTCACGCCCAAGGCGTTCGATGCCTATGCGGCGATCGCGCGCGCGAAGGGCTTCCTGCAGGTCGCATCGAGCCCGTTGACCCGGTCTAGCTATCACGCTGGCGAGGACTTTGCCCAGATGCGCGCGGCGCGCGAGGCCAAGCTGGCGCGGCAGGCCGCCCGGTAAGGGAACGCTTATGCCTTCGCATCGTGAAACGCGGCACCTGCCATGGTCCCCCGACCAGATGTACAATCTGGTGGCCGATGTCGCGCGTTATGCCGAGTTTCTGCCCTGGGTCATCGCGACGCGGGTCAAATCGGATACCGAGGTCGAGATGGTCGCCGATATGGTGGTCGGTTTCAAGCAACTGCGCGAGAAGTTCACCTCGCTGGTACGCAAGGTTCCAGGACAGCGGATCGAGGTCGAATATCTCGACGGGCCGCTCAAGAACCTGGAGAACATCTGGCAGTTCGCGAGTGACGGCGAGGGCGGGTGCACCGTCGATTTCTACGTCTCGTTCACCTTCAAGAACCGGTTGTTCGAAGCGCTTGCAGGCCAGTATTTCGATCGCGCGTTCCGCAAGATGGTCGGCGCATTCGAGACGCGCGCCGAGGCGCTTTACGGCAACAGCAACTCGAGCGCGGCCATCGCGGCTTCCTGACGGATTTCCGCGCGGCTGAGCGTGGGGTCGAAATTCTTCTGCTCGGCGCTGATGTCGTTCTCGTCCTGTCCGCGAAGCGCGCAGGCAAACACGACCGTGCCCACCGGCTTGCTCTCGGTGCCGCCACCGGGACCTGCAATCCCGGTGATCGCAACCGCCACATCGGCATCCGAATGTTTGAGCGCGCCGCGCGCCATCGCCCATGCGACCGCAGGGGAGACAGCGCCGAACGTGTCGATCAGTTCGGCGCTGACCCCCAGTGATTCGATCTTCGCATCGTTGGAATAGGTCACGAAGCCGCGGTCGAGCACGTCGGAACTTCCGGGGATCTCGGTGAGCGCCGCTGACACCAGGCCCCCCGTGCAGCTTTCGGCAAGCACGATGCGGCGGCCTCTGGCGGCGTTTTCCATTACCACGCGCTCGGCAAGTTCCGTCAGCGCCGACGGCAGCAGGTTCTTCACTTGGGCGCGTCCTGGCAGATGGTGAACGGGTTCTTCCTGGGCGCACCCGGCTTCTTCGAGGCGTCGTCCATCTTCATGATCGCGATCAGCAGCTTGCCCATGTTTTCGGGCGGAAGCGGTTCGAGCGCACCATAGAATTCGTCGACGGCGCCGCAGTCCGTCGGCTTGATCTGTTGCTCGATCATGCTGGTGATGGCTGCGGTCAGCAAGGGGCGGATCAGCTGCGGATCGGTGCCCGGCGGCAGTGGGAGCTCGACCGCCGCCATGAAGGCACGCCCGGCGGTCGGCCAGGCGCGCTCGGCGGCGGGCTGATAGACCTGCGCGATGCGTGTGGACGACCGGGTCAGGGCCGAAGATGCCGGCAGGTGCGGCAGGCAGGCCCTGCGCGCGCTCGACAGCGCATCGGGCAACGCGGCAACCGCGACCGACTGCGCTTCGGCGGGCATAAGGCAGGCCGCAGTCTGCGCATGGGCTGAACTCGCCATGAGCGCTGCGGCCATCGCGAGCGCTGCAGAAGAGCGGGAGGCCAAGGTGTATCGTGTCATAATCATGTCCTGTCTAAATCAACCGGTGACCATCACGCTGGCCACCGCCTGCGCGGCAATGCCTTCGCCGCGCCCGGTAAAACCAAGCCGTTCGGTCGTGGTGGCTTTCACCCCGACCCGGTCCGGGTGCAACGCCAGTATCTTGGCGATGCGTTGCTGAATGGAAGCTTTGTGCGGGCCGATTTTCGGTTCCTCGCAGATGATCGTCAGATCGATATTGGCGATCTGGCCACCTTTTGCCCTAACCAATGATGCCGCGTGCGCCAGAAATTGCGCCGAGTCCGCCCCACGCCATTGCGGATCGCTGGGCGGGAAGTGCTCGCCGATGTCGCCGAGCGCCATCGCGCCGAGCAACGCGTCGGTGATCGCATGCAGCGCGACATCGGCATCGCTGTGCCCGGACAGGCCCTTGTCATGCTCGATCCTGATGCCGCCCAGCCACAGTTCCTCGCCGCTGACCAGACGGTGGACGTCATAGCCCATTCCGGTGCGGACCATCAACGGGGCAGGCATCGGGGCTGGGGCATGCGACACGGAAAAATCCTCGGCAAAAGTGATCTTGGCGAGCGCTTCGTCGCCCTCGACCAGTGCGACCGCAAGACCGTGCGCGCGCGCAACCTGGCTGTCGTCGGTAGCGACCTTGGTCGGCGACCACGCGAGGTGTGCGGCGAGAATGGCGTCGAAGTGAAACGCTTGCGGAGTCTGGATGCGCCACAGATTGGCCCGCTCGACTGCGGCTTCGATCACGCCGTCGGCGCCCCGCGCGATGCTGTCGACGACAGGGAGTACCGGCACCGCGCCGGGAGCGCTATCGAGTGCAGCGTTCAGCCGATCGAGAACGTCGGCAGGCAGCACCGGGCGGGCAGCATCATGGATGAACACCCGGTCGACATCACCGCTGGCGGCGAGCGCCAGCAGGCCCAGCCGAACGGAGTCACTGCGCTCCGCGCCACCGGTGACGAAGACGACGCCCTCGATCCCGGCAAGCGCAGCCTGTGCCAACGCCTGCTGGCCATCACCGACGACCACGAATATCCGCGGCTCGGCATCCCGCGCGGCAAACGCCTCGACGCTGTGCCGCAGCAACGGCTTGCCGGAAAACTCTGCAAACTGCTTGGGCACGTTGCCGCCAGCGCGCAGGCCTTTGCCCGCCGCCACGATCAGCGCGGCGATGCGGGGCGTGTCGCTGGAAGGGCTGGGTGTCGCATGATGCATCGGGCGCGGGCAATAGACCAAGTGCCGCTTGCCCGCCAGTCGCTTTGCGATTATGGGGCTGCCTAAATATTAGGCACACATCATCATGACCCACGCTCCCACCCTCAAGCCGATCCAGATCGGTCCGCTCCAGATCGACGAGCCGGTTCTGCTCGCGCCGATGACGGGCGTGACCGACATGCCGTTCCGCACCCTGGTGCGGCGCTATGGCTCGGGGCTCAACGTCACCGAAATGATCGCAAGCGAAGCGATGATCCGCGAGACGCGCCAATCGCTGCAAAAGGCGGCCTGGCACGCGGTCGAAGAACCGGTGTCGATGCAGCTTGCCGGTTGCGGGCCGAAGCAGATGGCCGAAGCTGCCAAGCTCAACGAGGATCGCGGCGCTGCGATCATCGACATCAACATGGGCTGCCCGGTCAAGAAGGTGGTCAATGGCGATGCAGGCTCGGCGCTGATGCGCGACCTGCCGCTCGCTGCCGCGTTGATCGAGGCGACGGTCAAGGCGGTCAAGGTGCCGGTGACGGTCAAGATGCGCATGGGCTGGTGCCATGACAGCCTCAACGCGCCCGAACTCGCGCGGATCGCCGAGGATCTGGGCGCGCAAATGATCACGGTTCACGGCCGCACCCGCAACCAGATGTACAAGGGCAGCGCCGACTGGGGGTTTGTCGCCAGGGTCAAGGCGGCGGTGAAGCTGCCGGTCATCGTCAACGGCGACATCTGCAGCGTCGAGGATGCGCGCACCGCGCTCGAGCAGAGCGGCGCAGATGGCGTCATGATCGGGCGCGGCGCCTATGGCCGACCCTGGCTGCTGGGGCAGGTGATGCATGCGCTGCGCACCGGCGAAATGCTGCCCGATCCTGATCTGGACGAGCAGTACCATGTCATCATCGAGCATTACCATGCGATGCTGGAGCATTACGGGGCTGACACCGGCGTCAAGATGGCGCGCAAGCATCTGGGCTGGTATACCAAGGGCCTGCCGGGCTCGGCCGAGCTGCGCAACAAGATGAACCAGATCGACAACCCCGATACCGTGGTCGCGATGCTCGGAGAGTTCTATCGCCCCTGGCTGCGCCGCGCCGCAGCCTGATGGCGGATCTGGCCGGAGTGGTCCCTGACGCCGCCGCACAATTGCAGAGCCTGCCGATGGCGGTGGTCATGCTGCGCGCCGATCGGTCGATAGCAGCGGCCAATGCGGCGGCGGAAAACATGCTCGAACAGAGCGCAAGGCGACTGATCGGCAGGCCGTTGTCCGAATTCCTGCGGTTCGACGACGCGCGGATCGGGCTCGCGCTCGACCAGCCCGATACCAATCTTGCAGCGCATGGCATGCGCGTAGAAATCGGCCGCAACAGCGTGCGCAAGGTCGATATCTCGCTCAGTCCGGTGGGCGACGGGTGGCAGCTGCTTGTGCTCAATGAATCGGGTGCCGGATCGCCGCTGTTCGACAGCGAGCCTTCTGCCGAAGGTTTTGCGGTGCGCGGGCCTGACATTCTGGCGCACGAGATCAAGAACCCGCTCGCCGCAATCAAAGGGGCGGCGCAGCTGATCGAGCGCCAGCTCGACGGGGCAGGCAGGCGGCTTTCCGGCCTGATCACCGCAGAGGTCGATCGGATTGCTCTGCTGATCGACCAGATGCAGTCGCTGACCCGGCGCACCGCCGCGCCGGTGCGCCCGTGCAACATCTACGAGCCGCTGGCGCGGGTACGTGAGATCGTAGAGACCGCGCATCCCGGATCGGTCCGGTTCGTCGAGCAGTTCGATCCCTCGATCCCGCCCGTTCTGTCCGATGTCGACAATCTGGTACAGGTGTTGCTCAACCTGATTACCAACGCGCGCGAGGCGATGGAAGGGCAGGAGGATGCCTGTATCACGCTGACCACCAAGTTCGTATCTGGGGTGCGCCTCAGGCTGTCGCGCGATGACAGCTATATCCGCCTGCCGGTGGAAGTTCGGGTGAGCGACAACGGCCCGGGCATCGATGCGGACATTGCGGAGGATATCTTCTCGCCGTTCGTCACCACCAAGAAGACAGGGCAGGGGCTTGGCCTCGCACTGGTACAGAAACTGGTGCGCGACATGAACGGCCGGATCGTCCACGAGCGCGATGTGCAGCAGGGCCTCACCAAATTCCGGCTGTTCCTGCCGCTGGCCGATCAGGAGAACCAGGCATAATGGCAAAATCGGTCCTGTTGGTCGAAGACGATCGCGCGATCAGTCAGGTGATCATGGCCGCGCTCGAAGCCGAAGGCTGCGCGGTGGACCACTGCACCTCGATTGCCAAGCGCAACACGCTGATCGCCGCCAAGCGCTACGCCGCGATCCTGACCGATGTCATGCTCGAGGATGGTGACGGCATTGCCACGCTTGGCACCGTGATCGATCAGCACCCGGATACGCCGGTGATCGTGCTTTCGGCTCAAAACACGCTCGATACCGCGGTGCGCGCCAGCGAAGCCGGAGCTTACGAATATTTCCCCAAGCCGTTCGATCTGGACGAGCTGATCCGCGCGGTACTGCAGGCGATCGCGCGCAGCGGCGAAACGAGCGGAATGCTCGATGCCGATCCCGCCGACAGCGGCATGCCTCTGGTCGGACGCAGCGCGCCGATGCAGACCGTGTACCGGATGATCACCCGCGTGCTGCGCAACGATCTGTCGGTGCTGATCCTGGGCGAATCCGGCACCGGCAAGGAGCTGGTCGCCGAGGCGATCCACCAATTGGGCCATCGCAAACAGGGGCCGTTCGTCGCGGTCAACATGGCCGCAATCCCCGCCGAACTGATCGAATCCGAACTGTTCGGGCATGAAAAGGGCGCGTTCACGGGCGCGGTGGCGCAGACGATCGGCAAGTTCGAACAGGCGCATGGCGGCACGCTGTTTCTCGATGAAATCGGTGACATGCCGATGCAGGCGCAGACCCGGCTGCTGCGCACGCTGCAGACGGGGCGGATCACCCGCGTCGGCGGTCACCGCGAAATCGAGCTCGACGTGCGGTTCGTCGCGGCGACCAACAAGCCGTTCGGACCGCTGATCGAAGCGGGCCTGTTCCGCGAGGATCTGTATTACCGGATCAACGTCGTCCCGATCGAGCTGCCGCCATTGCGCGAGCGGTTGAGCGACATCCCGGCACTGGTGGAGCACTTTCTGGCGCTGGCAGTGCACGAGGGCTTGCCCCGGCGCACCTTCAACGACAGCGCGATCGCCGCGATGCAACGCCGCAACTGGCGCGGCAACGTGCGCGAGCTGCGCAATCTGGTGTTTCGCGCGGTTATCATGAGCCGGGACGACATGATCACCGCCGAAGCACTCGGCGGCATCTTCGATGAGCCCGCGCTTGGCGGCGATACCCGGCGGGAAGAAAGCGATTTCGATCAGGCGGTCAGCCGGTTTTTGCTCACCGAGAGGCCCGAGCATGGCGCAGTCTACGATCGCGCGCTGGCAGCATTCGAGATCCCGCTGCTGCAATCGATCATGCGCCAGTGCGAGGGCAATCAGGTGAAGGCGGCCGCAATGCTGGGGATCAACCGCAACACGCTGCGGAAAAAGCTGGTCGAACACGGATTGGCGAACGTGTGAGCCTGACCGCTCTGACGTCCGTCTTGCGTTGAAGTGGGTCGGGTGTAAGCTGACAAACCGTCAGGATGACGGAAAGGCCTTGTATTCTGGCAACGCACCTGTTGTAAACTGACCACTATGGCCTCGTCGACCGTCCTCCCTCAGCCCCGAACAAGCCGGCTTGCGCGCCGATATGCCGTCATGATGCGCAAAGGCAGCCTGTTTCCTGCGCTGGAAATCGGCTGCGTCGTACTGCTCGTGACCCTGATGGGGTTTTCGTGGTGGCTCGTCGGCTCCTATCAGGGGCGGCAGGTGATGGTGCCGGCGCCGGTCACCGCGAGTCTGCTTGTCGGCAATCTCATTCCCGCAATGGCGCTGCTGGCGCTGATTGGCAGGCGCGTCGCTATCCGGCGCGCCAATGCCAGCGGCGAGGAAGGCACAGGCCGACTCCACGTGCGCTTCGTCGCGCTGTTTTCGCTGATTTCGTCGATCCCGATGCTGCTGGTCGTCGTGATCACCTCGCTGCTGTTCCAATATGGCGTCGAGTTCTGGTTTTCGGACCGGGCGCGCGGGATGCTGGAGAACGCCAACGATCTTGCGCGTGGGTATTATGAGGAAGGCCGGCGCGATGTCGCTGCCGAAACCGTCGCGATGGCAAGCGATCTGCGCGAGTATCTTCAGCAGACACGCATCGACAGCCCCGAATTTGCCGAGGCTTATATCTTCCAGGTCGTCGGGCGAAAAATGAACGAATCCGCGATCGTCGAGATCGGCGAAGATGGCGTTATTCGCACCGCGGCGATCGTTGATCCGGACAATCGCACCTCGTCCGACCGTGTGACCCCGGCCATCGTCCGCCAGCTGGAGGCCGGGGAAAGCGCAGTTGTCTCCGCCGAGTCCGACCGGATCGAAGTCGTCACCCAACTCGACAAGGAGGCGCGGGTCTACCTCTATGTCGCACGCGCGTCCAACCAGCTGGCCTTGAGCCAGTGGGAACGCGCACAGACGGTGCTTTCCGACTACAAGGCGCTGTTCTCGCGGTCACAGAACCTGCAGATCCAGTTCAACATCGCGCTGTTCGTCGTGTCGCTGCTGCTGGTGGCGGTGGCCTTGTGGGCGGCGTTGAAGTTCGCCGACCGTATGGTGCGGCCGCTGACCGATATGGCGAGCGCGGCGCGCGACATCAGCACCGGCAACTTCGCCACCCGGGTCGATACCGCCAACCGCACCGACGAGGTCGGCGTGCTGGGCCGGGCGTTCAACCGGATGGCGAGCCGCCTGTCCGAGCAGACGTCCGCGCTGATCCGCGCCAACAGCCAGCTCGACGATCGCCGTGCGTTTACCGAGGCGGTGCTGGAATCGGTCAGCGCCGGGGTGATCTCGGTCGATCCGATGGGGATGGTGCGGTTGATGAACAGCACCGCCCAGCGGCTGCTGCAGGTCGATACCGCACAATGCCTTGGCTGCACTTTGTCGAGCATCGCGCCGCCCTTCGCGCGGCTGGTGGCGGACGGAACCGAGAAGGCCGTGATCCAGTATTCGCGCGGCAACGATCTGCTGACCTTGGCGGTGCGCGCGGTGCGCGAGCCTTATGGCATGGTGATTACCTTCGAGGACATCACCCAGCAGCTGGTCGATCAGCGCCAGGCGGCGTGGTCCGATGTCGCCCGCCGCATCGCGCACGAAATCAAGAACCCGCTGACCCCGATCCAGCTTGCCGCCGAGCGCCTCAAGCGCCGCTATGCGAGCAAGGTCAGCGAGGACGATCCGACGTTCGGCCAGCTCACCGATACCATCGTGCGGCAGGTCGGCGATCTTCGCAACATGGTCGACGAATTCTCGTCGTTCGCACGGATGCCCAAGCCGGTGTTTCGCGAGGAGAATTTCTTCGACCTGGTCCGCCAGGCGATCTTCCTGCAGGAAGTGGCGCACCCCGCCATCCGCTTTTCCGCCGAAGGTTCGCACGAGGGCAGCGATGTTCATTGCGACCGGCGCCAGATCGGCCAGGCAGTCACCAACATTCTCAAGAACGCGGTCGAAGCGATCGAGGCGCGGCAATGCGATGAGGCGCACAAGGGCGTGGTCATCGCCACCGTCAGGCGCCAGGACCAGTTTCTGGTGCTGACGCTCGACGACAACGGCATCGGACTGCCAGCGGACCGTGACCGCATCGTCGAGCCGTACATGACGACGCGCGAGAAGGGCACCGGGCTGGGGCTCGCGATCGTCAAGAAGATCGTCGAAGAGCATTTCGGCGATCTGGCGTTCGAATCCAACGACACTGGCGGCACCCGGGTCATCATTCGGCTCGACGTCGCGTTGCTGCGCGGCAGCGCGCTGCAGGACGCCGATAGCACTATCGCAGAAGCACGCCGCAGCGGGGCTGACCGCAGCAACGTCATCGGCACGAAACCCGTAAACCGGCAAAGCGAACTGACCCGCACGGCACACGACGAGGAAAGCAATTAAGTCATGCCTTTGGAAATCCTGATCGTAGACGATGAACGCGACATCCGGGACCTCGTCTCGGGCGTGCTGGAGGATGAGGGCTATAGCTGTCGCACCGCAGGTGGCAGCGATGCCGCGCTCGCGGCGATCGACGAGCGCAGGCCGTCGCTGGTCCTGCTCGATGTCTGGCTCAAGGGCAGCAAGCTCGACGGGCTGGAACTGCTCGATGAAATCAAGTCGCGCGATGCCGACCTGCCGGTGATTATCTTCTCCGGCCACGGCAACATCGACACTGCAGTGTCCGCAATTTCTCGAGGGGCGATGGATTTCATCGAAAAGCCGTTCGAGGCCGAGCGGCTGATCCATATGGTCGCGCGCGGAACCGAAACCGCGCGGCTGCGACGCGAGAACGCGCAGTTGCGCGAGAAACTCGGCATATCGGACGAGCTGACCGGAAGCTCGAGCGCGATCAACGCGGTCCGCGCCACGCTCAAGCGCGTCGCCAACAGCGGCAGCCGCCTGCTGATCACAGGACCTGCAGGCGTGGGCAAGGAAGTGGCGGCACGGTTGCTGCACAGCTGGAGCGGCAGAGCGTCCGGACCCTTCGTCACCGTCAACTCGGCGCGGATGACGCCCGACCGGTTCGAACAGGAACTGTTCGGCGAGGAGGACCAGGGCAAGTCGGCGACCGCGGGCCTGCTCGAGCGCGCGCATGGCGGCACTTTGTTCCTCGATGAAGTCGCTGACATGCCCGAATCCACCCAGGCCAAGATCCTGCGCGTGCTGACCGATCAGAGCTTTTCGCGCGTGGGATCGACGCGTCCGATCAAGGTCGATGTCCGGTTCGTCTCGGCAACCTCGCGCAATCTCGAGCACGAGATCGCCGAAGGGCGGTTCCGCGAAGACCTGTTCTATCGGCTGAATGTGGTGCCCGTCGAAATTCCGGCGCTGACCGAGCGCCGTGACGACATACCACCGCTGGTCGAGCATTACGTGGCCCGGTTTGCGAGCGAGCACGGCATCAAGCCGCCCGAGACCAGCAGCGAGGCGATCGCCGCGCTGCAGAGCTACAACTGGCCGGGCAATGTCCGCCAGCTCCGCAATGTTGTCGAACGCACGATCATCCTGGCGCCGCGCGGCAGGCTGGCGCGGATCGACGTCGACATGCTGCCGCCCGAACTGGTGCAGGGGGATGGCGGCCGCGCGGCGGGAATATCGAGCCTGATGGGGGTGCCATTGCGCGAAGCCCGCGAAAGCTTCGAGCGCGAGTATCTCAAAATCCAGATCCGGCGGTTTTCCGGGAATATCTCCAAGACCGCCGAGTTCATCGGGATGGAGCGCTCGGCATTGCACCGCAAACTCAAGCTGCTGGGACTGCACGACCGCTGATCGGACGCAACCTGCAGAAACGTCAAAAGCCGCAATCTGCCCATTGGCGCGGTGGCGGTTCAGCACTATGTATGGTGAGTGGCCGTGCGCCGCAGCCGGTTCGGGTTATTGCGGGCAGGCTTTTCATGAACCGTGATGCAACGTCATCACCAAGACCGGGGGTCAAAAATGACCGAAAAGGCTCAAAACATTCAGGATGTTTTCCTGAATTCGCTTAGAAAATCGAAAATTCCCGTCACCATGTTTCTGGTCAAGGGCGTCAAGCTTCAGGGCATCGTGACCTGGTTCGACAATTTTTCGGTGATGCTGCGGCGCGATGGACAGTCGCAGCTCGTCTACAAGCACGCGATTTCGACCGTTATGCCGGCGCAACCGATCGATCTCGGCATTTTTTCGGGATTGATGGGGGCCAAGAACGCGAAGAACCGCAACCTGCAGGAAGTGTTCCTGCGGACGGTGCAGGAAACCGGCGTCCCGGTGACGATGTTCCTGATCAACGGCGTGATGCTCCAGGGCAAGGTCGCGGCCTATGACCTGTTTTGCATGCTGCTGGAACGCGAGGGCATGGCCCAGTTGGCCTACAAGCACGCGGTTTCCACCGTACAGCCAAACGCTCCGGTCGATCTGACCGGCGATTGGGGCGATGCCGAATCCGAGAACGATTGAATTTCCGATCTGGGGGCCGTGCAAAAGGAATATATTGAAGTTTGAACGACCCTCACGCTCTTGATTTCGTACGCGGTACCCGCGCGGTTATTGCCTATCCCGACCTTGGCCGACGCGGCGCGATCGATTCCGACGCTCGGCTCGAGGAGGCGCGCGGCCTTGCGCTGGCGATCGGTATTTCGGTAAAGGCGTCGCACGCGTTCCGCATCCGCACTGCGCGGCCGGCAACACTGTTCGGCGGCGGCCAGGTCGATATCATCGCTGCCAGCCTGGAAGACGAGGATGCCGAGCTGCTGATCGTCGATGGCAGCCTGTCTGCGATCCAGCAGCGCAATCTGGAAGAGCGGCTCAAGGTCAAGGTCATCGACCGGACCGGGCTTATCCTCGAGATTTTCGGCGAGCGCGCTGCAACTGCCGAAGGCCGATTGCAGGTCGAACTCGCACATCTTGATTATCAGGCAGGCAGGCTGGTGCGCAGCTGGACCCACCTTGAACGCCAGCGCGGCGGCTTCGGTTTTCTGGGCGGTCCGGGCGAAACCCAGATTGAGGCCGACCGCCGGATGATCCGGGATCGTATGGCGAAGTTGCGCCGCGAGCTCGAGCAGGTGAAGCGCACCCGCGGATTGCACCGCGAACGCCGGCAGAAGGCGCCTTGGCCGGTGATCGCGCTGGTGGGCTATACCAACGCGGGCAAATCGACGCTGTTCAACCGGCTGACCCATGCCGATGTGATGGCCGAAGACCTTCTGTTTGCGACGCTCGACCCGACGATGCGCGCGATCCGGCTCGATGGTGTCGAGAAGGTCATCCTTTCCGATACCGTTGGTTTCGTCTCGGATCTGCCGACCGAACTGGTCGCGGCGTTCCGGGCGACGCTCGAAGAGGTGCTCTCGGCCGATCTGGTCATCCACGTTCGCGACATGGCGCACCCCGAGGCACAGATGCAGGGAGAATCGGTCGAGGCGATCCTGACCGACCTCGGCCTCGATTTCGATCCGGTGCTGGCCGGGCAGGGGCTTGCCGTGCCGATGATCGAGGCGTGGAACAAATGGGATATTCTCGACGAGGATGCGCGTGCGCACCTTCTTGAAACTGCGCCGGATGATCGCACCATCTGCCCGATCTCCGCGTTGACCGGGGAGGGGGTGTCGGCGTTGCTGCGCATGGCATCGAACGCCCTGGTAATCGGGCACCGGGTTCATGCCGTCACTCTGGCGCGGCACGATGGCCAGAAGATCGCCTGGCTGCACGCGCATGGCGAGGTGCTCGAAACCCACGAGGAGGGCGATCAGTTGGCGCTTTCGGTGCGGATGTCGGACAAGGACTGGGGCCGTTTCAGCGCCTTATAACGGCGCGGTCCTTTTCACGCGCTGCCAGAGGTCTTCTTTTTCGTCGAGCGACAGCCCGGCGAACGCATCGCCAGCATCGGCTTCCATCGCCCGAAACCGACGCTCGAACTTGGCGTTGGCGGTACGCAGAGCATCCTCGGCGCTGACGCCCATGTGACGGACGACGTTGACCGCGGCGAACAGCAGGTCTCCGGCTTCGTCGATACGTTCTGCTTCGGTTTCAGCCTCGAGCAGTTCCTCGATTTCCTCGCCGATCTTCTCGACCGCGCCGATGACATCGGGCCAGTCGAACCCGGTGCGTGCGGCGCGCTTCTGCAATTTCTGCGCGCGCATCAGTGCCGGGAGCGCCGATGCCACGCCATCCATCGCGCTGGATGATCCGGCATCGCTGCGTTCTTCGGCCTTGATCGTCTCCCAATCCCATTGCTCGACCGACTGGTCTGCAAAGATGTGCGGATGGCGACGGACCATCTTGTCGCTGATCGACGTTATGACGTCGCCGATAGCGAAATCGCCGGCTTCCTCGGCCATGCGGCTGTGAAACACGACCTGAAGTAACAGGTCGCCAAGTTCATCCTTGAGCGCCGCCATGTCGTCACGCTCTATGGCGTCGGCAACCTCATAGGCTTCCTCGATGGTGTATGGTGCGATCGTCGCAAATGTCTGCGCGACATCCCATGGACAGCCGCTGTGCGGATCGCGCAATCGCGCCATGATCGCCACAAGACGATCGAGCGGCGCGGCTGCTTCGGGACGCGAGGCGGGTGGGTCGATCTGGAATGCCATATCTGTAAGTCCGATAATATATATTATGTTAAATTATTCCTGTTTCAGCCTGAGGGGGGCTGCGGCACCAGGATCATGCTGTCGCCCTCGACCCGCCAGCTTTGCAGCGCCGACAGAAAGTTCATCCCCAGCACATTGGTATCGCCGAACGCTGACGAAACGACAACCGCGTGATCCGTCATCGCCAGCGACCCGATCTGCAACGTTGCGGCGGTTGCGCGGTCGGCCTCCACGATACCATTGGCGGTGTTGAGGACGACCTTCATCGACAACGCATCGGGCTCGACACCCGCACGGCGGGCAGCGTCGGCCGACAACGCCGTATAGCTCGCGCCGCTATCCACCATGAAGCGCACCGACGTGCCGTTGACTTGTCCATTGACCCAGAAATGTCCGTCGTCGCCCTTGCGCAATGTCGTCGGCGCCCCGGTGATCGCAGGCTGGCCGCCAACGCCGAGGTCGCCGGTGATGCGCTCCCAGACCAGTTTCAGTTCCGGGCGGAAGCTCACCAGCAGGAAAATCAGCGCGAAAATCCCGACCCAGCCGAGCGCCATCTTCAGCGTCTGGCCGATCGGCAGACTGCGTGACACCAAGGCGCTGCCCACCAGGACGAGCAGCAGCAGGCTGTAGATCAGGCTGGCGGTGTCACCCATTACGCCAATTCCGCAAGATCGATGATCAGCCCGTCATAACCCGGCTCGATGTCGTCGGGTAACTCGGCGCAAAGCACCGCATAGTCCAGGCTCTTGTCCATATGGGTCAACACGGTATGCCGCGCATGGCAACGCCGTGCGAGCTCTATTGCCATGGCAAGGTTCGCGTGCGTCGGGTGCTTGTCATACCGCAGGCAGTCGGTGACCAGCAGGTCGCATCCTTCATAGAGCGCCACCATGTCGTCGGTTATCGCACTGAAATCCGTTGCATATACGACCGACATGCCGTCATCGTCGAACCGCAGGCCGGTGGAGCCAACAGGTCCATGGGGCTGGTCGACGCAGCGGACGCGGATGCCGCTGATCGATTGATCGTCTGCCAGGTCATGCGCTCGAACGATCGAAGGATATCCGTCGCCGCCTGCGAAGACATAGTCAAACCGGCTGACAAGACTTTGCATCGTATAGCTTCGTCCGAAACCCGGCAATGGCTTGCGGCTGTTGTGGAACAGCGCGCGCAGATCGTCGATGCCATGGCTGTGATCGGCATGGTCGTGGGTCCAGATCACCGCATCGATCGCGCCGATGTCCTCCGCGAGCAGCTGATTGCGCAGATCGGGCGAGGTATCGATCAGGATGCGCTGGCCGGCATGTTCGACGATCATCGAGACTCGCGAGCGCCGGTTGCGCGGGTTGCCGGGGTCGCACGCTCCCCAGTCGTTGCCGATCCGCGGCACGCCTCCAGAGGTGCCCGATCCCAGCAGGACCGCCTTCACGGGCGCGCCCGGTCGAACAGGCGATAGAAGTTCTGCGAGGTCGTCTCGCACAGCTGCTCGTACGGTTCTTCGCGCAAGCCCGCGACACAGCGCGCGGTATCGGCCACGAACGCGGGCTCACCCTGCTTGCCGCGGTGCGGAACCGGCGCAAGAAACGGTGCATCGGTTTCCACTAGCAACCGGTCCGCCGGAATATCGCGCGCCACTGCCTGCAGGTCCTTGGCGTTCTTGAAGGTCACTATGCCCGAGATCGAGATATAAAGCCCCATATCCAGAACCTTGGCAGCGAAAGCTGCGCTGGCGGTAAAACAGTGGATCAGCGCGGGGAAGGCCCCCTTCCCCATTTCGTC
This sequence comes from Blastomonas sp., assembly GCF_046294995.1. Lineage (GTDB taxonomy): Bacteria > Pseudomonadota > Alphaproteobacteria > Sphingomonadales > Sphingomonadaceae > Blastomonas. Next base: position 64,370 of record NZ_JBKBOG010000010.1, read on the forward strand.
GGCCAGGATCGCGGCGGTATCGTCCTCGGCATCGCGGGTGTGGATGATCAGCGGCAACCCGGTGGCGCGCGACGCGGCGATGTGCGCGATGAAGCTGCGGCGCTGCTGTTCGCGGTCGGAATGGTCGTAGAAGTAATCGAGCCCGGTTTCACCGATGCCGATCACCCGGTCGTCGGCTTCCGCGCGCGTGACGAGCCGCGCGGTGTCGATATCGGCATGCGCATCGGCTTCATGCGGGTGGATGCCGATGCTCGCCCAGACATCCTCCTCGCGATGCGCGGTCGCGGTGACCGCGTCCCATTCGCTGGCGCGGGTTGAGATGTTGAGCATCGCGGTAACGCCCGATGCGCGCGCGCGTTCGAGCAGCACATCCTGCTGCTCGGCCATGCCCTTGTAGTTCAGATGGCAGTGCGAATCGACCAGCATCACTCGGCGTCTTCGGCAGGCAGATCGATGCGCGGGAACAGTGGCTTGGGCACGCCGACCTGATAGCCGCTCTCGGCCAGAGACGAGTACCAGTGGGACCCCATCTTCGCCAGCGAACGCACCTCGTCCGGCACGCCCATATGGTCGACCAGCGCCTTGGCGCTGCCGGGGATCACCGGCGAAATCGCGATCGAGAGTTGCGCGATGGCGATGTACAACGTCGCGAGTACGGTGTGCATCCGCTCGGGATCGGTCTTCTTGAGCGCCCAGGGCGCCTGTTCGTCGACATAGGCATTGCAGGCGAACACCGCGCGCATCCACGCTTCTATCCCTTGCGACAGCGACAGGTCCTCGAACGCCTTGGGCATTTCGGTCTGCAACGCGTCAGTCAGCACCTCGAACAGCGCGGTATCGGCGGAGTGGTGGCCATGGATCGCAGGCAGATAGCCATCGAGGTTCTTCGCGATGAAGCTCAGGATGCGCTGCGCCAGATTGCCGAAGCTGTTGGACAGATCGGCATTCGACCGCATTGCAATGGCTTGCGGCGAATAGCTGCCATCCTGTCCGAAGCTCACTTCGCGCAGCAGGAAGTAGCGCAGCTGGTCGACCCCGAAGGCGTCGGCGAGCGCGAACGGATCGACGACATTGCCGACCGATTTCGACATTTTCTCGCCCTTGTTGAGCAGAAAGCCGTGCCCGAACACCTGCTTGGGGACCGCAATTCCCGCGCTCATCAGGAACGCTGGCCAGTATACCGCATGGAAGCGGACGATATCCTTGCCGATCAGGTGCAAATCGGCGGGCCAGTGCTTGGCCATCAGATCGGTCTCGTCGGGATAGCCCAGGCCGGTAAGATAGTTGGTCAGCGCGTCGACCCAGACGTACATCACATGCCCGTCGCTGCCGGGAACCTTGACGCCCCAATCGAAGCTGGTGCGCGAGATCGAAAGCGGGCGCAGGCCCGACTTGACGAAGCTGACGATCTCGTTGCGCCGGCTGTCGGGCTGCAGGAATTCGGGATGTTCCTCATACAGCGCGAGCAACTTGTCCTGATAGGCGTCGAGCTTGAAGAACCAGCTTTCCTCGACTGTCCATTCGACCGGCGTGCCCTGCGGCGACTGCTTGCCCCCCTGCCCGTCGTCGATCAGTTCGTCCTCGGCGTAATAAGCCTCGTCGCGGACCGAGTACCAGCCTTCGTAACGATCAAGATACAGGTCGCCATTGGCTTCCATCGCGCTCCACAAGGCCTGGCTGGCGCGGTGGTGATCGTCTTCCGATGTCTGGATGAAACGGTCGTAGCTGACATCAAGCCTGTCGCACATATCCTTGAAATGTTGCGACATTTCGTCGGCCAGCGCACGCGGCGTGGTATCCAGCTCGCGCGCTTTTTGCAGCATCTTGAGGCCATGGACGTCGGTCCCGGTCTGGAAGCGGACATCGCGACCGTTCAACCGCTGGAAGCGTGCGATGACGTCGGCGGCGATCGCCTCATAGGCATGGCCGATATGCGGGCGGCCATTGGGATAGCTGATCGCGGTGGTGATGTAATAGGGTTCGCCCATGGCGGTGTGGTCTGCCGTTCGTTCGGGTGGTGGCCGCAATGGCCGGTTGACGCCTATCTAGGCGGGGCCAGCCGAGCCAGCAACCCGCCAATTTGAAACGCGACCGCAGCCGCATCCAGATTGAGCAGCATCGCGCGTGAGGCCAGCCCGCCGATTTCCTGCCATGCCTGGATTGCGCCCGGGAGGCGGTCATCGCGCAAGCTACGGATCCGATGCGCTGCGAACCGCGGCGCATAATGGAGTAGCGCCTGAAATCGCTCGCGGTTTGCCTTGTTGGCCACCATCGCGCCGAGCGCGATCCGCGCGCGGTGGCTTGAATCGCCGTGATCGGCGATCTCGGCGAGCAGCGCGTCGATCTTCGCCATATCGAGCCCGGCGAAGTTGAGCGCCTGGCCGGGTGCCCCCTGCCCCAGCCGCACCAATGCGGCGATTTCGGCGTCGGGAAGCTCGGGCCGTGCGGCGCGCAGCGCTTCGGCCATGTCGATATCGCTCAACGCCGGAAAGTCGAGCACCAGGCAGCGCGAGCGTATCGTCGGCAGCAGCCGCCCGGGATTGTGCGCGATCAGCAGGAAAACCGTATCCGCAGGCGGCTCCTCGAGGCTCTTGAGCAGGGCATTGGCCGCGCCGCGCTCGAGCAGGTCGGCCGAATCGAAGATGATCACCCGGCGTTCGGCCAGGCTTGGCCGCACCGTCAGGCGTTTTTGCAAGGACCGGATCTGATCGACCTTGATGTTGCGCGCCAGGTCGTAAGGCTTGCCGTCTTCGGCCTTGCGCGCTTCCTTGTCGTTCTGCGGACCAAGCGTGATGTAATGGCAGTCGGGGTGCTTGCGTTGCACCAGCAGCCGGCCTTCCGCGCCGTCCATGTCCCCTGCAAAGTGGTCGGCGGCAAAGCTGGGTTCGCGGGTCAGCAGATGCGCGGCGGCAGCGAGCGCAAAGCTGCGCTTGCCGATGCCTTCGGGCCCCGCCAGCAACCAGCCATGGTGCAGTCTGCGTGACTGAAACGCCCGCAAAAGCGTGGTTTCGGGTGCCGCGTGGCCCATCCACTGCGCGTCGGATGCATTCATGACGTCATGCCAGCATAGGCCCGATGGAGTGCCAGATGCGGGCGTGGACGGCAGCGCTGTCTCCGCTTGCGTCGATCAGGCAAAACCGATCGGGATGGTCTGCAGCGAAGGTGCGGAATGCCTGTGCGACCGCCGCGTGATACGCCGCATCGCGACCGCCTATACGATCGCTTGTCCCCCCGTCGCGCACTGTCGCGCGCCGTGCTGCCTCGTCTGCGGGAAGCTCAAGCAGCAACGTGCGATCGGGCAGAAACCCTTGCGAACCAAAGCGGTGCAGATCGAGGATCGCGTCATCGCCCAGACCTCCGGCGACGCCTTGATAGGCCCTGCTGCTGTCGAGGAAGCGGTCGGAAAGGACCCACCCTCCAGCTTCGACCGCAGGACGGATCAGCCGCGCGACATGGTCTGCGCGGGCGGCCGCGAACAACAGCGCTTCGCTGCGCACATTCCACCGGTCGGCCCCGCCTTCGAGCAGCAACGCGCGGATCGCCTCGGCGCTGTCGGTGCCGCCAGGCTCGCGCGTCACGGTGACCGAACGCCCCGATGCTTTCAGCGCGTCGGCGAGCAGCCTGATCTGTGTCGATTTACCGACCGCCTCGCCACCTTCGATCGAGATGAAGCGCCCGCGCATATCGGCGGCCTCAGGCTCCGAAGAACGAGAGGATGCCCGCCCACAGTCGGCCGAAGAAACCGGCTTCTTCCACCGCTTCGCCTGCGACCAGCGGCATCACCTGCCGCTCCATGTCGGGCGCGGAGACAACCAGCGTCGCGACCTGCTGGCCCTTGGCGATCGGCGCCTTGAGCGGTCCCTGATAGACCACCTTGAGGGTCACCTTGTCGGTATCAGCGGTGCGCGGCAGCGTCAGCGCCAGATCGCGCGGCGCGACGAGCGACAGTTCGCGTGCGCTGCCCAACTGGACCGGCGCGGTATCGACCTTGCGGCCCTTGGCGAACAACGGCACCGACTTCCACGAGCGGAAGCCCCAGTTCATGAACCGCACCGATTCATCGATGCGGCCGTTATAGCTGGTCAATCCCGCGACCACCATCACCAGCCTGCGGCCGTTCTGTTCGGCAGAGCCGGTAAAGCCGTATCCAGCCTCTTCGGTGTGCCCCGTCTTGAGACCATCGGCGCCATCGACCTTGCCCAGCAGCGGATCGCGGTTGGGCTGGGTGATGCCGTTCCAGGTGAAGCTGCCCTTGGAATAGAAACGCTTGTACAGCGAGGGGTGGTTGCGGATCGTCGCCGACGCAAGCTGCGCCAGATCGCGCGCGGTCACCTGGGTGACGCCTTCGTCCGGCCAACCGTTGCTGTTGCCGAAGCGGCTGTTGGAAAGGCCGATTTCCCTGGCCTTCTTGTTCATCATGTCGACGAACGCTTCTTCGGACCCGGCGATGCCCTCGGCTAGCACGACGCAGGCGTCGTTCCCCGATAGCGTGACGATGCCATCGAGAAGATCGCCAACGCTCACCTGGCTGCCGACCGCCAGAAACATGCTGGACCCCTGGTTGTTCCATTTGCGCCACGTGTCGGGAGACACCGTCATCGTCTGGTCGAGCTTGAGTTCACCCTTTTTGAGCAGATCGAACGCCACATAGACGGTCATCATCTTGGCCATCGACGCCGGGGGAATCTGCCGGTCTGCATCGCGCGAGAACAGGACCGCGCCCGATGACATGTCGGTCATGAAGGCAATCGGCGCCTCTGACACATAGCTGGGCGCGGCGGCTGCCAGCGGGGTCGCCAGCAACGATAAAACGGCAAGACCGATAAGCGGGGTTTTCATCTGTTTCCCATGGTTTTGATCAAAGGGGGGCGGGCCGTTCTGTGGCCCTTGTTGTCAGCGACCGGGGGCCTGCTGGATTCGAGCCCCCTGATAGCCATTCCGCTTCGCCAGCGTAAGACCCTGTTGTGCGGCCTGGCTATCGGCATAGGGGCCATAACGGACACGAAAAACCTTGCCATCGCCGGTCGGCTGCACGTTTGCGCCGATCTTGCTCGCCAGCGCATCGGCCCGAGCCCTGGTCGAAAATGCGCCGACCTGAACGAAATAGGATGCCGCTGAGGACTTCGGAGCCGCAGCGGGCTTTGGTGCGGGAGGAGTGGTTGGCGCGGCCGCGGGGGTGGACGAAGCCTTCGGCGCTTCGGGCGTGGCGCGATTATCGCCCGTGCTGTTCTCGACCATATTGGGGCGGTCGCCCTGCCCTTCGACGACAAAGCCATCCTTGCTGGGAGCGCCGGGTGCAATGGGGCCGGGCTTTTCAATCTTGCCCGCCTTCGGCAGGGCTGTATTGCTGGAAACAGGGGCAGCAGTTGCTGCGCTAGCAACGCCTGCCGGTTTGACCTTGTCGTCCAGCCTGCGCCGCAGTGGCACGAGCAGCGATTCAGGCGTCTCCATTCGCATTGCTACCGGCTTGCCCGCGCGCAACACCGCACGTTCGCGTTCTGGTGGATTGACCCTGCGGACCCGCACCGCAAACGAACCCTGGCCCTCCACGCCCAGCTGCTTGGCTGCGCCGTGCGACAGGTCGATCAGCCGCGACGCCGAAGACGGTCCGCGGTCGTTGAGCCGGACCAGGATGGTCTTGCCGCTGTCCAGAGCCGTGACTTCGACATAGCTTGGCAATGGCAGCGTGCGGTGTGCGCCAGTGATCGCATCGGGATTAAAAGGCTCGCCGTTGGACGTGTTGCGTCCCTCCAGTTCCTTGCCGTACCAGCTGGCATGGCCGGTCTCGTCATAGTTGTAGGCATCGCTCGGCGTATAGGTGATCCCGTCCATCACATACGGCTCGCCCAGCTTTACCGGATAATCGGCGACCGAGCCTGCGACTGCGGGCGGCGCGGTGTCGAGGCTGCGGCTGACGCTGCTACCCCCGCCGCAACCGGTCAGGAGCAGCGCAGCCCCCAGGCTTGCGATCATCACCGTCTTCATTGCCGATCCCCCTTCGTGACTGCGTCCGTCAGTTGCGGACGCCATCGGCCAGCAAGCCGACCGACATCGCGTAATAATTGGAACAGTTGTAATCCAGTATCGCCCGGTAGTTGCGGGTCAACAGATAACCGGTCGCATCCAGACCCGGCGTGATCAGCAGCGATGCCTGCACCTTGTCATCGGCAGGCCAGACGCCGCCTGCCGGATAGACGCCCAACGCCTTCCATTCGCGCATGGTTTTCCATTCGCTGTGCCGCTCGACCGCACGGGCGCACTTGGTCACCCTTTCGCGGTTGGCGATGGCGTTGACATCGAGGGTGGACGGGACAGCGACCGCAAAGCCCCAGGGCTCGCCGCGCCGCCATCCTGCAGCGACCATGTAATTGGCGATCGACGCAAAAGCATCGGCCCGGCTCGACCAGATTTCCGCCTTGCCGTCGCCGTCGCCATCCTTGGCAAGCTTGAGATACACCGAAGGCAGGAACTGCGGATAGCCGAACGCGCCGGCATAGCTGCCGCGCAGCACCGATCGAGGAACGCCCTTGTCGATCATCTTGAGCACCGCGATCAGTTCGCCCTCGAACAGATCGCGCCGGCGCCCCTCGTACGCCAGCGTCGCCAGCGCGCGTGGCAGATCGGTATTGCCCATGATCGTGCCATAGCTCGTCTCATGCCCGAAGATCGAAACCATGATCGAGGCCGGAACGCCGGTCTGCTGTTCGATCGCGACCAGGCGCGCAGCCTCGTCGGCATAGACCTTCTGTCCCTGCCGGATCTTGGCGGCATTGATCCGCTTGGCCATTTCAGGTCCGAACGACGGGAAGGACTGGCCGGCGGGCGTCGGCGCGAAACGCCGGTCAAGCGCAGCCACGCTTTCATCGAAGCCCAGCGAGGGCAGAACGCTGTCGATCGTGCGCTGCGACACGCCTTCGCGGCGGGCTCGGGCGGCAACGGTGTCGAGATAGCTGGCAAAACCCTGCGCCTGCGCGGTATTGACGCCGGGCAGAGGCTGAACGATTTCGCGCTGCGCGGTGCTGGGCGATCCGCACGCCAGCAGCGCCGCTGTCCCCGCCGCGACCATCAGACGCGACCCAAGTCTTTGTACGATATTGAAAACCATGCGATACTCCCAATCGCGCGTTGTGCCACACAAAGCATCGTGGGGGAAAGAGCGAACATCCCCCGCCCACCCCGGCCCTGCCACGCTTGGCCGGTGGGGCGATGCTGCATGTTGCCACCGCAGCCGCAGCTCCGCCATGCGCACACGGCCAGATTTGGAAGTTTCGCTTTTCAGACTATGCCGCCTTCGCTAGGAAACGCGCCGCACGGACCGCGCCGATCCCCACGATCGCGCCAACGCCCGCTGCCGAAGGAAGAGTGTCCGAGTGGTTTAAGGAACCGGTCTTGAAAACCGGCGAGGGTGCAAGCTCTCCGTGGGTTCGAATCCCACCTCTTCCGCCAGGTGGTAGCCCTGTAGGTGCAACCTCACACTTTGAAAAATCGATATTTCCCAACAAATTGCTTGATCCGCAGCGTGCCAGTAACCATGTTTTGACATGGAGGCTGACAACTCTACCTTAACCGCTCTTCTGATTTCTGTGTCATAACCGGACAAAATGTAAAATCCGTGTCAGGAATCCAGGGGGTCGAGGCGTTGCTCAGCAACCATGCATTCCATGCACCTGACACGTTGAAAGTGGCGGAATTGCTGGGGTTGCTGGACATCTGGTTGAAAAATCGGCGTTCTTCTGTTTGGAGCCAAGGCCGCTATGAATGAATTATATAGTCGTTTTGCATTATTTTACGCTTCATCAATCCACCTTAAGGTTGCCTTAACAAAAATCGAGTCGCAAAATTTTTAGCCAGTTGATGGGCGCAAAGCTCGCGGGGCAGACAGCAGGAGATACATTGTGCACTCGTGTAAAGGTGCTGCCAGGGTTGCCGTTGCAACCTTGTTGGCAGGTTGTTGGACCATGGTTCCGATAGGCGCTACCGCTTCGGCCCAAGACCTCGTCTACCAGCCTGTCAACCCTAGCTTCGGCGGAAACCCGTTCAATTCCAATCACTTGCTTGGCATTGCCAACGCTCAGAATGATTTCACCAACCCCACGTCTAGCAGAAACTCGTCGCAGGCGGACATTTTCGCTCGCCAGTTGCAGTCGCGGCTTTTGTCGGCGCTTTCCTCGCAAATCGTCACCGCCATCTTTGGCGATAATCCCCAGGAGAGCGGGACGATCAGCTTTGGGGGCCAGACGGTGAATTTCATCCGGTCACTGACCGAAGTTACCATCACCATCATCAACGATGATACCGGTGAACAAACCGTCATTGTCGTTCCAACTTTTATCGATGTGAACTGATCATGATGGGGGGCAAAACCATACGTGTTGTGGCGTTGATGACGACCATCCTGATTGCGGGCTGCACCACCGTCGGTGGTAGCGGCAAGGCCGCCATTCCCGAGACCACCAGTTACGCCTATCTGCCCAACGCTACGCAGACGCAGAATCTGCTGCGGGGTATTCCGGCGCCGTCTCGCCAGGTCGCGGTTGCGGTTTACAATTTCACCGACCAGACCGGGCAGTTCAAGCCGAGTGCAACTGGCCAGACCCTGTCGCGGGCGGTCAGCCAGGGCGGCGCGTCGGTGCTGGTCAAGGCACTGCAGGATGTGGGCGACCGTTCGTGGTTTACAATCGTCGAGCGTGAGAACCTCAAGAACCTGCTCAACGAACGGCAGATCATTCGCGAGATGCGCGAGCGCTATCTGGGCGAACGCGCGGTCAACCCGGATGCCCTCCCCGCCTTGCTGTTCGCCGGCGTGCTGCTTGAGGGCGGCGTGATCGGTTATGACACCAACACGTTGACGGGCGGCGCCGGTGCAGCCTTTCTGGGGATCGGTGCTCGCACCGAATATCGCCAGGACACGGTGACGGTTTATCTGCGGGCTGTGTCCGTGCGCACAGGCGAAGTCCTGACCACTGTTACAGCGTCGAAGACGATCGCGTCCCAGTCGATGGGTGCCAGCGCTTTCAAGTTCGTCGCATTCCGCGAGTTGCTGGAGGCCGAAGCCGGCTTCACCACCAACGAGCCCGATCAACTCGCGTTGCAGCAGGCCATCGAAAAGGCGGTCTATGCGCTGGTGATGGAAGGCGTGGAACTCAAGCTTTGGGACTTCGCCGACCGCAATGCTGGCATGGCAAAACTGCTGCAGTACCAGCAGGAGCGCGATGGCCTGTTCACTCCGGGTCAGGTTCAGCGTGCCGAAGAAAAGGCTCGCAACCTGACCCCAATGAAAGTCAAGGAAACTCGCAAAAACGGGGATCAAAATAAGGGGAGTCCGCAAGCGGACTGAGATTTTTTCCCTGATCGTTCGTGCCTTGCGCACGGCGATCAGCAAAAACAGGGTCGTAGGCCAGGCTGAGTGTTCAGAATGGCTTGGAAACCCGAGGATCGCGAAAGAGAGCTGGAGCCGGTCAGGCGGTATTCGGCGATTTAACAAAGCCTGACAAAACTCACGCATCGGAGGTGCAACTCCGATGCGTGAGCGTGACAACAATGAGTGCGTGTGAAACAATCATGCTGACCCCGATCGCAGTCTGCTTTCGGAGCAGCATGGTTATGACCCTTCGAAAGAGGATTATCAACCATGAAGACCTCCATCTACACCTCCGTCTCGGCGCTTGCGCTGATGTTCGCCGCTCCTGCCATGGCGCAGAGCATTTCCGACATTAACCAGCTTGGCAACGGCAACGGCGCCACTGTCGCTCAGGTCGGCAGCAACACCTCCGACATCGACCAGGACGGCAACGGCAACGTCGCCAGTGTCGGCCAGACCGGATCGGGCAACGTGTCGACGATCGACCAGGATTCGCTTGGTGCAGGCGCATTCGTGACCCAGACTGGATCGGGCAATAAGTCGACGATCACCCAGGTTGACGCTTCGACCAACAACTCGATCAATCTGCCGGAAGATCCTGAATCGACGGTCTCGCAGAACGGAACCGACAACGAATCCATCGTCAACCAGAATGCTGTCGCTCCCGGTTTCAATCTGGTGGGTAACGTCACGCAGACTGGTGCCGACAACTTCTCGAACATCGACCAGGACGCGATGGGCCCCGGATTCACCGGCAGCATCCGCACCAATGTTACTCAGACCGGTGATGCTGATTCGAATATCGTTCAGGTGGCTCAGAACCCAGGCGCTCGCAATATCTTTGCAACCGTCAACCAGAACAGCTCTTGGTCGGACATTCAGCAGACCGCTTCGGGCGCCAATGCCATCGGACTGACTGCCAATGTGACCCAGCTCAGCGGCTCGACCTCCGACATCAGTCAGACTGCTTCGGGCGATGACTCTGGCGATCTGTTCGCTTCGGTGAACCAGCGCAATGGTGCGACGTCGAACATTACTCAGACCGCTGCCGGCGAGGCTTCGGTCACGCAAGATGCGATCGTCACCCAGAACGGTGCCAGCACGTCGAATATCACGCAGACCTTCAACAACGATGGATCAAACAACTTCCTCGCCATCGTCAATCAGAACGGCGAAGGCAACCTGTCGAACATCACCCAGCGTGACCAGGGCTTCGGTACCATCGGGAACGCCGATGGCGGCCTGATTGCCAATGTCAACCAGGTGGGCGACGATAACACCTCCAATTTGGTCCAGGAAAACAAGTCCGCCAATGCCGATATCGACCAGACCGGCAATGGCAACGGTTCGGATGCGTTCCAGGGTACTGCTGGTCAAAGGCTGATCGTACTGCAGTCGGGTAACATCAACAGCTCGGTCAGCACGCAGACCGGCCTGAACAACTCGGCCGATATCCTGCAGGCTGGCACCGGCACGAAGTCTGTCGTGACGCAGACCGGCCGCAACGATCTGGCGTTCGTTGATCAGCTGGTAGGCTCGGATGGTTCGACCTCCACCATTGTGCAGACCGGTGCAGGTGGTCAGCGCTCAGAAAATGTAGCCGACGTGACTCAGTCGGGCTTCGACAACACCTCGTTCGTAAGCCAGGACGGCTTCAATAGCACCGCGTTGGCAAACCAGTCGGGTGCGGGCAACACCAGCAACATCATCCAGACCGGAACGGTTGATGGCTTCGGCAACTTCGCCAGTGCCACTCAGTCGGGCGATGGCAACCTGTCCGACATCACGCAGAACGGTTCGCTGAACTCGGCCACTGTCACCCAGTCGTCGAACGGCAATGTGTCCGACATCATGCAGACGGGCAACAACAACACGGCTGTCGTGACCCAGGGCAGCGTCATCAACTGATCGTTCAAAAGCCCCGGCGCTTCCTATCCTGGAAGCGCCGGACATTTTTGGCATTTAAAGGAATTTCGATATGAAGAAGCTTCTTATGATCGGCGTATCGTCGATCGCACTGCTCGCCGCGCCTGCGCTGGCGCAGAGCAACACCTCCACTATCGACCAGAGTGGCGCATTCACGAACGCGACCGTCGTTCAGTCGGGCAGCAATGCCACGTCGGACATTGAGCAGGCTGGCGTCAACACGACGGCATCCAGGCAGGTCTTTGCCAAGGTCACGCAGTCGGGCAACGGTGCTGCCTCTGCAGTCAACCAGAGCGGTGAGCGCCTTGAAGCAGAGGTCACTCAGGTAGGTGACAGCACCTCCGTCATCAACCAGGCCGGCATTTCCAGCGAAGCCGAAGTCAGCCAGACCGGCGACGGCAACAGCTCGTTGATCAATCAGAATGGCAACAGCAACGGCGTTGGCGCTGCATTTTCCGGTTCGCCTGCTGGTGTCTCCACCGGCGTCAATCAGACCGGCGAAGACAACTTCTCCACCGTCGATCAGGATCCCGGTTCCTTTAACCGGGCAGCTGTTGACCAGTTTGGCGACCGTAACAGCTCGACCATTCAGCAGGAATCGCGCGGCAGCGCCGGCGCTGGTTTGACCCGCGCAGACGTCAATCAGCTGGGCGACGATAACTCTTCGGTCATCCAGCAGAACAGTGCCGTCCAGCCTGCACGGCAGGACGCGACCGTCAACCAGAACGGTACGTTCAACAGCTCAACGATCGTCCAGACCGGACAGGATAACGAAGCAACGGTTGGCCAGCAGGGCCAGAACAACGTCTCGACGATCAACCAGTCGGCTGTCGCTCCGGGTGCATCGGCAGAGGTTTTGCAGACGGGTGGCGAAAACCGTTCGAATGTGAACCAGTCGGGCGCAGCTTCCGCGTCCGTGACGCAGAGCGGCACCGAAAATGGCTATGGCCTGGCTCCGCCGAACAACGATTCGTTCGTGACCCAGACTGCCGATGGCGCTGATGCCATCGTGTCACAGACCGGCGAACTCAACCTGTCGACTGTCACACAGAATGCTGAAGCGTTTGCTGACGTATCGCAGGAAGGTGTCTACAACCGTTCGACCGTGACCCAGACTGCCGACAATGCATCGGCTACCGTCATTCAATCGGGCGATCCGGCATCGGGTGGCCCCGGCGTTGGCCAGGGTGACAACCTGTCGGTCATCACGCAGAGCGGTGGTTCTTCGGCGTTCGTTACGCAGACTGCCGACATTGCGACCAACGGTTTCCCGTCGAACGACTCGTTCGTTTTGCAGACCGGAGACAACTCGCTGGCGACCGTTACGCAGACCGGAAATGACAACGAATCCGATGTTTCGCAGACCGGCGACAACACCGCTTCGGTTACCCAGGACGGCACCGATCTGACGTCGAGCGTGACGCAGACCAGTGCGAATGCCACGGCAACCGTGCTGCAGGCAGGCAGCGATAACCTGTCGACCGTTCTGCAGCAGGATGATGCCGGCGGCACCGTCTTCGTCGATCAGTCCGCTTCGGGCAACGAATCGTCGGTGACGCAGACCTCGGTAAATTCGGACGCCAGCGTGTTCCAGAGCGGCGACGACAACCGGTCGATACTGACCCAGGGCCGCAACAACGGCAATAACTTCCAGACCAATGGTCAGGAAGCTCTGATCGACCAGTCGGGCGACCGTAACGTCTCGCTTGCAGCGCAGAGCGGATCGAGCGGCAACCTCAACGTCAACCAGTCGGGCAACGACAACCTCTCGGATGTCAATCAGTCGGGCTTTAACAACGCGAGCGGTGATGCGAATGACGTGAGCCTGGCTGGCGTCGATCAGATCGGCGACAGCAACGTAGCGCTGATCACGCAGTCGGGTCAGCTTGGAAGTGCCCAGATCGAGCAGATTGGCGATGCCAACACCAGCTCGATCACGCAGTTCGCATCGGGCAGCCTCCCAGGCAGCCGCAACATGGATGCGACTTCGATCCAGGGTGGCAACAACAACGACAGCACCATCACCCAGACCAACAGCCTGAATGCAACCCCGGCCGGCAATTTCGCTTATGCCGATCAGCAGGGCAACTTCAACAGCTCGCTGATCGAACAGGATGGCGTCATGCTTGAAGCCAACCTCCTGCAGGAAGGCGACAACAACCTGTCTGATATCGACCAGACCGGCACCGGCAACACGGCCACTGTTTCGCAGTTCTCTAGCGGCAATGACTCGTTTGTGACCCAGTCGGGAAGCAACAATACGGCAACGGTTACGCAGGGAATTCCTGGCGTTAACTAAGGCATAACGTTTCTAGCTGGCGTCTTGACAGGGGCGCCAGCCGGAACTTTCTTTTCGAAAGTAATGTCATGAAAAAGCTTCTTCTCCTCAGCGCCTCGTCGCTGGCACTCCTCACCGCGGTTCCGGCCGTAGCCCAGAACAACACCTCGACCGTCACCCAGACTGGCACCGATGGCGACGTCATCGTTGGCCAGAGCGGCAGCAACGGCAAGTCGACGGTCACCCAGGGCGGTGACAATAACTCGGCGACGCTGACTCAGTCGGGCCACTTCAACGAATCGCAGATCGAGCAGGACAACGGCACCGGCAGCAGCGATGACAACAACACCGCTGAAGTCACCCAGTCGGGTGCGGACAACTTCTCGCGCGTCGTTCAGACCAACGATTTCTCGACCGCCACGGTCGCGCAGTCGAACCTGGGCAATGACTCGCTGGTCACCCAGAGCGGCGATCTCGACAACGCCGACGTCAACCAGAGCGGCCAGGACAATGAATCGACCGTAACCCAGTCAGGCAACCTGAACGCCGCGAACGTCGACCAGAGCGGCGACTACAATGAATCGACCGTTACGCAGAGCAGCGGGCTCAACCAGGCCGTTGTCACGCAGACCGGCGGATACAACGAATCAAAGCTGGTCCAGACCGGCCTCGGTGCCAACGTTGCCAACGTCCTGCAGGCGGGATCAGACAACGATTCCGACATCATCCAGGGCGGTGCCGGCAACGGCGTGGGCAGCTCGACCGCAGCGGGCGTCGTCCAGCTGAGCGATGGGAACGAAGCAACCGTGCGTCAGGCCGGCGGCCTGCACGAAGCCTTCATCGAACAGAAGATTGGCAACGACAACATCGCCTCGATTGATCAGGGCGCCAATGCCAGCTCCGACCACACTGCCGACATCCGTCAGTCCGGCTTCCAGAACACCGCTGACATCGTGCAGCGTGGATTCAACGAAAATGCCGACGTGATTCAGACTGGCTCTGAAAACATGGCAACGGTCGATCAGGGCGGCGGCATCGGTCGCAACCACAATGCCTTCGTCAATCAGGGCGGCGGCGACAACACTGCGGACATCGCCCAGCGCGGTGAAAACCAGACCGCAACGATCGCTCAGCCCGGCAGCGGCAACGCTGCTGACATCGATCAGGGCCGTGACCGTGCCAGCGGCCTCGCTGGACTCTTCGACGGCGGCTTCGGCGAAAACCAGGTTGCCAGCATCACGCAGGGCGGCAACGACAACACTGCAAGGACCACGCAGCGTGGCGAAAGCCAGAGCGCAATGATCGAGCAGATCGGGTCGAACAACGTCGGTGGCGGTCTGTTTGCCTTCGGTGCAGAGATCATCCAGGGCGGCGACAACGGCAGCGACAACTCCGCGTCGATCATGCAGATCTCCGACGCCAACCGTGCACTGACCAACCAGCAGGGCACCAGCCTGGCTGCCAACGTTTCGCAGGGCGGCAACGGCAACAACGAAAGCACGATCATGCAGACTGGCAACGGTGGCGCGGTTCTGCTGAATGCCAACGTGATCCAGAATGGAGCGAACAACGTCTCCGGTATCGATCAGGGCGGTATCGGCCAGACTGCCAATGTGAGCCAGCTGGGCGAAGACAACCTGTCTGACATCGCACAGGCCGGTTCGGGCCATATTGCCAACGTGACGCAGAACTCGAACGACAACCAGTCGTTCATCAACCAGGCGGGTACCAACCACATCGCCACCGTCACTCAGGGTCTCTAAGACCTGCTAGCCTCGAAGCGATCCTGCACCCGGCTTGCCCAGGGTGCAGGGTCGCCAAGAGGTCTTTCAAAGGACTTCAATCATGCGCACTTACATTGCAAAGTTCAGCCTAACAGCAGCGGCTTTTGTCATGGGGGCGCATGGCGCAACGGCACAGCAGACCCCGAGCGGCCCCTGCGATGGCCAGACCACCGGATCGTGCAACGCCCGAGCCCTCACCCAGCCGATCGATGTTTCTCGCCCCGCCCCGCTCAGGACCAGTGCCTACATCACTCAGGTTGGTGACCAGAACCAGGCCAGCATTACACAGAACGCAGGTCAGCAATTCGCCAGCATCGCGCAGAACGGCGAACGCAATTCGGCCACAGCGCAGCAAATGGGTGACGGCGCAGCATATCTCGAGGTCGATCAGGGCGGCCTGCTCAACTCTATCGTCGTAGCGCAGGACGCAGCGCCCGGCGGCACCAATGTTGCACTTGTTGAACAATTCGGAGAGAACAACGTCATATTGCTTGACCAGACCGCAACAGCCGGTAGCGCAAATGGTGCTGTGCTCGCGCAGAATGGATCCGATAATCACATGAAGTTGCAGCAATCTGGATCCGACAACCGCGCTGAGTTGGTACAACTGGGTGACAACAACACCATGACCGCGACCCAGAACGGATCTGACAATCAGCTGCAGTGGGTGCAGCAAGGCAACGGCCTTTCCGATCTGCAGATCGTGCAAAGTGGCAGCCAGGCCATGTTGATCGTGCAATCGAACGGAGGCAGTTGATGGCACGCGGGCTTTCCCCCCATACCGTCTATTCGTTCATTCCGACATTGCGGCAACTCAGGCGCTTTGCCCTTTTGGTAACCCTCGTCTTGATCGCGGTGGCATCGACCCAGATGATGCCCGGCGCATCGGCGCAGCAGGTTGACGATACAGGCCCCGCAACCAGACCGAGCGGTGATCGCAGCCAGGCGGTATCGAGCGAACAGGCTATGCCCTCGGATCGATCGCTCCAGGTTCCCATCGTCTCAGCATTCGAACCGGTAGAGACCCGCGACCTCACCGATGCCACCCAGATTACCCTTCGAGCCGGAACGCCCTCCCCTGCGCCGCAATTGACATCACCGGGACAGGATCGCGGGCAGCTGGCGCTCCAGCGGCTTGAAGGCGCCGATGCCTGCGACGATGTCCAGGATGCAGACAGCCCCGGCATATGCGCCAATCCGATCGAAGCCCGCGCCAGGGATTTCGCGGGAAAACTTCAGCCGCAGCTGTCCGCCGAGCAGCGCCTCCTGGCCCAGCAATTTTCGGCTCCCGCATCCGGTGATGCGCCCGATGGCACCGCGCGCCGTTTGGCTGCGGGTCGCAATGGTGAAGTGAACAACGAAGACCTCGCGATCGCTGCGGTCGTAACCTCGGGACAAGCCACTGCAGCGGCTCTTCCGGAGAAGGATGACAGCAGCCAAATTCCAGCCGACGCAACCGATGCGATCGATGCGATCTTGGGAGTGATCAATGCCCCTCAACCTCGCTAACGCGCGCTGGACGGCGGGGTGGATGACAGCCGCTTTCTGCATAAGCACAGCTTGTGCTGCCCCCATCATCGAACAGAGTGCCAATGCCATGCCCGATCCATCCCAGCATCCCGTTATCCTGACCGTGGAGCAGCACGGAACGCTGGTGGAGGCCAAGGTGCTGTCTGCCGCACCATGCGACTGCGCGGGCAAGTTTCGCATAGAATCGCAGTCGGGCACGTCCAACCGCACCGCCAATACCAGCTCGTTTCGAAATCTTGGCGAAGCCGGGCAGGTGCTCAGCAACATCCGCTTCGGACATGGCGGCGAATGGGACGTCAAGTTGATCGTGTCGATCGAAGGCCGTGAAGATTACACGTTGCAGCATTCGTCAGCTGTCGATTGACGCATTGCGCATGATTGTAATTTCGAGTGAGTTCGACCAACTTGACGCGTACATAGCGGAGGCGGCTCTCGGTAATATCAGCTGGACAGAATGTCTTGAATCGGTGGCGCCCCTGGCGGGAGCTGAGTCTATGTCGATGGACCTGGTGCTCGGGAGCAACCAGGCAATAAAATCGATGGGAACTTTCGGGTTCGACCAAGCCACGGTCGCGGCGTATTCCGAATACTACTTCCAGATCGATCCCCGTATGGCGTTCATTGAGCAAAATGCCAGCAACGGCGCGATCATCGATGAGGACATCCTCCAATCGAGCATGCCCGGAAGCAACGGTGAATTCTGGTCGTGGCTGGAATCCACCGGAGCGCCCAGTCAGGCCGCTGCCCTGGTGCTGCCATGCGTCGAGAACGCCAAGATCGTGCTGGCGATTCACCGCGACAAGGCCAACGCCAAATCGAGCGATCAGAGAATATTCCTGACAAAGTTCTACGACAAATTCACGGCGATCAATGCGACCATGCGGCGCGAAACCTTGAAGACCGGTGATGTGAGCAACTGCGCGATCCCATTGCGGCACATCGACTCGTTCAAATTCTGGCTCGATGAGAATCTGGTGGTTTCCCAGGGCAACGAGCATATCCGGTATCTACTGGCTTTGACGGGGATTGCGCGCCTGGGTGACGAAATGCAGCTCGAGCCGCTCGATCCGGATTTCCATGCGGCCATACTGAGCACCGTTCACAGTCTACCGCCGCAAGAGGCGATCCATCTCGCGCATAAATCGAGTATCTGTGACACCCTTGTGAGCATCAGCACCACGTTTGGCGATGTTTCTACAAGGCTCGCTGAAGTTTCGATCACCTATGTCAAGCACTCCGTCGAGCGGGAAAAGGTGTTCATGGCAGCGTTTGGGCTGACGCAGCGCCAGGCGCAGTTGCTCAAGATCATCCAGCAGACGTTCACGCTGGAGGACGCTGCCCGGCAGATGTCGATCACCAAGAATACCGCGCGCGTCTTCTTGGGCCAGATCTACGACCGCACGGGCGTCCACAGCCGCTTTGATCTGCTGCGGCTGAGCGAAAAGTTCTCCTGACGCCTTGTACCCTCGGATAACGCTGATTGTGCCTTCGCACCGTTGTGTCATCCAGAATCTTATGTCATACAGAATGCCATTAGATTGCTGGTGGGGGAGATGACATGCGGGTTTTGAGAACGCCGGAAAGCCGGTTTGCAGGCATCACGGATTTCCCGTTCGCACCCCATTATGCCGAAATCGCCGATGCGCTCGACGGGACCAGGCTTCGCGTGCATTACGTCGACGAAGGGCCGCGCGATGCGCCGGTGGTGCTGATGATGCACGGCGAGCCGACTTGGAGTTACCTTTACCGCCACATGATCGGCCCGGTGGCCGCCGCAGGCCTGCGGGTGGTAGCCCCCGACCTGATCGGCTTCGGGCGATCGGACAAGCCGGCGCTCAAGAGCGATTACAGCTATGCCCGGCACGTCGCCTGGATGCGCCGATGGGTCGAAAAGCTCGACCTCACCAACATCATCCTTGTCTGCCAGGATTGGGGCTCTTTGATCGGCTTGCGTCTCCTGGCCGAGATGCCTGAGCGCTTTGCGGGTGTCGCGCTGTCCAACGGCGGGCTGCCTGCGGGGCAGGACGCGCCGCGCGCCTTTGCCATCTGGAAGGCGTTCTCGAAATGGAGCCCGGTGTTCCCGATCGGCAGGATCATCGCCAAGGGCACCGCGCGCGAACTGTCAAATGCCGAGATCGCGGCCTATGATGCCCCCTTCCCCGACAGCAGATACAAGGCGGGTGCGCGCATCTTCCCGAGCTTCGTGCCGCTGGGCCCCAACGTCGCCGTGCCCGACCAGCTCAAGGCGTGGGAGGTGCTCGACCGCTGGGAAAAGCCGTTCCTGTGCTGCTTCAGCGATCGCGACCCGATCACGCGCGGCGGCGACGCGTTGTTTGTCGGCAGGGTACCGGGAACCGCAGGCCAGAGTCACCGGACGTTGAGCGGCGGTCACTTCATCCAGGAAGACGACCCTCATGGTTTCGTCCGCTGCATCCTCGATGTCGCCGGACAGACGATCGGCTGAGCGCTACTCTTCGACCAGATCGAGATAGGCGACAACATCGTTGTCGGTGGCGATATACAGGCCTTCCTGAACCTCGGCGCTCTGCTGCGCAGCGATGTGCAGCGCTTCGGACAGCGGTCCGTAGAACAGGCTGCTGGTCGCCCCGCCCTCGACATCGCCGTCGAGCAGGTAGAGCCTGACGCTGACCGAACCGGAGGTCGAGCGCATCAGTCCTTCTCCCGCCGCGCGCCATCGAGCAGCCGTGCTGCGCGGGCGCTTTCTGTTGCCTGCGTTGTGCGCTCCGCCTTGGTCTGGCCGAACTTGGCGCGGTTTGCTGCTGCTGTCGCCTCAGCCTCCTTGCGCTTTTGCGCTTTGCGCGCCTGACGCAGATTGATGATCTCGGCCATCAGCCGTCCTGCCCTGCCCGCTCCGACATCTCGATGAACTGCCGCGCCAGATCGCGTTCTGACCGTTCGGCAAAGGTTTCGTCGATGTCGGGCGCCCGGCCGAACATGAACAGCATGCACCAGATGGCAAATCGCGAACCGGGATCGGCCGCCATGCCCAGATCGACCTGCATCCGCTCGATCGCTGCATCCACTGCCTGCGGGGCGATGGCGGACGGATCGCGCGTGCCGAAATAGCGTTCGAGCTGGTCTTCAAAGGTCATGGCTGGTCCCGCAAGGTGCTTCAGGATACCTTTTACGCCGCATCGGGATCCTTGTGCAACCAGTCGGCATGCCGCGGCGCCTTCTTGGTGCGGCTCCACTCCTCGAGCATCAGCGGGGCGACGCGCTTCAACTCGGCATAATGCTCGGGCTTGCCGATGTTGCACGCCAATTCGACACGGTGGCCGTTGGGATCGAAGAAATAGATCGAGCGGAAGACGCCGTGGAAGGTCGGGCCGAGCACGTCGATGCCAAGCCCTTCGATATGCGCTTTGGCGGCCATCAGCGCGTCGAGATCGGCAACCTCGAACGCGATATGCTGCACCCATTCGGGAGTGTTGGCATCACGGCCCATCTCGGGCTGCTCAGGCAGCTCGAAAAAGGCCAGCACGTTGCCGCCGCCGCAATCGAGGAACACGTGCATGTACGGATCATACGCGCCGGTGGAGGGGACATGGTCTTCCGAGAACGCGCTGGTGTAGGTCATGCCCAGCACGTTCTCGTACCATTCCACCGTCTGCTTCGCATCGCGGCAGCGATAGGCGACGTGGTGAATCCGCGTGAGGGCGAACGGCGCAATCATTCGGCAGGTTCCTGCACCTTGAGCACGCCGCGGCGCATCTGGTCTTCTTCCATCGATTTGAACAACGCGGTGAAATTGCCGTTGCCGAAGCCCTCGTCCTTCTTGCGCTGGATGAACTCGAAGAACACCGGGCCGATCGTCGGCTGGCCGAAAATCTGCAGCAGCAGCCGGGGGTCGTTGTTCTCGGTCGATCCATCGAGCAGGATGCCGCGTTCCTGGAGTTCCGCGACGGGCTCGCCATGGCCGGGCAGCCGCTCTTCGAGCGCTTCGTAATAGGTTGCAGGCGGCGGGGTCATCAGCGGAGCGCCCATCGCCTTGATTCGGTCCAGGCATCCGATCAGGTCGTCGCAGATGAAGGCGATGTGCTGAATGCCCTCGCCGTTATAGGCGCGCAGGAACTCGTCGATCTGGCCGCCGCCCTTTGCGCCTTCCTCGTTGAGCGGGATGCGGATCTTGCCATCGGGCGCGGTCATCGCGCGGCTGGTGAGGCCGGTGTACTCGCCCTTGATGTCGAAGAAGCGGATTTCGCGGAAATTGAACACGCGCTCGTAGAACTTGGCCCAATGGTCCATCCGGCCACCATAGACGTTGTGGGTCAGGTGATCGATCATCTTGAACCCCGCGCCGACGGGATGGCGATCGACGCCGGGGAGGTATTCGAAATCGATGTCGTAGATCGACAGTGCATCGGGATTGTCGAGGCTGGCATAGCGATCGACCAGATAGATCATCGCGCCGCCAATCCCACGGATAGCAGGCAGGCGCAGTTCCATCGGCCCGGTCTTGGTTTCGACCGGCTCGGCACCGCGGTCGAGCGCCTCGCGATAGGCGATGTGCGCGTTCTTAACGCGGAAACCCATGCCGCAGGCCGATGGGCCGTGTTCGGCGGCAAAATAGGCTGCGGGGCTGGCTGGCTCGTAATTGGCGATCAGATTGATGTCGCCCTGCCGCCAGAGATGCACATCCTTTGAGCGGTGCCGGGCAATGCGAGTGAAGCCCATCGCGGTGAACACCGGCTCGAGCAGGCCCTGCTCGGGCGCGCAAAACTCGATGAACTCAAAGCCATCAAGGCCAAGCGGGTTCTCGAAAATATCGGCCATCGCAACAGTCTCCACATGATTTCTGGTTGCAGCAACGATATGCGAGAGACAAACTGGTGTCAAATGAAACCATATTGCCGACGGCTACATCGGAAGAAGGCAACACAGACAGGGGGCTGGCGACCAACCTGGAACACCAGGTCGCCACCCCGCACCTAAACGCTCCAGCTTACGCAACCGAGACCCCGGTTGCTCGTTATGGCTTTGATAAGACGCGCACATTTTTTCAATTGGGATCGCGTCGATGGTAAATGCTGCGGCAACGCAGCGCGCGCATCTGCAGATAAGAACAGTACAAGCATGATCGAGATTATCTACATCCGCAACGAATGCGTCGATGGATGGGAATGCTGGGACGGCTCTCTGGCTGAAGCGAAGGATCTTGCCGACAGGGCCGTAAAGGCTGACCGGGACCTGAGGGTGGAAGTCCGGGAAGACGGCCGCAAGCTGTCTGACCATCCAAGGATCATACGCATGTGCAGCAACGCTGGAGCACCCTGACCGGGAAAACCGGTTCCCCCATCGCCGAAATCAAAAGGCCTCCCGCACGGCGATGCGGAAGGCCTTGAAAATCCTGGTGCGCCCGGAACGATTCGAACGTCCGACCCTCAGATTCGTAGTCTGATGCTCTATCCAGCTGAGCTACGGGCGCGTTGGAGTTGGGCACATAGTCAGCGGTCCGATGGTTGGCAACATCTTTTTGGGCCAAGCCGCGCTTTATTCCGCGTCATCCCGCTAGCGCCGGGATTGCGCGATGGCGGCAAGCAACGGCAGATCGGCCGGCGGCATCGGCAGCGACGACAGTTCGACAACCGTCGCCCAGCGAATCGCGGTTGCGTGGAGCGGTTGCGGCTGCCCTTCCCAGCGCTCACACCGGTACAAAAGCAATATCAGATGCCGCTGACCCAGTGCATCGCTTGCAAAGGTCAACGGAGCAAGATCGTCGGGAGCAACCACGATGCCCAGCTCTTCCATCAGCTCGCGCGCCAAGGCCGCTTCGGGTGTCTCGCCAGGCTCTATCTTGCCGCCAGGAAACTCCCACAAGCCCGCCATCGCCTTGCCTGGCGGGCGCTGCTGCACGAGGACCCTGCCCTGGCCGTCATCAAGCAACGCCGCCACAACGGGGAAGAGTGTCGGAAAAATTTCCATGTCGGTCGCCCCTTTTAACCTTTCGGAAACGCGGTTTTGCGAAATTGCCGTGGGGCAAGCGGGTCCCCGGAAAGTTTCGGAACCACGATGCGCCTGATTTTCTTCAGATTGGCCAAATCGAAACGCGGGGCAACCGCAATCGAATACGGCCTGATCGTGGCGCTGATCGCGATCGCCTGCATGACCGCGGTCAACTCGGTGGCGGACAATACGATCAGCATGTGGGGCTATGTCAAAACCAACATCGTGCCGAAGCAAGACTGAGGTGTCGGAAAATCAGACACCCCCGCAGCATCTTAGGAATATCGTAAGCATTTCGATTTAAACCCGATCTTGTCCGATCACTTTTTGAGGATGGGACGGGGAAGTGAAGACCTCAAACAGGAGACCTGACATGAAGACCATTCGCAACATTCTCGGCAACAAGAAGGGCGCCACCGCCATCGAATACGGCCTGATCGCCGCCCTGATCGCCGTCGCAGCCATCACCGCGATGACCTCGCTGGGCACCAACCTTTCCAACACGTTCACCACCGTGAGCACCAAGTTGACCACGACTCCCTGAGCCGTATTCAACCGACTGACGAAAAAGGGCGGCAGCGATGCCGCCCTTTTTTTGTCTTACGTCGCTCAATAAGTGACGATCTTGACCCTCTGACCCGGCGTCAGGCGCGCATTGGATGCCAAGCCATTGAGGGCAAGGAACCGCTCGACCTGCAGATTGTCGAACGCCATCCGCCCGGCGAGCGTCTGGACGGTGTCAGCAGCCCCGATCGTGACCACCCGGACCCGCCTGGGTCTGATTGCCGCCGCCTCGTTGCCGGCCAGCCTGCGTACGCTCTGGTACATCGGAGTGAACAGGCTGCTTCGCCCGGCAGGCGTAATCGCGGCGAAATGATAGGCGCGATCATTGCTGAAGCTGTAGGCGAATACCGTTACTTCCATCGTCTGCCGATTCGCCACCACCTGCGCCGTGGCGTAGGCCGCCGGCAGTCCGTTGATCGTGGTCCGCTGGATCGCGCCAGGGTTCAGCTGCTGAGTGCCACCGACCTTGCGAAACACCTCGCCAACATATCGCGAGAGATCGCCCGAGTAGGCCGCGGTGCTGAATTGCGCCTGCGCGGACTGACCGCTGATCGCGACCGCGCTGGTGCCGTTCTGCATCGCAAACCCCTGCGGCACCGAAAACTTCAGTCCCAGGTCCGGGTGCAGAAACTCCCTGCCCTGCACCATGCCCTGCTTGGGATCGTCTCCGTAGAGCAGACCATCTATCCGTGAGAGAAAGGCGTCGCGGTTGCGCTGGGTGCCGCTGAACCTGGCAGCCGCATTGGCGGCCCGGCTGACCCGCCGAGCAGGGTCGGGGTGGGTGCTTGCCCATGCGGGGACCGATCGCGCATCGCTGCCCTGCGCACGGCTATCGATCGCCTGCTGGGCGGCAAGCGAGGCGAGCATCGACGATAGCGCCTTGGGGTCGTAGCCTGCGCCGCTGAGATAGCGAATCCCCAGGTCGTCGGCCTCTTCCTCCTGCTTGCGCGAATATTTCAGCGTCAGCAGCTGGGTACCGGTGCCGAACACCTGCTGGCCAAGCTGGCCCGCAGCGCCATCGCCGAGCAGCACCGCTGCGCCAATCTGGCCCAGCAGCCCGATGATGCTGTTGCGCTGGGCCGCCTGCTGCCGCTTTTCCGAGTGCCGCGCGGCGACATGGCCGACCTCGTGGCCCAGCACGCCGGCCAGCTCAGCCTCGTCATTCATCAGCGCGAGCAGCTGGCGGGTGACGTAGACATAACCGCCCGGGATCGCGAAGGCGTTGTTGACCGGCGAGTTGAGCAGCGTGACGGTGAAATCGTCGCGCGCATTGCCAAGGCCGGACTGCACGGCAATTCCCTTGCCCACCTGCACCACATAGGATGTCTGCGGCACCTGATAGGCGCCGCCGAATTCCTCGAGCAGCTTGGGGTGAACTTCGGCACCCTGGCGTTTTTCGGATGCCGTGATCGACTGCGCCTGCGCCACCAGAGCCTCGGCGCGCGGCGCGATCGTGCCGGTTGCCAGCGCCGTGATCCCCAATCCCGCTGCTGCGGTGATCGCCATAACCCTGATCCGCTGTGCCATCTGCACCCTCCTGTGTGTTCAACTGTTTACGCGCGTCGATGCAATGATGCCCATCAAGGCGTCAGGATCACAAGGCGCTGCCGCCACAACGATGCAGGCGCATACGGGTTGCGCGAAATTGCGACGCTGTCAGAGCGACCCGATCGCCAGGAACCGGGCTTCGCGCGCCGCGCGCAATTCCTGGGGACTGAGTTTCTTGAGCGTTTCGAGTTCCTCGCGCACAGCCTTGGCCAGTTCGCGAATTGCCTGCGCAGAATCGCGGTGCGCGCCGCCGACGGGTTCCTTGACGATCCGGTCGATGACGTTGAGCCGCTTGAGATCCGCCGCCGTGACCTGCATCGCCTCGGCCGCATCCGCCGCGCGGTCGGCGGTGCGCCACAGGATCGAGGCGCACCCTTCGGGGGAAATCACCGAATAGACCGCATGCTCGAACATCAGCACGCGCTCGGCCGACGCCAGTGCCACCGCACCGCCCGACCCGCCTTCGCCGACGATCGCCGAAACCATCGGCACGCCCAGCGACAAGCAGCGCTCGGTTGATCGGGCGATCGCTTCGGCCTGGCCGCGCTCTTCGGCCTGAACACCGGGAAAGGCACCCGATGTGTCGACCAGGGTCACCACCGGGAGCCCGAACCGGTCGGCCAGATCCATCAGCCGGATCGCCTTGCGATAGCCTTCGGGCTTGCCCATGCCGAAATTGTGGCGGATGCGGCTTTCGGTGGTGTCGCCCTTCTCGTGCCCGATAACGATGACCCGCTGCTCGCCCAGCCGGGCAAAGCCGCCCATGATCGCCTTGTCGTCGCCAAACGCACGGTCGCCTGCAAGCGGCAGGAATTCTTCGAACATTCCTGCAACGTAATGCTTGAAATGCGGGCGCGCCGGATGGCGGGCGACGAGCGTCTTCTGCCAGGGAGTCAGCCCGGCATAGGTCGACGCGAGCAATTTGCGGGCCTTGGCCGCGAGCCGCTCGATTTCGCTGTCGATATCGATCTCGCCGGTGTCGGCGGTTTCACGAAGCTCGGCAATGCGCGCGTCGAGCGCGGCGATCGGCTTTTCGAATTCGAGATAGCTTGTCATGGTCATGGTCTTGTCCTGCTAGCCACGCCGTTGCCGGTCGGCAAGTTTCATCTGCGCCAGCGGGTGACGCCGGTTGACCAGCTCGACCAGCCGCTTGCTGTCGACATGGGTGTAAATCTGGGTCGTGGCGATATCGGCATGCCCCAAAAACGTCTGCAGGGTGCGCAGGTCCGCGCCACCTTCGAGCAGGTGCGTGGCAAAGGCGTGGCGCAGGACATGAGGGCTGACGCGCGCGGGGTCTATCCCGGCACTGGCGGCAAATTCCTTGACCAGCTGATACAGGCGGATGCGGCTGATGTGCCCGGTGCGCGACGGGAACAGCCAGCGCGTCTCGGTGGTGCTGACCGCCAACCAGCGCGCCAGGGCATCGCGTGCGCGGCCGGAGATCGGCACGAGGCGCTGCTTGTCGCCCTTGCCGGTGATCGCCAGCAAGGGCCGGCCCATACTGGCAGCGGCGCGCGGCAGGCTGACCAGCTCGGTCGCGCGCAGCCCGGACCCGTACAGCAGTTCGATCAACGCCAGCAGCCTGATGTCCGAGGAGCGCGCCTCGGGCGAGGATGCGCGTTCCTCGGCCAGCGCGAACAGCCGGGCAATGTCGTCGTGCGAGAGAATTTTGGGCAGCGGCCGCTGCAAACGGGGCCGCGCCAGCGCCTTGTGCGCCTGGCCGCCGCCGCTTGAGGTCAGTCCCTCATCCTCGAGAAACGCAAAAAAACCGCGAAGGGCAGAGGATTTGCGGGCCACGGTGCTCGACGCCAGGCTGCGCCAATGGTGATCAAGCCGGGCAAGGCCCGCCTCGCCCGCCTGCGTCAGTTCGCCTGCAAGAGCATCGGACGCCTGCTCGAGGTCGCGGCGATAGGCCGCGATGGTATTGGCTGCCGCACCGCGTTCTGCCGCCATCATTTCCAGAAACCGCTCGATCAGACGGGCGTCGTCGCCGGCCATCGGTCAGGCGCGGCTGACGGCTTCTGCAGCGATCATCCGCGCTTCGGCCTGCCGTCCCACTGCCCGCAACGCCGAGACGACATGATACAGCTGGCGGGGTGTCATCGCGGACCAATCATTGCCCTGCATGCCCATCGCGACGAGCAAGGTGACCAGGCCGTCGTTGCCACTGGCGGCCGCCGCGCGAATGGCGCTGATCCAGCGGGTTTCGCCTCCCAGCCTGAAGCCGAGACTTTCCGCCAGCGAATTGCGATCGTTTTCGCTGATCCGGTTGAGCCCTGCCAGTCCCGCGACCAGAAACGCACTCTTGCGCGCATCGGTGCTGTTATCATTGCCGAAAAATTCGCTGACCTGCGAAGACGACAGCTGCGATCGACCCGGCGCTGCGAGCGCCAGCACGGCCCAGCCCAGGCTGCCCTGACGAACCACCCCGGTCCAGCGCGCCGCGCTGGTATCGAACCCTGCCGACACCATCGAGACGATCAGATCATCGCTCGACGACACGAGATCTTCCGACGGCGCGACCCTCGCTGCGGCGTGCGCGGTGAGAATATGCGCGGAATAACGGACGAACGCATTGTCGGACCGGGTCCACAGCGCTTGCATCGCCCTTATCCGGTCATCGACATCCGCCGCCACATAGGCGGTGCGCAGCAGCGCGGTACGATCGCGCAGAGCCTCGTCGGTGCCAGCATCGTCGAACGTCGCACTGTAAAGATCGATCATGTCGCTGCTGGACAGAATGCCCATGGCTGCCGCCATGTCGGCGGCCTGGACGCGCGAGGCGAGCGGCGCCATTGGTGCGCGGGCCCGCCATGCCTGATAGTTGCGGTCGGCACTTGCGAAAAGCGTCTCGGGTGGTTCCAACCCGGCGGTCAGCGCCAGCCCGAAGCGCCAGCGGGTCAGCTGATTTACATCGTCCCACTGCACCGAAACCGCGCGTCTGCCGTTCATGCTTGCGCCGACGATCTTCTCGGCGAGCACGACATCAATGCGGTCCATGCCGGCCTGCCGCCGCGCCCGGTCGATCTGTTCGCGTGCCGCGCTGCCCTCACCCGAAAATCCCGCGCACATTGCGCGGACCAGCTGCCATTCGTTGCTTTTGACGCCATCGTCGGCGAAGGGCAGCAGCGGGCACATGCCCAATGGATCGGCGGCAGAAACATAGCTGTTCAGTGCGACGTTAAGCAGCCGCGGCGTCGCGGCGGGCGGATCGACCGCCTGCACCATCCGCACCGCGCCGTCGGCAGAGCCGAGCCGCAGCAGCAGCGCTGCGCGTTCAGCGGCCCAGTTGGCGCCGTTGATCCCCTGCGGCGTATCGAGTTCGCTCAACAGCAACCTTTGCAGACCAAGCGATGCCCAGCGCGAAACGATCCGTCCACCGGTGCGGCGCACCAGGGTCTGCGCATAGGGCCCTCCGATATTGCCCAGCGACGTCGCGCGGAAGCCGCCATTGGCCTCGGTGAGCGGACCGATCAGATCGAGCGAGCGGCGTGCCCCGGGCGGCAGCGCCTGGGCCTGCGCCATCTGTTCCGCCAATTGCTCCTGCAGCGCCACGAGCTCTTCGCTCAAAGCGTCCTCGCTCTCTTCCTCGCCGGCCAGCGACGGCAAAGGTGCAACTGGCACAATCGTTGGGGAGACAGCGGGCGGCGGCGGGACAGCGCGGCCCGGATCGGCCGGTGTAGGCGGTTCGGCCTGCGAAGGTGCCGGCGCGGGATCATTGAAGCCCGGCGGAAGCAGCGATTCCGGTGCGTCGTTCTGCCCGATCACTGGCGCAGAGACTATGCCAACAGTCAGCAGGCTGGCACAAGCCAGCAGCATTCCGCGCCGAACCTGGCCCCGCCGCATCGAAATCAGCCCTCCGGCTGAGCTGTGTCTGCGCCTGCACCCGATGTGGTCGCAGACGGCAGCGGGATCTGCTTTTCCACCCGTGCTGTCGGCACTTCACCACCGCGCGAATAGGCAAGCACCAGCAAGGCGACGACCAGCACAGCCAGCACCACAAGAATCAACGGACCCATAGGGCGCCTGCGCTGCCGGTAATTCTGTCCCAAAATGGCCATGGCCGAGATATGCTCCTTGAACCCACCAGAAAACTTGCGCCACCGCCTAGCCTATTTATAGGCTGCGCGGCAATGCTGCAGAACCGAAAATCCGATCCCGCAAAGCTGGCGAGCGACATAGCGCAATGGCTCGACCGGCCGCTGGTGCTGGTCGGGCTGATGGGCGTGGGCAAATCGACGGTCGGTCGGAGACTGGCTGCAGACCTGGGGATCAGCTTTGTCGACGCCGATGAGGAAATCGTCGCTGCGGCCCAGATGTCGATCGCCGAGATTTTCGAACGCTTCGGCGAGCCGTACTTCCGCGATGGCGAACGCCGCGTCATCTCGCGCCTGATCGACGGCACGCCTCGCGTGATCGCCACCGGTGGCGGCGCGTTCATGAACGACGAAACGCGCGCACTGATAATGAACGGTGCGATCGCGATCTGGCTCGATGCGGACCTTGCGACCCTGGTCGAGCGGGTGGGTCGCCGGAACACCCGCCCGCTTTTGCGCAACGGCGACCCTGCCGAGGTTTTGGCCAGACTCGCCGAAGTGCGCAATCCGGTCTACGCACAGGCACACATCCATGTGCGCAGCAAGGACGGCCCGCATCACCGCACGGTTTTGACGATATTGGAGGCACTCGCCCGATGGCACGGCTGAACATCGCGCTGGGCCAGCGCAGTTACGAGATCGCGGTGGAGGCCGGCGCGCTGGATGCCGTGGCACAGCACATCGCGCCATGGACCAAGCGCGGCCGCACGTTGTGGGTCAGCGACAGCAATGTCGCGGCCCGGCACTGGCCGCGAATAGCAGCGCAACTGGAAGCGGCAGGCCTTGCAGCGGCGTTGCATATCGTCCCTGCCGGCGAGCAAAGCAAAAGCTGGGGCGAACTGGCCCGGCTGACCGACTGGCTTTTGGGCGAGGGCGTCGAACGCAGCGACACCATCTTCGCGTTGGGTGGCGGGATGATCGGCGACCTCACCGGCTTTGCCGCCTCGATCGTCAAGCGCGGCTGCGAATTCGTGCAGCTACCCACCACCCTGCTCGCGCAGGTCGACAGCTCGGTCGGCGGCAAGACCGCGATCAACACGGCAGCGGGCAAGAACCTGGTCGGTGCCTTTCACCAGCCGCGCTTCGTGCTGATCGATCCTCAGGTGCTGGCAACCCTGCCACCGCGCGAAATGCGGGCCGGCTATGCCGAGGTGGTCAAATACGGGTTGATCGACGACGCACCTTTCTTTGACTGGTGCGAGGCGCATGGCGCCGAGGTGCTGTCTGGCGACCCGGCTGCGCTCGGCCACGCAATCGTCACCAGCGTCGCCGCAAAGGCCAGAATCGTCGGGGAAGACGAGCGTGAGACCAAGGATCGCCGCGCACTGCTCAACCTTGGGCATACTTTCGGCCATGCGCTCGAGGCAGACACCGGGTTTGGCGAGCGGCTGCTGCACGGCGAAGCAGTAGGCGTCGGAATGGTTCTCGCCTTGCAATATTCGGCGCGGCGCGGGCTGTGTGCGCCCCAGGATGCCATCCGCGTTGCTGCGCATTTCAAGGCTTGCGGCATGCCGGTGACCCTGCGCGAGGCGGGCGTGACCGCCGACGGTGCCACGTTGGTCGATCATATGCGTCACGACAAGAAGATGGCGGGCGGCAATCTTCCGTTCCTGCTGGCACGCGGCATCGGCCAGACCTTCGTCGCCCACGATGTCGATCTGGCGGACGTGGCTGCCTTTCTCGACGAACTGCACGCCCGCCCGGGATAAACTATGCCGTATGTAAACTTTCTCTTTAGGACGATGGGGTAGGCTGCGCACTTGGAGGCAACCCAAATGGGTGGGCCAGGTTAGCAATGTTCCTGTAATTTTGCGGAACAGGGGATCAGCATCGTGTCGTTTATCCAGCCCGGAGCCTTTGCCCGCGCCCAGCCAGACGCAGCGCCTCCGCGTACGCTGGATGCCGCGCTGGCACAGGGCACGAGCGGCGACCATGGCTTTGTGCACCTGTTGATCGATAAGGCCCATCCCGTGCGTGCGATGGACCTTGCAGACGCCGCACATTATCTGTGCCTGCTGCATGGACGCTACCCTGGGCTGATCGATTATGCCGCCACGCGCAGCGCAGATCCTTATGTCGGCAAATGGTTGTCGCAGGCGTGCGAAGCCTTTGTTGGCGAACGTGCTTTGCTGACCCGGCTGACGGTGGCGGCGGGGCCGATCACCAGTACGCCGGGGCAGGACCGCTGCACACCGGCGATCATCAACCTGCGCGGCGCGCTCAACGCGCTGTCGCAGTCGGACCGTCAGGGCTGCGCACTGGGCGCAGCGATCGCACTGGTGCTCGACTGGATCGCCGTTCGGCAGGTTCTTGACGTGATTGCGGAAAGGACCGGGCTCGATGTCCGTCCTTCCATTCTCCCGTCAGCAGACCAGACCAAGCAGCTTGCAGCGGAAATGAGCACGGTTGCTTCAATCGGCCGCGCCATTGGTTTCGGCGCTTCGCAAACCTTGCTGCAGCACAGGCAGTTCTGGGATATGCTGGCCGAACGCGCCGAGCTTCGCAACGCGCAGGACGGCATTTGACTCGCCTGCGCGCGGTCGCTGCTCGGGCTGCGGACTGACGGAAACGTAAAGCTGGCGCACGGTCCCGGCTTGCCAAGCCTCGCCAAGCCCCCTATCGCTTAACCAACCAGTTAACTGCGGCAGGAAGGCATCTCATGCGCTTTGAAGGCACCAGCGAATATGTTGCAACCGACGATCTGAAGGTGGCGGTCAACGCCGCCGTCGCGCTGCGGCGGCCCCTGCTGGTGAAGGGCGAGCCGGGCACCGGCAAGACCGTGCTGGCGCACCAGATCGCGCAGGCCGCAGGCGCACCGCTGATCGAATGGAACATCAAATCGACCACCAAGGCGCAGCAGGGCCTTTACGAATATGACGCGGTGGCGCGGCTGCGCGACGGCCAGCTGGGCGACGAACGCGTTCACGACATCGGCAACTACATCAAGAAGGGCAAGCTTTGGGAAGCGTTCACCGCGCCCGAGCTGCCCGTGCTGCTGATCGACGAGATCGACAAAGCCGATATCGAGTTCCCCAACGATCTGCTGCAGGAACTCGACCGCATGGAGTTCTATGTCTACGAGACCAAGGAGCTGGTGAAGGCCAAGGACCGCCCGATCGTGGTCATCACCTCGAACAACGAGAAGGAACTTCCCGACGCGTTTCTGCGCCGCTGCTTCTTCCACTACATCAAGTTCCCTGACCGCGAGACGATGCAGGCGATCATCGACGTCCATTTCCCCGGCATCCAGAAGATCCTGGTCCAGAAGGCGCTCGAAATCTTCTACGATGTTCGCGAAGTCCCCGGCCTCAAGAAGAAGCCCTCGACCAGCGAGCTGCTCGACTGGCTGAAGCTGCTGCTGCACGAAGACATGCCGCTCGAAGTGCTGCAGTCGCGCGACCCGAGCAAGGCGATTCCGCCGCTGCACGGCGCGCTGCTCAAGAACGAGCAGGACGTGATGCTGTTCGAACGCCTGGCATTCATGTCACGCCGCAACAGCTGAGGCGATACGGACGGTTGGCACCCGCCGTCAGCGGATATAGGCCAGCTCGAAATTGCCCCAATACCGGCCTCTGATCCACAACGGCACGAAGATGTTGCGCAGGATCTTCACCGCACCCGGGCGCGGCTCAAAGCGGTAGACGGCGGCGTAATATTCGTCGTTCCTGTGGGTGATGGCTTCGGCGGTCGTCCGGTCGAGCACGATCATGCGGTTGCGGCAGTGCGCCGTATCATGCGCAAGGTCGCCGGTCGGCGCGTGCGATCGCTCGGAGATATGAGTCGGCAGATAGCCGTCTTCGTTCGAGATGACGGCGCCGAACGTTGTCAGGCCCGGACCCCAGAACCTGTCCAGCACCGGACGGATGTGCGCGTCGGCAAAATCGTTGAAACCGGTGTCGAAACGCTCCAGTCCCGGCTCATTGCGCGGGCGGTAGTTGCGATCGAACACCTGTTCCAGGGTAATCACGCCGCGGTCGAGCCCGTCTTCGATAATCGCGCGCAGCTCGCTGCAGACATTCGTCGCGGTCGCTACGAAGGGGTTGTCGCGGTGCGACAGTCCGGTGTGGACGAGCTGATTGAACATGACATTGGACAGCGCCTCGAGCGCCGTGGTCTGGCCAAGAGCGTCTTCCAGCTGATCGCTGCACCCTGCGACGTCGCCCATGAAGACGAAAAGGTTGTCGCACAGTTCGCCAGTATTGGAGCGCACGCCGTTGCTCGATTCGGCAATGGCGTCGGCCTTGCTCGCGACATCGCGGACCATCTCGCCTGCCTGCTGGATCGCGGCGTCGATCGTCTCGAAATGCCGTTGGGCGCTGCGGCTTTGCTCGACGCCGCGCTCGACCTGCGCCATGAAATGCCCCGCTTCGATGCCCAGCGAGTGCATGGTGCCTGAGATCTTGTCGGTCACCTGCCGGGTGTCCTGCGCGAGCTTTTTCACCTCGGCTGCGACCACGGCAAAGGTCGCGCCGGCCGCCCCCGCCCGCTCCGCCTCGATCGCGGCGTTGAGCGCCAGCATGTTGGTGGACCGGGCAATCGAATCGATCGTCTGGCTGGCGGTAACGACATCGGCCATCGCGTTGGCGAACCGCTTCACGTCGTCGCCCAGCCCCTGGATCAGCGCGATCAGATCGTGCAGCTCCAGTGCCGAAACCTGCATCGTCTCGGAACTGGCGGCCAGGTTCTGATAGGCGGCCTGGCTGGTGAGCCGCGCGCTGTTGGTGGCCGCGACGACCTGGTCCTGCTCCTGCGCAAGGTTGCGCGCGATCTGTTCGAGATAGGATCTCTTTTCGCCCAGCAGCGCCATGCGCTGGCGCACGGTCTCGACAATCCCGCCGACCTGGCTGGATCCGATGACAGAATCGCCGCAGCTTTCGGCCATCTGCTGAATGGCATCGCTTTCAGGTACGATGATGCGATGCTCCTGCATGGTGAACCCCGGATAACGCTAGAATAACAAAGCCTAGCCGATGATGATTAACGGGGTGTAAAACGCAGGCGAAGGGACGCTTGCCACTTGCCAGAATGGGCGGGCATCGCCATCGTGGGCGCTTCCGCAAACGTAAAGCGCCAGTTGCAAGGGTTCAGGGTCAATGTTCTTCTCGTTCATGGATGAATTGCGCAGCGCCGGAATATCGGTATCGCTCAAGGAGCATCTGATCCTGCTCGAGGCGCTGCACAGCGAGGTCATCGACCGCACCCCGGAGGAGTTTTACTACCTCTCCCGCGCAACGCTGGTGAAGGACGAAGGCCTGCTCGACCGGTTCGACCAGGTGTTCGCCAAGGTGTTCAAGGGCCTGGAGATGACCTTTCAGGGCAATGACAGCGCCGAAATCCCCGAAGACTGGCTGAAGGCCGTTGCCGAGAAGTTCCTTTCCGATGAGGAGATGGAGAAGATCAAGGCGCTGGGATCCTGGGAAGAGATCATGGAGACGCTGAAAAAGCGGCTCGAGGAACAGGAAAAGCGCCACCAGGGCGGCAACAAATGGATCGGCACCGGCGGCACCAGCCCGTTCGGCAATTCGGGCTACAACCCCGAAGGCGTGCGCATTGGCGGCGAAAGCAAGCACAAGCGCGCAGTCAAGGTGTGGGAAAAGCGCGAGTTCCAGAACCTGGACGACACCCGCCAGCTGGGCACGCGCAACATCAAGGTCGCGCTGCGCCGTTTGCGCCGCTTTGCGCGCGAAGGCGTTGCGGACGAACTCGACATCGACGGCACGATTGATGGCACCGCGCGCCAGGGCTGGCTCGATATCCGCATGCGGCCCGAGCGGCACAATGCGGTCAAGCTGCTGCTGTTCCTCGACGTCGGCGGTTCGATGGACCCGTTTATCAAGCTTTGCGAGGAGCTGTTCTCGGCAGCCAAGACCGAGTTCAAGAACCTCGAATTCTTCTATTTCCACAACTGCCTTTACGAAGGCGTGTGGAAGGACAACCGCCGCCGCTTTACCGAGCGTACCAACACGTGGGACATCCTCCACAAGTTCGGGCATGACTATAAGGTCATCTTCGTCGGCGATGCCTCGATGAGCCCCTATGAGATCAGCCATCCGGGCGGGTCGGTCGAGCATTTCAACGACGAGGCTGGCGCGGTGTGGATGCAGCGGGTCGTCAACACCTATCCCGCCGCAGCCTGGCTCAACCCGGTGCCCGAGGCGCAATGGGGCTATTCGCAATCGGTGCGGATGATCAAGGACCTGATGAACGACCGGATGTATTCGTTGACGCTCGAGGGGCTCGACGATGCGATGCGCGAACTGGTGCGCAAGCACGGACACTGATGCGCCGCGGCGCGGTAAGGCTCAGGCCTTGCCCGCGTAGCGATCGGTCGCCTCGATCAGCCGGTCGAGGATGCCCGGTTCCGAATAGGCATGCCCTGCCCCTTCCACCAGATGGAAGTCCATGTGCGGCAGTGCCTTGTGCAACGCCCAGGCGTAATGCGCCGGGCACGGCATGTCATAGCGGCCGTGGACGATGGTGCCGGGTATGTCCGTTAGCCGCGATGCGTTGCGCAGCAATTGCTCGGGCTCCAGCCAGCAGGCGTTGACGAAATAATGGGTTTCGATCCGCGCAAAGGCGAGCGCGAACTGGCCGTCGTCGTGCTGCTCGCTGAGCTTCGCATCGGGCAGCAGCGTCACCGTCTCGCCTTCGTACAGGCTCCACGCCCGCGCTGCCGCCAGCTGCAATTCGCGGTCGCTGCCCGTCAGCCGCTGGTGATAGGCGCTGAGCATATCGCCGCGCTCATCGTCGGGGATCAGCGCCTGAAAGCGCTCCCAATTGTCGGGAAACATCTGCGACACGCCGAACTGATAGAACCAGTCCAACTCAGGCTGCGTGCAGGTATAGATGCCGCGCAGCACCAGCTGGGAGACGCGGGTCGGGTGGGTCTGCGCATAGGCCAGCGCCAGCGTCGATCCCCATGATCCGCCGAACACCAGACAGTCGTCTGCCCCCGCCAGCACCCGGAGCCGCTCGATATCTGCGACCAGATGCCAGGTGGTGTTGGCCTCGAGCGATGCGTGCGGCTCAGACCGCCCGCAGCCGCGCTGGTCGAACAGCATGACGTCATACAGCGCCGGATCGAACAGCCGCCGGTGATCGGGCGAACAGCCGCCACCGGGGCCGCCGTGCAGGAACACCGCAGGCTTGCCTCCCGGCGTGCCGACGCGCTCGTAATAGACCGCGTGCCCGTCGCCCGTATCGAGCGTGCCGGTGGCATAGGGCTCTATCGCCGGATACAGCGTGCGCACCGGCCCGGCCCGTCCGCCTCAGCCCTTGCCGTGGCGGGTGTTGCTCGACAGATAGTCGCCATAGCTGCCGACATAGCTGTCGACGATCATCTGGGTTTCCTCGGCAGCATAGCTTTCGGCATCGGCCTTCTTGCCGCCATACTGCATCTCGGACTTGACCATCGCTTCCAAAAGCTTGGTCTTTTCCGTGGCGCAGGCACCGCCAACCGCCTTGGTGAACTCCGCCGGCGTCTTCTTGGCCTCGAGCGCCTCGTTGGTGTACGTCGTCAGGCAGGCGTTATAGCCTGCGCGCGCGCTTTCGACGGGATCGCCCTGTGCCATGGACATCGCCATCGCGAAAAACAGTGTGAGACTCATAGTAATCCTCCCCAGAATTCATGCGCGGCAGTTACCACAATCGCGAGCTGCCCGGAAAGTCTATTATAGCGGGTTTGCACAGGTTTACCGCGCAGCGATCAGCGGATTCGCAGGCCCCCCTGCACCACCGCATCGACGCTCTCGAGTTCGCGCACATCGGCGAG
This sequence comes from Blastomonas sp., assembly GCF_046294995.1. Taxonomy (GTDB): domain Bacteria; phylum Pseudomonadota; class Alphaproteobacteria; order Sphingomonadales; family Sphingomonadaceae; genus Blastomonas. Next base: position 101,193 of record NZ_JBKBOG010000010.1, read on the forward strand.
CGGATCGCCATCGACCGCGATGATATCGGCATAGCGCCCGACCGCGATTGTGCCCACATCCTGCGTCCGTCCCAAAGCCTCGGCTGCGTTGAGAGTCGCCGCGCGGATCGCCTCGATGGGCGTCATGCCGTATTCGACCATCACCTTGAACTGGCCCGCAGCCGTGGCGTGCGGCATGACGCCAGCGTCGGTCGCGAACACCATCTTCACGCCCGCGCGGTGCGCCTTGCGGAAGTTGTCGCGCTGGATCTGCGCCACCTCGCGGTCCTTGCGCAGATTGTCCTCCATCACGCCGTTCTTCGCGCCTTCGGCCTGGGTGTAATCGGTGTTGAAGATATCCATCGCGAACCACACCGGCTGCTTGCGCTCGGCCGCAAGCCGGATCCCCTCGTCGTCGACCAGGCTGGCATGCTCGATGGTATCGATGCCCGCACGGATCGCCGCCTTGATGCCCGCCCCGCCATGCGCGTGCGCCGCGACCTTGAGGCCCCATTGGTGCGCCTCGTCGGCGATCGCGCGCAGTTCCTCTTCGGAAAGCTGCTGCTGGCCGGGCTCGGTGTTGCGCGAGAACACCCCGCCGGTGGCGCAGACCTTGATGACTTCGGCGCCGTATTTGCGCTGCTCGCGCACCCGCTGGCGCAGTTCGACAGCGCCATCGCCCACCGCGGGCGATTTCGCCGCAAACGAGGGCGGAAGATAGGTCTGGTCGCAATGGCCGCCGGTCGCGCCGAGCGCGTGTGCGGCAGGCACGATCCGCGGACCCGTCGCCCAGCCCTCGGCGATCGCCTGCTTCAATGCGACGTCGTTATAACCCTCCGACCCGACATTGCGCACAGTGGTGAACCCGGCATTGAGCATCGCGCGCGCATTGGATGCGGCGACGAAGCTCCAGAAGCGGTCGGTGAACTGCAGGCTGTTGTACCCGCCATAGGTCGGCGAGCTGTCGAGATGGACGTGCATGTCGATGAGGCCGGGCAGCAGCGTCTTGCCCGACAGGTCGATATGCGTGACGTCATCGCCCCAGCGCACGATGCGCGCATCGGCGACCGAGGTGATGCGGCCGTTCTCGGTGAAGATCGCGGGGAACTCGGTGACCTTGCCGGTGGCGACGTCGATCATCTTCGCCGCGGTAATCACCGTGCGTTGCGGCGCCTCCTGTGCTGCGGCCGAAACCGTGAGCGCAGACGCGGCGAGCGCCGCCGAGATCAAACGTGCAAAGCTTTTCATGATGTTCCCCTGACCGGCCCTTCCCGGTTCCTTCTGCCTCAACGATTACAGTGACATGGCATTCAGGCAAGCGAAACCCGCCGGCCTGCGGCGACCCCTAATATTTTGGGGTGGGCGCACCGCCGCCCAGGGCCTAGCATCGCCCTTATGGCAACCATGATGACCGACGGCCTCGAGGCCCTGACCGAGAAGGAAAAGCAGACGCTGCGGCTGATCGTGCGCGGGCACGATGCCAAGTCGATCGCCCGCACGCTCGACCTTTCGGTGCACACCATCAACGAGCGGCTGCGCGATGCGCGGCGCAAGATGGCGGTCTCGAGCAGCCGCGAGGCCGCGCGCCTGCTGCTGGCGGCGGAGGGGGGCGACGTTACCCCTGAATCCTTGGGGGACACGCCAATCGGGGAAGACCCGCGCGCCGTTCAGGCCGATCAGGACCCAGCGCCGATCGTCGGCGCTGGACGGCGCCCCCGCCGCTCCCGGATCATCCTAGGAGGTTTCATCATGACATTCGCCCTCGGCCTACTGGCCCTCGCAACCTTGCCGTTCAACAGCTCGGCTCCGACGACCGCCGCCGCCACCCCGGCTCCGACGCTGGCCGCGCTGTCGGACACGCCCGACGCGCAAGTCGTCGACGCCGCCCGCGCCTTCCTGACGCTGATCGAGCAGAAAAACTCGGAAGCCAGCTACGCCGCCACCGGCACCGCCTTCCGCAAGCTCAACACGCTCGCGGTGTGGACCCAGGTCTCAGAAGAGGTCCACGCCCGCTACGGCGCGGCGGTCTCGCGCACCCTGCTCAGCCAGGAAAACCTGCCAGCCCCACCCGCAGGCTACGAAGTCGTGAAGTTCCGCACGGTGTACGCGAACAAGCAGCAGGCGGTGGAAACGGTGACGCTGGACCGCGAGGATGGCAAGTGGGTCGTGGTGGGGGTTACGGTGGGGTGAGGCGGTTGGCCGCATGCCACTGCCTGAGATTGATCGCCACACCGTCGTCGGCAGTGATCTGGGCAGCAGTGCAGTGTTCCGTCAGGATCACGACATTGCTGGTCGGCCAGCGCGCATTCGGCACGATGATCGCCTGATACTCGTAGAAGAAAGCGACCTCGCCAATCTGCTGGGTGGTTGGGTATTCACCGCCCCGCTGCATATAGGACAAGCGCCCGTAGAGTTGCATATCCACCCCGAGCGCGGCCAATTGACCTTCGCCTGACAGATCAAGCACGCGGGTGAGTTGAGCCTGTAGCTGGTGGATGCGCTTTACAGACTTGGATGGCGGGATAGGCTGACCGCTGGCTGCATGGAACCAAGCCTCTGCAAGCGCGCCATCGCGCTCGCTCGATGTGTAGAGCACGTCGAAGCTGCCATCGTCCCAGCGACCACCGGACCGCCCGGCGCGTAAAGGGTCGCGTCCATCCGTGACCACTCGCCACAGCCGCGCCGAAAGCCCGACCGGTGTCTGAACCTCGATCGCATCGAGCAGCGCCTGCGGTCGCGGCAGACGGTGATCGTCGCTCAAAGATAGGCCTCTGCATCGAGCCGATCGAGTATTGCGATGACATCCGCCGTGCCCTCCCCGACGATCAGGTCGATCGCCCTGCGACCCCCCAGTTGCGGATGATCCGAATATAGCCAGATCCGCACCTCCTCGGGCGTGTAATAATCATCGAGCCGGTTGACGACATAATGCAGCCGCGCCAGCAACAGCTGAACCTCGGGCTTGGGCGCATGTGACCCGATCTTCCAGCGATGGACCGTGGCGGATGAAACATCCGTGAAATTGGCGATATCCGTGCCCTTGAGGCCACCATCGTCCTGAAGTCGATCAATGAAACGGGTAACGGCATTCATGGTGTTATGTCTTTCCAATCCGACCGAAACGCGCGTCGAGAGCGGCTGTGCAGTGCGTGCTGCAAATGCCCCAGCATCAAAGAAGTGTATCACATGGTTTTCACGTTTACCAGTCCATGAAAATGATATGTAGCGCTTGGCACCGTGTTGCGCGCGCTGAAGCTGACCGCCGTGTGGACGCAAGTCTCAGAAGAGGTCCACGCCCGCTACGGCGCAGTCGTCTCGCGCACATTGCTCAGCCAGGAAAGCCTGCCAGCCCTGCCCGCAGGCTACGAAGCCGTCAAGTTCCGCACGGTCTATGCAAACAAGGAGCAGGCGGTGGAAACGGTGACGCTGGATCGCGAGGATGGCAAGTGGATCGTGGTGGGGGTTACGGTGGGGTGAGGCGCAAGGGGCAACGGCAAACTAGGGTCCAAACCCAATCAGCCTCTTGAAAATCGCTGCGCAGATTGATTCAAAGGGTCTCCACTGCAGCAGGAGACCCTTTGAGATGTCGCGTTCGTTGTTCTGGTTGTCTGATGAAGCA
>NZ_JBKBOG010000011.1:0-95360 GCF_046294995.1 Blastomonas sp.
TATTCCGGCCGTCCCCATCAGAGAATGACCCCATGACCGACCTGTTTTCCAAGTTCGACGCCCTGATCGGCGAGCGCGAGGCTTTGCTCTCGCACGGCGTGCGCGATCCCTATGCGCTGGTGATGGAATCGGTTAAATCGCCCACCGTGGCGATGTGCAACGGCAAGGAAACGATCCTGCTGGGCACCTACAACTATATGGGCATGACCTTCGATCCCGACGTGCTCGAGGCCGGCAAGACAGCGCTCGACAATTTCGGATCGGGCACCACCGGCAGCCGCGTGCTCAACGGCACCTATGCCGGGCACCGTGACTGCGAAGAGGCGCTGAAAGAGTTCTACGGAATGGACCACGCGATGGTCTTTTCCACCGGATACCAGGCGAACCTTGGCATCATCTCGACCATGGCGGGCAAGGACGATTACATCATCCTCGACACCGACAGCCATGCCTCGATCTATGACGGCTGCGCTTTGGGCAATGCGCAGATCGTCGCCTTCCGCCACAACGATGTCGAGGCGCTCGAAAAGCGGCTCAAGCGACTGCCGCCCGAGGCGGGCAAATTGGTAATCCTCGAAGGCGTCTATTCGATGATGGGCGATATCGCCCCGCTCAAGGAGATGGTCGCTGTCTCCAAGGCGGCCGGCGCTATGGTGCTGGTCGATGAGGCGCATTCGATGGGCTTTATCGGCGAGAACGGGCGCGGCGTCGCCGAGGCGGCAGGCGTGATGGACGATGTCGATTTCATCATCGGCACCTTCAGCAAGTCTGTCGGCACGGTCGGCGGCTTCTGCGTCTCCAACCACCCCAAGTTCGAGGTGCTGCGGCTCGTCTGCCGCCCCTATGTGTTCACCGCGAGCCTGCCGCCGTCGGTCGTCGCAACGGCGGCGACCAGCATCCGCAAGCTGATGCACGCGGGCAACAAGCGCGCGCATCTGTGGGAGAACTCCAAGCGGCTGCACCAGGGCCTGCGTGACCTCGGCTTCCAGCTCGGCACACCCGAAGCGCAGAGCGGCATCATCGCGGTGATCATGACCGATATGCTGAAAGGTGCCCAGATGTGGGAAGCGCTGCTCGACCGCGGGCTCTACGTCAACCTTGCCCGCCCGCCTGCAACCCCTGCCGGCATGACCCTGCTGCGCTGCTCGCTGTGCGCGGAACATACGAGCGAACAGGTCACCGAGATATTGGGAATCTTCGAGGCTGCGGGCAAGGACGTCGGGGTTATCTGATGTCCCTCACCGTTCTCCGGCGAAAGCCGGAGTCCAGGGGCGAGATGGCACTTTAGCCGCTCTGGACTCCGGCTTTCGCCGGAGAACGTGGGAACAGCGGCGTTCATCATACCGACCCCTTCAAAACCCCGAAAATTGCTGTATGGGCGGGCGAGAACAGTCCTCCCCAGACAAGGCTTATGCCATGACCGAACTGCTTGCGTTGCGCGATGCCGTACGCGCACACCACCGGGCCGATGAAGGTGCGGTGCTCGATCATCTGATCGCGAACTACGCCCCCTCGCCCGAGCTTCGCGCCCGCATCCGCGCGCGCGCGGTGCGCGTGGTAGAGGATGTCCGCGTGGCGTCCGGACCCACGCTGATGGAAAGCTTCCTCGGCCAATACGGGCTTTCGAGCGACGAGGGGCTGGCGCTGATGACGCTGGCCGAAGCGTTGCTGCGCGTGCCCGATGCCGAGACGATCGATGACCTGATCGAGGACAAGATCAGCCCGGCAAACTGGCGCGAACATTTCGGCAAGTCGGAAAACACACTGGTCAACGCCAGCACCTTTGCGCTGTCGATGACCCAGTCGGTGCTCGAAGGCCCGTCGAGCAGAGGCCCGCTCGATGCGTTGCGCGGTGCGATCAAGCGGCTGGGCGAGCCGGTGATCCGCGCCGCCGTGCGCCGGGCGATGAAGGAGCTGGGCAACCAGTTCGTGCTCGGCGAGGACATGGGCGAGGCGCTCAAGCGCTCGCGCAAATGGGCCGACGACGGCGCGACCTTCAGCTACGACATGCTGGGTGAAGCAGCGCTGACCTTCCCCGATGCCGACCGTTATTTCGCGTCTTACATGGACGCGATCCGCGCGATCGCGGCTGCCGCCAAGACCGACGACATGCGCACCAATCCGGGCCTGTCGATCAAGCTGTCCGCACTCTATCCCCGCTACGAGATGAGCAAGGCCGACGAATGCGTCCCCGCATTGGCCGACCGCGTGCTCGAACTGGCCCGCGCTGCGCGCGATGCCCGGATCGGGCTCAATATCGATGCCGAGGAGGCCTATCGGCTGGGCATGTCGCTCGACATCATCCAGCTGGTGCTGAACGATCCCTCGCTCGCCGGTTGGGACGGCCTTGGCGTCGTGGTGCAGGCGTTCGGCAAGCGCGCCAGCTTCGTGATCGACTGGCTTTATGGCCTCGCCCAGTCGCTCGACCGCAAGATCATGGTGCGGCTGGTCAAGGGCGCGTACTGGGACACCGAGATCAAGCGTGCGCAGGTTGATGGCGTGCCCGATTTTCCGGTCTTCACCAGCAAGGCTGCAACCGACATCTCGTATATCTGCTGCGCCGCGCAGTTGCTCAAGCTGACCGACCGGATCTACCCGCAGTTCGCTACCCACAATGCGCACAGCGTCGCGGCGATTCTCGAGATGGCGGGCAATCGCGACGACTTCGAGTTCCAGCGGCTGCACGGCATGGGCGAACCGCTGCACAATGCGCTGCTGCGCAACGAGAAGGTGCGCTCGCGGATCTATGCGCCTGTCGGCAAGCACCGCGAACTGCTCGCCTATCTGGTGCGCCGCCTGCTCGAGAACGGAGCAAACTCGTCGTTCGTCAACCAGCTTGCGAACCACGCGGTTCCCGCCGAGGCGATCGCGGCGGACCCGTTCGAGCAGCTCGAAGCCGGGCGCGTCGAAGCCGACCGCAAGATCGTCCGTCCGGCTGCAATCTTCGCGCCGTCGCGGATCAACTCGCGCGGCTGGGACCTGGCCAACCGCGCCGACCTCAACGAATTTCTCGAATCGCGCGGCAAGTTTGCAGATAGCCAGTGGCAGTCAGCGCCGATCCTTGCCGGCCATGATCCCGCGACCGCCGCCACCTGCGAGCCGCGCGCAGTCTACAGCCCTGCGCAGCCGGATCGCCAGATCGGATCGGTGATCGATGCGAGCGAAGCGCAGGCCAATGCCGCGATCGCCGCAGCAAAGATTTGGGCCGCACCGGTTGCCGAACGCTGCGCTGCTCTGGGCCGCGCCGCCGATCTGCTCGAGCAGCACCATGGCGAGATTTTCGCGCTGCTGGCGCGCGAGGCGGGCAAATCCCCGCCCGATGCGATCGCCGAACTGCGCGAGGCGGTCGATTTCCTGCGCTATTACGCGGCAGAAGCGCTGGCGGACCCGGATGCCTCGCCGCGCGGCATCATCACCTGCATCTCGCCCTGGAACTTCCCGCTGGCGATCTTCATCGGTCAGATTGCAGCCGCATTGGCGCGCGGCAACGCCGTGCTGGCCAAGCCTGCCGACCAGACCCCGCTGATCGCGCACCTCGCCACCCGGCTGCTGCACCAGGCGGGCGTGCCTGCCGATGCGTTGCAGCTGCTGCCGGGACCCGGCAAGGTCATCGGCACCGCGCTGACCGGAAACGCCGCGATCGGCGGCACCTGCTTTACCGGATCGACCGCCACCGCACAGACGATCAACCGCAACATGGCCGAGCACTGCCCGCCCGATGCGATGCTGATCGCCGAAACCGGCGGGATCAACGCGATGATCGTCGATTCTACCGCGCTGCCTGAACAGGCGGTGCGCGACATCGTCGCATCGGCGTTCCAGTCCGCAGGGCAGCGCTGTTCGGCACTGCGGATGCTCTACGTCCAGCGCGACATCGCCGAACCGCTCAAGGAGATGCTGTTCGGTGCGATGGATGCGCTGACCCTGGGCGATCCGTGGTGGTTGGCCAACGACGTGGGGCCGGTGATCGACCCGCAAGCACGCGACAAGATCGCCGCGCATATCGAGGCGGCCAAGCGCGACGGTCGGCTGCTCAAGCAGCTCGAACCGCCAGCTAATGGATGGTTCGTCGGTCCTGCAGCGATCGCGGTCGACGGCATCGACGATCTCGCCGAGGAAATCTTCGGCCCGGTGCTGCATGTCGCCACTTTCGAGGCGGGCGAAATCGGCGCGCTGATCGACCGCATCAACGCGCGCGGCTATGGCCTGACCTTCGGCTTGCAGACCCGGATCGATGGCCGTGTCGACGATGTCACCGCGCGGGTCCATGCGGGCAACATGTACGTCAACCGCAACCAGATCGGCGCCGTCGTCGGCGCGCAGCCGTTTGGCGGCGAGGGCCTGTCGGGCACCGGCCCCAAGGCAGGCGGGCCACGCTATCTGCCGCGCTTTGCCGAAGCGCCCGGGCCACAGTTCGATTTGCCGCCGCTGACCCGGATCGCCGCGCGCGCCGAGGTCGAGACTGCGCTTGGAGCGCTGCCGCGCGTGACAGAACTCCCGCTCGACACGATGACGATGCCAGGGCCGACCGGCGAATCCAATGTATTGTCGACCTATGCGCGCGGCCGGGTGTTGTGCCTGGGGCCGACGGTCGATGCGGCGCTGGAGCAGGCGCAGGCGGCGCGGTCCGAAGGGTGCGCGGCGCTGATCGTGGTCCCCGGGGCCAAGGGGGTTCATGCAATCGACGGGTTCATCGAGCGCGCCGACCTTGCGCATATGGAAGGTTTCGACGCGGTCGCGGCATGGAGCACCACCGACGACCAGCGCGCGATCCGCCGCGCGCTGGCCGCGCGCGAAGGCGCGATCCTGCCGCTGTTCACCGAAGAGCACTACGCCGCCCGCTGCGTCCACGAGCGCCATGTCTGCATCGACACGACCGCAGCTGGCGGGAACGTCTCGCTGCTGGCTTAACCCACTCCCCTCCCGCACTTTACCTAGCCTCTCCCTTGATGGGAGAGGCAGCACTTTCTGGCCTCTCGCTTGATGGGAGAGGCAGCGAGACTTGGCAGCTTGCTGCCTTAGTCGCAGCGGTGAGGGTGATGGCGCGGCTGGGTATTGGTCGTGCGCTGCAAGAGCCATCGCACAATCCGGAGAGATCACCCCCACCCAACCCTCCCCCATCGAGGGGGAGGGCTTTCGGAAGGGAGAGGCCTAAAGCCGCTCGATCTTCTGCGCGGCTTCGTCGAGGATGGCGGCGACGCGGTGCTTGAATTCGGCATCGGTCTCACCACTGCCGAAACGGTGCGCCATCGCGGCCATCAGGTTGCCGACCGCACGGCCGATCTGCGGACCGCCCGCGCGCTGTTCGCGCTCCTCGCCTGCTTCTGACAACCGCGCCAGCAGCGCATCGGCCTCGTCGCGCTTCTCGGAAAGTTCGGCGATCCCGGCATCGGTGATGCGGAATGCCTTGCGCGAACCTTCGGTTTCGACCGAGGCGATGAGGCCGGTGTCTTCGAGCAGGCTGAGCGTCGGATAGACAACGCCCGGGCTCGGCGCATAGTCGCCGCCGGTCATCTCCTCGATGGCCTTGATCAGATCGTAGCCATGCCGCGGCTCCTTTTCGATCAGCGCGAGCAGCACGATGCGCAGCTCTCCGCTGTCGAACATCCGACGTCGTCCGCGACCTCCCCGGCCGCCTCCGCCGCCGCGACCACCCCGGCCGCCGCCGTCGAAGCTCCAGTTGCCGAAGTCCCAGTCATTGCCCCAGCCACGGCCACCGCCGCGCCCGAAGCTCATTGCGATAAAGGGGTTGCCCGAACCGCGCGGGCCACCGCCCATTTTGAAACGCATACTCATATCGAATCTATCTCCTGCATGTCTCGATTGTTCTAAGATATATCTTAGATACGGTTTGACAAGGGCTATTGTGCGACGGATGCATTTTTCATCCTCTTCCCCCTGTCCGTGGCACCCGCTAGCGTTCCAGCGATGAGTGACCTGTTCGAAACCCTGCCCCCCGCCACCAGCAGCCACCAGCCCGCCGCAGATGCGCCGCTGGCCGACCGCCTGCGCCCGGCGAACCTTGGCGAAATCATCGGTCAGGATCACCTGACCGGGCCCGAAGGCGCGATCGGCCGCATGGTGGCGGCGGGCAAGCTCTCGTCGATGATCCTGTGGGGGCCACCCGGCACCGGCAAGACCAGCATGGCGCGGCTGCTCGGCGAGGCGACGGGGATGCGCTTCGTCGCGATCTCGGCGGTGTTCTCCGGCGTCGCCGATCTCAAGAAAGCCTTTGCCGAGGCCGAGAAGATGGCGGGCGCAGGGCAACGTACCCTGCTGTTCGTGGACGAGATCCACCGCTTCAACCGCGCGCAGCAGGATGGGTTTTTGCCCTTTGTCGAGCGCGGCACCGTCGTATTGGTCGGCGCAACGACCGAAAACCCCTCGTTCGAGCTCAACGCCGCTCTGCTCAGTCGCAGCCAGGTGCTGATCCTGCGGCGGCTCGACGAGGCGGCCTTGGGCGAACTGATCGCGCGGGCAGAAGCGCTGACCGGACGCTCGCTGCCGCTCACCGACGATGCCCGTGCTGCGCTGATCGCTTCGGCCGATGGCGACGGGCGCTTCCTGCTCAACCAGGTCGAGACATTGCTGGCGGTGAAGATCGACACGCCGCTCGATCCGGCAGGGCTGGCCGCGCTGCTCCACCGCCGGATGCCGGTCTACGACAAGGACCGCGAGGGCCACTACAACCTCATCTCCGCGCTCCACAAGGCGATGCGCGGGTCCGATCCGCAGGCTTCGCTCTATTATCTCGCGCGGATGCTGGTGGCGGGCGAGGAGCCGCTGTACGTGCTGCGCCGGATCACCCGCTTTGCCAGCGAAGACATCGGCATGGCCGATCCGCAGGCGCTGGTGCAGTGCCTCGCCGCCAAGGATGCCTATGCGTTCCTCGGCTCACCCGAGGGCGAGCTGGCGATCGTGCAGGCGTGCCTCTATTGTGCCACCGCACCCAAATCGAACGCGATCTATGCCGCGCAGAAAGCCGCCTGGAAAAGCGCGCGTGCCACCGGATCGCTGATGCCGCCGCCCAACATCCTCAACGCGCCGACCAAGCTGATGAAGGACATCGGCTATGGCAAGGGCTATGCCTATGACCACGACCAGGCCGAGGGCTTTTCGGGCGCGAACTATTGGCCCGAGGAAATGGACCCGCAGCGGTTCTACCAGCCGGTAGAACGAGGGTACGAGGCGCGCATCGCCGAGCGGATGCGGGTGTGGGAGGATTTGCGGAAGGGGAAGGGCTAGGCGGCTTTGGAAATGTTCTCGAACAGGTCCCTGACCGCTCCGATGGCATCTCCCTTGTACCGATAGGCGACTGTGCTCTGGCCGATCACCGCGCCCGACTTGTCGCTCAGAAGCCAGCGCCATTGGTCGTCAGGGCCGCGAAACAGCGAAAAGCCTGCCCGCTTTTGAAGTTCCGAAACATCGTTGAATGCCGCCCACTCAGGATCGTCCTCGATTGCGCGCTCGATATCGTCTTCGGTCATGGCGTCCAGCCGTGCCCAATCGGTCAGCGACTCTCTAGGTGCCTCGCCCAAACGCATTCTGGTAATCTTTTCGCTCATATCGCCTTGCTCGCCTCAACGAGATGATCCGGGTTACGCCGTTGCGCATGGTATATACCACAGCGACGATGCGATCGTCATGGTTTATCGTGCCAATGGCCGTCACACGGCGTTCGTCATGTCGGGATTCGATGACGTAGTGATCGAGTCGCGGCCTCGCCCAAACCTCGCCCACATCGATAAAATCGATCTTGTGCTTTTCCAGATTGATCAAGCGCTTGGCTTCGTCCCATTCAAATTCCATAACGCCCTGCCCCATTTGGAGTCCCGATCATGCCGAAGCTTTTCTGTTCTGCCCACGTTTTGAAAGCTATGGCAGGCCTGTCACTGGCACTAGGGTTCATTAGCACACCGCTCAGCGCGCAGCTGATAACACCCGCCGAACCCACCCGGATGGATCGCGCGCAGGCCGCAGGGTACAAGGCGCAGTTCGTCTGCTCGGGGCTGTGGAACGGCAACAAGACGATGGCCGATATCGAGGCGGACGAGCTCACCGGCATCTATCCGCACATCGCCGCGATCGTGCCGACTCTGACCGCCGACATCGACGAGCCCGCGCACCAGGTGAGCGTTGCGTTTGCCGAGGACATGCCGCCGCGCATCGCCCGGCACAATCCGGTCACCGGTTGCACTTCGATGCCGATCGGCTGGACCAGTGACGGCCGCCGCCTGCCCGCCGAATCGCTCGAACGCGCGCAGCCGGGCAGCGCCGATGCGCAAGCCTGGCCGCTGGGCGATGCCAACGCCAGCGACTCACGCATCATGATGATCACGCCGTTCGATACGCTGGTGGAAAGCGCGTTCGACGCGAAAGCGTTCGGCGGCAGGACCAGCGGCGTGGTGATCGTCCACAAGGGCCGGATCGTGCAGGAGCGTTACAAGCCCGGCCACGACATGCACACCGCGCAGCGCACCTGGTCGGTCGCCAAGTCGATCGCGGGCACGTACGTGGGCTTCGTCCGCCAGAAGGGCTTTGCCATCCCCGATGCGCCCGTGCGCGAGTGGAATGTCGAGGGCGATCCGCGCCGCGCGATCACCGTCGATCATCTGCTCCGGATGGGCAGCGGATTGGTCAGCGATAGCCCGGGCAACCGTACCGACGCGGTGTACATGGCTGCAGGCGACGTGCGCCAGTGGACGACCTTGTGGCCGATGCTGCACCAGCCAGGCAGCAGTTTCCGCTATTCCAACAACGACATCCTGCTCGCCACCTTCGCCGCGCGCGATGCCGCGCCCGACCTTCACCCGCACCAGATGTTCGACGCGCTGGGCATGACCCGCACCTGGGCCGAAACCGACTGGCAGGGCAACTACATCCTCTCCAGCCAGGTATGGACCACCGCGCGCGACATGGCGCGGATGGGGCTGCTGTATCTGAACGGCGGCAGCTGGAACGGCTCACGCGTACTCCCTGAAGGTTGGCGCGATTACGTCACCAAACCCAGCGGCCCGCAGCCCGAGGGCGGCGAGTTCGGCTATGGCGCGAGCTTCTGGCTGATGAACAAGAGCGAGGGTGTCCCTGCCGATGCGTTTGCGGCACTGGGCAATCGCGGGCAGCATCTGGTGATCATCCCGAGCCGCGATCTTGTCATCGTACGGCGCGGCTATGACAGCGCGGGCGACCAGTTCGACATCGCCAAATTCACCGCCGAGGTCTTGAAGCTGATCCGCTGATCGATGCGCAGGTTTGAACATTACGCCTGCTTCGACTGGTCGGGGCAGGCGGTGGCGCGGCCCAAGGGGCTGGCGCTCGCGACCATCGGCGCGGAAGAAGGCGCGCGGCCGGTGCTGCTGCGCCCTCAGGGAGGCTGGTCGCGCGGCGCGGCGCTCGAATGGATGCTCGCGCACGCGCAGGCCGGCACGGACATGCTGATCGGACTGGATCTGTCGCCGACATTCCCTTTCGTCGATGCGGGCGGCTATTTCCCCGAATGGGATCAAAGCCCCGCCGATGCCCGCACCCTGTGGGCGATGGTGGACCGCATCTGCGAGGGCGATGCCCATATGGCCGCCAGCAGCTTCGTCGGTCACGTTGAGGCGCGGCGCTATTTCCGCCACGGCAAGGGCGATACCGGCGACCGCTTCGGCCTCTCGGGCGTCGGCCGATTGCGCGAAGTCGAGCGGCACCAGCGGCTGACCGGTCAGGCCAACAGCCAGAGTTGCTTCAATCTGGTCGGCGCGGCGCAGGTCGGCAAATCCAGCCTGACCGGCATGCGGCTGCTGCACAGGCTTGCGGGCCGCATCCCGATCTGGCCGTTCGATCCGGTGCCCCAGGCAGGCCCGGTGATCGTCGAGATTTACACCAGCATTGCCGCGCGCGCAGCGGGCCTTGGTCGCGCGCGCAGCAAGGTGCGCGATGCCGATGGGTTGCACAGCGCGTTGGATCAGCTCGGCGCGTTTCCGCCCGCCCCGTTGATCGCGCATGACGACCACAGCACCGATGCGCTGATCACCGCAGCCTGGCTGCGCAATGCTGTCCATGACATTGACCTGTGGAACCCGCCGGCACTCGATGAGTCGATCCGCGTCACAGAAGGCTGGACCTTTGGCGTCAAATAGAGCATTGGACGCGGCGCAAACGCGCCTTTAGCGCCGCTTTAGCTCAGCTGGTAGAGCAACCGCCTTGTAAGCGGTAGGTCGTTGGTTCGATTCCGACAAGCGGCACCATAAGACGAATATCAGGGGCTGGGGGGCCGAAAAGGTACAAGAGCTAGCCCGCTGATGGAAATACCCCGCACCGAAACCCCTGTTGACGGCATGGCCTGGCATGGCCGCGCACGCGCCTGGATGCGATCGAAACTGGGCGAGCGGACCGGCGGCGTGATCTTTGCCCTGCTGGCAGAAATCCTGATCATTCTTGCTCTGCTTTCGCTGTCGATCTCGCCTCCCGGATCGCGGGTGGACGAGCAGACGCTTACGGTGTTCGGCGTGAGCGAGCAGCCGTCCGAGGACCCGGTCGAAGAGGAAGTCCCTGCCCCGTCCCAGGATGCCGCGCAGTCGCCGCAGCCACAGGAAGCAGAGGCGGTACCAAGCGAGATACCCAGCCCCGTCGTCGCGGCCCAGCCATCGCCATCCCCCGTGCCGCCCGCGATCGTGCCGATGCCATCCGCGCAGCCTGCCCAGCCCAGCGCCTCACCGCAGATCGCCAAACCAAAGGCCAACCCGGGCCGGGTTTATGGCCCGGCGGACAAAGGCGTGCCAGGCGATACCGAGCGCGTCGGGTCCGCCCCCAATGGCGAGCCGCTCTATGCTGCCGCCTGGTACCGCGAACCTTATGACGATGAATTGTCGGGCTATCTGTCGACCGCGCGTGGACCCGGCTCGGCCTTGATCGCCTGCCGCACGGTCCCGGATTTTCGGGTCGAAGATTGCGTTCAGCTGGGCGAAACGCCGACAGGATCGGGAATTGGTCGCGCCGTCATCGCGGCGGCCTGGCAATTCCGGGTCAGGCCGCCGCGCGTCGGCGGGGTTTCAAAGGTGGGAGAATGGGTGCGCATCCGCATCGATTACACCACCCGCAGGCAATGATCACCGCAGGTCAAATGCAGGTCAGCTGATGCCGAAAACGCCGCAGGCGACGCGGTCACCACTCTCGCCCGATGGATCGGTCATCTGATCGTCAGCATCGGCATGGATGACGAAAGCCGCGCCATCGGCATCGAGCATTTCCGAAACCGACGTCCCTTCGATGGTGTACTCCATCTGGCCGGTGCCATCGCCCCCGATCGTCAGATTGGGCATGTCGCCATGATGCTGGCCTTGCGGGTTGCTGAGGCCATGCTTGGCACCCGTCGGGTTCCAGTGGCTACCGGCGGTCTCGAATTTCGGACCTTCGCATTTGCCGGTCGCATGAATATGGACGCCATGATCGCCCGGGGTCATCCCGGCGGCGGTCACGGCCACCACGATGTCGCGCCCACGGCCAGTGACGGTGACCGTTCCTGCGTCGGTCCCGTCGGCCGTTGACAGCGTGGCCATCGCCACCTGCGGCGTTTCGGTGACAGCGGCGGTGGTGGCGTCGTTCGCGGCGGGCTGCGAATCCGGCGTGCCGCCACCGCATGCGGAAAGCGCGAGCGCGGCCGGCAGCGCCGAGGCCGCGAGGAAAAGACGGGTGGGGGTCATGCTAGAGCTCCTGTTGTTTGGTCAACTACGGATCAATGCAGCTGACGTTCCGAAAATGCCGGAGCACCGGTCAATCGGCATTTGACACCCAGCGGTTTTCGCGATTGGCTGGCGCGGTTAACACAACCCCACGCCGGAGCCTCATGACACACACAGCCCCATCCCCCGTACAGACCCTCAACACCACACTGGGCTTCGTCCGGATCGTCGATATCAAGCCAGAAGGGCAAGCGACGCTGGAGTTTCAGGCCGGTCCTCACATGTGCCATTCAGGCGGCGTGGTGCAGGGCGGGTTCGTCACCGGGTGGATCGATGCCGCGATGGCGCACGCCGCGATGGCGATGGCAGGGCCCGATGTCGTGCCGATGTCACTCGAGCTCAAGGTCAGCTTTTTCGCCCCCGCCCGGCCCGGTCTGGTAACGGCCAAGGCCTGGGTGGAACGCCGCGGACGCAGCACATGCTTTTTCGAGGGGCAGTTGCTCGACGCGTCCGGCAAGGTGCTGGCCAAGGCGAGTTCGACCTTGATGCTCGCGGACAAGACGCGGGTGGAACAGGCGTCAAGCAAGGCGGTTGCCGACACGCAATAGCGCCCGGCGCATCGACATCGATGTTAATTGGGCGCGGCGGCCTTCAGATCCTTGAGGAAATCCCGGATGCGCTTGGCGTTGACGCCAAGGTCGCTGCGTCCCACGCGCGAGACCGAACGGACATCGACCTGGCTGCTCAGGCCGCCGGGACCGGGTTGAACGCGAACAACCACATCGTCCTTGAACTTGAACAGCGACACGGTGTCCACGGCCTCCAGTCGCCCTTCCTCGGGGTTCGCGACGGCGATTTCCCAGCCGCGGTTGCGCGCGACCTCCTCGGCCAGCGTCACCGCCTTGTCGACCGGAAGCGGCAGCGTCACCGTGCGCAGGTCGCCATAGGCTTCGCGGTGCAGCAGCTGCCAGCGCTCCCTGGCGTCCATGCCCGCATATTTCGCCTCGCCCCGCCCCGGGATATCGGCAAAATCATCGGGCCGCAGCTTCAGCACCTGAAATTCGGGCGGATTTTCGAGGTTGGTGGTGATGTCGTGAATCTGGGGCACGCTCCTGCCGACGTTGACCCAGTAGCCGATCACCCCCAGAAATCCGACCGCGCATACCAGCCCGATCAGCGTCAGGTTGCGGATCGCGACGCCCTTCTTGCGGTAGAGCAGCAGCACGATCAGGCAAAAGACGAGCGCGACCAGCGCGAGCACGACCGCCGCCATGACGATGCTGAGCCCGTCGAGCTTGGGCCACCAGTCCTGCCCGGCCCCGATCGCTCCGACCAGTGCCATGACCACCGATCCCGCCCCCAGCAACAGGCACAAGCGCGCCAGCCAGATCGATGCGTGCGGTTTTTCGATGGATGTCATGATCGTCCCCTGTTGCCCGTATGACACACATAGGAAAGGAAGGCGGTTTTGGCAAATCGATTAGCCAGCCAGCACCACTGCGGGAAATGATGCTCGACTTGGGGCCTGTGCCTGCCTAAGGGCGCTAGCTCTGTGACCTCATGCAAGCCCGTCTGGAACGATGACAGAATTCACCATAATTCCGCTCGATCAGGTCGATCCCGCCTGGGTCGATGACCTGCTCGATCAGGTGTTCGGGGCCGAGCGCAGCGGGCGGACGATCTATCGCGTGCGCGATAGCCTGGAAGCGCTGCCCGCGCTCAGCTTCGCCGCCATCGATGGCGAAGGGTATCTCGTCGGCACCATCCAGTGCTGGCCGGTTGCGCTGACCGATCCCGACGGCCTGGCCTATCCGATGATCCTGGTCGGCCCGGTCGGCGTCGCACCCGATCATCAGGACCAGGGGATTGGCCGTGCCTTGATGGCGGCGGTGTTCGGCGCGATGGGCGTGGGCGAAAAGATGCCGCTCGTGCTGCTGGGCGATCCCGAATATTATGGCGCCCGCTTCGGCTTCAGTGCCGAGCGGACCGGCGGCTGGTCGCTGCCCGGCCCGTATGAACAGCACCGGCTGCTGGCCTTGGCGCGTCCCGATTCGGTCATGCCGGACAAAGGCACATTGGGTCCCTGGCGGCTGACATGAGCTGCGATTTCGGGCGCCGGGCTTTGCATAGCGTGCCACGCGTGCTTATCTGACAACCCATGCCCTACGATGCCCCCCCCGAGATGCGGGACCTCTCGCTCGCCGAAATCGCCGAGCTGGTTGCCGCGCGCAAGCTGCCCCCGGTCGAGCAATGGTCGCCTGCCGCCGAGAGCGACAGCTATATGCGGATCGCTGCCGATGGCCGCTGGTATCACCAGGACGGCCTGATCTCGCGCCCCGCGATGGTGCGCCTATTCGCCAGCGTGCTGCGGCGCGAGGATGACGGGCGATATGCGCTGGTCACCCCGTTCGAAAAGCAGTGGATCGAAGTCGAAGACGCGCCGTTGCTGGCGGTCGAGGTAAAATCGGAAGGCAGCGGCGAGCAGCGGCGGCTGGCCTTCCGGCTCAACACCGACGAGCTGGTGGTCTGCGGCGCGGACCGTCCCTTGGTGCTGCGCGGCAGCGTCGATGAACCGCGCCCCTATCTGGGCTTGTGGCGCGGCCTTGAAGCGCGGATCGAGCGCAGCGTCTATTATGATCTGGTCGAACTCGCGCTCGCCGAACAGGGCGAAGCCGGCGAAGATGGCGCAGGCCTGCCGATCTGGAGCGACGGCACCTGCTTTCGGCTGGACCGGATCAGCGCTGCATGAGCCTGTTCGACAGGCTCGAACGCGCGCTGGCGGCGAGCGCCGATCATGAATTTGCCGGAATGGATGAGCGCCATATCGCGCCCGAAGGCGGGGTGCACATTCCCGCCGCCGTGCTGATCGCGGTGACCGATCGGCCCGAGCCCGGCGTCATCCTGACCCAGCGCCCCGACTATCTGCGCAGCCATCCCGGCCAGATCGCCTTTCCCGGCGGCAAGATCGACCCGACCGATGCGCACCCGACCGCGGCGGCATTGCGCGAGGCCGACGAGGAACTTGGCATTGCGCCGCATCACGTCCGCGTAATCGGCGAGGCCGACGTGTACCGCAGCGGCAGCGGCTTCGAGATTACACCGGTGCTGGGGATCATCCCGCCCGATCTCACCTACACCCCCAACCCAGGCGAGGTCGCCGACTGGTTCGAGGCACCGCTCGCCTTCGTGCTCGATCCGGCCAACCACGTCCAGCACAGCACCCAATGGAAGGGCGCGGAACGCCGCTATATCGAGATCATGTGGGGTCGCAGACGCATCTGGGGGGTGACCGCGGGCATCATCGCCAACCTCTCGCGCAGGCTTGAAGGGGTGATCGCATGACCCGGATCGACGCCGCATGGGCGCAGCGCGAGGATATCGCCGCGATGCTGGCGGTCTTGGACCCGCAGGGCGACCAGTGCCGCTATGTCGGCGGCGCGGTGCGCGATGCGCTGCTTCAGATCGAGGCGACCGATGTCGACATCGCCACCCGGCTGCTGCCCGATGAGGTCATCGCCCGGCTGACCGGCGCAGCGATAAAGGCGGTGCCGACCGGGATCGAGCACGGCACGGTAACGGCAGTGCTGGAGCTGGGCCCGGTCGAGATCACCACGCTGCGCCGCGATGTCACCACCGACGGTCGTCATGCCGAGGTCGCGTTTACCGACGACTGGCGCGAGGATGCGGCGCGGCGCGATTTCACGATCAACGCGCTGTTCGCCGACCCGCGCACGCTGGAGGTCAGTGACTATTTCGGCGGCGAGGCCGACCTTGCTGCGCGGCTGGTGCGGTTCATCGGCGATGCCGATGCGCGCATCCTGGAAGACCATCTGCGGATCTTGCGCTTCTTCCGCTTTCACGCCCGCTTCGGCGGCGCTGCAGATGCCGATGCGCTGGCCGCGTGCGCCCGGCATGCCGACCGGCTGAAAGCGCTGTCGCGCGAGCGGATCGCGCGCGAACTCCTGCTGCTGCTGGGCAGTGCCGACCCCCTGCCCGCCGCGATGCTGATGGCGCAGGCCGGGATCTGGCCGGTGATCCTGCCCGAAATGGCGGGCGATGGATTGGACAGGTTGCGCACCCTGCTGGCGCGCGAGGCCCGATTGGGTGCAGCGGCCGATCCGCTGGTACGGCTCGCCGCATTGCTGCCGATCGAGGCGCAGGTTGCCGAGACGGTCGCGGCACGGCTGCGGCTATCGAAGGCGCAGCGCGCGGTGCTGGGACGCTACGCCGCACCCTGGCCGGGCAGCGGCACCGCGCGACAGGTGGCGGCTGGCGCCCAGCCGACCGATAACGTCGCCAACTGGCTGCTGCTGCGCGGCCCCGACGCGATGCTGACCCCCGGTTGGGAAAGCCTCAAGGGCTGGAGCGTCCCCGACTTCCCGCTGGGCGGGCGCGATGTTCTTGCGCTTGGAGTCAATGCAGGTCCAGCCGTCGCCCGCGTGCTGGGAGAGACAAAGCGCAGGTGGATCGCCGAGGATTTTCCCGATCGCGACCGGATACAGGAAATCGCCGCGCAGGTTGCAGCGTCGGGAGGCTGACGGCTGATCATCCCATGCGGGTGATCATGTACTCGTAAGCTTCGTCGGCGGGAACGGGCCGCGAATAATAATAGCCTTGGCCGAACGAACAGCCCAGCGCCGCTAAAGTCTGCGCGATCTCGAGCGTCTCGATACCCTCGGCCGTGGTTTCCATGCCGAGCGCACTGGCCAGCGACAGGATTGCGCGGACGATCGCCACCTTGTCACGCTCCTGCAGCATCTGGCTGATGAAGCTGCGGTCGATCTTGAGCACATCGATCGGCAATTGCTGCAGATAGGCGAGATTGGAATAGCCGGTGCCGAAATCGTCCATCGCCAGCGACACATCGAGCCCGCGCAGTGCGGTCATGACCTTGGCCGCGCGGGCCGGGTCGCTGACCACCACCGATTCGGTAAGCTCGAGGCACAACCGTTGCGGGCGCGTCTTGTTGGCGCGCAGGATGCTCGACACCATGCTGGGGATATCGTCGCGCGCAAACTGCGCGGCGGACACGTTGACGCTGACCTTCAGCGGAAGTTCCTCGCCCGCCTTGCGGTCCCATTCGCCCAGCACCTGACAAGCCCGGTCCAGCGCCCAGCGACCCAGCGGCATGATCAGCCCGCATTCCTCTGCGACGGGGATGAACTCGACCGGAGAAATCATCCCGTAATCGGGGTCTTTCCACCGCGCGAGCGCCTCGAACCCGGTGACGAAGCCGTTGGTCATGTCGATCAGCGGCTGGAAATACAGCTCGAGCCGGTCGAGCTCGATCGCCTTGCGCAGTTCGGTCTCGAGCGTGAAGCGGCGGCGCGCCTTGTCGAGCTCTTCGGGCGTGTAGATTTCCGCCTGGCGGGTGTGCTTGGCGCGCTTGAGCGCAATCTGCGACTGACGGATGTAGTTGGCGCAATCGGCCTGCCCGGTCTTGCTGAGCGCAATCCCGATCGCCCCGTCGATCTGGATTTCAAGATCGGACAGGCGATAGGGTTTGAGGAAGATATCGCGAATCCGGCTGGTGATCCGCGACAGTTCGCGCGGATTGGACCCGCGCAAAGGCACGAACAGCGCAAATTCGTTGCCACCGATCCGTGCGACGATATCGGTCTTGCGGACCCGCCCCATCAGGCGGCGTGCGACGGTGATGATCAATTCGTCACCGACGACGCTGCCGGCACATTCGTTGATCTGGCTGAACCGGGCGATATCGAGCGTGATGATGGCGAACCCGGGCATCGCAGCGCGTCCGTCGGTGCCGTGCTCTGCCAGCCGTGTTTCCACCGCGTCTTCGAATCCTGCGCGATTGGGCAGCCCGGTCAGACTGTCGCGCATCGTTTCGCGGCGGAAGCTGTCGTGGGTTTCGATCTCGCTGGTACGATCGATCAGGCTGATCAGGAAATGCGGCCATTCCAGCCCGTCCATCTCGATCCGCGCGGCGGTCACATCATACCGGCGGGTCTTGATCGGATCGACTGCGGTCCATGGACGATGGGCCCTGCCGCTTTCGTTGCGGCTGGCGATCGAAACGAGGTCGGCCACCAACAGCATGTCGATCTGCGACGTGCTACCCGGCATCAGCTGCCGTTCGACAAAGGCGGGGTTGGCCAGCACGATCTGCGGCGTGCCTTCGGCGCGGGTCACGATTGCTGCTGGAATGGGCAACGGGTCGAGCACCGCAGCCACGCCCGGATGCCTGCCAACCGACCGGTCCTTGAGGGACATATCCGGCGCGGATGGCGCGCGCGATCTGGAAGACGGGTTCGGGCTGGGCATATTGGCTGCAGGATTAGCCGCACAATTGTAAAATTAACCTAAACACGCGCAAAAAACGCGTGCGGTCCGAACTATAACTCAGCCATCAAACCGGTTGTTGCGTGGGAAACCATTGGGCGGCAGACGCCCCGCCGCGCCGCGCGCGACGCGCCACAGACCCATGTCCTTTTCGGTGCGTGTCCGACCGCTCTCTCCGCCCATCGTCCAGCTGAGCCCCTCGTCGAGCCGGAATGCCGTGGCATCGGAAAGCGAACCGTCGCGGTAACGCTGGAGCTGCACGCCTTGCCCGCGCGCCATGACCGGCAGTTCGCTGATCGGGAACACCACCAGCTTGCGGTTCTCGCCCACCACCGCGATATGATCGGCGCTGGCAGGGACCGGTCGGATCACTGACAGCTTTACGCCTGTCTTCAGGTTGACGACCTGGCGGCCCTTACGGGTTTCGGCGATCAGCTCGGCCATCTCGGCAAGGAAACCGCGGCCGTTCGAGGCGGCAAGCAGCAATCGGCCTGCCGGATCGTAGGGCATCAGCGCGATGATCTGCGCCTCGTTCTCCATGTCGAGCATGTTGCGCACCGGCTCGCCAAAGCCCCGCGCACCGGGCAGATTCTGGGCACCCAGCGTGTAGAACCTGCCATTGTCGAGCATGATCAGCAGCTTGTCGGTCGATTGCGCGTGGAACGCGAAGGCCGGGCCATCGCCTTCCTTGAACTTGGTGATCTCGGGCACCGCAAGGTCGGCATGGCCCTTCATCGCCTTGATCCAGCCGCGCCGCGACATGATCACGGTCACCGGCTCGCGCTCGATCATCGCCTCGAGCGGGATTTCGCGTGCGGGCGCGGCCTCCTGCAGATCGGTACGGCGGCGGCCCAGTTCGGTGGTCTCGGAATACAGCGCGCGCAGGCTCGCCAGGTCCTTCTTCAGCCGCTTCTTCTGCAGCTTGGGGTCGGCGAGCAGCTTTTCCAGCCCCTCGGCCTCCTTGACCAGCGCATCGTGCTCGCGCCGCAGCTCCATTTCCTCGAGCTTGCGCAACGAGCGCAGCCGCATGTTGAGGATCGCCTCGGCCTGACGGTCGGTCAGCTCGAACTCCGCCATCATCACCGGCTTGGGTTCGTCCATCGTGCGGATGATCTCGATCACCCGGTCGAGGTTGAGATAGGCGATGATGTAGCCGCGCAGCAGCTCGAGTCTTGCCGCGATCTTGTCGAGCCGGTGGCGGCTGCGGTTGGTGAGGATGATGATCTGGTGCCGCAGCCAGGATTCGAGCAGCGGCTTGATCCCCATCACGCCCGGCGTGCGGGTCTCGTCGAGCACGTTGAGATTGAGCGGGAAGCGGACTTCCAGATCGGAAAAGCGATAAAGCGCATCCTTGAGATCATCGGGATCGACGTTGCGGCTCTTGGGCTCGAGCACGATGCGGATCGTCTCGTCGGATTCGTCGCGGATATCGGCGAGGATCGGCAGCTTCTTGTCGGCGATCAGCGTCGCGATCTGCTCGATCAATTTGCCCTTCTGCACCTGGTACGGGATTTCGCTGAGCACCAGCTGCCAGGTGCCGCCGGGCAGTTTCTCGATGCCCGAGGCTTCCCAGTTGCCATCGGCATCCTTGCCGGTGGAATAGCGCGCGCGCAGCCGGAACGCGCCGCGTCCGGTGCGGTAAGCCTGCGAAATCGTCTCGGCAGTATCGACCAGCAGCCCGCCGGTGGCAAAGTCGGGGCCGTGGAACACCTCCATGATCTGCTCGTGCGTCGTCTCGGGCGTGTCGATCAGCAGCATGGCTGCGTCGATCACCTCGGCGGCGTTGTGCGACGGGATCGAGGTCGCCATGCCCACCGCGATGCCGCTGGCGCCATTGGCGAGCAGATTGGGGAACAGCCCGGGGAAGATTTCAGGCTCTTCCTCCTCGCCGTTGTAGGTCGGCTTGAAGGTGACGGTGCCATCGTCGAGCCCGGACATCAGCTCGATTGCGGTGCGCGTCAGCCGTGCCTCGGTATAGCGATAGGCCGCCGCGTTATCACCATCGACGTTGCCGAAATTGCCCTGCCCGTCGACCAGAGGATAACGCAGCACGAAATCCTGCGCGAGCCGGACCATCGCGTCGTACACCGAAGCGTCGCCGTGCGGGTGGTACTTGCCGATGACATCGCCGACGACGCGCGCGCTCTTCTTGTAGCTGCTCGCCGGATCGAGCTTCAGTTGGCGCATCGCCCAGAGCAGCCGTCGGTGCACGGGCTTGAGGCCATCGCGCAGGTCGGGCAGCGAGCGCGCGGTGATGGTCGAGAGCGCATAGACGAGATAACGCTCCGACAGCGCGCGGTCGAACGAGGTGTTCTCGATTTCGGGAATGTCGTCGCCAGACCCGGCGCTCGCGTCTTTAGCCATATGTCAGCCGCGTAGCAGCGCGAATGCGGCAAGGCGAGAGGGGGAACCCGGTTTTCTGGGGAAAATTTGCGGTTACAGCGCTTCAAGAACCGGCGATCACAACGCCACGCCGCCCCTTGCGCTGGGCAAAGCCGGTGGCCCAGCTCAAAATTGCGCCAGTCGGCATTGCCTGACGGCACAACCAAGCCCGGCGCACGCTGGCATCGGCCTTTCCCTTGGCAACCGGACCGGCAGCTTTTGCGCGGACAGGGAAGAAACCGGAAATTCTGTTATCGACCCCATAGTCGACATTACATCAATCGTCGCTCAGGATCTGGCTTGCCGCATAAATCGCGATCAGCTCGTCCGGTTTCGCTTGTGTAGCGACATGAAGGATCAAGGTCCGTTGGAGTTCGACATCGGGATGAAACGCACAGTTCCCGGCGAACCATAGCGCTTCCGACATTGGTTCATCGGAATGCCAAGTCGTCATGACGAACTTTTCATCCGGTATGTGGCCGTAATTAAAGGTTTCAAGGACCGCCCAATCAACCGCGTCGTGCCACTTTTCGCACTCGGCCCCCCAAGCGATTGCATACAGGCAACCGCCTTCTACCAACCATTGGGCGATGCTGTTGCGCCAGTCGTCGGTCACCGTGGTCTCGGAGACAATGACTGCCCGAAGCGGCCCGATGGGTAGCTGTGGTGGAGTCTCGTTTGGAGGCAGATGCACGTATTCCGGTTTCATGCGCTCAGCTTAGGGGAACGGTTCCAATCGGCAATCCCTTGTCCGACAACCACCCATTGTCGGCCATCCGCACTGTTTGAAGCGCCGCCCAATAGCGGACATTGCCATCGGTGCCGAAACCACCTCCCTATCCGGTTTCATGACAGGCCAAATACACGCGCAGACAGCACAATTGCGCGCGCCCGCACAAGCGTCTATAGCGGCGCTGAACTACGCCCCGGCACTGCGCGCTTTGGCCGCCGCTCCGGGGCGTCATGCATTTTATCGGAGTTACCAGCCCATGACCCGCCGCCGTCAGATTTACGAAGGCAAGGCCAAGATCCTTTACGAAGGTCCCGAGCCCGGCACGCTGATCCAGTATTTCAAGGACGACGCCACCGCGTTCAACGCCCAGAAAAAGGGCACGATCAACGGCAAGGGCGTGATCAACAACCGGATCAGCGAGTACGTGTTCACGCGCCTCGCGCATATCGGCATCCCGACCCACTTCATCCGCCGCCTGAACATGCGCGAGCAGCTGATCCGTCAGGTCGAGATCGTGCCGATCGAAGTGATCGTGCGCAATGTCGCCGCCGGATCGATCTGCACCCGGCTGGGCCTCGAGGAAGGCCAGCCGCTGCCGCACACCTTGATCGAATATTGCTACAAGGACGATGCGCTGGGCGACCCCTTGGTCGCCGAAGAGCACATCGCGTGCTTTGGCTGGGCGACGCAGGAAGAGATGCAGGACATCTCGTCGATGGCGATCCGCATCAACGATTTCATGTGCGGCATGTTCGCCGCGATCGGCATCCGGCTGATCGACTTCAAGCTCGAGTTCGGGCGCCAGTTCGATGGCGATTTCTCGCGCATCATCCTGGCCGACGAGATCAGTCCCGATGGTTGCCGTCTGTGGGATCTTGAAACCGGCGAAAAGCTCGACAAGGACCGTTTCCGGCGTGATCTGGGCGGCGAAGTCGAGGCCTATCAGGAGGTCGCCCGGCGTCTGGGCCTGCTCAACGAAGGTGGCGAAAACGAGGTCCTCGATCTCGACAGCCACCGCCGCCGCAAGGGCAAATAAGCGCCGAATTTTTGGCTGATCGCTTTACGTTTCCGTCATCTTGCGTGGCGGGGGCGCGCATGCAACATTTTCGTCACACGCAAACAACAAGCGGGCGGAGATGGATCGAGGCGCGAGGCTTTCATATCGGACGGGACGATCGCTGCTGGCCTGGCTGGCCGCAGTCGCAGTTGCGCTGGGCTCCGCGCCTTCTTTCGCCAATCCGGACGCATCGCCGCCGCCATCGACGCAGACCAGCCAAGCTGAATCCAGCGCCGCAGCTGTCCTTCCGCGCGACGAGGCAGCTGTCGCCAAAGCCTGGGACTATGCCGACAGCGACCTGACCCCCGATCCTGCGATCCGATTCGGCGTGCTGCCCAACGGCATGCGCTATGCCATCCGCCGCAACACCACGCCTCCAGGCACCGCCGTGATGCGGCTGCTGATCAATGTCGGCTCGACCGCCGAAGCCGAAGATGAGCGCGGGCTTGCCCATTTTATCGAACACATGGCGTTCAACGGCACCACCAACGTGCCCGAAGGCGAAATGGTCAAGATCCTCGAGCGGCTGGGGCTGGCGTTCGGCGCGGATACCAACGCGTTCACCAGCTATGACCAGACCGGATATCTGCTCGACCTGCCCAATGTGAACGCCGAGACCGTGGATACGGCGCTCTACCTTTTGCGCGAAACCGCAAGCGAGATCGCGTTCGACGCGGAAGCGATCGAGCGCGAACGCGGCGTGATCCTGTCCGAACTGCGCACCCGCGCAAATTACGCGCAACGCAACCGCGAATCGCTGTTTGCCTTCACCGTGCCCGGCACCCGTATCGCCGATCGCTCCCCGATCGGCGACAGATCGGTGATCGAGACCGCTCCGGCGGAACGCTTCCGCAGCTTCTACGATCGCTTTTACACCCCGGGCCGCGCCACCTTGGTGGTGGTCGGCGACATCGACGTTGCACAGATCGAAGCCAAGATCGTCGCTGGCTTTGGCAACTGGCAGGCCAAGCATGGCGAGGCGCCCGATGCGCCTTTGGGGTCCATCGACATCGCCCGCGCCGACGAGGCCAACATCTTTGCGCATCCCGCGATCGACGAAGTGGTCACCGCGGTCCGCTTCGCACCATTCGTCGACGAGCCAGACAGCCGCGCCGCCCGGCGCGCCAAGCTGACGCGCGCGCTGGGGTACAACATCATCGGGCGCAGGCTGGGCCGGATCGCGCGGCAGGAGAACGCACCTTATGTCGGCGCATCGATCGGGCGATCGGATGTGTTCCGCATGGCCAACCAGTCGGTGCTCAACGTCGCCACCCGCGATGGCGAATGGCAGCGCGGCCTGGCCGCCGCCGAGCGCGAGGTCCGCGCCGCGCTGCGCTACGGGTTCACCGAGGCGGAGCTGGCCGAGCAGCTCGCCAATTTCACCACCGGCTATGAGAACGCGGTGCGCGGCGACCAGACCCGGCCCAACGACCAGCTGGCTGACCAGATTCTGGCAATGGCCAAGGACGGTATGATCGTCACCACCCCCGAGAGCCAGCTCGAGCGATACCTCGCGCTGCGTGATACCCTGACGCCCAAGATCCTGCTCAAGGCGTTGCGTGAGGATTTCGGCACGCTGGACAAGCCGCTGATCCACCTTTCCACCAAGGTCGATCCTGCAGGCGGACCCGACGCAGTGCGCACCGCCTTTGCCGATGCGCGCAAGGCGAAGGTGATGAAGCCCAAGGCGCGCGATGCGCAGGCGTTCGCCTATCAGGATTTCGGCACGCCGGGGGCGGTCGTCGCGGACAGCACGATCGATGATCTCGGGATTCGCACCATTCGCTTTGCCAACAATGTCAGGCTCAACCTCAAAAAGACCGATTTCGACAGGAACCGCGTGCTGGTCTCGCTGCGCATTGATGGCGGCGACCTGCTGTCGTCGCGCGAGAAGCCGGAGGCCACCAGCCTGATGAACATCTTCGTGCGCGGCGGGCTTCAGGCGCACAGCCTGGACGATCTGTACTCGATCTTCGCAGGCCGCGCGGTCTCGCTCAACTTCGGCTCGGGCGAGGATTACCTCGGCGGCTATCTCTCGACAACGCCCGACGACCTGAAGCTGCAGATGCAGGTGCTGACCGCATTCACCACGCAGCCCGGGTATCGCAGCGAGGCGATCAACCAGTATCGCAGCTATCTGCCCAACTTCTACGCGCGGCTGAACGCCACACCCGAAGGCGCGATCGGCAGCAACATTGGCGCGATCCTCTCCGACAACGACCCGCGCTTCTCGCTGGCGGACCGGCACGTGTTCGAGCGGCTGACCTTCGATGACCTGAAAGCCGCGATCGGCGATCGGCTCGAGCGGGGCGCGATCGAGATCGGGCTGGTCGGCGATTTTGACGAGGAACAGGCGATTGCCGCAGTTGCCGCGACCTTTGGCGCGCTGCCCGAGCGCGAAGCGGAGTTTCGCGATTACGGCGAGGCGCGCGCGCGCCGCTTCACCGACAACCGCACCCCGCGCGTGCTCCATCACAAGGGCGAGGCCGACCAGGCGATCGTCGAATTCTATTGGCCGACCACCGACGACGGTGATTACCGCGAGGACGTCCGTCTCCGCCTGCTGGCAGAACTGCTGCAGATCAAGGTGACCGACGAGCTGCGCGAGAGGCTGGGCGCGAGTTATTCGCCGGTGGCGCGCTCGTTCACCTCGTCGATCTATCCGGGCTATGGCTATATCCAGATCAGCACCAACGTCGCATCGCACGATGTCGAGCGGGTGTCGGATGCGGTGCGGCATATCGCGGCGGAGCTTTCCGCCCCGGTGCCGATGGCGGATGCAGTCGTACGCCCCTCGCCGATCGCCGACGACGAGCTGGCGCGGGCACGCACCCCGATCCTGGAAAACATCGCCAACAGCGCGAAGACCAACACCGCCTGGCTGGGGATCGTCGATGCCGCGCAAAGCAAGCCCGCCAAGCTCGACCGCTTCCGGAGCGGCGGCACCGCCTTCGGCACGGTGAGCGCAGACGAACTGCTGGAACTGGCGCGGACCTATCTGCCCCCAGAGCGCGCGGTGCTGGTCCAGTCGCTGTATGACGATGCCGAAGATACCAGCCAGCTGGCCGCGCGCACCGCGCCCGTCATCACCAACGCATCGCCCCGCTGACCGATGTCCTGCCTTCAGTCGCGCGTGCGATAGCCGCTGATGATGCCGAAAAGGAACGCCATGAACAGCGCCAGCTGCACCCGGCCCTGCGGATCACTCCAGCCGACGATCTCGTGACCGAAGCCGAACAGCGCGACAAACATTGCAATTGCCAATCCAGCCATAATGCCCCCGTTTCGGGGAAAAAATATGCGCCACATATTTCCACACGCTTGTTAACGAAGGTTAACGCTGGAGCGCGGTGCGCGGGCTTTGACGCGATAGTGCACGCAGCCCCCTTGCCCCGACGCTGCCGCACGGTATAGGGCAGGCCATTCATTCTGCCAGGAGGACGCCGATGAAGGCCCGCATCCATGTGACCCTGAAAGACGGCGTGCTCGATCCGCAGGGCCGCGCCATCCACCATGCGCTGGAAGGCCTGGGATTTGGCGGCGTCGAAGATGTCCGCGCGGGGCGCCTGATCGAGCTGACGCTGGCCGATGGCACCAGCGAGGCCGATATCGATGCGATGTGCCGTAAGCTGCTGGCCAACATGGTGATCGAAAACTACCGCGTCGAGCTGGTCTGATGAAATCGGCGGTCATCACCTTTCCGGGATCGAACTGCGACCGCGACCTTGCGGTGGCGATCGAACGGGTCACCGGCCATTCGCCGATCCGGTTGTGGCATGGCGAACAGACGCTGCCCGACGGTCTTGACCTGATCGGTGTGCCCGGCGGCTTTTCCTATGGCGACTATCTGCGCTCCGGCGCGATGGCTGCGCGCTCCCCGGTGGTCGGCGCGGTGGTCGAGGCTGCCGAGCGCGGTGTTGCGGTGCTGGGCATCTGCAACGGCTTCCAGATCCTGACCGAAGCAGGGCTGCTGCCCGGCGCGCTGATGCGCAACGCAGGCATCCGCTTTGTCTGCCGGACGGTGCCGCTGACGGTGGAAAACAACTCCAGCCGTTTCACCAGCGGATATGCGCAGGGCGAGACCATCCATATCCCGGTGGCGCATCATGACGGCAACTATTTTGCCGATGACGCGACGCTCGACCGGATCGAGGGCGAAGGCCAGGTCGCGTTCCGCTATGCCGAGCCGGTCAACGGGTCGGCCCGCGACATCGCAGGCGTGCTCAACGCAAAGGGCAACGTGCTGGGCATGATGCCGCACCCTGAACGAATGGTGGAGCCGCAGCACGGCGGCACCGACGGCGCCAGACTGTTCGAGACGCTGGCGCGATCGGTGCTCGAGCGCGCCTGAGCGTTACCCGAAGACCGCAGCGCGGTACTCGCTGAACAGTGCCTGCACGTCCTCGGCGCCCATCGGACGGCCGTAGAAATATCCCTGGATCTTCTTGCACCCCAGGTTGCGGATGACGTGAACCTCGTGTTCGGTTTCTGCGCCCTCTGCGGTCGTGGCCATGCCCAGACTGTCGGCCATCGCAACCACCGCGCGGATGATGGCGATGCTTTCGGGCAGGCCGCGCGCTGCACCCTGAACGAAGCTGCGATCGACCTTGATCGTGGTGAATCGCGTCTTGCTGAGATAGCCGAGCGCCGAATAGCCGGTGCCGAAATCGTCGAGCGAGAGCCCCACGCCCAGCGCCAGTATCTGGTCCAGCGTCTCGCCAGCGCGCGAGCCTTCGCGCAGGAAGACGCTTTCGGTGACCTCCAGCTCGAGCCTTTGCGGGGCCAGGCCCGTCTCCGACAGCGCTTCGACCACGGTCTCGACGAAATCGGGTTCGTACAATTGCTCTGCCGACACGTTCACCGCCAGGCGGATATGTTCGGGCCATAACACGGCCTGCTGGCAGGCGCGGTGCAGAACCCAGTTGCCGATTGGAACCACCAGTCGCGCGTCTTCTGCCAGTGGAATGAACTTGGCGGGCGATACGTGCCCGAATTCCGCGTTGTGCCAGCGGATCAGCGCCTCGAACCCCACCAGCGATTCGCTTTCCGCATCAACGACCGGCTGATAGGCCAGCGTGAACTCGTCCTTTTCGAGCGCCTTGCGCAGCGCCATTTCCATCACGCGACGTTCCTCGGCATGGCTGTGCAGCTTGGGTTCGTACACATTATGGCGTCCGCCGCCCTCGTCCTTGGACCGATACAACGCAAGATCGGCGCTGCGCATCAGCATTTCCACGGTGCGCCCGTCGCGCAGGCCATGCGCAGAACCGATGCTGGCGCCGATGAACAGCGTGTGCTGATCGACCTCGTACGGCCGCGACACGACATCGATGATCCGGGCAGCGAGCTCGGAAATGCGCATGCCGTCGCCGGTGTCGCGCATCACGACGGCAAACTCGTCACCGCCCAGCCTGCCGCACATCTCGTCCTTGCCCATCAGCGAACGCAGGCGAAGCGAGACCTGCGCCAGCAGACGGTCACCGACCAGATGGCCAAGCGTATCGTTGACCGACTTGAACCGGTCGAGATCGATCATCAGGAATCCGCAGCGGGTGTTCCACTGTTCGCACTCCTTCAGCGCCCGGTCGAGCGCCTCGGTCAACTGCAGGCGGTTGGGCAATCCGGTGAGCGTGTCGAAGCGCGCCAGACGGGCAATCTTTTCCGCGCTCTCGCGGCTCTCGGTGACGTCCGATCCCACGCCGCGAAAGCCGATGAAGCGGCCGTTTTCGTCGTACCGGGGCGATGCCGAAAGCGACCACCAGCATGTCCTTTCGGTCCCGACCACCTTGACGACGAGGTTCGAAAAGCTCTCGCGTTTGGTCAGTTTGTCGGAAAGGATATGCAGGCTGGGAGGCAGGTTGCCGCTCTCCCAGTGCTTGCCAGCGATGAGCTGGGTCAGCGGCATGCCTTCGATGTCCTTGGCCTCATATCCTGCGGCAAAGGCGAAGCGCGCGCTGGCAGCGACGATTCTGCGCGAGGCATCGATCTGCCACAACCAGTCGGCATCGCCTTCCTCGAATTCGCGCAGCAGCAGGCTGACCACCTCGTCCTTTTCGGCAAGGCCGACTTCGGAGAGCTTGAACATCAGGAAGGCCCGCGCATTCTCGAACCCAGACAGCGCCAGCAGAATGGAAAAGCATACGATCGCCCCGATGGTGACGATGTCGCCCACCCGCGCAAACGCAACGATCGATGCAGCCATCAACACAAGGTTGAACAGCACCGCGCCCAGCGGAAGGGCGTTGAGCAGCAGCGTTCCGCCAACCACCAGCGCGGCCACGATGGTCCATACCGTCGCCAGCTCGAGCGGCCCGGCCTGGGGCGTGAATGCCAGAATCGGGATGACCCACACAAATGCGATCAGGCTGGTCGCTGCGACCAGCTGCAGCACGGAGCGGCGCGAGACATGGTCGTGATTGACCATCCCGCTCTGCCGATAGACGATGGTGGGAAAATACAGCGCCCCGCTCAGCATCGCCAGCCATCCAGCCAGATGCCACCAGGGGATGAAGCCGGCAAAAAGCTGGCAGACCATCAGCCCCAGCACCAGATTGGTCACCACCCGCAAAATCGCATAGCGGGCCAAGCCGGTATACTGGATGGCGCGGAAATGGTCCCAGTCCCCTGCCGCCGAATCGCGCAGGCCCAGGATGGCCATCACGGGCAGGTCACGCGCCGTGGACGGGTTATGTTTGGTGATGCTCACATGAGCGGGATAGCCAAACAAAGTTAGCGAAGGGTAACTTTAACGGGCGAAAAAGGGTGTCGGCGATCGGTGTCGGGCGTGTCGGGGAGGGTGTCCACCTTCCCCGCAGCGGTGTCATCGACACGCGCTGCGGGCGAAGGGGAAGCTGGCCGCGCCGCCGATTGATCGGCGGACGTGGTTCAGATAACGGCCAGCATGATGACGGCGCTGCTGACGAAGGCAGCGGCCAGATTGAATGCGATACGCATGACGAACTCCTGTCGAATAAGGGAATTTGCCGTGCAGACATCCTGCTCTCTGGGGCGGGAAATAGGTCATAATTGCTGCCATACAAGTGCAATTGTTTTCCATGCACTTGCATTCTTTGCATGTCATTCGTCGCTGGCTAGGCTCGCCCTGGCCGCATCCCAGTTCCGACCGTCAAAAGGCTGAACCTGGTATTCAAGGCCGTGATCGTCATCCAGGCAGCGGAAATCAACGGACCACGCCTCAGGATGAGAACGCGGCTGATAGAAGCTGCGAATGCCGCATATCCGGCAGAACAGATGCTCGGCCGCGCCGGTGCCGAAGCGATAGCTCGACAGGTGATCACCACCTTGCAACAGCCGGAAATCCTGGTGCGGCACGATCAGATGGAGGAACCCGGTCTTGGCGCACATCGAGCAATTGCAAGACAGCAGCCGAACGCTGCGCGCCACGTCCGCCTCGAACCGCACCGCGCCGCAATGGCAGCCGCCGGTGACGGTGACGGGCTGATCAGGGGGGATCGCCAGCGACACTTGCGGTCACTCCACCGTCACCGACTTGGCCAGGTTGCGCGGCTGATCGACATCGGTGCCCTTAGCGACGGCGACGTGATAAGCGAGCAACTGCACTGGGACCGCATAGACCAGCGGCGCGATCAGCGGGTGAACCTTGGGCATCTCGATCGTCGCCAGGCACCCCTCGCCTGCTTCGGCCAGCCCTTCGGCATCCGAGATCAGCACCACCTTGCCGCCGCGCGCGCGCACCTCCTGCATGTTGCTTACCGTCTTTTCAAACAGCGGGCCTGATGGCGCGATGACGATGATCGGCACCGCCTCGTCGATCAGCGCGATCGGGCCGTGCTTCATCTCGCCCGCAGCATAGCCTTCGGCATGGATGTAGCTGATTTCCTTGAGTTTCAGCGCGCCTTCCAGGGCAAGCGCATAATCGGGGCCGCGCCCAAGATACAGCACGTCGCGCGCCTGCGCGATGGTGTGCGCCATCGCCTCGATCTCGGCGTCATACCCCAGCGCCTCGTTGATCGCTGCAGGGGCTTCGATCAGGTGGCGGACGATCTCGGCCTCTTCCCCAGGCGTCAACCGCCCCTTGGCGCGCGCCAGGTTGACCGCCAACGCCGCCATCACCGCGAGCTGGCAGGTGAACGCCTTGGTCGAGGCCACGCCGATTTCGGGGCCGGCATGGGTGGGCAGCAGCAGATCGACTTCGCGCGCCATCGAGCTGGTGGGCACGTTGATGATGCCTGCGGTGGTCACCCCGCCCGCCTTCATGTGGCGCAGCGCCGCCAGCGTGTCGGCGGTCTCGCCCGATTGCGACACGACCACGCCCAGCATGCCGGGTGTCAGCACCGGGTCGCGATAGCGGTATTCAGACGCGACATCGACCTCGACCGGAACGCGCGCCAATTGCTCGATCCAGTATTTTCCGATCATCCCGACATAAGAGGCGGTGCCGCAGGCGATGATCGTCACCCGGTCGATGTCCGAGAGCTCGAAGTCCATCTGCGGTAACGCCACCTTCTGCTCGACCGAACGGATATAGCTTTGCAGCGTCTGCGCGACGACCACCGGCTGCTCGAAGATTTCCTTCTGCATGAAGTGGCGATGGTTGCCCTTGTCGATCAGCGCGCCGGTCACACCCGACAGCGTCACCTCGCGCTCGACCGGCGCATTGTCCGCGCCATAGACCTGCGCGCCCTCGCGGGTCAGCACCACCCAGTCGCCTTCTTCGAGATAGGCGATTCGCTGCGTCAGCGGGGCGAGCGCCAGCGCGTCCGAGCCGAGATACGCCTCGTCGTCACCATAGCCCAGCACCAAAGGCGAACCCAGCCGCGCGCCGATCAGCAGATCGGGATGCTGGCGGAACGCGATGGCGAGCGCGAATGCGCCGCGGAGCTGCGGCAGCACGGTCTTGACCGCGTCCTGCGGGCTGTCGCCGGCCTCGATCCGCTCGCTCAAAAGGTGCGCAACGACCTCCGAATCGGTCTCGCTTTCGAACTTGCGGCCGCGCGCGATCAGCGCATCGCGCAAGCTCTTGAAGTTCTCGATGATGCCGTTGTGCACCAGCGCGACTTCGTCCGTCGCATGCGGGTGCGCGTTCGACGTGGTCGGCGCGCCGTGCGTCGCCCAGCGGGTGTGCGCGATCCCGACATGGCCGGGTGCTGGGTCCTTGGCCAGCACATCTACAAGATTGCGCAATTTGCCCTCGGCGCGCCTGCGCACCAGCTTTCCGTCGTGCACGGTGCACACGCCTGCGGAATCATAGCCGCGGTACTCCATCCGCTTCAAGCCATCGACCAGATCGCCCACGACATCGCGCCGAGCGAGAATTCCAACGATACCGCACATGCAGGAAGGTGCCTTTCAAAGCTGGTAGGGAACGCGGATACCCGGCATCTCTGCCGGAAAATCCTTGGTATTTCGTGTCACAAGCACCCGGCCGCGAATTTGCGCGGTGGCCAGGATGATGGCGTCGGGTGATTTGAGCCGGGGCCTTTCGCGACGAAGGGCTGCAGCCCTGCGCGAAATTTCCTCGTCGATCTCATCGAGTCCAAAGCGGGACAAGAAGCTTGTCGTCCCGCGCACTACTTTATCGTCGCCTTTCGAGAGCACCTCAATCCACGCCATGCGGCTGATCCAGGGGCGCGTACCGAGTTCGACTGCCCGACGTATTTCTGACCGCGCGGGCGGAAACCCGGCGAGAGCATCTATCAGGATGTTGGCGTCGAACGCATAGCCGCTCACTTGGACCCCGGCATCATGACGGGTGGCATCTTGCCTGCTATCATATCCAGGTAGATCTGCCGTTGGCGGTCATCTTCCTCATCGAACATCTCGGGCGACTCGGCGCGGACCTCCTCATAATCATCGTCCCAGTAGTGGGTCCATTCGGCCCGCTTTATCCGGTCGTATTCGCGAGGGTCGCAGCCGATACCAGCGTCCGCCCATATCCCGAACGCCTGGTCAATCCAGCTGGTATCGCCCTCGGCGGGCTGAGGATGATAGGCCGCAACGGCGTCACGCAGAACCGCTGCGCGCGACTTGCCCTGCTCGGCGGCCATCTGGTCGAGTCGTTTGATGTCGTCTTCGGGAAGGTCGGCGAGGATCCGGGGCATGATGATATACTGATATCATATCATGATATCATGTCAAGCTTACACAATGGCCCAATCTTGTCACCGAGGTCAGCACTCCTCCGGACGCCTCGCATTCAACCGCACGCCAGACCATAAAGGCAATCCCGGCGACCAACAGCGCGCACAGCACAAATATGGGGAGAAGCGGATGCTGCCTCATTTGCCCTCGCGTTTCTTCCTGCGCATCGCGTCGTGGAAGCGGTCGGCCCAGCCGGGTTTGACCAGTTGCTCGGCGCGCACCAGGCGCAGTTCGCCATCGGCGACATCGCGCGACACCGCGCTGCCCGCCGCGACGATCGCATCGCGGCCGATCTTGACCGGGGCGATCAATGAGCTGTTCGATCCGATGAACGCGTTCTCGCCGATCACGGTCTGGTATTTGAAATAGCCATCGTAATTGCAGGTGATCGTGCCTGCGCCGATATTCGCGTTCGCACCCACGGTGGCATCGCCCAGATACGTGAGGTGGCTGGCCTTCGCACCGGGGCCAAGCACCGCCTTTTTCATCTCGACGAAATTGCCGACCTTGGCGCCCTGCTGCATCTCCGCACCGGGCCGCAGCCGCGCGAACGGGCCGACCGAACAACCGCTGGCGATGGTCGCGCCTTCGAGATGGCTGAAGGCGTGGATGACAACGTCATCGGCGATGGTGACCCCGGGGCCGAACATGACATTGGGTTCGATCACGACATCGCGCCCGATTACCGTATCATGCGCGAACCACACGGTTTCAGGCGCAATCAGGCTCGCACCATCGGCCATCGCCTGCGTGCGGCGGCGCGCCTGCCAGATGGCTTCTGCTTCGGCGAGTTCGGCGCGGCTGTTGATGCCGATGAGTTCATCGGGGTCGGTCTCCACCACCACCGCGCGGTCACCATCGGCAATCGCCAGCATCACGATATCGGGCAGATAATATTCGCCCGCCGCATTGTCGTTGCCGACGCGTTCGAGCAGCGGCCAAAGATCGGCGGCGCGCACCGCGGTAACACCCGAATTGCACAGCTTCACGCTGCGTTCGTCGTCGCTCGCGTCTTTGAACTCGACCATCTTAGCGATGTTGCCGGCATCGTCGGCGATGATCCGACCATAGGCCTTGGCGTCATCGGGGGTAAACCCCAGCACCGCAACGCGCGGCGCATCGGGCGCGGACAGACGCTCGGTCAGGCGGCGGATGGTATCGGGCTTGAGAAAAGGCGTATCGCCAAAGCAGACAATCGCGATGCCACCGAAATCGGCCAGCGCAGCCTTGGCCTGCAGCGCGGCATGCGCGGTGCCCAATTGCTCGGCCTGATGCGCGATGGCAACGCCGCGCGGTGCAACCGATGCCTCCACCTGCTCGCGTCGTGCTCCCACAACGACGACCTGGCGCGCGGCCCCCGCCGCGCTCAGGCTCTCCAGCAGGTGATGCAGCATCGGAAGACCGGCAACAGGGTGAAGCACCTTGTGCAGATCGGACTTCATCCGTGTGCCCTGGCCTGCCGCCAAAATGATCGCGGCCAGCGCCTGCTCACCCATATTCGAAGTTCTCCGCGTTTCCCAAAGCAGATCGCACAAAGTCTTGCCACGAACCGCTTGCATCTTCCACCTTTTTCGGGCGATGCACGCGCTCATGACAGATTTTCCCTACCAAATCATTGGCTTTGATCTTGATGGCACGTTGCTCGACACCAGCCCCGAACTGACGGTTTCGGTCAACCACACGCTGGCATTGGCGGGGCTGCCGACGCTGACCCAGGACGAGGTCAAGCCGATGGTCGGCCTCGGCGCCAAGCACATGCTGCAGGTCGGACTCGAGCGCGCAGGCAACACCGATCCTCAAGCGTTGCGCGACTATCTGCCGATCCTGCTCGACCATTATGGCGACAATCTCGGCAGCGGATCACCGCCCTATCCCGGCCTGCTCGACGCGATGGCGCGGTTCGACGCGATGGGGGTGAAGATGACCGTCGTCACCAACAAATACGAAAGGTTCGCGGTCAAGCTGCTCACCGAAGTCGGCCTGATCGACCGCTTCGCCTGCGTCATCGGCGGCGACACCATGGGCAAGGGCAAATCCAAGCCCGACCGCGCGCCGATCGACGAGATGATCCGCCGCAGCGGTGGCGAACCGGGGGTGACATCTGCCGCGTTCATCGGCGACAGCATCTACGACGTGATGGCCGCGCACAATGCGGGCATCCCGTGCGTCGTGGTGAGCTTCGGATTTCTGCATCAGCCGGTCGAAAGCCTGGGGGCGGATGCGATCATCGATCATTATGACGAGTTCGTGCCCACACTGGAGCGGATTGCGGCGGGGGGCTAGCTCCCTTTATTCACCCCTCCCCGCCTGTCCCGAGCCCTTCGGCTGGCTGGCAAGCCAGCCGCTCAGGATAAACTTTCCGGCGAGGCCGGAAAGTCGAGGGACGTGCGCGCAACCGTTCGGACATACGTCCCTCGACTTCGCTCGGGAACGCGGAGAGGGAGGCGCATGGGGTGGGCAGGCTACCCTAGCCCCGGTGCCCCTTGCGCCACTTGGTCCACAGGTGCCGCGCCAGCATCGCAGGCGGCATCCGCAGCAGATGCGAGCGAATGTAGAACGCCTGGCGGGTGAGCTTGCGGGTCTTGCGGCCCCAGCCATCGACCGCGGTGATCCGGCGCAGGAACAGCGCATCGCTCGTCGATCCCCTGCCGTTCTCCGGCGAAAGCCGGAGCCCAGGGCCGGCTTGCGCTGTATCCGCCCTGGATTCCGGCTTTCGCCGGAAAACGATAGGGGTGCCGAACAACTGCGCCGACAGTCGCAATGCCCGACCAACCGCGTCGGACAACCCATGCAGTTTCGCGCGCTGCGCCAGTGCCTCGGAAAACCCTTCTTCCTCAACGACAAACTGCCGCACCAGCCGGTCGATGTCCCACAAGTTGCGCATGCCGCCCGACAGATCCCCATCCGCGATCAGATGCGCGGCCGCATGGCAGATGATGTCGGCGGGGCTCAGCACGTAAAGCCCGGACGGCAACACCCGCGCGCTGGCGATCAGCGCGGCGGCATCGGGCTTCGGCCCGGCGGTCAATGGCAGGATCGTGTGATGCACGTCGATCATCCGGTCCCGTGTCGCATGGATCATCGGCGGCAGCTCGTGCATCCATTGCCGGTAATAGGCATCGTCATACGGATCGGGCTTGACCCATTCCCACCCAGCCTTGAACAGCAGCGCCTCGACCTGATCCAGCCCCGAACGCGCCACCAATATGTCGAGATCGCCGATCGAGCGGCCCAGAGCGGCATCATAGCCCGCTGCGGCAAACGCGGTGCCCTTGAGCAGCACGACCTTGCCTGGGTAATCGGCGAGCGCCAGCTTCGCACATTCGGCCTCCCACAACGCCTGGCGCTGGCCGGCGACGTTGGAATGGCGCACATCGGCAAGCACGCGCGCGACATCGGCTGGAACAGGCGCATCGGCAAGCACTTCGGCCAGCGTGCCGATCAGCGAGAGCGCGCGCGCGGCGGACAGCAGGTGCGTCCAGCCGGTCGAATCGAGCCTGGCGACCGAGTCCGGATCGGTGAGCGCGCGCGCGACCGACCAGCCATCGGTCATGCCGCTGCTGCCCTTGCCCCCACTTTGCCCCCCTGCTCGGACCAAAGCCGCTCGACCATCTCGACGCCCTCTTCGCCATCGGCGTAATCGATCGCGCAGGCGGACATCGCGCGGACGAAGCCGGTGAGCGCATCGAACCCGCGCTCGCCCAAGGCGACGTAGTTGGTCGAGGCCTGGGTCAGCCGGACGAAGCTCTCCGCCTCATCGACCCGGCGCACGGCGCGCGGATAGCCGAAGCGCGGGAACAGCAGCAGCGCAGGCCGCGTTTCGCGCGCCATCAGCTCGATCGCCTCGGTGCGCGGGCGCAAGTGGCGGATGGTGCCCTTGGGCGTATCGTGCATCACCGGGCCGAAGCGAGTGTCGTCATCGACCTCGCGCTCCATCGCGGCGATCGCGGTGTTCTTGAGGCTGACCGGGCGCGGAAACGGCGCGATCATCCCGGTATCGGGATCGAGCAGCACGAATTCGTCGCCCAGAAACCGCCAGCCGCGCTCACCGAGCAGCGCCGACAGCGTGGATTTCCCCGCGCCCGACACCCCGGTCATGATCACCGCACGGCCATTGCGCGACACCGCGCTCGCATGCAGCAACAGGTGCCGCCGCCAGCCCAGCGCCATCTGCAGGTTCATCGCCATTTCGGCAGCGAGCAACGCTTGCACGAGCGGCAGCGGAGCCGCATCGGGCAGTGTGAAATCGCCTGCGATGGCGACCTGCGGCTTTATGAAACGCCGCAGCGCCGAGGTCGCCTGCAGCCGCACGGTGAAATCGGGAACGCCCTCGTCTTGCGGGTAATCCTGATACAAATCGCGCAGCTCATCGACCGGCGCGCGCCAGTCGCTACCGATACGGAATCGGGCCGGTCCAACATTGATGGAACAGGAGTGGCGCATGTCTCGCGCCTTACAGCGGGCAGGCACGCTGACAAAATGGAAACAGAAGCTTAGCAGGCCAGGTGAAGCCGATTTGCATCACCCTGATGCAAGCGTGTCACGCATCGGTTACGATTGTTACAAGTCCCAGCGCGCCGAGCTCTGCGAGCCGCTCGCCGACCACGGCTTCGGGCGCTTCGCCGGGATCGTCGCCAACGATATCGAACCGCTCGGCCACCAGCGCGAGCACCTGAGCAGCCGTGGCGCATTGACCGGATTCCAGCCGCGCCAGCGCATCGAGCAGGTCCGGCACCGGTTCGGCCAGCAGATGGGTGATGCCCGATGGCACATGATAGATCGCTTCAAGCCCGCCGAGCGGCACGCGCTTGAGCGCGGCTGTCGGCAATGCCGCAAAGCGTTGCGCGGGCATCGAAATGCGCAAGCCTCCGATCAGCGGCGCGGCATCTGCAGCGAGGCATAGCAGGTAAACCCGCTCTGCCCGTTCTGCAGCTTGCGAATATAGTTGAGATAGGCCTGCGACTGTTCGCGCGAGGTGCCGGGGAGATTTCTGCCCTGCAGCGCCTGGCGGACCTCTTCGCCGGTGAAATCGCGCGGGGATGGCGGGAAGGCTCCGGGCGTATCGGGCGACACCAGCTTGCCGGCGGAATCGATGAACATGCCCTTGCCGCGCTCGGGCACAGGGATCGTGCAGTTGAGCACAGACCCTGCCGTCTGCGCCAGCGCCGGGCGGATGCTGACGACTGCGGACGTGGCGACCGCACCGATCAAGAGCGTGCGCCGAGATGCCGTCCCCCGCGCCAACGGTTCGCCAGCCGCGTCGCGCCCGCCTGTGCCCTTGTCGGCGGCGTCACCCTTGTTGTCGTCGTCAGCGCTCATCTGATATTCCCTGGTGCACTGCATGATCGGCGCACATATTCGGCACAAACCTAAAGACCTTGGGCCCGGCAAAGCAAGCCATTTGATCCGCTGTCCTGCCGCGGGACAGGCGCGATGCGACAGGTAAATCACTCCCGCCCCGTTTCCCCGATAGCGCAGCGGCGCCGGGGCTGATATGTGAGGAGGCCATGGGAGACACTTCGGGATCGGGTCTGAACGGCGGCCGCTTTCTGTTCGCGACAGCCTTGCTGGGCGCGGGCGTAGCGATCAGCCAGTTCGGCAGCAACGGCACGGAGCAGGCGATGATCTGCTTTGCCGCAGGGCTGGTCGCGATCGTGGCGATGGCCGACCTGTCGAGCCCTGCCAAGCACAATCCGCAGGCCGCCGCTCCGATCCGCGAGCCCGAGATCAAGCCGATCAGCCAGCACCGCGACTTCACCAGCTTCATCGACGGCCTCGCCGATCCGGTGCTCGTGCTCACCGGCAACAACGTCCGTCGCGCCAACAGCGCGGCACGCAAGCTGCTGGGCGAATATTGCGTGGGCGAGGATATCCGGCTGGTCATCCGTCACCCGGCGGCAGCCGACCTGCTGGTCGAAGGCTCGGCCGCGGCCGAGGGTCCGATCCAGCTGGTCGGCATCGGCAGCCGCGACCAGCGCTGGGAAATGCTGGTGCGCGACATGCCCGGCGGCGAGCGGATATTGCACCTGTGGGATCGGTCGGGCGTCTATGCCGTCGAGCGGATGCGGACCGATTTCGTCGCCAATGCCAGCCACGAGCTGCGCACGCCCTTGGCCTCGATCAAGGGCTTTATCGAGACGCTCGAGGATAACGAGGCCGGCGCCGATCCTGATACGCGGGCGCGGTTCCTCAATGTCATGTTCCGCGAAGCCAACCGCATGCAGAAGCTGATCGACGACCTGATCTCGCTGTCGCGGATCGAGGCGGAGAAGTTCCGCGTGCCCGACACCCCGGTCGATCTGCCCGATCTGCTGCGCGAGGTGCAGACCGTGCTGCGCCACAGCCATCCCGAACGCGGCGCGGACATCGTGCTCGATATCGCGCCCGGTCTGCCGCCGATGCGCGGCGACCGGATGCAGCTGTCGCAACTGCTGCACAATCTGGTGTCGAACAGCATGAAATACGGCCAGCCCGGCACGCCGGTGACGATGCGGCTGCGCACATCGCGCAACGGCGCGCTGGTGCGGCTGTCGGTCAGCGATTGCGGCGAGGGAATCGCGCCGGAGCATCTGCCGCGACTGACCGAACGCTTTTACCGCGTCGATTCGAGCCGCAGCCGCGCGATCGGCGGCACCGGGCTTGGCCTGTCGATCGTCAAGCATATCGTCGAACGCCACCGCGGCAGGCTGGAAATCGACAGCGAGGTGCAAAAGGGCACGACCATCACCATCACCCTGCCCGCCGACCCGCGCACGCCCCAGATCGGCGGCACCGCCGCGAATCCCGATCTCAGCGTGCCCGCCTGACCCGGGCTGCGAGGTGCTGACGGGTACCTTGTCATAAATCCGTCATGCGGTTGTCATCTTTGGGCAACCCCCCCTCCCTATCCGCACCCGTGTCGGGGGCCGCCATTTCCAGGGAATCGCTGATTTGCGTGTTTCTGGAAGGGCCATGCGTGTCCCTGTATTCCGGATGGACAGGGCTGCGCGGGCGGCCCTGGCTTTAAGAGAGGTTGGGGTTTTGATCAGGAAGCTTGCTTTTGCCTGCCTTCCAGCATTGCTGCTGGCAGGGTGTCAGGACCCGGCATCGACCAACCAGGGCAGCAGCCGGAGCGAGATCCGCATCGTCGGCTCGTCCACCGTGTTCCCCTTCGCCAAGAAGGTGTCCGAGGAGTTCGTCAACTTCGACCCCGAGCGGCGCTCGCCGATCCTCGAATCGACGGGCACCGGCGGCGGAGTCGAATTGTTCTGCTCGGGCGTCGGCGCCAATACCCCCGATATCGTCAACGCATCGCGCCGGATGAAGGCCAGCGAGTTCGAACGGTGCACCGCCAATGGCGTCGATGGCATCATCGAGATCGTCATCGGATTTGACGGCATCGCCCTCGCCCAGTCCCAGAACGGCCCCAAGATCAGCCTGACGGTGGAAGAGTTCTACACCGCGCTCGCGGCGAACCCCTTCGGCAAGGGCCCCAACACGGCGACCCGCTGGCCCGCGATCAACCCGGCGCTGCCCAACACCCGGATCAACATCTTCGGCCCGCCAGCCACATCCGGCACGCGCGACGCGCTGGAAGAAATCATCATGGAAAAGGGCTGCAAGACCGATCCTGCGGTCAGCGCGCTGTCCGACAGCAACAAAGACAGGTTCGAGGAAATCTGCCACTCGGTCCGCACCGATCAGGGCTACACCGACACCGGCGAGAACGACAACCTCATCGTCCAGAAGCTGTCGACCAATCCCGATGCCGTAGGCATATTCAGCTACAGCTATCTGGCCGACAACGCCGATACCGTGCGCGGCGTGCCGATCAACGGCGTCGAGCCAAGCTATGCCACG
Organism: Blastomonas sp.; assembly: GCF_046294995.1. Taxonomy (GTDB): domain Bacteria; phylum Pseudomonadota; class Alphaproteobacteria; order Sphingomonadales; family Sphingomonadaceae; genus Blastomonas. Next base: position 40,103 of record NZ_JBKBOG010000011.1, read on the forward strand.
ATCGAGAACGGTACCTATCCCGGCGCCCGCACGCTCTACATCTACGTCAAGAAAAAGCATGTCGACGTCATCCCCGGCCTGCGCGAATATCTTGCCGAGTTCATGCGCGGCGGAGAGCATGAAGGGTATCTCACGCGCATCGGCCTGATCGCGGCACCTGATCGGCTGCGCAATGAAATGCTGGGGCGGATCAAGGCGTTGACCACGCTCAACGGCGCCGAGCTGGAATAGGCCAGGCCATGACCAGCACCGCCATCCTGTTCCTGATTGCCGGCCTCGGGCTGATTACATGGGTGTTCGCGCGCGCACGCGCGGGCCGCTTCATCCAGTCGGGCGCCCCCAGCGTCCACTCGCTGCCCAGCTATCATGGCTGGTACGCCGCGATGTGGGCCGTCGTGCCTGCCATCGCGTTCCTGATCGTGTGGAGTTCGGTCGCGCCGGCGCTCGGCAGCTATGCCGTGCTTGAAAGTCCGCTTGCCGCGCAGCTGCCGTCCGACCCGTTCACCCGCGCCGCGATCCTGTCCGAAGCGCGCGATCTGTCGCGCAACGCCAACCTCAGGGTGTTCAACGATGCCGCCGTGCAGCTGGCGCCGTTGTATGCCGCAGCCGACCGTCAATATGCGCTGATCGGTGCCCTGTGCGCGTTTCTTTTGTGCTTTGCCGGCGGCGCTTATGCCTTCACCCGCATCCGCCCGGATTTTCGCGCGCGCACCCAGGTGGAACGCACGGTGATGCTGGCGCTGCTGTGCGCCTCGCTGATCGCGATCCTGGCGACCTTGGGCATCGTCGCTTCGCTGATCTTCGAGACGGTGCGGTTCTTCAACCTCGTCTCGCCGTTCGAGTTTCTGTTCGGGCTGAACTGGAACCCTTCGGACAAGGTGGTCGATGGCAAGGCAACCGGGTTCGGCGCGGTGCCTTTGTTCTGGGGTACGGTGTTCATCGGCGCGATCATCGCCATGGCGGTCGCAATTCCACTGGGGCTGATGAGCGCGGTCTTCCTGACCCAATATGCCACGCCGACCGTCCGCAAGTGGATGAAGCCGATCCTCGAAATTCTCGCGGGCGTGCCCACCGTGGTCTATGGCTATTTCGCCGCGCTGACGGTGGCGCCTGCGCTGCGCAATTTTGCCGTGATGATCGGGATCAGCGATGCCTCTTCGGAATCGGCGCTGGCTGCGGGCCTGGTGATGGGGGTGATGATCATTCCGTTCGTCTCCTCGATGGCCGACGACAGCATCGCCGCGGTCCCCGGCAGCATGCGCGACGGGTCGCTGGCGATGGGCGCGACCAAGAGCGAAACGATCAGGCAGGTGCTGATCCCCGCAGCGCTGCCCGGCGTGGTCGGCGGGGTGCTGCTCGCGGTCAGCCGCGCGATCGGCGAGACGATGATCGTGGTGATGGCCGCAGGGCTTGCCGCCAACCTGACCGCCAATCCGTTCGCCAGCGTCACCACCGTGACCACCCAGATCGTCCAGCTGCTGACCGGAGATACCGATTTCAACAGCCCGATGACGCTCGCCGCCTTCGCGCTGGGGCTCACCCTGTTCGTCGTCACGCTGCTGCTCAACATCGTCGCGCTGCAGATCGTCAAAAGATATCGGGAAGCTTATGACTGAGGCCGCTACCATGCCCGCAGCCGGGTCCGCCGCAGCGAGCGCATCGCGCAAGACCGACTGGATGGGCGATGCCATGCAGAAGCGGATCGCATCGCGCTATGCCGCCGAGCGGCGCTTCAAGTTCATGGGGCTTGCAGCGGTCGTGCTGTCGTCGCTGTTCCTCGCCTTCCTGCTGTTCGTCATGGTCGGCAATGGCGCCAAGGGCTTCATCAGCACCGAGGCCACGCTGACCGTCGATCTGCCCGCCGCCACCGGCGGCGTGACGCCCGACCAGCTCACCGGCCCGCGCCTGTCCGCCACCATGGCCTCGATCGACATCCGGCGGATCTACGACGACGCGGTGGAGGCGCAATACGGCAGGGACGGCCATCGATACTTCGCCACCACCGCCTGGACCGCGCTGCGTGCCCAGCTGACAGCCAAGCCTGACCTGGTGACGGGCAAGGCGAACTTCTGGCTGCCGACCTCCAGCGAGATCGACCGCGCCGCAAAGGACACATCGACCCCGGAAGCCGAGGCCGATTATTCCAGGCTGCGCCAGGCGGGCGACGTGCGCCAGACGTTCAACTGGAATTTCCTCACCGGCTCCGATGGCACCGATCCTGCACAGGTGGGTATCTGGGGCGCGCTCAAGGGGTCGCTGATCACGATGGTGGTCACGTTGTTCCTTGCATTCCCCGTCGGCGTGCTCGCAGCGGTGTACCTTGAGGAATATGCCGCCAAGAACCGGCTGACCGACCTGATCGAAGTCTCGATCAACAACCTTGCTGCGGTCCCGTCGATCATCTTCGGCCTGCTCGGCCTGGCGGTGTTCCTGCAGTTCTTCGCGATGCCGCGCTCGGCGGCGATCGTCGGCGGCCTGACGCTGGCGCTGATGACGATGCCGGTGATCGTCATCGCCGCGCGCAATGCGATCAAGGCGGTGCCGCCCTCGATCCGCGAGGCGGCCATGGGTGTCGGCGCCAGCCCGATCCAGGTCGTCTTCCACCACGTGCTGCCGCTGGCGATCCCCGGGATCATGACCGGAACGATCATCGGCATGGCGCGCGCACTGGGCGAAACCGCGCCGTTGCTGATGATCGGCATGCGCGCCTTCACCACCACCCCGCCCGATGGCTTCACCGATCCGGCAACGGTGCTGCCGGTGCAGATCTTCCTGTGGTCGGACGAGGTCAACCGCGGTTTCGTCGAAAAGACGTCCGCCGCGATCATCGTCCTGCTCGTCTTCCTGCTCACCATGAATGCGGTCGCGGTCTATCTGCGCAACCGCTTTGAAACGCGATGGTAACGAAATCCATGACCGAATCCGCTCCTGCTCCCAAGATGTCCGCGCGCGACGTAAAGGTTTATTACGGCGACAAGCAGGCGATTAAGGGCGTGTCGATCGACATCGACATGGACAACGTCGTCGCGTTCATCGGCCCGTCGGGCTGCGGCAAGTCGACGTTCCTGCGCACGCTCAACCGGATGAACGACACCATCGCCAGCGCACGAGTCGAGGGCGACATCACGCTCGATGGCGAGAACATCTATTCGAGCAAGATGGACGTGGTGCAGCTGCGCGCGCGCGTCGGCATGGTGTTCCAGAAGCCCAACCCGTTCCCCAAATCGATCTACGACAATGTCGCTTATGGTCCGCGCATCCACGGTCTTGCGCCCAACAAGGCAGAGCTCGACCAGATCGTCGAGAATTCGCTGGTGCGTGCTGGCCTGTGGAACGAGGTCAAGGACCGGCTGAGCGAAAGCGGCACCGCGCTGTCGGGCGGCCAGCAGCAGCGGCTGTGCATCGCGCGGGCGATCGCTGTCGATCCCGAGGTCATCCTGATGGACGAGCCATGCTCGGCGCTCGACCCGATCGCCACCGCCAAGATCGAGGAGCTGATCCACGAATTGCGCGGGCGCTATGCCATCGTCATCGTGACCCACAACATGCAGCAGGCCGCGCGCGTTTCGCAGAAGACTGCATTTTTTCACCTCGGCACCATGGTGGAATATGGCGACACGTCCGATATCTTCACCAATCCGCGCGAAGAGCGGACCCGCGATTACATCACGGGTCGGTATGGCTGATGAGCACATAGATCAGCGACACGGATCGCCGTTCCGGGTTACCCTGGGAAAGACGGCCCCGCCAGCGACTTGATTTGGAAGAAAACGATGAACCACAGCCTGAACGAACACACGCTCAAAGCCTTTGATGGCGATCTGATCACCCTGCGCGGCCTGATCGCCGAAATCGGCGGGCGTGCCGAAAAGGCGGTCGAAGGCGCGATGATGGCGCTCGCCAACACCGACCTCGAACTGGCCAGGCAGGTGGTCGAGGGCGACAAGCGCATCGATGCGCTCGAGGAGCAGATCGACCGCATGGTCATCCAGACGATCGCGCTGCGCGCGCCGATGGCGGACGATCTGCGCGAACTGGTCGCGGCGCTGAAGATTTCGGGCGTGGTCGAGCGGATCGGCGATTATGCCAAGAACATCGCCAAGCGGGTCGCGCTGATCGATCCCGGCCAGCATATCGAGGCGGCCCGGATGCTGCCGGCGATGGCCGATGCCACCCGTCAGCTGGTCGACGACGCCTTCACCGCTTTTGCCAAGCGCGATGCGGATCTGGCAGTGGCCGTCTGCGCACAGGACAAGACGGTCGACGATTTCTACAACAGCATCTTCCGCGCGCTGATCGCGCACATGATCGAAAACCCCGAGCACGTTGGCGCGGGCACGCATCTGCTGTTCATCGCCAAGAACCTCGAGCGGATCGGCGATCATGCCACCAACGTTTCGGAGATGGTCTATTTCGCGGTGACCGGCCAATCGATGAACGAACGCGAGCGTGGCGACGATGCGCTGGCGCCCGACCCCGAATGACCGCATCAACGTTTTGATCGCGACCATTCGCACAAGAAAGCACGAAGACGATGACAACACCCCATCTGCTGCTGGTTGAAGATGACATGGCATTGGCAGAGCTTGTCTCCTGGCACTTCGACAAACAGGGCTTTCGTGTCAGCCAGACCGCCGATGGCGAAGAGGCGATGCTGATCGCGCGCGAGGAACGCCCCGATATCGTGCTGCTCGACTGGATGATCGAGAACCTGTCGGGGATCGAGGTGTGTCGGAGGCTGCGCCGCGACAACAACACCTCGAACATCCCGATCATCATGATGTCGGCACGTGGCGAAGAGGAAGATCGGGTGCGCGGACTGGACATCGGCGCGGACGATTACGTCACCAAGCCGTTCTCCCCGCGCGAGCTGATCGCCCGGGTCAACGCCGTGCTGCGCCGGGTGCGTCCGGCACTCGCTGGCGAAGCGCTGAGCTTCTCCGACATCGAGATGGATACCGTGGGCTACAAGGTGAAGCGCGCAGGCCAGACCATTCCGCTCGGCCCCACCGAGTTCCGCCTGCTGCGCCATTTCCTCGAGCATCCCGGCTGGGTATTCTCGCGCGAGCGGCTGCTCGACAGCGTCTGGGGGCATGACAGCGACATCGAGATTCGCACCGTCGACGTGCATATCCGCCGGCTGCGCAAGGCGCTGAACGCGCATGGCCAGCCCGATATCATCCGCACGGTGCGATCTGCCGGCTATGCGCTGGACAGCGAACTGGCCTGATCGCCGTAACGTCAGCGGCGCTTTACGCGAACGTCAATCGCGCCTGCGGCTGTCCAGGGTCCGCTTGGTGCTTGCCAAGCGCGGCAACATGGCTAAAACCCGCGCCATTCCGCGCGCATTTGCCGCGCCCTGTGTAAAACCTGCCTGAGAGGATTCCTGCCATGACCATCAGTTTCAAGGACCGCGTTGCCATCGTTACCGGAGCAGGCGGCGGCCTGGGCCGTGCTTATGCGATCGATCTGGCCGCGCGCGGCGCCAAGGTCGTCGTCAACGATCTGGGCGGATCGCGCGACGGCACCGGCACCTCGGATGCCGCCGCGCAGGTGGTCGAGGAGATCAAGGCTGCAGGCGGCGAGGCGATGGCCAATGGCGGCTCGGTCACCGAATACGAGCAGATGGTCGAGATGGTCGCCAAGACCAAGGAAGCCTGGGGCGGCGTCCACGTGCTGATCAACAACGCCGGCATCCTGCGCGACAAGAGCTTCGCCAAGATGGAGCCCGCCGATTTCGATCTGGTGGTCAAGGTCCACCTGATCGGCTCGGCCAACTGCACCAAGGCGGTGTGGGAAACGATGCGCGAGCAGAACTATGGCCGCATCCTGATGACTGCTTCGTCGACCGGCCTGTACGGCAACTTCGGCCAGGCGAACTATGGCGCGGCCAAGCTCGGCCTCGCCGGCCTCACCAAGACGCTGTATCTTGAAGGCGCGAAGAACAACATCAAGGTCAACACGCTGGCGCCCGTCGCCGGAACGCGGATGACCGAAGACATCTTCCCGCCCGAAGCCTTTGCCGCGTTCAAGCCCGAGAACGTCGTTCCGGCCGCGGTGTATCTGGTGTCCGAAGACGCGCCGACCAACATGATCATAGGCGCAGGTGCAGGCGCGTTCCACGCGGCCTATGTCACGATGACCCAGGGCGCGGCCCTTCCCGAGGGCGAGCGCACCGCAGAAGGCGTCGCACGGATCTTCGACAAGATCACCGACCGCACCGGCGAGACCGTGCCGCAGTCGGGCAGCGAACAGGCAATGACGATCATGCGCCTGCTGCAGGGCTGATCAGGCAAGAGGCGCCAATATCCCGGATCCGTCACCCCCGCGAAAGCGGGGGTCCCGCTTCTCCGGACGCCAAGGCGCTAAAGCGGGATTCCCGCGTTCGCGGGAATGACGATTGAAATGCGCGAGAGTTACGAGAAATGGGCGCGGCGAGCGATCGTCGCGCCCCTTTTGATTCCGCGCGAAACTGGTGCGCCGCCATCGCGATTCATCACTCGGTGACATTGAGCCGCTATTGCTGCTGCCACCGGAATTGGTGTCGCCGGAATTGGCGTTGGATGTCAGGGGCATTGAGCATGAGCATTTCAGACGGCTTGCGCGGAATAATGACCTTGATGGCTGGCCTTGTCGTGATGCTGTCCGGTTGCGGCAGCGCCTTGCCGGATTATCGCTACCGGCTGACGGTCGAGGTCGAGACGCCCGAGGGGTTGAAGACCGGGTCCAGCGTGGTGGAGGTGTCCACCGCCATCGCGGGCAAGAACAGCATTCCGTCGCCAGGCTATGTTTCCCGCAGGGCGCGGGGTGACGCCGTTACCGTCGATCTGGGCAAGCGCGGCGTTCTTTTCGGGCTGCTGCGGTCTGACGAGAACAGCGACTGGGCTGCTGGCGTGATGTTCGGCTTTGCCCCGGATGTGCCGATACCGCGTGACGCTGATGGCAAATATGACACCGCCGCTCATTTTCGCGCCAGGTACATGGCCATGCTGGAGAACCGTAAGCTGATCGTGCTGCCGGAACGGTTCAAAAGCTCCAAGGGTCTGGCCCGCCCGATGCTGGTGCGCTTTCGCGATATCACCGATCCGACCACTGTGGAGCGCGTCGATCCGGACGATCTCGCGATCAGTTTCGGCGAGGGCGTCAGGCTCAGGCGGGTTACCATTCAGCTGACGGATGACCCGGTGATCACGGGGATAGAGAAGCATTTGAGGTGGTTAGACAGCTACCGCTCGAATAAATTTGACGGCAGCAAATCGAGTATAACTGACAGGCGTAAGAAAAATCTCGCAAGCCAATTATCAGCAGGATCGTTCAGTACGGAGTTTGCCCGATGAACCAAGACGTATTTCTATCCATTCTTACGATGGATGCATACGACCGCGCCTATGGAATTACAGTGACAGGCGCAATCGCCGCCAAACAGCTCGCGTGCCATTGAACACATCGGTCGGCGAAATCGGCGAACCCCTATTCGCTCCAATCACCCCGCGCGATGCCCAGTGCGTGAAGCAGCGCGGTCCAGTCGCCATGCGCGATGTGCGCGTCCGCCGCAGCGATTGCGGCGGGCTTGGCGTGATAGGCGATGCCCGTCCCTGCAGCCTTCAGCATCGGGATGTCGTTGGCGCCGTCCCCCAGCGCGATGACTTGCCGTGCTTCCAATCCTTGTGAGACCGCCTGCTCCATCAGGATCGCCGCCTTGCGCGCGGCATCGACGATGGAGCCTTCAAGCGCGCCGGTCATATGGCCGTGCTCGATCACCAGCCGGTTGGCAAACACCGCGTCGAAACCCAGCTCGGCGCCGATAACATCGGCGAACGAATGAAACCCGCCCGAGACCAGCACGCAATCCGCGCCGCGCTGTGACAGCGTGCGCACCAATGTCCGCGCGCCGGGCATCGGGCGGATGCGATGGCCCAGGCAATCGGCGATCACGTGCTCGCTCAGCCCTTCGAGGAGGGCGACGCGCTCGCGCAAAGCCGCCTCGAAATCGAGCTCGCCCTGCATCGCGCGTTCGGTGATCGCGGCGACCTGCGGCTTGATCCCGGCATAATCGGCAAGCTCGTCGATGCACTCGTTGACGATCATCGTGCTGTCCATGTCCGACACCAGCAGGCGCGGGGCACGCGCGGCTTCATCGAGCACAAGGACGTCGCATGCGGCGCGCAATGGTTCCAGCGCGGCGTCGGCTGTCGCGCGGTCGCCGGTGAAATGCACCTCGCCCACCAGCCCGGTCTCGACCCAATGGCTTTGCCCCACCACCAGCCCAGCCTGGTGCAATCTGTCGGCGGCAGCGTTTAGCTCTCCCGCTGGCAGGGGCTCTGCTGCTATCAGCACGGCTATGGGCACAATCTTTTCCCCCGATACGACCGGAAACACCCCGGCGGTGGCGCTTATTGCCGGACCGACCGCCAGCGGCAAGAGCGGATTGGCGGTGCGCTATGCACAATGGCTTGAAGCGCGCAGCCAGCGGGCGGTGATCGTCAACGCCGACAGCGCGCAGGTCTATGCCGATCTGCGGGTGCTCAGCGCGCGGCCCGAGCCTGCCGAGATGGGCGGGATCGACCACCGGTTGTTCGGCTATATCGATGGCGCCGAGGCGTGTTCCGCCGCACGCTGGGCCGCCGATGCAAGCGCCGAGATCGCCGCAGCGCATCGCGCAGGCGCGCTGCCGATTCTGGTCGGAGGCACCGGCATGTATATCCAGACCTTGCTGCACGGCATCGCCCCGATCCCGCCGATCGACCCTGCGATCCGCGAGGCGGTGCGTGCGATGCCGGTCGGTGAGACCTATGCCGCGCTGAGCCAGGAAGACCCGGCGAACGCCGCGCGGCTCAACGCTGCGGACACGACGCGGGTGGCGCGTGCGCTCGAGATCATCCGATCGACCGGCCAGCCGGTCGCGCACTGGCAGGCGCGCAAGGTGGGCGGCATCGGCGACCAGATCACGCTGCGCCCGCTCATCCTGTACCCCCCGCGCGACTGGCTGCTCGAACGCTGCGACCGCAGATTCGCCGCGATGCTGGGCGGTGGCGCGCGCGAAGAGGTTGGCGCGCTGCTGGCACGCAAGCTCTCCCCCGACCTGCCCGTGATGCGCGCGATCGGCGTGCCTGAGGTTGCTCGGCTGCTGCGCGGGCAGAACGATGCTGCCCAGTGCCTGGCCGATGGCCAACTCGCGACGCGGCAGTATGCCAAGCGCCAGTACACCTGGTTTCGCAACCAGCCGCCTGCGGACTGGAAACGGCTCACAGAACCACTTTCGGATAGTATTTTCATTGATGTTGATATTTTATTCTAACATTAGCCGTTGACACGGCATTTTGTGTCGCATAGAGCGACCCTCACAAGACGTTGCTGCCAGCGTCCTGCCAAAGGTCACACGAATTCCAACCCGGCGCGGGCTGCCTGCGCCGGGTTGATTTTCGCCGGTTTCGATTCTGGCGCGACGTTTGGCAGCTTATGGTTTTGCAACATCGGCCCGCTTTGTCTAAGCGGGCCTCGGTTTTCTTCGAGGATGGGCTTTTTATCATGGCCGAACTGAGCGGCGCGCAGATACTGGTTGAAACGCTGATCGAGCAGGGTGTCGAGGTGATCTTCGGCTATCCCGGCGGCGCGGTGTTGCCGATTTACGACGCGATCTTCGGCCACCCCTCGCTGCGCCATATCCTCGTCCGGCACGAACAGGCCGCCGCGCACGCCGCAGAAGGCTATGCCCGCGCCACCGGCAAGCCCGGGGTCGTTCTGGTCACCTCGGGCCCCGGTGCGACCAACGCGGTCACCGGAATCACCGATGCGCTGATGGATTCGATCCCGATGGTGGTCATCACCGGCCAGGTCGCGACCAACCTGATCGGCACCGATGCGTTCCAGGAGGCCGACACCATCGGCATCACCCGCCACTGCACCAAGCACAATTATCTGGTGAAGGACCCGGCCAAGCTCGCAGCGACGGTGCGCGAGGCGTTCCATATCGCAACGCAAGGCCGCCCCGGTCCGGTGTTGATCGACATCCCCAAGGACGTGCAGGTCGCCAGCGCACCGTATGATCGCGATACACCAGCCCGGCCCAACCCGCGCTACGCGCCGGTGACCGCAGGCATGCCCGACGATATCGAACAAGCTGCGCGGATGATCAGCCAGGCCACCAGCCCGGTGATCTATTCGGGCGGCGGCGTGATCAACGCCGGGCCGCAAGCGAGCGAATTGCTGCGCCAGCTGCAGGCGATGACCGGCGCGCCGGTCACCTCGACACTGATGGGCCTTGGCGCCTTCCCGTCCGAGCACCCTGACTGGCTGGGCATGCTGGGCATGCACGGCACCTATGAAGCCAACATGACGATGAACCGCGCCGATCTGGTGATCTGCGTCGGCGCGCGGTTCGACGACCGCGTCACCGGGCGGCTCGATGCGTTCTCGCCCGAATCGAAGAAGATCCACATCGATATCGATCGTTCGTCGATCAACAAGACCGTGCGGGTCGATCTTGGCATCGTCGGCGATTGCGCCATGGTGCTGCAGCAGATCATCGACCAGCTCAACGCCATCGGCCACGACAAGCGCGATCTTTCCGAATGGCAGGCGCGGATCCAGGGCTGGCGTGCGCGCGAGTGTCTGGCCTATCCGCCCAGCCCCAGCGAGATCATGCCGCAACAGGCGATCGAGCGGCTGTACGCGCTGACCAAGGACCAGAGCCCGATCATCTCGACCGAAGTCGGCCAGCACCAGATGTGGGCGGCGCAGTATTTCCGCTTCGAGCAGCCCAACAAGTGGCTGACCTCGGGCGGGCTTGGCACCATGGGCTATGGCCTGCCCGCCGCAATCGGCGCGCAACTTGGCAATCCGGATGCCCTGTGCATCGATATCGCCGGCGAAGCCTCGATCCAGATGAACATCCAGGAGCTGGGTACCGCGACGCAGTATCGCCTGCCGGTCAAGATCTTCATCCTCAACAACGAATATATGGGCATGGTGCGCCAGTGGCAGCAGCTGACCTATGAGAGCCGCTATTCGGAAAGCTATTCCGATGCGCTGCCCGATTTCGTTGCGTTGGCAGAGGCCTATGGCTGGAAGGGCATCCGCATTTCCGAACCCAGCGAGCTCGACGCAGGCATCCAGGCGATGATCGATCATCCAGGCCCCGTGCTGGTCGATTGCCGCGTCGCCAAGCTCGCCAACTGCCTGCCGATGATCCCCTCGGGCGCGGCACACACCGACATGATGCTCTATGGCGATGAAGTTGCCGGCACGATGGAAGACGAAGCGAAGGCGCTGGTCTGATGCACATCCAGCAAGCAGCATCCGAGCGCCACGTCCTCACCATCACCGTCGACAACGAGGCGGGCATCCTTGCCAAGATCGCCGGGATGTTCACCGCGCGCGGCTACAACATCGAGAGCCTGACGGTGGCCGATATCAGCGAGGACCACGCGGTCAGCCGCATCACCATCGTCACCGTCAGCCCGCCTGCGGTGATCGACCAGATCAATGCGCAGCTCGATCGGCTGGTCGCGGTGCACCGCGTCGCCGATCTCACCGAGCTTGGCCCGCATGTCGAGCGCGAGCTGGCGCTGGTCAAGGTTGCAGGCGCGGGCGATCACCGCATCGAAGCGCTGCGGCTGGCGGACATCTTCCGCGCGCGGCCGGTCGATACCAGCACATCGAGCTTCGTCTTCGAGATCTCCGGATCGTCGGAAAAGATCAACCAGTTCATCGCGCTGATGCGCGAGGTTGGGCTGGTCGAGGTCGCCCGCACCGGCGTGGTCGCGATGACCCGGGGGGCGACCGCGGGATAGAGTCAAGCTAACCACCACATCGTCACCCCCGCGCACGCGGGGGTCCCGCTTCTGCACCAGACATAGCGGGATTCCCGCGTTCGCGGGAATGACGAAACAGATTAGAAATGGGGAAATGACATGCGCGTTTATTATGATTCCGATTGCGACCTCAAGCTGATCGCCGACAAGAAGATCGTCATCGTCGGCTATGGCAGCCAGGGCCACGCCCATGCACAGAACCTGCGCGACAGCGGCGTCAAGGATGTGGCGATCGCGCTGCGCTCGGGCTCTGCCACCGCCAAGAAGGCCGAAGACGCCGGCTTCAAGGTGATGAACAACGCCGAGGCCGCCGCCTGGGCCGATATCGTGATGATCCTGGCGCCCGACGAGCACCAGGCCGCGATCTACGCTGACGATTACCATGCCAACATGAAGCCCGGCGCGGCCTTGGCGTTCGCGCATGGCCTCAACATCCACTTCGGCCTGATCGAGGCGCGCGAAGACTTGGACGTGATCATGATCGCACCCAAGGGCCCCGGCCATACCGTGCGCAGCGAATATGTCCGCGGCGGCGGCGTGCCCTGCCTGATCGCGGTCGAACGCGACGCTTCGGGCAACGCGCATGACGTCGCTTTGGCCTATGCGAGCGGCGTCGGCGGCGGCCGCAGCGGCATCATCGAGACCAACTTCCGCGAAGAGTGCGAGACCGATCTGTTCGGCGAGCAGGCGGTGCTGTGCGGCGGCCTGACCCACCTGATCCAGGCCGGGTTCGAAACGCTGACCGAAGCGGGCTATGCCCCTGAAATGGCGTATTTCGAGTGCCTGCACGAGGTGAAGCTGATCGTCGACCTGATGTACGAAGGCGGCATCGCCAACATGCGCTATTCGATCAGCAACACCGCCGAATATGGCGACATCACCACCGGCCCGCGGATCATCACCTCGGAAACCAAGGCCGAGATGAAGCGCGTGCTCGAGGACATCCAGCAGGGCCGCTTCGTCAAGAACTTCGTGCTCGACAACCGTGCCGGCCAGCCCGAACTCAAGGCCGCGCGCAAGCTGGCAGCGGCGCACCCGATCGAGAAGACCGGCGCGCAGCTGCGTGCGATGATGCCGTGGATCGGCGCCAACAAGCTGGTCGACAAAGACAAGAACTGATCCGTCCTTGGCAACGCCGCCATTTGAAACCCATGCCGCGCAACTCGAATCCCTGAAAAGGGGTTCGAGATTGCGTGCGCTTGGGCCACGCGCGGGCAAGGACTTCGCCTCGAACGACTATCTGGGGCTGGCAGGCTCGACCCTGCTGCACGATGCGCTGCGCGAGGGCATGGCGCTCGGCCTGCCCGCAGGATCTGGCGGATCGCGGCTGCTGCGCGGCAACCACGCAGCGCACGAGGCGCTCGAGGCCGATGCGGCGACGCATTTCGGGTCTGAGGCGGCGCTCTTCTTCGCAACCGGCTTTGCCGCCAATGCGGCGCTCTTCGCCACGCTGCCTCAGCGCGGCGACCTGGTGGTGCATGACGCGCTGATCCACGCCTCTGCGCACGACGGCATGCGGCTCGGGCGCGCCGAGTGCCGCCCCGCCGCGCATAACGATGCGCAAGGATTCGACGACGCCATCACCGCCTGGCGCTCCGAAGGTGGCACCGGGCGCGCGTGGATCGCGGTCGAGAGCCTCTACAGCATGGACGGCGACTGCGCGCCGCTCGCCGATCTGGCCGAGGTCGCGGCGCGACACGACGCGGTAATGGTGATCGACGAGGCGCACGCCACCGGGGTGTTCGGCCCCGGCGGCGCGGGCCTTGCGCACCACCTTGCCGGGCAGCCCAATGTCATCACCCTGCACACCTGCGGCAAGGCCTTGGGCTGCGAAGGCGCGCTGGTCTGCGCACCGCGCGTGGCCATCGATTTCCTCGTCAACCGCGCGCGGCCGTTCATCTTCTCGACCGCGCCTTCGCCGCTCATCGCGCACATGGTGCGCCGTGCCATCGCCATCGTCGCGGCCCATGACGACTGGCGCGACGAGCTGTTCGCTTGCGTGGCCGAGGCCCGGTCCCTGCTGGCGCCGCGTCTGGACGCGCAGTCGGGCGCGACTCAGATCCTGCCCGTCATCATCGGCGACGATGCCCGCACGATGCGGATCGCCGCCAGCCTGCAACGCCAGGGCTTCGACATTCGCGGCATCCGCCCGCCCACCGTTCCGCAGGGCACCGCGCGCCTGCGCATTTCCATTACCCGCAACGTCTCGATGGGTGATATCGGCGCGCTCTCCGAATCACTCAACAGGATCATGATCCCCGCATGAAACCGCGATTTGTTGTAACAGGCACCGACACCGATATCGGCAAGTCGGTGTTCAGCGCCGCGCTGGTGCAGGCGCTCGGCGCAAAATACTGGAAGCCGATACAATCCGGCCTCGAGGGCGAGACCGACACCGGCTTCGTCGAGCGCATGGTCCCCGGATCGAGCCTGCCAGAGGCCTGGCGGCTGGTGACCCCGGCCTCGCCGCACCTCGCCGCCGAGATCGATGGGGTGACGATCGATCCCGATGCACTGACCCCGCCCGATATCGATGCGCCGCTGGTCATCGAAGGCGCCGGCGGCGCGCTGGTCCCCGTCACCCGCCAGACGCTCTACGCCGATGTCTTCGCCCGCTGGCAGATCCCGGTGATCGTCTGCGCGCGCACCGCCTTGGGCACGATCAACCACAGCCTGATGACGATCGAGACATTGCGGTCGCGCGGCGTTCCGATCCACGGCATCGCGTTCATCGGCGATTCCGTGCCTGACAGCGAAGCGACGATCGCTGCGATCGGCAATGTCCTCCGTCTGGGCCGCCTTGCCCGGCTCGACGCGCTGACCCCGCAGAGGCTCGCCGCCGGATTTGCCGCCGGGTTCGACATCGCGGACTTCGCATGACCGGCTCGCCCGTCTGGCACCCGTTCACCCAGCACGGCCTGGGCGAGGACATTCCGCTGATCGCGCGCGGCGACGGCGCGGTGCTGCACGGCGCGGATGGCCGCCAGTGGATCGACGCGATCTCGAGTTGGTGGGTGACGACGCACGGCCATGCGCACCCCCGGATCATGGCCGCCATCCGCGAACAAAGCGAAAAGCTCGACCAGATCATCTTCGCCGGATGGACGCACGAGCCCGCCGAAGAACTCGCGCGCGGCCTGATCGAGATCACGCCCGAGCCGCTGACCCGCGTGTTCTTCAGCGATTCGGGCTCCACTGCGGTCGAGGTCGCGCTCAAGATGGCGCTAGGCTATTGGCACAACCGCAAGCAGGACCGGCACAAGATCATCGTGATGGAACACAGCTATCACGGCGACACCATCGGCGCGATGTCGGTGGGCGCGCGCGGGGTGTTCAACCGCCCCTACGCGCCTTTGCTGTTCGATGTGACCAGCGTCCCCTTCCCCGCTGCCGGTGCCGAGCAGGCGACGCTCGACGCGCTCGATGCAGCGTGCCGCGACGGCGCCGCCGCGTTCATCGTCGAGCCATTGGTGC
Source organism: Blastomonas sp. (assembly GCF_046294995.1). Taxonomy (GTDB): domain Bacteria; phylum Pseudomonadota; class Alphaproteobacteria; order Sphingomonadales; family Sphingomonadaceae; genus Blastomonas. The sequence continues at coordinate 55,390 of NZ_JBKBOG010000011.1, forward strand.
TCGGCGCCGGCGGCATGCTGATGTACTCGCCCGCCCTGCTCGCGCAGATGGCGGCGATCTGCGCGGTGCACAACGTACTGTTCATCGCCGACGAGGTGATGACCGGCTGGGGCCGCACCGGCACGATGCTGGCCTGCGACCAGGCCGGCGTCGTCCCCGATATTCTGTGCCTGTCCAAGGGGTTGACCGGCGGATCGGTGCCACTTGCGGTGACGCTGGCGCGCGAGAAGATCTTCGCCGCGCACCTGTCGCAGGACCGCGCAGACTGCTTCTTCCACTCGAGCAGCTACACCGCCAACCCGATCGCCTGCGCGGCGGCCAACGCCAACCTTGCGATCTGGCGCGACGAGCCGGTGCAGGCGCGGATCGATGCGCTGGCAGCAGCGCAGGCCGAGCATCTCGCAGCGATCGCCGGGAATCCTCTGGTCACGCAGACCCGCCGATGCGGGACGATTGCGGCCTTCGATCTTGCCGACAAGGCGGACGGGTACCTGTCGAACTGGGCGGTGCATATCGGCGCATGGGGGCGTGCCAACGGCGTGCTCATTCGCCCGTTGGGGAACACGGTCTATGTGATGCCGCCCTATTGCATCACGCCCGACCAGCTTGGCGATGTCTACCGGGTGGTGCGCGAAAGCCTCGATCGCAGCTGACAGGGTGCATCGGTCATTGACTCAATAGCCCACTGCACCCCATTTTAGCGCACCTTTCCCCCTCCCGATGGAGTCTCATCATGCGCAAAACCCTTGCTATTCTTGCCCTTGCCGCCGCAACCCCGCTGATCGCACAAGGCGCGCAGATTCCTGGCCAGCAGGACGCCAGCCGCGTCACCGCCGGCAGCTATGCCACCGATCCCGGCCACACGCTGATCGGTTGGCGCGTCAGCCATTTCGGCTTCAACGATTATTTCGGCATCTTCGGCGATGCGACCGGCACGCTCGAGATCGATCCTGCCAACCCGTCTGCCGCCAAGGTCGACATCACCATTCCGGTGTCGAAGGTGACCACCGCCAGCTCTGGTTTGACCGACCATCTGCTGCGCGCGGGCAAGGACGGCGGCAAGCCCGACTTCTTCGGCCCCTCGCCCGCCGATGCTCGCTTTGTTTCGACCAGCGTCGCGGCGACCGGCAACACCGCCAAGATCACCGGCAACCTGACGCTCAACGGCGTCACCAAGCCGGTCGTTCTCGACACCGAGTTCTCGGGTGCAGGCGCCAATCCGTTCAACAAGAAGGAAACCGTCGGCTTCCACGCGACGACCACGATCAAGCGCAGCGAATTCGGCGTCGCTTACGGCCTGCCGATGATCAGCGACGATGTCGAACTCGATATCAGCGTGGCGTTCGAAAAGAAGTAAGGCGCAATTCTCTCCCCGGCCGCGTGCCGGGGAGAGAATATATGTCTATATATACACTGCGGCCTGCGGAGACGCGTTTTGGCCGTGCTGGCCGTATGGCAAGCGTCATCCTCCCATAAGAAGACACATTTCATGTCATTGCGCTTGCTCTGCTGCGCCGTCGGTTCTGCTCTTCTGGTCTCGCCAGCCTCGGCCACCGAGGACGATTTCAACATCTGGCTCGGCCAATTCGCAACGATCAACGCGAGCGATGACGTCTATGTAAGGCTCGAGGCGCAGGAACGATTCACCAACGATGCGGACCGGCTGGGACAGTTGCTGCTGCGCTCGCTGGTCGGCTATCGCCTCAACAAGGACGTGAACATCGGGGTGGGCTATGCCTATGTCCGCACCAATCCTGTCGGTCCGGTCGAACTGAACGAACACCGATTCTATCAGGAGCTCAATGTCCGCCTGCTTTCGACCGAAGGCGGCCTCACGCTCGATTCGCGCACCCGGCTGGAACAGCGCACCTTCGTCGAACGCGGCGGCACCGCGTGGCGGCTGCGGCAGTTCGTGCAGATGCGCGTGCCGATTACCCCGCACAACAAGATCGTCGCTTATACCGAGCCGTTCGTGGACCTCGACCGAACCAGCGTGCAGCGGGGCGGCGTATCGATCTGGCGCAATTTCGCCGGGGTTTCAGTTCCGCTCGCCAAGGGCGTGGACGTGGTGCCGGGGTATCTCAACCAGTACGTAGTGCGCGACGGGCAGGACCGCGCTGATCACACCTTCAACGTCAACCTGTTCGCGACCTTCTGACCGTAGACCGCGCCGCTTTTTTGCAGAACCTTCGCCTCGCGCTACCATTTTTTTGTTGCGCATATTGCCTTGTTCGCGCAATGACACTGCGATTATGACCGGATCGGCCCTCCTTCTTGGACTGCGACTTACACGCCCTTAGGCGTGTACCGACCGTGTGCGCCGATGCGGCGCGCCACGCCTAAGGGCTTTTTCACCTGCCAGTACGCCCAGCGCCGATCACCGGTTGCGCTGTTTGCTGGCCACCCTTATCGCACCACCAAACAGTCAGGGGCGCCTTTCAGCCATGCCGATGCTCACCGATCCTTCGCAGAAATACCGATCCTTCCCGCGTGTCGATCTGCCGAACCGAACCTGGCCCGACGCGGTGATCACCACGCCGCCGCGCTGGCTGTCGACTGACATGCGCGATGGCAACCAGGCGCTGATCGATCCAATGAATGCGGCCAAGAAGCAGCGCTTCTTCGACCTGCTGGTCAAGATCGGCCTCAAGGAGATCGAGGTCGGTTTCCCGTCTGCTGGCGAAACCGAGTTCAACTTCATCCGCGGGCTGGTCGACGGCGGCAAGATCCCCGATGATGTGACCGTACAGGTGCTCACCCAGTCGCGGCGTGACCTGATCGAGAAGACGTTCGAGAGCCTCGCCGGCGTCCACCGCGCGATCGTCCACCTCTACAACGCGGTCTCGCCCGCCTGGCGCGAGATCGTGTTCGGGCTCGACCGCGCGGGCGTCAAGGCGATCGCGGTCGAGGGCGCCAATATCCTCATGGAACAGGCGGCAAAGTATCCGCAAACCGACTGGCACTTCGAATATTCGCCCGAAACCTTCTCGACAGCCGAGCTCGATTTTAGCCTCGAGGTCTGCGAGGCGGTGATGGAGGTGCTGCAGCCGACGCCGCAAAAGCCGCTGATCCTCAACCTTCCCGCGACGGTCGAGGCATCGAGCCCCAATATCTATGCCGACCAGATCGAATGGATGTGCCGCCACATCAGCAAGCGCGACTGCGTGGTGATCAGCCTGCACCCGCACAACGATCGCGGCTCGGGCATCGCTGCGGCCGAACTGGGGCTGATGGCGGGCGCGGACCGGATCGAGGGCTGCCTGTTCGGCAATGGCGAGCGCACCGGCAATGTCGATCTCGTCGCTTTGGGGCTCAACATGTACACGCAAGGCATGCACCCGGGGCTCGATTTTTCCGACATGGACGAGATCGTCAAGACGGTCGAATATTGCAACCAATTGAAGGTCCCCGAGCGGCACCCTTATGCGGGCGAACTGGTGTTCACCGCGTTCTCGGGCAGCCATCAGGACGCGATCAAGAAGGGCTTTGCCGCGCAGGAAAAGCGCAACGACGAGTACTGGCAGGTGCCCTATCTGCCGCTCGACCCCGCCGATATCGGGCGGTCGTATGAAGCGGTGATCCGGGTCAACTCGCAATCGGGCAAGGGCGGCGTCGCCTGGGTGCTCGAGCAGGACCAGGGGCTGAAGCTGCCCAAGCGCCTGCAGGCCGATTTCAGCAAGACCGTGCAGGCGCTGGCGGATGCGAAGAGCATGGAGCTGTCCTCCGCCGACATCTGGCAGGCGTTCCAGACGCGGTATCGTCTCGATGGCCAGGGCAAATACCAGTTGGTCGATTACGAGGAGCGCAAGGCGGGCAACGACCGGCTGTTCGTCGGGCGGATCATCGCAGGCGGCAAGGAAATCCCGGTCAGCGGGCGCGGCAACGGACTGATCTCGGGCGTGGTCGATGCGCTGTCCGGGGCGCTGGGTATCGCCATCGACATTGCCGATTACCGCGAACACGCAATCGGCGCGGGATCGAAGGCGCGCGCGGCGGCCTATGTCGAATGCGCGGTCGATGGCCGTTCGCCCTGCTTCGGCGTGGGCGTGGACGAGGATGTTGCGACCGCCTCGATCAAGGCGGTGCTGAGCGCGCTCGAGGGGATATGAGGCTTTCAAATCCTACCCCAGCTTGTCTGGGGGGGGTGGGGACCATCCGCAGGATGGTGGAGGGGTTCTTAGCAACCGTCGTTATAGAGCCCCTCCACCATTCGCTGCGCGAACGGTCCCCCTCCCCGAGCAAGCTCGGGGAGGATTTCCATCGCCCCAAGCCGTTTTCATTCAAAACTTAATCGGCTGATTAAGTTTGCCTCTGGACAGCCCATCAACCATGGCTAATGTCGCGGCCATGACCATGCCATCCCCGCTTTGCGACAACCTGCGCCTGCCCGTCATCGGGTCGCCGCTCTTCATCATCTCCGGCCCCGAGCTCGTCATTGCGCAATGCAAGGCAGGCGTGATTGGGTCGTTCCCGGCACTGAACGCGCGGCCGCAGAGCCAGCTCGACGAATGGCTGCACCAGATCACCGAGGAACTGGCCGAATACAACCGCGCCAACCCCGATGCACCCGCCGCGCCCTATGCGGTCAACCAGATCGTCCACAAATCCAACGACCGGCTGGAAGCGGATATCGCCACCTGCGCCAAATGGCAGGTGCCGATGGTCATCACCTCGCTGGGTGCGCGCGAAGACCTGAACAAGGCGGTGCACGACTGGGGCGGCATCACCATGCACGACGTGATCGACGACCGCTATGCCCGCAAGGCGATCGAAAAGGGCGCCGACGGCCTGATCCCGGTGGCCGCGGGCGCCGGCGGCCATGCCGGTGTCACCTCGCCCTTCGCGCTGATGCAGGAAATCCGCCAGTGGTTCACAGGGCCCGTGGCGCTGTCGGGATCGATCGCCAGCGGCGCTGCTATCCTCGCCGCACAGGCGATGGGTGCGGACTTCGCCTATATCGGTTCGGCCTTCATCGCGACGGCCGAAGCGCGCGCTGACGATGGCTACAAGAACGGCATCGTCGAGGGCAAGGCCGCCGACATCGTCTATTCCGACCTGTTTACCGGTGTCTCGGGCAACTATCTGCGCAAGTCGATCGTCAACGCAGGTCTTGATCCCGACAACCTGCCCAAGGGCGACTACAGCACGATGAACTTCGGCTCGGGCGGCAACACCGACGCCAAGGCATGGCGCGACATCTGGGGCAGCGGCCAGGGCATCGGCGCGGTCGACAAGGTCGATACCGTCGCCGACATGGTCGGACGCCTTACCCGCGAATACCACGCGGCGAAGGAATCGCTGCTGGCGCGCTCCGCTTACTGATTTTCGCGAATAAGCGCCTGGATGCAGTTGAATGGCCATCTGGTCATCCGCCGTTAAGGCCGGGTATCGCCTATTCCCCTTCGTTACTTGCCAGTATCGAGGGGGATGGGGCCATCATGCGAGTTTTTAGTGTCGTAGCGACCGTATCAATGGCGATTTCAGCGCCCGCATCGGCGGCCCCCAAATCAGCCCTCCCCGACGAGCTTGTGCTGCGCGGCGACAATGTGATCGATGTGACCATCAACGGAACGCCGCTGAGGCTGGAGGTGCGACCGGAAGCGGCCGATGCCCCCACCCTCAACCCCGACATCGCGGCAAAGCTCGCGCTGAAACCCGGGATGCTGGCGTTCCGCAGCATGGTGGGGTCCGAGAAGGTCAGCGGCAACTCCGCCGTGCACAAGGTCGATTATGGTGCCGGCGCCAAGAACCAGCGGATATTCTGGGCGGACCGCGCGTCGTCTACGCTGGCCGATGGCACGATCAGCCCTGCCTCGCTGCCTTACAAGCGAATCACCTTCCACCTCGGCGCACCGTCTGGCGGGGACCGCGACCTGGCGTTCCCGCTCGACAATTTCGGCTTTCTCGGCCGGCTGGGCGTCGGGACCACGCTCGACATGGATGGAGAGAAGGTCCGCTTGCAGTTCAGCCTGCAGCGTGACGAGACGCTGGTGAGCGCACCCACCGGCAACTGGCTTGCACGCACGCGCGGCGGCAAGTTCACCGGCCGACCGCAGCAGACGTTGATCTATTACGGGATCATGCGTCCCACACGCGAGATGACGCTTGCCCGTCCGCTGCCGTTGGGCGCGCGCCAATTGGCGACAGCCGATGTCCGCTACAGCGATTATGGCGATGCCAGCGGTATTGCCGCCGCCGATGCGGCAGATGCGGATTCGGACGAGATCGTCGTGGTCGGCGAGAAAGAGAAGAAAGTGGACCTGCGCATCGTCGCCGGGAGGCGTTTCCTGCAGGGTTGCTCGACGCTGACCTATGACATGCAGAAGCGCAGCCTGAACTTGCGCTGCGCAGGCAGCTGACCGCTGCCTAGAGCGACCGCGATCCGGTCACATCATAGGCGGTGATGGTGCGGTCATGAATGCCGTGGGCTGCGCTATCGGCCCGCCACTGCGCCATATGCGCGCTGGCGGCATGGGCATCGAACGCAGCCTGATCGACCCCGGCTTCGCTCACACGGATCATTCCAGGTTCGATCACGTCGTGCGCAAAGGCATAATGCACGCAGCCCGGCTCGGCGCGGCTGGCCTCGATCATGCGGGCCATCGCCGGCTGGATCGCCGCCAGCTGCTCTGGCGGGAAGCGGTAATGGCCAGCGATCACGATCATGGTCTGCCCCTTCAGATTTCCAGCTGGCTGCCCAGTTCGACCACCCGGTTCGAAGGCAGGTTGAAGAACTCCATCGGGCTCGCCGAGTTGCGCAGCATCCACGCGAAGATCTTCTCGCGCCACACCGGCATTCCGGGTCGCTCGGCGGTGAGCAGGGTCTGGCGCGAGAGGAAGAAGCTGGTCTGCAGCATCTCGAACTTGCCGCCGCACAGCTCCTTCACGTCCTTGAGCGCCGCAGGAACGTCGGTCGACTGCATGAAGCCATAGCGCAGGATCATGCGGAAGAAGCCATGACCAAGCGCCTCGACCTCGAAGCGGTTGGCGTCGGTGACATAGGGGACTTCCATGATCTGCACGGTCAGGATGACGACGCGGTCATGGATGACCTTGTTGTGCTTCATGTTGTGCAGCAGCGCGGTCGGCACCCCAGTGGTGGCCGATGCCATGAAGATCGCGGTGCCCTTGACCCGGGTGGCGGAGCCTTGCGCGGACTTGACGAACACCTCGATCGGCAGCGCACTTTCGATCATCGTCTCGCGCATCAGCTTGCGCCCGCGCGCCCAGGTGGTGAGCAGCGTGAAGGTGAACGCGCCGATCACCAGCGGGAACCAGCCGCCATCGGGGATCTTGGTGGCGTTGGCGAGGAAATAGGCACCATCGACGACAAGGAAGGTAACGATGACCGGCACCGCCATCCACAGCTTCCATTTCCACATCGCGGTGAACAGCACCGCCATCAGGCAGGTGTCGATCAGCATCGCACCGGTCACCGCGATGCCATAGGCAGCGGCAAGGTTGCTCGACGACTGGAAGGTCAGCACCAGCAGGATCACCGCGATCATCAGCACCCAGTTGATCAGCGGGATGTAGATCTGCCCGCTTTCCGACGCGCTGGTGTGCTTGATAGACAGCCGCGGGATATAGCCCAATTGGATCGCCTGATGGGTGATCGAGAAAGCGCCCGAGATCACCGCTTGGCTGGCAATGAAGGTCGCCGCCGTCACCAGCAGCACGAGCGGCAACCGTAGCATCTCGGGTGCGAGCAGGAAGAACGGGTTCTTGACCGTTTCGAGCGCCTCGATCGGTCCCAGGCCGATGATCATCGCGCCCTGTCCGAAATAGTTGATCAGCAGCGCGGGCATGACGAAACCGAACCACGAGAGCCGCATCGGGCCGCGCCCGAAATGGCCCATGTCCGAATACAGCGCCTCCGCGCCGGTCACCGCGAGCACCACCGAACCGAGCGCGAGGAACGCGAACCAGCCATCGTTGATGAAGAAGCGCACCGCATACCAAGGGTTCAGCGCGAGCAGGATCTCCGGGTTGAAGGCAATGTGATAAACGCCCAGTATCGTGATGGTGATGAAATAGACCACCATGATCGGCGCGAACAGCTTGCCGATCTTGGCGGTGCCCCGCGACTGGATGAAGAACAGGAAGACCAGCAGCCCGACCGCGATCGGGATCACCAGCGGCTGCAGCCCGGGATTGACCACGGTCAGCCCCTCGACCGCAGACAGCACCGAGATCGCCGGGGTAATCATGCTATCGCCGTAGAACAGCGCGGTGGCGAACACGCCGAGCAGGATCAGCAGCCAGCCATAGCTGGTGCGGCTGATGCTGCGCGAGATCAGCGCGACCAGCGCGAGGCTGCCGCCCTGCCCCTTGTTGTCGGCGCGCATCAGGAAGGTCACATATTGCACGCTGACCACCAAGGTCATCGACCAGAAGATCAGGCTGACGACGCCGAAGATATGCTCGGCATCCGGGGTGAGCGGATGATGGCCGGCAAAAGTTTCGCGGAAGGCATAGATCGGGCTGGTGCCGATATCGCCGAACACGATGCCGACTGCGCCGAAAGCGAGCACGGCGACCGAACTGCTGTGCGTGTCGGCATTGCCAGGCTGCTGTGCGACCTGCTCACCCGCCATCGAACCGGCGGACGGCTGTTGCGAAGGCGTGTCTGAAGAATTGTCAGTTATCATCGGGCAGTGTGCGAACGCGAGAAGGCATGCCAGCCCGCGATCATCGTCCCCTTTCGCCTATCGCCAAATCGGCGATGGCACGCGGATTAGCATGGGCCATGATGCGGTGCAATATAATCGCAAACAAGGGATTATGGTTGTATTTCAACGGGTTGGCCGGGAACTGGAGACGACGGGACCGCTCCGGGCATGCCCGGAACGGGCGCTCCGCTCTGCTGGGCGATCACAGCGTCGATCTGAGCGAGTCGTCCGGCCAGGTCCTCGCGCCATTCCGCGTCGGGCGGCGACCGCTCGAGCAGCTCGGCCCAAATGGCGCGCGCCTGCGGCAACCGGCCCGATGTCGCGAGCGCCAGTCCCAGGAAAAACGGCGGCGCGGGGTGGTCGGGCGAGAGCGTCGCGGCCTTCTGATAGGCAAACTGCGATGCAGGCGTCAGCAGCCCGTTGCTGTGCCCAACCAGCGCATTGCCCAGCGCCACCCAAAGGTCGGTGTCCTCGGGGAAGGTTTGCAATCCCTTGCTCAGCGCGGTGGCGGCGGTGGCGAACTTGCCCTGGCGGCTCTGTGCGTCGGCCAGCACCAGCCAGGCGCGGGCATCGCCGAAATTGCCGCCCATCTCGTCGCGCTGCTTGGCGAGGTCCTCATCGAACATGCCAAGCTTTTCGACCGGCTCCTTGGGCGATCCGGCGAGCGAGGGCTGGCCCTGCCAGGCATAGCCCGCAATCCCCAGGAACAGCGCCGCGCCGGACAGTTCCCACGCCTTGCGCGGCAGCTTGCCCAGCCAGATCATGCCGGCCATGATGGCGACGGCCACCAGCAGAACGATCACCCACGCCATCAGCTTTTGTCTCCGGTCGGCCTGTCCCTGCCGAAGCGTTTGCGCGCGACGACCGCGGCGAGCAGCAGCAGCACGACCGGCGCCGCGAACAGCGGCCAGGTCATCGAGGTTATCTGCGGCTGATACGATACCCAGTCGCCATAGCGCTCGATCAGCCATGCGCGGATCGCCTCGGGGTCCTCACCCGCAGCGATCCGGGTGCGCACCTGATGGCGCATATCGCCGGCCATCGGTGCATCCGAATCGGCGATCGACTGGCTCTGGCAGGTCAGGCAGCGCAGCGTCATCATCAGATCCTGCGCGGACTTTTCCTTCGCGGGGTCATCGAGCTGCTTGTAGGCATACGGCGCGGGCGGGAGGGTATCTTGTGCGGTAAGCGGAGCGGCAAGCATCGCCAGCACCATGACCAAAAGCCACATCACCGAGTTCCCGAGCGAAGTCGAGGGACGTGCGCGCAAGGGTAGCGAAAGGTCCCTCGACTTCGCTCGGGAACACGGACCCTTTTTGCGCACACTGAAAATCACTGCGCTTCCTTCAGTTTCTGCAGGATCACAGGCACGTGCTCGCGCCGGATGTCGCCGATATGCTGGTAGCGGATGATGCCCTTGCCATCGATGACAAAGGTCTCGGGCACGCCCGATGAACCCAGATCGAACTGGATCTTGCTGACGTCATCGGCCCCGATCCGCGCATACGGGTTGCCGTTGCGCGCCAGAAACTGCTGCACGTCCGGGCTGCGATCGCGGATCGCGACGCCGTTGATTTCGACCCCGGCATCGGCCAGCTGCTGCAGATAGGGTGCTTCGGCGACACAGGGCACGCACCAGCTGGCGAACACGTTGAGCAGTTTGGGCTTGCCATCGGTGAAGTTGGCGGTGGCCACTGCGGGCCGATCCGGTACCGCCTGCGGCAGATCGAACGCGGGCAGCGGCTTGCCGATCATCTGCGACACGATGGTGCGATCGCCCGGCGCAATCAGCCCGGTGGCGAACAACGCGAACAATCCGCCGAACAGCGCCAGCGGCAACCAGATGGCCCAATGCTTCATGATAGGACGTGCTTCATGCGAGGGCCTCGCGGCCTCCGACGGGCTTTGGTTCGCCATGGGGATCGTCAGGCGCGGCCACCGGTTCGTATTCGGGCTGGTCCTTGCGGCGCAGATCGCGCGCGGTGCGGCCCACCAGCGCCAGGATGCCCCCCAGCCCGATCAGCAGCCCGCCATACCAGATCAGCGGCACGAACGGCTTCCACCACAATCGCAGCTGCCAGCGGCCATCATCGCCCTCTTCACCCAGTACGACATACAACTGCCCGTTCCAGCGGGTCAGCAGCGCAGCATGGCTGGTTGCGGTGGGCGGGGATGAGAACATCCGCGACTGCGGGTTCAGCACCGTCTGGGTCGCGCTGTCGCCATAACTGGTGACCAGCCGTGCCTCGAGCGCGGTCCAGTTGGGCCCGGCAATGGGGTCGATCCCTTGAAGTTCGATCGACCACGGGCCGACCGTGTGGGTCTGGCCGATTTCGCTGGCGACGAGCTTTTCGGTGTTGAACGCGGACTCGGCAGCCATTCCCGCCAGTGCGACCGCAATGCCCAGATGCGCGAGCACCATGCCATAAATGTGCGCAGGCGTGCGGCGCAGGTTGCGCTTCCACAGCGGCAGGATGCTGGCCACCGCAAGCCCAGCGGCAAAGATCAGCCCCAGCAGCGGCAGGATGGCGATATCGCCTGCGAACAGGACGACCAGCGCCAGCGCCACCGCCAAAGCGAGAGCAGGCGCCGCCATCATGTTGACCAGTTTCTTGCCGTTGTCCTGGCGCCAGCGCATCAGCGGACCGACCGCCATGATGACCAGCATCGGGAACACGAAGATCGCGCTGACCGGATTGAAATAGGGCGGCCCGACCGAAACCTTGGTGCCGAACGCCTCGGTGACCAGCGGATAGAGCGTACCCATCAGCACGATGCCCAGAATGCCGACGAGCAGCACGTTGTTCATCACCAGCGCGCCTTCACGGCTGAACAGATGGAAGCGCGAACCTTCGGTCACCGTCGATGCACGCAGCCCGAACAGCGCGAGCGCACCGCCGATGTAGATCGCAAGCAGCGCCAGAATGAAGCTGCCGCGCTCGGGATCGACCGCAAACGCATGCACGCTGGTCAGGATGCCCGAGCGCACGAGGAATGTGCCGACCATCGACATCGAGAACGCGACCACCGCGAGCATCACGGTCCACGCCTTGAGCGCGCCGCGCGTTGCCAGAACGCTGACCGAATGCAGCAAGGCGGTGGCGGCAAGCCAGGGCATCAGCGAAGCGTTCTCGACCGGGTCCCAGAACCACCAGCCACCCCAGCCGAGCGTGTAATACGCCCACCACGAGCCAGCGACGATGCCCAGCGTCAGGAATATCCACGCGCCCAGCACCCATGGGCGCATCGCGCGGGCAAAGGTGGGCCCGACATCGCGCGTCACCATCGCACCGATGGCGAACGAAAACGCGATCGAAAGCCCGACATAGCCGATGTAGAGCGTCGGCGGATGGAAGGCGAGACCGGGGTCCTGCAACAGCGGATTGAGGCCGTTGCCTTCGGTCGGGGCCGGGTTCAACCGTTCGAACGGGTTGGAGGCAAACAGCAGAAAGGCATAGAAACCCAGGCTGACGAAAGCCTGCCCGGCCAGCGTGGCGATCAGCGTGCGATCGTTCAACCGGCGCTCGAGCAGCGCGATCAGCCCGCCTGCAAGACCCATGACGGTGATCCACAGCAGCATCGAGCCTTCATGGTTCCCCCAGGTGCCCGAAATCTTGTAAATCAGGGGCTTGAGCGAATGGCTGTTGGCCGCGACCAGCTTGACCGACAGGTCGCTGCGCACGAACAGGACGATCAGCAGCGCGAACGACACCGCCACCAACACGCCCTGCGCGACAGCCACAGGGCGAACGGCGGGCAGAAACTGCGCGCCCTTGACGGTCAAAGCGTAGCTGCCGAGCCCAAGCTGCAACAGCGCCAGCGCGGCGGCCAGCCACAGCAGCGCCAGCGCGAATTCTGCAATCATGGCTGAGCCACCGTGCCCGCAACCTTTTTGACGTCGGCGCTGGTCATGTCCTTCATCTCGCGCGGGACGTAGTTCTCGTCATGCTTGGCGAGCAGATTGTCGGCCACGAAGAACCCTGCGCGGTCCATCCGGCCTTCGGCGACGACGCCCGATCCTTCGACGAACAGCGCAGGCGTGATGCCCGAGAAGCGCACCGGAACCGTACCCTCGCCGTCCTCGACGATGAAATCGATGGTGACACCGTCCGCCTGCTTCTTGATCGATCCGGTCTGCACCATCCCGCCGAGGCGGATCGCCTGGCCCGGCTCGACCTGCGCTGCGGCCAGTTCGCCGGGCGTATAGAAATAGCTCGCCTGCCCGCGCAGCGCATAGGCTGCGATCAGGCCTGCCGCCAGCAGCCCGACAAAGGCGATGCAGATCAGCACGAGGCGCTGGTGTTTGGCTTTCATCGTGCCGGGTCTTTGGGGGGTGGGCATGTCGGGTGTATCCGGTTCACTTGCGCTTGAGCGCATCCAGCCGCGCTTCGGTGCGCCGCAATGCCATCCAGCAATAGCCGATCAGGGCGATGGTGCCACCTATTCCGAGCCCATAGGACATTATGACATAGGTCCATTGGGTCATGCCGCAGCCAATCTGCGCATCCGCGCCTCGATCCGGATATCGGCAAGCAGGGTGCGCATCCGCATCAGGATGATCGCGCCGAAGATCAGCGAGAAGCCGATCACGGCCATGCCCAGCGGCCAGAGGAACGCCGGATCGATCGCGGACTTGCCCATGGTGATGCTCGCCGGCTGGTGCAGGCTGTTCCACCAGACGACCGAGCGGTTGATGATCGGAACGTTGATCGCGCCGACCAGCCCGAAGATCGCAGCGACACGCGCCGTGCCGTTGCGCCCGGCAGCGGCATCCTTCTGACTCGCGTCAGCCAGCGCCATGTAGCCGAGGTACAGGAACAAAAGCACCAGCATCGAGGTCAACCGTCCGTCCCACACCCACCAGGTGCCCCAGGTCGGCCGCGCCCAGATCGATCCTGTGGCGAGGCACAGCGCGCAAAAGAACGCGCCAGGAAGCGCAGATGCGCGCGCGGCGATGCCTGCGAGCGGGTGGCGCCAGACGAGCTCGACCAGGCTTGCGATGGCGATGCTGGTCCAGCCTGCCATGCCCAGCCATGCGGCGGGAACGTGGATGTACAAGATGCGCACCGTATCGCCCATCAGCCGGTCGGCCGGGGCGTTGAACAGGCCAAGGAACAGGCCGATCGCCACCATGATCACACCCGTGATCAGCAACGCCGGAGTCAGCGGCCGGGCAATCGACAGAAATCGCGTAGGATTGGCAAAACCATGCATGAGCGAGCGTTGCGTCAGCTTCCTTGCGCCGAGGCATATCGGCGTCGTCCCTTGTTGCCACGATGCAGGCACCGCCTCAAGGGAATTTGCGTGGTGGGGGATGCGATCTTCAGCTGTACCCACCTCCGCTCATCCTGAGCTTGTCGAAGGACCCGCGCCCACGCTGGCTATATAGCGGGGCCTTCGACAGGCTCAGGCTGAGCGGAAATGGTTGCGGTCGGCAAACGTGCGTATCAACCCCGACCGATCAGCTTCTGTGCCATCGCGTCGGCGACCGCAGCGGGCGACTGGCCGGTGCTGCGGCTTTCCTGCCAGATGCCGGTCAGCCGCTGGGGGATTCCCGTCAGCCGCGAGTGGACCTCGTCGACCTGCGCGGTGCGGCCTTCGGCCTGCGCGAAATATTCGAGCGCGACCGAGATGATGCCACCCGCGTTGATGACGTAATCGGGCGCGTACAGGATATCGCGATCGACCAGCATGTCGGCATGATGCGGCCGCGCGAGTTGGTTGTTGGCGCCGCCTGCGACGATCTTGACGTTGAGCTTCTCGATGCTTTCCGAATCGAGGATCGCGCCCAGCGCGTTGGGGCTGAACACATCGGCCTCGACCTGCATGATCTGATCGGCAGACACTGTCTGCGCGCCCAACTCGTCGGCCAGCGCCTGCGCGCGATCTGCGTTGACGTCGGCGAGCGTCAGATCGGCGCCTTCTGCCGCCAGCAGCCGGGCCAGCCCGCCGCCGACGCTGCCGGTGCCCTGCACCGCGATGCGCACGCCCTTGAGCCGGTCGGTGCCCAGCTTGAACTGGACCGCAGCCTTCACGCCCTGGAAGATGCCATTGGCGGTAAACGGACCGGGATCGCCACCGGCAGAACCTTCCTGCTGGACCGGCAGGCCCGAAACGAACTTGGTACGCTTAGAGATCGCGACCATGTCGGCATCCGACATGCCGATGTCCTCGGCGGTGACATATCGCCCGCCCAGCGCCTCGATCGCATCGCCGAACGCGGCGAGCATTTCGGGGGTCTTGCGGCTGTCGGCATCGGCGAGGATCACAGCCTTGCCACCACCCATCGGCAGGCCGGCCATGGCGTTCTTGTAGCTCATGCCGCGCGACAGGCGCAGCGCATCGGTGATGGCGCGGCCCTTGTCGGCATAATGCCAGAAGCGCGTACCGCCGCCTGCGGGGCCCAATTTGGTCGAGTGGATGGCGATGATCGCCGACAGGCCCGAGGCGCGGTCGTGCACATATTGCACGGCTTCGTGCTCGTCGAAGTCAGGCAGATCCCAATAGCTTTGCACGCGCCCGTCTCCCCCGGCTGTTCATGACGCGGCGGGGGCTTTGAAGCCTCGACGAAAAGGGCAGATGGGGCGACCGAGGGGTCTCGAACCCCCGACCTCCGGTACCACAAACCGGCGCTCTAACCAACTGAGCTACGGTCGCCACACACTGCACACGCCACGCGGAGGCGCTCCTTAGGAGCGCGCAGGGACAATCGTCAAGCGACGATTGGCGCGGCTCGCTATCTTACAAAGCACAGGGCCAATGCAAGGGAAAATGCGGGAATCGGATGTTTTGGCGCAATTAAATTATGTGGACGTTCAAGGCTCGCCGATCCGCCGGGCGATGATCCGCGCCGGCGTCAGCTGCGCGTCGAGCAGGCTGGTCTGCCGCCAGCGACTCTCACCCTGCGCGATCACCAGATCGAGTTCGAACCAGCGGCTGACGATCTGCGGCTGGGCTTCGATCTCGGGCCCGAAGGTTTGCGACTGCAGCGCCAGCGGCCGCCAGAAATCGGCGATCCGCGCATAGCCCAGTGCCGGGCGTTCGGCGATCAGCCGCCGTGCGCGCTCGAGCGGGATCCGGCCCGGCGCCAGCATCATGATCAAAGGCGCCTGTTCGGGCAGCAGCGTGTTGACGTTGATCGGCGACAGGATCGCATCGGGTAGCGTACAGACCCAGGGTTCGAGCGTGGCGTAAAGCTGCGGCGTCATGCCGTGCAGCGCCTGCACCTCGCCCTTGTCGCGCAGCAGCTGGCCGGCAGTGCGATAGGGTGCATCGCCCTGCATGTAGAACTGGTCCTCGGCGCCTGCGGGCAGCGGCACGGAATCGGTGTCGATCCAGTCGGCCAGCGCATCGGCAAGCGTCGCAGCGTCCTGCGCTGGCACGCCCAAGGCGGTCATCAGCCCGGCGAACTGGCCTATCCCGACCGGCCGCGCCGAAAGGTTGCCCGGCTCGCCTGCGACCACCGAGTTCAGATTGAAGCAGTTGCCCCCGTCGCGCACCGTCGCAGTGACCACCGCGCCCGAGCCGTCGTCGAGCGGCAGCACCGTGGGTGCCCCCAGCCAGCCACCGAAATTGACCGTGCGCGCCGGGCTCTGGTCGAGCCGTCGCTTGATCTCGCGCGCGGCGAAGCTCTCGGCGCCCAGCGCCGCGAATCGCGCGCGGTCGGCAGCGCCGGCATTGCCCGCCAGCCGCACCGCCAGGTTCACCCGGTCGAGGATCAGCGTCGTGACGATCGCCATCACCGCGACCAGCAGCAGCACGCTGAGCAGCGCGATGCCGCGTTCCGAAGGCTTGCCCGGCGCGCTCATCCCCCGCCCCCTGCGACCAGGAATTGCATCACCAGCGGCGCGCCGGGATTGCCGACTTGCGCCAGGGTCAGTTCGATCGCGATCGGCAGTTCGTCGGTCCGCTGCGGACGCCAGTCGGGCTGCCACAGACCCTGCTTGTCGCGAAAGCGCAGCTGCGCCGATCCGATACCTTCGAGGATCGGCACCGGGGCGCTCGTCGCGGCGCCATCCGCCTTGGGCGCGATCGCGCGGGTCAGCCGCCCGTCGGTCAGCGCCCATTCGACCCGCTGCAGGCTCGACGAGCCCGCCTGCGGATCGATCTGCGGCACCTGGCGAGTGAAACCGAGCAGAAGGCGATCGCCGCTCATCAGCGCCACGCGGTCGCTGCCGACCGCATCGCGCGACGGGCGCGGCAGCATCAGCGTCATGTCCTGCGCCATGATCGCCGAAAACCGGCGCAGATCGCCCATCTCTTCGAGCCGCAACGCGCTGCGCGCCTCGGCCTCGACGCTCTGGCGCAGCAGCAGGACGGAAGCGCTCGCGATCATCCCGAAGATGAAGAGAGCGACCATCATTTCGACGAGGGTGAAGCCGCGTTCACCCTGCTTGCACCCCTCCCCGCCTGTCCCGAGCGAAGTCGAGGGACGTTGCGCAACGGTCGCGCGCACGTCCCTCGACTTCGCTCGGGACAAACGGGGGTGGTGCGCACTGGGCTCAATCACAACACCGGCCTCAGCACGGTCAGCGTCACCTCGGGCCCGGCCGCCTGCTTCACCGCCAGATCGACCTTGAGCATCTCGCCGCCCTCGAGCGCGGTCGTGGTACGCCGCCAGGTGAAGGCACGTCCGGCGTTGGTCGCGGCGCCTTGCGAATCGCCCAGCGAGGGCGGGTTGGGGTCGGTCAGCGCTTCTACGGCCAGATTGCGGACCACCACCTCGCTGTACAAGCGGCTGTCGAGCTCTGCGGTCTGCATCAGGCTCGCCCCCTGCAGCTTGATCAGCGCCAGCGCGGCGATCGAGAACACCGCCAGCGCCACCAGCATTTCCAGCAGGCTGAAACCGGCTGATCCGGCAGGGGAACGGTGGCGCAGGGGCATGGGCGCTCATTTAACCGTCAATGCCCTGACACGCCAGCCGTTTGCAGGGTTGAACTGGCGTTGAAATGCGGGCTAATCGGCGGGCGGACACCAGCCGCGCGTGGATCGGACCAATGAGCGAACCCAACACCGCCAGCAATCAATGCAACGTTGCCGCCCTGATGAAGGTACCCGGCATCCAGCGGGTGCCCACGCTGCGGCTCGAGCTGTTCATTCTGCGCAATTTCCTGACGCCGGAGGAATGCGCGACGTTCGTCGCCAAGATCGACACCGACCGCCGCCCCTCGACCATTGCCGACCCCAATGGCGACCATTATTTCCGCACATCGGAAACCTGCGACATGAGCGCCGAGGACCCCGATGTCATCGCGCTCGACGAAAAGCTCAGTGCCCTGTCGGGAATCGACCGCCGGTTCGGCGAGACGATGCAGGGGCAGCGTTACGCCGTGGGGCAGGAGTTCAAGGCGCACACCGACTATTTCGAACCCGGCGGACAGGACTTCGAACGCTATACCAGTGTCGCAGGCCAGCGCACGTGGACCTTCATGATCTACCTCAACGAGCCGGTGGCGGGCGGCGCGACGCGTTTCAAGACCATCGACAAATCGATCAAACCCGAGACCGGCAAACTGGTCGCGTGGAACAACCGCAGGCCCGACGGATCGCTCAACCCCGCCACCATCCACCACGGCATGAAGGTGCGCGAAGGCGCGAAATACGTGATCACCAAATGGTACCGTGAAAAAAGCTGGGGCTGGTGAGGCTCAGAACCTACCGCCCCGGGCCGGCGATGCTGGTCACCGCAGCGTTCATCGGCCCCGGGACCGTCACCGCCTGCGCCAGCGCGGGGATCGGCTTTGGCTACGGCCTGCTCTGGGCGCTGGTGTTCGCGACCGTATCGACGATCATCCTGCAGAATATGGCGGCGCGGGTCGCGATCGTCACCGGCCAGGGGCTGGCCGAGGCGATTCTGGCGGCAGCATCCAGCCCTGCGTTGCGCTGGGCGATGGCGGCGCTGATCTTCGCCGCGCTCGCCATTGGCAACTCGGCCTATCAGGCAGGCAATATCAGCGGCACGGGACTGGGACTGGCGCTGCTGGGACTGGGTGACGATGTCGTTCCTGCTTCGATGCGCGCGCTGGTGATCGGCGTGCTGGCGGCCGTGCTGGTGATCGTCGGCAAGCCCGGCTGGCTCGAGAAATTGCTGATCGCGCTGGTGCTGGCGATGGCGCTGGCATTTGTCGGCGGGCTGATGGTGATCGATGTAGACTGGTCCGCCGCCGCGCGCGGTCTGGTCCCCGGGCTGCCCTCCGCCAGCGTGTTCACCGCGATCGCGCTGATCGGGACGACGGTGGTGCCCTACAACCTGTTCCTCCACGCCGCATCGGTGCGCGGCCAGTTCAGCGCCGACCGGGAGGGAATTGCCGCTGCCAGCACGGACACGGCGGTCTCGGTCACTTTGGGCGGGCTGCTGTCGATGGCGGTGGTGATAATGGGGGCCGCGACCAGCGCGATGGTATCTGCCGGAGGCGGACCGCTGGACGATGTCGCGATGCGGCTTGAAGAGCTTTTCGGAAGCCCGGCGCGGATCGTGTTCGCGCTCGGGCTGGTCGGCGCAGGGTTCAGCTCCTCGCTCACCGCGCCGCTCGCCACGGGCTATGTGCTCGCAGAGATGCTAGCCAAAAATCCGGCCAGCGGGGGCGACATCGAACGGCGCACGCGTATCTTCAAGCGCACCGCAGTGGCGGTGATCGCCATCGGAACCACCTTCGCATTCTTTGCGGTCAACCCGGTCGAGCTGATCCTGATCGCCCAGTCCGCCAACGGCCTGCTGCTGCCGATCCTCGCCGCGTTCCTTCTGTGGGTCGCATCGCGCAAGGCGAGCCTGGGCAGTTTCGCCAATGGACCGGTTGCCAATTTGGCGGGCGGCGGCGTGGTGCTGGTCTGCACATTGCTGGGGCTACGGCTGATCCTGCGCGCGGCGGGCGTCTGGCCATGACCGGCTCGATCGACATCAACGCCGATCTGGGCGAAGAGCCGATGGAAGAAGCGCGCGACATCGCATTGATGCAGCACATTTCCAGCTGCAACATCGCCTGTGGCGGCCATGCCGGGGACGCGGGCAGCATGGCGCGGATGCTGCGCGCCGCGCGCAACGCAGGCGTGGCTCCGGGCGCGCACCCCTCCTATCCCGACCGCGCGGGCTTCGGCCGGACGTCGCTCGATATGCCGGTAGCACAGCTGATCGAATCGCTGCTGGCGCAGGTCGGTGCGCTCGCCGCGATCGCCGAAGACCTCTCGATCCCCCTCACCCACATCAAGCCGCACGGCATGCTGTACAACGACCTTGCCGATCGGCCGGACATGGCCGATCCGGTCGCACAGGCGCTGCACCGCGCGTTCCCGAAACTGGCGTTGGTAGGCCTGGCCCATGGCGCGTTCGAGACAGCGGCGGTCAAGGCGCGCGCGCGCTTCATCGCCGAAGGGTTCATCGATCGCGGCTATACGGCGGCCCGCCGCCTGATCCCGCGCAGCCAGCCGGGAGCGCTGATCACAGGCGACGACGCCCGCGCGGCGCAGGCGCTCGCCATCGCCACCGGGCAACCGCTCATGGCCGATGACGGCTCCCTGATCCATGTCGCGGCACAAAGCCTGTGCCTTCATTCCGACAGTCCCGGAGCGGAACAAACCGCTTTGCGGATCGCCGAGGTGATGGCAAGCAAGGGCATAAGCATAAAAGCACCCGGAGAGCCGCCCGATGACCCTGCCGATCTATTGCGCCGATGACTGGTTGATGATTCGATCGCTTGGCCGGGATCAGGTGGCAGGGCTGGCGCAGGCGGCACGCGATCAGGGGTGGGAAGACGTGGTGCCGGGGCTCGACAGCCTCTCGCTGAGCTGGAACCCGGCAGAAAGATCGCTCGAGGCCGCGCGCAGTGCTGCCGAAGCCTTGCTGGCCGTTGCGCCCGAAACCGTGCCGGACACCACCCCGCCGCCGATCACGCTGCATATCTGCTATGACAGCATATGGGCGCATGATGCCGAAATCGTCGCCGAACTGTTGGGCATCGCCACCGATGCCCTGCCCGGATGGCATGCCGCGCAGACCTGGTGCGTGGCGATGCTGGGGTTCCAGCCCGGGTTCGGTTATCTCACCTGCGATGCGGCAATCCCTGAAATCCCCCGCCTGTCCGATCCGCGCACGCAAGTCGCAGCGGGCTCGGTCGGGCTGCTCGGCCACATCTGCGGGCTGTATCCGCACGCTGGCCCCGGCGGATGGCCGATCATCGGGCGCATCGCCGAGACGCTGTTCGATCCGTACGCGCCATCACCGGCGTTGCTCACCCCCGGCCAGAAGGTGGTGTTCGAGCGGGTTGACCATGCCACGCTGACCCGGATGGCGGGAGAGAGCGCATGAGCTTCACCGTGATCAAGGCCGGCGTCCAGTCGAGCATCCAGGCGGCGCCGTTTCGCGGACTGCGCCGGCTGGCGGTGCCTTCGGGCGGCGCGGCCGACATCCTGAGCCTGGCATTGGCCAACCGGCTGGTCGGCAAGCCGCACGAGGCTGCGGCGATCGAAATTACGCTGGGGCCGGCCGAGTTCCGCGCCGATCGCCCCCTCGCCATCGCGGTCACCGGCGCCCCTTGCCAGGTCGCGATCAACGGCGAAGACGTCGAGCAGCACGAGACGCTGCAGCTCGCCGCCGGAGACACGATCAGCATCGGCCGCGTCTGGGCAGGGTGCCGTATCTATCTGGCGGTGTCGGCGGACATCGCGGTCGCGCCGGTGCTGGGGTCGCAATCCACGCTGATTGCGGCCGGGTTCGGCGGGATCGAGGGTCGTGCGCTCGTCGATGGCGATGTGATCGCGCTGAATGATGGCGCAGAGCAGCTGCCCAGGATCACCACCCCGGCGGAGCTGCAACCGTTCTTTGGCCATGGCTTCGTGCTGCGCGTGGTCGCGGGGCCCGAATCCGACCGGTTGGCGCTCGGCATGTCTGCACTGGCGCGCAAGCGCTGGCGGGTTTCATCGCGCTCGAGCCGGATGGGACTCAAGCTGCAGGGCACCACGATCGATCTCAATTCGGCCGCACCGATCCGCAGCGGCGCGGTGTTCCCCGGCATCGTCCAGTGCCCGCCCGATGGGCTGCCGTACCTGATCGGCTGCGAAGGCCAGACCACCGGCGGCTATCCGCGCGTGGGCCAGGTGATCCGCGCCGACCGGCATCTGATCGGCCAGCTTGCTCCCAACGCCACCATGCTGATGGTGCCCGTCCAGGGCGAACAGGCCGAGCAGATCCATTCAGAAAAGCTGGCGTTGTGGTCGGACTGGCTGCCTGGACTGACGCTGGCCTGAGCCCGGGCAGCGGCGATCAGCCGCCCATGGCCGAGAAGATCATCGGTCCGCCGATCTCGATCGACTTTGCATAGGCCGGGCGCTCGCGCAGCCGTTGCAGATAGTCCGCCGCCGGACGTCCTTCGAGCAGCTTGCTCGCTGCGGCCACCTCGAGCAGATAGGCCATGTTGATGTCCGCGCCGGTGAGCCGGTCGCCGACCAGGAACTCGCGGCCCGTCACGGCGGCGTCGACATGGTCGAGCAATTTGGTGACCTCTGCCCCCAGAAACCCGCCCAGCATCGGTCCAAGACCGCCAAAGCGCGGTGCCAGCGCGGTGAAGATGATCGGGCTGGCCATCGTGCCCTCGGCAAAGTGCAGCCATTCCAGATAGGCGGGGCGGTCCTTGGCGTTGGCGGGGGCCAACCGGCCACTGCCGAAGCGCTCGATCAGATACTCGATGATCGCGCCCGATTCGACCATCACGTGCCCATCGACGATCACCGTGGGGGCCTTGGACAGCGGGTGGACGTCCTTGAGCGCAGGAGGTGCACGGAAGGTCTGAGGGTCGCGCTGATGGCGAACCATGTCGTACGGCGTCCCCATCTCCTCCAACAGCCAGATGACCCGGGTGGAGCGGGAATATTCAAGGTGATGCAGTACGATGCTCATGGCATTTCTCTCCGATATGTTCTGTTTTTGTGGGAATTGCTTTTCGGGATCAGTCGGCGACGATCGTCGCATCGGGGCCAGGCGCCGGCATCAGCGGGACGGGATCGATGAAGCGCGGATCCTTGTCGATCGTCATCCAGTCGGTGAACGGGCGGCCATATACCTGATCGAAGAACTCGTAAGGCAGCCGGAACGGCCGGGTCGACCCGCTGTTCCACAGCATCACGATGCCGTTCTGGGTCGCCGGATCGAACCACATCGCCGCGCGATAGCCGTTGACCGCGCCGCCATGGCCGACCAGCCAGTGGCCGTCATAGATATGGCTGCGCCAGCCCTGGCCATAGCCGTGGCTGATGATCAGCGAATCGGGTCCGCTGCGCCCGCCGCGATAGGTGGCGACGCGCGGGCGGTGGATTTCGGCGCGTACGCCGGGCGAAATCACCTGCGGCGACAGCCCCATCTGCGCCTGCATCCAGCGCGCCAGATCGATGATGTTCGAGCTCACGCCAGCAGCGGCAGGCACGCGGAAATACGCATCGGACAGGGTCTGCACCCTGCCCCCGCGATAGGGCCGCGCCCAGCTGGCCGCGCCGGTCAAATTGGTCATCCCCATGCCGGCGCTGGTCATCCCCAGCGGCGCGAACAGTTGCTGCGCGGCGGCCATCTCGTACGGCATCCTGGTCGCGTTGCCGACGATTTCGCTGAACGCGTCATACGCGACGTTCTGGTAGCTGTGGCAATCGCCCGGCATGCACTGCTGCGGCACGGTGGACAGCATGTTGCGGAGCATCGGCGCAGGGTCGCCCGATTCCAGCTTGCCATCATAGGCATTGCGCGACAGCCCCAGCCGGTGGGCGAGCAGATCGGGGATCGCCAGCCGGTGTTCCGCGCCGCCCGACAATTTGAGGCTGGTGCCGAAAGACGCCAGCGGGGCCGACAGGCTGAGCTTGCCCTCTTCGGCCAGCTTGTAGGCAAGCGTGCCCGCCACGCCCTTTGACACCGATGCCCAGCGAAACACTGTTTGCGGCGTGACCGGCAGACCGGCCTCGCGATCGGCAAAGCCATAGCCGCGCACGAACGCCAGCCGCCCGTTCTCGACCGTCGCCACCGACAGGCCTGCCATTTCCGGATCGCGCATCAGGCGGGTGATGCGCGCATCGAACGCGGCATAATCGACTTTGCCCTGCCAGCGCTCGGGCGTATCGGGCACCAGCAACGTGGCCTGGGCGGCGATCGCCGGAGTGCCTGCAACCACACCGCCGCCGCGCGAAACGTTGAGCCCGATCAGCAGAGCTCCAGCGGCAAGACCGCTTGCGGTCCAGACGATAGGACTGCGCAGCCAGTGCTTCATGCGGCCTCCGATTAAAAATGCGCCCCGGCTGCAATGCGTTAACCGCAGTGTCTGTGCCAATTACCCTGTTTTGCCCTGTAAAGTGCTCAAGAGCAAGCCATGCCGGATTCGGTCTGTCGCCGGTGCTGGCCGGATTGCCGGTTTGCGTGGCACCGTTTAGGGGACCAGACGTTATTGCCGGTCGCGCGACACGCGCTCATCTCGCTCTAGCCGCCGCCGGACACCCAGCGGGCAAAGGACAGCCAGGGCCCCGTCGACCAGACAACCGGGGTCAGCGCAATCCGCGCAAAGACAATCGCCGATCCGATCAGGACGGCGGGGTGAAACCGCCGGGTCGCCAGCCAGTCACGAAACAGCAGCGCAGCGAGCAGAGCCAGCACCACCAGCCCGGACAGCGGCCCGACCGCCTCGCCTGGCAGGCCGGTCATTCCGATCAACCTGCCGGCGGACGGCTGCACCATGTTGATCATTGCGACCAGCATCAGCCTTTTGTGAACGTCGGGTCGGTGGCGCATCGCTAGCGCGGAGATGATCAGTCCGCCGAACACCGGCGCGTCGAGCAGCGGTAACGCCGCCCATGATAGCGGATCGATGCCGGGCGCTGCGGTCAAAGGGCGGTGAATACCGGCGATGCCGACCGCAATCGCCAGCGGAATCATCAGCGCCACCAGCAATATGCCCAACATTCCGAGCTGTCGGTGCACATGCCGCTTGCCTGCCGAGATCAGCCCGACCTGCACCATGAATAGGATGACCCACGAGCTAAACACGATCCCGTGCAGGTGGACCAGCAGGTTGAGCGGCTCCATGGGATGCAGCGGCGGGATGAAGGCGCGCAGATAATAGCTCGGAGCAAACCCGATCACGGTGAACAGCAGGATCAGCGCCGCCATGCGCAGGAAAAAACGATGCTCGCGTTCGGCCTTGCTCGACCCCGCCCCCAAGATGTGCGCCATGATATGTGATCCCCCCGGACAGGCCCGCAGTCTGATATTTTATCGGGGGGAGCGCAATGGATTGTTGAAGCCGGTGGCCGCAGGCCGGATCAGGCAGGCCGGATCAGACCACCGCGCGGTAATCCGCTGCGATCGTGGCAGCGTCTGCAATCTCGGCCTCGTGCGCCAGGTCGCGCCAGGTTTCGGCAAGCGCTGCGCTTTCCCACGCGAACATCGCCGGGTGGCCGAGCATTCGGCCAACCCATGCGGCGGTGCGGTCATCGAGGCGCAGCCCGAAAGTGCGCACCCGGAAAGCGACCGGAGCGAAGAAAGCATCCACCGCGGTGAAGTCCGTACCGGCCAGCCAGGGGCCGCTGAACCGGTCGAGCCCCTCGCAGAAGATTTCCGATATTCGGTCGATATCTGCCTGCAGCGCCGGGGGGATATCGTGCAGCTGCGCACGTACCCCGACGCTCATCGGGCAGATGTTGCGCAGCGCGGAAAAGCCGCTGTGCATCTCCGCCGCCGCGCACCGTGCCCAGGCGCGCGCTGTCGCGTCGGATGGCCAGACACCTTGATGCCGCTCCGCCAGATATTCGATGATCGCCAGCGAATCCCAGACGACCGTGCCGTCATCGTGCAGGCAGGGAACCTTGCCATTGGGGGCAAAGCTGCGGAATTCGGCCGAATTGTCCGGCCCGCCGAACGGAACCAGCCGGTCCTCGAAATCGATCCCCAGCCCGCGCATCAGCACCCACGGCCGCAGCGACCAGCTCGAATAGTTCCGGTTCGCGGTGAACAATGTGTAGGCCATGGTTACTCCGCAGGTTTGAGATGCTGCTTCAGAAAGCGGGTGCTGTCCTCCAGCACCGGGCCCTTGCCGCGGAAGGGTTTGGACAGCGCCATCACCACCTCTTCATGGTCGAGCCCCTGATAGTTGATCATCTCGACCACCGCGCCTTCCTGCTTGAGCCGCGCGGTGAGGTTGATCGCGTTGCGCGGGCGCACGGTGGTGTCCTCGCTGCTGGTGATCAGCAGCATCGGCGGCGCATCGGCGCGCGCGAAGGTGATCGGCTGCGTCACTTCAGGCTCGGGATAGGCCGCCATCGCGTCGATCGAGCGCTTGGTGGTGAACGGGTAGAAGTCGTAAGCGCCGCTGAGGCCCACCACCGCCTTGACGATACCGGGGTCGACGCCAGCCGCCTTGAGCCAGCGCGGATCGAGCGCGAGCAGCACCGCAGTGTGTGCGCCCGCCGAATGGCCGGAAAAGCCGATCGCTTGCGGATCGCCGCCATAACGCGCGATGTTGTCGCGGGTCCACGCGACCGCATCGGCGGCATCCTCGACGAATGCAGGGAAGCGGACCTGCGGCACCTTGCGGTAATCGGGCACGACGACCACGAAACCCTGTTTGGCGAAAGCGCGCCCGGCAAACGCATAGTCCGCCCTCGCACCTTTCACCCAGCCGCCGCCGTGCCAGAAGATCAGCACCGGCCGCTTGTCGCCCGTGGTGGCATCGGCCGCGCGCCAGACATCGAGCGTCTGGCCATGGTCGCCGAAGGGCACGGCTTCGGCCACGAGCGCCGCGCCCTTGCCGCCGCCCGTCACCGCGTCGAGATGGCTCAGCAGCAGCGGCGGAGAGGTCGTCGCGGCGCATGCACCAAGCCCGCCCAGCGCAAGCACCACTATCCCCAGCGCAACCTGCCTGCCGCGCTTCATGCCGCTTTCAGATCGGCAAGATCGGCGGACATAAACAGGGTTTGCGCCGTCCTATCGATATGCGCGCGCAATGGCGGATAGAGCGGCAGATTATACCCGACGACATCAACCGTTACCGCAAGCGGGCTTTCGTCCAGCAGGGTCCAGATCCTGTCGATATCGCCTTCATCCAGACGGCCATAGATCACCAGATCGATGTCGGAATTGCGCCGCGCCCGACCCATTGCATGCGAGCCGAAGACAGCCACTTTGTCTATCCTGTGCGCATATGGCTGCAGCACGGATGCAAGCACCGCCAGCCGTTCTTCATCGAGCTGTGCACTGATCATCACCCATCACCTTGCGCACGAACGGCCAGCAGTGTCTCGTCCAGCTGGCCCATCAGCCCAAGATAGCGCGCTTCGATCGCTTTCACCACCTGCTCGAACATCTTGAGGTTGTAGGTATGCGACATCTTGTTGCGGGCATTGAGCGCCGTCATCCACACCTCGCCATCTTCGATCAGATTGGCCGCGAAGGCTGCCTTCAACACCGCACGCGGGGTAACCGTATCAAGGACGACGCCTTGAAACTCGAGATAATCCTTGATCGTTTTCCAGGCCAGTTCCCAGCAGTATTCGAAGCGCTGCACCGTGCCTTCCTGCTCAAGCTGAGACAGGCCACGCTCCCGAGAGAACTCTATGGCTTCACGCAAGAGCAGATAGGCGCGGTGAAAATTGTCGAACCTGTATTCCCAGCGCGGCCTATCGGCCGGCGTGGGAGCAGGTCCGACCTCGTCAGACGACATAATGCGCCGTCGTCTTGGCCGCGACATCCTCGGCGGTCACACCGGGCGCCAGTTCGATCAGCTGGAACGGGCTGTCGTGATCGGGGCGCTGGAAGACGCACAGGTCGGTGATAATCATGTCGACCACGTTCTTGCCGGTCAGCGGCAGCGTGCATTCGGGGATGAACTTGGGATCGCCGTTCTTGGAGGTGTGCTCCATCACCACGATGATCTTCTTGACGCCTGCGACCAGATCCATCGCGCCGCCCATGCCCTTGATCATCTTGCCGGGGATCATCCAGTTGGCGATGTCGCCGTTCTCGGCGATCTCCATCGCGCCGAGCACGGTGAGGTCGATATGCCCGCCGCGGATCATCGCGAAGCTGTCCGACGAGCTGAAATAGCTCGACGATTTCAGCTCGCTGATCGTCTGCTTGCCCGCGTTGATCAGATCGGCGTCTTCGTCGCCATCGAACGGGAACGGGCCGATGCCCAGCATGCCGTTCTCCGACTGCAGCGTCACCTCGATACCCTCGGGCACATGGTTGGCCACGAGCGTCGGGATGCCGATGCCGAGGTTGACGTAATAGCCGTCCTTGAGTTCCTTCGCGGCACGCGCCGCCATATCGTCACGGGTCCAGGGCATTTTAGGTTACTTAGCCTCCTGCAGTTCAAGCCGCCGTTCGATACGGTCCAGCCGGGAATCTATCCGGTCCACCCGGCGACTGATCGAGGCGATACCCTTTTCCAGGTGCCCCAGCCGCTCACGCGTCTCCATGCCACGCTCGATTTCGGTATCAAGCTTGTCTTCAATACGGCGCAAGCGCTCGATGATCAGGCTTTCGACGTTGTCGTTCATGGCGTGTCGGGCTCCCAGTGCGTTTCCGCCGGGAAGATATCATCAAAACCCCCGCGGATCGACGGGCCGTAGACCGGGTTGGCGAACAGGAACCAGCCATTGCCCCAAAGCTTGTCATACGGCGCTGCGGTCGCCAGCGCGCGGCGTTGCAGCGGGGGCAGTTCGGGCTTGTTGAAACCGTTGCGGAAGTCGCCAAGCTGGTCGCCCGCCATCGCCACCACGCACCAGCGCGCGGCGATCGTCGCGCGGCGCATGTCCTTGCTCGATCCGTCGGCATCGTCGCCCATCAGGAACAGCGTTTCGCCGTGCTTGAAGTCGCCGAGGCCCGCTGCAGCTAGCGTCGCCTCGCTGCCCTTTGCGTTGGCGGTCGACCGGTTGGTGTTGGCGATCGGCGTGATCCCTGCAGCGCGCAACGCGGCCATCGCCTCGATCGCACCGGGCATCGCCACGGCCTTGCCGGTGCCGGTCTTTTCCCACTGTTCCCAGGTCTTGGCGTCGAACTCGGCGCCGCGCAGCGCGAACCAGCGCATCGGCCCGATGTTCCAGATCAGCGTCTCGTCGGCATCGAACACGGCAGCCAGCGGCTTGTTGCCGCAGGGCACCGGGCGCCCGGTGGACTCGTCGATGATGACGCTGTCGGCGGGCCGCGCAGCGGCCTTGGCCAGCGCATAGCTGGTCAGCGCGCCGAAGGTCTGCCGGGACGCGATCGCGCCTTCGGCCGAGCCATAGAGCCATTGCTGGCCCATCGGCACCGAGGGCGCGGAGGCGGGAACAGATGCTGTGGTTGCGACAGGATTGCTTTGCACGGTGGTGCAGGCGGACAGGGCAAGAGAAACGAGGGCCGCAGCGCCAACGACCTTTCCCCTTCCGCTTGCGGGAGGGGTGGCTGAGCCGAAGGCGAAGCCGGGGTGGGCCTGAAAATAGCGGCGGAGCAAGCCCACCCCGGCCTTCGGCCACCCCTCCCGCCTGCGGGAGGGGAGAAAAGCGGACTTCATCACGCGGCCACCCGCTCGCGCACGGTCTTGAACTCGATCTTCTTGTCGTACGGCGCGCCGCAGATCAGGCGCTTGACGTAGATGCCGGGCAGGTGGATGCAGTCGGGATCGAGGCTGCCGGTTTCAACGATCTCCTCGACCTCGGCGACGCAGATCTTGCCTGCGGTCGCCATGGGCTGGTTGAAGTTGCGCGCGGTCTTGCGGAAGATCAGGTTGCCCGCCTTGTCGGCCTTCCACCCCTTGATGATGCACAGATCGGCATAGATTCCGCGCTCAAGGATATAGGTCTGGCCGTCGAAGTCCTTGTGCTCCTTGCCCTCGGCCACCTGGGTGCCGACGCCGGTCTTGGTGTAGAAGCCGGGAATGCCCGCGCCCCCTGCGCGGCAGCGTTCGGCGAGCGTGCCTTGCGGGCAGAATTCGACCTCGAGTTCGCCTGCCAGATACTGGCGCTCGAACTCCTTGTTCTCGCCGACATAGCTCGAGATCATCTTCCTGACCTGGCGGGTGCGCAACAGCTTGCCCAGCCCCTCGCCATCGATTCCGGCGTTGTTGGAGGCGATCGTCAGATCCTTGGTGCCGGCATCGCGGATCGCGTCGATCAAGCGCTCGGGGATACCGCACAGGCCAAAGCCGCCGGCGCAGATGTGCATCCCGTCGAACAGCAGACCTTCCAGAGCGGATGCGGCATCAGGATAGATTTTCTGCATGGCGAGCGGTCTCCCGGAAGTTTGATGGCAGGACAAACGGTCGAATCGTGTCCGTCGGCGTGGACCTAGCGGCACATAACCGCTTTTTCCAGCCATCGCTTGATTTGAATCAATGCTTGTTGCGTCCGGCAGCCGCAATCTTGGCGCACGCGAAACAAGGAGAAGGCACCATGAAATCGATCCTGCTTTATGCCGATGGCGGCGCCGCATTCGAATCCCGGTTTCAGGTGGCGCTGGACCTTGCCCGCAGCCAGTCGGGGCACATCACCTTTCTGCAGGCGACCCCGCTTTCCGGCTTTATCGTGATGGACCCGATGGGTGGCAGCTATGTGCCCGCCAGCATGCTCGAGCAACTGCGCGCCGACGAGGACAGGTTGCGCAATCTGGTCGAGGCGCGGATGAAGGTGGAGGGGCTGCCCTGGGACTGGACCGCTTATGATGGCGATGTCACGCAGGCGGTGATCAGCGCCTCGCGCCTTGCCGACGTGATCGTGCTGTCGCTGGAAAACACCGCCCGCAACGTGCGTCCGCACCCGCTGCTGGCAATTGCCGATGTTGCGGTGGAAACACGCTGCCCGGTACTCGCGGTGCCGACCGATACCAAGGCGCTGTATACCGCAGGCAAGGTCCTGGTCGCGTGGGATGGCAGCCACGAGGCGGCCAGCGCGATGAAGCTGGCACTGCCGATGCTGCAACAGGCAGCGTCGGTGCACCTTGTCACGATCATCGAGCCCAAAAAGGCCGGCGGCTTTCCATCGACCGAGGCGAGCGAATATCTCTCGCGTCATGGCGTGTGCAGCGAACTGATCGAGCGCGAGCGGGGTACGCTCTCGATCGAGGAAGTGATCGAGAATGTCGCGGCCGAGATCGGCGCCGATCTGCTGGTGATGGGCGCCTTTGGCCACAGCCGCCTGCGCGAGGTGCTGCTCGGCGGCGTGACCCGCTATTTCCTCAGGGACTCGAACATTCCGCTGCTGCTGGCGCACTGATGCCCGTCAAGGGGTTGCCCATTGCCGCAGCAGGTTGTGATAGCTGCCGGTGAGCGCGATCAGCGCCGGATCGTCATCGCCGATCCGCTGGCGCAGCGACTGGATGGCGATATCGATGTCGAACAGGATGGAGCGACGGCCCTGGTCCGCCACCAGGCTTTGTACCCAGAAGAAGGAAGCAATGCGCGCACCGCGCGTTACCGGTGTGACGCTGTGCAGGGTGGTGGCGGGATAGAGCACCATATCCCCTGCGGGCAGCTTGATCCGCCGTTCGCCCGAGCCTTCCTCGATGACCAGTTCGCCGCCATCATATTCGGCAGGGTCGGACAGGAACAGGGTGCACGACAGGTCGGTGCGCACTCGCGCGCCGCTGGCCGGATGCGTGCGGATGGCATTGTCGACATGCACGCCGAAGGTGTGGCCTTGCGCATATTGGTTGAACAGCGGCGGGAAGATGCTGTGCGGCAGCGCTGCGGACTGGAACAGCAGGCTGCCGGCAAGCGCCTTGAGCACCGCGCTGCCCAGGTGGACCGCCGCGTCGCTGGTCTCAGGCAGCTGCAGATTGTGCTTGGCCAGCGCCGACTGATATCCCGCCGTCACCCGTCCGTCGCCCCAGGGCGCCGTGGCAAGTCTCTCGCGAAAGTCTGCCACGGCGTCCGGTGTCAGAACGCCTTCGATTTCCAGTATCACCCCACGGTCTCCCCGGCGGGCAGCTGACCCGCGATCAATAGTTCAAGGCGAGCGTCAATAGCGCATTGCGCGAGGCCGAGGGAATCGATTGTGCGCTGGAGAACGACTGGAAGTAATATTCATTGCCGACATTGTAGACGTTGAGCCGCACCGTCGCATACGGATTGACGCGATATTCGGCAAAGGCATCGACCACGGTGTAGGCAGGGACGGTGACCGCGAAGTTCCCGGTCGTGGCGCTTTCCTGGACGTTGCTGCGACGCTGGCCGACATGCTGCAGGCCACCGCCGACGCTCAGTTCGCCGGTGACGTCATACGAGGTCCACAGCGCGACCGAATGCTTGGGGGTGTTGTCCAGACGCTGCCCGGTCTCGAACGCACGGTTCGATTTGATCACCTTGCCATCCAGATAGCTGTAGCCGGCAAACACGTTCCAGCGCGGGGTGATCGCGCCGATCGCCTGCAGCTCGAAGCCCCGCACCCGCTGCTCGCCATCCAGCACGATGGCCGGATCTCCGGGATTGAGCCCCGGCGTGCGGGCGTTGTTGCGGGTGATCTGAAACACTGCGGCCGACAGCTCGAGCTCGCCATCCAGCAGTTCATATTTGGCTCCGGCTTCCCACGCATCGCCGGTCTCGGGCGCGACATCGAAAGCGGAAAAAGCGGTCGGCGGGGCGTTGTTTCCGCCTGCGACCTGCACGACCTCCGAACGGCCCGAAGGTTCGAACGCGGTCCCATAAGCCACATACAGGCTGGCATTCTCGCTGGGCTTATAGATCACTGCGGCGTTGCCCGACCATTCGCGATCAACCCGCGACACATCGACGACGAAGCCTGGCGTGTTGCCCAGGTCGTCGATGCCGCGCACGCGGCTGTCGACATCATCATAGCGAAGCCCGCCGGTGATCCGCCACGAGTTGCCGATTTCCATGGTGTGGAAGACATAGGCAGCCACCGTATCGGTATCGATGCGCGCGCGCGTGCCGTTGAACGGAATGGCGGGCGCTGGACCGAACACCGGATTGAACAGGTTGGTCGCAGGGCCATTGGTATCCAGCCGCCGCCGGTTTTCGGTGCTTTCATCGACGATCTCGAGCCCCGCCACCGTGGTGTGGCGGATATCGCCGGTATCGAACCGCACGGTCAGATTGGTCTGGTTGATGAACAGCTTGTCGGTCTGGAAACGCGGTTTGCGGTTGCCCAGCGCCTGGGTGTTGGCATTGAGCGTGGTGACGTTGCCGACAAAGCGCGGCGCCGAAATGATCGAGTCATTGCGCACGCGGGCATAGCGGGTCTGGTTCTGGATGCTCACCGCGTCGCCGAAATCATGTTCGATCTTGAGCGTGCCCATGTCGGTGACGACGTCGAGATAATCGTTGGAATAGCCGTAATAGTTCGATCGGCGCACGGGCGCGGGACGGCCTTCGAGCCCGGATCCGGCCAGCGACCGGTTGCGGGCGTTGGGGATGCCGAAATCAGGCTGGTCGTGCTGCTCGAGATGCAGATAGTTCAGCGTCACGCGCGTGGCCGTGTCGAGGCCGAAACCCAGCGACGGCGCGATCGCCCAGCGCCGGTTCTGGACCTGATCGCGGCCCGGCTCGTCCGCGCTGTGCGCCATTCCGTTGATGCGGAATGCGATGCCCAGCTCTTGCGAGATCGGAATGTTGATGTCGCCCGTGGCGCGATACTGGTCGTGCGTGCCGATGCTGAGGTCTGCGCCGGTGGTCATATCCATCACAGGCTGACGCGTGACGATGTTGACCGTACCGCCAATGTTGCCACGACCGGCAAACGCCGAGGCCGGACCCTTGGTCACCTCGACCCGGTCGGCATAAAACGGATCGCGGAAATAATTGCCCGGATCGCGAATGCCATCGACGAAGATGTCGTCGCGGCCGGAAAATCCGCGCACCGAAAACGAATCGCCGCCGCCTGGCGGGTTGCCCTCGCCCGCCTGAAAGCTGACGCCAGTGATATTGCGAAGCGAATCGCGCAGCGTCCGCCGCCCCTGTTCTTCGAGCAATTTGTCCGCAATGACGGTGACCGTCGCAGGGGTGTCGAGCACCGGCAGGGTCCGCTTGGGGTCGCTCAGCTCCTTGACCGCATAGCCTGTCACGACGATTTGCTGGTCGCGATCTTCGTCAAATTCGTCAGCAATTACAGCGGAGTCAGCCGAGTTTTCACTGGCGTGTGCTGGGCTGGCGACTGCTGCCAACCCTGCGCAACTTGTTCCCAGGGCAGCAAGCAACTGCCCCCGAACCGAAGAACCCATTCCCACAAAAATCTCCCAGACCCCGATGCTGCCCGCCGCGATAGGGGGCGCGCGCAACGTTTATGCACTCGCTTTTGATATTGCAAGCCGTTCTTAATTGCAGCGCCGCCACACGGCGCGTGCCGCCACGGAGAGGGTTTTTGCTTGCCGAGACCCCGGCAAGGTGCACAAGTATATAGGGCACCGGCGTGCGAGACACTGGCCGACGGATTGGCCAACCAAAGGATTTCTATGTTCAAATTCCTGAAATGGCTGCTGATCCTTGTGGTCGTCGCGATCATCGCCATCGGCATCTGGGGCTATGCACCAGACATCGAGCCGACCGAGCTGCAGGCCCAATATGGCCAGCCACCGTCGCAGTTCATCGAGCTCCCCAATGGCCAGAGCGTCCACGTTCGCGACGAGGGCCCGCGCGATGCACCGGCGATCCTGCTGATCCACGGATCGAATGCGTCGCTGCACACCTGGCAGGGCTGGGTCGATGCACTGAAGGCCGACTATCGTGTCGTCCGCTACGACCAGCCCGGCCATGGGCTGACCGGAGCGCAGGTGAAAGAGGACTACAGCACCGAAGCCTTCCGCGACACCGGCGCTGCGGTGATGAACCGGCTGGGCATCGACCGCTATGTGGTTGCGGGCAATTCGATGGGGGGCTGGGTCGCGTGGAACATGGCGCTGGCCTATCCCAGGCGTGTCGCCGGGCTGGTGCTGATCGACGCCTCGGGCGCTCCCGACACCAAGCCGACCAAGGTCCCCATCGGTTTCCGGCTGGCGCAGAGCGCGGCGGTGCGCCCCATCCTCAAGGTCTTCACCCCGCGCATCATCATCAAGCAGAGTCTGGAACAATCGGTCGGCGATCCGAGCAAGATCACGCCCGAGATGGTCGATCTGTACTGGAAGCTGCTGCGCCACCCAGGCAACCGCGAGGCGACCGTCGCTCGGGGAGATTTTCCGCGCAAGCCAGCCAATGCGCTGGAATTTGCCGGCCTCACCATGCCCTCGCTGATCATGTGGGGCAAGAAGGACACGCTGATCCCGTTGGCCAACGCAACATGGTTCGCGCGCCAGCTGCCCAACGAAACGGTCGTGGTGTATGACGATCTGGGCCATATCCCGATGGAGGAAGACCCGGTGCGCACCGTCGCGGATTTCCGTGCATGGCTTGAAAAAACCGGGCTCAACCTGCCTGCAACAGCGGTGACACAATCAGATCCTAGGGAAGGCCTGGCTAACCCTGGGGAAGGCCCGGCTAACCCGAGGGAAGGCCTGGCCGCCCCTGTGGAGGGCCCGGCCCCCGCCCAACCGGCACTGCCATCGGGGGGCTGACATGGGGGAGCGGATGCACAGTATTGCCGTCTACAATCTGAAAGGCGGTGTCGGCAAGACCACCAGCGCGGTGAACCTGGCATGGTGTTCGGCGGTGCTGTCGTCACGGCGGACATTGTTGTGGGACCTCGACCCGCAGGGCGCGGCCAGCCATCTGATTGGCGACGATCGCTCGGTGAAGGACGAGGCGCGATCGATCTTCGCGCGCGATGTGTCTCCCGACAGACTGGTGCGCCCCTCGCGGATCGCAGGGCTCGACCTGCTGGCCGCAGATCATTCGCTGCGCGGTCTCGACCGGATGCTGTTCGAGATCGGCAAGGCCAAAAGGCTTAAGAAGCTGATCGACGGCCTGGGCAAGACCTATGACCGGATCATCCTCGATTGCCCGCCGGGCCTGAGCGAGACATCCGATCAGGTGCTGCGCGCTGCCGATCTGGTGATCGTGCCGATCATCCCGTCCCCCCTGTCGCAACGCGCATTCGTCGAAGTGCAGGCGTATCTCGACGGCAAATCGGGCAAGCATGCGCCGATGCTTCCGGTGTTTGTGATGGTCGATCGCAGACGCGCGCTGCACAAGCAGGCGCTCGAGCAATATCCCGACTGGCCGGTGGTGCCGATGGCGAGCGCGGTCGAACGGATGGCCGAGGAGCGCATGCCGGTGGGCGCGTTCGATCCCAGGGCGCCGGCGGCACAGGCCTATGCGAAATTGTGGCAGGGTATCGAGCGCAAGCTCGCCGGTTAGAGCGGAAGCGGGTAACGCGCGAGGATCAGGGCGCTGGCGCAGCCGGACACAATCACGAAGCGCAGCACGGCATGCCATGCGGCGTCATTGATCGGGCGGGTAGAGAAAGCGCGGGCTTGGGTCATTGCAACACGATGCGCGCAACCACCTAATAAACCGTAAACGGTGCAGCCTGCGTGGCTGCGCTATCGGATCACCCGTATTTCTACGCCAACGTCCAGCCCATCCCACTGTCGGTCCGCTGTTATCACCGGCACATTTGCTCGCAATGCCAGCGCCAAACACGCGCGGTCTCCCAGCGATAGCCCCCGATAGCGGGTGGGAAGACGCAACGCTGCCGCTGCCTTGGCATCATCCACCGTGAAGGGTTCACGACTGATGTTAAGACGCCCGATCTGCCACTCGGCGAAATCAGCATCAGCGCCTTGCTCAAGACATTT
Organism: Blastomonas sp.; assembly: GCF_046294995.1. Classification (GTDB taxonomy): domain Bacteria; phylum Pseudomonadota; class Alphaproteobacteria; order Sphingomonadales; family Sphingomonadaceae; genus Blastomonas. The sequence continues at coordinate 91,741 of NZ_JBKBOG010000011.1, forward strand.
GGTCAGCACTTCGCTGAAGTTGACAGTCGACATCATGCCGCCCCTGATAACTTCAAACACGCCGTTGGTACCCGGCTCCTCAAAAATCATCGCCAACATTACCGACGCATCAACCGCAAACGTCATTTGCGTTGAAACCGTTCGTTGAACCGCGCCGACTCCTCGTCTTCGCGCATCGACTCAAGGCGACGTTCCTGGATGAGCAGATCAACAATGCTGCTGCCATCGGCGGGACGAAAGGGGCGAAAAGCTTCCTGCACCTCGCGGAGCACTTGCGTATCCGATTTGATCACTAGGCTGTCGCCCTCGCGCTCGAAGATCAGCCGGTCGCCCTCATTGAATCCGAGTTCACGCCTCAGGTCGGCTGGGATGACAACTTTGCCGCCTTTGATCAGCTTTGCCGAATAGGTCATAAACGCCTCCATGGGTCACGAATATTATCATAGGACCCAAATAGCGACAATGGCCTAGCCCTCCGCCAGCCTCTCCAGCGCATCCCCTTCGATCCGCCACGGCTCCCAGCCCTTTGAGTGATGCGCGCCGATGTGGTGGTAGAAGTCCTTGGCCTTGTCGTTCCAGTCGAGCACCGCCCAATCCATCCGCGCGCAGCCGCGTGCCTTGGCCTCGCGCGCTAGTGTCGTCAGCAACGCGCGTCCGGTGCCGGTACCGCGCGCCCTGCGGCAGACGAACAGGTCTTCCAGATACAGCGATGGCGCGCCGGTCCAGGTCGAATAGGTCAGCAGCCACAACGCCAGCCCCACGACCTCGCCGTCCATCTCCGCCAGATGCGCGAACACCTGCGGATTTTCGCCGAACAGCGTTTTGCGCAGCGAGTCCTCGGTCGCCTGCACCGCATCGGGTTCGCGCTCGTAGACCGCCAGCGCGATCACCAGCCGCAGGATCGCCGCCTCGTCGCCGGGCCGCGCAGGCCGGATGCTGACGCTCATTCCGCCGCCACGACCTCGGCCTGGCCCGCATCGGAGGCTTCCGCCTCGATCTGAGCCGCCTTGGCTTCGACCAGCCGGACGATGTGATCGACCATGCCTTCGTCCTCGACCGTGTGGTCGGTGATGCCCGACAGATACACCATGTGCTTGCCCTTGCCGCCCCCGGTCAGCCCGATATCGGTCTCGCGCGCCTCGCCGGGGCCGTTGACCACGCAGCCGAGCACCGAGAGCGACAGCGGGGTGTTGATGTGCTGCAGCCGTTCCTCGAGCTTCTGCACGGTGCGGATGACATCGAAGCCCTGCCGCGCACAGCTCGGGCAGCTGACGATGCGCACGCCACGGGTGCGGATGCCCAGCGACTTGAGGATCTCGTAGCCGACGCGCACCTCTTCCTCGGGCTCGGCCGAAAGCGAGACGCGGATGGTGTCGCCGATTCCCGCCCAGAGCAGGCTGCCGATGCCGATCGCGCTCTTGACCGTCCCGCCGACGAAACCGCCCGCCTCGGTGATGCCCAAGTGCAGCGGGCAATCGACCGCATCGGCAAGCTGCTGATAGGCGGCGACCGCGAGGAACAGGTCGCTCGCCTTCACCGCGACCTTGAACTCGTGGAAATCATGGTCCTGCAGCAGCTTGATATGGTCGAGCGCGCTTTCGACCAAGGCCTCGGGGCAAGGCTCGCCATATTTTTCGAGCAGGTCCTTTTCGAGGCTTCCGGCGTTGACGCCGATGCGGATCGAGCAGCCATTGGCCTTGGCGGCGTTGACGACCTCGCGCACCCTGTCCGACGAGCCGATATTGCCCGGGTTGATCCGCAGGCAGGCAGCGCCCGCATCGGCGGCCTCGAGCGCGCGCTTGTAGTGGAAATGGATGTCCGCGACGATCGGAACGCGCGCCGCGCGGACGATCTGCTTCATCGCGGCGGTGGATTCGACATCGGGGCACGAGACGCGGATGATATCGACGCCCGCGTCCTCGCAGCGGCGGATCTGGTCGATCGTCGCGCGCGCATCCGAGGTCAGCGTGTTGGTCATCGTCTGCACGGTCACCGGCGCATCACCGCCGACCGGAACGTTGCCCACCATGATCTGCCGCGACTTGCGCCGGTCGATATCGCGCCAGGGACGAAGCGAGGGGTTGTGGGCGGACATAAATTGCTCTCCAAGTCTGTATCCGGGCTATAGTCGCTCGGGCAGGGTTTGGCGAGAGACGAGGGAGCACGATCGGCATGAAGTTTTTGCGCAAATGGGCGATGGCCACGGCAATGATCGGCATGGCCAGCACCGCCCTCACCCCCGCATTCGCCCAGCAACGCAGCCCCGATGAGCTTGCCGCCCGTCAGCTCTACAGCGATATCGTCGGATTCCGCACCGCACGCGGCCACAAGCAGGTTCCTGCAATGGTCGCATACCTCAAGGGTGCGTTCGTGAAAGCCGGCTTTCCCGAGAGCGACATAGCGGTCACCGACTACGACAGCGACGGCGAGCCGACTCAGGGGCTGATGGTCACCTATCGCGCAAAAGGAACCCCCGAGGCCGGACCGATCGTATTGCTCGGCCATATGGATGTTGTCGAAGCACTGCCCGAAGATTGGGAGCGCCCTCCGTTCACGCTGACCGAGGAGGACGGTTATTTTTTCGGGCGCGGCACGGTGGACAACAAATACGGCATCGCCAGCCTGTCGCACACCTTCATCCGCCTCAAGAAGGAAGGCTGGACGCCCAAGCGCGATCTGATTCTGGTGTTCTCGGGCGATGAGGAAACCGGGATGATCAGCACCCGCGCACAGGCGAAGATGGTTGCAGAGACGATCAAGCCCGCGTTGGTGCTCAACAGCGATGCCGGCGGAATCCGGCTGACCGAGGATTTCAAGCCGATCATGTTCGGCGTGCAGGCGGCGGAGAAGACCTTTGCAACCTTCGAGCTGACCGTCACCAATCCAGGTGGCCACTCGTCGCGGCCCCGCGCCGACAATGCGATCTATGAGCTCGCATCGGCGCTCAAAGCGATCGAGGCCTATCGCTTCCCGGTGCGCGACAGCGCGATCACCCGCGGATCGTTTGCCGAGCTCGGCAAGATCACCCCCGGTCCGCTCGGCGAGGCGATGCTGGCGTTTTCGCGCAACCCTGCCGACGAGGCCGCGCGCGCGACGTTGCTTGCCTCGCCTGCAGCCAACATGCTTGCGACCACCTGCGTCGCGACGATGCTGAAAGGCGGCCATGCCGAAAACGCGCTGCCGCAATCGGCGACCGCGACGGTCAACTGCCGCATCTTCCCTGGCGAAGGCGGCGCGGCTGCGACCGAGGCGACGCTCAAGCAGGTCGTCGGCAACGACAAGGTCGCGTTCAAGCTGGCCACCGATGTCGTCGAAAGCCCGGCATCGACGCTCAACGACGAAGTGCTCGGCGCGGTCAAGGCGGGCGTGCACGCGCGCTTTCCCGACATGGTGATCGCGCCGTACATGGAATCGGGCGGCACCGATGGCATGCACTATCGTGCGCTGGGGCTGAACACCGTCGCGATCAGCGGCGCCGCGATGCGCGATGCCGACATGTTCGCACACGGCCTCAACGAACGCATCCGGGTGGAAGATTTCTACGCCGGGCTCGATCACTGGTACTTGATCCTCAAGCATCTTGCCGACTGAGCGCACAAACCAACGGAGATTGTCATGCC
>NZ_JBKBOG010000012.1:0-90378 GCF_046294995.1 Blastomonas sp.
CGAGCGCGATTACGCGCTCGCCGCTGCGGGGCAGACAATGGATGGCTCTGGCTCTGGCGATGGCTATGGCGATGGCGATGGCTCTGGCTCTGGCTCTGGCGATGGCTATGGCGATGGCTATGGCTATGGCTCTGGCGATGGCGATGGCTATGGCGATGGCTATGGCTATGGCGATGGCGATGGCTATGGCTATGGCGATGGCTCTGGCTCTGGCTCTGGCTCTGGCTATGGCTCTGGCGATGGCTATGGCGATGGCTATGGCTCTGGCTATGGCTATGGCTCTGGCTATGGCGATGGCTATGGCTATGTTTGACCTCGTGCCGTCGCCATTTTTGGATAACGGGGGCTGCGCCCCCGTTATCAAAGCTGGCGTACCACGCCGCTCGCATCGAAAACGAGGCAAGGGCACCATCACCCCTCCGGGCGTGATCTATGTTGGTCGTCCTACCGTTTATTCCAACCCGTTCGACTCCAGACGCTTTGGCCATGCGCGTAGTGTTGCACTCTATAGGTGCTGGACAGACAACCGGCTTGGTGCCCTCGCTCTTGGCAGGTTGGGTTTTTGCCCAGTGGAGATCGAAGCGCTAGGCCGCCTGCGCCAGCGTCTCCACTCCGCTTTGCCACGCCTGATTGGCATGGACCTGCAGTGCTGGTGCCCCCTTACCAGTCGCTGGTGTCATGCAGACGTGCTGCTCGAATTGGCGAACCGAGAGTCGTTCACAGCATGAACCAGCTCGCCCAGCAGATCCGCGAAGAGGCGCGCATGCGCGAGCAGCGCCGCGCCTGGGCGCGCTACACCGGCCACAACCACCCGCTCGATCTCGATGTCGGAGGCGCGCTCATCACGCCCGATCGTGGCCCGGCTGACATGCGCCCCCATGCCACCAGCGCCGATCCCTGCCCGCGATGCGCCACGCGCGGCTCGCTGGGATGCGCCCACCAGAAGCCTTTCCAGAACGGGAGCAGCTGAAGCCATGCAACCCCAGCCAGGCCAGTGCGGCCGATTATTGTCGCTCAAAGACGTCGTCCGGGAAACGTCGCTTCACCGCGCCACGATTTACCGCAAGGTCGCCAGCGGCACCTTCCCCTCGCCACGCCCGCTGGGCGGCCGTCGAGTCGCCTGGCGAGAGGCCGATGTGGAGAGCTGGAAAGCCGATCCGGTCGGCTGGTGCGGCGACGGCTGATACCCCGTCACCGACCAGACCAAGGGGCATACACCGGGGTATCCGGCAAAATTCTACCGAAAAAATCGATAAAATACGGAGGTTTAGCGATGCATCACCTTTTCTACTCGGGGAGCCAGCCCTTTTCAAAGTGCGCTGACGATGTCAGTTTTAGCGAAATCATTGCCGATATACAAAAGCGGGCAGCGTCGGTCCTTTGCGACCTGATACGCGAAGCAATCGCCGAAATTGAGCGCTGCCGGGTGGATACCCTTGCCCCAGAGGGCGTAGCTGTCTGCGACGCGGCGTGCAAAATCCTCAGTGACCGCCACCGTCTCGAAACCCAAGCCTGCGATCAGTTGCATCATCTCTGGCTGGATGTGCCTTCCGGCAGCCACGATCAATGATTCCGTCAACGTCGCTGCAGATATCAGCAGAGGCTGGTCCGTCGCCAATATCGCTGCGCAAGATGCGGCCTGTGCTTCATCCAGCACGATTGCCATCAACGCGGACGTATCGACCGCAATCACAGCGGCAGCCCATCCTCACCATACAGATAATCTTGGCTACGCGCCGCAGAGGGGCCTGGCGCAGCATTGGCCGCGCCCATTTTTCGAACAGTATCCAGAATCGCTTTGCGCGCTTGCGCATTCTTTACCGGCCCGACCGGGACGATCCGAACGATCGCATGGCCATGCCGGGTTAGAACGACCTCCTCGCCAGCCTCAGCCCGTCTGACAAGGTCCGTCAATTGCGCTTTCGCGTCGGTTACCGAAACATCCATGCCAACCTCCGGATAAAGCCGTTGCGAAATTTAGACTATGAGATGGTCCAAATCAAGGCTCACCCACCAAAACGCTGCCACAGCAATTGCGCCGCGACATACAGGATGAGAGCCGCGGTGCCGATGCGGATGACTTTTTGCGGGAGCAGGCGCACGCCGATGTGGCTACCGATCTGCCCGCCGACCAGCACGCCCAGGAACAGCGGCCAATAGGCCGACAATGCCCACGGCGTGGCTGCAGCGTCCGGTTTGCTCAGCTGCCCGGCCAGCCCTGCGAACGAGTTGACCAGGATGAAGACGCTGGCGCTCGCAGCGATCTGCCGCGCATTCGCCCAGCGCAGCAGATGCAGCACCGGCGCAAGGAATATGCCGCCACCGATGCCGACGATGCCGCTGAAGAACCCGACTCCCATGCCAATGGGAATGCCCATCCACTGCTGGCGCGGCTTTGGCGGGGTGTCAGGGTCACGAGGCTCGTGCTGCATCAGCATCAGCAAACCCGCGAGCAGCAATGCTGACCCCAGCAGCGCGATGAACAAGGGCTTGTCCACCGGCAGCATGCCGCCCACCCACGCGCAAGGCGCAGACAGCAGCAGGATCGGCCATAATGGGCGCCAGGGCACCTGCCCTGCCCGGGCAAAGCGGATGGTGCCGCCGGTGACGACGATCAGGTTGCACAGCAACGCGATCGCCGGGAGCAGCCGGTAATCGGTGTCGGCCAGCACCAGCAGCGCGTTATAGGTCGATCCGCCGCCAAAGCCGACCGAAGCATAAACCAGGGCGGTCAGCGCAAAGCCGCCGGCCAGCCCCCACATCGGCTATCAGGCCGCCTTGCCGTGACAGTGCTTGTACTTGCGGCCCGATCCGCAAGGGCACGGCGCGTTGCGGCTGATTTCGCCGGTAAACAGATCCTCTGACGCCTCGGGCATCGGCGACTGGCGCGGGGGCAGCGTGGTGGCGACCGTCCCCAGAGTGCCGCCGTCGATATCCGCGCTGTTGTCTTCCCCCGTGAACGGATCGAAGTGCGTGGTCAGGAAATCGGGCAATTCGGGCAGCGCGGGGATTTCCGGCTCGCGAACCTCAAGGCTCATGATCGTGGCGGTAACGTCCTCGCGGATCACCTCGAGCATGCGCTCGAACAGCCCGAACGCCTCGCGCTTGTATTCGTTGATCGGCGTCTTCTGGGCATAGGCGCGCAGGAACACGACCTGACGCAGCGCGTCGAGCGTGGCCAGGTGCTCCTTCCAGTGATGGTCGAGGCTCTGCAGCAGCACCGATTTCTCGATCGAACGCCACATGCCCTCTTCGACCTGCTCTGCCTTTTCGGTGACCTTGGCCTCCGCCATCGTGCGGATGCGCTCCTCGATCATGTCGGGCTCGATCACATCTTCCTGCAGCCAGGAGTCGATATCGGGGTCGAGACCCAGCACCTCGGTCACCCGTGCCTTGAGACCTTCGACGTTCCACTGTTCGGGATAGGTTCCCGGCGGGCAGGCTTCGCCAACGATCGTGTTGACGGTGTCGTTGCGCATATCGAGCACGACATCGTCGACCGCATCGGCGTCCATGATTTCGGCGCGCTGCTCGTAGATCACCTTGCGCTGGTCGTTCATCACGTCATCATATTCGACGACCTGCTTGCGGATGTCGTAGTTGCGCGCCTCGACCTTCTTCTGAGCGGTCTCGATCGCCTTGGACAGCCATTTGGAACCGATCGCTTCGCCATCGGCGAGGTTGTTCTTCATCATCCGCGAGAACAGCGTATCGGGGCCGAAGATGCGCAGCAGGTCGTCTTCGAGGCAGAGATAGAAGCGCGACAGGCCCGGGTCACCCTGACGGCCCGAACGGCCGCGCAGCTGGTTGTCGATGCGGCGGCTTTCGTGCCGCTCGGTGCCCAGCACGAACAGGCCGCCAGCCTCGAGCACCTTGGCCTTCTCGGCAGCCACTTCCGCCTTGATGGCTTCGATGGCAGCCTCGCGCTCGGGGCCTTCGGGCATGTCGCGCAGCTCATCATCGATGCGGTATTCGACATTGCCGCCAAGCTGGATGTCGGTGCCGCGGCCCGCCATGTTGGTGGCGATGGTTACCGCGCCCAAACGCCCGGCCTGCGCCACGATCCGCGCCTCCTGCTCGTGGAAGCGTGCATTTAGCACGCTGTGCGGAACGCCTTCCTTGTTGAGATATTCGGACAATAGCTCGGACTTTTCGATCGATACCGTACCCACCAGCACCGGCTGGCCGATCAGGTTCTTCTCGCGGATGCCCTTGGCGATCGCCTGGAACTTGTCGGCGGTGTTCTTGTAGAACTCGTCCTCCTCGTCGATCCGGCGGATCGGCTTGTTGGTCGGGATGGTGACGACGTTCATCTTGTAGATGTCGAAGAACTCGGCCGCTTCGGTCGCTGCGGTGCCGGTCATGCCCGACAATTTGGGGTACATGCGGAAATAGTTCTGGAAGGTAATCGAGGCGAGCGTCTGGTTCTCGGGCTTGATTTGCACCCGTTCCTTGGCCTCGACCGCCTGGTGCAGGCCGTTCGACCAGCGACGGCCATCCATCATGCGCCCAGTGAACTCGTCGATGATGACGATCTCGTTATCCTTGACGATATAGTCGATGTCGCGCTTGAACATCACATTGGCCTTGAGCGCCTGGTCGAGGTGATGAACGATCTGGGTGTTCTCGACATCATACAGGTTGCTGCCCTCGAGCAACCCAGCTTCCTCGAGCAGGCGTTCGGCCTTTTCGGTGCCTTCCTCGGTGAGGATAACCGAACGGGCCTTTTCGTCCTTCTCGTAATCGTTCTCGTCGAGCTTGAGCACGATCGCATCGACCGCGATGTACATCTCGGACTTGTCGTCGGTGGGCCCGGAGATGATCAGCGGAGTGCGGGCTTCGTCGATCAGGATCGAATCGACTTCGTCGACCACGGCAAAGTTGTACGGCCGCTGCACCATCTGGCTGCGGTCGTGCTTCATGTTGTCGCGCAGGTAGTCGAAGCCAAGCTCGTTGTTGGTGGCGTAGGTGATGTCGGCGGCATACGCCTCGCGCCGTGCCGCCTCGCCCAGATTGGGGACGATCACGCCGGTCGTCAGTCCGAGGAAGCGGTAGACCTGGCCCATCCATTCGGCATCGCGCGCGGCGAGATAGTCGTTGACGGTGACGACGTGAACGCCCTTGCCCTCGATCGCATTGAGATAGCAGGCAAGCGTTGCCACCAGCGTCTTGCCCTCGCCGGTGCGCATCTCGGCGATTTCGCCGCCGTGCAGCACGATGCCGCCAACCATCTGCGTATCGAAGTGCCGCATGCCAAGGGTGCGGATCGATGCCTCGCGCACCGTGGCAAACGCTTCGGGCAGGATGTCGTTGAGCGTCTCGCCCGCAGCGAGCCGATCGCGGAACTTCTGGGTCTGACCGCGCAGTTCCTCATCGGACAGCGGTGAAATCTGGGGTTCGAAGGCGTTGATCTTGTCGACGATCTTGAGCAGGCTCTTGACGTGACGGTCGTTGGCGGACCCGAAGAGCGATTTGGCAATGGCGCCTAGCATGGCGGAAATTCCTTAGAATGTTGGGATATGAATGCCGCTGCGCGCAGTTCCTGGCGATGCAGCACAGCCTGCTTGCGAGGCTGTAAAAAAAAGCGTGGCGCCGCCGATCGGGCGCGCGCAGGACAGTCCTGACCGGACTGTCCGAACCGCAAGGGTCTTATTGCAGAAGCCGGTCTGAGCGGTGGACGGTCGCCGTGACGCGGCGACGCGCGGGCGTGGCGCTCCAGCGCGCAGAGGGTGCGCAGGCGAGCACCAAAGGCAGGATGGTCGCGACCAGAAACACTGCGGCAATCGCGATATTCGGACGCGATTCATCCCCGGTCCAGGCGCCACGCAGCGCGCTGTCGCCCTCGGCGATCGCCGGTTCGGCAACGCGCACGCCATCGGTCACCGAGAACCCGGTGAGCATGGCCAGCAAGGCGAGAAGAAACTTCACGGTGCGATGATTATCCCTGACGAGCCCGGTACATAGGCACTGGCATTGCGTTCGTCCAATGTTTTGGCGCTTTGGTGAGCGATACTGTGGCTACCTCGCCTCGGGATCGAACGCCTGCGAATCCAGCGCGCCGAAGCTCAGATGCTTCCCCGCGTGCATGTTGCCCTGCTCCATCTGCAGCTCAAGCCGCTCGCAATCGCGCCTGCGGTATTCCTCGACGACCCGGTCGGCCATCACCGGATCGATGCCGGTGCGCAGCAAGGCCGTGTGCGCCAGCTTGACCGACGATTCGAACAGTTCGCGCTGCGCTGCCGCGATCGGCGCATGCTTGAGCGCGAGCAGCTGGCGACGGTCGCATGCGCGCACGAAGATCTGCGCATCGGGAAATGCGTGGGCGATCGGGCCGATCTGGTCAGGCCCGAAATCCTTGTCGTCCATGCAGAACAGCAGCGAGCCTGCGCCTTCCGCCCCTGCCCGGCGCAACAGATCGATCCGCGTGCCATCGCCATAGAATACCTTGCGTCCGAACTCGCCGCTGAGCCTGATCTGCTCGGGGTTGATGTCGATCAGCGTCACCGAGATGTTGGCACCTGCGAAAATCTGCGCCACGGCCTGGCCGAACCGGCCGTGACCGATGACGATCGCGTTCGATTGCCGCGCCTGCTCGGGATCGACCATATCTTCGGTGCCCGATCCGCGCACCCCGCCGAACAGCCGGGTGGCGAGCATCAGGAAAGGCGTGGTCGCCATCGACAGCGTCACGATCGCGCCGAACCGGCTGGCGGCGGCGGGCGCGATCAGCAGTGCCGCCTGCGCCTCTGCAAACAGCACGAACGCGAACTCGCCCCCTTGGCTGAGCAGCAATCCCAGCACCAATGCGGCGCGGTTCTCCATCCCGAACGCCTTGGCGAGCCCGAAAATGATCACCACCTTGATCGCCACCAGCGCCAGCGCCATCGCGACGATGAACATCGGGTCGGCGAGGATCACGCCAATGTCGAGCATCATGCCCACACCGAGGAAGAACAGCCCGAGCAGGATCGAGCGGAACGGATCGATGTCCGCCTCGAGCTCGTGCCGGAACGGCGAATCGGCGAGCATCACGCCCGCAACGAACGCGCCCAGCGCTGCGGAGATGCCGATCGAGTGCATCAGCGCGGCGCTGCCGAACACCGCGAACAGTCCGGCAACGATGAACAGCTCGCGCTCGGCCACCTTGCCGATCAGCTTGAGCAGCGGCGCGAGGCCATAGCGACCCGCCACCACCAGCCCGCCGATCGCCGCCAGCGCATAGATCGCTGTCAGCCAGCCCGGGGTTTGCGGCCCTGTCTGCGGCGCGCGCGACAAGGCTGCGACGATGGTCAGCAACGGGACGATCGACAGGTCCTGGAACAGCAGGATGGAAAACGCACGCTCGCCGGTGGGGGTGTTCAGGCGACCTTGCGATTGCAGCAGCGGCAGCACCTGTGCGGTCGAGGACAGCGCGAGCGGCAGCCCAAGCCCCAGTGCTGCGCCCCAGCTCGATCCGGTGACGAAATAGACGAACGCCGCCAGCACCACGCCGCACAGCGCGACCTGCGACAGCCCCAGTCCGAAAATGTCTCGCTTGAGCTGCCAAAGCCGCGCCGGCGCCAGTTCGAGCCCGACGAGGAACAGCAGCAGCACGATGCCGATCTCGGCGAAGCCGACGATCAGCGCCGGGTCATCAACAAGTTGCAGCACCTCGGGACCGATCACGATCCCGCCGATCAGATAGCCCAGCACCGCGCCCAGGCCCAGTCTGCGGAACAGCAGCACGAACGCCAGCGCTGCCGCCAGCAGCACCGTGCCGGACAGGAAGATGTCGCCGCCATGCTCCATAAGGTCGGGTCCGTTCAGACGTGATCGAGCGCTGCGACCACCGCGCGCCAGGGCAGCAGGATGGAACCATGCCGCGCGGGATAAGGCAAGGCGCTCGCCAGATGCTCGATCCCCGGCCACGCGCCCGGATCGGCGCGCTCCCCGGCGAGATAGCCGACCAGCGCATCGCGCGCCGCGATCAGCGCGGCCCTGTCCTGCCCCGCGACATGCCCCGCGAGCACCGCCGCAGACGCCTGGCCCAGTGCGCAGGCGCGAGCATCGATACCGAAGCGCGCCACCTGGCCATCCGGACCGAGATCGAGCCCGACGCGGACCACCGATCCGCAGCTTTGCGAGCGCAGCTCCGCCTGGCGGGGCAGATCTTCGGCCAACGGCCAGTCAATCAGCGACACCGCAAGCGAAAGGATATCGGGCGTATACAAGGCCTTGCCGGGCGTCGTCATGCCCTTGCCTTCGGAATCGGTTGCGCGCGCTCAATCATCGGCGACCGCCTGCTGGTAATCGTAAAGATCGACCAAAGCGGTGCCGCTGGCGTTGAGCAGCGGGAACGTGCGGCTTTGCGTCATCCATTCGGGCTGGCCCTCGCCTGGCCAGATGATGTCGTGCACCATGGTGATCAGCAGATACGCCAGGGTCGCCGCGATCAGCCCCTTGAGCGCGCCGAAGCCGAAACCCAGCACCCGGTCGATCGGCCCCAGCACCGATTTGCGCGCGCGCGCGCGCAGTGCGTTGGCGATGATCTTGCCCAGCAGATAGACACCCAGATACAGCCCCACCAGAGCCAGCGCCGCAGCGCCGCTGTCGTTGCCCACCGGTTCCTTCAGCAACATCGTTACCGGCGCATGGAACAGCCGCAGCGCGAATATGCCGGCGACCCACGCGATGAGCGTGACCGCCGCGTGGACAAATCCGTTCTTGAAGCCCAGAATCGCGCCGCCTGCCAGGAGCGTCAGCACGATGATATCGAATGCGGTCATCCCTGATGCGCTAGTTTCGGCCAAGCAGTTGGTCAACGAGATTTGCCAGCCTTGCATAGGAAGACAGCCGCATCCCTGCGTTGTCCCCTGCGCCCTTGCCCTTGGCCGTGACACTGGCCGGAACCAGCGCCTTTTCAAAGCCGAGCTTGGCCGCTTCGCGCAGCCTCAGGCCCGCGTGCGCGACCGGGCGCAGCTCGCCCGACAGCGACAGTTCGCCGAACACGATCGTGCCCGCGCCGATCGGTCGTTCGGACAATGCCGATATCAGCGCGGCGGCGACGGCAAGGTCGGCGGCAGGATCGGACAGGCGATAGCCGCCTGCGATATTGAGATAAACCTCGGCGGTCGAGAAGCTGAGGCCGCAGCGCGCCTCGAGCACCGCGAGCACCATCGCCAGCCGTCCCGAATCCCACCCGACGACGGCGCGGCGCGGGGTCGCGCCGCTCGACAACCGGACGGTCAGCGCCTGGATCTCGACCAGCACGGGGCGCGTGCCCTCCAGCGCGGGAAACACCGATGTGCCCGGCATCTGCGCGTCGCGGTCGCTGAGGAACAGGCTCGATGGATTGCCGACCTCGGACAGCCCCTCCTCCTCCATCGCGAACACGCCGATCTCGTCGGTTGCGCCGAAGCGGTTCTTGATCGATCGCAGGATGCGGTACTGGTGGCTGCGCTCGCCCTCGAAGCTCATCACGGTGTCGACCATATGCTCGAGCACGCGCGGGCCGGCGATGCTGCCATCCTTGGTGACGTGGCCGACCAGCATCACCGCACATCCGGTGTCCTTGGCAAAGCGGATCAATTCCTGCGACGAGGCGCGCACCTGGCTGACGGTGCCCGGCGCGCCCTCGATAAGATCGCTGTGCATCGTCTGGATCGAATCGATCACCAGCATCACCGGCGGCGCCATCGCGCGCAGCGTGGTGAGGATATCGCGCACCGAGGTTGCCGCGGCGAGCTCGATCGGTGCATCGGCGAGCCCCAGCCGCAGCGCGCGCAGCCGCACCTGGTCGGCAGCTTCCTCGCCGCTGATATAGACGATCGCATGGCCCGCCTTGGCCATGTTCGCCGACGCCTGCAGCAGCAAGGTCGACTTGCCGATCCCCGGATCGCCGCCCATCAACGTCGCTGATCCCGCGACCAGCCCGCCACCCAGCGCGCGGTCGAACTCGGCGATTCCGGTGCTGATGCGGGGCGGCAATTCGACGACGCTGTCGAGCCGCGACAGCGCAATCCGATGACCTCCGGTCTGAAGATCGTGCCGCGCCGAAAAAGTGGTGGGGGCGGACTGCTCGACCAGCGTGTTCCATTCGGCGCAGTCGGCGCACTGGCCCTGCCAACGGTTGGCGACGCTGCCGCAGGCCTGGCAGACATAGGTTTTGCGGGGCTTGGCCATGATCGCGGCATAGCTCGAACAAAACTGGAACGCAATTGCCGCTTTGCGATTGGCGGCGGGCGTAACATAGATAGGCTCGAAACGAATATTCACGGACGGCAAACGCCACCAGAAAGGTCCGCGCTCCCTTTATGCGTCAGAAAGAACTCCGCATTGCCCTGGTCTGCTACGGCGGCATCAGCCTTGCGGTGTACATGCACGGCATCACCAAAGAGATCTGGCGCGCGACGCGGGCAAGCCGCAACTTCCATGCCGGCGAACCGGCTGCGAGCGGCAGCCAGGGGGTTTACCGCGCGCTGTTCGAGACGGTCGCCGAACATGGCCAAGTCAAATTGCGGCTGCTGCCCGACATCATCGCAGGCGCCAGTGCGGGCGGCATCAACGGCGTGTTCCTGGCACAGGCTCTCGCCAGCGGCCAGTCGCTCGAGCCGTTGACCAAATTGTGGCTCGAATGCGCGGACATCGACCAATTGCTCGATCCGGATGCGCGGCCGTGGTCGCGCTTCACCAAGTTCTGGGCGCAGCCGCTGGTGTGGCTGCTGCTGCGCCGGCCCGGCGGCGCGCTCGACCGCAGCGTAGCGCCCGAAGCGCGCAGCGAGGTGCGCACCAAGCTGTCGCGGCTGGTGCGTGCGCGCTGGTTCGCACCGCCGTTCAGCGGCACCGGGTTTTCCAGGCTGCTTTACGATGCGTTCGAGGCGATGGCGGCGACGCCTGCCGGGCCGAGGCTGATCCCGATCGGCCAGCCGCTCGACCTGTTCGTGACCGTCACCGACTTCAAGGGACATCTCGAACGGTTGCGGCTCAACAGCCCTGCCGAAGTCGTAGAGACCGAGCACCGGCTGTCGATCGGCTTTCGCTACATGCGCGGTCGCGACGATGCGCTGGCCGATCCCGCCGAACTCGTCTTCGCCGCGCGCGCCACCGCGAGCTTTCCCGGTGCCTTCCCGCCGTTCAACGTCGCCGAGATGGACCGCATGCTGGCCAAGCGCGAGAAACGCTGGCCGGGACGCGAGAGCTTCCTGCGTCGCATCTTTCCCGGGCAGGACGCGGACGGGCATGGCGAGACCGCTGTGCTGATCGACGGATCGGTGCTCGCCAACGCGCCATTCTCACAGGCGATCGACGCGCTCAAGAACCGGCCTGCACACCGCGAGATCGACCGGCGCTTCGTCTATATCGATCCCAAGCCCGATATCGCTGGCGGAATGGACCAGGCCCATCAGCGCGACGCGATGGGCCAACGGCTGCCCGGCTTCTTCTCGACGATCTTCGGCGCAATCTCGGACATCCCGCGCGAACAGCCGATCCGCGACAATCTCGAAGGGATCGAGCGGCGCACCAGCCGCGTGCGCCAGATGCGCATGATCACCGATTCGCTGCGCACCGAGGTCGAGGAGACGGTGAGCAAGCTGTTCGGCTACACGCTTTTCCTCGACAGCCCCACACCGAGGCGGCTGACCAACTGGCGCAACAAGGCGCAGGACCGCGCCGCGCACATGGCGGGCTTTGCCTATGCCTCGTACGGACAGCTCAAGATGGCCTCGATCGTCGAGGACATCGTGGATACCTTGCGCCGCGCCTATCAGGGGCCAAGGGCGTCATATGCCGAGCGGCTGCGCGAGGCGATCGCTGCGGAGCTGCGCCGCACCGGGCTCGACCGGCTGTCGGGCAAGGGCGGCGGCGCGAGCGACGAGGCGATCGCCTTCTTCCGAACCCAGGACCTTGGCTTCCGCATCCGCCGCCTGCGCTTTCTGGCGCGCAGGCTGGGCGAGGACATCGCGCAATCGGGCCGCACCCCGCCCGAAGCGGTCGTCGCGATGCACGATACGCTCTACACCTGCCTGTCGCATTATCTGGATCGCGAGACCGCCGATATGCTCGGCCATGGCTTCACCGATATTGCAGCCTCGGCGATCGGCAATCCGGCGATGGCGATATCCGAGCTTGCCGCCCGGCGCGACCTCAGCGCTGCCGACGCCATCGTCGATGAGCAGCTCGCCAGCGCGCTGGCGATGCTGCCCAAGGCCAGCCGCCGCTCGATGCTGCTCGCCTATCTGGGCTTCCCGTTCTACGACATCGCCACGCTGCCGCTGCTGCAAGGCGAAGGGCAGAACGAATACGACCCGATCAAGGTCGACCGGATTTCACCCGACGACGCCCAATCGATCCGCACGGGCGGCGCCGATGCGACGCTCAAGGGCATCCAGTTCAACAGCTTCGGCGCGTTCTTCAGCCGCAGGTATCGCGAGAACGACTATCTGTGGGGGCGGCTGCACGGCGCCGAACGGCTGATCGACATCATCGCATCCGCGCTACCACCGGGCAACGCCCTGCCCGATGCGGTGCTCGCCGATTTCAAGCGCCGCGCGTTTCTGGCGATCTGCGACGAGGAAGCGGCACTGCTGAACGCCGACCCCGGGCTGGTGCCGGGCATCCGCAACGAGATCGAAGCACGCTTCGCTGTGTGATGCGCGCACGGGCTGTTCCCTTTGGCAGCGGCTATCCCTAACTAGGGGCGATGAACCGTATCGTATCGCGCTGGCTGATCCTGCCGTTGCTGCTGCTGGCCCAAGCGTGCAGCGCCTTTCCTTCGATGGCTGCATGGGATGGCCCCAAAAAGGGCGCGCCTGCGCTCTGGCATGTCAAGGGACCTGACGGAGAGGCCTGGCTGTTCGGAGGCATCCACGCGCTGCCTGCGGGCCTCAAATGGATAACCCCGAAGATGAAACAGGCGATGGATTCGAGCGACCGGCTGGTGCTCGAAGTCGTCGGGCTCGAGGATTCCGCGACGATCACCAAGACCTTTCAGGCGATGGGCAACAGCCCCGACCAGCCGCCGCTCGCCGAGCGCCTACCCCCAGATTTGCGCGAGGCGGGCGAGACGCTGCGCGCCAAGGGTCGGCTCAACCCGGTCCGGTTCGAGACGCTCGAGAGCTGGGCCGCCGCGATCACGCTGGCGGGCGCTGCCACCGCCAATCTCGATATGGTGCGCGAGGCCGGGGTCGAACGCGTGCTCGCCAAGCGCTATCGCAACCGCGACAAGGCGGTGATCGGGCTGGAAACGGCGGCGCGCCAGTTCACCTATTTCGATCAGCTGCCCGAAGAGGACCAGCGCGCGATGCTGGCAAGCGTCATCGCCGATGCCGACAATGCCCCCGCAGCCTATCGCGAGATGGTCACCGGCTGGCTGACCGGCGATGTCGACCGGCTGGCCGAGGCCGCCAACCGCGGGCTGCTGCAGCGCCCTGAGACCCGCGAGCGTATCCTCGTCCGCCGCAACCGTGACTGGGCCGACCAGATCACCGACATGATGCAGCTGGGCGCCCGCCCCTTCGTCGCGGTCGGCGCTGCGCATCTGGCAGGCGATGACAGCGTTCAGGCACTGCTCGAGGCGCGCGGGTTCATTGTCACCCGGCTGCAATAGCGGCCCCGCCTGCGCTGGCGGCGACGACGCTTGCTTTTGGGGCCCCGTGCGCCTATAGGCCCGCCTTCCCCGACGCCATGGTCATCCCTGGAGGCGTGGCGCGGGGATTGAACGACCACCAAAAACTCTGGAGACAGTTTATGAGCGATACGCTTACCCTGTCGGCCCAGCTGCGTGATCGGGCAGGCAAGGGAGCCTCCCGTGCACTCCGCCGCGAAGGCCGTGTACCCGCCGTAATTTACGGCGACAAGAAAGAACCGGAAGCCATTCACATCGCCGAGCGCGATCTGAACAAGATGCTTGGCACCGGCCATTTCATGAACTCGATCGTTGAAGTCGAAATCGACGGCAAGTCGGTTGTCACGCTTCCCAAGGACGTGGCTTTCCACCCCGTGTCGGATCGTCCGCTTCACGTCGATTTCCTGCGTATCGCCAAGGGCTCGACCGTCGAGGTCTCGGTCCCTGTCATGTTCATCAACGAAGAAGCCTCGCCCGGCCTCAAGCGTGGCGGCGTTCTCAACGTCGTGCGCCATGAGCTCGAGCTGGTCTGCGACGCCACCAAGATTCCCGATCAGATCGAAGTCGATGTGACCGGCACCGATATCGGCGATTCGATCCATATCTCTGCGGTGACCCTGCCCAAGGGCAGCGAATCGGCGATCACCGATCGCGATTTCACCATCGCCACCATCGTTGCTCCTTCGGCGCTCAAGTCGAGCGACGGCGAAGCTGCCGATGAGGAAGCTGAAGAAGCGTAATCCACTATTTAGCCCTCTCCCCTTCAGGGGAGAGGGTTGGGAGAGGGGGAGTCAGGGCGACGTTGCTTAGGCAGTCCCCTCTCCCCTACCCTCTCCCCTGAAGGGGAGAGGGAGTTTTCTCGATGCAAATCTGGGTCGGCCTTGGCAATCCCGGCGCGGAATATGCGATGAACCGGCACAATGTCGGTTTCATGGCGCTCGATACCATTGCCGATGTCCACGGCTTCGAGCCCCCCAAGCGTCGCTTCCAGGGCTGGGCCATGGAAGGCCGGCTTGGCGGCGAAAAGCTGCTGCTGCTCAAACCCGCAACCTTCATGAACAAGTCCGGCCAGTCGGTTGGAGAGGCGATGCGGTTCTTCAAGCTCGAGCCTGACGCGGTCACCGTCTTCCACGACGAGCTCGACCTTGCGCCGTTCAAGGTCAAGGTCAAACGCGGCGGCGGCACCGCCGGGCATAACGGCCTGCGTTCGACCGACCAGCATATCGGCCCCGAGTTTCGCCGCGTGCGCATCGGCATCGGCCACCCCGGCAACAAGGACCGGGTCACCGGCCATGTGCTGGGCAATTATCACAAGACCGAACTCGACGACCTCACCGACATGCTCGGCGCGATCGCCGCCGAGGCGGGCTGGCTCGCCCAGGACGACGACGCGCGCTTCATGAACGACGTGGCGCTGCGGCTGCAGGCGTGACTTCGATGGCGGATCTCCGCTCGAAAAGCCCAAGCAACCGGCTGCTCCTGGCCTTTGCGCTGACGTCGCTGGTTGCGGTGATCAGCGGCGTGGTGACCATGGCAAGCGCCGGGACACCCCCGTCACGCTGGATTTACAACCTTGCCGCCTGGGGTGTCGGTGCGCTGCTCGCCATCGCCATCGTCAAGGCGCGACCACGCGGGCTTGCCTGGCCGATCATCGCGCTCGGCGGCGCTGCAGCGCTTGCCGCGACCTTGATCGGCCCCGATCAGCTTGGCGTGCACCGCTGGCTGGCGATCGGTCCGCTGTTCGTCAATGTCGCAGGGGTCGTCCTGCCTGCGGTCATCGTCGCGCTTGCACGCCTGGGGCATAAGAACCGGCTTGCACAGGCGGTCGCGCTCGCTGTCGCCGCGGTCCTGGCGCTGCAGCCCGATGCCTCGCAGGCCTGGGGCTTCGCACTCGCCTGTCTCGCCTGGCTGCTGCCCGACCGCGCGCCGAGCGTGCTGGTGCAGGCGTTCGTGCTGGTCGCGCTGGCGGTGCTGGCCACGCTCAGCCCCGATCCGCTGAGCCCGGTGCCCGAGGTCGAACAGATCGTCTCGCTTGCCTTGTCGGTGCACCCCGCACTGGCGGCGCTCGCGGTGACCGCGCTGGCCACGCTGCCGGTATGCCTCTTGCGGTTCAGAGCCAGGAGCCGCGCCACCCGCGCGTTGGCGATCTACATCGCCGCGATCTGCGCCGCGCCGCTGTTCGGCTGGTTTCCGGTTCCGCTGGTTGGCGCCGGGATGAGCTTTCCGCTCGGGCTGTGGCTCGGCATCGCATTGCTGGCACTGGAATTGCCCGAACAATCCCGCTAGGGCGGCGCCAAAGTCGGCGGCGGCGCCGGCATCTCTATCAGACTGGGATAATTCATGGGTTTCAAATGCGGTATTGTCGGGCTGCCCAATGTCGGCAAGTCCACGCTGTTCAACGCGCTCACCGAGACGCAGGCGGCGCAGGCGGCAAACTATCCGTTCTGCACGATCGAGCCCAATGTCGGCAACGTCGCGGTGCCCGATCCCAGGCTCGACAAATTGGCCGCGATCGCAGGCAGCCAGAAGATCATCCCGACCCAGCTCGCTTTCGTCGATATCGCAGGCCTGGTGCGCGGTGCATCGAAGGGCGAGGGTCTGGGCAACCAGTTCCTCGGCAACATCCGCGAAGTCGACGCGATCGTCCATGTGCTGCGCTGCTTCGAGGATGACGACATCCAGCATGTCGAGAACAAGGTCGATCCGATCTCGGACGCCGAGACGGTCGAAACCGAATTGCTGCTCTCCGACCTCGAAAGCCTTGAAAAGCGCGTCCCCGGCCTCGTCAAGCGCGGGCAGCAGGGCGACAAGGAATCGAAGATCGGCGCATCGGTGCTCGGCAAGGCGCTCGAGCTGCTGCGCGAAGGCAAGCCTGCACGGCTGACGGAACCTGCCGACGAGGAAGAAGCGCGCGTGCTCGCACAGGCGCAATTGCTGACGTCGAAGCCGGTGCTCTATGTCTGCAACGTCGATGAGGGCAGTGCGGCCAACGGCAATGCGTTCAGCGCGCGGGTGTTTGAAAAGGCCAAGGCCGAAGGCGCCGAGGCGGTCGTCGTGTCCGCCGCGATCGAGGCCGAGCTGATCACCATGGACATGGACGGCCGGATGGAGTTCCTCGCCGATCTGGGTCTGGAAGAAACCGGCCTCGCCCGCGTGATCCGCGCTGGCTACGACCTGCTCCATCTCATCACCTTCTTCACCGTCGGCCCCAAGGAAGCGCGCGCCTGGACGGTAGAGGTCGGATCGAAGGGCCCGCAGGCGGCCGGCGAGATTCACAGCGATTTCGAGCGCGGCTTCATCCGCGCCGAAACCATCGCGTACGACGATTACATCGCGCTCAATGGTGAAGCCGGTGCGCGCGATGCGGGCAAATTGCGCCAGGAAGGCAAGGAATATGTCGTGCAGGACGGCGACGTGCTGCACTTCAAGTTCAACGTCTGATCCCGCAATTCGGCGCGGATTGGCAGGGCGTCATCGAACTGCCAGATTACGCGCCTAGGGAACGGACAATCCTCTCCCTGACCTGAAGGACATCGCTGGATGCTCTCCCGCCGCCTGTTTATCGCCGCCGCTCCGCTCACCCTGATCGGCGCGCCTGGCATCCTGCGCGCGCAAAGCGTGTTCCGCACCTTCCCGTTTGCGCTGGGTATCGCCTCGGGCGACCCCTCGCCCGATGGATTCGTGATCTGGACGCGGCTGGCCCCCGATCCGCTCGAATTGCACGGCGGCATGGCGATGACCCCGATGGACGTCGAATGGGAAGTGGCGAGCGACGACCGTTTTGCCACCGTCGTCGCGACGGGCACGACGGTGGCGCGGCCCGAAGTTGCGCATTCGGTGCATGTCGAGGTCGCCGGACTCCAGCCCAACCGCCCTTATTGGTACCGCTTCACCGCGGGCGGCGAACGCAGCTTCTCAGGTCGCGCGCGCACCCTGCCCGCCGCCGGAGCAGCGATGGACAAGCTCAAGTTCGGCGTCGTCGGCTGCCAGAATTTCGAGGACGGTTTTTTCGGCGCGTACAACCATCTGGCGCGCGAGGACCTCGATTTCGTCTTCCATTATGGCGACTATATCTATGAGTGGCGCGGCAGCCCGAGCAGCGCATCGTATTTCACCGGCAAGCTGCAGGTTCCGGTGCGCCAGCATGCCGGGCAGTTGCTCTATGACCTGGCCGATTATCGCCAGCGTTACGCGCAGTACAAGACCGACACCGACCTGCAGCGCGCGCACGCCGCGCACAGCTTCTTGCCCACCTTCGACGACCACGAGGTCGACAACAACTGGGTCGCCGGGATCAGCGGCAGCGGATCGCCCGCCGAGATGTTCGAACTGCGCCGCGCTGCTGCACTGCAGGCGTGGTACGAACATATGCCGGTGCGCAAGGCCAACATGCCGCGCTTCGGCAGCGGCACTTTCCATCGCACCGCGCGCTTTGGCAACCTCGCCGAAATCCAGCTGCTCGACACCCGCTCCTATCGCAGCGACCAGGCCTGCGACGATGGCTTCAAGCCCTTGTGCGAGGGCGTGAACGACCGAAACGCGCAGGTTCTGGGCGCCGAACAGGAGGCATGGCTGGCGAAGAACCTGTCGGGCAGTCAGGCGCGCTGGAATTGCCTTGCGCAGCAGATCATGATGATGAGCCTCGACCGCAGGCGCGCGGCCAACGAGGACACCCGCATCGCCAACATGGACAGCTGGGCGGCCTACGAAGTGCCGCGCCAGCGGCTGCTCGGCCGGATGGCAGGGCTCGGCAACGTCATCGTGCTCACCGGCGACGAGCACCAGAATTTCGTCGGCGATCTGGTCCACAAGGACAAGGTGGTCGGCACCGAGATCGTCGCGACCTCGATCAGCAGCGGCGGCGATGGGTCGGACCTGCGCTATGGCAGCGAGCAGATGATGACCAACAATCCCGAGCTCAAGTTCCTCAACGACCAGCGCGGCTATGTGGTGTGCGAGGTCACCCCCGATGCCTGGCTCAGCCACTTCCAGGTGGTCGACAAGGTTTCGGTCCGCGCCAACAGCATGACCCGCCGCGCCACTGCCGAGGTCGCATACGGCGTCCCCGGTGCGAAAATGACAGGATTGCCCGCATGATCATCGCCATTCGCGCCTTCATCGTCCTGTGCTGGAGCGCGGCGCTGGCGTCGGCCCTGCCCGCGACAGCGCAGCAGGCCGAGCGCCCCTCGACGATCCTGATCTCGATCGACGGAATGCGCCCCGATTATCTCGACCGCGGCCTTACCCCCAATCTCAACGCGCTGAAGGCCAAGGGCGTCGCCGCCGCGATGCGCCCGAGCTTTCCGACCAAGACCTTCCCCAACCACTATACCATCGTCACCGGCATGCGCCCCGATCGCAGCGGCATCGTCGGCAATTCGATGATCGATCCGCGCCGTCCGGGGCAGATCTTCAGCATGGGTGATTCCAAGCAGGCGCTCGATCCGTTCTGGTGGAACGAGTCCGAACCTGTGTGGATCACCGCCGAAAAGGCGGGCGTGCGTTCGGCGACGATGTTCTGGCCGGGCAGCGAGGTCGCCAGCGGCGATGCTGCGGCAGGCCCGACGCTGCGCCCGCGTGACTGGATGCGCTTTGATCAGAACATCTCCAACGAGCAGCGGGTCAACACCGTTCTCGACTGGATGCGCCGCCCCGCCGATATCCGCCCGCAGCTGATCACGATGTATTTCGACACCGTCGACACTGCAGGACACCGTTTCGGCCCGGGCCGCACGCCAGAGCTCGATGCTGCGATCGCCGACGTCGATGCGCGGATCGGCGAACTCGTCGCCGGTCTTGCCGCGATGGGCCGCGAGGCCAACATCGTCATCACCGCCGACCACGGCATGGCGCAGACCGCCGAGGACCGCATCATCCAGCTCGACGACTTGATCGATTCGGCAAGCTACATCGCGGTCGAGATGGGCCCTTATGGCGCGATCGAACCGGTGACCGGCACCGACACCCGCGTGTACGACGCATTGCTCAAGCCGCACGACCACATGCAGTGCTATCGCAAGGAAGACCTGCCCGCGCGGCTGCATTACGGCAAGAATCCGCGCGTCGCGGCGATCATCTGCCTGGCAGCGCCCGGCTGGACGATCCTGTCGGGCCCGCCGCGTTATCCGGTGACCGGTGGCGCGCACGGCTATGACAATGCCGATCCCGATATGCTCGCGCTGTTCATGGCGTTCGGCCCGTCGATCAAGCCTGTGGCGGACCTTCCAGTATTCGACAATGTCGATGTCTACCCGCTGGTCGCGCGGCTTGCGGGCTTCGATCCCCTGCCGTCGGATGGCAATGCGAAGACGCTTGCCGGCATCGTCGGGCGATAATTCGCTTGCAGTTTCAAGGTTGCCAAACGAAACTGATGTCCATGATGTACTTTGAAGATCTCGCAATCGGCGTCACCCAAAGCTTTGGCCGCTACGATGTCACCCGCGAGGAGGTGATCGAATTCGCCTCCAAATATGACCCGCAGGAGTTCCACTTGAGCGACGAGGCGGCGGCCAAGACCCATTTCGGGCGGCTGTCGGCGAGCGGCTGGCACACCTGTGCGATGACGATGGCGATGCTGGTCGCCAACCTCAAGGAGCACAAGCAGGCGGGGCTCGGCTCGCCCGGGATGGACGAGCTGCGCTGGGTCAAGCCGGTCTATCCCGGCGACACCTTGCGCTGCGAAAGCAAGGTCATCGAGAAACGCCGGTCGAAGAAGCGCCCCGAGATGGGGCTGTTCAAGTCCGACCTCACCGTGTTCAACCAGAACGACGAGCCGGTGATGACGATGCGCAGCAACGGCCTGATCAAGGTGCGCAACCCCGAAGCGCCGATCGAGGATTGAGCCCCTACAGGGTCAGTTGCAGACCCAGAACCCTTGGCTGTAGGTGAACGCCGGACCGTCGGCGTCATTGACCTGCATCGTGGCGGCACTGCCCAGCGTCCGGGTGTCGCTGGCGGACACCGTCAGCGTGACCCCGTCGCCGGAAAAGCTGCCGCCGGTCGCCGCCACTGTAGCGGCTGGCGCGACATCGATCTGCCTGCCTGCAACCGAGATGATGCCCTTGCCCCCTGCCCGGCTCGCCACCAGCACCGGCAGCGCGCCCTCGCTCGGGCTGAAGCGGCACGATCCGCTCACCAGCCCCGCCTCGCTGATCGCGCTGGACAGCAGCGGTTCGAGCTTTGATCCTTCCGCATCCACGGCCTGTACGCCGGTGACAGGCGCGGGCGTCGCGCCGCCCGCCGAAGCCGAAACCGTGCCCTGCTGCGCCGCATTGTCGCCATCGAGCGTCACCAGCGCATCATCGGCGGGCTTGTCATTGCTGCACGCAGCGAGAAAGGCGAGCGGGACGAGGAGGGCGTTGCGCATGCGGGATGCTCCGGAATTGGGGAATGATGGCGGGGCTATAGCGTGATAGCCAATGCGATCAAAGTCTCTCCATTCCCGCTCGCGGGCTTTGCCTCTCCCTTGATGGGAGAGGCAGCGAGACTTGGCAGTCCTGAGCTTGTCGAAGGACTGCCTTAGTCGCAGCGGTGAGGGTGATGGTGCGCCTTGGCGCTGAGGGTGCGCATTCAAAAGCACAGCGCAATCCGGAGAGATCACCCCCACCCAACCCTCCCCCAATCAAGGGGGAGGGCTAACGAACAAAGTCCGCGCTATTTCCGCCCGAACAGCCGCTCGATGTCGCCGTGCGCCAGCTTCACCCAGGTCGGCCGCCCATGGTTGCACTGGCCCGAATGCGGGGTGATCTCCATTTCGCGCAGCAGCGCGTTCATCTCGGCGACCGAGAGCACGCGGCCTGCGCGGACCGATCCGTGGCACGCCATCGTCGAGGCGACCAGATCGAGCCGTTCCTTGAGCGACAGTGCCGCGTCGAACGCGCCAAGTTCATCGGCGATGTCCTGCACCAGACCGTGCACGTCGCCGCCGCCGAGCATCGCGGGCACCGCGCGGACCAGCACCGCCGCAGGGCCGAAGCGCTCAACCTCGAGCCCGAAATCGGCAAGCTCGCCCGCGCGCTCCTCGATCCGGTCGCATGCGGTCTCGTCGAGTTCGACGACCTCGGGGATCAGCAACGCCTGGCTCGCGACCCGGCCGCCATCGGCCGCCTTGCGCATCCGCTCGAGCACCAGCCGCTCGTGCGCGGCGTGCTGGTCGACGATCACCAGCCCGTCCTCGGCCTCGGCGACGATATAGGTCTTGGCGATCTGCCCGCGCGCGATGCCCAGGGGATAGCGCTCGGCCATCGGCACCGGCGCATAGGACGGCTCGGCACGGCCCATCGGCGCGGCGGCGATATAAGGCTGGCTGCGTTCGGCGACACCCGCGGCGGCCAGCCACGCCGGTTCCTGCGCAGGAGCCAGCGCCATCGCATGGGCCGCGCTGAACATGTCGCGCTCGGGCGGCGGCGGAGCAGCCTCGCTCTGCCAGCGCGAGAGCGCGCCCGCTGCCGGGCGCTGCACCGCGCGGAAACCTCCTTCGTTGAGTGCGCGCCGCAGCCCCGAGACGATCATCCCGCGCACCATCGCCGCATCGCGAAACCGCACCTCGGTCTTGGCGGGGTGAACGTTGACGTCGACATCCTGCGGCACGACGTCGAGGAACAGCGCCACCACCGGGTGCCGGTCGCGCGCGAGCATCTCGGCATAGGCGGCGCGCACCGCGCCGACCAGCAACCGGTCGCGCACCGGTCGGGAATTGACGAACAGGAACTGGTGATCGGCCACGCCCCGGTTGTAGGTCGGCAGCCCTGCCACCCCGGTCAGCCGCACGCCTTCGCGCTCGAAATCGAGTAGCACAGCGTTGTCGGCAAGCCCGCGTGCGGTCAGCGATGCGATCCGCGTCAGCCGCGCCTCTCCGGCCTGCACCGAGAACACCCGCCGCCCATCGGATTCGAGGCTGAATGCGATATCGGGCCGCGCCATCGCCAGGCGTTTGACCACATCGCTGCACGCGGCGTATTCGCTGCGCGCCGAGCGCAGAAACTTGCGCCGCGCAGGGACATTGGCGAACAGGCTGTCCATCCGGATGCGGGTCCCCGGCGGCAACGATGCCGGGCCATCTTCGACGACCTCGCCATGATCGACGACGCGGCGCCAGCCATCGCCGTCCGCTGTCCGGCTGGCGATCGAGAGCCGCGCCACGCTGGCGATGCTGGGCAAGGCCTCGCCGCGAAAGCCCAAAGTCGCGACCAGTTCGATCGCATCATCGGGCAGCTTGGAGGTCGCGTGCCGCTCAAGCGCGAGCGCAATGTCGTCCGCAGCCATGCCGCAGCCGTTGTCGATCACCTCGAGCCCGCCCAGGCCGCCGTCCTCGAGCGATATCGCGATCCGGTCGGCGCCTGCATCGATCGCGTTTTCGACCAGCTCCTTCAACGCACTGGCCGGTCTTTCGACCACTTCGCCAGCGGCGATCCGGTTTATAAGGGCGTTTGGAAGCCTTCGTATTGACATGCCCCCGGTCCTAGCCCAAGCGCGGCTTGGACGCGACTCCCGAGTTCCCCGCATATCCATGCTTGGTCTGTCCGGGCTCTCGGGTTAGCCTCCGCCTTGAGACCCCTTGCGCTGCAAAACGGCGCGGTTGCCGTGAACGCCGCCTCGTTCCCGGTCACTTTGCTTTTGGAAAGTCTTCATGTCGTTCATCTCCAAGCTTTTCCGGTTCGGTTCGCACAATATGGCGATCGACCTGGGTACCGCGAACACGCTGGTTTACGTTCAGGATCAGGGGATTGTGCTGAACGAGCCTTCGGTGGTGGCACTGGAGACGATCAACGGCATCAAGCGGGTCAAGGCGGTGGGCGTCGATGCCAAGATGATGATGGGCAAGACCCCGGATTCGATCGAAGCGATCCGCCCGCTGCGTGATGGCGTCATCGCCGACATCGAAGTCGCCGAGCACATGATCAAGTATTTCATCCAGAAGGTGCACGGCAAGCGGAGCATGTTCAGCTATCCCGAGATCGTGATCTGCGTGCCCTCGGGTTCGACCTCGGTCGAGCGCCGCGCGATCCGCGATGCGGCATCGAACGCCGGTGCCAGCCAGGTGATGCTGATCGTCGAGCCGATGGCAGCTGCGATCGGCGCCGACATGCCGGTGACCGAACCGATCGGATCGATGGTCGTCGATATCGGCGGCGGCACCACCGAAGTCGCTGTGCTCAGCTTGCGCGGCCTTGCCTACACCACCTCGGTGCGCACCGGCGGCGACAAGATGGACGAAGCGATCGTCTCGTACGTCCGTCGCCACCACAACCTGCTGATCGGTGAAACCACCGCCGAGCGCATCAAGAAGGACTTCGGCGTCGCCGTCGCGCCTGCCGATGGCATCGGCCACACCATCCAGATCAAGGGCCGCGACCTCGTCAACGGCATCCCCAAGGAAATCTCGATTAACCAGGGCCAGATCGCGGAGGCCTTGTCCGAACCGATCAGCACGATCGTCGAGGGCGTTCGCATCGCGCTGGAAAACACCGCGCCCGAACTTGCCGCCGATATCGTCGATCAGGGCATCGTGCTTACCGGTGGTGGCGCGCTGATCCAGGGATTGGACGCGCATCTGCGCGAGGAAACGGGTCTTCCCGTCTCGGTCGCGGAGGATCCGCTGACCTGCGTTGCCATCGGCACCGGCCGCGCCATGGAAGATCCGATCTTCCGGGGCGTGCTGATGACCGCCTAAGGGCGTTTCAAGCATGGCGCCGCCCCGCAAACGGCGCCCCGGGTTCTCCCGCAAGGCGCAACTGCAAATCTTCACCGGCTATCTGCTGGCGTTTACAGGTGCGTTCGCCGGATTGCTGTTGCTGGCCTTGTCCTATTTCGATCCAGCCGCTTTCAGCGTCGTGCGCAGCATCACGGCAGAGGTCACCGCACCGCCCGCCCGCGTGCTGACCGGCGCCCGGGTCAGCGCGCAGAGCGGCTGGAGCGAGGTCGCCGCCTATTTCGAGGCTGGCTCAAAGAATGCCAGGCTGCAGCGCGAGGTCGAGCGCAACCGGGTTAGGCTGATCGAGGCGCGCGCGCTCAAGCAGGAAAACCGCGAACTGCGCCGGTTGCTCGGCCTGATCAAGCAAGAGGGCCGCCCGGTCGCCACCGCGCGCCTGATCAACTCGAGCGCATCGAGCAGCCGCCGTTATGCCACGCTCGATGTCGGCTCGCGCCAGGGCGTCCAGCGCAGCCAGCCGGTGCGCGGCCAGCGCGGATTGATCGGCCGCGTGCTCGAGACCGGACCCAACACCTCGCGCGTGCTGCTGCTCAGCGATGCCGAAAACGTCGTTCCGGTGCGCCGTGCGCGCGACGGCGTGGTGGCGTTCTCGCAAGGCCGCGGCGACGGGCGGGTCGAGATCAAGCTGATCGATATCGGCATCAACCCGTTCAAGGTCGGCGATGTCATGGTGACATCGGGCAATGGCGGCATCTATCCGCCCAACGTGCCGGTCGCGATCATCGAACGGCTGACCAGCGATGGCGCCATCGGCAAGCTGCTCGCCAACCCCGCCGGCACCGATTTCGTGATCGTCCAGGAAATGTACGAGCCCGAACTGGCAGACCCGGAAAAGAGCGGCCTTCCACCGGTGTCGCCCGGCCCTGCCCCCGGCGCACCGCAGCTGTGAAGGCACCCTATCGCGCCCGGCTCAACCGCGAGCCATCCAACTTCCGCAAGGCCGCGGTGCCGATCCTGTCGGTGCTGGCCGGGTCGATGACTCCGCTGCTGCCATTGGTCGCATCGGCGCCGGTGCTGCCGCCGTTCGGGCTGATGGTGCTGATCTCATGGCAGGTGCTGCGTCCCGGGCTCTGGCCGGTCTGGGCGGGGGTTCCCTTCGGCATATTCGACGACATCATCGGCGGCCAGCCGGTGGGCAGCGCGGTGCTGCTGTGGTCGATCATTCTGATCGCGATCGACCTGATCGACCAGCGCTATATCTGGCGCAATTACTGGCAGGACTGGTTCATCGCCGCGGTGTCGCTTATACTCGCGCTGGCAGGCGGCCTGGCGATCAACAATTTCCTCGCGAGCGACACCCACCTGTCGGTGCTGTATCCCCAGATGATTCTTTCCATCTTTACCTTCCCGCTGGTGCTGCGACTTGTTGCGCGGCTCGACCATGTCCGCCTGAAACGGTGAAGGCGCGTCATCCATGAAGCGGCCGGGAAAGCTGATCACCCGCAACTCGCTGAACGTCACGTTCAACCGCCGCACGGCGCTGATCGGCGGCGCGCAGGCCTTGCTCGGGACGATCCTGGCCACCCGCATGGCGTATATCTCGGTGGTCGAGAACGAGCGCTACAAGATGCTGTCGGAGAGCAACCGGGTCAATCTGACGCTGATCCCACCCCGGCGCGGCTGGGTGATCGACCGCCACGGCAAGCCACTGGCCAACAACAAGGCCGATTTTCGTGTCGACCTGATCCCGCAGCGGGTCCGCGATGTCGACGCCACGATCGGCCAGTTGCGCGACATTCTCGACATGTCCCCGGACCAGGTCGAAGACCTGCACACCGCAATGAAGGATGCACGCGGATTGCAGCCGGTCCCCGTGGCGTCAGGGCTGAGCTACGAAAAATTCGCCGCACTTTCGGTCCGCCTGCCCGATCTGCCAGGGGTCGCGCCACAGCGCGGCTTCTCCCGGCAATACCCCACGGGCGCTGCGGTCGGCCATCTGCTGGGCTATGTCGGCATCGTCAATGCCGAGGAGTACGAGAAGAACCGAAACCCGCTGCTGATCACCCCAGGGTTCAAGATCGGCAAGGACGGGCTCGAGCAGTATTTCGAGCCGCAGCTGCAGGGCAAGCCGGGTGCGCGCAAGGTCGAGGTGACCGCGCGTGGCAAGATCGTGCGCGAGCTCGGCGTGCAGGAGGACATTCCGGGCAAGCCGCTCAAGCTCACCATCGATGGCGGGCTGCAGGAATATGTCGCGCGGCGCCTGGGCCGCGAATCGGGCGCGGCGGTGGTGATCGACTGCCAGACCGGCGGTATCCTCGCTTTCTGCTCGATGCCGTGTTTCGACCCGAACAGCTTTTCGGACGGCATCGGCCGACTCGAATATGCGATGCTGTCGCAGGACGAGCGGGTGCCGTTGCTCAACAAGGCGACGCGGGGGCTGTATCCTCCCGGCTCCACGCTCAAGCCGATGGCGGCGATTGCCGCATTGCAGAACGGCGTCGATCCTGACGAGACCGTCAACTGCCCGGGCGGCTATCGCCTCGGCAACCGCTTCTATCAGTGCCTGGGCCGCCACGGCGCGGTCAACATGACCCGCGCGATCGAGAAGAGCTGCAACACCTATTTCTATGCGCAGGCGCACCGGCTGGGCTATGACAAGATCGCGATGGTCGCGCGCGAGCTGGGGTTGGGAGAGGACTTCGATCTTGCCGGCGCCAACCAGCGTTATGGCACCATTCCGGACAGCGAATGGAAGCTGAGCAAGTACAAGCAGGCGTGGACCGCATCGGATTCGCTCAACGCGGTGATCGGACAGGGCTATGTCATCGTCAATCCGCTGCAACTGGCGGTGATGACCGCGCGGATCGCCTCTGGCCGCAGGCTGTACCCGCACTTCATCCCCAACGACAAGGTCGCCCCCACCCTGCCCTATCCACCCGAGCATCTGGCGATCGCGCAGCTCGGCATGGCGCAGGTGGTCAGCCAGGGGACCGCGGCGCGCAGCAAGCTGCCGCTCGAGGGAATCGCCATGGCGGGCAAGACCGGCACGGCGCAGGTCCGCGGGTTCGGCTCGGGCAGCCGGGGCGGCGCGGGCGTGCCGTGGAAATACCGCGACCATGGCCTGTTCATCTGTTTCGCGCCGGTGGAAAAGCCGCTTTATGCCGCCGCGGTGGTGATCGAGCACGGCCTTGGCGGATCGCGCGCCGCAGCCCCTGTGGCCAAGGATTTCATGACCTACATGTTCGATCCGCAAAAGGCGATGGACAGCCTGCTCGCGCTCGAAGCCGGATGGGGCGGCAACATATCCGAGCGCATGGCGTCCGAGTTCGCCGCATTTCGCGCGCGCAGCGAAGGCCGGGGTCCCGCGACGCCACCCGAAGCGACGGCAGGCTGATGTTCGGCTTCGTCCCCCGCCAGATTGCCGAGATGCCCTGGCAGATCATCTGCATCACGCTGGCGATCGCCGGGTTCGGCGTGGTGGTGCTCTATTCGGCTGCCGGGGGCAGCGTATCACCCTGGGCAGGCACGCATGCCGTGCGCTTTGCCGTGTTTCTCACCATGGCGCTGGTGATCCGGCTGTTCAGCGAGAATTTCATCAAGCTGTGGACCTATCCCGGCTATATCGTCGTCGCGGTGCTGCTGCTGCTGGTCGAGCTAGTCGGCGCGGTCAAGGGCGGCAGCCAGCGCTGGATCGATCTGGGCCTCATCCGCCTTCAGCCGTCGGAGCTGATGAAGCCGTTGGTGGTACTCGCCATCGCGCGCTTCTACGAGCTGCTGCCGATCGGCCAGGCGCGAAGCTGGTCGGCGATCTGGCCACCGCTGCTGCTCATCGGCGTGCCGTGGTTTCTGGTAATGACCCAGCCCGATCTCGGCACCTCGATCGCGATCATGGTCGGCGGCGTGACCGTGATGTTCCTCGCGGGCGTGCCGCTCAGGCTGTTTGTCGGCGCAGGCCTTGCAGGCGCGGCTTTCGTACCCTTCGCCTTCTTCTTCCTGCTCAAGGACTATCAGCAGAACCGGGTGCTGACCTTCCTCGATCCGGAAAGCGATCCGCTGGGCACCGGCTATCATATCAGCCAGTCCAAGATCGCGATCGGATCGGGCGGGATCAGCGGCAAGGGCTATCTGCAGGGTTCGCAAAGCCACCTCGATTACCTCCCCGAGGGCCACACCGACTTTGTGTTTGCGACCATGGCCGAGGAATGGGGGCTGATCGGCGGGCTGGTGGTGATCGGCCTGTTCGGGCTGCTGCTGCGCTGGGCGACATCGGTATCGCTCAACGCCTCCAGCCGCTTCGGCAAGCTGGCCGGCGGCGGGCTGACGATGACGATCTTCTTCTACATCGCGATCAACCTGCTGATGGTGATGGGCCTGGCCCCCGTCGTCGGCATTCCCCTGCCCTTCCTCAGCTATGGCGGATCGTCGATGATGACGATCATGATCTGCATCGGCCTGCTGATGGGGATCGAACGCAGCACCCGCCAGGGCAGCGGCAGCGGCGGACGCGTGGTCAGCTGACGCGTGGTCGGCTGACGCGCCGCGCCCAACCACGGCAAGCGCGCAAACCAGAAAATCGCAGCTTTCCCAACAAAAGCCTTTTCATCCGCGCCCAATCTTTTATAGGCAGCGCTCTTCCCGGCGGCGGCCGATTCGATATCGCCCTCGCCAGTGGAATGGACGCATAGCTCAGTTGGTAGAGCAGCTGACTCTTAATCAGCGGGTCCTTGGTTCGAGCCCAAGTGCGTCCACCATATTTTCCTTATGAAAACAAAAATTCAATAGCAGCCGATGTTAGCTGCCGCGACCGCTTTGAGCTCTAGGTAACAGTCGGACCAAAACATCTTTGGTTCGTCGTGACACGCGCATCCGGCAAGATCGGTGCGCGACATCCAGACAGAGCGCCGGATCAGTCCATCCGCTTTGCCGACGATTTGACCATTTCTGCAATATCAGTTTCTCGGTAGCCGTATTGAGACGGATTCCTCTTCTGATCAGCGACAGTGCTGTCGGCTGTCGACCCAAGATCGGCCGTTCCCATCCGCACTGATAGACGTCTGCGCTAGTCAAGAGCGGTCGATCACAGTGGACGAACTGGGCTGTTGGCAAGGCGGCAAGTCTGCGAACGCTCAGAACGCCAATCCTATATCCGACAGATGACAGTACCCAACCCGACCCATTCGTTCCCGCGTTCATCTAAGAACGGCGGCGTGCAACAGAAGCTGCCATCTACCTCACATTCAGGTTCTACTGCGCGTCATCATTTCTATCACTCGGTTCACCAGGTATTTATTCTGAAGGCACCCGCACGCTTACTTGGTAATTGAAATTTGTTTCAAATAAAAAATTTGGATGTGATCTGGCCTCCCCCCCCCGAAATGGTGGCAAACTAACTAAATCATCGAACTTTCAAAAAATCTTGAAACAATGCTGTCATCGGCTATGGGTTTGCGATGCACCTCGCCGAACCGCCCGCGCTGTCGATTTCCGAGCGGCAGATGATAGACCTGATTGGCGACCAGCTCAGATACCACCGCTTTGCTCGCCCCGCGGGGCGATTGTTCGGATTTGCAATCGTCACCGGCCAGGCGTTCACGTCGCAACAGGCAGAGGAGGCGCTCGGGATGAGCGCTGGCTCCGTGAGCAGCGGATTGAAGCCGTTGCTCGATATGCGGCTGTTGCGCCGGGTCGATGTGCGCGGGGACAGGCGTCATCATTATGTCCATGACGAAACCGCGCTCGACCGGATGCTCGAGGGTTCCATCGTCGCGATGGAACGACACCGCGCCCAGATCCACCAGCGGTTGCGCTCAGTGACCCGCCCAGGGGCCGCCAAGCGGATCGAGCGGCTGTGCCGCATGTCCGAGATCATCGGCGAGACGATGCAGGAAGCTGCGCGGCGTTTCAGCAGCGAACACGATGACCAAAGCTGACATCACGACCCGGGCGCGCGCTGGCGCGTTGCTGCGCGCTGCATTGCTGTGCGCAATGTTGGCCGGCTGCGCGACCGTGCCCACACGCCCCGCGCCGCCGGTGCCGTTGCCCGAGCGTTTTGTCGCGCCGGGAGAGGCACCCGCCGGTGACGCCGTTGCGGTGGCCGATCGCTGGTGGACCAGCTTTGGCGACGAGCGGCTCGAACTGCTGGTCGAGGCGGCAGTGAGCGACAATCCCGCGATCGGTCAGGCGGTCGCACAGACCGAGATCGCCGCCGCGCAGGCCCGGATTGTGCGCGCCGACCTGTTCCCGCAGGTCAACGCCGCGCTCGCTGCCTCGCGGCAGCGCCAGAACCTTGCCGGACTCGGACCGATCGGCGCGCTGCCCGGCACGCCTGGTGGGGATCTCCCGAGCGGTTTCACCTTCAACAATTTCTCGACCGCGCTCGAAGTCCAATGGGAACTCGACATCTGGGGTCGGCTGTCGAGCCAGAGCGCGGCCGCACGCGCCGATTTCCTTGCGAGCGCGGAAAACCTGCGGGCGACCCGGCAGGCGATCGCGGCGCAGGCCGGGCGGCTCTATTTCCAGGTCGTCGAGTCACGCGCGCAGCTTGCGGTCGCACAGACCACCGAAGCTGCGCTGACCGAGATCGAGCGCCAGATCGCCAACCGCGCCAGCGCCGGAATCGCCCCGCCCAGCGATCAACTGCTCGCGAGCGCCAATCTGGGTGCCGCGCAGGCCGGGGTGGAGCAGCGCCGTGAAGCGCTCGAGCAGGCGACCCGCCAGTTCGAAATCCTGCTGCGCGACTATCCCGCCGGCACCATCGCCACCCCCGACACGCTGCCCGAGGTCCCTCCGCCGCCACCTGCGGGCTTGCCTGCCGACCTCCTCGTCCGCCGCCCCGATGTCGCTGCCGCCGAACTATCATTGCACGCCGCAGGATATCGGCTCGAGGCCAGTCGGCGCTCCTTCCTGCCCGGGATCGGGCTGACCGGATCGATCGGCACCGCGAGCCAGGATATCGGCCGCCTGTTCGACGGCGGTTCGCTGGTCTGGACCATCGCCGGACGATTGCTTCAGCCGATCTTCCAGGGCGGGCGGCTGCGCGCGCAGGTCCGCAGCGCCGAAGGCCAGCGCGACGAGGCGCTCGAGCTCTATGCCGAGGTCGCGCTGCAGGCGCTCTCCGAGGTCGAGACTGCGCTCGCCATCGAGCAGGTGCTGGCGCGCCGCGAGGCTGCTTCGGACACCGCCGCGCGCGCCGCAGAAGGCGCAGTCGAGATCGCCTTCAACCGCTATCGCGAGGGGCTCGATCCCTTTCTCAACGTCCTCGAGGCGCAGCAGCGCGCGCTCGACAGCCGAAGCGCACAGATTGCCACCCGGCGGGCCCGGCTCGAC
The DNA here is from genome assembly GCF_046294995.1 of Blastomonas sp. Taxonomy (GTDB): domain Bacteria; phylum Pseudomonadota; class Alphaproteobacteria; order Sphingomonadales; family Sphingomonadaceae; genus Blastomonas. The sequence goes on from NZ_JBKBOG010000012.1 coordinate 31,581, forward strand.
AACCGGATCAACCTCCATCTTGCGCTGGGCGGCGATTTCGTCGCGCCCGGCGATGCGACCAGGAATTGACACGCATGCGTCCTCCCCGCCGCCCCCTTCTTGGACTTGTGCTGATCCCGCTTGCGCTGCTGAGCGCCTGTTCCGAGCCCGAAGAGGCCGCCGAGGAAGCGGTGGTGGTGAGCGTGCGCGTCGAGCCGGTCCAGCGCCGCGCGCTGCAGGCCTGGGTCTATGGCCAGGGAACCGCGCGCGCAGTGCAGCGCGAGTTCCTCACCTTTGCCGATGCTGGCCGGGTCGAATGGCTCGACCCGCAGCTACGGCTGGGCAGCAGTGTCGCGCGCGGCAAGCTGATCGCTTATCAGGAGCCTGCGCGCTCTCGCGCCGGGCTCGCCAACGCCGAGGCTGCCCTGATCACGGCACGCAGCGAGATTGCGCAGGCACAGGCCGCCGAACGCGAGGCGCAAGCCACGCTTGAGCTCGCCCGGGTGACGCTCGAGCGTTACCGAACACTGATCGCGCAAAATTCCGCTTCGCAGCAGGAGTTCGACCGCGCCGAGGCCGAGTTTGCGCAGGCGCAGGCGGCGCAGGCGCGGGCGCGGGCACAGACCCGCTCGGCACAGGCGCGCGTCGGTTCGGCGGATGCAGAGATCGCGCAGGCGCGTCTGGTCGTGGGCGATTCGCGGATCGTCTCGCCAATCAACGGGGTGATTTCGCGGCTCAACATCGAACAGGGGCGCTACTTCACCCCGCAGACGGTCCAGACAACCTCCGAGGCGAACGCATTGCGCACTGTTCCGGTGGTGGTGATCGATCCGTCCGCGTTCGAGATCCGCGTCGACCTGCCCTCCTACGCTTATCGCCAGCTGGCGATAGGCTCGCGGGTGATGATCGGCGCGGGCGAGCGTCCCACGGCAAGCGCAACCGAGAACGGTAACGGTGACGCGGCCTCCCGCTCCAGCCTGCCCGGCGGACCGCCGATGCCGGTAGGCGATTACCGCATAGCAGGCACGGTCCACGCGATCAGCCCCGCACTCGACCCCGAAAGCCGTACCTTCGAGGCGATCATCCGCACATTGGACCGCGCGCCACAGCTGCAGGACGGTGAATTCGTAGCAACCTGGATCGCCCAGCCAACCCGCCAGCCCGCCCTTGCCGTCCCGCTCAACGCGCTGCGCACCCGTAACAACCGCAGCTTCGTCTTCGTCGTCGATCGCCAGCGCAACGTTGCGATCGAGCGCGAGGTGCGTCTGGGTGTCCAGTCCGAAGGTCGCCAAGCGGTGCTCTCCGGCCTGCGCGAGGGCGACCTGGTGGTGACGGCAGGCCGCGCACGGCTGTCGAACGGGGTCGCGGTGCGGATTCTTGGCCAACCGCAGCCCGCCGCAGCACAACGACCGAAGCGGTGACGCGCGCGATGGCGGACAGCGACCCGGCGGACTGCGGACCGACGCCCGGTGGACACGGGCAGGCAGCAGATACCGAAACTCCGGAGGTGGCTGCTGCTGGCAGCCTGGTGAGATTCTTCTTCCTCAAGACGACCTTCGGTATCCTGCTGGCCATCACCCTCGCAGTCGGCGGGCTGTTTGCTTATGGCGCACTCGTCAAGGAGTCGCTGCCTGATCTCGAGATTCCGCAGGCGATCATCAACACCGCCTGGCCGGGCGCCGATCCGCAGACCATGGAGCGCCAGGTCACCGACCGGATCGAGGACGAGATCACGACGCTTCAGGGCGTTCGTCGGGTCGATAGTGCCTCGTTCGACAGCTTTTCGGTCATCTCGGTCGAGTTCGAGGCCTCGGTCGAGGTGAGCGATGCAATGGGCCGATTGCGCGCCGCAGTGAACGATGCCGAGGCCGAACTGCCTCCCGAGGCTGAACGCCCGACCATCAACCAGATCTCGGTCAGCGATCTCCCGATCCTGACCATGGCGATCGCCGGCGACGTCGCTCCCGATACGCTCAACCGCGCTGCCGAGCAGTTGCGCGATCGGCTCGAGCGGGTCACCGGAGTGAGCGAGGTCGCGCTCGGCGGCAATCGCGAGGAGATCGTCCAGATCCTGCTCCAGCCCGAGCGGATGCTCGCGCTGGGCCTCTCGCCGACCCGCGTTCGTGATGCGATCCAGCAGGCCAATCTTGAACAGCCCTTCGGCGAAATCCGCAGCGACGAAATCGGCGCGATCGTCCGGCTCGAGGGCCGCTTCTCGACGATCGAGGAACTGCGCGCACTCCCCGTCGTGCGGTTGAGCGAGGGCGCGTCGCGGCGCGCCATCCGGCTCGAGGAGGTCGCGACGATCGAGCGGCGGCTCGAGCCCGAGACCACCCGCGCGTTCGTCGGGGGTACCGAACGCGCATTCGTGCCTTCGGTCGAGGTCACCGTGACCAAATCGCCCGGCGCCGATACGGTGGCGCTGGTCGACTCGATCCGCGCCGAGCTTGCTGCGATTCAGGACGGCGCCGATTGGCCCGATGGTATCGAAACCACACTGATCCAGGACGAAGCCGAGCAGATTTGGTCCTCGCTCAGCGAGGTCTTCGTCTCGGGCCTGCAGGCCATGCTGATCGTCTTTGTCGTGCTGTTCCTCGCCATCTCATGGCGCGAGGGGCTGATCGCCGGGCTGTCGATCCCTATCACCTTTGCCGGGGTGCTGCTTGTGGTGCTGCTGCTGGGCTATTCGCTCAACGAACTCGTCATCATCGGCATGGTGATCGCGCTCGGGCTGATCATCGATGTCTTCATCATCATGCTCGAGGGCCTGCACGACGCGATCTATGGCCGCGGCGAGACCTTCGGGCAGGCGGTGCTCTCGACGCTCGACCGTTTCGCCGTTCCCGCAGTCGCTGGCCAGTTGACCACGATCCTGGCGTTGGCACCGCTGATGGCGATCTCGGGTCCGGCGGGTCAGTTTATCCGCGTGCTGCCGGTGACGACAATCATATGCCTGGTGCTCGCGCTGATCGTCGCGCTGCTCGTGTCGGTGCCGCTGTCGCGTTACCTGCTGGGTCACCAGACCCGAACCGGCGATCAGGAACCCAGTCGCGCGGACCGCATGACCGCGCGTGCGATGGACCGTCTTGAGGCCTGGCTGGCAGCGACGGTGCTGCTCTCGCGCAGGCGAGCAGGCTTTTGGGTGATGGGAGCGACCGGTATCTTCGCGCTTTCACTGGTCGCCTTTACCCAGACACCGACCGAATTCTTTCCGCAAAACGACGGCGAGCGGCTGGGCATCAACATCGAATTGCCCCCGAGCACGCAGCTTGATGAAACCCAGGCGGTGGCCGACGCGGTGGGCGCGCTCCTGCGCGAGCGCCCCTATTTCGCGCATGTGATCAAGCTGGTGGGACGCAAGAGCCCGTTTGCCGGGGGCAATGTGGCAGCTGCGCTCCAGCCTAGCGACAGCGAGAACTATATCGGCTTCTCGGCGATCTTCGTCGAACGGGGCGAGCGCGACGCCAGCTCTTACCGGCTTGCCGAACAGCTGCGCGTGGAACTCGGCAACTATCTCGATGCCAATGTCGCCGGCGCCGAGCTGCTGGTCGTCGAGGAAGCTTCGGGCCCCGGCTCGGGCGAACCCATTGAAATCGAGATCCGCGGGCCCGACATGGACGAACTCCAGGTGCTGGCGACGCAGGTCAAGGCCATGCTCCAGCGCGTGCCCGGCACCGGCGGGGTACGCGACAATCTCGGCGCACTGAGTTCGCAGATCGCGCTGCGTCCCGATCGCGAGGCGGTCGATTATCTGGGCGTGACCCAGGCTGAACTGGCAGGCCAGGTCCGGATTGCGCTCAGCAACGACGAGATCGGCCGGTTCGCCACCGGGCCGGGAGAGGACGATATCGACATCCGCCTGGGCACCGAATGGCCCAGCCGCCCGGGCGAGGCACGCGGGCCGCGCGACCTGGAAGAGATCGCACTGGTGCGCGCGTTCAGCGAGACCGGGCGCTCGATCTCGCTGTGGCAGCTGGTCGATCCGGTCAGTTCGGAGGGCGCCGTCGCTATTGCCCATAGCGAGGGGCAACGCGGAATCCGCGTGCTGGCAAGCAACGAGGGCCGCACGGTTGAGGACATCATCGAGCAGATCCGTCCCGAACTCGATCGGATGCAGGCCGAATGGCCCGCAGGCTATCGCTATCTGATCGGTGGCGAATCGGCGGATGCGGGCGAGGCCTTCGGCTCGGCAGGAATCGCGCTGCTGGTCGCCATCATCCTGGTGTTCGGGGTGCTGGTGATCGTTTTCGATAGCTTCAAACAGGCCTTCATCATCCTGGCGACAATGCCGTTGGCGCTGATCGGCACTTTCATCGGCTTCTTCGCCTTCAACATCCTGTTTTCCTTCTTCGCGATGATCGGCGTCATCGCACTGGTGGGGATCGTGGTGAACAACGGGATCGTCATGGTCGACACGATGAACCGCTATCTCGCTGAAGGGCGCACGGTGGCAGAGGCCGCCGCATCGGGTGCTGCGCGGCGGCTCCGGCCGATCGTCACGACCTCGGTGACCACGATCGCCGGGATGGCACCGCTGGCAATCAGCAGCGAGCTCTATCGCCCGCTGACGCTGACCGTGATCCTCGGGCTGATCTCGGCAACGGTGCTGTCGCTGGTCATCGTTCCTGCACTGTATATGCTGCTGACCAGTTCTGGATCTCGGGCTGGCGGGCTAGACTGACGCGCCATCCCGGAAAAGCGCTCAGGCAGCTGGCGACCCAGCATAAGCTGTTCGGACGAATCGGCTGGAATGTCGGCTCGCCTGAATCGGTCATCCCCCAGTTTGGCAGTAGACGCTCCCAACAATCAGCCATCCGAGCAATTTCGCTGCCAACGTTAGTGAACCCGCGGCTTGTTCAGCGCTGCTGCTCCATCCAGCGAAGGGATGTGCAGCTACGATGCCGCGGATGGGCCCGCAACGATTTCTGACAGCTGCGCCGCCAGGTCACGCGCTGTCCTGGCCGCCCCCATCAACGTTGCCGACCCCGCCCCGGTCCAGTCGCCATAGCCTGCCAACCACAGTTGCGGCTCCTTGATGGATCGTTGGTCGATTACCTGCACGCGGCCATCGTCCTCGACAACATCGAGCGGCAGCAGGTGATCGAGCGCGGGTCGGAAGCCGGTGCACCAGATGATCGCATCGACGGTCATCTGCGATCCATCGGGCCAGATCACACCCGTTGCCGTCATCCGTTCGAACGGCCGGACAGTCGTGAGATCACCGCGATCGCGGGCCTCTCTGACCGGCGGTACCACGACGATATCGCCGATGCCGCCGACAGGTGTCTCGCCCGGTCCAGCCTTCATCCGCGCCACCGCACGTTCAAACAATACGCGACCATCGACGTCGTCCGGCAGAAACAGGGGGTCGCTGGTCGTGACCCAGAGCGCGCGGGCGACAGGTGCGATCTCCGCCATGATCTGCGCGCCGCTGTTGCCCCCGCCGACCACCAGAACGGTCTGATCGGCATAGGCGTCGGGCGTGACATAATCGGCCGAATGGACCTGCGTGCCGGTAAATTCACCGCGCCCGGGAATATCCGGAATATACGGCTTGGACCAGGTTCCGGTGGCGCTGACGACACAGCGCGCGGCGAAATCGCCCGCGTCGGTCTCGATCTGCAGAACCTTACCCATGCGCCTGACCGCTGTCACACGGACAGGACGCCTGATCGGCAGATCATAGCGGGACTCGTAGCGTGTCAGATAATCGAGCACATCATCGCGGGTGGGATAGCCTGCATGTGCCGTCGGCGGCATCAGCCAGCCGGGCAGCGAGCTATAGCCGGCCGGCGAAAACAGCCGCAGCGAATCCCAACCATGCCGCCACGCGCCGCCGGGACCGTCTTCGGCGTCCAGAATCAGAAAGTCGACCTTGGCGCGGCGCAGATAGTAGCCGAGCGATAGCGCCATCTGGCCGCCGCCAACGATGATTACGTCATGGGTTTCCATGGATTACTCCTCCGGCCAGCATGTGAACTCTGGCGCGTTCTGGTCTGGAACAGCCAGCCGCTGAGCTCGATCATTTCTGATAAGGTGCCGAGGATACGACGTTGCAAACAGAGCATCGCGGCTCCTGCTCGCAGGGGTGGCGTGGGCCCCTTTCCATCGGTCATTGCCCAAGACAGCGGCCAGCGCGTTCGCACGATGTCCGCTCGATCTGGATTGTCGAGTGGCCAATGCCGAAATCATGGTCGAGCTCACGTGTGACAGTCTCCAAAAATGCATCGGCCTGAGGTCCCATCAGGCTGTCGATCGGTGTGGGTACGAGAGACTTGTATGCCTCAAGACGCATATGCGCTTTGAGGCAAATCAACATTTGGCAACGATATTTCGAAATTCTTCGAATTGAGGCTTGACCGAGCCGTGCAATATAGTATTTCGACGCTACTCGAAAGGTGGTGGACATGGATGATCTCAGTGCACAGGTCTGGGCGGTCGATGCGCTGGGGGCGCTGGCGCATGAGACGCGGCTGGCGGTGTTCCGCATGCTGGTCAAGGCCGGGCCCGACGGGATGATCGCGGGCGCCATCGCCGAGCATCAGGGGGTTCCGCCCTCCACCATGTCGCACCATCTGGCAACGCTGGAACGCGCCGGGCTGGTCCAGTCCGAGCGCGAGAGCCGGCTCATCCATTACCGCGCCGATTACCCCGGCATGCGGCGCCTGCTGATGTTCCTGATGCAGGACTGCTGCCAGGGCGCGCCGGAAATGTGCGGCGACCTGATCGCCGAACTGACCTGCGCACCATCCCCAACCCGCAACGCTTGAGGCTCACCATGGCGGACAAAATCTACAACGTCCTGTTCCTGTGCACCGGCAACAGCGCCCGCTCGATCCTGGGCGAGGCCGTGCTCAACAAGATGGGGCAAGGCCGCTTCAAGGCCTATAGCGCGGGCAGCCACCCCAAGGGCGAGGTCCACCCGATGGCGCTTTCGGTGCTGGAGGGCATGGGCTTCGACACCGATGGCCTGTCGTCCAAGAGCTGGGAGGCGTTCTCAGCGCCCGGATCGCCCGAGTTCGATTTCATTTTCACCGTGTGCGACAATGCTGCAGGCGAAACGTGCCCGGTCTGGCTGGGCCACCCGACGACCGCGCATTGGGGGATCGAGGACCCCGCCGCAGTCGAAGGCGAAGGCCAGCGCGACGCCTTCCTCCAGGCGCTGCGCTATCTGTCGAACCGCATCGCATTGTTCCTGGCGCTGCCGATCGACAGCATCGACCAGCTGGCGATGAAGCAGCAGCTCGCCGAGATCGGCACTGCCGAAGGCGCCAGCAGCGGTACGAGCGCGTGACCGAAAGCCGCGCCTCCATCGCCCAGCCTTCCCCCGCCGCCTCGCCGCTGGGCATCTTCGAACGCTGGCTGTCGCTCTGGGTGGCGCTGGCTATCGCTGGCGGGATCATCCTTGGCAACATCGCGCCCGGCGCCGTTTCGGCCCTGGCCGCGCTCGAGGTGGCCTCGGTCAACCTGGTGGTCGCGGTGCTGATCTGGGCGATGATCTATCCGATGATGGTCGGGGTCGATTTCGCCAGCATCCGCGATATCCGTCGCAAGCCGCGCGGGCTGATCATCACGTTGGTGATCAACTGGCTGGTCAAGCCGTTCACGATGGCGGCAATCGCGGTGCTGTTCTTCGATTATCTGTATTCGGGCCTGCTGCCGCAGGATGACGCGCAGCAGTATATCGCTGGCCTTATCCTGCTCGGCGCCGCCCCGTGCACCGCGATGGTGTTCGTCTGGTCGCAGATGACCAAGGGCGATCCTGCCTATACGCTGGTGCAGGTCTCGGTGAACGATCTGGTGATGATCGTCGCTTTCGCACCGATCGTCGCGCTGCTGCTGGGCGTCACCGATATCGTCGTGCCTTGGGAGACGCTGTTGCTCTCGGTCGTGCTGTATGTGGTCATCCCGCTGGTGCTGGGCGCAATCACCCGCAGGCGCGTTATCGCGGCGCACAACGGCGACGAGACCGCGATCGATGCGTTCACCGCCAAGCTCAAGCCCTGGTCGATCATCGGTCTGCTCGCCACCGTCGTGTTGCTGTTCGCCTTTCAGGCCGAGACCATCGTCGGCAATCCCTTGCTGATCGTGCTGATCGCGATCCCGGTCATCATCCAGTCCTACGGCATCTTCGCGATTGCCTATGCCTGGGCCTTCGCATGGAAGGTGCCGCACAACATCGCCGCGCCCTGCGCGATGATCGGCACCTCGAACTTCTTCGAGCTGGCGGTCGCCGTGGCGATTGGCCTGTTCGGGCTGTCGAGCGGCGCGGCTCTGGCCACGGTGGTCGGCGTGCTGGTCGAGGTGCCGGTGATGCTCTCGCTGGTCGCCTTCGCCAACGCGACGCGCGGCCGTTTCACCGGAAATGCGATATGACACAGACACCAACCTTCGCGCGCTTGCGCCACCTTGCCGATGCGAACCACCTGCCCGCGCTCAACCCTGATTACGCGCACCGCGCGCCTGCGACCGGCCTGGGCCCTCTCGATCCCAAGCCGCGCATCCTGCTTTTGTATGGTTCGCTGCGCGAGCGCTCCTATTCGCGGCTGGTGATCGAGGAATCGGCGCGGTTGCTGCAGTATTTCGGCTGCGAGACGCGGATCTTCGATCCGCGCGACCTGCCCTTGCCCGATCAGGTCGAGAACGACGACCATCCCGCCGTGGCTGAGCTGCGCGCGCATTCGATGTGGTCCGAAGGGCAGATCTGGTGCAGCCCCGAACGCCACGGCCAGATTACCGGTATCATGAAGACGCAGATCGATCACCTTCCGCTCGCCTATCAGGGCATGCGCCCCACCCAGGGCCGCACGCTGGCAGTGATGCAGGTCAGCGCCGGATCGCAAAGCTTCAACAGCGTCAACACCTTGCGCATCCTCGGCCGCTGGATGCGGATGTTCACCATCCCCAACCAGTCGAGCGTCGCCAAGGCGTATCAGGAGTTCGACGAGGCCGGGCGGATGTTGCCCTCGAGCTATTACGACCGGATCGTCGATGTCGTCGAGGAGTTGGTGCGGTTCACCGTGCTGTTGCGCCCACACGCCGACCAGCTGGTCGATCGCTACTCCGAACGCAAGGACAGCGGCCAGCCGGTCGCCACCCCGGTCGAGGCTGCGGGCATCGCCCACGAGTGATAGGAACAAGCGCTGGGCGTCGACCAGCATGCGGAAGAACCCCATGAGAATATCGACTTCGCGATTTATGCTGCGCGCTGTGCTGCGCGCTTGTGCGGTGCTGCTGCCAACCCTGCAGGTCAGCCCCGTCATCGCACAGGATCATGACTTCCAGCAGTGGACCTTGCTGGTGGCGCAAGGTCCGATCAAGGATCGGCTATTGGTGCAGGCGGAAATCCAGCCGCGGATGACCAACGATGCCAGCCGGTTGGGCCAATTCCAGATCAGCCCCGCGCTCGGTTACCGCCTCAACAAAAATACGATGGTGTTCGTCGGCTATATGTTCGTCCACACCAACCCTGTCGACCGCGCATCGTTCGACGAGAACCGGGTCTACCAGCACATCGTCTATCCGGTAGGCAAGATCGGCAATGTGGCCATCAATGCCCGCACCCGGCTGGAGGCCCGCACGGTGGTGGGGGCAAATGACCTGGCCGTGCGATTCCGACAGCAGGTCAGAGCCCAGATGCCGATCGATCAGGAGCGCGGGACGCTGATCGTCGCCTGGAGCGAGGCGTTCTATAATCTGAACGACGCTGACTGGGGGCCGCGCGAAGGGTTTGATCGCTGGCGCAATTTTGTCGGCGTCTCGGTGCCGGTTGCCAAGGGGGTGATGCTCGAGCCGGGCTATCTCAACCAGGCGGTATTCCGCCCCGGCGAGGACCGGCTCGACCACATCGCGAGCGTGACGATGTTCTATCGGTTCTAGGGTGTCGTGGCCGCCATGCCTACGTGCATCCGGCCTGAGGATCAGGGCACGATGATCTCGAACGGTCCGACGGGAAGCGATGCGGCGTCGTAGAGGTTGACCACCGGACTGTCCGCCCATGCATAACGCACCCGCGTGGCGGGCCTTCCGTCGTCAGCAACCATGACCCGCTGTCCCTCGACCCGTGCGTCGGCATAGCGGCATGTCTCGGGCGCCGTGCCGCACAGCTCGAAGCCGATCGCATGGCGGCTGCCGTACGTGGATAGCTGGCCGGTGACGCCGTCAAACGCCAGCGCGATGCCGCCGTCCGTGCGCTCGGCTGCGCTGATCTGCGGACCGGTTGCTGGCTCGGCCGAGCCATAGGCGACGCTGCGCATCGCGCGCGCCAGCCTGCGCCCGACTTCGTGCTTCTGGCCGGGGTGGATGTCGCGCGGATCGCCCAGATCGATCGTCACCGTAATCGCGGCGCGCCCGTGATCGCTCGCCACGGCGCGACGCTGCTCTTCGCGGATATCCGCCCAGCCGCTTGGCGCTGGCTGTGACACCATCTGGCCATAGCCCGCCAGCTGGACGATCGCGAACGGCAGGTCGCTGACGCCGAAGTGCTGCCGCCAGTCCGCCATCAGCGCGCGCAGGCGGTCGGCATAGCCGGGCAGACCGACATCGGATTCGCCCTGGTACCAGGCGACGCCCTTGAGCCCGATGCGCCCTATCGGCGCGATCATGGCATTGTAGATCGTGCCCGCGCCCGCGGTATCTTCCCACGGTGCGCGCGGCGGGCGCGGCAGTGCGCGCTGCTCGATGGAATATTCCCAGCCCTCGCCGATCGGCTCCACGCTGCCATCGGCAAAGGTCAGCATCATCGATTCGGCGGGACCGGGCATCCCGCCCTTGCCGAAGCTGTCGTTGGCGTTGACGATGAGCACGTTGCGCCCGGCGACCAACCTGCCGCGCGGCAGCGAATACAGGCGTGGTGCGCCCGGGTTGCCGCCGCTGCCGACCGGCTGTCCGTTGAGCCAGGTCTGGTCGGCATCATCGACCGGGCCGATCGCGAGCGTGGCCGCCTGCCCCGCCTGCTGCGGCGTGAGCGTGACGGTCTTGCGAAACCACAGCACGCCGTTGAAGCTCTGCAGTTCGGCGACGCCCCAGTCTTCCCAAAACGCGATGCGGGGCACCGGCTTCCAGTCCAGCGTCGCACCGGCGCTCCACGGTTCGCTCCCTTTGCGGTCGCCGGTGCTCGCGCGCCACCAGGCCTCCCACGCGCGACCCGAGGCCAGAGATGCGGCCGCAGAATCGCGCACGTAAAGCGCACGAAGCTCTGCCGCCGCGCGCATTCCCGATGCCGCAAGCGCGGTGTCGCTCATCCACGCGCTGATGCGACTGCCGCCCCAACTGGCGTGGATTGCGCCCACCGGCACACCGGCGCTGCGCCTGAGATCCTGCGCCATGTAGAAACAGGCGGCGGAGAATTTCGCCGCGCTTTCGGGCGCGGCCGCGCGCCAGCCCGAAGTCTGCGCCAACACCGTTTGCGGCTCCAGCGCGGCGCCCCGCCCGATGGTGAACAGGCGAAGTTCACTATCCGCCGATGCGGCGATCTGGCTGTTGGCATCCTGCGCCCGCTCCACCGCCAGCTCCATGTTCGATTGGCCCGAACACAGGAACACATCCCCGATCAGGACGTCCGACGCCCGCGCCTGCCCCGCCTTGCCGGTCACTTCGAGCGTGAGCGCACGGCTGGCAGGCATTGCCGGGAAGCGCAGCTCGAACCGTCCCTGGTTATCGGCGGTGGCTTGGGCCATTGCGCCGCCCAAGGTTGCGCGCACAGCTTCACCGGGTTCGGCGCGGCCGCGCACGTGGATCGGCTGGTCGCGTTGCAACACGGCCCCGTCGGTGAACAGCGGATCGAGGACCGGCTGTGCCAGCACCGGAGTTGAGGCCGCTGCGGCCATCGACGCTGCCAGCAATGTCGGCCTGAGACTGGCGAAGCGCCTCGGCATCACCGGGTCCACACATAGGGCCCCACCACGGTGCCGGTGAAGCCCTGCGCGCGCTTGGTGCTGAGGAAGCCGGCATCGAGCCCCTGCTTGAGCGTCCGCTTCGCATCGGCGGTGGCATAATCGAACGCCATCGTACCGCCATCGGCGCGGATCGTAAGCGTAACGGGGCCCGTGCCTTGCACCGGAGCCGAAGCGACGAGCGTGTCCGACTGTGCGCGGTCGCGGGTAAAGAGCGCGACGTGCCGCTTGCCCGCGATCCGGGTGATGCCGAAGAACAGGAAGGATTCGTCGCTCTGCATCGCTGCCAGCCCGGCGCGATCGCCATCGGCCGCGGGGGTGAAATCGACGGTCGTCGACATGGTCGCGATGTGATGCTGCTGGCGGCGCCCGAGGAAGGCGGGCACGCGCTGCTGATCGCCCATCTCCGCGGCGCTTTCGAGCACCAGCCATCCGTTGTCGAGCCGATGGAAGGGCGCCGAAGGCGTGCGAACGCCGATCCATTGCATCGCCAGCGTGCTGCCATCGAAGCTGTCGACATAGCCGAAATCGCCCGTCAGCGGCGGGGTGCCGGGGGTGTCGGCGGGAAGGTCAGGCCGCTTGGCCACGAACGGGATCCGCTCGCCATCGGGCAGGATATGCGGCCAGCCATCGCGCCATGTCACCGGCAGCAGAAAGGTTTCGCGGCCGATATTGTACATGTCGTCGCCATAGGGCCGCGTGGCAAGGAAGGTTGCCCACCAGGCGCCATCGGGGGTCTGGACGAACTTGGCATGGCCTGCCGAGGTCACCGGGTTGGCGCGGTCGCGCTCGAGCGTGCGCTGGCTGAGGATCGGATTGCCGGCATAAGGCACATAGGGCCCGCGCAGCTTTTCGGAGCGCAACACGACCTCGCTGTGGTTGTCGCCGGTGCCGCCCTCGGCGGCGATCATGTAGTAGAAGCCATCCTTCTTGATGATGTGCGGGCCTTCGATCCACACCGGCTTGGTGCGGATGTCGATGCCGCCATTGACCAGCTGGGTACTCTCGCCGACCATCTTGCCGGTGCGCCAGTCGAACTCCTGGATCCAGATCGCGCGGTGACCGTCGTAGCGCGGCGGCTCGTCGGGCGCGCGGTTGTTGACGATATAGGCCTTGTCGCCCTCCCAGAAGATCGAGGGATCGATGCCCTCGAACGGCAGCCAGACGGGATCGGACCATGGGCCTGCCGGATCCTTGGCGGTGATGAAGAAATTGTCGCCGCACTGGACGCAGGTGTTGACGATGTAGAACAGCCCGTCGTGGTACGAGATGTCGGGGGCGAACACCGCCTTGGAGACCGGCAGCCCGCTGAAGTCGAGCTGGCCCGGCCGGTCGATGGCGTTGCCGATCTGCTTCCACGTGACGAGATCGCGCGAGTGGAACACCGGCAAGCCCGGGAAATGCGTGAAGCTGGACGTGACGAGATAGTAATCCTCGCCCACCCGGGTGATCGACGGATCGGGATAATAGCCCGACAGCACGGGATTGCGATATTCGCCGGGCGCGACCGTCACCTGCTCCTGCGAACGGCCTTCGTAGCGGAACTCGTCGAACCGCGCGGGGGCCGCGTGCGCCCCCGTTGCCATCAAAGCCGCAATCATCAGCGCGATGCCGCCAACTGTTCGTGTGGGGGTCATTTCGATTCTCCTGCAAGCGAAAGCACTGTCTCCGAGTCACGTGCAAGCACGATGCGCTGGAGCACGACATTGTCATCGAGACGCCAGATGCGAATGGTGTGTCGCCCGGGCCCGACCGCAGGGAAAGCGGCGGACACGATCGTGACATTGTCGATCACCGCGCGGGTCCAGTTGCGCTCGTCTTCACGCTGCCCGCCCTCGTTGGTCGGCGCGAGCTGGATCTTCACCTCCTGCATCGGACCATCGTCGATCGCCACCCCGATCCGCTGCAGCCGCTTGCCCGAGACATCGAGCGTCGGCGCAAGATGCAGCTGGACGGCGAGCGCACCTGTTCCATCGATCGTTGCTGCATAATCGAGCCGAACGTCATCCTCGCGCGTTGTCGCAGGCTGCCCCTGCGGCAGCGCAATGACCGCGCCTTCGGCAGGTCCGAGATGTGCGATGGTCTGCCAGCGCAGACCCTTACCCCCGTTCGCCTGGACGAAGTCTGCAGCCTTGATCGAAACCTGCTGGCTATCGACGGGCGCATCGGCGAACCGCACCGGCGGAGCCTTGCCCGCGACGCGCATCACCTCAGGCATTACCTGCGCTTCGGGCTGCTGCCAGATCTTGTAGCCGATATGGACCTGCGACATCATGCCGTCCCATTTGCCGTTGCCCAGCGCGTGATAGGCTGCGGTGATCTCGGCATCGCGTCGGTAGAGCGCTTCGGCCCGATCGGCGAAATGGTTGGCACGCGCATCGCCTGCCGCCGCCAGCTTGCGGTTCCAGGCGAGCGCGTAATACATCCGGTACAGGTTGCCGAGCGCGAGGATCGGGTGCTCGACAAGCTGGAAGAACGCATCGTGCTGCGATGCGGGAATAGCGCTTTTTGTGCGCAGCATTTCAGCCTCGAGCCGGTCCCATTCGGCAACCATCGCGCCGAACTCGCCACCATCGAGCGTGTCCTTGGTGACATCGCCCAGCGCGAAGCTGGTCGCATCGACCAGCTCGGGCTTGCGCCGCGCGGCGAGCCGGCTGTAATCGGTGATGTGCGCTGCGATCGCCTTGGCGTTGGCGGCGCCGAAGGTCGCCTCGGCCCAGCGCTCGGGATAGGCGGCGAGCGCCTCCGGCGTCATCGCCTCGGGGTCCCAGGCCTGAGCCATGAAGAAATCGAGCGGATATTCCACCGGCTTGATGTCGCCGACATTGACCACCCAGATATCGCGCGCGCCCTTTTGCCAGGCCAGGTCCATCTGCTGCCAGGTCTTGGCGATCTGGACGGTGTTGAGCCATTTGTAGTTGCGCGGTCCGCCGACATAATCGAAGTGATAATAGACGCCATAGCCGCCCTTGCGCGGCGTAGAGCTGTCCGGCAGCCGGCGGATCTGGCCCCAGTTGTCGTCAGCAAACAGCAAGGTGACATCATCGGGAACCCTCATCCCGGCGTCGTAATAATCCTGCACTTCCTTGTAGAGCGCCCAGACCTGCGGCGTCTGTTCGGCGGGCTTGCCGGTGACATCGGCGATGATCGCGCGCTGGTCGCGCACAATCGTCTCGAGCAGGCCGGTGGCGGTGCCCTCGGCCATCGCCTCGTCGCCATCGCCGCGCATGCCGATGGTCAGCAGGCTCTCATAGCCCTGGCCGTCGCCTTTCGACATCATCCGTTCGATCCCGCCGCGCCAGAAGGCGCGCAGATTGGCGGCGTTGGTCTGATAATCCCACGCGCCGCCGGTCACTCCGGCCTCTTTGTTGCGGTGCCATTCGTCCTGCGCGCGCGTCAGCGGCTCGTGGTGCGAGGTGCCCATCACCACGCCCATCGCGTCGGCGAGCACCATGTTCTGCGGATCGTCGTCGTTGAACGCCTTGGGCGCCCACATCGCGGGCCACAGGTAATTGCCCTTCAGTCGCAGCAGCAACTCAAAGACGTGGGCATATGTCTTGGCGTTCGGGCCCCCGAAATGTTTCTCGGACCAGCTTTTGAATGCCGGATCCTCGTCGTTGATGAAGAAACCGCGATAGCGCACGCCCGGACGGTCGGCGCGTGCGCCTGCGGTCACGAAGAGCGCGGCCTTGCGCTCGACCGGAACATCGGCCCACCAGTACCAGGGCGACACGCCGATCTTCTCCGACAGGTCGTACAGCCCGAACACCGCGCCGCGGCGGTCTGTCCCTGCGATCACCAGCGCGCGGCGAACCCCGGGCCAGGGGTTTTCGACCACCGCCTGGACATGCCCTTCCCACTGGCCCTTGATCGCCGAGACATCGAGCTTGCCGGCGCGCACCAGCGCATCGATGGCCGGGCTCTGGCCGAGCACCCCGGCGATGACCACATGATCGCCTGCGCTTGCAGGATTGGCGCCGCGTCGCGCGGCAACGCCGCTGACGCGCTCGAGATCGGCAGCAAACCCGTCGGCCGCCAGCCGCACCGCACTGTCGGCGCCATCCTCGACGATGACGGCGGGCGGGCGGCCGTTCGTCACCAGGCCGAAACTGCCCGAAGTCTCGCGCCCGCAAACCGATACCGGCGTATCGCACGCAAAGGCAGGGACCTGGCAAGCGGCGCCCGCCAGCATGAACGTGAGTATCACGGGAGCCTTGCGCATATCGGTCATCCTCCGGCAGCGCATGTTGATAGCGCTATCACATCGCAACCGTAAGCAGCCCTCGCGGATGAGGCAAGCCTCAACCCACAGAATTTTGACCGCGACAAAGGACCATCTCGCTGAGCGGAGAGCTCGACGGTCCAACTATGCGGGGTAAGGCGTCGCCCAACCGCGCCTCAAAGGCCCCTTGCTACGCCCGGGTCCACGACAAAATGCTGCAGCAAAGTGCTTGCAGCCTTGCGTCTGGCCGAAATAATGATAGCGCTATCTATAAGCTGGTCGTCAACGGCAGACCGGCATGACAACATGCATAGGAGCAGGCGAGATGACCCCTTTCAAATCGATGACCACCGGTGTTGCGTTGATGGCGCTGGCCTTCGCGACGGCCTGCGGCCCGACCGGCGGCGAACAGGCGGCGCCCGGCAACGGCAGCGAACCGGCGGCTCAAAAGACCGATCCGTCGCGCTATCTCTCGCAGCCGCTGGTCAGCGACATCTATACCGCCGATCCGTCTGCGCATGTCTGGGACGGCAAGATCTATGTCTACCCCAGCCACGACATCGACGGCCCCACCCCCGAGGATGACCTAGGTGCGCATTTCGAGATGCGCGACTATCGCGTGCTCAGCATGGATTCGATCGGCGGCAAGGTGACCGTCCATCCGGTCGCGCTCGACGTCAAGGACGTGCCTTGGGCCGACCGGCAGATGTGGGCACCCGATGCCGCGCGCAAGAACGGCACCTATTATCTGTATTTCCCCGCCAAGGACAAACAGGGCGCATTCCGCATCGGCGTCGCCACCTCCAAGTCGCCCGTCGGCCCGTTCAAGGCCAATCCGCAGCCGATCAAGGACAGCTTCTCGATCGATCCTGCGGTGTTCACCGATGACGACGGCAAGTCCTATATGTATTTCGGCGGCATCTGGGGCGGGCAGCTCCAGCGCAACACCACCGGCACCTATGATCCCGATGGTTCGAAGACCGATCTCGAGGCTCCCGACAAGCCTGCTCTCGCCCCCAAGATCGCGGTCATGGCCGATGACATGATGGAATTCGGCGAGAAGCCGCGCGATATCCAGATCCTCGACAAATCGGGCAAGCCGATCCTCAGCGGCGACACCGACCGGCGCTTCTTCGAGGCCGCCTGGATGCACAAGTACAACGGCAAATACTATTTCAGCTACTCGACCGGCGACACGCACTACCTGGTCTATGCGACCGGCACATCGCCTTATGGTCCGTTCACCTATCAGGGCCGGATTCTGGAGCCGACAGAGGGCTGGACCTCGCACCATTCGATCGTCGAATGGGATGGCCGCTGGTGGCTGTTCTATCACGACACCCAGCTTTCGGGCCAGACGCGGCTGCGCAACGTCAAGGTGACCGAATTGTTCTACAACGAGGACGGCTCGATCAGGACGATCAACCCGATGCTGAAGTAACGCCGATGTTTCTCGGCATTGATATCGGCACCTCGGGCGTCAAGGCGGTGGTGCTTGACGAGCATGGCGCGGTGGTGGCGCAAGGCACCGCCGCGCTCAGCGTGCAGCGCCCGCAACCCCTGTGGTCCGAGCAGGATCCCGAAGCCTGGTGGCAGGCGACGACCGCAGCGGTCACCGCGATCGATCCGGCGGTGCGCCGCTCGGTGCGCGGTATCGGGCTTGCCGGCCAGATGCACGGCGCGACGCTGCTCGGTGACGATGACAGACCTTTGCGCCCCGCGATCCTGTGGAACGACGGGCGTTCGGCAGCGCAGTGTGCCGAACTCGAGCAGCGCGAGCCAAAGCTGCGCGAGATTTCGGGCAATATCGCGATGCCCGGCTTTACCGCCCCCAAGCTGCGCTGGGTGGCGACGCACGAGCCCGATGTCTTCGCCGCGACGCGCACCGTGCTGCTGCCCAAGGATTATGTCCGGTTGCAGATGACCGGCGACAAGGCATCGGACATGTCCGATTCCGCCGGCACATTGTGGCTCGATGTTGCAGCCCGCGCCTGGAGCCCTACCCTGCTCGCGGCGACAGGCCTCGACGTCTCGCACATGCCTCGCCTCGTCGAGGGTACCGAGATCACCGGCACGCTGCGCGCCGACGTCGCCGAACTCTGGGGCATGGGCACCGTCCCGGTCGCAGGCGGTGGCAGCGACAATGCGGCGGGCGCAGCGGGCGTAGGCGTGGTGCGCAACGGCGATGCGCTGCTGTCGCTCGGCACCTCGGGGGTGATCTTCGTCGCCACCGATGCTTTCCGCCCCAATCCCGCGCGCGCGGTCCATGCCTTCTGCCACTGCCTTCCCGGGCTGTGGCACCAGATGTCGGTGCATCTTTCGGCTGCAGCGTGCATCGACTGGGTCGCCCGGCTGACCGGCGCCAGCGGTGCTGCGGATCTGTTCGCGCGCGCGGAAAGCACCGGCCCTGCCAGCGGCCCCGAAATCTTCCTGCCCTATCTCTCGGGCGAGCGCACCCCGCACAACGATGCCGAGGTGCGCGGCGGATTCCTCCGGCTCGATCATGACACCGGCCCCGAACGGCTCGCGCAGGCAGTGCTCGAAGGCGTCGCCTTCGCGCTGGCCGATGGGCTCGATGCGCTGCGCGATGCAGGGACCCAGGTCGATCGGCTGTCGGTGATCGGCGGCGGCGCGCGCTCGCGCTATTGGGGCGAGACGCTGGCGGCGGCGCTCGGCGTCGAGCTGGTCTACCTCAAGGGCGGCGAGGTCGGCCCGGCGCTGGGCGCGGCACGGCTCGCGCAGCTCGCGGTCGAGGGCGGATCGGCGGCCGACATCTGCACCGCACCGCCGGTGGCGCACACGATCCATCCCGATCCGCATATCGCCGAGCGGCTCGCCCCCAAGCAAGAAGCCTTTCGCGACGCCTATCCGCGCATCACCCCGCGCACTTCCTGACCTTGACCCCGTTTATTCGCAACTGCTGACTGGACCCCGCCATGACCGATTATTTCGCCGACATCCCGACGATCCGTTTCGAAGGCACCGAGACCGACAACGAACTGGCCTATCGTTATTACGACAAGGACCGGGTCGTGCTGGGCAAGCGCATGGAAGACCATCTGCGCTTTGCCGCTTGCTTCTGGCACACCTTCTGCTGGCCGGGCTCCGACGTGTTCGGCGCGGGCACCTTCGACCGTCCGTGGCATCGCGGCGCCAACGACGGCGCGGCCGCCGCCGCCAAGCGCGCAGCCGCATTCGATTTCTTCACCAAGCTCGATATCCCCTATTACTGCTTCCACGACGTCGATGTGATGGCCGACGCGCACAACATCGCTGAGCACCGCAGTCATTTTGCCGAGGCGGTCGATGATCTCGAGCGGCTGCAGGAGAGCTCGGGCCGCAAGCTGCTGTGGGGCACCGCCAATCTGTTCGGCAACCCGCGCTTTGCCGCAGGCGGCGCGACCAACCCCGATCCGCAAGTGTTCGCCTTCGGCGCGATGCAGGTGCGCGATGCGCTCGAGGCGACGCACCGGCTGGGCGGCAGCAACTATGTGCTGTGGGGCGGGCGCGAAGGCTATGAGACTTTGCTCAACACCGACCTCGCCCGCGAGCTCGACAATTTCGGCCGCTTCCTCTCGCTGGTCGTCGAGCACAAGCACAAGATCGGCTTTGCGGGCACGATCCTGATCGAACCCAAGCCGCACGAGCCGACCAAGCACCAGTATGATTTCGACACCGCGACGGTCTATGGCTTCCTCAAGCGCTATGGCCTCGAGAACGAGGTCAAGGTCAATATCGAGGCCAACCACGCGACATTGGGCGGGCATACCTTCGAGCACGAGATCGCGATGGCGGGTGCGCTGGGCATCTTCGGGTCGATCGATGCCAACCGCGGCGACCATCAGAATGGCTGGGACACCGACCAGTTCCCCAATTCGGCCGAGGAACTCACGCTGGCGATGGTCGAGATTTTGCGCGCGGGTGGATTTACTACCGGCGGCTTCAATTTCGACGCCAAGGTGCGCCGCCAGTCGATGGATGCGGTCGATCTGTTCTACGGCCATATCGGCGGCATCGACACGGTCGCGCGCGGACTGCTCAATGCCGCCGCGCTGATCGAGGATGGCAGGCTCGATGCGATCAAGGCCGAGCGCTATGCCGGCTGGGATGGCGACTTCGGGCAGCAGATCGCTACGCTCGATCTGGCGGGCATCGCCGATCTGGCCGTCGAACGCTCGATCGACCCCAAGCCGCGCTCGGGCCGCCAGGAGCGGATCGAAAACCTGATCAACCGGTTCTGCTGACCTGCCCAATCCGAAATAAAGCGCACCCCGCTGGTTGAGAAATCACGCGGGGTGCCTTACTATTAAGTCTGAGTTATTTGATTTTTGGAGACTGTGCGATGATCGATGGTGCGATGCTGATCGGCGGGGAAACCCGGCAGGCGGCAACCCGGTTCCAGAGCTATGATCCTGCGACGGGCGAGGCTCTGCAGCCTGAGTTTTCCTCGGCGAGCGCTGCCGATGTCGACGCGGCCTGCGCGCTCGCGCAAGCGGCGGCTCCTGTCTATGCCGCGACCGATCCAGAAGCGCGCGCCGCGTTTCTCGATGCCATAGCCAGCCAGATCGAGGCGATCGGCGATGACCTGATTGTGCGCGCGATGCAGGAAAGCGGCCTGCCGCGCGCGCGCCTCGAGGGCGAACGCGGCCGCACCACGGGACAGTTGCGCCTGTTCGCCAAGGTCGTCCGCCAGGGCGACTGGCTCGATGCGACGATCGATCCGGCGATGCCCGATCGCGCGCCATTGCCGCGCCCCGACCTGCGCCGGATGAACGTCGCGGTCGGGCCAGTCGCGGTATTCGGCGCGTCGAACTTTCCGCTCGCGTTTTCGGTGGCAGGCGGCGACACCGCATCGGCGCTGGCTGCAGGCTGTCCGGTGGTGGTCAAGGGGCACCCGGCGCACCCGGGGACCGGCGAGCTGGTCGCGCGCGCAATCCAGCAGGCAGTCGCGGCGTGTGGCCTGCCTGCGGGCACCTTCTCCTACCTGCCCGGTGAAACCAACGCACTCGGCGGCGCGCTGGTCAGCGATCCCCGCATCAAGGCGGTGGGCTTTACCGGATCGCGCGGCGGCGGGCTCGCGCTGGTGCGCATAGCCTCCGAGCGCAAGGAGCCGATCCCGGTCTATGCCGAGATGTCGAGCATCAATCCGGTCGTGCTGATGCCGGCAGCGCTCGCTTCGCGCGGTGCGGCTTTGGCTGAGGGCTATGTCCAGTCGCTGACGATGGGCGCGGGCCAGTTCTGCACCAATCCAGGGCTGGTGCTGGCGATCGGCGGCCCTGACCTCGACGCGTTTGCCGCCGCAGCTGGGGCCGCGCTGTCGAACAGTGCACCTGCCACGATGCTGTCTCCGGCCATCCACAAAAGCTTCGAAGAGGGCGTCGCCGCACTCGCCAACCACGCATCGGTCGAGACCATCGCGCGCGGCCTGCCGCAGACGGGAGCCAACCAGGCGGTGGGCGCTTTGTTCCAGACCGACGCCAAGCAGTTCCTCGCCGATTCAGCGCTGGGGCATGAGGTGTTCGGATCGTCTTCGGTCATCGTCCGCTGCGCCGATATGGATGAACTCATTGAGGTGGTCGCGCAGCTCGAAGGTCAGCTCACCGCCACGCTGCAGCTCGATGATGCCGACATTCCCGACGCGCGTCGGCTGTTACCGGTGCTCGCCGATCGGGTCGGGCGCGTGCTCGCGAACGGCTGGCCGACCGGGGTGGAAGTGGCCCATGCGATGGTTCACGGCGGTCCGTTCCCCGCCACCAGCGATGGCCGCACCACGTCGGTGGGCACTTTGGCGATCCACCGCTTCCTGCGGCCCGTCGCCTTCCAGAACCTGCCAGCAGCGTTGCTCCCCGACGCCATAGCCGACGACAACAGCTGGGGCGTTGCGCGGCGTATCGATGGGGTGCGCGAAGGATCGCCCCGGTGATCCGCAGCCTCATCCAGTTCAGCGACGGGGACCGCGGCGTTGCCGCGCTGGATGGCGACCGCGCCTACCGAGTGGACGGCGCGGCGAGCACATTGGCGCTCGCCCACGCCGCGCTTGCCGCTGGCCAGACGCTGGTGGACCATGTCCAGCCGCAGCTGGGGGATGCGATCGATCTGGGCCGCGTCCGCCTGCTCGCGCCGATCGATCACCCCGACGCTGCCCACCTGCTGGTCAGCGGCACCGGGCTGACCCATCTCGGCTCCGCCGAAGGGCGCGACGCGATGCACCGCGCGGCTGCGCTGGACCCCGCGCCGACCGATTCGATGAAGATGTTCATGCTGGGGGTCGAGGGCGGCAAGCCGGCAGACGGCGCCACCGGTGTGCAGCCCGAATGGTTCTACAAGGGCGACGGATCGATCCTCGTAGGACCCGATGCGCCGCTCGAGATGCCGGATTTCGCGCTCGATGGCAGCGAGGAACCCGAGATTGCAGGGGTCTATCTGATCGCTCCTGATGGCATGCCGACGCGGATCGGCTTTGCCCTGGGCAACGAGTTTTCCGATCATGTGACCGAGCGCGGCAACTATCTGTGGCTGGCGCATTCCAAGCTGCGGCCGGCCGCGCTGGGCGCAGAGCTGTTGCTGGGCGACCTGCCCGCCGACATCCGCGGGATGAGCCGCATCGTCCGCGATGGCCGCACGGTCTGGGAGAAGCCGTTTCTCACCGGCGAGGCCAACATGTCGCACAGCATCGCCAATCTGGAACATCATCACTTCAAATATGCGCCGTTCCGCCGGCCCGGCGATGTGCACGTCCACTTCTTCGGAACCGCCACCTTGTCGTTCGCCGACGGTTTCCTGGCGCAGCCCGGCGACCATTTCGTCATCGAGGCAAGGCCGTTCACCTGGCCAGTGGTCAATGCGCTGGCGCGGTCAGCCGAAACGCCGATCAGGGTTGCAGCCCTGTGATCGCGGTCGGCATTGTCGGCCTGGGCAAGATCGCGCGCGACCAGCATCTGCCTGCCATCGCCGCGAGCCCTGATTTCACCCTCGCCGCAGTGGCCAGCCGTCATGCCCACGCCGATGGCGTTCCGGGCTATGCCGATCTTGAGACCATGCTGTCGGCAGAACCCGGTCTCGAAGCGGTCGCGTTGTGCCAGCCGCCGCAGGTCCGCCATGCAGCGGCGCGCGCCGCGATCGCGGCCGGACGGCATGTTTTCCTCGAAAAGCCCCCCGGCGCGACGCTGAGCGAGGTCGATGACCTTGCCCGCGCGGCCGACTCTGCCGGGGTCACGCTGTTTGCCAGCTGGCACTCGCGCTTTGCCGCCGGGGTCGAACCCGCGCGTGCATGGCTTGCCGACAAGACGATCACCGGCGTCGATATCCGCTGGATGGAAGACGTGCGCCAGTGGCATCCCGGGCAGGACTGGATCTGGCAACCCGGCGGGCTGGGGGTGTTCGATCCCGGGATCAATGCGCTGTCGATCCTCACCACGCTGCTGCCGTGCCCGGTCTGGCTCGAAGATGCGCTGCTCGAGATACCCGGCAACCGCAGCGCGCCGATCGCGGCGCGGTTGGCGATGCGCACCGGCGACGGAGCGCCGGTCGCCGCGCGGTTCGATTGGCGACAGACCGGTCGGCAGGTCTGGGCGATCACCGTCGAGACAGACGCTGGGACGCTTGTGCTCGATGACGGCGGCAACGCGCTGACGATAGCCGGCGCGCGCCGCGAACTTCCCTCCGAGCGCGAATACCCGGCACTCTACGAGCGCTTTGCGCGTTTGATCGGCGAGAACAGCAGCGATGTCGATGTGCGCCCGCTCAAGCTTGTCGCCGATGCCTTTCTAACCGGACGCCGATCGTCTACGGAGGCGTTTTACGACTGACGGGAGGGCGATCACACCATGGACGACGCGCGTAGCGCATCTCCCCGCATCCACGGCACCGTGGCGCATGACATCGGCGTGCAGATCGTCAGTGGCGTGCGCCAGCCAGGCTATGTCTTTGGCGGCGAGATCGAGGCCAGCGTTGCGCTGGGCATATCGCGAACCGCCTATCGCGAAGCGATCCGCATTCTTGCCGCCAAGGGCCTGGTCGAAAGCCGCCCCAAGGCGGGCACGTGGGTCACGCCGCGGCAGCGCTGGAACCTGCTCGACCCCGATGTTCTGGCCTGGACGTTCGAGGGCGAGCCCGACACCGCCTTCATCCTCGACCTGTTCGAGCTGCGCGGGGTGATCGAGCCCGCCGCAGCGGCTTTTGCCGCGCGCCGCCGCACCGACGAGCATCTCCACGAGATGACGTCGGCGCTCGACGACATGGGCAGGCTCGGCCTCGCCGATCCAGAAGGGCGCGCCGCCGACCAGCGCTTCCATCGCGCCATCCTGGCCGCTGCGGGCAACGAGGCGCTGGCCGCGCTGGCGAGTTCTGTGGGGGCTGCGGTGAGCTGGACCACGACCTACAAGCAGCGCACCCGTGCGCTTCCCCGCGATCCCCTGCCCGATCACGTGCTGGTGCACGAGGCGATCCTGGCGGGCGACGCCGACGCGGCGCATCGCGCCATGGCGAGCCTGCTGCACCTCGCGCTCGCCGACATGGGACTGCCCGAGCGCACCTAGCCGCTGGAGCGGCACTCCAGCGGCTGCGCAGGATCAGGGCCCGACCTCAGTGGTTGTCGCGCGGCAGGCCCATCGTCTGCGCAATGCGCTGGTATTTCTCCGCGCCTTCAAGGATCGCGCCGGTGTTCATCTGCCCGACCACCGAACGCTGGATCTCCTGCCAGGGCGTCTGCGATGCGGGATAGGGGAAGCCGCCGGCAGCCTCGAGCGCAGCGCGGCGTTGGGCGAGTTCTTCGTCGCTGATCAATACATCGGCGGTCGCCTTGCGCAGATCGATCCTCACCCGGTCACCGGTCTGGAGCAGGGCCAGCCCGCCCATCGCCGCGGCCTCGGGGCTGGCATTGAGGATGGAGGGCGAACCCGATGTTCCCGATTGCCGCCCATCGCCGATGCACGGCAATGCGTGCACGCCTTCGGTGATCAGATACGATGGCGGCCGCATGTTGACGACCTCGGCCGCACCGGGGAAGCCGATCGGCCCGGCACCGCGCATGAACAGCAAGGTTTCGCGGGTGATGCCGGTCGCCGGATCATCGATGCGATCGTGATAGTCCTCGGGCCCGTCGAACACCACGGCGGGGCCTTCGAACGCGTCGGGATCATCGGGGTTCGACAGATAGCGGTCGCGGAACTCGGGCGAGATCACGCTGGTCTTCATCACCGCCGCGTCGAACAGGTTGCCCGTGAGCACGATGAACCCGGCATCGCTGACCAGCGGCTGGTCGAACGGACGGATCACCTTCTCGTCCTCGATTTCGACGCCACGGCAGTTCTCGCTTATGGTCTTGCCGTTCACGGTCATGACGTCCTCGTGGATCAGCCCCTGCCCGATCAGCTGGCCGATCACCGCAGGAACCCCGCCGGCGCGATAGAAATCCTCGCCGAGATATTCGCCTGCGGGCTGCAGATTGACCAGCAGCGGCACCTTGTGCCCCTCGGTCTCCCAGTCCTTGATCGGCAGATCGACGCCGATGTGCCGCGCGATCGCGCTGAGGTGGATCGGGGCATTGGTCGATCCGCCGATCGCGCTGTTGACGCGGATCGCATTGTGGAACGCCTGCTTTGTGAGGATGTCCGATGGCTTGAGGTCTTCGGCGACCATCTCGACGATCCGCTTGCCGGTGCGCCAGGCGACCTCCTGCCGGTCGCGATACGGCGCGGGGATCGCTGCCGAGCCGGGCAGCGACATGCCCAGCGCCTCGCACAGCGAATTCATCGTCGTCGCGGTGCCCATCGTGTTGCAATAGCCCGTCGACGGCGCCGAGGACGCCACCAGCCGGATGAACTCGGCATCGTCGATCTGGCCGGCTGCGAGCATCTCGCGCGCCTTCCAAACGATCGTGCCCGATCCGGTGCGTTCGCCCTTGTGCCAACCGTTGAGCATCGGCCCGACCGACAGCGCGATCGCGGGAATGTTCACCGTCGCCGCTGCCATCAGCGCGGCAGGCGTGGTCTTGTCGCAGCCGATGGTCAGCACCACCCCGTCGAGCGGATAGCCGTAGAGAATCTCGACGAGACCGAGATACGCCAGGTTGCGGTCGAGACCCGCAGTGGGGCGCTTGCCGGTTTCCTGGATCGGATGGACCGGAAACTCGATGACGATGCCGCCGGCTTCGCGCACGCCTTCGCGCACCCGCTCGGCGAGCACCAGATGGTGGCGGTTGCACGGGCTGAGATCGCTTCCGGTCTGCGCGATCCCGATGATCGGCTTGCCCGACTGCAGTTCCTCAAGGCTGAGGCCGAAGTTGAGATAGCGCTCGAGATACAGCGCGGTCATGTCGATATTGTCGGGATTGTCGAACCAGGCGCGGCTGCGCAGCTTCGGGGCTTGGGACATTACAGGGTGGGCTCCAGTGAAGGGGGAAACAACAAACAGCCGCTCAGCGCGCGACGGAAAGGCGGTAGATCATCACATGACGATAGGGCTTGCGGGCATCGACCCGCGCAGACACGAACCCGGGCTGGTTGGGCGCATCGGGGAATTTCTGCGGCTCGAGCGCGATGCCGTCCCCCATCCGGTAAAAATGGTTGGCCTTGCCGCGCAGCGTTCCATCGAGAAAATTGCCTGTGTAAACCTGGATGCCCGGCTCGGTGCTCAACACCTCGAGCACCCGGCCCGAGACAGGATCCTCGAGCCGCGCCGCCAGTTCGGGCGCCTTGGTCAGCCCCTTGTCGAGTGCAAAATTGTGATCGTATCCGCGGCCGAAGACGATCTGTTCGTCGCCTCCTTCGCGGATGCCCGTATCGGTCGTGCGCGGGGTGCGGAAATCGAACACCGTTCCCGCCACCGGGCGCAATGCGCCGGTCGGGATCAGGTTGGCATCCACCGGCGTGATCGCAGAGGCCGGGATCGTCAGTCTGTGGCCCAGCGCGCCACCGGGGGCGCCTTCGCCGGCCAGATTGAAGATGGCATGATTGGTCATGTTGATGACCGTCGGCCGGTCGGTGGTGGCATCGAACGCGATCGTCAGAGTGCCGGTATCGTCGAGCGAATAGGTCACCTGCGCCTCGACCCGCCCGGGATAGCCCTGATCGCCATCCGCGCTGACCAGCGCCAGCGTCACCGAAGCACTCTTGCCCTGGTTGACCGAAACGATCTGCCACAGCCTTTTGTCAAACCCGGCTTCGCCGCCGTGCAGGCTGTTGCCCTTGTCGTTCTGCGAAACCTGATAGCTCTTGCCGTCGAGCGTGAAGCGCCCGCCGCCGATACGGTTGGCGTAACGGCCGACCGTGACGCCGAAATAGCTTGCCTTGGTGACGTAATCGGCAGCATCGTCGAACCCCAGCAGCACATCGGCCAACTCGCCGTCGCGGTCGGGCGCGATCAGCGACTGCAACGTCGCGCCATAGCTCAGCACCCGTGCGGACATTCCGTTTGCGCCGGTCAGCGTCACCGCTTCGATCACGCGTCCATCCGCCAATGTGCCTGCAGGTTCGCGCTCGACGGTGGCCGCCTGCAACGGCGACCATGGCAACAGGGCTGCCATCCAAAGGCTGCGCCGCATCAATGTTGCTGTGGCCATTGCTACTCCCCCTCGTCGGTACGCGCCTGATTGACGCTGTGAGCACCGGCATATACTCAGACAATTGAGGCTGCACAAGCCCAGCGCGACAGGGAGAGACAAACGGATGAACACCACCAACCAGCCTGCGCCTGCAGCGGACCTTCCGCCCGCAGGCCCGGGATACCGCTCGGCGCTGACGCTGCTCGCCAGCCTGTTTTTCATGTGGGGCTTCATCACCGTCATCAACAACACGCTGTTGCCGCATCTGCGCAGCGTCTTCGATCTGACCTACACCGAGGCCACGTTGATCGAGTCGGTCTGGTTCATCGCCTATTTCGTCGCCTCGATTCCCTCCGCCAAGCTGATCGAGCGAATCGGTTACCAGCGCGCGCTCGTGATCGGCCTGCTGGTCATGGCGGCAGGCGCCTGCGGCATGATGCTGGCGGCGAGCCTGCCGTCATACGGCGTGACGCTGGCGATGCTGTTCGTCATCGCCAGCGGCATCACCCTGCTCCAGGTGGCCGCCAACCCCTATGTCGCGGTGATCGGGCCTGCGGAAACCGCATCGTCGCGGCTCAACCTGGTGCAGGCGATGAACTCGGCCGGCACGATGTTCGCGCCGCTGTTCGGGGCGTATCTGATCCTCGGGCGGTCGAAGGGCGGCACCTCGCAGGCCGGCACGGCGCTGACCCAGGCCGAGCGACTCGCCGATGCGCAGTCGGTGATCCTGCCCTATGGCATCGTCGCGCTGGTGCTGGTCGTGCTCGCCCTGATCATCGCGCGCGTCCCCCTGCCCGCGATCGGACACGCCACCAGCCGTGTCTCTGCGGCGGCGCGCAAATCGCTGTCGCTATGGAACCACCGCAATCTGGTGCTCGGCATCCCTGCGATCTTCATCTATCTGATCGCGGAAATCGGGGTCGCCAATCTGTTCGTGAACTTCGTCAGCCAGCCCGATATCGCCGATCTGACCCAGGAACAGGCGGGCAGGTACCTGACATTGTTGTGGGCGGGCATGATGATCGGAAGGTTTGCAGGGTCGGCCGTGATGCAGCGCGTGGAGCCTGCGACCGTGCTGGCGTTCGCCTCGGTCGGCGCCGGTGTCGTGATGCTGGTAACGGTATTCACCACGGGACCATTTGCGATGTGGGCGCTGATTCTCGTCGGGCTGTTCCACTCGATCATGTTCCCCACGATTTTCGTGCTCGCAATCCGCGGCTTGGGTCCGTTGACCGAGGAGGGATCGGGCCTGTTGATCATGGCGATTGCCGGCGGTGCGCTGGTGGTCGTGCAGGGCTGGATTGCGGACGCTTATGGGCTACAGGCGTCATTTTTGCTCACGGTCGCTTGCGAGTTTTATATTCTGTTTTACGCGCTATGGGGTAGCCGCGTTAAGGCGCCATCGACAGTCTCTTGACAGGAATAACTCAGAGTATTAACTCAACAATTGATAGCGCTATCATGGCGTGGATCGCCAGCACAAAGCTGCGACCGAAAATGGGGAGGATTTTTATGATGTCTCGTATCGATTCACTGCGTCTTGGCCTGCTGAGCGCTGCTGCCGTACCCGCCTTGATTGTTCCTGGCGTTGCGATGGCGCAAGGCGTTCCCGCCCCGCAAGACCAGCCAGCCACCACTTCCCCCTCAAGCGAAATCGAAATCACCGACAGCGATGCGCCGGCGGGTGAAATCGTCGTCACCGGCTTCCGTGCATCGCTCGAAAGCCAGACGGTCGCCAAGCGCAACTCGATCGGCTTCACCGACTCGATCTTCGCTGAGGACATCGGCAAGTTCCCCGACACCAACATCGCGGAATCGCTCAACCGCATTCCGGGCATCACCATCGGCCGCGAAGTCACGGGCGAAGGCTCGTCGGTCGCCATCCGTGGCCTCGGCACCAACTTCACCCGCGTGCTGCTCAACGGCACCCCGGTAGCGATCGCCTCGGTGCGGTTCGATGCGCAGAGCACCAACCGCGAGGTCGATCTCGACCTGATCCCGACCGAACTGTTCACCCAGCTCACCGTCAGCAAGTCGCCGACCGCCAGCCTGCTCGAAGGCGGCGCCGCCGGTACCGTCAACCTGCGCGCGGCGCGCCCGTTCGACAATCCCAAGCCCTATATCAGCTATGGCCTGCAGGGCTCTAAGGTCAGCGGCGCCGACAAATGGGGTTATCGCGGCCACCTCGTCGCCAGCGCGACCTTCGGCGATTTCGGCATTCTCGTCGGCGGTGCTGCCGTCCGCAACCAGTTCAACGTCGACGGCTATGAAACCATCGGCTTCACCAACCCCAACCTGACCGCGGCGCAACGGCCCACCGGCACCCGTAATGCTACCGGCGGTGGCAACTTCACCATCCCTGCAACGGTACCCTCGCGGGCAGGCAACGGCCTGACCCCCGGAGCGGTCATCGATCAGGCGTTTTTACTGCGCAACAATCCCGGCGCGACGATCGACCAGATCGACAACGGCATCATCCCGCGCCTGGGTCGTCCACGCAGTGAAGAAGGCTTCCGCCAGCGCTACAACGGACTGGTCTCGCTCGAATGGCGTCCCAGCGATGATTTCAACTTCTATGTCGATGGCATGTACGCCCAGCGCGACACCGAATTCACGCGCACCGCGATGAACTGGGTTGGCCGCAACGGTGCCGTCATCCCGCTCAACACCACCTATGACAAGGCCGACTGCTCGGCAGGCTGCACCGTCACCAGCGGCACCTATGCCAACTCGCAGTTCTTCCTCGAGTATCGCCCCTACAAGGATACGCAGGACTATTACGGCATCAATCCGGGTATCGAATTCCGCATCAACGACTGGATCAAGGGCGACCTGCAGGCGAACTACACCAAGAGCAACTTCCGCCGCGAAAGCCCCACCTTCCTGGTGATCACCCCGCCCAACAGCGGGCTGACCGTGAACTACCAGAACGACGGCGGCATCCCGACCATCGAGTCGAGCCTCGATCTCAACAACCCGGCCAACTTCGGCTGGGATGGTGGCGGCCGCGTCAACCTCAACGGTGAAGAGCGCGCGACCGAAACCAAGGGCATTCGCGGCAGCCTGCTGTTCGGCGATGAGACCCGGTTCAGCGTCCGCGTCGGCGCGGCCTATGACGATACCCAGCGTCGCATCACGCCGTTCGACAACACCGGTGTCTGGCAGAATGCGATCTGCGGCAACGGTCCCAGCGTCACGCTGCTCGCTCCCAACACCAACACCACGCCCTGCACCGGTCTCAACCAGCCAGGTACCGCAACGCCTGCAGGTTTCCCGACCTTCCCCGGCTATGGTACCGGCTTCACCGCTGGCGCTGCGCCGATCACCTATGCCGGGTCGCTGATCCCGACCGCAGCGGTGCCCAGCTATCTGCTTCCGGGCAAGAACGGCTATGTCACGGTCGATTGGGACAAGGTACGTCGCGACACCAACTATGACGCCCTGCTCGCCGATGCGACCGAAACCGGCTCGGGCAGCAGCGGTGCCAATGGCGGCCTGATCCGAGAGAAGGTCACCGGCACCTTTATCGAGGCCAACGGCATTTTCGACGTCGGCGACAATACGCTGCGGCTCAATGGCGGCGTGCGTTATGTCCGCACTCAGCAGATCATCGGTGGCCGGGTGACCATCCCCAATCCGCTGAACAATCCTGTAGGCGCGCCGCCTGTGGCGGATGGTGGCCGCTTTCCGAACCTGATCACCTTCCCGATTTCGGACACGAACTATTCGAACTTCCTGCCTTCGCTGAGTGCCGCCTTCGATTTCGGTGGCATAGCAGTCGCCCGTGCTTCGATCTCTCGGACGCTGACCCGGCCTGACCCGAACGCGCTGCTGCCGGGTGCAAGCTTCATCCAGCCATCGGCCGATATCGGTACCATCGGCAACAGCACGCTCGATCCGTTCATTTCGGACAATATCGATCTGGGCTTCGAACTGTACACCGGCGGTGAAGGCGTCATCGCCTTCGCAGCCTTCCGCAAGTCGATCACCGGCTTCACCGTCAACGGCCTGACCAACGTGCCCTTCTCGTTCTTCGAACAGTTCGGCATCAACACCGACTCGCTGACCCAGGCCCAGCGTGAATCGCTCGCCGCCCGTGCCCAGCCGGGCCAGGCGCTCCGTGATGTCGCCGTGGTGGTGCAGCAGCAGGTCAATGCTGACGGCAAGCTCAAGGTCAACGGTCTGGAGTTCCAGATCACCCAGCCGCTCGACTTCATCACCCGGTACATCGGCGTCACCGGTTTCGGCTTCCAGGGCAACCTGACGCTGATCGACCAGAAGGGCGAAGGAACCGGCGCGCCGGCCGTGGCGATCGGCGTGGCACCGACGACCTACACCGCCACCGGATATTACGACAAGAACGGCA
This sequence comes from Blastomonas sp., assembly GCF_046294995.1. GTDB lineage: Bacteria > Pseudomonadota > Alphaproteobacteria > Sphingomonadales > Sphingomonadaceae > Blastomonas. Next base: position 63,584 of record NZ_JBKBOG010000012.1, read on the forward strand.
TCTCGGCGCGTCTGACCTATGTCTACAACGAAGGCTCGCAGGCGTCGAACCCCAACCAGAACGGAATCCCGCAGGCGGCGATCTTCGGGCGCAGCTACAGCCAGCTCGACTTCTCCGGCAATCTCGATCTCGCCCAGATCTTCGGCAACGATTACCTGCCGACCCTGGTGGTCAACGCGATCAACATCACCAAGGAAGCGCAGAGCAGCTACTTCCAGTTCCCCAATGCCACGTTCAACGAATACAATCCGGGTCGCACCATTCTGGTGGGGATCCGCGGCCGCTTCTGACCGCGCCCCCACCAGGATTTCCCCTCCCATTGGACCGGTCGAGCGATCGACCGGTCCTTTTTTTGTGCCTGACGCCGGCCAGCCTGACCGGCACGCGAAAAGGACCCGCCGGGTGCAGGCCGACGGGTAGAGACGGGTTTGGTGCTGGGGTAAGATCAGTCGAAGAGCGAGAGCGGGACCGCGTCGGCCATCGCCCGGAATCCTGCAGGATTGGGGTGCAGCCCATCGCCGGTATCGTAAGCCGGGTTGAGATAGGCCGGGCGTGCAGGATCGCGCATCACCGCGTCGAGATCGATGACGCTGTCGAACGCGCCCGAGCTGCGGATCCAGGCGTTGATCGCCTGACGGTCCGCTTCGCTCTGGGCACTCGGACTATAATATTCGTTGCCCATGAACGGCAGGATCGTCGCGCCGTGCACCTTGATGCCGTGGGCCTGCGCGCGCGCGATGATCTGGGCATAGGCGCCGGTGACCTGCTCGACGAGCGCGGCATGCGCCTCGGCGGATACGGGCTTCTCGCGTGCCAGCGTGCCGATGTCGTTGATCCCCTCGAGCACGATCAGGTGGCGGACCCCCGGTTGCGCGAGCACATCCCGGTCGAGCCTGGCGAGCGCATTCGGCCCCAGCCCGTCGAGCAAGAGCCTGTTGCCGCCGATGCCCTGATTGATCACCGCAGCACGGCCATCGAGCCGCCGGGCAAGGAAGTCGGTCCAGCGATCGTTGCCGTTGGTGGTCGATCCGCGCCCGTCGGTGATCGAATCCCCCAGCACGGCGATGCCATCGCGCGCGGTGCAACTGCTGGTCTCGATACCCGAGAGCAGATACCAGTGGTCGACCGCCGTGGCACCGGTGAGGGCGCGGTCCGCGATCGCATTGCCACGCACGACATAGGATGTCGCGCGCGATCCGGGGTGCGACGTCTGCCCAGCGGGGTCGCTCGCGACATGGATGCTGACGGCCAGGTCCTCGAACGCGCCGCCCTGCCAGTCGACCGGGTCGCTGAGCCATTCGCCGCCGGGCGGGACCACCGCTCCGGGGCGTCCTGCAAACGTCAGCACCTTCAGCGTGGCAGGCACGATATCGGCGCTGGCATTGTCCGCTGACCGGGCGATGGAGACACCGCCGATGCGCAGCGGGGTGGTCCCGAAGACATTCGACAGCCGGATGCGCATCTGCGTGCCCGATATCGAGGGTCGCACGATCTGGCGCAACGTCGCATCCTCAAGCGTGCCGTCGGGCAGCGCGTTGGCGGCATCGGGCAGCATCTGCGACGAGGCCCAGGCGGCTTTCCACGGACAATGCTGCGGACCGTTCTGTGTGGCCTGCGCCTGAACCGAGGTTGCCAGCGCTCCCAGCACCAGCGTGGACGCCCCCATCATCAGCCTTCGCCATGTTGCAGGGTCGGTCAGGCGCTGGGTGGAGAACGGACGGATCATCGGTTGCTGGCGACCTTCACTTGCTTGTATTTGGGGTTGAGCAGATGGAATACGCCCAGCGCCACCAGATAGGCCATGCCGCAGGCGATGAAGAACGGCTCGTAGCTGCCGACGCGGTCGAGCAACACGCCCAGCGACTTCGACGCGATGAATCCACCGCACGCGCCCGCAAACCCGCCCAGCCCGATCAGCGTGCCCTGCGCGAACCGCGGAAACTGGTCTCCGGGCAGCGCGAACAGGTTGGTCGAAAAGCCCTGGTGCGCCGCGCACGCCAGCCCGATGCAGAACACCGCAACCCAGATATTGTCGGCCTCGATCGCGAACATCACCGGCAGCGCAAACAGCGCGCAGACGAACATCGCCTGCTTGCGCGCCCGGCCGGTGGCCATGCCCTTCTTGAGCAGGTGCGAGCTGTACCAGCCGCCGGCGATCGCGCCGACATCGGCGAGGATATAGATGGCAACGAGCGGCGGGCCGAAGTTCTTGAGATCATAGCCATATTGCTTGTTGAAGAAATCGGGCAGCCAGAACAGGAAGGTCCACCACACCGGATCGATCAGGAAGCGGCCTGCCATATAGGCCCAGGTCTCGCGGTGGCGCATGACGTTGAAGAAGCCGGTGCGGCCCGCGTCTTCGGACGGTTCGGCCTCGATCCACGCGCGCTCCTCGGGGGTGACCTTGGGGTGCTGCGCGGGGTTGCGATAGAACTTCCACCAGACGAACAGCCAGACGAGGTTGAACAGCCCGGTGACGATGAACGCCCAGCGCCAGTCGAACGCCAGCCCGACGACGATGAACGAGACCAGCAGCGGGGTGATGATCGCGCCGACATTGGCGCCGGCGTTGAAGATACCGATCGCCAGCGCGCGTTCCTTCTTGGGAAACCATTGCGACACCGCAGCGAGCGCGGAAGGAAAGGTCCCCGCCTCGCCCAATGCCAGCGGGATCCGCGCGATGACGAAGCCGGTGGTGGTGGTGACGAAGACCTGCGCGAAATGGCCGACCGTCCACATCCCCATCGCCAGCAGATAGCCCGCGCGCGGACCGATGCGGTCGATCAGCCAGCCGAACGCAAGGAAACCGAGCCCGTAGCAGACCTGGAAATAGCCGGAGATGTCGCCATAGCCCGAATTGGTCCAGCCATAGAGCGTCTCGAGCTGCGGCTTGAGCACGCCGAGCACCAACCGGTCGATATACGACAGCACCACCGCAGCGAACAGCAGCGCGCAGATGACCCAGCGGATACGTCCGCGCGGCTTGGGCACCGCGCGCACCGTGGCATCGGGTGCCTCGGCGGCGGCCTGTGCGACATCGTCCACCGGGGTCACCAGTTGTACATCGTGCCGTCTTCGAGCCGGTTCACCGGCAGGAAGGCGCGGTTGTACTCATAGCCCTTGGCGAGTTCCTCATCGATATCGACACCAAGGCCCGGCTCGTCGCCGGGGTGCATCGCGCCATCGGCGAAGGTGTAGGCATGCGGGAAGACCGCGTCGGTCTCGGGGGTGTGGCGCATATATTCCTGCACGCCGAAATTGGGCACCGACAGGTCGAAGTGCAAAGCTGCGGCCATGCACACCGGCGACAGATCGGTCGCGCCATGGCAGCCGGTGCGCACCTGATAGAGATCGGCGAGCGATGCGATCCGGCGCAGATGGGTGATGCCGCCGGCATGCACCACGGTCGCGCGGATATAGTCGATCAGCTGGTTCTGGATCAGCTCGCGGCAGTCGTGGATCGAGTTGAAGATTTCGCCGACAGCCAGCGGCGCGGTGGTGTGCTGGCGGATCAGTTTGAACGCTTCCTGGTTCTCGGCAGGCGTCGCATCCTCGAGCCAGAACGGGCGATAGGGCTCGAGATCCTTGCCCAGCCGTCCCGCCTCGATCGGGGTCAGCCGGTGGTGGATATCGTGCAGCAGATGCACGTCCCAGCCCAAAGCCTCGCGCGCCGCCTTGAACAGCTCGGGCACCACGCGCAGATATTTACTGGTGTTCCAGACATTCTCGGTGGGCAGATCGGAATCGGCGGGCTCGTAGAAATAGCGGTCCTTGCTGACGCCATAGGTCGATGCCATCCCGGGGACGCCGCACTGCAGCCGGATCGCCTTGTAGCCCTGGGCCTGATAGTCGAGCGCGACCGCGATCGTGTCCTCGATCGTCGTGCCGTTGGCATGGCCGTAGACCATCACGTTCTCGCGGGAAGCTCCGCCGAGCAGCTGATAGACCGGCAGCCCGGCGATCTTGCCCTTGATGTCCCACAATGCGGTATCGACCGCGGCGATCGCGCTCATCGTCACCGGCCCGCGCCGCCAGTACGCACCCTTGTAAAGATATTGCCAGATATCCTCGATGCGGTGCGCGTCGCGGCCGATCAGGCAGGGGATGACGTGATCGGTGAGATAGCTGGCGACCGACAGTTCGCGGCCATTGAGCGTGGCATCACCGACCCCGGTGGTGCCATCGTCGCAGATGATCTTGAGCGTAACGAAATTGCGACCCGGGCAGGTGATGATGACACGGGCATCGACGATCTTGGGCATGGTGATCCTTAGACGATTTCGAGAGTGACGGTTTGCAGGTTGACGCTGTCGGGCCCGGTCATGATGTCGAACAGGCCGGGCTCGACGACCTCCTTCATCTGGTCGTTCCAGATGGTGAAGGTCTCGGGTTCGAGGACGATGCTGACGGTGGTGCGCGCGCCGGGAGCAAGCGAGACGCGCTGGAAGCCCTTGAGCACCTTGAGCGGCTGGGTCACCGAGGCGACCTGATCGCGGATGTAGAGCTGGACGACCTCGTCGCCGGCGCGGGTGCCGGTGTTGGTGACATCGACCTCGACCGTCACGCTGCCGCCGGTGCCGATGCTGGCCGCAGACAGACGCGGTGCGCTCAGCTCGAACGTCGTGTAGCTCAGCCCATGGCCGAACGGGAACAGCGGATCGGTGGTGTCGAACAGATAGCCGCGCCGCGCCGAGGGCTTGGCATCGTAGAAGATCGGAATCTGGCCGACATGGCGCGCGACGGTGACGGGCAGCTTGCCGCCGGGATTGGCATCGCCGAACAGCACCGCGGCCATCGCATGGCCCCCCTCCTGCCCCATGTACCAGCATTCGAGCAGCGCGTTGGCGTTCTCCGCGACCGTCGGCCACGAGGGCGGACGACCGTTGATCGCGACCACGACCACTGGCTTGCCGGTCGCCTTCATCGCTTCGAACAGTGCGTTCTGCTCGCCGATCAGATCGAGGCTGGTGCGATCGCCGAGGTGGTTCTTGGCAAAGCCCTCGCGGCTGGTCTGCTCGGTATCGCCGATCGCCAGCAGGATGACGTCGCACGTGTTGGCGACCTCGACCGCCTCGGCGATCAGCTGCCGGTTCTTCGCGGGGTCGGCGAGCAGGATTTCGTTGGCGGAGCGGTCCTCGCTCTGGGTGATGAACACGCCCTGCGCATGCACCACTTCGGCGCGGTTGCCGAGCCGCGCCTTGACCCCCTCGAGCAGCGAGACCGGATTGGTCGGAAGCGACGAATAGCCGCCGAGCCGCGCGATCGCAGCATTGGGCCCGATCACCGCGACCCGCTTGTGCGCGCCGGGGGTGAGCGGGAGCGTTCCATCGTTGGTCAGCAGCGTGATCGCCTTGATCGCCGATTGCCGCGCCAGCGCCACGGCCTCGGGGTTCGCGGTCAGCCTGGCTGCGGCGCGTGCGTCAACCGGGCCTTCCTCGAACATGCCCGCGCGAAACTTGAGCCTGAGCATCCGGCGGCACGCGAGATCGACCAGGGCCTGCGGCACTTTTCCCGCGCGTACCTGATCGCCCAGCGTGCGGAACGCCTCGCCATCGGGCAGATCGCTGTCGACCCCGGCGATCAGCGCCAGCCGTGCGGCTGCGGCCATGTCGGGGGCGACATGATGCAGCGAGGCGAGCTCGCCGATCGCGGCATAATCGCTGACGATCGCGCCATCGAAGCCCCATTCGCCGCGCAGCACGTCGTTCAGCAGCCAGCGGTTGGCGTGGCTCGGCATGCCGTCGATCTCGTTGTACGAGGGCATCACCGCGGCGATCCCGGTCTTCTTCACGATCTTGCGGAACGGCGGGAAGAAGCGTTCGCGCAGTTCGCGTTCGGCAAGCGGCGCGGGCGCGACATTCTCGCCGCTTTCGGGCTGGCCGTGGCCGGTCATGTGCTTGAGCGTCGCGAACACCTTGCCGGGCGCCAGGATCTTGCTGCGCCCCTGCAGACCGAGCACCGCAGCGATGCCCATCTCACCGCACAGATACGCGTCCTCACCGAAGGTTTCCTCGATCCGGCCCCAGCGTGGATCGCGCGCGATATCGACCACCGGCGACAGCGCCAGCGTCGTGCCGTGCGCGCGCACCTCGCGCGCGATGACCGAGCTCACCTGCTGCATCAGATCACGATCGAACGTGCTGGCAAGCGCGATCGCCTGCGGAAAGCTCGTCGCGGTGGGCGCCATATAGCCGTGCAGGCTTTCCTCGTGGAACAGCACCGGAATGCCCAGCCGCGTCGATTTCGCCCATTTCTGCGCGGCGTTGACGAAGGCGATGGTATCGGCAGGCGCGCGCCAGCGGCCGGTCGAGGGCACGGGAACGTCGTTTTCCGGATTGTTGTTGGCGGTCGCCGCGCCTCCGCGATCGGACGGGCGCGCGATCTGGCCGATGCCATGCGGATAGGCGGCCGATGCCTTGGCGGGATCGAAAGCGAGGGCATCGTCCATCACATCGCGCTTGGTGCGCGACAAAGTGATCAACTGCGCGACCTTCTCGTCGAGCGTCATCCGCGAGAGCAGATCATCGACGCGCAGGTCGATCGGAGCTTTGGGATCGCGATAGATCGGGCCGGCGGCGCGTGCCGCCGCGGGCATCATGGCGAGAAGCGAGACCGATGCACCCCAGAAAAAAAGGTCGCGGCGGCTGACCCTGCCACCGTGTTCCATCGTCCGAGTCATCGCTCTCTCCCGTCCCTTGAAGCGCAACATTTTTATTGATGTTGTCGTCGTGATACCGCTAACATGCACGCCACTGCGAGGGCTTGTCAATGCCGTTGCGTATGGCCAGCGTGATAAGGCGCGGCGACCAGGGAGAGGAATTATGATGCTGTTCAACCGCCGAACCCCGCTATGGGCGTGCGCGCTGCTGGCACTGGCGACCCCGGCCTGGGGCAATAATGGCTACCGCCTCTGGCTGGGCGAATCGCAGGACTTGCCCGCTGTTTCGACGATCGAAATGTCAGGCGATTCGCCGACGTTGCGCATCGCCGCCGATGAGCTCCGCCGCAGCCTGCCGACCCTCCCCACCCCCGTCCTGCTCGCCAAGGCGAACGATCCTGCGCTGGCCAGCCTGCGGCTCGATACGCGCAGCATGGGCGCCGAAGGCTATCGGGTGCAGCGTGCGAATGTCGGCGGGCGCGAGGTCATGCTGGTGACCGGCACAAGCGACGTCGGCGTCCTGTACGGCGCGTTCGCGCTGCTGCGTCATATCAACAGCGGCGGCGACGCCACTCAGATCGCGCTCGCTTCTGCCCCGCAGACCAAGCTGCGCATCCTCAACCACTGGGACAATCTCGATGGCGTCGTCGAGCGCGGATATGCGGGCCAGTCGCTGTGGGACTGGTGGCTGCTGCCCGACTACAAGGACCCGCGCTATGCCGATTATGCTCGCGCCAACGCGTCGCTGGGCATCAACGGCACCGTGCTCAACAACGTCAACGCCAAAGCCGAAAGCCTGACCGCGCCGTACATCGCCAAGGCCGCCGCGCTCGCCGATGTGTTCCGCCCTTATGGCATCAAGGTCTATCTGTCGGTGCGGTTCTCCGCGCCGATCGAGATCGGGGGTTTGAAGACCGCCGATCCGCGCGACCCGCAAGTCGCCGCTTGGTGGAAAGCCAAGGCCGACGAGATCTACCGCGCGATCCCCGATTTCGGCGGGTTCCTGGTCAAGGCGAACAGCGAGGGCCAGCCGGGTCCGCGCGACTATGACGCGAGCCACGCCGATGGCGCGAACACGCTGGCAGCCGCGGTCGCGCCGCATGGCGGAATCGTGATGTGGCGCGCGTTCGTCTATGCCGATACCGATCCCGACGACCGCGCCAAGCAGGCCTATACCGAGTTCAAACCGCTCGACGGCACCTTTGCGGACAATGTGCTGGTGCAGGTCAAGAACGGCGCGATCGACTTCCAGCCGCGCGAGCCGTTCCACCCATTGTTCGGCGCGATGCCCAAGACGCCGCTGGTGATGGAATTCCAGATCACCAAGGAATATCTCGGCTTCGCCACCCACCTTGCCTATCTCGGGCCGATGTTCGAGGAGGTGCTCGACGCAGAAACCGGCGTCCGCCGCGGCGAAACCGTGGCCTCGGTGGTCACCGGCAAGGCCGACGGACACAGGCTCAGCGGCATGGCGGGCGTCGCCAATATCGGCCGCGATCGCGACTGGTCGGGCAGCACTTTCAACCAAGCCAACTGGTACGTCTTCGGCCGCATGGCGTGGGACCCCACGCTCTCGTCGGAAGCGATCGCGCGCGAATGGGCGGCGCAGACCTTCGGCAAAGATCCGGTGGTGATCGATACCGCCGTGGCCATGATGATGCGCTCGCGCGAGGCGGTGGTCGATTACACCGGGCCGCTGGGGCTCGCGCACCTGTTCGCCTCGGGTCACCACTATGGTCCGGGACCGTGGATTTCCGATCTGGGACGCCCCGAATGGAACCCGGTCTATTATCACCGTGCGGACCGCAACGGCATCGGCTTCGATCGCACCCGCACCGGCAGCAACGCGGTCGCGCAATATGCACCGAGCCTCGCCAAGCGTTATGCAAACCCCAAGACCACGCCGGCCGAGGATCTGCTGTGGTTCCACCACCTGCCCTGGGACTACAAGATGCCCGACGGCAAGACCCTGTGGGAGGAAATGGTCCACCGCTACGATCGCGGGGTGTCCGAAGTGCGGGCGATGCGCGCGCAATGGGCGACGGTCAAATCGCGCGTCGATGCCGAGCGCTGGGAAAAGACCGACACCTATCTCGGCATCCAGGAACGCGAAGCATTGTGGTGGCGCGATGCCAGCCTGGCCTACTGGATGTCGATCAACGGCCTGTCGCTTCCGGCAGGGTCGGCAGCACCGCAGCATGACCTCGAATGGTACAAGCAGCAGCGCTTCCCGTTCGCGCCGGGTAACCCGCAATAGCGGTCAGCAGCTTTTGCCGGCCGCCCAGTCGATCGCGTTGCCGATCAGCGTGCGATGCAGCGGCTCGGCATAGCTTTGCGCCTGATGGCCCAGCGCGGAGAACACCGACCGGCCCTTTGCCACGCAGCGGGTCCAGATGATCGGGTGCACCGCGCCCATCCGCTGCTCGGGGACAGGCCGATAGCTGGCCTCGTCGAGCGTCGCAAGAACGCGCGTGCCCTGGCCGGTCGGGACTTTGTCGAACGCGTACCACTCCTCGGTGCGGGTCCATTTGACCGGGATTCCCCGCATCACCCGGTGGCCGGGCTCGATGACATCGATGTCGCCCTGCTGGAACTGGTCGGGTTTCGAGGTATGTCCATTGAAATGCACGCCCAGCAGGGCATCACGGTACCAGGCCCAGTCATAAGTGTGGTCGCCGCCCGCGCCATGCAGCAGCACCACGCCGCCACCCTTTTCCACCCATTGGCGAAACGCCTTGCGCTGGTCGTCGGTGAAGATGTTGCCACTGTTCGAATTGAGCACGACAACACGGAATTTCGCCAGATCGCGGGGGTTCATGATCGCAGCGTTCTCGGTGGCGAAGACATCGCGCCCGCCTTGTCTGGCGATCTCCTGCACCGCCGCGGTCGCCGCGACGATCTGCTCGTCATCGCGAAAACCGTTGGTCTTCGAAAGCACCAGCACCGCGCCGCGCTTCAACGGCGGAACCGGCGGCGCGGCTTCGTCCATCACCGGCGTCGGCCAGTATTTCGGGTTCTTGACATAGGGCGCTTGCTGCAGCGCCATGGCTATCAGGATTTCGATCATATCTCGCCTTTCCATTCATCTCAGTTTATTGGGCGCAGCTTGGCCTTTGGCCAGAAAGTCCCTTCGTTTCCGAAAGAATGCGCATGAAAGAACCTCGTGGCCCCCGGCGTCAGCGCAACGTGCCCACGATCAGCGATGTGGCGGCGCACGCAGGCGTCTCGCCGATGACGGTCAGCCGGGTCATCAACGCCGAGAACAACGTGCGCGACGAGACCCGGCGGCGGGTGGAAGAGGCGATCGCGGCGCTGAACTATGCGCCCAATGCCGCCGCGCGCACCCTCGCTGGCGGTGACGACATCCGCATCGGCCTGCTGCACTCGAACCCGTCGTTCGCGTATCTCAGCGAGTTTCTCGTCGGCAGCCTCGATCAGGCGAGCCGCAGCAACGTCCATCTGGTGGTCGAGAAGTGCGAGGACGGCGGCGAGACGGCGGCGGTCGATCATCTGCTGCGCGGGCGCATCGACGGGGTGGTGCTGCCGCCGCCGCTCAGCGACTCGCTTCCAATCCTCAAGGCGCTCGAGGAGCGCGGCATTCCGGTGGTCGCGGTGGCGACCGGGCGTGCGCCCGAATGGGCATTGTCGGTGAGCATCGACGACCGGCAGGCGGCGTACGACATGACCCGGCATCTGGCGCAATTGGGCCACATCCGCATCGGTTTCATCACCGGCAACCCCAACCAGACCGCCAGCGCCGAGCGGCTCGAAGGCTATCGCGCGGCGCTGGCCGAGGCCGGGCTCAGCGCCGGTGCCGATCTGGTGGCCGATGGCATGTTCACCTATCGCTCGGGGCTCGACGCCGCCGAACAGCTGCTCGAGCGCGACGATCCGCCGACCGCGATCTTCGCTGCCAATGACGATATGGCGGCCGCGACCGTGGCGATCGCGCACCGCAAGGGACTCGACGTCCCCGGCGACCTCACGGTCTGCGGCTTCGATGATACCGCGCTTGCCACCACGATCTGGCCAGAACTCACCACGATCCGCCAGCCGGTGATCGAGATGTCGCGCCAGGCGGTCGAACTGCTTGTCCGCGCCATCCGTTCGGGCAAGGGCGCAGCGATGGACCGTCCGCACGTGCTGGCCGACTATGAACTGATCCGCCGCCAGTCCGACGCGGCCCCGCGCCGTCGCCCGACGGCGCGCAAGCCGCGCTGAACCACCGGCATCCCGATCAGCCCTCCATGTCCTCGAGTTCGCGACCGCGCGTCTCGACGACCATCTTCTGGACGAAGAAGAACGAGATCGCGGCAAAGAACGCATAGCCCATATAGGTGAACGCCAGCCCCGGCGATGCCGCGAGCGTGGGGAAGCTGACCGATACCGCAGCGTTGGCGATCCACTGCGCAAATCCCGCGACCGCAAGACCCGAACCGCGGATCTGGTTGGGGAACATCTCGCCCAGCATCACCCACATGATCGGACCCCAGCTGAGGTTGAAGAAGATCACATAGAGGTTGGCAGCGATCAGCGCGATCACGCCATTGTATCCGGGAAGCGACACCGCGCCGGATGCGTCGGTCACGGCAGTCGAGAACGCGTAGGCGACGATGCCGAGCGTGACCGCCATGCCGGCTGATCCGAACAGCAGCAGCGGCTTGCGGCCGACCCGATCGACCAGCAGGATCGTCGCAAGACAGGCAGCGATCGAGAGCACGCCCGACAGGATGTTGGTCTGCAGCGCGTAATCTTCCGAAAAGCCGACCGCTTCCCACAAAGCTGCGCCATAATAGAAGACGACGTTGATGCCGACCGCCTGCTGGAAGATCGCAAGCCCGATGCCGGTCCAGACGATCGGACGGATCTTGCCCGAGCTCTTGTCGATGAGGTCGGAAAGCCGGGCGCGATGGTGATCGGAGGCCAGGCTGTTGCGGATCTCGACGACCTTGCGGTCGGCCTCTGCCGTGCCGAACAGTCGCGAGAGAACGACATGCGCTTCTGTCTCACGGCCGCGCGCCACCAGATAGCGCGGGCTTTCGGGGATCACCAGCAGCGCCAGACCATAGATCGCCGCCGGGATCGCCTGCAGCCAGAACATCCAGCGCCAGGCCGGGTACCCCATCCAGAATTCGGCGGTCGATCCGCCCGCATAGCGCGCCAGCGCGAAATTGGCGACGAACGCGCCGGTGAGCCCGGTGATGATCATCACCTGCTGCACGCTCGACAGCCGCCCGCGGATGTTCGCGGGGGTGACTTCGGAGATATAGACCGGCGAGATCACGCTGGCAGCACCGACGCCCAGGCCGCCGATGATCCGCGCTATGATGAAGATGATCGAGGACGAGGCAGCGCCCGCCATCAGCGCGCTGGCGAGGAACAGGACGGCTGCCAGCATCATCACGCCGCGGCGGCCGATGCGGTCGGCCATCCGCCCGGCGCCAAAGGCCCCGATCGCAGACCCGACGAGGATCGCGCCGACATTGATCCCGATGCCCAGATTGCCAAGGTCGAAGGCGCTTTCGAGCCCCTTCTGCGTGCCGTTGATCACGCCCGAATCATATCCGAACATGAACCCGCCGATCGTCGCGACCGCGACGATCGCGATGATGAACCCGATATTGACCCGCCCTTCGGCTGGCTGTGCCACAGTCGCCATTTTCACCTGCTCCTCAAGATTTTATATATTGGCCGGTACCACCGGCAGACCGGCAACGCCGGGATTGAACGAAAACAGATCGCCCGCCAAGGGCTGCGTGCCCAGCGCCGCAGCGTCGAGCCCCTGGCGCGCCGTCGTCGCATAGGCCGTCGTCAGATCCTCGCCGCCGAACGCGATCTTGGTCACGTTCGCCACCGGAAACCGCACGAACTGCATCAGTGTGCCGGCCGGATCGTAGCGCCTGACGCCCCAGCCGTCATAAAGCGCGACCCACAGACACCCTTCGGCATCGATCACCGATCCATCGGGATAGCCTGCACCGTCCTCGATGGTCAGATGCCGCTCGGGTTTGCCCAGACTGCCATCGTCGCGGACTTCCACACGCCAGATCGTCCGGCCCAAAGTGTCGGTATGGTACAAGGTGCGGGCATCGGCGCTGATCGCAGGCCCGTTGGTGATCGACACCGGATCGAGCCCGCTGTCGCCGCACACGCCGTCGCTGCAGCGATAGAGACGACCGCTGGACTGCGCTTCGCCATCATCCATAGTGCCGAACCAGAGCCGCCCGTGACGGTCGGTCGCAGCATCGTTCAGGCGGTTGTCGGGACGGTTCGGCTCGGGATCATGCAGCAGCGCAAATGCGCCGGTCTCAGGATCGAACCGGTGGAGCCCGGTCTTGACCCCGGCAATCATATCGCCCCGGATCGAAGGCAAGACCCACCCGACCTGATCGGGCGCGGTCCAGTGGCGGGTCGCGCGCGTGGCGGGATCGAAACGGTGGACGCGCCTGGCCTTGATGTCGACGAACCAGAGCGCATCGCCCGTCCAGACCGGCCCCTCACCCAGCGTTGCAGCGACCGTCAGGACAGAGGTGACCTCCATGTCAGCGCCACCCTGCATCGATGAAATATTCGTGCCCGGTGCACATCCGGGCGTCGTCCGAAGCCAGGAACAACGCAAGCGCGGCGACGTCGACCGGCTGGATGCGTTCGCTCAGGCACTGGGCTGCGACGATTTCCGCTTCGCCCTCGGGGGTGTACCATAGCTCCTGGCGGGGGGTCTGGACATTGCCGGGGACGATGGTCGTCACGCGGATGTTGTCGCGCCCCAGATCACGCGCCAGGCCCCGGGTCATGCCCTCGATCGCCGCCTTGGCGGTCTGGTACAGTACCAGATCGCCCAGGCCCAGATGCCAGCTGATCGACCCGAAATTGATGATCGCGCCGCCGCCGTTTGCCTGCATCGCGGGGATGACGGCCTGCGCCGCGAAGAACAGGTGGCGCAGGTTGGTGGCCATGCGGTCTTCCCAATAGGCCGGGGTCACGTCCCCCACCGCGTGCCGGTCGTCGTTGGCGGCATTGTTGAGCAGGATATCGACGCCGCCCAGCTCTTCCATCACCGTATCCAGACACGCCTTGAGCGCATCGAGATCGCGCAGGTCGCAATGGTGATAGTGCACCTGGGCAAGCCGCTTGGCCAGCGCCTCGCCGGCATCGTCGTTGACGTCGAGAAACGCCACATGGGCGCCCTGCTGGGCGAAGGATTCGACCAGCGCGGCACCGATACCGCTTGCGCCGCCGGTGATCAGCACGCGTTTGCCCGCCAGGCTGGGATAGATCGCCCGCGCCTGGCCCGCCTCGATGGCTGCCATCTGTGTCATTCCGCCCCCTTGAGCAGGCCGCGGCCCGCGAGATTTTGCATCAGCGAACCGATGCCGAACGTCCAGGGCGCGGCGTCCTTAGACGTCACGACCCGGTTGACCAGCCGGCCCAGCCGGCGGCTCTCGATCGCCACCACGTCACCTGGCTTGTGAGTGAAGCCCCGCCCGGGCTCGTCGCGATCCTGAACCGGCGCGAACAGCGTACCCAGGAACAGAGCGAACCCATCGGGATACTGGTGCTCGCTCAACGTCTGGCGCACCAGATCGAGCGGATCGCGACTGATTTCGCGCATGTTGCTCTCGCCTTCGAGGACATAGCCATCCGCGCCGGTGATCGTCAGCCGGACATCGCCTTGCCGCACATCGTCGATCGTGAAGCTTTCATCGAATATCCGGACCAGCGGCCCGAGCGCGCACGATGCGTTGTTGTCCTTGGCCTTGCCGAGCAGCAACGCCGAGCGACCCTCGAAATCGCGCAGGTTGACATCGTTGCCCAGCATCGCGCCGATGGCAGCGCCAGCGCTGTCGACCAGCAGTGCGATCTCGGGTTCGGGGTTGTTCCAGTGCGAATCGGAGCGCACGCCGATATCGGCATCCGCACCCACGCTCGCCAGCACCGGCGCCTTGGTGAACACCTCGGCATCGGGACCGATCGCAACCTCGAGATACTGCGACCACAAGCCGTCTTCGATCAGTGCGGTCTTGAGCGCCGCCGCTTCGGGAGAACCGGGAACGACAGAACGGATCGACCCGCCGATCCGCGATTCGAGCCGCTCGCGGATCGCCGATGCAGCGCTCCAGTCACCGCGCGCGCGCTCCTCGATCACCCGCTCGATCGCCGAGACCGCAAAGGTCACGCCGCAGGCCTTGACGCACTGCAGGTCGACCGGGCTGAGCAGCGGGACGCTGTCGATGTCGAATGGGCCGATATGCTTGCCCCCAGCGCCGCTGAAGTCGCCGCGTTCAGCCAGCGCTGCTGCGGTCGGGGTGACGTGTGCCATATCGTAAAGCTCGCCGCGCACCACGAGAATGGGGCTGGGCCCAGCGTCGGTGAGCATGCGCCCGGCAAATGTACCGAGCATCCAGTCGTCGGGCATTGCCGATCGAAGCCGTTGGGAAACCCCCTCCATGTGATCAACCTTCTTCTTTTTCTGATAGCGCTACCATCACGGTTTTGGCGGCCTTGTCAAGCGTGCAACGCTGCGCGCCGGGCAGGAGCGAAAAAGATGTCCGGGCAATTTGTCTGAGTATTGTGGCGGGTCGCGAACTTCGCTAGGCAGGGCGCGCATGGCAAGAGTCCTGGGTTTCGTTCTTGGCGAACAAAGCAGGCGGCATGCACGATGAGAGGAAGGCCTGACATGCTGGAAAAACTGATAACCGCCGCCGCTGGCATCACACTGGCATTCGCTGCGACAGGCTCCGCCGCACGCGCGCAGGAGCCGATCGCGCAGGCCGTCGTCGCCATCGAGACCGCGCGCCCGGGCGCGCCGATCAACCGCAACATCTACGGCCATTTCGCCGAGCATCTCGGGCGCGGGATCTATGAAGGCATCTGGGTCGGCCCGGACAGCCGCATTCCCAACATCCGCGGCTATCGTCGCGACGTCGTCGATGCGCTGCGCCAGCTCGAGGTGCCGGTCATTCGCTGGCCGGGCGGCTGCTTCAGCGAGGTCTACGACTGGCGCGACGGCATCGGTCCGCGTGCCCAGCGGCCGGTGCGCACGCGGATGCACTGGGACGACACCGTCGACAGCAACGATTTCGGTACGCACGAATATCTCGATTTCATGGAGCTGATCGGGGCGCAGACCTATGTCTCGGGCAATGTCGGTTCGATGAGCCCGCGCGACATGCAGCTCTGGCTCGAATACATGACCGCCGACAACGATTCCACGCTGGCCAAGGAGCGCCGCAAGAACGGCAGGGCCAAGCCGTGGAAGATCGACTTTTTCGGCATCGGCAACGAAACCTGGGGCTGCGGCGGCAACATGCGTCCCGAATATGCCGCCGACGTCAACGCGCGCTATTCGGCGTTCATAGACCCGCCCGCCTCGATGGGGCTGGTCAAGGTGGCGAGCGGTGCCAGCGTCCAGGGCGGCGGCGATTACGAGGCCTTCACCGAGGCGATGATGAAGCACATGGGCCAGACCGATGCGCTGAGCTTCCATTATTACGCGATGCCGATGGGACGCCCCAAGAGCGAGGCGCTGGGCTTTGGTGAGGACGAATGGGCCGATGTGCTCGATCTGGCGCGGCAGATGGAGCCGATGCTGGCGCGCGTCAGCGCGATCATGGACAAGCACGACCCCGACAAGAAGGTGCCGCTGTTCGTCGATGAATGGGGGACGTGGTACAAGCTCGACAAGAATGCCAAGCCGGGCGAGCACCATTTCCAGCAGGCGTCATTGCGCGACGCGATGGTCGCCGCGCTGACCTTCAACATCTTCCACCGCCACACCGACCGGGTGAAGATGGCCAATATCGCGCAAATGGTGAACGTGCTGCAGGCGGTGATCCTCACCGAGGGCGACAAGATGGTGCTGACGCCGACCTATCATCTGTTCGATCTGTACAAGCCGTTCATGGATGCGGTGCCCTATCCGGTATCGATCGCCTCGCCCGAATATATCCATGGCAAGATCGCCATGCCGATGGTCGATGCGACGGCTGCGCGCGGCAAGGATGGCAGGCTGTATCTGGCGTTGGTCAACGTCGATCCTGATCGCGCCATCAGCGTCTCGACGCTGATGGGTACCAGCGCCTCGGGCCGTATTTTGACCGGCCCGGCAATGGACACCAACAACAGCTTTGCCGCGCCTGATACGATCAAGCCGGTGCCGTTTGCAGGGACCAGCATCAACGGAAGGCTGGTGTTCGATCTGCCCGCCAAGTCGGTCGCTGTCGTGGCCATCGACTGAGCGGGCGGCCATACGATGCTCTCTCGCCGTGAAATGATGTCGGGGTCGCTCGCTGCCGGGCTGGTCGCGAGTCCCCTGTCGGCGGCCATCGCCTTTTCTGCGGACGGGGCAGGCTTCGAAGTCGCCGCCAAGGGCGTGCCGGTGCCATTGTTCGCCGACCCTGAGGACCATCCCGGCGTGCTGCGCGCGGTGCGCGATCTTGCGGCCGACCTTGGCCGGGTGACGGGCAAGGTTGCGGGTATATCCGATGCCCCCGACCGGCCGCGCATGGTGCTGATCGGCACGCTTGGCAAAAGCCCGCTGATCGACCGGCTGGCAGCGGCGGGCAAGATCGATGTCGCGCGCATTCGCGGCAAATGGGAATCGTACACGCTGCAGACCGTCCGCGACCCGTTGCCCGGCGTCCGCGAGGCGCTGGTGATCGCAGGCAGCGACAAGCGCGGGACGATCTTCGGCATCTACGATCTGTCGCAGAACATCGGCGTGTCGCCATGGTACTGGTGGGCCGATGTCCCGGTGATCCGCCGCGAGACGGTGCGCGTCGCTTATGGCCGCTATTTCCAGGGCGAACCTGCGGTGCGCTATCGCGGCATCTTCCTCAACAACGAGGCCCCGGCGCTGTCCGCCTGGACCCAAGAGAAGTTCGGCGGGATGAACGCCGATTTCTACACCAAGGTGTTCGAGCTGCTGCTGCGGCTGCGCGCCAATTATCTGTGGCCGGCGATGTGGAACAACGCCTTCAACATCGACGATCCGCGCAACGGGCCGCTGGCCGACGAATACGGCATCGTCATGGGCACCTCACACCACGAACCGATGAACCGCGCGCACAAGGAATGGACCGAGCAGCGGCCCGGCAACGGCGAATGGAATTATCTGACCAACCGCCCCGCCGTGCAGCAGTTCTTCCGCGAGGGTGCACAACGCAGCCGGAATCGCGAGCTGCTGGTGACGATGGGGATGCGCGGTGACGGCGACGTGGCGCTCGAGGGCACCGGAGGGATCGCGTCGGACATCGAACTGCTCGAGACGATCATCGGCGACCAGCGCCGTATCCTCGCCGAGGAAACCGGCGTCGCGGCAGAGCGCATTCCTCAGGTCTGGGTGCTGTTCACCGAGGTGCAGAAATATTACGATGCCGGGCTGCGTGTCCCCGACGATGTGACGCTGATGTTCGCTGACGACAACGTCGGTTACATCCGCCGCCTGCCGACGCCCGAGGAACGCGCGCGGCGCAGCGGCGGTTTCGGCATCTACCACCACATGGACATGAACGGCGGTCCCTATAGTTACAAATGGGTCAACACCAATCCGTTCCCCAAGATCTGGGAGCAGATGAACCTCGCGCTCGATTATGGTGCCGACCGCATCTGGATCACCAACATCGGCGACCTCAAGCCGCTCGAGCTGCCGATCGAGTTCTTCCTCGCGATGGCCTGGGACCCCAAGGCGGTGACCAAGGACAGGATCACCGCATGGACCGAACAATGGGCGAGCCGCGAGTTCGGCCCAAAGCATGCCGCCGAGATCGCCAGTCTTGTCTCGCGCTATGCCAAGTACAACGCCTGGCGCAAGCCCGAGCAGCTGCGGCCCGAGACCTACAGCCTTGAGCATTATCGCGAGGCCGAGCGCATGGTTGGGCTGTGGACCGAACTTCGTGCGCGCGCCGAGGCGGTCAACCGGACGCTGCCCGAAACGCACCGCGCGGCCTTCTACCAGCTGGTGCTGCACCCGATCCGGGCGTGCTGCAACCTGACCGAAATGCTCGTCGCTGCGGCGCGCAATCGCCGCTTCGCGCAGCAGGGCCGCGCCAGTACCAATGCCGAAGCCGCGAAGGTCCGCGACCTGTTCGCCGAGGCGCACCGCTTTCGCGACTATTACAATGGCGAGCTGTCCGGCGGGAAATGGAACCACCTGATGGACCAGACCTATATCGGCTATTTCGACTGGTATCAGCCGCCGCACGACATTCCCCCGCCGGTTTCCGAACTCGACCTTGGCGATGAAGCGCGGCTCGGGGTGGCGATCGAGGGCGCCACGCAGGCCTGGCCGGGCTATTATCTCGCGCCCGAACTGCCCCGGTTCGACAGCCTGACGCGCGCTACGCACTGGATCGAGATATTCTCGCGCGGCGAGCAGCCGGTAAAGGCCAAGGTCACCGCCAGCGCGGCGTGGATCGTGCTCACGGAAGGCAAGCCGTTCAGCGCGGGCGATGGCGATCGGCGGATGCTGGTCGCGATCGACTGGGCAAAGCTCCCGCCCGGCCTGGCCACGGGCACGATCGACGTCAGCGACGGCACCGATGCTTCGGTTTCGATCAAGGTCAGCGCGGTGCGCGCCACCGCCGAGCAGGAACGTGCGGCGAAGGGCTGCTGGGGCTCGATGGGCGCGCCGTTCGCGATTCCCGCCGACGGGTTCGAGCGCAATCTGGCTGCAGGCAAGGTCCGCTGGGAGGCGATCCCCGATTACGGGCGCGTTCCGGCGGCGATGTCGATCTTTCCGGTCGACGCCGCCTCGGCAACCGACCCCGCAAACGCGCCCCGGCTGGAATATCCGGTGTTCGTGGGCGAAGCGGGCACCTGGACTTTCGACCTCGTCACCGCGCCGACCTTGCGGGTCAACCCGGCGCACGAACTGTCGTTGGCGTTATGGATCGATGATTCCGCGCCGCAGATCGTGGCGGTGTTCAGCCCCGAGGAACGCGAAACGCAGGAGTTTCTGGGCAAGGCGCACGACACCAACGCGCGCACCGACATGCGCATCATGCAGTTCAAGGCTGCGATCACCGAGCCCGGGCGTCACAGGCTGACGCTGGCGATGGTGGACCCGACGATCGTCGTCCAGTCGATCACCGCCTATCGCGATACGCTGCCGCCCAGCTATTTCGGCCCGCCGTCGCAGCGGATCGCGACCTGATCGCTGTGAACGCAGACCGATAGCCGCCAAGCAGCCACGACCGGCTGGTTCGCAGCAGGCATCATGCGATCATCCGGCGCCCGTTATGCTACGGCATCTTGGCGGCGGTCGCCTCGATCTCGATGAGGAAATTCGGCCCGGCAAGCGCGGCGACCTGAACCGTGGAGCGCGCCACGAGATTGGGGTTGGCCGCAGTCCCGAAGAACTCGCGATAGCCCGCGTTGAACCCGGCAAAATCCATCTTGCCGTCCAGTTTGGGATCGCCGACCACGAACACCGTAAGCTTGACGACATCGGACATCTTGTAGCCCTGCTTGGCGAGCGCCGCCTCGATCTTCCTGAAGGTGCTGATCGTCTGCGTCTTGGTGTCGCCATAGGCCTCGATGCTGTCGGTAACCGCAGGGTCGATCGGGCTGGCGAGTTGTCCGGAGAGCATCAGGGTTTCGGCGCCGGGCGGGATCGTCACGCCGCTCAGGATGATCGCCGGGGGCGGATTGGTGTGGCGAACGATCTGCTGCGCCTGCGCGGAGGAAGCGAACGCGAACAGCGCGGCGGTCGAAAGCAATATTGAACGGATCAAGAGAACATCCTTTCCTGAAAGATGGATACTGGTCGGAGAGGTACGGTGACGCGGCACTCGCATGCCGTGCCACCGCAGCTGTATTGCAAATCAGAACTTCACGCCGGCGCGGATATACCAGAAGCCTCCCATGTAGCTGAGCGGTGATGCGTCGTTGTAGATGCGGCCGCTGGCCTGCGCCCCGGTGGCGGCATAGATGTTGCGGACCTCGCGCTCCGGATAGCGATTGAACAGGTTTTCCGCGCCCGCAGCAATGCGGAATCGCTCCGCCAGCGTGATCCCCACCTCAAGATCGAAGCTGTGATCGGGGCGGAAGGTCTGCCGGGTGATGCTGCCGACCGCGACCGCGTTGCTGTTGTACGAGGTGATGCTGCCGAAGTAGTTCACCCGCGCGGTCGCATCGAAGATGTCATGCGACCAGGTCGTCGCCAGCACCCCGCGCCATCTGGGCGACAGACCCTCGATATTGGCCGCCCGCTGGATGTTGATCGCCGCAGGGATCGTTCGTTCGGTGACCTCGGTCTTGTTGTAGTTGACCGCAAGCGAGGTGTTGAACGTGCCGATGGTGGTCGCCGCCCGATAGGATGCGACCGCATCGACGCCCTGGGTCCGGGTCCTGAAGCCATTGGTGAAATAGTTCACCTGGCCCAGATCGAACGCATTGGCGACGCCGAGCGCAAACAGGGCCGCCTGCTGCGCGGCCGAGACGGTGAACGACGAGGTGATGGCGATGCGATCCTTGACCTCGATATTGTAGTAGTCGACCGTCAGGTTGAACCCGCCGCCCGGGGTGATCACCACGCCGCCCGAAACGCTGACCGATTTTTCCGGCGACAATGGCTGCGACCCGAAGAACAGCCCGGTGACGCTGTCCGCCGTGACCGTGGCCGTGGCGATCGGCACCGTGCTGTTGTTCGGGAAACCGGTCTGCACATTGGCGGTGGAGGCCTGGCCCGGTGTCGGCGCTCTGAAGCCGGTGCTTGCCGCGCCGCGCAGCGCGATGAAATCCGCCACCGCCCAGCGTCCGCTGGCCTTGAGGTTGAAGGTGCCGCCAAAGTCGCTGAAGTGATCGTAGCGCGCCGCGAGCCCCAGCGAGAAGCTTTCGACGATATCGCCCTCGACATCGAGATACGCCGAATAATTGGTGCGCGATCTTTGCGTCGCCGATGCCGGGCCGAAGCCCGGGAAGCCATCCGCACCGATCCCCGCCGTCTGCTGGAAGCGCGTGCCATCGGGGCGCTGCACGATCTGCAGCGCAAACGGCCCCTGCGCATAAGAGGCCGCATCCCCCAGCCCGACCTCATAGGTTTCGCGCCGGAACTCCAGCCCCATCGCGATGTTGAGCGGAGAGGCAAAGCCGACCTCCCACGGATAGCTTGCATCGAAGTTGAAGTTCGCCTCGCGTTGTTCGAGCGTGCCGAGGAAGAACTCGGTCGGCGATTGCGGGCCCAGCGAGGGGTTGTAGGTATCGGTCATGTCGTACTTGATGACATTGCGACCGATCGACGCGCTGAGATCGAACAGCACGCCAAAGCCGGTTTCCCCGCGAAACCCGATCACGCCCGAAAAGTCCTCGTTGCGGCTCTTGAAGATCGGCGTGTAGCCATTGGGAAACAGCGACGCGAACGAGAAGGTCGCGCCGGCAGCATCGAACACCGGCAGTCCGGTTGCGGTCAGCAGGCCGGGGATGCGGTTGAGATAGTTGATCCCGCCGCCGAGCCCCGAGACCGGGAAGGTCTGGCTGGCCACCGGCGCCACGCCGGGAAACGCCGTGACCCCCGGTACGGTGACCGCACGCGGCCTGCGATAATTGAAATCGACCTGCTGATCGGCATAGCCATAGTTGCCGAACAGATAGACCTCGTTGCTATCGCCGACGGGAATCGCCGAGTTGATCACCAGCCGGTACATCGTGCTTTCGGGCTGGCCATAGCGGGTCGGCGGCGTGGGCACCTGGATGCCCAGCGCCCTCAGCGCCGCTGAATCGGGCCGGTCGCGCGCGCGGTCGAACAGCCCCTGGTCGACGAATTCGGCGCTGACGTTGAAGAACCCTTCGCCCAGCTTGAACCCGGCATTCCCCGCGATCTGGATGTCCTTGCCGTCGCCGCGATAGGTCTGGCCATAGCGGGCGTTGAGTTCATAGCCGCTGTCATTGTCGCGCAGCCCCAGGTTGATTACGCCTGCAATCGCATCCGAGCCATATTGCGCGGCAGCGCCATCGCGCAGCACCTCGACCCGGCTCAGCGCCACCGAAGGGATCTGCGACAGATCGGCGCCCTGCGATCCTGCCGACAGCGAATCGCCTGCGACCTGCACCAAGGCGCTGCGGTGCATGCGCTTGCCGTTGATCAGCACCAGGATCTGATCCGGCGGAAGGCCGCGCAGCGTGGGCGGGCGGACGAAGGCGGTGCCATCCGCTCCGGCGTTGCGCTGCTGGTTGAACGAAGGCACCAGGTTCTTGAGGATGGTCTGCAGGCTCGGACTGGCCTGGCTGGCAAGGTCTTCGTTGGTGAACACATCCACCGGAACCGTGGATTCGATCGCTGTCCGGTCGCTCCGGCGCGTGCCGGTGACCACGATATTGGTCCGGTCTGCCGCCGCATTGTCTTCGTCGGCCGCATCGACTGCGGGCTGATCAGCAGCCGCTGTCGCTGTCGTCGCCGATGCGTTGTTTGAAAAGACCACCATGCCGATCGCCAGCGCGGTGCTCGAAACCCCCCGTAAATTCATCACTGTAAGCCCCCTTTGCATTAAAGTTGAGCTTTCCAGTCATCACCCCCAATGATCCTGGTCTGGTGCCAGGATGTGTTTGGTTCGTCCCTGCGATGATAAGATTTTGTGTGTCGTCTAACGCGAGCTCTGGATCTGCTCCCTCCTGATGTTCGGGCCGTCGCCGGCCGGTTGAAACGTCTTGTGCATCGGCACGAAGTCGATGGCTGTTCCGTGATAGTCCAGCGTCACTGCCGGCAAGGACCGATAGCCGTGCGCCGCATAGAAGGGCACGCCGGGCAAGGTCGCCATCAGCTCGGCCGCCTTGAACCCGGCTGCAATAGCGGCGGCCTCGCATGCTGCGAGCAGCGATGTGCCGACACCGCGCCGCGCAAAATCCGGCGCCACGAAGAAGGCCCGGATCTTGGCCGGGGCGGTTTCAGGGTCGACATACCCCGATGCCCGCCCAGCAAACCGGTCCGATCCGAACAAGGTCGCGCGCCTGCTCCACCCGCCGCACCCGGCCAGTCGCCCGTTCCGCTCGACCAGCAGATAGGTGCCATCCTCGACGAGCTCGCTGTCCACCCCGAAGACGTGCGCAATCGCCGCTTCGGTTTGCGCGTCGTCATAATGGCCGACGCTGAGCTGGCGCGCCGAGGCGGCGATCAGGCCTTCCAGCGCCGGGATGTCGGTCATGGCGGCCGCACGAATGAGCACGGTCAGGCCGCGGCTCGGCGCGGCTCGGTGACATTCCTCTCCGCCATCTGCCGGACCAGCGCGCCGACCGTGGCATGTGCCGATTGCAGCGCGCCTTCCTGCCACCCCGGCGTCTGGCTGAGCGCCGCGCCGGAAAAGAAGATGCGGCCTTCGGGCTCGCAAAGCAGCCGATAGGCGGGCGTGTCGGTCCCGGCATGCTCGCGCTGTCTCACACCCGGGGTCCAGTTGGGCCAGGGTCCGAGGCTGTAGGGCACCTTGCGCCAGTTGACGACCAAAGGCGCGCTGCAGTCGGCGCCGTGCCCTGGGTGCACCCTGTCGATTGCGGCGCGCGCCATCGCGATCTGTTCGGCGATCGGGCGCCTGGCGAATTTTATCCCCGGCTCGCCCGAACTGTAGCAACCCAGGATCATCCCGCGATCGCCGTGCAGCCCCCAGGATGGATACCAGATCAGGCTGGTCTCTCCGCCGACGAAGGTCAGGCCGCCATAGATCTGGTCCTGTTCCCAGAAGCGCGGTGCATCGAACGCGACCTTGTTCGAATCCTCGTAGACCACCCCGGCGATCGCCGTGGCGACCGGCTTGGCGAAATTGGCGTCGATCCCGGCCAGCACCGGGAACGGGATGGTGCAGACGCAATAGTCGGCCTTGATCGTCTGCGCCCGGCCATTGCGGGTATCGACATAAGCAATTTCGACACCATCGGGCCGCTGGCGGATGCGCCGGACATCGGCGTTGAGCACCGCGCGCTGTTTGAGGTTGCGTTCGATGCCTACCGAGATCTGGTCCATGCCGCCCACCGGCTGGAACATCGTCGCCTGCATGTAGAGATTGTCTTCAAATCCCATCATCTGCAGCTGGTCGTTGGCAAGCAGGTCGCCCAGCGGCACCGGCGCCGGCGCGCTTTCAAAGCTCGAAACGCCTGCCCCTGGGCCGGTCTTGAAGCCGGATCGCGTCGTGCCCTTGAACGCGTAATCGCCCTCGAGATCGCCGTAGAATTTGAGGAACGGCAGCAGCTTGGCCTTCTCATCGACGCTCAGCGCCTGATCGAGCGCGCCCTGGTTGACCGCCTTGGCGAGCAGTTCCGAGATATGCCCGCGCATGTCGTTGACGGCGGTGCGCATCCGCAGCTTGCTGCCGTTCCCGGCAACGAGATAGGCCGAGCGGCTGGAATTGACCTCGACCTCGAGCGGAACGCCGAACTTCTTGGCATAGCCCAGCACGCCCTGGTGGAAGCTGGGCAAGCGCGCAGGCCCGGCGTTGAAATACAAGCCTTCGGAAAAACGCGCGGTCTGCGGCTGCTCGCCGATCATCTCGATGGTGTCGCCGTCGCGCACCGTCCACGCCTTGCCGCCGACGCGGCTGCGTGCCTCGAGCACCGTCACTGAAAAGCCGCGCTGCTGCAGCTCGTAGGCGGCGACCAGCCCGGCAAAGCCTGCCCCCAGCACCACCACCGACCGCCCACTGCCCAGATCGCCCGGCATCTGCGCCAGCGAAGCCGCATTTGCCGCAGCGGCTTCTGCAATGCCGAACCATCCCATGGTCTGCATCGCGCCAGCAACGGCCGCAATTCCCCCCGCCGCACCGATACGGTGCAGCACCCTTCTGCGTGTAATCATGTTGAATGCCCCCATTCAGTCAATGCAGGCCTTCGGTCACCCCATCCGGTACAGCGAGTCTGGCTGAACGTCCGATGTCATGGTTGCCACTTGCACGGGCATCGCCACGACACGGAGAGCACATCTGCTGCTTTATGTTGCAGTGCAGGATAATTCAGTCTCGAAGGACCCACAAAGCACGCCAGTTGGGCGTTGTCCTTTGGGCCAGTCGTGAGCAGAAATTTCGATTTTCAGCTGATTTCCGATAGGAACATCGTTTGATTGTCGTGGCAAGAGATTTTTTCGCCGACCCCGATTCTTTTGGGTGCACCGCAACATGAATTGCCCAGCGGGACGCTAGGGTAGCGTGTCGTCGCGCGCTAGAGCGGCAGCCCGACATAGTTTTCGGCGATGGCCGTCTGCATCGCCGGGGAATGCGCGAGGTACTCGAGCTCGGCGATCTGCATGCGCCGCTCGAACGATCCCTGCTGCGGAAAACTGTGCATCAGCCGGGTGAGGCTCCAGCTGAACCGCTCGGCCTTCCATATCCTCGCAAGTGCGCGGCGCTGGTAGTCAAGCAAGCCCGCCTCGCCGCGCTGCGCATAATGCGCGATCAGGCCGTCGGCCAGATATGTGACATCGGACGCCGCCAGGTTGAGGCCCTTGGCGCCGGTCGGCGGCACGATATGCGCGGCATCGCCAGCCAGGAAAAGCCGCCCGTAGCGCATCGTCTCGAACACATACGACCTGAGCGGCGCGATCGACATCTCGAGCGCCGGCCCCCGGGTCACGCCATGGCGCGAAATGCCGTCGAAACGTCCTTCGAGCTCGTCCCACAGCCGGTCTTCGCTCCAGTCGGCCAGCTTTTCGCCCTGCGGCACCTGGATATAATAGCGGCTGCGCGTCGGCGAGCGCATCGATGCCAGCGCAAAGCCGCGCGGGCCGTTGGCATAGATCAGCTCGTCATGGCACGGCGGCACATCGGCCAGGATGCCCAGCCAGCCGAACGGGTATTCATGGGTGTGCTCGCGGGCCTTCGAGACCGGGATGGCGCGCCGCGACGGGCCGTGGAAGCCGTCGCACCCGGCGATAAAATCACACTCGATCCGATGCGCCACGCCATCCTTGGCAAAACTGACGCTCGGCGCGTCGCTGTCAACATCGTGCAGCGCGAGATCCTGCGCCTCGAACACGATGTCGAGTTCGCGCTGCGGCGCGGCAGCGATCAGGTCGCGGGTGAGCTCGGTCTGGCCGTAGACCATGACCGTCTTGCCGGTCAGCGCCTTGATGTCGATGCGGACCATGAGGTCGCCATCGGCAAGGTTGAAGCCGTCTTCGACCAGCGCCTCGCGGTTCATCCGCGCATCGAGCCCCAGCCGGTGC
>NZ_JBKBOG010000013.1:0-80742 GCF_046294995.1 Blastomonas sp.
CCAGAGCCAGCGCCATCGCCATCGCAAAACCCATCGCCAGAGCCAGAGCCAACCCTTGTGTGCCCCGCAGCGGGGCGCGCGTAATCGCGCTCGCCGACAGGAAGAAGCTTCAGCAGCCGGGACAGGGGTTCGGCGGCAGCGATCTTACCTGCCAACTGCTCGGCACGCTTGTAGACGCCACCGCGGCAAGCACCGGCCCTGATCACGTCATCCGCCGTGATCAGCGGGTCCATCATGCAGCTTGCCATTTTGCCCATGCCTCATCGGTGATGCTGAACAGGGCCGTGACGTCGTGCAGCATCGGGATATCGGCAGCAGCGCTGATCAGGCTTTGCGATGTAGGACCGGTCTCGGCCAGCTGCATGACGCCCTTGGTGGTGCCGAAGCGGATGGCCATGCGGGCACCGGTTAGCGGCATTGCCCGCGCTGACAGATCCTGATCGTCTGCGATCTGGCCAGCGAACACGCCGCGATGCTGAGTTGTAACAAGCACGTTTTTCATAAGAGTTCCTTCTTTGGCCCGTTGACGATGCGCGACAGTGGGCGAGGCATGACGCGCGAAGCTGAACTTCAGGACGTAAGGTTCGCTTGGCTCCTCACGGAGCTGCTGGGCGAGCTGGTTGAGCGCGGCGTTCCTGTTGCCATTTCGCCCACGCTCGGGCGTGATCGGGACAAAGATCTTTGTCGGGCGCTGGGCTGGTCGTGCAGCGCGCGCAAATGGCCTTGTCGCAGGTGCCAGACTTTCGGCCGGACACCCCCATCGCAACGAGCTGCTCGCGAACGGCGGCGCGCATTTCGCGCTCAGCGCGGCGAGAGTCTGCTGTGGGCTCTTGCGCGTTCATGCGGCTTCTCCCTGCAGCTTGACGAGCAGCTGCTGCAGCTCCCCGATGGTGGCGCAATCGGCGCAGGCGTCTTCGGATATCTGCACACCAAACTCTTCCTCGAGCTTGATGGCGATCTCGACGGCGTCCAGGCTGTCAGCCTTGAGGTCGGCGCGTAGATGCATGTCCGGTTCGATGTCGGCCAGCTTCAGCCCGCCGAAATCGTCGGCGATCAGCTTGGCGACGCGGGTTTCGATGCCTAGCTGGCTCATGACACCGGCTCCTCGGCTGCAGCATCAGCTTCTGTCGCGTGCTTGGCCTGGTTGGCCTCGATCGCGGCGAGAGTGGTGGCCTGGCGTTCGGCTTCAGCAGCTTCCTTCTCGGCCTTGCGATCGGCCTCTGCGGTCTCGTATTCGTGCTCGGCTTCGGCGAGGCGCGCTTCGAGCTCTTCGGGATCGACGCGCACCATCAGCGCGACGAAAACGCCGTCGTCGCTTTCGTAGAACGGTGCGATCCAACTGGCGCCCTCTTCTGGCCAGAACGCTCGGCCCTTGAGCGGCGTGTCCTTCATGGACGGCTCCGTGGCCAAGCGCGCTGCAGCGATGCGGATGTCTTTTGCGCGACGCTCGGCTGCCCAATCGCGTTCGATCGCAGGCGCAGATGGCGAAGAGTCTCCAGTCTCGGGATCGATCGGAACAAGACAGGTATTTGCAATCGGCACGACGCCTGTCCCGGCGTCATTGATGCGATAGCCCTGGATTGCCCAGTCACGTGAATTGTCGGGTACCGCGAGGATGTTGTAGCGGGCTTCGCGATAGCCCTTCGGCGGCTTGGGCATTCCCCATGACGGACCGTCGACCGGCGCGATCGCCGCATCGAGAAAGCCTTCGGCCTGGGCAAGCGGTTGCGCGAGCACGAGCGCTTTTTCGGTGGCGAGCTTCTTGACCAGGGCGGTGTCGAGCAGCAGCTCGCGATCGTCGTCGCCGAAAAACAGGTCGCGCTCTGTGCGGCCGCCGGCATCGACATAGGCCTGCAGGCCTATGAAGCGCACGAGCTTGTGGTCGACGGCGTAGCTTTTGCCGGCGAGAGCGTCGCGGATGTTCTGCGGCTTGTGGCCCCATTCGCCCTTCTCGTCTTCCTTGGCGAAGACATAGAGCTGCGCGACTGGATCCGGATGGCTGGCGTAGGCACGCGCGGCCTCGATGCTGATGCGGTACTCGCGTAGTGCGGTGAGAATTTCGGGCGCCAGAGCGGCCAGGCGCAGGCGCTGTTCGACGTAGCGCACGGTGCGGCCGAAGCGGCGGGCGCAATTGGCAATGCGGTTCGGGATGTCGTCGATTGACGGCTCGCCGCCATGGACGATCGCCTGAAACGCCTCGACCTCGTCGGCGGGGTTCATCGCCACCTTCTGCAGGTTCTCGACCAGGCTGGCCTCGAGAGCGTCGTCGCGCGGAATGATGTGGACCGGCACCGGGAACGTCTTGGCGTTGCGCTTCTGCTCGACGAGCAGATTGAGCGCGCGCCAGCGACGGCCGCCGGCGTCGACCTCGTGCTTGCCGGGCTGCTCGACGCTTTCCGACACGACGAGGTTCTGCAGCAGGCCCTTGGAGTGGATCGAATCGGCGAGGCTTTCGATATCCTCGTCGCCGTTGGTGCGGCGGACGTTGCGCGGTGACAATATCAGCTTGTTGAGCGGGATGGTCTGGTTCATGGATCAGGTCCTTTCGTGGCCAGTTGCGTTGGTTGCGGAAGGTGCGCGGCGGCGGACGGGCATGTCCGGGGCCGAGCTGCCTGCCGCAGCGGTTTCAGGCACCGCTGCGGCATGCTTCGACTGCGCGACTGCCTCGCGCCGGCACTCCAGCCAGGCATCGATATTCTGCCTGACCAGCCCGAAAGTGATGATGCGAACCTGGGGGTTGTCCACCCAGCGCAGGCCGCGCGGATTGCCGCCGAAAGTGGCGACTGCCTTTGCGGCGAAGTTCCATGCGGCGATGTAATCGGCCTTGGTAAAGCCCAGAGCGGCTTCGTCCTGGGGCGACCAACGCTGCAGCTGGTCGACCTGGACAGACAGCACCTGCAGGAAGCCGCGGCTGAGCTGGCGGGGCAGGGTGCGCGCGAAGCGGGTGCCGCCGAACCTTGCGGGCTTGCGTCCATC
This sequence comes from Blastomonas sp., assembly GCF_046294995.1. GTDB lineage: Bacteria > Pseudomonadota > Alphaproteobacteria > Sphingomonadales > Sphingomonadaceae > Blastomonas. The sequence continues at coordinate 2,977 of NZ_JBKBOG010000013.1, forward strand.
GGCAAGGAAGTGGACGTCCGCGGGCCAATCGGTGGGGAGATGGCCAGCGCGCTGCAGCGCAGCGGTCGGAGAGAGATGATCAGCCCAGGGCAGAAGGGCAAAAGGCTCACGGACCCACGCCTGCGATCCGACCACGATCCGATCGGCCATGAAGCCGGGGCGCAGGCGGATCTGCGACACGCCTTGATGGAATATCACGCGGGCCTGGTCGGCCGCGAGGTTGATGGGCTGCACGCCGGTCACGACACCGGCTCCGGTGTGCGCATGGGCGCACGGTTCAGCAGGGCGATGGTTTCGTCGTCTTCGGCATCGCGGGTGTGCGGGTCGATCTTGCGGAAGGCGCTGGTCACATATCCGCAATCCCCAAACTCTTTAAACCGCAAAAAACGAAAGCCTGCTTCGCCGTAGATGCTTTCGACGCGGTGCACACTGCCCGGTCGAGGTTCCTTTGCTGGTCGATTATAGCAGTCCCACCAGCCGCGATCTGCCACGCATAGCGCCAGATCACCGACCTGCCAGCCCTGATCGCCGCCCGACATCAGCTGAGCCCCAGCGCGGCTTTGTACGTCTCCAGGATCAGCTCCATCTCCTGGCGATCGTGCGCTTCCATTTTGCGCAAGCGCACGATCTGACGCATGATCTTGGGGTCGTAGCCCTGGCTCTTCGCTTGGGAATAGGTGTCGCGGATATCGTCGGCGACGCCCTTCTTTTCTTCCTCGAGCCGCTCGATGCGCTCGATGAACAGGCGGAGCTGATCGTCTGCCGACATGGCCGATGACTGGGCCGCGCTCATCGTGGTGACGCCGCGATTATCATGGCGGTGCCGGCGGCGACAAGGATAGCCACGTACAGGATCATGACGATGACGAAACGGCGGCGGCGCTGCTGGCTGGTGCCGAAATGATCGCGGCACTTGCTGCAGCTGCAGTCGGCGGGGTGGATGGCACCTTGGTTCACGAGATCAGCTCCAGCACGAGGGACAGGGCGAGCCGGCCCGGGATGAGGATAAAAGCGCAGGCGATGGCGATGCCGGCGATCGCAGCGGTGATCGGCTCGCCGAAAAAGCCTTCTTGCGGCTCGCGACCGGCCTGCAGGTTCCAAAGGGTGGGGTCAGGACGCATCAGCTGTCTCCTGCTGGGGTGCTGCAGCCTTGCGTTCGCAGGCGGTGCAGAGGTTGGGATCGCTGGCGCTCCAGGCGCAGCCGTATTCAGCGAAACACCCAGTGATGCCGCTCTCGACGCGTTCCACACAGGGGCGGTGCCAGCTGCAGCCGCATTCGCGGCAGATCTGCGGCAGCGGGACACTGACACCCAGGTGCAGAGCGACGAGCGCATCGTAGATCTCGACATCGAGCGGGACGATGCGCGCCAGGCACGTGGTGATGGTGCGATCAACATGGCGCTGATCGGCTTCGAGCTCGGTGAGCTTGGCAGAGATCGTGCGGACCATGCTGATGAGATCGAGATCGCCGACAATGCCGGCAGCGCGGACGGCAGGATCGAAGTCGGCGCCGGTCATCTGCTCGCCGCCGATCCGCGCGGTAATGTCGCCAGGGCGGCCCCAGGGCACAAACGCGACGGCCGCGAGGTCGAGGCTGATGCCTGCGGCTTCGCGGCGCTTGCGCAGATAGGTGCCGGGCGACATCAGCGGCGCCTGGATGGGCGGCGCATCCGTCACAGCACGAGTTCCCAGCGCTGGTCGGTGGCATCGGTGATGAAAACGCCGCCCTGGGCGTCGGGGCCGAGGCTGCTGACACCGGTGATGGTCATCGTGCAGCCGGTAACGGCATCCATGCCCGAGACGGACAGCGCGGCGCCGGAGCGGTAAGCGGTCCAATGCTTGAGCTGGCGCGGTTCGGCCGTGGGCGTTTCGGCGTGACCAATGCCGGGATCGGCGAAGCGGCGATAGGGCAGCTGGGCAGTCATCACAGTGTCGGGCATGGTTCGAACTTTCTTCAGGCAGCAGAAAGGCCATCCCGAAAGCGCGATACGCAGCGGGCTGGCTGTTTGTTTGCGGGATATTGCGCGACGGGGTGCGATCGATGTCCGCCGAGCCTATCAAGGCTGGGGCTGACCCGATGATCAGCCGCTGGGGGCCTCGCGAGCCGTACCAGGCACCCCTTTCGCGCCGGGGTTATGACGTGTCGATCATGGCGGGTGGTGCTGATCGGCGACGGGATCGCGTTTGGTGTTGCCGCCCGGCTCATCGCCGTTCGGTGAGGCGAGCAGCGGAACGACCCGTTTGAGGAAATCGATCGCCTCGGTGGTTTCCTGTAGCGCGATCCTGCGATCGGCAGCGCTGGCACCTGGCAAGGTCGCGCGGACCAGCGCCGAATGTGCCTCGCCGCCTTCGCGGATGACGTCTGCGGTGTGGCGCGCGAGGCGGATGTTGCATGCGAAATGCTCCATCTGCGCGAGCTCGAGCTTGAAGGCGTAGGTTTCGAACAGCGGCGCGCATTCGCCGCCGGCGGCCATGTAGGCGAGATCGAGCGCGATCGCGCAATCGAGCGGGATCTGCTCGGCGGTGTCCGGATCGCTCCAGTTGCGCACCGTGCGAACCGCACGCCCGGCGACCTGCGCCATATCGTCAAAACCGCCGGGAAGGTGGCCGGCGATGCGGGCCAGGGCGGCGTCGATCGAGAGTGGGGCGCGGGGCTTGGTCATTGTTTCGCGTCTTCGAACGTGCGGGTAAGTTCGCCAGCCTTGCGAGCAATGTCAGCGGGCGAGACGGTGGTAGCGATGTAGATCGTTCCGGCGACGACCCCGATTACAACGAACAGACTGATTGCCATGATCATATATCCCAGTCGGCGAACGACCTTGCGATCACGGGCCAGGCGGGCGCGGTGGGTATCGAAATCCCAGTCGGTCATTTCGAATAATCCCAGCCTGACCAGACGGACTCTACGGTGACCTCGGGATTTACCAGCATCCAGGCGTTGAATCGGGCGGCGAGCTCCAGGATATAATCCGCCATGCGGTTCTGTTCGAGCTGGCCGATCGCCATGTGTGGCTGTGACAGCACGAGGCGCTGCGCAGCATCGAACGCGCGCTCGCGGATCGAAAGTTGGCCGGAGCAGGGGATGGCCTCGGGGGCGGCGCTTGCCGGGGCCGCCCCTTCGGTTGCAGAACGGCTAGCAGCGCCGTCTGAATTGGCAATTTCGCGGGCCTGCCAGGCTTCACATTCCAGACAACCGTCTCGAACGGCTGCATTTTCGGGCGACGTTGGCAAGGGACCGCCTGTTTGGCGTGATGTAAGCGTCATGCCGCGGCCTTTCCGATGGGAGGGGCGCTTTCGGGGGTGTCGGCGGCGCAGCCAGGGTCGTCTTCAGACTGCGCCGCCTCCCCACCAGCCACCGTTTTTGATGCCTCAACAGGGTCAAGATCGGCATCGGGAAGACTGGAAGTGCGACCTTCGGGGATTTTGGTCCCTTGGGGATGAGAAACAGGAGAAACCGGCGATGCGCCAGCTTCAACCGGATAGATATCAGGCCGAAGATCGTGCCGGGAAATTCCGGTGGCGGCTTCGATCGCTAAAACGTGCTCGGCCCATATTGGCATGTTGTTGCGAAGGCGATCATGGACCGTCGACTGGTCCTTGCCGATCAGCCGTGCGAGAGCGGATTGCCCGCCGAGGGCAATGCAGACTTTCGCTAGGGGCGAATCAAGGTGGTCGTGAATTGCCATACCCTAACTATGGGCAAGTCCATATCAGAGTCAATGGGCAAATCCATATGAACCCCCTATGGGCAATCCGGTAATATAAGGCATGCCTATAGGACGCCGGATAGAGAATCGTTTAAAGCTGCTCGGCATGTCGCAGGCCGAGCTGGCGCGTCGCATTCCGGTCGATCAGAGCACCATCAACGGCCTGATCAGAGGTCATTCTCGATCATCGAAGCACCTCCATCGTATTGCAAGAGAATTGCAGACGACCGCAGCCTATTTGACCGGTGAAACCGACGATCCCGAGACCGAATTGCCGACATTCATGCTTAATCATGAAGAACGGCAGTGGATCGACTATCTACACCAACTTGGCGAGCCGGAGCGCAAAAGCTTCATTACGATCATGAAATCGCTGATCGATGGCCCCGCGAAGCCCAGCACTCTGCACAACGATCGGCGAGCTTTTCGAGCCGAAGACGATGAGCACAATTACAAGGCAGGGGCGTGACAAGCACTTAAAGGGGAAATGCCATGAAATCTGCGATGCTGGTGATTGCGATGGTTCTGGGGCTGGTCGGGCCCGTCGGTTTGGGGGTTTGCGGGTCCGGCGCGGCGCTGGCGCAGGTGAGTGGTTTTGCCTGCTGCAAGGTTTGCAAGGCCGGTAAAGCCTGCGGCGACAGCTGCATCGCGCAAACATCCACCTGCAAGAAGGGTAAGGGCTGCGCCTGCAATGGGTGAGATCGCAAAGCCAGGTAACATTGAAGCGAACGGCCGGCTGGCTCAGGTGAAGCTGGAAGGCGAAAACCTGACCATCACCCGGTTGGGCGCGTTCGGTAAGGTGAAAAGTCGCCTTACGATCAGAACTGGTGCCATCGCCAGCATAGATTTCAAGCCAGCCACCAAGTTCGCGCCGGGCCATCTCGAGGTGCATTCCGGCCAGATAGGCGAGAACATGACACAACCAATGTTCAAGCAGGATCGGCCATCCTGTGCGCTGTTCCTGCTCGATGAGGCTGGCGCTTTTCATGCCATCGCGAGCGCGCTTGGCGTTTCGGGACTTGAGCCTTTGCCTGCCGACGCGGGTGCGCCGGAAAAAGCGCAGGTGCGCTATGCCCAGGACGATAGTAACCGGCTTGCCACACGGAAGATGGCTTGGGGGGGAGCTGTTGGTTTCGTTATGGTGGGATTGATCATGGCCTTCGGCACGAGCGACCAGCAGAAAGCTGAACTCCGTGAGCAACACCTGTTGCCGCCCGAGGAGGTGGCAGAGATCGACAGGCCATTGCGCGAAGACAAACCCCAGTCCGGCGAGCATTGCCTTTCAGGCTGGGACGGTGCGAACCGTGACCTCGTGCGCCAGATCAAAGCGACAATGCGAGACCCCGGCAGCTTCGAGCACATGAACACCCGGATTTATGGGAACGACAAGGGCGAGCACGGCTTGTGGATGACTTTTCGCGCGCGCAACGGCTTTGGCGGCATGAACGTCGAGGAGGTGTATGCCCGCATCGACCACGACACCTGCAAGGCGCTGCGCTTTGGGAAGGAACCGGGGGTTTGAGCGAGAACCAGGAAATGAGGGTTGCCTTCGTCACGCTATTAACCACGCAGATGCGGTTCAATGTTGCCACGACAAAAGTGCTCGGCAAATTGGTCGGCAAACAGCAGGTGGAACCCGAAGACGTCGATGATCTTGTGAAATATCTCAAATTATCCATGGACCGCTCTGAAGATATCATCGCACTGATGAGGTCATCTTCCGATGACAGTTGATCGGAGGGTGTCTGAGCTGCTAACTGCGCAGCAAGAACTTCGTGCCATGCATGAGGAGGTGCGGAGTTTTGGCGCCGGTTCAGGCGGCGGAGGATCGACCCCCATGGAAGAGCGTGTGTCCAGGCTTGAAGGTCGGATCGACAAGATTGTCGACGAGCTCGGCGACGTAAAGGTCAACATCGCGACGCTCAGCGAGCGGGTTTCTCATCTGCCCAGCAAGGGCTACATCAACACGACGATCATCGGTTCGCTCGCTGCAGTCGCTGCCCTGGTCGGGTTTGCCGACCAAATCCGGGCGTTTATAGCTGGCTGAATAGCCCGCCATCGGGCATTTATTTACGCTTTTGCGCCGGTTTCATGATATGTTCCGGCCATGGCCAGCCAGACCCGCCCGACAGCGCCCGCCAACATTCCGAGGGCCGACCTAAAGCAGCGCCCCGAGATGGCGAGCCTGAAGCTGTTGGTGCTGAAATTCGTCACCGAATACATCCGCCAATGGGACGGATCGCCCAGCCTGGGCGAGATCGGCGCGGCGCTGGACACCAATCGCACCCGGGTGCGCCGGGCGCTGCGCACGTTGGTCGCCGAAGGGCAGCTGATGCGCATACCTGGACCACGCGGGCTGAGCCTGCCAGATGATGAGCCGGTGGCGGTGCGGCAGCTGCGCGCGCGCGGTTGGACCATCAACCCGGGCGATCGCACGGCAACGCCTCCTGCATCAGCACCTTCAGGCGAGCCGAAAAGCGTTACAAATCAGCCCCTGCTTCCGCCTGCGGAACTCGATTATGTTCCCCGACCAGCAAGATCGCGGGGAATTGGCACATATGGCATCGAAAGCAGGGGCGGCGCGCAAGGGCGGGGCCAAGGGCAAGACGGGCGCGCAGGCGCAGCTGAGTGAGCGCAGGCGGGGGATTGCCGCTAATTATGCGGCGCGGCACCCTGAAAAAGCCGCAGCCGAGCGGGCGCTGCGCAAGGAACAGCACGCGATCGCCAACCGGTGGGACCACAAGCGCCATGGCACGCCCGAAACGCACGAGCATGCATCACGCCAGGCGCAGGGCAGCCTGCACATGCTGTATGTGCGCGGGGTGATCGACCAGTTCGAGCTGGCCGATGCCGAGGGAATCGCCGCGATCGCCGCGAAGATCGGCGCCGAGCTGACCATTCGCACGGTGAGCCTGGAGACGCGGGTCGATACCTCGCCGCGCGCCGGCGGGGCTTTTTACGAGGCTTTGGGGGCGGTGCGGGCCGAGATGGCCTATGGCCGGTGGCGGGCGGCATTGCCGCAGGCGCAGCCGGTGCTCGCGATGATCGTCGGCGACATGGGAATCACCGCGGCGGCGGCGCGGCACAACATCAGCGCGCGGCGGGCGCGGCGGTTGCTGATCGAGGCGCTGGGTATGTGGCCGAATTTCTATGCCGATGCGGTGAAGCGGGTGGATGCCGGCGATCTGGCGGCGATGCATGCGGGGTTGTTGTGATGGCGATGACCGAACGCGAGATGAAGGTGGTCCAACATTTAGCTGATGCTTGGAATGCGTATCTTGAAATGCGAGAGGGTGAACCGTTATCGTCATCGATCGACGAATTCAGAAGCTTTATTCACCGAGCGCAGGACCACATTGCCGCGCGCGCCGCTTGGCGATCGTTGCCTGAACCTCGGAAACTTGCAGGTGTCACAAAATAGACCCTGTCCAAAACGCATCGAGACTGCCAAATCTGACCCCGCGATAATTGCGACCTGAGCCCGCGACACCTCTTTCCCCGAAGGTGTCAGCGGGCTTTTTCGTGGGCGGGAGACGCACCGATGCCGCAAGGTCTTCACGGTGACGATGCGGGCAGCCGCCTTTCCCGCGCCAGCACTCGGCTTGATACCCTGTGCCGCGATGTATCGCTGGGCGTGCGGTGCCAAAGGCATTTCGACGATCTAGAGAGCGAGGCGCAAGCCATCGCACGTGAGATCGTCGCGGCGTTTCGCCTGCCGGACGTGCGCCCGGGCGGCTGTACCAATTTGCGGAGGCGTGTGTGAGCGATCCCGGATCAGTAGAAAATGGGCGGATCGATATGGAGCAGCTGCGCGCATCGGCCTTCAACGAAACGCCGAAGGATGCCGTCGTCACCCGTGCGTGGTTGCGCCAAGTGCATGGTGAGCTGGCAGCCGGGCGGGTTGCCCAGGCCCAATTGAGCCGCGCGCGGACCATGGACGATGTCATCCAGGATCTGCGCACCGGGCCGATCGAGCGGACGTCGACGCTGTGAGCGAGACGGCCGCCACCAAACATCGTCAGCCACGCACGCTGGAGCAGGCCACGGCCATGCTCGAGCGGTTCGCCGTCTTGGATGGTGAGCGTGCCGGCATCGAGGCCGAGCGCAACGAGCAGATCGCCAAGATCAATGCAGCTGCCGACGAGCAGCTGGTGCCGATCGTCCAGGAGATGGACGCGATCGGCGAGAAGGTGCAGCCCTGGTGGACGAAGGCCGCGGCCGAGCTGCTGCCTGCCAGGCGCAAATCAATGGAGCTGGGCGGGTGCATCATCGGATCGCGCACCGGCAAGACGGTGCTGGCGATCGCTGGTGCCGAGGATACGCTTATCGGTGCGCTGACCAAGCTGCGCTGGGGCAAGGTGTTTGCGCCTGCCAAGCCGAAGCTGGACAAGACGGCGCTGCTGAAGGCGACATCCGGGCCCAAGGCCGAGGATCTGGCCAAGCTGGGCGTGACGGCCAAGCCGGGCGAGGAATCGTTCGTACTGGCGCGCGCTGAGCAATCGGGCACGATCGGGAGCGGGGCGTGAAGCTGGCCTCATTTGCTCGTGTTTCGCACCTGGTGCAAAAGCGGCAGCAGCTGCTCGATCACATGGAGCATGAGTTGCAGTTCGGGTTCCACTGCGTGTGGCAGGAGTTCGTTGATAGTGCCATGATCGACGCACTGAACAGCGTGATCACACCTGCGATCAAAGCTGAGCTGCAGAGGCGCATCAACGTCATCGAGACGGAGCTGCTCGAGCTGGGCATGTCGATCGGCTGATGCCATCGCAGCCGCCACGCTACCGGCCACCAGGCTGGAAGCCTGGCAAGCCATGGGAGCGGCCTGGTCTGTTCGTAAAGGACAAGCGCAAGCGCGGCCGTGCAGGCATGCGCGATCGGGCCCAGGTGCTGGCTGAAGAGCCGCTGTGCAGATTGTGCCTGGAAAAGGGGCTCGAGGTCGCCTCCGACGTTGTCGACCACAAGATACCGCTCGCATGGGGCGGAACAGACGATCGCGAGAACAAGCAGGGATTGTGCAACCCCTGCCACGACGCAAAGTCCAAGGCCGAGCGGGCCTTCACGCGACGTCGCTAAATCGAAGATTTCGATTGAAAATCATCACATGGGGAGGGGGAGGGTCAATCTCTCCGATCGTCGCCCCCCGGACACCGCCTTGGTGGGAAGATTTTCAAGCGGTCGAAATCAAAGGGTAAAAAGTTGAGGTGCGATGGCGCGGGGTGGATCTAGGCCCGGTGCGGGTCGCAAGCCGACATCGCCGGCGATCAAGAAGCTGCGCGGGACCGACAAGGGCGACGGTGCTTCGGTGCCGACGATCGCGGCCGAGGACGCGCCGCTGATCTGCCCGATGCATTTGAGCGACCTTGCCCAGCTGCACTTCGGCACGATTGCCGGGATCCTGATCGCGGAGAAGCGATCGAGCGCTAAGTATGCGGAGCACATCGCGCTGCTGGCGCAGAGACTTGAACAGATCCAGAGGTTTCAGGCTGTCCTCGAGACCGAGGGCGATACCTATCAGTCGGATACGGCCAACGGTTTCATCATCCGCGCGCGGCCCGAGGTCGCCATGCTGTCGGACGCGATGCGCCAGGCGCAGTCGCTGCTGGGAGAGCTGATGCTCAACCCGGCGAGCGCGCTGAAATTGGCCGAAGGTCACAAGGTCGAAGACAACGATTTCGACGATTTCTAAGGAGACCTCAATGCGCATGTTGGGCAAAAGCATCTTCCCGGTCCTGGCGATGGCCATGGTTGGCGTTTCCGCTGCTGCGTCGTCAGCGGCTGTGGCAATGGAGCGCGTGGAAGCTGTGGCGCCCCGCCGCACATTGCAGCCTGCCTATGCGAAGTACCCGCGCGGTAAAGGCAAACAGGCGAAACCGGCCAAGCGCAGCAACCGTCTCCATGTCAGCCGGCGCACGCGCAGGAAGCATCGCCGCGCGGCATAACTGCATGTGGAGACGCGCGATTATCCTGGGATCGCGAAGCAGTATGCGCGTGACGTCGTCTCGGGCAAGCAGCCCGCGGGCAAATCGATCCAGCGGCAGTGCCAGCGGTTCCTCGACGAGCTGAAGGTCTATCGCCGGGCGGCGTTTCCGCACCGGTTCGACAATGACAAGGCCTCGCGGGTCTGTCGGTTTATCGAGAAGCTGCCACACTCCAAGGGCAAGTGGGCGCGATCGAAGGAGCTGATCCGCCTCGAGCCTTGGCAGATCTGGATATTGTGCTGCACTTTCGGGTGGCTGCGCAAGCGCGACGGCCTACGCCGGTTTCGTGTTCTGTTCGTGGTCGTGCCGCGCAAGAACGGGAAGTCGGCCAAGGCGGCAGGCATCGGCCTGTACATGTTTTGTGCCGATGGCGAATTCGGTGCGGAAGTCTATTCCGGCGCGACCAACGAAAAGCAGGCGCGAGAGGTTTACATTCCCGCCAGCCTGATGGCGAAGCGCACCCCGGCGCTGGTCAAGAAGTTTGGCATCGAGATCAATGCCAAAAACATGGTCCGCATCGGCGACCAGAGCAAGTTTGAGACGATCATTGGAGATCCTGGCGACGGCCAGAGTCCGAGCTGTTCGATCCACGATGAGTATCATGAGCACGCTCATGATGGTCAGGTCGATACGATGATTACCGGCATGGGCGCGCGCGAGCAGCCCCTGCAGGTGCTGATCACTACCGCCGGCGATAACCTTGCCGGCCCCTGTTACGCCAAGATCCACGAGGAACGTGAACGGCTCCAGGGAATCGGGGCAACGGAAGAACAAAAGGCTGCGCGCGAAGCAGCAGGGCTTGGTCATAATGGTGGCCCTGCGCTGGACGATGAGACCTTCTTTGTCGAGTACGCCGCCGATGACGGCGACGACTGGCGATCTGAAGCGACGCTCTGGAAGGCCAACCCCAACATGGGGGTCTCGGTCAGTGCCGATTATCTGCTGGCCAGGCAGCGCGAGGCGATCGCGACGCCGCGCAAGGCCGGTATATTCAAGACGAAGCACCTCAATCTATGGGTCGCTTCGAAGGCAGCATACTTCGATATCCAGAAATGGCGCGCCTGCCACGATCTGAATATCCCGACGCGCGGCCGCGATCTGTTCCAGTACGAGGCGCTGCGCGGTCGACGGTGTGTTGCCGGGCTCGACCTGGCATCGAAGGTCGATATCGCTGCGCTCGAGCTGCTGTTCCTGCCGATCGGCGGAAAGGCGACGGTCGACGATCCGTATGTTCGGGTCGGGTTCTATTTTCTGCCGGGAGAGACGGTGCTGAACGTGCCGGCCTATCAGGGCTGGGATGCCCAGGGGCTGATCAACGTCACCGAGGGCAACATCATCGACTATGACGAGATCCTGGACACGCTGCGCGATGTGCGCGGCTTCTGCCAGCTCGAGCAGGTCGCATACGATCCCCATCAGGCGACCTACATGGTCACCACGATGGTCAAGGAAGGTTTCCCGGTCATCGAATACCGGCCCATCGTGCTCAATTTCAGCGAGCCGATGAAGGAACTGGACGCGCTGACCAAGGCCGGAACGATCGCCCATGGCGGCTGCCCGGTCATGGAATGGCAGATGAACAACGTCGTCGCGCAGGCCGATCGGAAAGACAATGTCTATCCGAACAAGCCGCGCGTCGAAGCCAAGATCGACAACCCCGTGGCGCTTATCAGCGCGCTCGGGGCCAGCATGACGAAGGAGGAGGAAGTGGTGCCTGCTTCGCCATGGGATGACCCCGAATTTTCGATGACCGCCGATGAGGGTGAAGCCTGATGGGGTGGTTCAGCGACTGGCTGCTCGGCGGTGTCGAGCAGCGCTCGATCGAAGACCCACAATACAGCCTGACGGAAAGCCCGGAAGAGCTGCTTCGGCTGCTAGGCGTCGCCGATACGCAGAATGCGCTACCGGTCGTGTCGATCGAGGCCGCTCTGTGTGTGCCGGCGGTGCTTTCGATCGTCGCATTTCTGTCGCGGACGCTGGCTGCATTGCCGCTGCCGACTTTCGAGGCGGGCGATAATGGCGCCCGGGTGGACGATTCGGCGGCGCAGCTGCTGAGTTATGCGCCGAATGAAGGCGAAAGCAGCTATGGCTGGCGCCGCTGGCACTGGCAGCAGGTATTCACCGGCGGTCGGGGGCTTGCCTGGATCGAGCGTGTCGGCAACCGACCGGTAGCGATCTGGCCAATGGATCCGGCGCTGACGACGATCAGACGCGTCAACGGGCAGAAGATCTACACGCACAGTGGCAGGGACTATCCCGCGCGCGACGTGATCGACACGCCGTTCATGCTAAAACGCGATGGGCTGGGCAGTTATTCGCCTATCGCGAAAATCAACAAGGCGATCTCGCTGGCGATCGCCATGGAAGGGTTTGCAGGCGGGTTCTTCCTTGGCGGCGGTATCCCGCCGCTATCCCTTGAGGGACCGGTACCGTCAGGCGCAGACTCATACCGGCGTGCCCATGCCGATATCCAGCGCGCGATCGACCTCGCCAAAAAATCTAACAGCAACATTTTCGGCATGCCGCCTGGCCACAAGCTGAATCCAGTCGGGATTGACCCATCAAAGGGCCAAATGGTCGAGGCGCGGGCCTTTCAGATCATCGAGATCAGCCGCGGTTGGCAGATGCCGCCGGTGTTCGTGCAGGATCTGTCGAAAGGTACTTTCAGCAATACCGAGCAGCAGGATCTGTGGCTGGCCAAGCATCTGGTCATGCAGTGGGCCAAGGCATTCGAAGATGAGCTGACGCTGAAGCTCTATGGTTGGCAGAACCCAGCCCGACGCGTCCGTCATAATCTGGATGGTCTGCAGCGCGGCGCTTTCAAGGAACGCAGCGAGGCGCTGGCCCGTGCCATCCAGACAGGCCAGCTGACGCCGAACGAAGCCCGTGCGCTCGAGCAGCGTGCTCCGATGGACGGCGGCGATGTCCTTTACGTGCAGCAGGCCACTGTGCCGCTGACCATGGCCGGCGCTGGCGTCGGCAACAACGACGGTCCGCCGCTTAACGAAAATGAGGAGGATGCTGCAGATGCCAGCGCCGAAGACTGATGGGGTTGAGCGCCGGGCGCTCGTTACCGGCGGCGAACTGCGCGTTGCGCAGGGCAACGACGGGATCGGCACGGCGGTGGGCTATGCCGTTCTGTGGAACAACCGGACCGATATCGGCGGATGGTGGACCGAACAGTTCGCGCCAGGCTGCTTCACCAGGTCGCTGGGTGAGGCCGACGTGGTCGCGCTGCATAGCCATGATGACGCGCGACCAGTCGGCCGTCGCAGTCGCGGCACCCTGCGCCTGAACGAAGACACGCGCGGCCTGGCATTCGAAAACGATCTGCCGGACACAAATGACGGCCGCGACCTGAAGGTTCAGCTGGATCGTGGCGATATTGAAGGCATGAGCTTCCGTTTCCGCGCGCGCCGCGAGGAGTGGGACGAAACCGTCGATCCACCGCTGCGAACCATTCACGAAGCCGACTTGGTCGAGATTACCTACACGGCATTTCCCGCCTATCCGGACACCGAAGCCGGGATGCGCAGCCTGGAAATGGCCCGTACCGAACGTCGCCAGCACAACAAGTCAGGTGCGCTGGCACGCCTTCGCATGCGCACATCGCAACGCGAACGGAAAATCTGACAGCAATTTACCGGGCCCAGCCCGAGGCGACGATCCGCGACTGCGGCGTCCTCAACCACCCGCCTTCCGGCGGGTTTTTTTGTGTCCTGGAGCGACAAATGATCCTGCAGCAGTACTATGAGCAGCGCGGCACCCTAGTGGCCGAAGCCCGCTCGATCCTCGATTCGATCGAAAATGAAACCGATGCAACCCGCATCACCGAAGCCGAGCAGCGTCATGACGCGGTGATGGCCAAGCTCGACGCCCTCGACAAGAAAATCGAGCGCGAGGAGCGCCAGGCGGCCCGCGAGACCAGCGAGGAAGAGCGTCGTCGCCAGAATCGCCCCAACGGTGGCAATGGCAGCGCATCGGGAATCGACAATCCCGAAGGCGACGAAGAGCGCACCAGTGCTCAGCTGCAGGACGAATATCGCGACGCATTCTATGCCATGCTGCGCGAAGGCGGTGATATGTCCGGCCTCAGCACCGAGCAGCGTCAGCTGCTGCGCCGCGGCTATGTCGAAAATCGTGTCCAGACCGCCGGAAGCGACGCTGCCGGCGGCTTCACCGTGCCCACCACGCTCGCCAACTTCATCGTCCAGACGATGAAGGACTGGGGTCCGATGTACGATCCCGGCATCACCACCGAACTTATCACCAGCAGCGGCAATGCGTTCGACATTCCCACGAATGATGACACCGGCAACACTGCCGCGCTGAAGGCCGAGGGTGACGATCTGACCGATGATAACAGCGGCGATCTGGTCTTCGGCGAGAAGAACCTGAATGCCTATGTCTATGCAACGCCCTGGCTGAAGATCAGCTTCGAGCTGCTGCAGGACTCTGCGTTCAACCTCGAGCAGTTCGTCGGGGCCGCGCTTGGCAAGCGCCTTGGCCGTATCGCCAACCAGCGCCTGACCATCGGTACGGGTACGAGCCAGCCCAATGGCATCGTGACCGCAGCTACGCTCGGCACGACCGCAGCGGCTGTTGCTGCGATCGCATCGGACGAGCTGATCACCTTCCAGCACACTGTGAACGCGGCTTACCGCCGCAGCCCACGTGCCGGTTGGCAGTTCGCCGACACCACGCTGGCTGCAATTCGCAAGCTGAAGGACGGTCAGGGCAACTACCTGTGGCAGATGGGGGACATCCGCGTCGGTGCCCCCGATTTGCTTCTGGGCAAGCAGTATTGGGTGAACGACGACGTGCCGGCGATGGCCGCGGGTAATCGCTCGGTGCTGTTCGGTGATATGTCGGCCTACATCGTGCGCAAGGTCGGCAGCCCGCTGATCGGTACCGTGCGCGAACGCTTCTGGCCCAAGGTCGGCATGGCAGGCCTCGTCCGCTTCGACGGTGAACTGACTGACGCGGCCGCTGTGAAGGCTCTGCGCCAGGCCGCCGCATAAGCTGACGAACCTCATCCTCGCTGCTTCGTAAGCAGCAGGCTCTGGTAATCCGGGGCGGCGATGTCAGGCGTCGCCCCGGATTATTCCCCTGACACGGAGACGATCCGATGAAACTCATGATGCTGACCGGGCTGAGCGGCCCGGCTTTCTCGCTGTCGCCGCGCGACACGCACGATTTCAATCTGCCCGAGGCCATTCGCCTGGTCGACGCCGGCTTTGCCGAGCCCACCGACCGCGAGGCCTATGACGCGGCCGTGGCCGAGCTTGCGCCGCCGGATCCCGATGCTGAAGCGCAGGCGCAAGCCGATGCGGATGCTGCCGCAGTGCAGGCGAAAGCCGAAGCCGACGCTGCCGCAGCTGCCGAAGCGCAGGCCAAGGCCGACGCCGATGCCAAGGCCAAAGCCGATGCGGACGCTACTGCTGCGGCGAGCACGGCAGCTGCTGCCTCGAAGCCCGAAACCGCCGCACAGAATAAGAAGGGCCTGGCCGCTGAAGCCAAGGCAAAGAGCTGATGTGGCTGTCGCCGGTCACCCTCACCGCCCCCACGGCGGAACCGGTCGATCTGGCGAAGGCGAAGCAGTATCTGCGCATCGACGCCGGCGATGAGAGCTTCGACGACGAAGTCGAGACCTTCATCGCCGCGTCGCGCGCCGAGGTTGAGACGATCTGCAACACGCGGATGATCACCCAAGAGGTCTTGCTGATCGCCAGCACGTTTGCCGACCTCGAGCATCTGCCGATCGGCCCCGTGCAGTCGATCGACGCCGTGCATTACATCGATGCCAATGGCGAGGAGCAGCTGGTCGACGAAGCCAGCTATGCGCTCGTCGGTGGCATGCTCGATGCCCGGATCGTGGCGGGGCAGGGCTTTGCCTGGCCCGTTGCGCGGACGCGGGTCGATGCTGTGCGGGTGACCGCGACGGTGGGCTATGGCGACGCTGGCACGGATCTGCCGCGGGACCTGTACCTTGCGATACTGCAGGGCGTGCGGGCGCATTTCGACGGCCGAAACCTCTCGATGGAGCGCCTGCTGGTCAACCACCGGATCTGGCTCAGCTGATGCAGCGTGGACGATATGGAGCTGCAAAGCGCGACCGGCTGATCTTGTTCCGCCTGCCTGTCACCACGGAAAACAGCGCCGGCGAACCAGTCGAAACCAGCCTTGCCGAGGCGGGGCAGGCGTTCGCTGCGGTGAGCTATGGCAAGGGTCAGGAGCGTCGATCGGCGGGGATTGAGGGCAATGACCTGCCTGCCACCTTCATTACGCTGCAGAACCCGACCACCCGCGCGGTCGGGCCGGGTCATGTGATTCTGTACGACTTCGGGCGGTGGGACATCACCAGCGCGGCGCCGTTCGAGCGCGACGAGATGGAATTCACGGCGGTGCGACGCACCAGCCTCAACCAAGGAGCATGATATGCTGGTAAAAACCGTGCGCGAGCACGCCAATCGCCATGGCACCGTCAAGGAAGACGACAGCCACCGCGTGAAAAAGCCGGGCGACACCTACAACCACCCCGATCCGCGGACGCTGATCGAAGCCGGGTTTGTCGTCGATGCTGCAGCTGCTGAGGCCGACGCGAAAAAGGCACCGAAGGGCAAGCCCGCAACCGATGCTTGATTTCACGATGACCGGCATCGAGGACGCCATCGCCGCCATCCGGCGGACGGGAGGCGCGGTGACGGACGACACGATCAAGCCCGAGGCGGCAAAAGCGCTCGAGCCTGTGCTCGAGACCGCGCGCCAGCTGGTCCCGCGCGATACCGACGAGCTGCACGACAGCCTGGTGATCAGCGATCGGCTGCACAGCGGGCCGGAACGCGGGAAGGGCGGTTCAGTCTATGTCGGTGTCCTGCAGGGCCAGGCGCTGCATGCCTGGTTCGTCGAAGGCGGGACCGTTCACATGCAGGCCCAGCCATTTCTGGGCCCGGCGTTCGAACAGCACCGCGATCTCATCGTCGACATCCTGGGCAAGGGCGCCGGGCGCCTGATCCTGAACGCCAACTGAGATGGAAGAGGCTCTGGTCGCACGGCTGCGCGCAAGCGCGGCCATCATCGCCGTGGCTGGCGTCTACAACAACAGGCCCGCGATCGACGTCGGCGAACGAAGATCGGACAAGCCGGAATCGTTCCCGGCGTGCTTCATCGACATCAATTTCCCTGGCCGGATGTACGACCAGGATGGGCCGCAGGGCCTGCATATACCGCGCATCCGCTTCGAATGCTTCGGCGTCACCTGGCTGCAGGCCAAGCAGCTCGGCCGCGCGATCACCGCACTTGTCGAAACGCCGGAAGTGGTGGGCGGCATCCGCTTTCACCGCGGCGCGCAACTGGTGTTCGAGCGCAACATGACACCGGAAGACCTGGGCGGCGGGATCAAGGTTTTCCGGAATTTGCGCGACATGACGATCCCCTACACCCCCACATAAAGGAAATTTGATATGGCAACCGGAGACGGCGTCCTTTCGGACGGCACTGCGCTGCATCTGACGAACGCGTCGGACGCGCTGACCAAATTGGTCGGCCTGATGAGCGTCAACCGCCCCAACCTTGCGATCGCCAAGGTCGAAAACACCGATCACGACAGCGGCAAGGTCAAAAGCTACATCCCGGGCCACGGCGATGTGAACGAACTGGTTGCGGTGATCAAATACGAGCCGGGCAGCCCGACTGACCTGATGCTGCTCGAGCACCTCGCAAGCCGCGAAAAGCGTCCCTTCCAGCTCGACGAGGTCGAAGAGGACGGCACGATCCAGGAGAGCGAGGGCATCCTGTTCCTGCTGTCCTATGTCCCGGACAACGCGCCGCTCGGCGCCATCCGCACGGCCACCATCACCGCACAGCCCAGCATCCTGGCGCCTGCAGACTAAGGCTCAGACAGATGGCAAATATCCTGGATGGCCGCGCGAGCTTCGTTTTCGAAGACCGCAATTACGAGCTGGTGCTCGACAACGAGGTGATGATCGACGCCGAGGACGTCCTCGGCGGTTCCTGGCTCGATGCGATCGAGGAGTACCAGCGCGAAACGGCGATGGGAAAGAAGCCTCGCCTCAAGACGATCTGCGCGATCGTCTATGGCGGGCTGAAGCGCAATCACCCGGAGATCACGCAGAAGAACGTGATCGACATGATCTGCAGCGAAGACCCCCAGGTCATGCTGGCGATCAACCAGGCGATGCGCGGCGCCCAGTCGCCTGACCTTGCCCCGCCCAAGGCACCGGAGGGAAACGCTCCCAAGGTGGCCAAGCCGATCAAGCCGGGCGGCCGAAAGCGCGCTGGGACTGGGAAGTAATCTTCCAGAGCTGGTGTCAGGCGGGGTTTTCGCCTGACACCTTCCTGCGCCAGACGCCGCGCAGCACGTTGCTGGCGATCTGGGGCGCGCGGTACCGCATCGAGGCGGATTTCCGCAACATCGTCACCGGTGCCTGGCTGGGCGGAATGCTCAGCCAGTGCCCGCCGGCGCAATATCCTCAGCTCGACAAGCTGATCGGCGGCAATGGCGGGGAAGCGACCGCCGAACCCGAAAAACTCGACCCCAAGGTGGCCGCGTCCAACGCGCGCGCCTGGGGAGCGTGGCTGCGCGCCGGACGAAGGCGCGCGGGCAAGAAGAAAGGTGGCTGACAATGGCCGGACCCATCGCATCGCTGAACGCCGCGTTGCGGTGGGACCTTGCCGATTTCGATCGCGGCACGCGCCATATCGAAGGAGCGTTCGGCCGACTGCGATCGCTGGGCGCCGAACTTGCCGCCAGCTTTCACCAGTTCGGCCAGCGGATGACGCTGGGAATCACCGCGCCAATGGTCGCGCTTGCCGGTTTCACCGTCAATGCCGCCAGCAACCTGCAGGAGCTGCAGAGCGCGTTCGATTACACGTTCGGCAACACGTCGGCGCTGATGAACCAATGGGCCGAAGACACCGGCAAGTCGATGGGCCGAGCTCGCAGCGAATTGAAGGAAGCGGCGCTGGCGTTCGGCACGCTGTTCAAACAGGCTGCGCCGACCGAGGAGGCTGCAGCGCGTCTGTCGCAGCGGTTCGCCGTACTCGCTCAAAACGCGAGCAGCTTCTACAATGTTTCTGCCGATGATGCGATGCAGCGGTTGCGATCCGGTCTTACCGGGGAGGCAGAGCCGCTACGCCGCTTCGGCGTTTTCTTGAGCGAGGCGGCGGTCAACGCCAAGGCTCTCGAGCTCGGCATGATCAAGGTCGGCGAAGAGTTGAACGAGCAGGGCAAGATCATGGCCCGTGCGGCCTTGATTACTGAAAAGCTGGCGGACGCGAATGGCGACGTCGAACGCACTGCCGGCAGTTTTGCCAACCAAGTCCGCGCGCTCAAGGCGAACATTCAAGAGCTTGCCGAAGAGCTCGGTACACGTTTCCTTCCGTATGCCGAGCGCGTCGTCGGATGGGTGCAGGCGGCGGTACACTGGATTAAAGAACTACCCGACAGCGTGAAGAACGCCGCAATCGGCTTCGGACTCTTTGCCGCCGCGATTGGGCCGGTCGTGCTGGCACTCGGCGCAATCGCCGCAGCAGTTCTGCCCTTGTTCCTGGCGAACATGGGGCCGGTGTTCCTTGCGATCTCAGCGATCATCAATCCGCTGGGTACAGCAGTCGTGGTGCTCGGCAAGCTGGCTGGCGAGTTTGGCCTTTTGAGCCGTGCGCTGGGTCTTCTGACGGGCGGCGCCGCGCGCTTTCTGGGCCCATGGGGCCTGGTCGTTTCTGCTGTGATGCTTTTTTCGGACAGCATTGCCAGCGCCATGCGTGGCATCGGCGCGATGATCCGCGAGACGCTGGGTCCGAAGGCCGAAGCATTGATCTCCCGCTTCGGCGCCCTATTCGAAGAGCTTGACCGGGCCTTCCGCGAAATCGCCGACAGCCCTCTCGGCCAGTTCTTCACCATGTTGATCGACATCGTCGGCGTGCTGATAGATGTGCTGCTTCGGCTTGCAGGCGCAGGCATCATCGCAGCGATCGGTGCGCTGCTTGATGTCATCACGGGCGTTGCAGAATACGTCCAAGGCGTCGTCCAGACCGTTTCCAAGCTGCTGCAGGGCGACTGGGAAGGTGCCTGGCAGGCAGCTGGCAACACAGTCGCCCGTGCCGTTCAGCGCATCGCCAACCTGATTCGTGGCGTCATGCCCTGGCTTGCTGGCGCGCTCGACCTGATGGCCCGGCTTACCGGAGACGGCTCACCGCTATCGTCCGGAGGAAAGGGCAAGAGCGGTGGCTGGAGTGGCAGCGCGATAGGCTTCATGGCGGGCGCTGCCAACAAGGCCACCGAAGCTGCCGAAACTTCCGGCGGCAATTATGCCATCCCGGGTTCTGGGCCAAAGGATAAGAAAAATCGTGGGCGCTCCGGTCCCACTCCAGAAGAATTGGCAGCGCGCAAAGAAGAAATTCGCATCGAACAGGCTTTGGCTGTTGCCAGAGAGAAGGGCGATATCGAGGCAGAAAGAGCGCTCAGGCGTCAGCTCGATCTGCATAGCCGCACTGCAGAATACAAACGCGCTGGCCTGAAACTCGCGGAAGCGAAGGTCGCCGCTGAAAAAGACATGCTCGAGATCGATGAAGCTCGGGCCGAAGCGATGACGCGCGCGATCGCCAGCGAAGAGCGATCGATCGACATCCAGCTCGCCGAGCTGCGAAACGACTATGAGGGCCTGCGTTTCCTGAAGGACGAAGAGTTCCTGGAGCGCCAGATCCTGATGTGGCGCGAAAAGGGACTCTCGCTCTCCGAAGCCGAACGCCAGGCGGCGATCGACCTGAAAAACCTTGAGGAAGCCCGCGCCGAGCTGATTTCCCGGCGCCTTGCCGACCAGGAGGATGCTCGGCAGATCGAACTGGCGCGGCTGCGCGGGGATGATCCGCGAAGCATTATTGCACTCGAGGAGCGCCGCAGGATCCGCGATCGCGCCGATGAATTGCGGTCGCAGGGCGTCAACGTCGAGGATGCCCAGGCGCAGGCGCTCCAGGAAGGCGCCGAGCGCTCCAAAGCAGCACTGACCGGAACGTTCCGCGACACGTTCCGCGCGGGCCTGCAGGCGGCGATGAACGGAGACCTCGGCGGGCTCTTCAAGAACTGGATCGAGACGCGCGCATTCGACGCGCTGGCAAAGGTACTCGATCGTCTCGCGGACGGCCTGGCCAACCTGATCAGCGGAGGTGGCGCCGGCGGCGGTGGCGGCCTGCTTGGGTCGATTCTTGGTCTGGCAGGATCGGTCAGCGGTGCAGCAGGCGCCAGCCCAGGCGGGATCAGTGTCAACAACCGCGTCACGTCGCTTGCGAGCAACTCGACTGCAAACCTGCCTCGTTTCAACAACGGAGGCTGGGGCACGATCAAGGGCATGTCCGGCATCGATACCAATGTCCTGAGCCTCAACGACAACCCAATCGCAATGGTCTCGAGCGGCGAGCTGCTGAATGTGCAGGAGGCCGGCGACGGCGCGGCGCGTGCGGTCCAGTCGGCAGTGCGCGTCGTGCTCGAGGACACGACGGGTCTGTTTGTGACCCGGGTCGAGACGATCAGCAGCGATGTCTCGAGCAGCCATATCAACGCGGCACGCCCGTCGATCGCTGCAGATGGAGCAGCTGCGGCCGTCAAGCGCATCGCCCGGATGCAGGATCGGGGCCTCTGATGAGCTTCGTGATCCTGCCTGAACGCCCGGGCCCGGCTGACGTCCAGTGGCAGTATATCGACTTCGGCGGAAATCTGCCCGGCGGGCTTGGTGGGCCGGAACAGCGGGTCAACCGCCTGGGCAACCGCTGGGCCTGCACTGTCATCCTGCCGAAGATGGAAGAGCACGAGGCGCGCTATTGGATCGCTGCCCTAACCCGCGGCGTCCGCCTGGGCGTGCGGTGGAAATTGCGCCAGCGCGATCTTGACATCGGATCGCCGGGAAGCCCGGTCATACTGGGCGATGGCCAGGCCGGCGACATGATCGCCATCGGCGGAATGACGCCGAATTACCCGTTGCGCGTCGGCCAGTGGTTCAACCACGTCCAGGACGGCAAGCATTACCTGTACAAGGTCAGCGGTCCCGGCGATGCCAATGCCGATGGCGAGGTGATTGCTCAGGTCGAACCTCCCTTTCGCGCGGAAGGCATGGATGGCGATGTGCTGCTGTTCGGTGCGCCGGTGATCGAGGGCTCGCTGACGGGCAACGGGCTGAGCTGGACCGTCGACAATGCGATCCATACCGGGCTGCAGTTCGGCATCAGGGAGCGCCGCTGATGCCCTCGGCCGAGACCAGCACGCTTGTCGGCCTGTGCAAGATCGAGTTGCCGACGCGAACCTTGCGGATCTGCGACGGCGCGTTCTGCTATTTCGGCGACGAGAAGTACACCAGCGAAGACGAAGTGTTCGGCGCGATCGGCGCGATCGACGAGTTCGAGGCGGCGATGGGCGATGCGGCCGAAGATGCGAGGCTGGTGTTCAACCCGCCTGCAGAAACACAGGCCGCCGCGATCAAGAGCAAGGCTTTCCAGAACTCGCGCGCGCGCTTCTGGATGGGCGACCTCGATGCCGACGGCAAGACGATCATCAACCCCGACCAGCTGATGGATGGCCTGGTCGACTACACGGTGCTGCGCTTTGCCGACAACAGCCGGGTGGTCGAGATGGCGTTCATCGGCCGCGCTGAGAAACTGTTCCTCAAACAGGAGGGCAACAGCCTGAACCCTCGCTGGCATCAGTCGATCTGGCCAGGAGAAAAGGGGCTGAACAACACCGGGAGCAAGATCACGATCGCGTGGGGCGTCGCCGGCGCGCGCGGCATCACGTCTTACGGCGGCGGCGGCGGTGGCAGCGGTGGCGGTTTGTTTGGCGGGGGCTTCGGACAGGTGCAGTTCCAATGACCGCCAGCCTGACAATGCGCGCAGCGGCGACATCCCGCACCGTTACGGCTTTTCAGCGCCCTTTCGACTGGGACGGGGCGAGCTGCATCCACCTGGCGCATGAACATGCGATCAACATGGGTCATCAGCCACCGGCACTGCCGATGTTCCGCAGCCGCCAGGGCGCGCTGCGCGGCCTGGTGAAAACCGGTCACCGAACGCTCGAATCGCTGATGGACAGTCTGTTCGAGCGGATCGCGCCGGCACGAATGCTGGTCGGCGATGTGGCCATGCTGCCTGGCGAAGACAGACGCCTGAAAGCGCTGGTGATTTTCGACGGCCATCTTTCCGTTGCGGGATGGCACGAGGCGCACCCGGACCAGCTGGTGTGGATCAAGGCGATGCAGACCGATCTGATCGCGGCGTGGAGGTTCTGACGCCGTGTCCAAGGTTTTCAAGGTCGTCGGCATCGTCGCAGGCGTCGTCGGCGCCATTGCGCTCACAGCAGGCACGCTCGGTGTCGGGTCCGTGGCGACCGCGGCGTTGCTGACCAAGATCGGTACGCTCGCATCCGTCGCTGCAGCTGCAGCAAGCGTCGGCGCGGCGGTGACGGCCAAACCACCTCCCGCGCAAGGGGCGGTCAACGAAACGACGATCGGCGCTAATCTGCCGGCTCCCTATCTGATGGGCGAAACATATTCGGGCATGTCGATCGTGCACGAGGCGGGTTGGGGTGCGCCGCTGAAGAAGGTGAAGAACCCGTACTATTTCCGCGCGTGCACCGCGTCGATCTGTGGTCCGCTGGCAGCGCTGGTGGGCATCTATGGCGATTTCGTCGAGATCCCGTTCAGCGGCAATGCCGCAACAGGCTTCTATTCGGGCTTCCTTTATGCCGACGTGCAGCTGGGCGCGACGCCAGAGAGCAGCGCGCTGGCACCCCAATGGGCTGGCTGCCCGAGCTGGGGTGCAGACTACAAGCTTTCCGGCCATGGCGCGATCGGCTTCTCGCTGCTGTTCGACAAGGAAGGGGAGCGCTTCGCCAGCGGGCAGCCGCAGTTCGGCGCGATCTGGCGAGGGGTCAGGGTTTATGACCCGCGTCTGGACGACACCTATCCGGGTGGCGCGGGCGATTGCCGCATCGATGACGAGTCGACGTGGGTCTATTCGGAAAATCCGGCGCTGCACGCGCTGACCTATGCCTATGGCCGGTACGCCAATGGCAAGAAGGTGTTCGGCGTCGACCTGGGCGATGCGTCGATCGACGTCGCCGGCGCCGTCGCCTGGGCGAACCTGTGCGATGCCAACAACTGGAAGCTCGGCGGCACGATCTACGAGCCCGGCGACAAATGGGGCAATCTGAAATGGATCTGCCAGGCTGGCGGATGCGAGCCGGTGCTGGCGGGCGGCATGCTGAGGTGGCGCTGGCAGCGCCCGCATGTGTCGCTGCGCACGATCACCGCCGACGACCTGGCCAGGCCGGACAGCGAAAGCGCCTCGAACCAGAGCTGGAAGCGCAGGCGCAACACGATCATCCCGGCCTGGCGATCGGCAGCGAACAAATGGGACTATGTCCAGTCCGCGCCGATCAGCCGGGAAGAGTGGCTCGACGAAGACGGCGAGCCCAAGGAGCTCGAGCAGCAGTTCAAGCTGGTCCAGAACGCCAACCAGGCTGCGCAGCTGGGCGCATACCAAATTGCCGAGGAACGCGAGGCCGGGCTGATCCAGCTGGTGCTGAAGCCCGAGTTTCGCACCTATGACCCTGGCGACGGGTTGACGATCGATATTGGCGACCACGACCTGGACATGGTGCCGGCAATCCTGGTCAGCCGATCGGTGGCGCCTGACACCGGCGAGGTGAGCATGAGCTTCATGCCGCGTGACCCGGGCGTCGATGCCTGGGCGCTGGCACAAACCGGAACCGGCCCTGCGGCTTCGCCCGTGACCAGCCCGGAGGAGCTCGACATCGCTGCGGGCAACAATCAGAACCCGGACGGCTACGGCTCGGTCCTGATCGCCAACAGCTCGGTGGCCAATGCGGGCGGCGTCGGCGGCGTCAACCCGGTGTCTGCGATCGATGCCGGCGGCGATGCGACGATCGAGATCGATGTGCACGACCGCATCTATGCCGACAGGACCGTGGTCTGCGACCCGGGCAGCATCACTGGTGCGGCCTATTCGACGGCCTATCTGGTCTTTTACGATGACGGCGACAGGCTGGGCGGGGCGGTGACCTATCAGGCCACCACCGTGACGGCCGACGCCTTCAACTCGCCGACACATCCCGACCGCCATTTCGTCGGCTACGTCACCACGCCTGCCATGGGCGGCGGCGCGACGACGGGTGGCGGCGCCGGACCTCCGGGATCCGGTGGCGGTCCGATTCCTTGATCTCGAAAGGCTCGACATGAACGAAGCAGAATACCGCGTAGCCGTGCAGGCTGCGCGCAAGGCATGGATCCCGCTGCAGGTGTTCAGGGGC
Source organism: Blastomonas sp. (assembly GCF_046294995.1). Lineage (GTDB taxonomy): Bacteria > Pseudomonadota > Alphaproteobacteria > Sphingomonadales > Sphingomonadaceae > Blastomonas. Next base: position 27,996 of record NZ_JBKBOG010000013.1, read on the forward strand.
CGCGATTACGTGCTGACGCTTCGCTTCCGTAACGTCGACTATTCGGCAGCGGCGATCGCGGCCGAGGTGCGCAACCTGCCTGACAGCGCCGGCGATCCGCTGCTGAGCTTCACGGTGGGTACGCCGGTCTATTCCGGCGGCGACACCCTCATCCCCCTGAACATCACCGACAGCGAGACCGGCGGGGTTCCTGCGGCTGCGGAAACCGGCCTGGTCGCCAAATTCTATTGGGACATCAAGATCACGGTGGGCGGGTTGGTCGATACCATCGCCGCAGGGCCGGTGCAGTTCATAGGAAGGGTCACGGCATGAGCAACGAATTTACCATCAGCCTGTTCAATCAGGAAATTTCGTTCGACCTGTTCGACCCCAACACCCTGGCCGCGCGTGGTTTCGCTGATGACGCGGCAGCCCGCGCAGCTGATGCGGCGGAAAGCGTGGCCGCTGCTGGCGCCATTCTTGCGCCGCTTACTCTCGCCCAGGCGAAGATCAACGCCAGCTTCGAAACGATCACCAGCATCGCTGTGGATCGCCCTGCAGCCGGCAACTACAACACTGGCGACAGCACCAACCTCGCGGTGGCGATCATGGCCGGCGAAGACGTGCCCGCCGACACGCCGCTCGGCACGCTCTCGGTGCCTTTCACGTTCGACAGCAGCGCTGCGACCAAGATCATAGTCAAGCGATCCAGTCGGCTCGACAGCGATGCCTGGCTGAATTCTCAACCTAGCAATGCGGGCGATACGATCATCGACGAACGCGAGTTTACGCTGGCGTCTGTCGGACTGGTGTCGGGCGTCGGTGGCGTCGCGCAGATCCCGCTTGGCGGGCAGTTCGCGCCTGCTGGAACGCTGCTGATTTTCGATGTGGTGGCGGTGAACGGGTCGGGCGTACCGCAATACAACAATCTCTCGCATGGTCCTGTGTCCGGCGCGACCCAACAATATCAGTACGGGTGGTATCGCTTTAGCGGTCAGCCGGATGATCTTTGGGAAACCACACCCTTGATCGGTATTCGCCCGGCTTTCGCCGTTACGACCGAGCTGTTCGACACCGGGGTTTCGACGGTCAAGACAGACCCGTTCCGCAGCCGCCAGGTCAGTGTTTCTATCAGCGGCACCAACCTTACGCTGTTCGGAAGCCTTTACGACAACGGCAACACCATTCCTGTTTCCGAAAATATTCTGCTCAGCCCGCCCGCCAGCGGGAAAGAGCGAATTTTCGCAGCCTATGCCGACCGATTGACCGGCGAGGTTACCACTGAGTCAACACCGGAGCGCGACGAACAACTCGATGCGATCGAATATCTGCCCGACACGCCCGCAGGCAAGATTTTGCTGGCACGGGCATTGGTGCGAAGCGATAGCTCGGCAACTGCTGCGAACTGCGCCGAGTTTCGCGGGCTGATCAGGATCGGACAAGAGGGCAGCAACGCGGCACATGTCGCGCGCAACCGCGCCATACTTCGTCGCTTGCTGGGCAAGGCCATGCGCGGCGAGCCGATCAAATGGGGCGGCTATGGCGACAGTATCACCGCTTTGCAGACCGGCGCGCCATCGGATGACGCCGTCCGCTATGCCGCCAACGGGGAGTGGCGCGACAGGCGATCGGTGTATTTCTCGCAATACCCGAGCGACACGCTGGCCCTGTTGCCGCTGTACGATTTCGGCGACGGGTCCGGGGCCGTGCATACCAAGATCGGTTGGAACTGGTCGATCAAGGCGGTGCTGGATGAACTCGCCGGGAGCGAAGTCGTCGAATACCCCAATTTCGGGATCGGCAGCACGACCAGTGCGAACAGTGACAACAACGGGCTTTGGCCCGCCAGGATCGCGGTTCCGCTTGCCGCCGATCTCGACGCGGTTGCGATCGCATTCGGTATGAACGAACTCGGTCAGGCGACGACCTATGGCAACATCGTCAACATGATCGGGCAATTCCGCGATGTGGGCACGGCCTGCGTCGTGATCGATTGCCCGCGCCCGAACGCGAGCGAGAGCGTGACGGACTGGCGATACACGTCCTCCGCGCTGGAAGCGGCGGCGTATGATGCGGGGGCGGCTTTCGTCAGCTTCGCCGCCATCGCCGATGACCGCAATCTCGGCGGCATGGGCGTTCCGGCTGAGGCGCTGGGGTCCACCAACATCGTTGCGGCGGGCAACCATCCGGGGATTTACGAACTCAACCGGTATGGCCGCGCGGCAGTCGAGCAGTTGGGCTTCGTATGAAAAAGCATCTCGAAAGGACAGTCCGATGACGCCTGAACTTATCGCCATGTTCGGTCAGTTCGGGCCATTGGGTCTGATGATCGGCTATCTTGTGTGGCGGGAGAACAAAGTCGCTGCTCAGATTGCCGAGCGTGATCTCGCCCGCGCAAAAGCCGACGAAGCGCGGGCGGAATCCGACAAGGCCTTGTCCGGTTCGCTCTCGGCAGTCGCTGTCACGGTCCAAAACTTCGATCAGCGACTTACCATGCTTTTTGACCAGAGGCCGAAATGAGCATGATTTCCCGCGACAATCTCGCCGCGATCGAGCGGGTGCGGATCGAGGCGGACAGGCTGACGCTGGTGTGCAGCACGATTTGCGGGGCGGTGCCGGTGGCGCTGGCGATCGCATTCGCTCCGACTGTCACTCAGCTGCCGCGCGAAATTCAGCACGAGCTCGATCGCACCAAAGGAGTGAGGCAATGATCGCATTTGACCGCAAGCCGGTTTTCGCCGCCATCATCGACATGTTCGGCAGGCTGCAGCAGGCGCAGGTCGACCGCCTGGACGCGGCGATCGACGCCGGCCTCGGCATCATGGCCCCGGCGTTGCCGGTTAATGCTGTGCGCCAGATCGGGCTGACACCGGCCGACTTTGCAGAGGCCGCGCGCGCGCTCGGTTGCACGGTCGCGCAGATCCGCGCGGTATGGGAGGTCGAGAGCGGCGGCGGGTGGTTTACCGACGTGCGCGCGGACATCCTGGCTGCGGATGGGCCCGGTGGCTTCATCGACGGGCCGCACCTGCCCAAGATCCTGTTCGAGGCGCATATCTTCGATCGAGAGACCGGTGGACGATTCCGCGCCAGCCACCCCAATCTGTCGTCCGCCCGGTGGGAGAAGAAGCTGTATGTCGGCGGTCCGGCCGAGTGGCTGCGGCTCAACAAGGCGATGCAGCTGGACAGGCGCGCAGCGCTGCGATCGGCATCGGTCGGCGGCGCGCAGATCATGGGCTTCAACCACAAGCTCGCCGGCTTCGACACCGTCGAGGCGTTCTGGGATGCGATGAAGGTGAGCGAGCGTGCGCACCTCGACGCGTTCGCAGCGTTCATTCGCAACAGCAACCTGCTGGCGGCGCTCCGCCAGATCAGCAACGTGCATGCCGCCTGCGTGCCTTTCGCCCGCGGCTACAATGGCCAGGGCTTCGCCGCCAACGAATATCATATCAAGATCGCGCGGGCGCACGCCAGATGGTCGACCAACTGATCACTGGTCGCGTTTCGGGAGCTGGTCCATCAGCGTGATGTTGATGATGCCGCGTTCCTTGGGATAGTCATAGCCCTGCAGCGCGCGCAGCATGATCCAGGCGAATGTCTGCCCATCCGCGTTCGTCTCGATCTTCTCGATACGATCTGGATCGAAGGTCACGATGGCGAATCGGCGGCGCGTCATGCGCCCTTGTTCTCATTACGTTCTCATTGCGTCAATGCGCTTGCCTGGTCAGGTCGGCGGCATTCGCAGCATGTTCAACGGTCGATCATCTGGGGGTACCGGTGGGGGTATCGGCCCTTTTTAAACCGACCGAAAGCCGCGCAAATCTGCCATTTCGACCGATCATTGATCCGGAGGGATTATCCGGATCAATCGCGAATGCCGTTGAATAAGAAAACGGCTGATTTCTGCGGTTTTTCCGCGTTCGCGGAACCATTTTCCCGGCTTCAAGAAAAAGGTGGCATCATGCTGACCAATGCCGCGGCGAAGGCCGCGCAGCCGCAATCGCGCGCCTACAAGCTCTACGATTCTGGCGGGCTGTTCCTGCTGGTAACGCCGGCGGGCACCAAATCATGGCGGCTGAAATATCGCCGCGCCGGCCGCGAGCAGCTCAAGACGCTGGGTCGCTTTCCGGACGTCAACCTTGCCCAGGCGCGCGCAGCGCGCGACCAGGCCAAGCAGGATCTGGCGCGCGGCGCCGGTCAGCTCGAGCAGCTGCGCAGCTTCGCCGATATCGCCCGCGCCTGGCATGCGCATAATCTGGCGCGCTGGTCGACGGCGCATGCCGACGATGTCATCGCCGGGCTCGAGCGTGATGTTTTCCCGGCGATCGGCGGCATGCCGATCGGCGATATCCGGCCGTCCGAGCTGCTGAATGTAATCCGCGCTGTCGAAGCGCGCGGCTGCAAGGCGACAGCCTCGCGGTTGCGCCAGCGGCTTTCGGCCGTTTTCGGTTTCGGCATCGCGCAGGATTTGGTCGCGGCCGATCCGGCCGCTCAGCTTGGTCGCGCGATGGCAGGTACCGCATTGGTGCAGCCACACCCGGCGCTGATCGATATCGATGATTGCCGCGCGCTGCTGGCTGCATGCAAATCTGCACGTGCAAATTTGCACGTTCGTCTCGCGTCCCAATTCCTGGCGTTGACCGCGGTGCGCCTTGATGCCGTGCGCGGGATGCGCTGGGGCGAGATCGAATGGGATTGCGCTGACACCGGCCGGCCGGCGTGGCGAGTTCCGCCGGCGCGGATGAAGCTGGCACGCGCCAAGAAGGGGGAGGCGCGTTTCGCGCACCTGGTGCCGCTGAGCGCGCCGGCGCTGGCCGTTCTGGTCGCCGCGGCCGAGATTCAGGGCCAGCCGGATGGAAGGTTGATCGATCCGGATCAACTCGTTTTCGCCGGCGCCGGTGGCGCGGCGCCGATCGGCAGGGGATCTATCGGTGCGCTGATCGCGCGCGGGGGATATCAGGGGCGCCATGTGCCGCACGGATGGCGATCGAGCTTCTCGACCATCCTCAACGATGACATGGGCCCGGATTTCCGCGCGGCGATCGATCGCGCGCTGGCGCACAGTTCCAAGGACAAGGTCGAGGCCGCATATAACCGATCGGGCATGATCGATCAGCGAACTGCGATCTTCGATCGCTGGGGTGAGCTGCTGGCCGCGTAATACCCGGCCTGGCGCTCGTTTCTAGCGGCAGCAGGCCGGTGCCGATTGGCACAAGGCTTGCTCTCTGCCCCCTGGAAAGCCCGGGCGGCACAGCCGCCCCTGCGCGCCGGTGAGGGTTTTCACGGCACTGATGGATTTACAATCGGTTTCGGGGTTCGGGGGCAGTAAATGCGCGTGGCGAAGCCACACTATATAACCCTGCTCCCGGTTTCTCTGCGACTGAAAGATTCGCGCCTATCCAACAAGGTGGCGATGGATTTCAAGGTTTCCCCCATGCGGCCGTCGACCGGGCAGATGTCCTGCAGGTACTTCTCGGCCGAGAGGGTGGCCACCATGGCGTCCCATTCAGCTGCTTGGCGCTCCCGCTCCCATCGGGCATCATCGGGCAGCGGCGACCTCCCCATCAACTGACGGACCATCTGCGCGACCTCGGGTGGCACATCGAGCGCATAGGCGTTTGTAATCTGCTCGACCTGGGGACCCACGGCGTTGTCGATCGGCCGGCTGCGCCTGATCCAGTGCAGGAATTGCGCATTGCGCAGACGCTTAAGCGCAGCGTGCACGGCCGAATAGGACCGCCCGATCTTCTCGGCGATCGTCGCGACTGCGGGCTCGAGCTGGCCGGACTTGTAATCGACGAAGTTGAGGTACAGCGCCTCGAGCACCTCGATCGCGATGCTGCCCAGCGCGCCATTGCGGCAGCCAGGGCTCATCTTCTGGCGCGCGCGCAGCGTCTTGCGCTCAAGTTCCTTCGCGCTCTTGAGCACGGCGCCGGCATAGCGCCGGCCTCCGCGCCTGGTGCCGTCCGCCACCGGGCGCCAGAGCCGTTTCTCGATCTGCCCCTCGTAATAGCTGTTGCGCCAGACCGGCTGCCCCGTGCGGCGTGTCTTGGTGAATTCCGCGCCAGCGATGACGTCGCCGATCGCGCGTCCGGCTGAGACGCTGCCCCCCATCGATCCAGCGCTCATGACGCGATCTCCCAGAAACAGCCAAAGCCGCTGACGCGGCCCCAGCTCTCCCTGTGTTTCAGGCGATGAGCGATCCCGGGGGCGACACTCCCTCCATCAGCATATCCGCCCAGGCCTGCGCGATCTCGCGCCTGCGCGGCATATAGGCTGCGCGGTTGTATGCCGCCTCGACGCCCTCCTGCACATGCGCCAGCATCAGATCGATGATCGCGCGATCGCGTTCGCGATCTTCGCGTGCTGCGCGTTCGTTCATGATCGTCGAGAAGCTGGATCTCCAACCGTGCGGGACGTGCCGGCCGGTGAAGCCCGCCAGCCGATACAGCCTGCTGATCGTCGAATCCGTGATCGGCTGGCGGCGATCGCCAATCCCCGCGAACAGCCATTGCGTTTGCGGCGCGATCGCCAACGCTGTGCGAACCGTCGCCACGGCCTGATGAGACAGCGGCAAGATGAACTCGAAGCTCGCGTCGATCCTTCGCTCGCGCGTCAGCTTCATCTTGACTGCAGGGATCCGCCAGATCGGGCTGTCGCCGTCGAGATCCTCGAACTCGTGTTTCTCCGCCATCCGCACCACGCCTGGCCGGGCTGCGGTCAGCGCCAGCAGCCGCGAGGCGAGCAGCACCGTCGACGTGGCGCGCTTCAGCTTCTCGGTTTCCACCAGCACGCTGCGCGCGCCCGCAATCGTGATCATCGCCGGCCGCAGCTTGCCGGTCCGCGGCTCCAGCGCCTTGCGGATCGTTCCTGCAGGATCCGATGTCGCCAGCCCCGACGCGATCGCCCAGACGAAGACGTCCGACATATGCATCCGGACGCGGTGCGCCATCTCGAGCACGCCGCGCTGCTCGATCTTCCTGATGACCTCGAGTACCATCGGCGCCGTGATCTCGTTGACCCGGGCACTGCCGATCTCCGGAAAGACGTTGTTCTCCAGACGGCGCAGGATCTCGGCCGCATATCGCGGCTTCCATCCTGCCGACTGTGACCTGTGCCAGGCTTCCGCCAGCGCTTCGAAACTGTCCGAAGGCATCTGAGTGCGGTTCGACGTTTGCCTGCGCTTCTCGGCTGATGGGTCGCCGCCGGTGAGCAGTAGCCGGCGCGCCTCGTCGCGCGCGCTGCGCGCGTCGCGCAACGACACTTCCGGATACAGACCGATCGAGAGGGTTTTTTCCTTGCCGCGAAAGCTGTACTTCCAGCGCCAGGACTTCGTGCCACTGGTCAGCACCATCAGATAGAGGCCACCGGAATCGGAAAGCTTGCGATTCTTCGGACCCGGCTTGGCCTGCCTGCAGGCGTTGTCCGTCAGCATGGGGTATCCGGACCGATACCCCGTTCGATACCCCGGACTGCGATGCGCTGGAATGCGACTCGATGCGACAACATGCGTCGATTAATCCAGTGATTTCAGAGGTTTTGCAAGGGCTCTGCGACCCTATGCGACCTGCTGCGACAGGTAAGTGGCTCCCCGAGTAGGATTCGAACCTACGGCCAAGTGATTAACAGTCACCTACTCTACCGCTGAGCTATCGGGGAATGCCCTTTGCCCTCGAGGAAGGCCAGGCCCTCCAGAGGAAGCGCGCCTATAGCACCGGGTTTTTTGGTTTGGCAAGCGTCTGCATGGCAGATCAGACGATAAATTGTTCGGCGGAAATGCGATCGTCGAGGCTGTGGCCGGGATCGAACATCAGCGACAGGCGGCGATTGGGGTCGATGGCGATCTGGATGTCGCGGATATCGCGGACCTCGCGCTGGTCTGCCACGGCGCTGACCGGGCGTTTGCCGGGTTCGAGCACGCGCAGCGAAATGCGCGAGGAATCGGGCAGTAGCGCGCCTTTCCAGCGGCGCGGACGGAACGGGCTGATCGGGGTCAGCGCCAGCATGCCGCAACCCAGCGGCAGGATCGGCCCGCTGGCGGAGAGATTGTATGCGGTCGAGCCTGCAGGCGTCGCCACCAGCACGCCGTCGCAAACCAGCTCGCTGATTCGCACCGCATCGTTGACGCTTACTTCAAGCTTGGCCGTCTGGCGGGTTTCGCGCAGCAGCGAGACTTCGTTGATTGCCGGGTAGGTCACCCGCTCGCCCGCCATGGTGGTGGCGGTCATCGACAGCGGCAGCACCTCGAACGCCTGCGCCTTTTCGAGCCGGCGCTGGATGCTGTCGCCGGTCCGCCACAGGTTCATCAGGAAGCCGACGGTGCCGAGGTTGAGTCCGTAGACCGGGACGATCCGGCCCCGTTCGAGCATCTGGTGGAGCGTCTGCAGCATGAAGCCGTCGCCGCCCATGACCACGACGATATCCGCATCTTCCAACGCGGCCCAGTCGTGCGCGGCCTGGACCTCGCGCGCTGCCTTGCGCGCGCGCTCGGTGGGAGACACTGCCAAGGCGATTTTGCGATCGAGAACCGAAGTCGGCATGAAAATGCGCCTTAAAGGGATAATGCACCGGGTCTTAACTGATCCAGGCTGACGCGCCAATCATTCTTGACGCGGCCCGTTGTGCGACCCAGAGGTAAGACCGAGGGCAGGGACGCCCACGTTCTGGCGCTTGGGCGATGGGGTCTTGGGGGTGCGAAAGCTGACGAACATAGCTGAACCGCGGCACAGGCCGAGCTGGCGCAGCATCGGTCCGGGCCTGCCCGGTCCGGGGCTGGAGGCTGCGCTGCACGCGGCCGGCTTCGACCTGTCGGCAGCGGGCGGTGCCGATCTCATGGTCATCGATCTGCGCGCGGTGGCGAACGGCGCCGTGCCGACCGTGCCGGGCAGCCATTCGGGTCCGGTCCTGCTGCTGTGCGATGCTGGCCAGGCGGCGGGGCTTGCGGGCGGCGTTGCCGGCATCACGCACAGCCTGGTCGCGCCGTTCGGCGAGGAAGCACTGGAGCTGCAACTGGCGCTGCTGCGCGACCAGTTGGGCAATGATGCCGATCTGACACACAATCTCCATTTGCGCCTCGCCGCTCTGGCGCAGGGCGGGCAGGGCAGGCTGCATGCGATGCTGATCGGACTGCGGCGGATGTCGGCGATCAACGCCACTTATGGTGCGGGTGTCGGCGATGTCGCGCTGGAGGCGATCGAACAGCGGCTGGTGCGCAACAGCGCGCGGCTGTCGGGCGGTGGGGCGTTGACGGTGCGACTGTCGGGCGGCGATTTCCTGATCGCGCATGTGGCGCCCGAAGACCGCGTCGGCTGGCAGGTGATCGCCGAACGCCTGCTCCGCATCGTCTCCGAACCGCTCGAGGCGGCGGGCCACCGGTTGCGGCTGACGGCGCGTGCGGCACTGGCGATCGCCCGGCCCGATGAAGCGCCGTTGTCGCTGCTCGACCGGCTCTCGGCGGGGCTTGCAGCGGCGCGCGAAAACGCGGCCGAACCGGTACGCTGGGCGGACCGGCAGGCCGACAATGCGCCAGATAGCGGATACCGGCTCGAGCAGGAGATCGTCCACGCCATCGAGCGCAACGAGATAACGGTGCTGTTCCAGCCGCAGTTCGCTGTCGAGAGCGGGGCGATCACCGGTGCCGAAGCGCTCGCCCGCTGGCAGCACCCGCAGCATGGCGAGATTGGTGCGGGCACGCTGTTCGCAATCGCCGACAAGGCAGATTTCACCCGGCTGCTGTCGCGGCATATCCGGCTGCGCGCGATGGAGCAGGCATCGGCATGGACCGGGGTGCTGGGCAAGCTGCGATTGTCGCTCAACGTCACCGCCGAAGACCTTGGCGAGCAAGGATTTGCCGAGCGCGAACTGGCGATGATTGCGGCATCGGCTTTCGACGCCAGCAGGCTGACGCTCGAGATGACCGAATCGGCGCTGGTACCCGATCTGAAGCGGGCCGCGGCGCGATTTGCCAGCCTGCGCGAGGCAGGTGTGTGTATTGCGGTCGATGACTTCGGCACCGGCTATTCCAGCCTGCTCTACCTCAAGCGCCTGCCCCTCGACTACCTCAAGCTCGACCATGCCATGACCCGCGATCTCGGCGGCGCGGAAGCCGACCGGATCATCGTGCGCTCGATCATCGCGATGGCCAAGGCGCTCGATCTCAAGGTGATCGCCGAGGGTGTCGAGAGCGAGGCGCAACTGGCGGCGTTGCGCGAGGAAGGCTGCGACTATTTCCAGGGCTTTTTGCGCGGCAAGGCGATGGAGGCGGAGGTGTTCGCGCAATTTGCGCGGGATGCGCTGGGACAGCGGTGAGCCTGCCCGTTCGTCATTCCCGCGAACGCGGGAATCCCGCTTGTGCGCTACGACCGCAGAAATAGCGGGACCCCCGCCTTCGCGGGGGTGACGAAAAAAGGCGCGCTTTCTGGTTTGGGCAAGCGATACGAATGTGGCGAGATCGCTCTGTAGACGCTTCTGGACTCCGGCTTCCGCCGGAGAACGGGTAAAGGCTCGGCGCTATCAGCCCGCCTTCGCCTTCTTCTTCAATATCCCCGCCAATCCCTTGGAAAGCTGGATCAATCCGTTGATCCGCGACGCCGGATCGCTCCATACCCGCTGGATCATCAGTTTCTGGTCCGGCCTCAACTTGGCGACGCCGTTCAGCCGTTCGACATACGCCAGCAGCCCCGGCACATCGGGGAAGCTGTCGTCGTGGAAGCTGACCAATGCGCCGCGCGCGCCGACATCGATCTTGGCGACGCAGGCCTTGATGCAGTTCTGCTTGATCTCGATCAGCTTGATCAGATTGGTCGTCGCCTCGGGCAGCGGCCCGAAGCGGTCGATCATTTCGGCGGCGAAGGATTCGATCTCCGACCCGCTGGTGAGATCGTTCATCCGGCGGTAGAGCGCCATGCGCACCGCCAGATCGGGGACGTAATCCTCGGGGATCAGGATCGGCGCATCGACGGTGATTTGCGGCGAGAATTTCTGGCGCGGCAGGTCGAGCGAGAAGCCGCCTGCCTTGGCCTCCAGAATCGCTTCTTCGAGCATCGACTGATACAGCTCGAAACCGACCTCGCGGATATGGCCCGATTGTTCGTCGCCGACGAGATTGCCCGCGCCGCGGATGTCGAGGTCATGGCTGGCGAGCTGGAAGCCCGCCCCCAGCGTATCGAGATCGCCCAGCACCTTGAGGCGCTTGTCCGCCGTTTCTGTCAGCACCCGGTTCTCGGGGACCGTGAGATAGGCATAAGCGCGCGTCTTCGACCGCCCAACGCGGCCGCGCAGCTGGTAGAGCTGCGCCAAACCGAAGGTGTCGGCGCGGTGGATGATCAATGTGTTGGCGCTGGGGATGTCGAGCCCGGATTCGACGATCGTGGTCGACAGCAGCACGTCGTATTTGCGGTCGTAGAACGCGCTCATCCGCTCCTCGACCTCGGACGGCGCCATCTGGCCGTGCGCCATGATATGGCGGATTTCGGGGACTTCCTCGCGGATGAACTCGCCAAGCTTGTCGAGGTCGCTGATCCGGGGGGCAACAAAATAGGACTGGCCGCCGCGATAGTGCTCGCGCAGCAGCGCCTCGCGGATCACCACCGGATCCCATGGCATGACATAGGTCCGCACCGCGAGCCGATCGACCGGCGGAGTCTGGATCACCGAGAGCTCGCGCAAGCCGCTCATCGCCATCTGCAGCGTGCGCGGGATCGGCGTGGCGGTGAGCGTCAGCACATGGACGTTGGCCTTGAGCGACTTCAATCGCTCCTTGTGGACCACGCCGAAGCGCTGCTCCTCGTCGATGATCACCAGCCCCAGACGCTTGAAGTCGACCGATTTGGCGAGCAGCGCGTGGGTCCCGATGACGATATCGGTGGTGCCGGCGGCCAGCCCCTCGCGCGTCGCTTTGGCCTCGCCTGCGGTCACCAGCCGGGACAGCCGGCCGATGATCAGCGGGAAGTTCTGGAAGCGCTCGACGAAGTTGGTGTAGTGCTGGCGCGCGAGCAGCGTGGTCGGCGCGATGATCGCGACCTGCATCCCCGCCATTGCGGCGGTGAACGCGGCGCGCATCGCGACCTCGGTCTTGCCGAAACCGACATCGCCGCACACCAGCCGGTCCATCGGCTTGCCTGATGCGAGGTCTTCGAGCACCTCGGCGATAACTCGTTCCTGATCCTCGGTTTCCTCGTACGGGAAGCGATCGACGAAGCTGGCATAGGTGCCCGGATCGATCTCCGCGACATCGGCGGTGCGAAGCGCGCGTTCGGCGGCGGTCTTCATCAGCTCGCCCGCGATTGCCTGGATGCGTTCCTTGAGCTTTGCGCGGCGGCGCTGCCAGGCCTCGCCGCCCAGCCTGTCGAGCGGAACCCCGTCGCTCTCCGAGCCGTACCGGGTGAGCACGTCGATGTTCTCGACCGGAACATACAATTTGTCGCCGCCCGAATAGGTCAGCCACACGCAATCATGCGGGCTCTTGCCGACGGGGATCGAGACCAGCCCCTCGTAACGCCCGATGCCGTGGTCGATATGGACGACCAGATCGCCCTGCGACAGCGATTGCAGCTCGGCGAGGAATGCGTCGGCGGACTTGCGTTTCTTGCGCCGCCGCACCAGCCGGTCGCCGAGCAGATCCTGTTCGGAGAGCAGCTCGTAGCGGTCGGTGCCGAAGCCGTGGTCCTGCGGCAGCACGACCATCGCCGCCATGCCGGTGGCGGCCTGGCCCAGCGCCTCCTGCCAGCTGCCCGCCAGCGCCATCCGCGCGAGGCCATGATCCTTGAGCAGCCCGAGCAGCCGGCTGCGCGAGCCTTCCGAGTAGCTCGCGATGATCGCGCCCTTGGCGGACGCGCGAAGCGATTCGATATGGGCGACCGCAGCGGTATAGACGTTGTCGCCGCGTGCGCGCTCGGCACCGAAATCGCGCGCGGCGCGATAGCCCAGTCCCAGCACGTTCGCCGATTCGGGCTCGTCATGGCCGCTGACCAGATGCACATGCGCATCTGCCTGATGCGTGCGCCATTCCTTGGTCATCAGATACAGCGCGGTGGGCTTGAGCGGGCGATAGCTGCCTGTCTTGTCCTCGTTTCCGCGCGTCCGGTTGGCGTGATAATCGGTGATGCTCTCGAACCGCTGCTCGGCGGCGGCATCCGCTCCCGCATCGCGCAGGATGATGTCGTTGCCGTCGAGATGATCGAACAGCGTGTCGAGCCGCTCCTCGATCATCGGCAGCCAGTGTTCCATGCCGGCAAGCCGCCGCCCGTCGCTGATCGCCTGATAGAGCGGATCGCCGGTGGCATTCGCGCCGAAGGTCTCGCGATAGGCGCTGCGGAAGCGCTTGATGCTGTCGGCGTCGAGCAGCACTTCGGACGCAGGAAGCAGGATGTGCCGCGTGACCCGTTCGGTCGAGCGCTGCGTACCCGGATCGAAGGCGCGCATCGAATCGAGCTCGTCGCCGAAGAAGTCGAGCCTCAGGCCGCTGTCCATCCCGGCGGGGTAGATGTCGATCAGGTTGCCGCGAACAGCAAACTCTCCGGAATCGGCAACGGTGTCTGTACGTGCGTAGCCCTGGCGGATCAGCTTGGCGATCAGCGCCTCGCGCTCGACCACCATGCCGGGTTTCAGCTCTGCACCGATCTGGCGGATGCGGAACTTGGTGAGCGTGCGTTGGGCGACGGCGTTGACCGTGGTGACCAGCAATTGCGGCCCGCCTGCGGGCTGCTGCAGCGTCCATAGCGCTTTCAATCGCCGCGCGGTGATCGCCAGCGACGGCGAGGCGCGGTCATAGGGCAGGCAGTCCCAGGCGGGAAACTCGATCGCCTCGATATCGGGCGCATAAAAGGGCGCGGTTTCCGCCACCGCATGCATCAGCGCATCGTCGGGCGCAATGAACACCACGCGGCCGCCGGACTCGCGGCCCGCCGCAGCGCGCGCCAGATCGGCGAGCAGCAACGGCAGCGCACCGGGCGCCACGCCTGCCAGCGTCAGCGGGGTCGCTGCCGTCAAAATCCTGCTGATGCTGTCCATGGTCTATAAGGGGCCTGTCGTCCGGCTCAGCGGGGGATGTCGATGAAATCGAGCTTGCGCATTGCGTCCATTTGCGGACCTTCGTACGCGGCGGGTACCGGCAGGGTTCCGATCGCCCAGGCCATGATATCGACGTCCTGCTCCTCGATCAGCGTTTCGAACCACCGCAGGTCTTCGTCCGACCAGTCCTTGCCATAGCGATCGAAGAATCCGCCGATCATGAAATCGGCCTCGCGGGTGCCCCGGTGCCAGGCGCGAAAGGCCAGGCGGCGCAGTCTGGTATCACGGTCCATCGCTCGGCTCCTTGGCTTGCGGGTTAACTTGCGGGTCGGGCCGTGTCTGCCTAAGAGGTGAGGCAAGACTTCAGCCAGCGGCACAAAAGGTGACCGCGTTTTTTGCGATAGCCATGCGCCCCGATATACTCAACCCCGCATTCGCCGAGATCGAAAGCCTCAAGGGCGTGGGCGTAAGCCTGCAGAAACCGTTTGCGCGGCTGGGAATCTCGCGGGTCAAGGACATGGCCTATCACCTGCCCACCGGGTTTATCCGCAGGCGTTCTGTCGAGACGGCGGATGATGCCGCGACCGGCGAGCAGATCATCATCGCGCTGACCGCCACTGGGTACCGCAGCAGCCCGGGGCGCGGGCCGACGCGGGTGATCGCCGAGGACAGCATCGGCAACCACATTGCCCTTGTTTATTTCGGTGGCAATCCCGGCTGGGCGCGCAAGCTCTGGCCGCTGGGCGAGACCAGACTGGCGGCGGGCAAGCTCGAGATCTGGGGCGAGGCGTGGCAGATCGTCCACCCCGATCATGTCGTGGCCCCTGAGGATGCCGCCGAAATCGGCGAGGCCGAACCGGTGTATCCGCTCGCCGAAGGGCTGGGACAGAAGCGCGTCGCATCGCTGGCCGCGCAAGCCTTGTCGCTGATGCCGCCGCTGCCTGAATGGATCGAGCCGACGCTGAAGGCGCGCGAGGGTTGGCCAGACTGGCACGAGGCGTTGACCACCGCGCATCAGGGCATGGACGAACTGCCCCGCGAGCGGCTGGCCTATGACGAGATTTTCGCCAACCAGCTCGCCTTCGCGCTGATCCGGCAGAGCAACCGCAAGCGCAAGGGGATCGCGCTGCAGGGCGATGGACATCTGCGCGATGCGCTGCGGCTGCCGTTCGCGCTGACCGGCGCGCAAGTGCGCACCATCGGCGAGATCACCGGCGACATGGCGCAGGCAGTGCCGATGCTGCGGCTGCTGCAGGGCGATGTCGGCGCGGGCAAGACGCTTGTTGCGGTCATGGCGATGCTGGGCGCGGTCGAATGCGGCGGGCAGGCGGCGTTGCTTGCGCCGACCGAAATCCTCGCGCGGCAGCATTTCGATACGATCTCGCGGATGCTCTCGGGGCTTCCGGTGAGCCTCGCGGTGCTGACCGGACGCGACAAGGGCCGCGCGCGCGAAGCGACGCTGATGGGGCTGGCCGATGGCTCGATCCAGATCATCATCGGCACGCATGCGCTGTTTCAGGATGCGGTGCAGTATCGCAACCTAGCGCTGGCGGTGATCGACGAGCAGCACAAATTTGGCGTCTCGCAGCGGCTGATGCTGCAGGAAAAGGGCAGGGCGCCCCCGCACCTGCTGGCGATGACCGCAACCCCGATCCCGCGCACGCTGACGCTCAGCCATTATGGCGAGATGGACGTCTCGCGGCTCGACGAGCTGCCGCCGGGGCGCCAGCCGATCGAAACGCGGGTGATCGCGGATGAACGCCTGTCCGAGATCGTCGATGGTCTTGGCCGGCATATCGAGCGCGGCGGGCAGGCGTACTGGGTGTGTCCCTTGGTGATGGACAGCGAGACCAGCGACCTTGCCGCTGCCGAGACCCGCGCTGCGCAGCTCTCAGAGCGCTTCCCGGGCAAGGTGTCCTTGGTTCATGGCCAGATGCCCGCCGAGCGCAAGGATGCGATGATGGCGGATTTCGCCAGCGGCAGGACCGCCCTGCTGGTGGCTACCACGGTGATCGAGGTCGGCGTCGACGTGCCCAACGCGACGCTGATGATCATCGAGGCCGCCGAGCGCTTCGGGCTTGCACAGTTGCACCAGCTGCGCGGACGGGTGGGGCGCGGCGACCAGAAATCGGTGTGCGTGCTGCTGCGCGGCAAGGCGCTCAGCGAGACCGCGCGCGCGCGGCTGGCGCTGATGCGATCGAGCCAGGACGGGTTTCACATCGCCGAGGAGGATTTGCGGCTGCGCGGCGGCGGGGAGCTGCTGGGTACGCGGCAGTCAGGCGATGGCGCGTTCCGCATCGCAACGCCCGAACAAGTGCAGCGGCTGATCCCGACCGCCACCGACGACGCGCGGTTGCTGATGGACCGCGACGGTGGACTGGACAGCGAACGCGGCCAGGCGGCGCGGGTGGCGCTGTATTTGTTCGAGCGGGATTATGGTGCGAAGTTGTTGCGAGGCGGGTAGCGCTGTCCGGTTTTACGCAATGCTGTTCTCCGGCGAAAGCCGGAGTCCAGGGGCGAAGTTACCCTGTCGTCGCCCTGGATTCCGGCTTACGCCGGAAAACGGCTGGCTCAAGTATCAGCGCGTTGCAGAAATTCGTACTGTTGGATCAAGACTGGCAGAGCCTCAATGCCGTCCGCCCGGCCCGGTGCTCGCTCCCAGGACGTCGATCATCTCGTTGAACTCGTTCAGGCGGATGACGCGCTCCATCTGGAAGCCGCTGCGACCGCCGAGCGACCAGATCAGATGCGCCTCGATGCGCCCGATGACGGGCAGACGCACGGTGATCCGCTCGCCCTTGGCCAGCGGCATCTCGCCTTCGGTCATGAAGCCGTTGGCTGAAATGTTGACGATATGCGTCTTGATGTCGCCCAGATGGCGATGCTCGGCGATCGTCGCATGATCGACCGCATGGCGTGCGGCATGACGCTTTTCCACCACTGCGAGTTTAGCTCCTCTGGACATCATCGACCACCCGTTTACGCCACAACTGACTGATCTTCACCATCGGCCAAAAGTGCGAACAAAGAGTAAATGCTGGCGGAAAGCCTAGACAAAACCGGGGATCTCGATCAGTCCGCGCCTAGCACCAGGCCATGCTTTTTCTGGCCCAGGCTCAGCGTGTCGCCAGGCTTCACCAGATGATCGAATCCTTGAACCTTCTCGCCGTTGACGCGCACCGCGCCCTCCTCGATCTTGCGCTTGGCTTCCTTGTTCGAGGCGGTGAAGCCGAGCCCGGTGGTCGCCTGGACGATCGACAGCCCGTCAGCAGGGACGCGGATCGACGGGAGGTCGCCGCCGGCATGGCCCTGCTCGAAGGTCGCGCGCGCGGTCTCGGCGGCAGACTGCGCCGCCTCCGCACCCCGGCACAGGGTCGTGGCAGCGTCGGCGAGCACCTTCTTGGCGTCATTGATCTCCGAGCCCTGCAGCTTTTCCAGCCGTGCGATCTCGTCGAGCGGCAAATCGGTGAACAGCCGCAGCCTGACCCCGACATCGCTATCGGCGGTATTGCGCCAGAATTGCCAGTAATCATGGTTGCTGAGCTGGTCCTCGTTCAGCCACACCGCGCCGCCCACGGTCTTGCCCATCTTGGTGCCATCGGAGTTGGTCAGCAGCGGCGTCGTCAGCCCGAAGACCTGCGTGCCATCCACGCGCCTGGCGAGGTCGACGCCGTTGACGATATTGCCCCACTGGTCCGAGCCGCCCATTTGCAAACGACAGTCGGCCCGGCGCGACAGCTCGAGGAAGTCATAGGCCTGCAGGATCATGTAGTTGAATTCGAGGAACGACAGCGACTGTTCGCGGTCGAGCCGCAGCTTGACCGAGTCGAAGCTGAGCATCCGGTTCACCGAGAAATGCTGGCCAATGTCGCGCAGGAACGGGATGTATTCCAGACGATCGAGCCACTCGGCGTTGTCGAGCATGATGGCGTCGGTCGGGCCCCCCTCTTCACCATCAGGGCCAAAGGTGAGGAAGCGTTCGAACACCCGCTTGATCGATGCGACGTTCGACGCGATCAGGTCGGTCGTCAGCAGCTTGCGTGCCTCGTCCTTGAAGCTGGGATCACCAATTTTGCCGGTGCCGCCGCCCATCAGGACGATCGGCTTGTGCCCGGCCTTCTGCAACTGGCGCAGCATCATGATCGACACGAGGTGGCCGACATGCAGCGACGGCGCGGTCGGGTCGAAGCCGATATAGCCCGGCACGATCTGCTTGGCCGCAAGCGCATCGAGCGCTGCAGCATCGGTCAGCTGGTGGATATAGCCGCGCGCATCGAGCAGCGCCAAGAGATCGGATGTGTACTGGCTCATGATGGCCGCGCGCTTAGCATCGATGGCGGCTTGCGGAAAGATCGCTTGTCACGCGTGTGATGCATCGCCGGGCGGGCAGCGGGCGTCGTCGCAGGGGATCACCTCGAACGTGCAGTGCGACAGGTTGCCGATGCCGGCGAGCAGCCCGCGATAATGCTCGGGCGGGCGGGGGTGGTGGGTGGCGAGCGAGACGATCAGCGCGAAGTGCCCGGTGCCCACCTGCCACAGGTGCAGATCGACGATGCGGTTGTCGGCATCGGCCTCGATCCGCTGGCGGATGGTCTTGGCCGTCGCCGGGTCCGCCTCCATGTCGAGCAGCACGCGCGCGCATTCGCGCAGCAGCCCGCGCGCCCACCACAGGATGACCGCGGCGCCAACGATGCCCATCAGCGGATCGAGCCAGTCTAGCCCCAGCATCAGCCCGCCGAGCAATGCGACCAGCGCCAGCACCGATGTCAGCGCATCGGTGATCACATGGACATAGGCGGCGCGCAGATTGTGGTCGTGGTGGTGATGGCCATCATCGTGAGCATGGCCATGATGATCATGCCCGTGCCCGTGGTCATCACCCGCCAGCATGAAAGCGCTGACCACGTTCACGATCAGCCCGATCACCGTCACGACAATCGCAGTGGAATAATCGATCGCGACCGGATCGGCGAGGCGGCCGGCCGATTCCCAGACCATCAGCAGCGCGATCACGCCCAGCAGCAGCGCGCTGCTGAACCCGGTCAGCGACCCCACCTTGCCGGTGCCCATCGAAAACCGGCGATCGTGCGCATGGGTGCGGGCGAAGCGATAGGCGAAGGCTGCGAGGCCCAAGGCGGCAACATGGCTGCCCATATGCCAGCCATCGGCGAGCAGCGCCATCGATCCGGTCCACCAGCCGCCAAGGATTTCGGCAACCATCGTGACTGCGGTGAGCGCGACGACCCACAAAGTCCGTCGCTCGTTATGCGCCGCACCGGCTGCGGCGAAGCGATGATCGTGGGTCAGTTTCTCGAGCGCGGCATCATGGTGC
Organism: Blastomonas sp.; assembly: GCF_046294995.1. GTDB lineage: Bacteria > Pseudomonadota > Alphaproteobacteria > Sphingomonadales > Sphingomonadaceae > Blastomonas. The sequence continues at coordinate 47,314 of NZ_JBKBOG010000013.1, forward strand.
ATGGCGGTTCCGGGGGGCATGGATCAGGGCTGGTGTGTCCTGGTCTGCCCGGCTGATTCTGTCAGCCTTGGTGCGTCTGCGCAATCCCCTTGGCCCGCAGTGGCGGTTCAGCCCTGCGTCAGCGCCTTGAGCAGTGCGCGCTCGAGCGGGTCGAGCTTGCCGTCGCCATCGACCATCGCCTGCACCCAATCCTGTTCGCGCTTCGACAGCGGAGCTTCATGGGCGGCAGCCGGTTCGGGCTCGCGTTCGGGCAGCAGTTCGATCGGCGCGCCGCTGACCAGCGCGCCGGCGACCCGGCCGAAAAATCCGCCGATGCTCGGCGAGGTGTCCTGCATGAAGGCATGCAGCCGTGCCGCATCTTGACGGCTGAGCGCGCGGAAGCGCTGGTCGGTGAGCAGATGCAGGCTGACCGCCTGGACGAACAGGGTCTGCCATTCGGGCGCGTTCTGGCCATCCAGCGTCGCATCCTTGATGGCGAACAGCAGTTCGGCTTCGGCCCGGTTGATGTGCGCAGGCGCCGCCCCGCCGGCGGCATAAAGCACGCGGCGCAGCAGCCGCACTTCGGCGGTGCCGATGCTGCCTGGCTTGATGCCGGTGCCGCAACGCGTCGGGCCCTCGCCGTGCAGCACCGCATGCCTGATCTGCTCCAGGGCGTAGGTCTTGAGGCTGTCGGGCACATTTTCTGCGCGTTCGATCACCTTGACCAGCAGCTCGAGCTCGGCGAGCGTATCGACCTTGCCGTCATGATCGATCGCCTGCATCAGCCAGCCCGCGTTCTCGTCGCTGACATAGCCGCGCGGCTCGGCCTGCTCGACCAGATAGGCGGTGATCGCCTCGACGAAGAAGTCGACCCATTCGTGGCTGGGGGCGCTGCTCACCCGGTTAAGCTCGAACAATATCCCGGCCTCTTGGGCGCTGATCCGGCCATCGGGCCACACCGCGCGGCGCAGCGCCATCGTCTCGTCAGCCCCCAGGTTGCGTGCCTGGGCAATCATCGCCGTTACGTCTTCAAGAGGTCTGGTCATGGGAGTTACGCTGCCTGCCGCTGCTGTTGGGGGCGAGCATAGCCAGCAAGGTTTAATGATGTGTTAGGCCTGAATGGTTGCGCTGGGCGGGCCGTATTTCTATCAGCAACCGATGGACCGAAACACTTTGAGCACACGCATCGGCCGAGCATTGCGGCTTGCCGGCATCGCGGGAATTGCGCTGGTGGCGACCGGCTGTGCAAGCAGCCGCATGCTCGATCGCCATGCGGACTGCGTCGCCCCCGCTGCCATCCCCCAGGCCTATGACGCCGGCCAGGGCGAGCGTGCAGCGCGGCTGAGCGTGCTGATCTACAATGTCGAGGGTTTGCCATGGCCCGCGCGCAAAAATCGGGGGCCTTCGCTCCAGCGAATAGGCGAGACGCTGCAGGCGATGCGCGCCAAGGGCAGCGCGCCGGACGTGGTGATGCTGCAGGAGGCTTTCACCCCTGCAGCGCGCGACGTTCTGGTGCAGGCAGGCTATGCCAACATCGTGTCTGGACCCGGCCGCAAGACCCGGCGCGGCGCCGTCGCGGCGGAGATCGAACCGACGTTCAAGAAGGCGCGCAAGCGCAGCAAGGGTGAGCGCTTTGGCCGCCTGCTCAACAGCGGGCTGTATATCGCATCGGACCTGCCGCTGGCCGTGCTGGCGGCAGAGCCGTTTTCGCGGCGCGCCTGTGCGGGATTCGATTGCCTCGCCAACAAGGGGTCGCTGGTCGCCAGCCTGCGGGTGGCGGACATGCCATCGTCGCTGGTGCTGCTGACGACCCATCTCAATTCGCAGCGCGCGGCGCGGGTTTCGCTGGATCGCGCGCGACAGGCGCATGGCTATCAGATCGAAGAGAACGCGATGCTGCTCAAGCGGGTACGCGGGCGTGATGCTCCGATGGTGATGGGGGGTGACTTCAACATGCGCGGCGACCCGGGCCGGTTCGAGGCCTTTGCCAAGGCCCAGCCTTACACGATCGTTCACGAGTTCTGCGTGAACCAGCCCGAAGTGTGCACCACCAAGATGTCGTTCGACGGCGACGAACCCTGGCTCGATACCCAGGACCTGCAGGCCTATGACGACGGCCGCGATGTCCGCATCGTGCCGGTGGAGATCGAGGCGATGTTTGACGGGCTTCGCGGCGAACGGCTGTCCGACCATGACGGCCTGTTGGTCACCTATGAGCTGCGCTGGCCTGCGGCAAGGGCCGCACAGGCATCAGCGTATCCGCTCTGCCCGATCTGAGCCTCAGCTGCGCCTGGGCGGCTGCGGCAGGAACGCGGAGGTGCGGGCGATATAGTCGGCATATTCGGGACGCGTCTTCTTGAGCCCGCGCTCAAGCATCGCCGCGCCGCTCCACTTGACGAGCGTGAAGTTGAGAAACAGCGGTCCGATCAGGCTGGCAAGGCCGACATCCCAGCCGGTGGACAAGGCGACCAGCCAGATGCCCCACCAGGTGCAGGCGTCGCCGAAATAATTGGGGTGGCGGGTGTAGCGCCAAAGCCCGGTGGAGAGCACCTTGCCCCTGTTCGCCGGGTTGGCGCGGAAACGCTCGAGCTGCCAGTCGCCGACGGTCTCGAATGCAATCCCGACCAGTGCGACCAGGGCGCCCAGCAGGGCGAGCGCGTTCACCGTTCCGCCCCGCCATATGCCGAGTTGCGCGGGCAGGCAGACCATGAACAGCAACGGCCCCTGCAGCAGAAACACCTGCAGCAGAGCGGTCAGGGCAAAGCTCCAGCCCTTCTTCTGCTGCGCCGAGGCGATGATCCGGGCATAGCGCGGATCCACCCCATTGCGCCGCCAGCGGACGAACAGGTGGATGCCGAGCCGAAGCCCCCACACAGCGGTGAGCAGCAGCACCAGCGCCGAGGCGGGCGATGCCGCGCCGCTCAGCCAGAAGGTCACCGCTGCCAGCAGCACCATGCCCATCGGCCACACCGCATCGATGAACGATACGTCCCTGATCGCCACCGCCACGCCCCACAGCACGATCATCACGCCGAAGATCAGCACCAGATTGTGCAGCAGCAACGGGACAGCTTCGGTCAGCGGCAGGGTCACAAATGGCTGTCCTCGATGATATCGGTGGATGCGCGATCGGGATGGCGCGGGGTCACGCTTCTGTAGAACGCCATAATCTTTTTCATGTCCTCGGCATAGTCGCCGGTGGGCATGATCGCGGGGCCGAGCCCGCCGACCTTGCGGCGGTAATCCATCAGCCCGCAGACCAGCGGCACCCGGGCGGCCAGCGCGATCTGGTAGAAGCCCGTGCGCCAGTGACGGACGTTGCCGCGGGTGCCCTCGGGCGCGATCGTCAGCATGAACTCGTCGCGGCGAGCGAATTCCTCGACCATCTGCTGGACCTGGCCGCGGTTGTAGCTGCGTTCGACCGGCACCCCGCCCATGCTGCGCATGAACCTTTTCAGCGGCCAACGGAACAGCGAGGTCTTGGCCATGAAATGTGCCCTGACGCCAAGGTCTGCGGTCAGCCCCAGGAAGTACAGGAAATCCCAGTTGCTCGTGTGCGGAGCAGCGATGATGATAAAGCGGCGCGGCTCGGGTACCACCCCCTCGGCACGCCAGCCATGGCTGCGGTAGAGCAGGAGCAACAGGCGCCGGATGATCCGGGACAGGCGCGTCGGCGCACGGTCATCCGTGCGCGGCAGCCACGCCGCATGTTCGATTTCCATATCCCGCGTCGTCGCCCCCGTCTCTCACCCTCACGCGAGATACGGCGCCAGCAAAGCACAGGATGCGGCGGCCGGGCAAATAATATTGACCCAGGTTAATTCAGGCGACCCTGCGTCATTGGCTGCATGCGGCTTCAAGCCGGGCGATCAGCGCAGGGCCATCACCTGCAATCATGACCTGCTTGTTGCGTCCGGTCTGGCCCGATCGGATCGCCACATCGCGCTTGCGGACATGCAGGGTCGCAGCGATCAGCTCGACCAACGCGCTGTTGGCAGCGCCCTCCGATGGCGGCGCGGCGATGCGCACCGCCAGCACGCTGCGACCCTCGGCGTCCTGCGCGATGCCGGCAATCTGGCTGCGGCTGGCGCGCGGCGTGGCGCGCACGACGACCATCACCCCGCCCGGCGTGGCGCGCCAGGGCGGGGGATCGGTCATCGCCAAGGCCCGTCAGTCAGCGCCGCTCACCCCTTGGTGGCGACAATCCAGCGGTTGATCTTCTCCTCGAGCACGCTCATCGGCAGCGCGCCGGTGTTGAGCACCTGATCGTGGAACTCGCGCGGATCGAACCTGGTGCCCAGCTCGCTTTCGGCCTTGGCCTTGAGCCGCTGGATGGTCAGCGCGCCGATCTTGTAGGCAAGCGCCTGGCTGGGGATCGCGATGTAGCGCTCGACCTCGGCGGTGGCGTCGGTCTCGCCCATCGACGAGTTGTCGAGCATGTACTTGATCGCCTGATCGCGGGTCCAGCCCTTGGAGTGGATGCCGGTATCGACCACCAGCCGCATCGCGCGCAGCATCTCGTCGTCGAGATGGCCGAAACGCTGATACGGATCGGAATAGAGCCCCATCGGATAGCCGAGCTTCTCCGAATACAGCGCCCAGCCCTCGACATAGGCGGTGTTGCCGCCAAAGCGCATGAACGCCGGCAAAGCCTCGTTCTCCTGCGCCAGGCTGATCTGGAAATGATGTCCCGGGGCACCCTCGTGCAGATACAGCGTGGTGATACCCGGGGTGGTGCGGCTCGGCAGGTCATAGGCGTTGAAGTAGAAGATGCCCGGACGCGATCCATCGGGGTTGCCCGACTGATAGCTGCCGCCCGCCTCGAACTTCTCGCGGAATTCCTCATAGGGGCGGATTTCCAGCGGGGTCTTGGGCAGGATCTTGAACTGGGTGGAGATGACCGCATCGACCTTCTTGCCGATGTCGTAATAGCGCTGTGTCAGGCCTTCGCGGCTGTCGGGCTTGAACTGGGCGTCGGTGCGGATGTGATTGAAAAACTCCGGAAGCGTCCCCTTGAACCCGACTTCGGTCTTGATCGCTTCCATCTCGGTGAGGATGCGCTTGACTTCGCTCAGCCCCAGATCGTGCACTTCACCGGCGGTGAGCGGCAGGGTCGTGGTCTGTTCGATCAGATAGGCGTACAGCTTGTCGCCGCCCTTCATGTACTTGAGGCCAACGCCTTCGCGCGCATCCTTGAGGTAGGAATCGGCCAGGTAATCGCGCAGCCGCTGGTAGGCCGGATAGATTTCCTGCGTGATTACGCGGCGGTATTCGGTGGTGAACCGCGCCTTGTCAGCGTCGCTGAAATCGGCCGGGAACATGGTGACCGGGCCGTAATACGGCGATTCTTCGGGCGCCTGCTTGAGCTGGGTGTCGAGCTGTTCGATCACGTTGCGGATCGTCAGCTTGGTCTCGAACACGCCCGAGGCCTGGCCTTCCTTGAAGCGGCCGATCGAACGGTCGAGCAGCACCACGAACTCCTTGTGGCGCTTCAGGTTGTTTTCATAGTCCACCACGGTCTTGAAGGGTGCGGTGCCGGTGCCCGAGGCGAAATTGGGGTAGAAGGTGTGGAAGCCGAAAAAGTGGTTCAGCGGACGCACGGCGGTCAGCGGCAGATATTCGGCCGACAGACCCTTGATCGTGTCCTGCTGGTTGCGGGTGAAGATGTCGTACGCGATCTTGTTGGTTTCGGTCAGCTTGGCCCGATCGATCCCGGCGAGCGCGGCAAGATTGGCTTCCGCCGCCTTGCGTTCACCGTCATAATAGGCGTCGGACACATAATCGCCCAGCCGGTCGGCATAGCGCAGATCGCCGCGGAACAGGCCGCCGATCGGATTGCGCTGCATCTGGGCCTCGTCGTCTGCAGCGAACAGGGCGACCAGCCGGGCATCTTCGGTCTGCGGGGCCGCCTGTGCTGCAGGCTGCGCGAGCGCTGGCGCGGTGGCAAGCGGAGCGGCGAGCGCTGCGCTGGCGAGCAGCAGCATGGTCTGGCGGAATGACGGCATGAGTGTGAACCTTCCAGGTCGCAAAGAGGTCGCGGGAGGGGCGCAACGCGCCGCATCCTGCGGATGGATTGCGCTATCACGGCATTAATCCAACGGCAATCGAGCCGTAACCACGTTGGTCGATATCCGCCGCGCATTGGTGGAAAGTTTGACCCGAAAATCCGATGAAGTGAGCCATTCGATTAACATATATCAATATTCCGATGAAACTTTCTGGCGCACCCGTTGTTTATTGTTACGAACCCCGACCAGAGTGGTCAGAGATAGAAAGTCTTGAAGAACCAATATCATGAGTGCCCGTATCCTCATAATTGAAGACGAATTTCTCGTCGCACTCGACATGCAGGTCGGGCTTGAGGACGCGGGCCACGAGGTGGTCGGTGTCGGCGACGATTGGACCTCCGCCATGCAGTTGGCCAGGCTCAACCCCAGCGTTGCACTCGTCGATGTTAACCTGTGCGATGGCGCCACCGGCCCTTCGATCGGTGCCTGGCTCGGCCAGGAAATCGGCTGCACGGTGATCTTTGTTACCGCGAACCCCCGTCAGATCGACAAGCCCATCCCCGGCGCGCTGGGCATCATGATCAAGCCCGTCGACAGCCGTCAGGTTGTCGAGGCGGTCGAGTTCGCTGTTGCGGCCCGCATCGGCCAGACCACACCGACGCCGCCGCCGTGCCTGATGCTGCTCAACGCCTGATACTCTCGAAAAATTCGCTGCACGCCTGACATAGCTGCCGCCAGCTGATGCTGTCGGCGTGCAATGCGTCGCCATCAGACCGGCGCACCTTCGGGCCGCAGCAACCGGCTTGCCGCAATCTTCATATCGACCCTGAGCCCTTCGGGCAGCCAGTGCCGCTCGATGCTGCCCGCCAGCTGCTGGGTGATCGCGAGCTGCACCAGCCGGGTTCCAAATCCCGTGTTCTGCGGCTCGCCGGAAAGCTGAGGACCATCACACTCCACCCAGCTGACCGCGACCTCCTGGCCCTGTTGCTCAAGCGTGATCGTAACCCTCCCATCTTCAGCCGACAGCGCGCCGTATTTGGCCGAATTCGTCGCCAGCTCGTGGAACACCAGCGCAATCGGCGTCGCGCTGCGATCGTCGATCGGGGGATTGTAGCCGGTGATGACTAGGCGGCCTTCGCCCAAGGCGGGATAGGCGGACAGGATCTCGCCCAACAGGCCGTGCAGGTTCGATGCGATCGCCACCGGCCGCGAGTATTCGCTGTGCGGACGGGCGAATTCGTGCGCCCGGCCCAGCGACGCGATCCGGTCCTGTAGTTCTGCTGCAAGCGGCTTCAGTTCGGGGCTCTGCCGCGCGGTCATGCTGATCAGTCCGTTGATCACCGCGAAGATATTCTTGATGCGATGGCTCAGCTCGCGGCTCAGCACCTCGTTTTCCTCGGCCATCAATTTGGCCTCATGGATGTCGGTGCATGTCCCGATCCAGCGCACGATCTCGCCGCGCTCGTTGCGCAACGGCAGCGCACGGCCCAGCGTCCAGCGGTATTCGCCGCTGTGGTGGCGCAGGCGATAGGTCACTTCATAGGGCTCGCCAGAGCTCAGCGAGTGGAGCCAGAGCCCCCAGGCATGGTCCTGATCGTCAGGATGGAACACCCCGTTCCATGCCTCGCCGTCGGTCGATCCCGTGGGCACCCCGGTAAACTCATACCAGCGCGCGTTGTAATAATCGTGGTATCCGTTGGGCAGGGTGGACCACACCATCTGCGGCATCGCATCGGTCAGGATGCGGAAGGCGGAGTTCATGCGCAGCAACGCATCGCGCGCCGCGAGCAGCGAATCCTGCGTGCTTTCGGAATCCGTTTTGGTCTCCGACCCAAGATTGAACGCGCGTGCAAGGAAATCCAGTTCAGACATCAGGTGTACTTTCTAGCGGGTATCGTCGCACGCGGCCACATGGCGTATTGCCCATCCGATCATGCCCTTGCGATGGGGAACCAGTGGGTATCGAGCGAGCTGAAGCGATCGACGAACCGTGCGAGTGCGATCAGCCCCGGCTCGTTCACCAGGGTCACGGTGCTGCGATGGCGGGTGATCAGCTTCTCTTCGGTCATCTGGCGGATCAGGCGGTTGACGTGCACCTGGGTCAGCCCGACCGCATCGCCAAGATCGCTCTGGGTCAGCGGGATACGGATCACCGGATCGTCATCGCCGTTCACCGCGCGCATCCGCGCCGCGATCGAAAGGAACAGGTTTGCCAGCCTGGCCTTGCCCTCGCTGCGGCCGACCGAGCGCAACCGATCGGACAGGTCGATGCTCTCCATCTGGCTGATCGAGAAGAACAGCGCAGCGAGCCGCGGATGGGCGGCGAATGTCTTGCCCAGCGCCAGTCTGGGAAACCGGCACACCACCATATCGGTTGCTGCAACGATGCTCGAAGGTGCGTCGCTGAACGCGATGCCCGATGCGCCGATCATGTCGCCGGAAAAGTGGAAGCGCAGGATCTGGCGCTTGCCGGTGGGCAGCCGGGTCTCGGACAGCGCCCAGCCCTGGTGCACGATCAACAGCTCTGAAACGTCGTCGCCCTCGTTCCAAAGAACGCTGCCTGCCGGGTAGCTTTTGGGATCGCGCTCAAGCTGAGCGATAGCGTCACGCTCGGTCGGTGTCAGATCGAGATAGCGCTTAAGACGTGCAACGAAACAACTGTCGAACAAGCTTGGGACTCCTGCGGCAAGGAGCCTGCGGGAGAGGGCCGCAGAATCCTAAAAAATAACTTCAAAATTCATACTCGGCGAGCACGGTTTACGGGTTTGCGACTATTTATCCAGTAAAATCAGTAAATTAATGTATGTTATAATCACCCGGTCTCGACAACATGATGTAACGCGCAAGCCTCAGAACCGATCCAGCAATTCAAAGATTGCGCCGCGCGATCATTTGCATAGTGTTGTGGCCAGACAAAAAGACGCTCGAGAGGATTGCCCTGACATGACGCTAACGGAAGCTGTAGCTGCGCCCGAAATCCAGCACCCCGATGACTGGGCGCCGCCTGCGGGCTGGCCGGCGATGGCGCTGCCGCAGATCGAGGCGATGCTGTGTGCCCCCGGCCAGCCGTTCGAGATGGAAACGGTCGACATCGACGGTATCGCCACCCGCTGCTGGAAGAATGCGCCGCCCAGCCTGGCCGCGCTGGCGCTGGCCGCGCGCGCGCACGGCGAACGCACGTTCCTGGTCTATGAGGACGAACGGGTCACTTACGAGAACTGGTTCCGTGCCACCGCTGCGCTGGCACGCCATCTGCAGCAGTCGGGCATCGGCAAGGGTGACCGGGTGGCGTTGGCGATGCGCAACCTGCCCGAATGGCCGGTGGCGTTCTTTGCGATCGTCAGCATCGGCGCGATCGCGGTGCCGCTCAACGCGTGGTGGACCGGGGCCGAACTGGCTTATGGTCTGGCCGATTCAGGCGCGAAGCTGCTGATCGCCGATGCCGAAAGGCTCGACCGGATCACGCCGCACCTTGGCGAGCTTGGCGCGCTCGAGGCGATGCTGATCAACCGCAGCACCGGTGCGCTGCCCGAAGCGGCGCGGCGGCTGGAGGACGTGATCGGCTCGCCCAACGACTATGGCGCGCTGGGGTCCGCCGACCTGCCGGCAGTCGCCATCGCTCCCGACGACGCCGCAACGATCTTCTACACCTCGGGCACCACCGGCAACCCCAAGGGCGCGCTGGGCAGCCACCGCAACATGACCACCAACATCCTGACCACCGCTTATGCGGGGGTGCGCGCCTGTCTGCGCCGGGGTGAGGCGCCGCCTGCGCCCGAGGCTTCGGTGATGCTGACCGTGATTCCGCTGTTCCACGTCACCGCGTGCAGCGCCGGCATGACCGGCATCATGTTCGGTGGATCGACGATGGTGTTCATGCACAAATGGGATACGGTGAAGGCCTTCGAGATCATCGAGCGCGAGCGGGTGACCGCAACCGGCGGCGTCCCGACGATCGCCTGGCAGCTGATCGAGCACCCCGACCGCGACAAATACGACCTCAGCTCGCTCAAGGCGATTTCCTATGGCGGCGCGCCATCGGCGCCCGAACTGGTCCGCAAGATCCGCGAAGTGTTCGGCGCGCTGCCCGGCAATGGCTGGGGCATGACCGAGACGATGGCAACGGTGACCAGCCATGCCGCCGAGGACTATCTCAATCGCCCCGACAGCTGCGGCCCGGCGGTGCCGGTGAGCGACCTCAAGATCATGGACGGCGATGGCGTGACCGAGATGCCGGTGGGGCAGGTGGGCGAACTGTGGGCGCGGGGGCCGCAGATCGTCAAAGGCTATTGGAACAAGCCCGAAGCCACGGCAGCGACGTTCGTGAACGGCTGGGTGCGCACCGGCGATCTTGCGCGGCTCGATGAGGAAGGCTTCTGCTACATCGTCGATCGCGCCAAGGACATGATCATCCGCGGCGGCGAAAACATCTATTCGTCCGAGGTCGAGAACGCGCTTTACGATCACCCTGCGGTCACCGATGCCGCGCTGATCGGCCTGCCGCACCGCACGCTGGGCGAGGAACCCGCTGCGGTCGTCCACCTCGCTCCGGGCACCAAAGCGACCGAGGCCGAACTGCAGGCCTGGGTTCGCGAACGACTGGCCGCGTTCAAGGTGCCGGTGCGGATCGTATTCTGCCACGAGACACTGCCGAGGAACGCCAACGGCAAGATCTTGAAGAAGGATCTGGCAGGGCTGTTCGGTTGAATGCTGCCGTCTCAGCCAAGCCCTAGCTTGCGCAGCGCGCGATAGCCGAACGACTTTGCGGCGTTGTTGACCGGATAGCGCCGCGGCGGAGCGGGGTTGAGGCCGAATTTGCGCAGCACCGCGTTCATCGCGTGCGCATCGGTCTCGGCATAGCTCCACTCCGAGCGCCAGGTGATCGATAGCGAGATCGAGGGCATGTCGCCGTTGCGCACGTAATGCGGCGCCATCACGGGGACGAAGATCGCCTGGCCGGGGTTGAGCCGGTAGTCGGTGCCGTGCGCGGCAAAGCCATCGTCCCACGGCAGATTGCGCGGTCCGCCGCCCGAGTGATAGGCTTCGTGCGCTTGCGGCGCGGCAAAGCGCGGGTCGCCTGCCGGAAACACCGTCATCGTCTTCCATCCGCGCAGCTGCAGCAGGATGTTGTGCTCGGGATCGAAGTGATAGGGCGTCATCGATCCGGGCGAGGAGACGAAGATGAAGCCCTCGGGGCGCAGCATCTCCCCGGTGGTCGCGCTGGTGACGTCCTCGAGCTCACCCAGCAGCGCCAGCAACAGGTCGCGATAGGCCGGGACCTGCTCGATGTTCTTGAGCACGCACCAGCTGTTGGCGCTGTCGATGCTGCGGATCGTCTCGCCGATCGACATGCCGTTCGATGGCACGTCTTCGGGACGGATACCGATGGGCAGGTCACCGCGGTTATACTCGAGCGACTTTTCGGGCAGCTGCTCGCCCAGCTTCGCCAGCGCTTCGAGTTCGAGCAACGGGTGCTGCAGCAGGCAGTGGCTCAGCAGATGCGGCGTCTCAGGGTAGCACAGCGCGAAACGCGCCTTGGCGTCGGCGGTGAACACCGCGCTGGTCAGGGCATCGGCAAAATGGTCCGCATGGGGCTGGTCAGTCATCGTCGTTCTCCACCGAAGGGGAAGGTGCTGGCTCGCCTGCGGCACGCGCGCGGCGGCGGTCCATATAGCGTTCGCCCTGACGGAACAGCCCGAACAGGGCAGGGCGGCCATAGCCCTTGAGCGCGACCGACACGCGGGCGACGTGGCGGCGCTCGGCCCACAGGCTGTCGATCATCGGATGGCCCTCGGCGGCGCAGCTGTCCATCCATGCCAGACCGTTTTGGCCGAGGATATCGAGATTGTCGATCTGCAGCAGCACGCCGGGGGAAAAGCGGGCATATTCCTCGGCAAAGGCGGTCTTGAATGAAAAGCCGCCGGGCGGGCTGAGGAAATTGACCAGCATTGCGATCGACCGCCCGTCGAGCCGCATTGCGACAAGATGCAGCCTGCCAGCCTCGTGCGCCGCGTGGGTCGCTTCCAGGAACAACCCGCGTGTCTCGGGCATGTCGGCGAGCGCGGAGCCGTTGCGGCCCTTCCACCCCGATTGTTCGAGCGCGAGAAACTCATCGAGCCAGGCATCCAGCCCGCCGGACTCGCACCCCTCGACGGTTGCGATCGCGCCGAGCTCGGCCAGCCGGTTGCGCAACCGGGCCAGCTCCTTGCGCTTCTTCTTGCGCACGACCTGCTCGTAATAGGCAGGTCCCGCAAGATCGGTGGCCAGCATCGCGCGTTCTTCGGCGAGCACGATCGCGCACGCGCGCTTCTGGCGCACGCACAGCTGTTCGAGCGCGGCGTAGACCGGTCCATCGGTGGCGATGCCGTGCAGATGCAGGAACAGCCCGGCTGAGGGCTTGCGGTCGAGATCGCCGAGCAGCGCCTGCCAGAATGCGCTCTCATGCCCCGGTCGCACCAGAGGCGTGCCCAGGAAGCAGTTGGGGTGGCGCCAGTTCTGCGTGTGCGGCACCGGCCAGCGGCCATAAAATTGCTCGGCGGCCAGCGGCATCACACCGCACAGCTGTCCATCGACATGCAGCGTCAGCAACTTCGCGCGGTGCAGCGTATCGCAATGGCGGATCGCGGGGATCAGGAATTCGGGCGCGTGGAAGACGTTGGGTTCGCTGGCATGATCGGCGAGGCGGCGCCAGGCGGCGACGAATGCCTCGTCCAGCGATACCGGATCGAGCACGGTCAGGCGTAGAGCATCCCTCACCGCGACAGCGGCGGCAGGGGCCCCCATGGTCATGCCTTGATCCATGCGCAGTTGCGTTCCCGTCAGCGACGCGATCCCTCATCAGCCGCTGGTGACGCTATAGGACGGCAGATCGAAACAACAGATTAAGCCGCGTGGTTAACCCGTTAAGATTATGCAGCCACTGTTGCAGGCCGGCAATGCGCAAGAAAAGGGAACTGCGCAAGAAAAGGCCCGCCGGAAGACTCCGGCGGGCCGAGTTGTCGTTCAGTGAACTAGGCTAGCGCAAGGTTCAGCCCGCCGCAAGTGCCGCAAGCAGCAACAGCGCGACGATGTTGGTGATCTTGATCATCGGGTTGACCGCAGGGCCAGCGGTGTCCTTGTAGGGATCACCCACGGTGTCGCCGGTGACCGCAGCCTTGTGCGCGTCGGACCCCTTGCCGCCATGATGGCCGTCCTCGATATACTTCTTGGCGTTGTCCCACGCGCCGCCGCCGCTGGTCATCGACAAGGCGACGAACAGGCCCGAGACGATCACGCCCAGCAGCAAAGCGCCCAGCGCGGCAAAGCCGTTGGCCTGGCCCGCCACAGCGGTGATGACGTAATAGACCACGATCGGCGCGAGTACCGGCAGCAGCGAGGGGATGATCATCTCTTTGATCGCCGCCTTGGTGACCAGATCGACGGTGCGGGCGTAATCGGGCTTCGAGGTGCCCAGCATGATGCCGGGATTGGTGCGGAACTGCTCGCGCACTTCCTCGACCACCGCGCCCGCCGCGCGGCCCACTGCGGTCATCCCCATCGCGCCGAAAAGATAGGGCAGCAGTGCACCCAGCAGCAGCCCGACGATGACGTACGGGTTGGAGAGCGAGAAATCGACTGGCACGTCAGGGAAGAACTCCCTGAGATCGGTCGTGTACGCCCCGAACAGCACCAGCGCGGCGAGGCCTGCCGAACCGATTGCATAGCCCTTGGTCACCGCCTTGGTGGTGTTGCCGACAGCATCGAGCGCATCGGTCTTTTCGCGCACGCTGTCGGGCAGCCCCGCCATCTCGGCTATGCCGCCTGCGTTGTCGGTCACCGGACCATAAGCGTCGAGCGCGACGACCATTCCGGCCAGCGCCAGCATTGCGGTCGCGGCAAAGGCGATGCCGACCACGCCTGCCAACTGGTGCGCGACGATCACCGCGACGACGATCAGCAAGGTGGGCAGGGCGGTCGCCTCGAGGCTGATCGCCAGACCCTGGATGACGTTGGTGCCGTGGCCGGTTTCCGATGCCTTGGCGATCGAGCGGACCGGGCGATAATTGGTACCCGTGTAATATTCGGTGATCCAGATGATGAGGCCCGTCACGCCAAGCCCGACCAGCATCGTCAGATACAGGTCCATGCCGGTGAAGGTCGGGGTGACCACGCCTTCCTCGGGCTTCAAAGAATAGGCGCTGCCCATGCCGATGATCGCATCGGTGACGAAATACAGCCCGATGGCGGACAGGATCGCGGTGACGCCGAAGCCTTTGTACATCGCGCCCATGATCGAGTTGCTTGAGCCCAGCCGGACGAAATAGGTGCCGATGATCGAGGTGATGATGCACAGGCCGCAGATTCCGAGCGGCAGGCCGACCAGCGGCAGCAGCGCGGCATCGTCGCCCGCCACCAGCAGCGCGATAGCGACCATGGTGACGCCGATGGTGACGACATAGGTCTCGAACAGATCGGCGGCCATTCCGGCGCAGTCACCGACATTGTCGCCGACGTTATCCGCGATCACCGCAGGGTTGCGCGGGTCATCCTCGGGGATACCGGCCTCGACCTTGCCGACAAGATCGGCGCCAACGTCTGCCGCCTTGGTGAAGATCCCGCCGCCCAGACGCGCGAAGATCGAGATCAGCGATGCACCGAAGGCCAGAGCGACCAGTCCGTTGACGATGTTGCGGTCTTCGGGATCGCTCAGGCCATGGCCGGCGATCGCGTAGAGATAATAGAAATAGCCCGCGGTGGCGAGCAGTCCGAGACCTGCGACCAGCATCCCGGTGATCGCCCCGGCGCGAAAGGCCAGCGTCAGGCCTGCCTGCAGCGAGACGCTCGCGGCTTGCGCGGTGCGCATGTTGGCGCGGACCGAGATGTTCATGCCGATATAGCCTGCAACGCCAGAAAGCACTGCGCCGAGCAGAAAGCCGATGGCGGAAACGGGGTTGCCGAACTTGTCGAGCAAGGCCCAGACGAGAACGAGCACGACGATACCGACGATGGCGATGGTGCGATATTGGCGGCCGAGATAGGCCTGCGCGCCCTCCTGGATGGCGGCGCCGATTTCCTGCATTCGGGCGTTGCCCGGTGACTGGCTGAGAACCTGGCGGCTGGTGAAGATTCCATACAGAACCGCGACCACCCCACACGCGATGGCTATCAAGACAACATTCATGCGTCGCTCCCCCTAAAAAGCGAAAGGCCATTTCGGCCAAGTCGGCGATCACCGCGCCCTTCACATGAACGTCAGCGTCCCGGCGCATAGGTATAAGCGGGGTTTGAAGGCGCGCAACTTAATAAAGTTAGGACGCGGGCGCGGTTTATCCGTGCAGCCAGCCGAGCTTTTCGGGCAGGTCGACCGGCATTCCGTTCCAGTTGATCGAGAGGCCCGAGCCCTCTGCAAAGCCCCCGACGCGCACCGCTGGCACCGGCAGGTGCGCCTCTGCATCAGCGGCAAACAGCAGCTGATAATCATCGCCGCCGGTGGCTGCCGAGAGCGCCGCGTCCTGGTCAGCAGCGAAGGCGGTGACGAAGTCTTCGGACAGCGGCACCTTGGCCAGATCGACCGTTACGCCAAGCCCCGAAGCGCTGGCCATCCGCGCGGCATCGATCAGCAGCCCGTCGGACACATCCATCATCGCATGCGCAACCTGCGCCAGCGCGCTGCCATCGGCGATCCGGGCCTGTGGCCGCCGATAAGCGCAGATCAGCGACCCGGGCTCGGTCCTGCCCGCCCGCAGCAGCTGCAGCCCGGCCCAGCCATCGCCAATCGTGCCGGTGACGAACAGCCCGTCGCTTGCCAGCGCGCCAGACCGCGAAGGCGGCACCGGCACCGAGGGCAGGCCGATCGCGGTCAGCGACAGCACGCGCGGCGCGCCTGCAGGCGCGCTGATCGTATCGCCGCCGATCAGCAGCATGCCGTAATGGCTCAGAGCCTCGCCCAGCCCCTCGACAAACGCGCTGTCCCAGGCGGCGTCGCCGGTCAGCGTGTGGCCGGTGAGGCAGGCGAGCGGGGTCGCGCCCTTGGCAGCAAGATCGGAGACGTTCACCGCGACCAGCTTCCACGCGACATCGGCAGGGGGATCGCTGGGCAAATAGTGGACGCCCTCGGCGAGCATGTCCTTGGTCAGCACCAGCGATTGCTTGCCGATGGTCAGCACCGCCGCGTCATCGGCGAGGCCGCGCGCTGCCGGATCGGTGGCGAGCTTGCGGAGTTGCTCGACATAGGCGGGTTCGGTGGTCACGATTCCCGCTTGTGCCTTACTTCGTCACCCCCGCGAAGGCGGGGGTCCCGCTTATGCTCTAACATTGCAAGGAAGCGGGATTCCCGCGTTCGCGGGAATGACGGGGAATGGGCGTCAGCGCCGCACATCTTTGGCGATCGCGTCGAGCAGCCCGTTGGCAAAGCGCGTGTCCTTGGCGTCGAAGAATGCGTGCGCGACATCGAGATATTCGTTGATCACGCTGCCCACCGGCACATCGCGCCGCGCCAGCAGCTCATAGGTGCCTGCGCGCAAGATCTGGTGCAGCGTGCGGTCGAGCCGGGCGAGCGACCAGCCGCTGGCGAGCTTGGCCTCGATCAGAGCGTCGATCTCCGCCAGCCGCGCGGTGGTGCCCTCTACGACATCGTCGAAGAACGCCACATCGGCTTCGGCAAACTGCTCTTCGTCGATTTCCTCGCCCAGCCGGTGCATGTGGAACTCGTGCAGCAGCTGCGGGATCGGGATTTCCTCCATCGTGTGCTGATAGAGCGCTTGGACGGCAGCAAGCCGGGCGGCGGAACGGGATTGGGATTTTGCGTTCATAACTGTTCCATCATGTCAGGCGGCGCCGGACGCTGTCGGCGTGCGCGGGCAGGCCCTCCATCTCGGCGAGCGCCACCGCCGCCGGGCCGATCGCCTGCAGGCCTTCGCGGCCCAGCTCGATAAAGCTGGTGCGCTTCATGAAATCTAGGACCGACAGCCCCGAAGAAAAACGTGCGCGCCGCCCGGTGGGCAGCACATGGTTGGGCCCGGCGACATAATCGCCGACGGCCTCAGGGGTCAGCCGGCCCAGGAACACCGATCCGGCGTGGCGCACCTTGGCGAACAGCATTTCGGGGTCATCGACCGCGAGCTCGAGATGCTCGACGGCGAGCCGGTTGACCAGCGGCATCGCGTCTTCGAGGCTGTCGACGACGATGATCGCGCCATTGGTTTCCCACGCCTTTGTCGCGACCTTCTCGGTCGACAGCTGGGCGAGCTGGACGCCGACGGTGTCCGCGACGATATCAGCAAAGCCCGCGTCATCGGTGAACAGGATCGACTGGCTGGTCGGGTCGTGCTCGGACTGGCTGAGCAGGTCGGCGGCGATCCATTCGGGATCGTTCTGTGCGTCGGCGACGACAACGATCTCGGAGGGGCCGGCGACCATGTCGATGCCGACCACGCCGTACAGCTGGCGCTTGGCTTCGGCGACCCAGGCATTGCCCGGGCCGGTGATGACATCGACCGCGCGGATGGTCTCGGTGCCATAGGCCAATGCGGCAACGGCCTGTGCGCCGCCGATGCGCCAGATTTCATCGACGCCAGCGAGATGCGCGGCGGCGAGCACCAGCGGGTTGATGATCCCCTGGGGCGTGGGCGTGACGACGACCAGCCGCTCGACGCCTGCCACCTTGGCGGGGATCGCGTTCATCAGCAGCGAGGATGGATATGCCGCGCGGCCTCCGGGAACATAAAGCCCTGCCGCATCGACCGCGGTCCAGCGCGCGCCGAGGCGGACGCCTGCGGCATCGGTGTAATCGCGGTTTTCGGGCAACTGCGCTTCGTGATAGGCGCGGATGCGGGTCGCGGCGAGATCGAGCGCGGTGCGCAGCTCCTCGCTCAGCGCAGCATAGGCCGCGGCGCACTCTTCCTTGCCGATGCTCCAGCCGCCGCCACCAAGGTTGTGGTTGTCGAAACGCGCGGTGTAGTCGATCAGTGCCGCATCGCCGCGCGCCTTCACATCGGCGATGATCGCGGTGACGTCGCGGCTGACCTCGCTGTCGCTTTCGCGCCGTCCGCGCACCAGCCGGTCGAAGGCCTTGGCGAAGTCGGTGTCGCGGGTGGAAAGCCGCAGCGTCATGCCGCCTGCCTCTGCTCGGCGGCGAGATCGCGGAACGCGGACATCAACGGACCAATCCGCGCGTGATCCTTCTTGAGCGCTGCGCGGTTTATGATCAGCCGTGCCGACACCTTGGTGATCACTTCGGTTTCGACCAGACCGTTGTCCTTGAGCGTCCGGCCCGATTCCACCAGATCGACGATCTGCCGCGCCAGGCCCAGCGAGGGGGCGAGCTCCATCGCGCCGTTCAGCTTGACGCACTCGGCCTGCACGCCCTGCCGCTCGAAATGGCGGCGGGTGATGTTGGGATATTTGGTCGCGACGCGGATATGCGACGGGCGCGGCTGGCGCTCGCCGGCCTCGTCGACGGGCTCTGCCACCGACAGGCGGCAATGGCCGAAATTGAGATCCACCGGCGCATAAAGGTCCGAATAATCGAACTCGTCGATCACGTCGGAGCCGACGATGCCGATCTGCGCCGCGCCATGTGCGACAAAGGTCGCGACATCGAATGCGCGCACGCGGATGATGTCCATGTCGGCGCGGTTGGTGGCAAAGCGCAGCGAGCGGTTCTTGGGATCGTGGAACTCGCGCGCAGGCTCGATCCCCACCCGCGCCAGCGCGGGCAGCGCATCATCGAGGATTCGCCCCTTGGGGATTGCAAAGATCAGCGTGTCGGCCATGGTCGCGGCATGTAGGGGCAAGCAGGGCAAAGGGCAATATGGAGCGGCGCGACGAAATCGAACGGCAGATCTGCGAACAGGCCGATCACGTGGCAGTTCAATATCGCCGCCGAGCCACGGCCAAGCCTAAGCGCTCAGTTGCAAACGGCCGGCCACTGCCCGGCGTTCTGCTGCCGTTAACCCGAATTTGAAAATTCTGCGGCATCTAGCCGGAAAGGCCCAAACTTCTGCAGAGCAGCGGCGCATTCCGGTGAACGACGGCGGGCCGCCCAGCGAATGTCGGAGCGATCTAAGGCGGATTGGCATGAACAAACTTGAGGTTTCCAGCGATACGTCCGCGTTCGAGGTGCCCGCTGTCCTGGATCATAACGGCAGGCTTACCGATCATTGCGTCCAGCAGGCGCTGGCGATGATGGATACGCACGGACTGGTTATCCTGACCAATCTGCTGTCGGATGACGAGGCAGATGCCGGCTTGCAACTCATCCGCCAAACCATCGACGATCCCGATCGCAACCAATGCACCTTCGCCAGCGAAACCGACAACCGCTACAAGCGCAGGGACTTCTGCTCGCTGCCCTCGACACCGCCTGTGACCGACTTTGCCGCCAGCCTGTGCCAGCGTCTCGAAGGGGTGCTCACCGAATATTGCGGTCGGACGCGTCCGCTTCTCGAGGTCATCACGCTGACCAGCTATCTGGGCTCATCGCACCAGTATATCCACCGCGACCCAAGCGGGGTGATCAGCCTTCTGGCTGCGGTCGAGAATGTATCGGAGCAGCAAGGGGGGACGGTGTTCATTCCGGGGACGCACCTGTACGCCGGCGCCGAGAGCAAGCAGGGCGGCCAGGTCCACGCGCTGATGGAGCTGTTCCGGCTGCAGTGCAACTGTCGTATCCTGCTGCACAACTTGCAGAAACTGTGGAGCATGCGGCAAGCCGATCGAGGCTCTCTTGCGCCTGGCGAGTTCCTCGATCGGGTGTTTTCGACCAAATGGGACCAGCACCAACCCAATTTGCTGCGTTTCCTACTGGGCAAGAATTCGCAGTTCAGTCTGCGTTCGCTCGGCCCGCGCACCTTGTGGAAGCTCTATCGCGACCGCGAGGCGCTCAAGCACCGGTTTCGCCTGGTGCAGACCGCGCCCCGAAAGGGTACGGTCATCCTCTATCGCAGCGATCTGCTCCATGCCGGGCCGGACAATCGATCGCCCCATCCTCGGCGGTTTTTCGGGATGAGCATCGCCCGGGATATCATCGAGCCCAAATACTGGCACGACGGCTATTCGCCGCACCCGACATTGATGGCGCATCCCATGAGCCTAGGCGACCTGCTGGATTCCCGCGATCTGTCCCGTCCAGATCGCCGGACAGCCGCCTGACCATGTGCGCGGGCTGATCAGAGCGCATTGAACGGGCAAACCGCTGCAGTCACGAACGGTCAACGCGCCCCCAGAAACCCTTCCATCGCCGCGATCAGCGCGTCGGGCTGTTCCCATGGCACGAAATGCCCGCCGGGCGCTTTGACCAGCGTCAGGTCGGGCACCAGTGTCTCGATACCGTCAAGCAAGGAAGGGCGCAGCGCGTAATCATCCATCGCCCAATAAAGCAACGTCGGCTGGGTTACCGGCGGGAAGGGGCGGTCGAGATAGGCGGGGCGCTCCACTTCTCCCTCAAGTGGCGGGACGATCAGCGGGCTGGCGCGGTACCAATTGACCATCGCGGTGAACGCGCCCGGCGTCTGCCATTGCGCGAGGTAGATCGCGCGTTCTTGCGGAGTGATGTGGGCAACCGCGCTGGGTTCGGCAAAGCGCGAATCGAAATAGGCGTCCCAGCCCATCTGCGCCACGATTTGCTCGAAATCAGGGCGGCGCATTTCGGTGATGTATTGCGCCGAGGCGCGCTGGTCGGGGTCGTCGAACAGCGCCTTCTGGTAGGTGAAGGGGTGCGCGGCATTGGCCATGATCAGCCGGGTGACACGATCGGGGTGGTTGAGCGCCGCCATCCATGCGATCGCGCCGCCCCAGTCGTGGCCGACCAGCGTGAACGTGTCGATGCCCAGATGATCGGCGAGCGCGAGCAGATCGGCGACCATGTGCCTGGGCTGGTAATTCTCGACGCCATCGGGCTTGGACGATCCGGCAAAGCCGCGCTGGTCGGGTGCGATCAGCCGGTAGCGATCGGCGAAATGCGCCATCACGTAGCGCCAGGTGCGGTGCGATTCGGGAAAGCCGTGCAGCAGGATCAGCGGCGGCGCGTCGGCAGGCCCGGTGATCGCGACGTGGAGCTCGACCCCGGTGGGCAGCGCGATGCGGGTGAGCGGCAAGTCGATCATTGCCCGGTCAGGCGCAAGCCGTGTCGGAGGCGCTCATTCGCCCGGAGCGCGCGCCTTGATCGCCATCGCATGCACCTTCTGTCCCGGCAGGTCGCCCAGCGCGGCGTTGACCATCCGCTGGCGCTCGAGCCGCGACTTGCCGGTAAAGGCGGCGCTTTCGATGATCACGGTGAAATGCGATTCGCCGCTGCCGTCATCGCCCGAATGGCCGCTGTGTTTCGCGCTGTCGTTGATCACGTCCAGCTGGGTCGGCGATAAGGCCCCAGTCAGCCGGGTTTCGATTTCGCTGGCCATCGGCCCCTTGGTTTTCATGTCCATGCGACCCTATATAGACCGTTCTTTGCCGCAATACGAGGCGGCACGCAGCAACGGACGGCCTGGATTTTGACGGACAGTGGAGGATCGCAGCGGGATGATGGCGGCGCGCGGCGGCGTGCGCGTTTTCACGGCCGGGTCGAAGGCACGGGACGCCGTTGCGACTGGGCCGAGTGCCCAGAAGATGGCGAGTTTCGCGCGCCACCGGATGAAAACCGCGCGCATGGATCGCGCTTCGACGGCCCGGGCCGCTACCGCTGGTTCTGCCTCGATCACATCCGCGAATTCAACCAACGCTACAATTTCTTCGCCGGGATGAGCGCCGAGGAGATTTACGAGGCACAGCGGCCGACATCGGGATGGGACCGCGAGACCCGCGCGTTTGCGGCAGGCGCCGGCCAGGCGCCGCGCTGGGGCGACTTTTCCGATCCGCTCGATGCCATCGGCGCGCGCTTCCGCCAGAACATCAAGGATCGCGCCGCAGCCCAGGCCAACGATCGCGCGGCGGCGCAACGTGGCCTGAGCGTTGCCGACCGCAGCGCGCTCAAGACCCTCGGGCTGAGCGCCGATGCCGACCGCACGACCATTCGTCAGGCCTATTCGAAGCTGGTCCGCGCCTATCATCCGGACCGAAACGGCGGCGACCGCAGCCACGAGAAAGCCTTGCAGGAGGTGATCGCCGCCTATACGCACTTGCGCAAACTTGCTGCCTTTGCCTGATCATGGAATCGGGCAGGGGAGCACCCCGAAGCGACCGAACACAGCGGACACCCACATGACAGACATTTCCAATACCCATCCTGACAGCCGCGACAGCACCGTGCTCGATGCCCCCGACCGGATGGTGCAGGCGCGCGATGTGTTCGGTGTCGATATCGACATGCAGGTGCCCGCATTCAGCGAGGCCGACGAGCGCGTCCCCGATCTCGATCCCTCTTACGTGTTCGACCCGGAAACCACGCTGGCGGTGCTCGCCGGGTTCGCGCACAACCGCCGCGTGATGGTGCAGGGCTATCATGGCACGGGCAAGTCGACCCACATCGAGCAGATCGCTGCGCGGCTCAACTGGCCGTGCATCCGCATCAATCTGGACGCGCATATCAGCCGCATCGATCTGGTCGGGCGCGATGCCATCGTGCTGCGCGACGGCATGCAGGTGACCGAGTTCCGCGAAGGCCTGCTGCCCTGGGCGCTGCAGACGCCGACCGCTCTGGTGTTCGACGAATATGATGCGGGCCGCCCCGACGTGATGTTCGTGATCCAGCGCGTGCTCGAGACCGAGGGCAAGCTGACCCTGCTCGACCAGAACCGCGTGATCCGCCCGAACCCGTATTTCCGGCTGTTCGCCACCGCCAATACTGTGGGTCTGGGTGACACCAGCGGGCTGTATCACGGCACCCAGCAGATCAACCAGGGCCAGATGGACCGCTGGAACATCGTGTGCACATTGAACTATCTGCCCGCCGAGACCGAGGCCAAGGTCGTGCTCGCCAAGGTCGGCGAGACCGATCCCAAGGTGGTCAAGAACATGGTCAAGGTCGCCGACCTGACCCGCCAGGGCTTCATCAACGGCGATATCTCGACCGTGATGAGCCCGCGCACCGTGATCAGCTGGGCGCAGAACGCCGCGATCTTCCACAACATCGGCTTCGCCTTCCGCCTGTCATTCCTCAACAAGTGCGACGAGGCCGAGCGGATGCTGGTCGCGGAATACTATCAGCGGGTGTTCGGCGAGGATCTGCCCGAGAGCATCATCGGCAAGGGGTGAATTTTCAGAGGGTGCGCTGAGGATTGAGTCTGCATGGTGAAACATAGCGCAATCCGGAGAGCTCACCCCCACCCAACCCTCCCCCATCGAGGGGGAGGGCTTACAAGTCGTCCGGCAATCCATGTTCACCGTACCTTTGCGGGCAATTGCGGCCTAACCCCCTCCCCCTTGATGGGGGAGGGTTGGGGTGCGGGTGATCCCTCGTCCGGGTCCGCCCGGTGAAACGACATTCGCCGCCATCAGCCAGAAAGCTGGCGCGGCGGCTGCGGCGCGATATGACCGATGCCGAGCGAAGGATGTGGATGTTGCTACGAGAGAATTTTCCCGAAGCCAGATTCCGACGGCGGGTGCCAATTGCACAGTACATCGCCGATTTTGCCAGTCATCGCGAGAGGCTGGTTATTGAAGTCGACGGTAGCCAGCACAACGACCAAGTCGACGCAGCGCGGACAGCGGTGATCGAAGGGCAGGGGTATCGGGTGATCCGGTTCACGAACTATGATGTACTGACTGCGGAAGATGGTGTGTTCATGGCGATTGAGAGCGCAACCCGGAGGGATCACCCCCACCCAACCCTCCCCCATCAAGGGGGAGGGCTTTGATAAGGCGCAACCCTCTCGCACTTGCTGTCATATTGATATAACACACCGCTGTGTTGAAGAAAATGCGATTCGGATCGGGGCGTTTTGGGGGCGGTGGGGTTTCCGCCGTGGATGCCCCGTGGCCGCCGCCCGGGCTGGGCGAGGCGCGCAATCCGTGGCTCGATCCTGCCGAAGGTGCGGTCGAGCTCGAACCGGTCAAGTCCCCGCGCACGCGCTGGTGGTGGGGCAAGCGGGTTATCGCTGGCGGCCTTGCGCTGTTCCTGATCATGCTCGCCTGGCTGGCGATCACCGCGCCGCTGTCCAAATCGCTGCAGCCGATCGCGCCGCCCGAGATCACCCTGCTCGCCGCCGATGGCACGCCGATCGCGCGCAGCGGGGCGGTGGTGGAGGAGCCGGTCGAGGTCGATCGTCTGCCGGCCCACGTCGTGCAGGCGTTCCTGGCGATCGAGGACCGGCGGTTCTATTCGCACTGGGGTATCGACCCACGCGGTCTCGGGCGTGCTTTGTGGGCCAATGTCTCGGGTGCCAGCGGCACGCAGGGCGGCAGCACGATCACCCAGCAGCTCGCCAAGATCAGCTTTCTGACCCCCGAACGCAGCCTGACCCGCAAATTGCGCGAGATGCTGATCGCGTTCTGGCTCGAGGCATGGCTGACCAAGGACGAGATCCTGGGGCGGTACCTCTCTAACGCCTATTTTGGCGATAATGTGTATGGCCTGCGCGCGGCATCGCTGCATTATTTCGATCGCCAGCCCGAGCGGCTGAAGCCCGAACAGGCGATCCTTCTCGCCGGGCTGGTGCAGGCGCCCTCGCGCTTCGCGCCGACGCGCAATTGGGAAGGCGCCAGTCGCCGCGCCGCGATGGTGCGCACCGCGATGGTCAATGCAGGCTTCATGACGCGGGCCGAAGCCGACGCGCTGCCTTCGCCCAGGCTCGATGTCCACGAACGGCCCAAGATCGCCAACGGCACCTATTTTGCCGATTGGGCGATGCCGCAGGCGCGCGCGCTGACCGAGATGTCGCACGCCCGGCTCGAGCTCACCACGACGCTGGACTCGCGGCTGCAGCGCGCTGCCGAGCGCATCGTCGCGCGTGCAGGGCTGGGTAAATCGCAGGTGGCGTTGGTCGCGATGCGCACCAACGGCGAGGTGGTCGCGATGGTCGGCGGCAAGAACCACAAGGATTCGCCCTTCAACCGCGCCACCCAGGCGCGCAGGCAGCCTGGCTCCACCTTCAAGCTGTTCGTCTGGCTGGCCGCGCTGGAAGCAGGCATGGAACCCGACTCTCTGGTCGATGACAGCCCGATCACCACCGGAACCTATCGCCCGCGCAACGCCGGCGACCGGTATCGCGGCACGATCAGTCTGGAAGAGGCCTTCATCCATTCGAGCAATGTCGCCGCCGTCCGGCTGTTTCAGCAGCTGGGCAGTGAAAAGGTGATCAAGCAAGCGACGCAGCTGGGCCTCAAGGGACCGTTCACCGAGGGCGACCCCAGCCTTGCACTGGGCAGCGCAAGTGCCAGCCTTATCGAACTGACGGCGGCCTTTGCCGGGGTTGCGGGCAATCGCTGGCCGGTCGAGCCGCACGCTTTCGCCCGCCAGGAGCAGGGGTGGTTCGAGTGGCTGGTGAACGGCCCTGACCGCTATTCGTCGCGGGTGCACGAGCAGATGCAGGACATGCTGCGCGCGGCGGTCAACCGCGGCACCGGTCGCGCGGCGAGCCTTTCCGTGCCCAATTTCGGCAAGACAGGCACCAGCCAGGACAACCGCGATGCCTTGTTCGTCGGCTATGCCGGCGATCTCGTCGTCGGCGTGTGGATCGGCAACGACGACAACAGCCCGATGCAGGGGATTCGCGGCGGCGGCCTTCCTGCGCGGATATGGCGGCAGTTCATGGGCGAGGCGGTGCGCGGTGCGGTTCCGCCAAGACGTGTTGCGCCTGCCGCTCCGCCCGAAGAGATCGACGCTGATCCCGTGATTGGTCCGTTGATCGATAGCCAGATCGATGCGCAGGTCGGTGGAACGAATGTCCGCGTCACCCCCGAAGGTGTCACCATCTCGGGCGAGCTTGGTGGTGCGCCCGTCGCGGTGACCGTGGACGGCAACGGGGCAAGCGTCCAGCGGCAACGCCCGCCGCCCTCGCCACCGCCGCAATAAGCGCTGCAGCGCCGCGGTCTGCTTGACATCGGACGTGTGCATCTCCAGCGATAGGGCATGACAAATCGTACCCCGCTCGATGACCTGAAGAACGTCCTTGCCGGCGCCGCGCGCGCGATTGCGAACGAGCCCGAGATCGAGGTGGCGTTCACCGCCGATCCGCCATCCCAATCGGGCAACAAACTGCGCGTGCCGATGCCGGGGCGCAAGCTGCCCGCCGACCAGGTCGCCGAGGCGCGCGGCTTTGCCGACCTGTATGCGCTGCGGCTCAAGCACCACAATGCCGCGCAACACAATGCCAACGCGCCCAAGGAGGCGGTGGCGCGCGCGGCGTTCGACGCGGTCGAGCAGGTGCGGATCGAGGCGCTGGGGACGCGGTCGATGTCCGGGCTGGGCGCCAATCTCGATGCCGCGCTCGAGATGCGGATGCGCTCGGACCCGATCGCGCGTGCGACCAGGGTTGACGAGGTGCCGCTTTCGACCGCGCTGGGCCTCATCGTGCGCGAGCGGCTGACCGGCAAAGCGATGCCAGCAGGGACCGTTGCCGGGGTCGATCTGGTGCGCGAATGGATCGAAGCCAAGGGCGGCGAGGACATCGACAATCTCGCCCTCTCGCTCGACGACCAGTCGGCGTTTGCCGCGCTCGCCACCCAGCTGCTCGAGCATCTCGACCTCACCGAGGGCCAGATGGACGAGGAAGACAGCCAGGACGACGGCGACGACGACGATTCCTCCGAGGAAGGCGAACCCGAGGATAACGAGGGCGAGCAGGACGGCTCCGATCAGGGCCAGACCGAGGCGCGCGGCGAGGAGCAGACCGGCGAGAACGAGGACGGCGACCAGTCCGAGACCGAAGGCGAGATGGAGCAGGGCGACGACGGCGACCCTGGCGAGATGGGCGATGATGGCATGATGCCGACGCGGCCCAACCGCCCCTGGACCGATCTTCCTTCCGATTTCGAATACAAGGCATGGTCCACCCGGTTCGACGAGGTGGTCGAGGCCACCGACCTGTGCGACGAGGACGAGCTGCTGCGGCTGCGCGCCTATCTCGACCAGCAGCTGGCGCATCTGCAGGGTGCGGTGACCAAGCTTGCCAACCGGCTCCAGCGCCGGTTGATGGCGCAGCAGAGCCGCAGCTGGGATTTCGACCAGGAAGAAGGCATGCTCGATGCCGCGCGGCTGGCGCGCATCGTCGTCGCTCCGGGGCATTCGCTGTCGTACAAGATCGAGCGGGAAACCGACTTCCGCGATACCGTCGTTACGCTGTTGATCGATAATTCGGGGTCGATGCGCGGGCGGCCGATCAGCATCGCTGCGATCAGCGCGGACATCATGGCGCGCACGCTGGAACGCTGCGGGGTGAAGACCGAGATCCTGGGCTTTACCACCAAGGCGTGGAAGGGTGGCCAGTGCCGCGAGGACTGGCTTGCGCAGGGCCGTCCGCAGCTGCCTGGTCGCCTCAACGACCTGCGTCATATCGTCTACAAAAAGGCCGATGAGCCCTGGCGGCGCGCGCGCAAGAACCTGGGGCTGATGATGCGCGAAGGCCTGCTCAAGGAGAATATCGACGGTGAGGCTTTGCTCTGGGCGCACAACCGCCTGCTCGCCCGCCACGAGGAACGCCGCGTGCTGATGGTGATCTCCGATGGCGCGCCGGTCGATGATTCGACGCTTTCGGTGAACCACGGCGCCTATCTCGAGCAGCATTTGCGCAAGGTGATCGACTGGATCGAGAAGATGTCGCCGGTGCAACTGATCGCCATCGGCATCGGCCACGACGTCACCCGCTATTACAAGCGTGCGGTGACGATCATGGACGCCGAGCAATTGGGCGGGACGATGGTCGAGCAGCTGGCCGGGCTGTTTGACGACGCGTGAGGGGGCGAGGGTGGTGCGACGTCCCTCGACTTCGCTCGGGAACGATGGAGGTAGTGCGGGCCGCCGATTGAGGCGGACTTGTCTTGTCGATGAAGGTCTTCCTGCTCCCTCCCCGTCAGTCCCGAGCGAAGTCGAGGGACGTACGCGCAACCGGACCGGACTTGCCAAATCTCCGCCTGCCGTTTAACCAATCGATTAAATCCACGACCTGATCTGGAGACCCGCCTTGAACGTATCCGAAGCCGTTGCCACCCGCAGGTCCGTGCGCCAGTTTCGGCCCGATCCGGTTCCGCTCGAGACGATCAAGGACATCCTGACCAAGGCGCAGCGCGCGCCATCGGGGGGCAACACCCAGCCGTGGAACGCGATCGTGCTGACCGGAGAACCGCTCGCTGATCTCACCGCCAAGATCAAGGCCAAGGCGGCGCAGGAGCCAATGGGCGCGGGTATCGAGTATGACATCTACCCCAAAGGTCTCGAAGGCCGCTACGAGGACCAGCGGCGGCTGGTCGGCAAGACGATGTTCGATGCGCTGGGGCTGGCGCGAGAGGATGCTGCCGGGCGTGTCGCGCAGATGGGCAAGAACTGGGACAGCTTCGGCGCGCCGGTGCAGATCTTCACCTATTGCCGTACCTATATGGGCCCGCCGCAATGGTCCGACATGGGCATGTGGCTGCAGACGGTGATGCTGCTGCTGCGCGAAGCGGGGCTCGACAGCTGCCCACAGGAAATCTGGGCGATGTACGGCAGCTATATGCGCGAGCTGCTGGGTATCGGCGATGAGTTCATCTTCTTTTGCGGCATGGCGGTGGGCTATCGTGATCCCGATGCGCCGATCAACAATTTTGCCGTGCCGCGCGTCGATATTTCTGACGCCATAGATTTCCGCGGATTCTAAGCCGCGTCGCCAGGCGACAGCCCCGGTTCACCCGGCGCCGGATAATCTGACCCCACACGATGCGGCAACTGGTCACGCCGCATTGGGGAGATTATAGCAACGCAAACGAATCCAGACCGGGTCGCACCGAAAACTGAATGTGCCGCGGCAGGCTGTGTGCTGCGGACGGCGGGGTGTGACGATGGGCGAGGGCCGGGCAGTCGGGAGAAGCAGGGGCATTGCTGTCCTGGGGGATCGCTTTGCGGCTGCGGGGCTGAACATGCCGGGGGGCAGCAACTGATACCATGGCGCTCAAACCCGAAACCGCATCGGCGCCCACCAGCCGCGACGAGGTCGGCCGTTCAGCAGGCCGCCTGATCCGCCAGCTCGGGCTGGTTCGGCTGCTCGCCACGCTGGGCTTTCTGATCTTCGCGATCGCGGTCGCACGTTTCAGCCCAGCGATGCCGCTGCTGGGCGATGCCGAACACGCGATGTACGACATGCGCGCGGCCAACTTCGCCAAGAAGGTCGATCAGGATCCTCGCATCCTGATGGTGGTCTATACCGACGACACGTTGATCGACACCGGCCAGCGATCACCGGTCGATCGCACGATCCTGGCCAATGCGCTGACCAATATCGACCGGATGGGGGCAAAATCGATCGGCATCGATATCCTGTTCGATCAGCCGCAGGACGATGACGAGGCGCTCAAGGCCGCGTTCCGCTCGATGCAGACTCCGACGCATGTCGCTTATGCCTCAAACGAGACCAACACCGAGGCGATCCAGTTCCGTCAGCAGGAATTTCTCGAGAGCTTCCTCAAGGACATCACCACCGACAAGACGGTTCCCACCAGCATCCGGCTGATCACCGATGCCGATGGCGTGGCGCGGCGGTGGCCCGACCAGCCCAGGAACCTGCCGCCGATCATGGTCCGCGCTATGACTCCGCCCAATGCCGCGTTCGCCGATTATCGCGGCGCGATCCGTTTCCGCCTGCCTTTGTCGTCGGACCGCCCGGTGATCAACAAGCTGCCGATCGATCTTTTCGCCGACCCTGCCAGCGCGGAGTTCGTCGCTGGAGAGGTCAAGGGCAAGCATGTGCTGATCGGCGGCGATTTCGTCGATTTCGACAAGTTCGATACCCCGCTCACCCGCATCGGCGATGTCGTCACCGGTGAATCGCAGATGATCGGGCTGGAAGTGCACGCGCACATGATGTCGCAGCTGCTGGACAACGATCAGCCCCTGTCTTTTCCCGCATGGTCGTTGTGGGTGATCGCCATCCTGGTGGTGCTTGCCGGCTGCGCCACCGCGATCAGCCAGGCACGCGCCTGGATCATGGGGATGCTGCTGGGGGCGCAGATCCTGTTCTTCATCACCGTGCCGTTCATTCTGCAATACCAGGGGTTCGATACGCTCAACCTGCCAAGCTTCGGCTGGGCGATGGGGTGGCTGCTCGCATATACCTCGGTGGGCGCAGCAGCCCGGGTCGTCGGCTCCAAGCAACGCGCCTTCGCGCAGAACGCGCTGGGCAAGTATCTGCCGCGTTCGGTCGCGGCCGAGATCCTCAAGGACCCCGACAAGCTGGCGCTGCACGGCGAGAAGCGCGAGATCTTCTGCGTGTTCACCGATCTGGAAGGCTTCACCAAGCTGACCCACGCGATTGAGCCGGAAATGGTCGCGTTGCTGCTCAACAACTATCTCGACCGGCTGGCCGATGTGGTGCTGCAATATGGCGGTACGCTCGACAAGTTCGTCGGCGATGCGGTGGTCGCCTTCTGGGGCGCGCCGATCAGCTTTCCGGATGATGGCGAACGCGCGGTGCGCGCGGCGTGGGCGATGTACGAGGCAGGCGAAGAGTTCCGCCGCAACGCGCCCGAGGGCGTGCCGCCGATCGGGCGTACCCGGGTCGGCGTGCATTTCGGCGAAGCGATCGTCGGCAACTTCGGCGGCGAGGGGCGCATCCAGTATACCGCGTTCGGCGACAGCATGAACACCGCTGCGCGGCTTGAGGCTGCCAACAAGAACCTCGACACCCGGGTGCTCGTCAGCCGCGAGGCAGCCGAGCGCTCGGGGCTCGACTGGTTTCGCCCGATGGGCCGGATCGTGCTAAGAGGGCGCGCCAAGCCAGTCGATATTTTCGAGCCCGCACCGGACATGCCCGTAAGCGAGCGCACCCGAATAGGGGAACTTGTCGCGGCGCATGCGGCGGGGGATTTGGACGCTGTGGTACACCTCACAACACAGCTGCAAGCAATGGGGCAAGAAGAGGCCATCGCGAATCTGTTCAAGCGACTTGGTCAGACACAAAAAGGAGAAAGCTATGTTCTCGGTTGATAGGAAGTCCGTACTTCACCGGGCGCTTGCGTTGGGTGCAGTTTTAACTCTGGGTATTGCCGCAAGTGGTGCCGCCATTGCACAGTCGATGATCGTCCGATCGGCTGGCCCCTCGGCTGCCCAGTATCCGGCAGGCAAGAAGCTGCCCGCCAACACCAAGGTCGTGCTCAAGGCCAGCGACAAGGTGACCGTGCTCGACAAGGCCGGCACCCGTGTCCTCTCCGGCCCCGGCACCTTCACGCTCGATGGCACCGTCAAGCGCGACCAGACGCAAAGCACGCAGATCGCCAGCCTGCTGTCGACCAGCGGCACTGCGGGCCGCAGCCGCACCGGGGCCGTGCGCGGTGCACCGGCGGCCGACAAGCCCGCCGCCCCGCGCAGCCCCAACCTGTGGTTCATCGATTCCGCGCAGTCGGGCAGGTTCTGCGTCGCCGAGCCCAGCCGCCTGCTGGTATGGCGGGCAAGCGTGGTCAATGAAGAGACGATGAAGCTGTCGAGCGCGAGCGGCGGCGCCGCCGATGTCCTGTTCAAGGTCGGCTCTTCCAACCGCTTGTGGCCGTTCGCCGAGGTGCCGGTGACCAGCGGCGCCAGCTACACGCTGACCGGACCCGATGGCACGCTCCGCAAGGTCGAGCTGGTCGTGCTGCCCAGCGTGCCCACCGAGATCGACGATCTGGCCGGAACGCTGATCGAGAACGGCTGCGAAAACCAGCTCGGCCTTCTGGTCGAATCGCTGGCGGCGGTCGAGCAGGAAACCGGATCCAGCGGCGACCGCTGAACTGGCGGTGTTCCAACCCCCGTCCGTGCCGCTGCGACCGGCGCGGGCGGGGTTTTTGTGTCTGCGCCATCGCGCTTGACGGCCCGCGCGGTTTGCAGGCAAGGGTTCGGGCATCATGACCCAGCCTGCACCCGATACCCAAGCCGTACCGCTGATGCTGTTCAACAGCCTGACGCGCTCGATTGAGCCGTTCGAGCCCGTCCACTCCGGCGAGGCGCGCGTCTACAGCTGCGGCCCGACGGTGTATAATTACGCGCATATCGGCAACATGCGCGCCTATGTCTTCGCCGACACGCTGGGCCGCGTGCTGAGCTTCAAGGGCTATCGGCTCAAGCATATCATCAACATTACCGATGTCGGCCATTTGACCGATGACGGCGATGCGGGCGAGGACAAGCTCGAAAAGGCCGCGGCAGCGCAGGCGCAATCGATCT
Organism: Blastomonas sp.; assembly: GCF_046294995.1. Taxonomy (GTDB): domain Bacteria; phylum Pseudomonadota; class Alphaproteobacteria; order Sphingomonadales; family Sphingomonadaceae; genus Blastomonas. The sequence goes on from NZ_JBKBOG010000013.1 coordinate 79,537, forward strand.
GGGATATCGCAAAGCACTACACCGAAGCATTCTGGGATGACGTGAAGGCGCTCAACATCCGTGAGCCGGCGCAATGGTCGGTCGCCACCGATTATGTGCCCAGAATGATTGAATTCGCCAAGTCGATCGCGGACAAGCATTGCTACGAGTTGCCCAGCGGGCTGTATTTCGATGTCTCGACGGTCGCGGACTATGGATCGCTGGCGCGCGCTGCGACCGAGGCGGGCGAGGGACGGATCGAGACGGTCGAGGGCAAGCGCAACGCGCAGGACTTCGCGATCTGGCGCAAGACGCCCGAGGGCGAGGCGCGGCAGATGGAATGGGATTCGCCCTGGGGAAAGGGTGCGCCTGGCTGGCATCTCGAATGCTCGGTGATGAGCGAGGCGCTGCTCGGCTTTCCGTTCGACATCCACACCGGCGGCATCGATCACCGCGAGATTCATCACCCCAACGAGATCGCCCAGAACCAGGCGTTTGCCTGCTCGCACCAGAGCGGCGCGCGGATCTGGATGCACAACAACTTCCTGATCGACCGGACCGGCAAGATGTCGAAGTCGTCCGGCGAGTTTTTGCGGCTGCCGCTTCTGGTCTCGAAGGGCATTCACCCGCTGGCGTACCGCCTGATGTGCCTGCAGGCGCATTACCGCAGCGAGCTCGAGTTCAGCTGGGACAACCTGCTCGCCGCGCTGACGCGGCTGAAGCGGCTGGTGATGGGGGTTGAGAAGCTCAAACTGGAATTAAAGGCCTCCGGTCAAACTATCGATAGTTTTCCATTGGACCAGCTCGAAAAATCTATATTTGACGGTGCTGTCTCAAATGATCTGAACACCCCTAAAGTTATCGCGCAGCTTGAAGCAATAGTAGCCGGTGACTGGGTGGTAGCGAGCAAAAGACTTCAAGGTGTCAAGATTGCAGACGAAATACTGGGACTCAACCTTCTAGGTTTGACCCGGAAAGATTTGCGCCTTCGGCCGGTCGGCGCGACCATCGACGAGGCCGAGGTCGAGCGCCTGCTTCAGTTGCGCAAGGAAGCGCGCGCGGACAAGAATTTCGCCGCGTCTGACGCGATCCGCGACGAGCTGACCGCAGCGGGGATCGAGGTGATGGATGGCGATCCGCTCGGCTGGGAGTGGCGGATTGAGGTTTAGCGCGATTTTCGGATACAACTTTCCCGAGTTCCCGAGCGAAGTCGAGGGACGTGCGCGC
>NZ_JBKBOG010000013.1:80752-88678 GCF_046294995.1 Blastomonas sp.
CCCACTTCGCTCGGGACAGGCGGATAGGGTTAGCGGGCAGTACAACTCCGTTCTCCGGCGAAGGCCGGAGTCCAGGCGCCAGATAACGCTGTAGCCGCCCTGGATTCCGGCTTTCGCCGGAAAACGCAAAAGGCGGCGCGGTTGATTAAACAGGAGAGAGCATGACCAAGGCTTTGATATCTGCGCTGGTGCGCCCGTTGCTCGAAAGCTCGATCCCCGATGGCGTCGATGTCGCCTGGATCATGTCCGCCGACGAGGCGGTGCGCGAGGTGGCCGATGCCGACATCGCCTGGGTCGACATGCACGACAAGCAGGCAATGCGCGACGTGGTGCTTGCCGGCACGCAGCTCAAATGGGTCTCGACGCTGTATGCCGGGCTCGACCATTTTCCCGTCGAGGAACTGACCGCGCGCGGCACCCGCGTCACCAACGGCGTGGGCATCAACACCATCGCGGTCGCCGAATATGCGGTGCTCGGCATGCTCAGCATGGCCAAGGGCTATGCCGATGTCGTGCGCGCCGCCGACCGCAGGGAATGGCTGTGGGCCTCGCCGGGCACGATCGAGCTGTATGAAACCCGCGCGCTGATCATCGGCTATGGCGCGATCGGGTCGGCCATCGGTGACCGGCTCAAGGGTTTCGGTGTCGAGGTGACCGGCGTCGCCCGTACTGCACGTCCCGATGAGGACATTCTCGGCGCGGACGACTGGCGCGGGCGGATCGGCGAATTCGACTGGGTGGTCATCGCAACGCCTGCCACCCGCGAAACCGATGCGCTGATCGGCGCGGACGAGCTGGCAGCGATGAAGCCCGAGGCGATCCTGGTCAACATCGCGCGCGGCGAGTGCGTCGATCAGGACGCATTGATCGCAGCGCTCAAGAACAAGAGCATCGCGGGCGCATTTCTCGATGTCACGACGCCCGAGCCTTTGCCCGAGGATCACGAACTGTGGTCGATGCCCAATGTGCAGATTTCGATGCACCTGTCGGGCCGCGCACAGACCCGGATGTTCCAGCGTTCAGCCACGCTGTTTGCCGACAATCTGGGCCGCTACGTGCGCGGCGAGCCGCTGATCAACGAGGTCGATCTGGCATTGGGCTACTGATCAGGCGCGCGGCTCAGCTGTATTTGGCGTGCGCGGCGGCGATCTTGGCGTGGTAGTTATTGGCGGCATAGCCCGCGCCGTTATAGCCCTTGGCAAAGGCGATGCAGGCTGAGGCCACGTTGCTGATCGCCTTGAGCGCGCTGACCAGCTTCTTGGACGCTATGAACGCCGCAAAGGCTTTCAGATGCGCAGCCTCCGATACCTTCATCGCGTCCCAGAACGCCTCGACGGTATCGAAGCCTGCCGCCTTGTGGTTGAAGCCCATGATCTGCGCGCCGCCGACCGACGCGGAGAGTAAGGCCGCTTTGCGGTCGAGCGCCATCGCCCGCCATAGCCGGATATATTCGCCCTGGCCCCCGACATACAGTTTGCGGTCCCACCGCGCGCTCGAGAGATTAGGGTGGCTCGCGCGGTATTTGCCTTCGGTGTAGCGGTCGAAGATATGCGCTTCGAACAGGATCTTGGGCAAATGCGGGCCATCGAGAAAACCGCCCGGGCCATCGAGCGCGAGAATGTCCGCGCGCACGTCCTTGAACCAGCCGCCGCCGCTTTCGACCTCCCACACCGCCTGAATCTGCGCCGTGGTGCATCCCAACGCGGCAGCGGTTTGTGCGAAGTCGGCTGCGGTCAGTGCGATCTGGACGCTTGTCGTCGTGGCGCCGCCGGGCCGGGAAATTCCCAACTGGTCGAGCAGCTTATCGACAGAATCGACTTCGATCTGGGTAAAGGAGTTGCCCGAGCGCAGCGCCTTGATCGCGGAAAAAACGGGGGTACGGTCCATCGCTAACCACCTCCAGCACTAATCGTGATGCCTGTCTGGCGAAGATAACTGTATTCGGACGGTCGCCGGGGCAAAGTTATCATCGGTTAATGTGGATCAATACTGCGCCAATTCCAACATTGACAGGCTGTTGGACAAGATCAGCAGCAGCCGACTGCCGCGAAAGCCGGACCGGTGGCGACGGCGCTGCGGATCGCGGGGTCGGTTGCGCATTTTTGGCGGGTGACTCGGCAAATGTTTGCGTTTATGCCTTGCGTCACACGGAAGATGGCCAGCGGAGGCCATGGTTCCGGAGCACCTGATCCGCCTGGGCGACCCAAGCATAACGCACCGCCCGGTCATCCTTTCGGTCGCACGATTGCATCGATCTGCCAATTTCGGTTCCCGGGGGAGTTTTCCATGACCAAAGCATCCGATCTGTTCATCCAGTGTCTGGAAGAGGAGGGCGTCGAGTACATCTTCGGCGTTCCTGGCGAGGAAAACCTCGACATGCTTGATTCGCTCAGCCGGTCGACCAAGATCAAGCTGATCCTGACGCGGCACGAGCAGGGCGCGGGCTTCATGGCAGCGACCTATGGCCGCCACACCGGCAAGACCGGGGTGTGCATGGCAACCCTGGGCCCTGGCGCGACCAACTTCGTCACCGCTGCGGCGTATGCGCAGCTGGGCGGAATGCCGATCCTGATGGTGACGGGGCAGAAGCCGATCAAGAAATCCAAGCAGGGCCGCTTCCAGATCCTCGACGTGGTCGGCATGATGAAACCGATCACCAAGTTCACCCATCAGCTCGCCAGCGCCGACAACATCCCCAGCCGCGTGCGCGAGGCGTTCCGCTTGGCCGAGGAGGAAAAGCCTGGGGCGACTCATATCGAGTTTCCGGAGGATATCGCCGAGGAAAAGACCGATTCGGTTCCCCTGAAGCCCAGCCAGACCCGGCGGCCCAACGCCGACAAGAAGTCGATCCGCGCGGCGGTCACAGCGCTTGAAAAGGCCAAGTCGCCGATCCTCGTAATCGGGGCAGGGGCCAACCGAACGATGACCAGCCGGATGCTACTGCAGTTCATCGAGAAGACCGGAATCCCGTTCCTCACCACCCAACTGGGCAAGGGCGTGATCGACGAACGCCACCCCAAGTTCGTCGGCTGTGCGGCTCTGTCGGCGGGTGACTTCGTCCATCGTGCGGTGGAAGCGGCCGATCTGATCGTCAACATCGGCCATGACGTGATCGAAAAGCCGCCGTTCTTCATGCATCCCGGCGGCACCCCGGTGATCCATATCTCGTCGAAGACCGCCGAGGTCGATCCGGTATACTTCCCCGAGATCGAGGTCATCGGCGATATCGCCAACGCGATCTGGCAGATGAAGGAGGACATCGTCCCCAATGGCGGATGGAAGTTCGACCACATGCTGGCCTTCCGCAAGGCCGAGGTCGAACATACAAAATCGCTCTCGGATGATGCGCGCTTCCCGATCTTCCCGCCCTATCTGGTGCAACAGATCCGCGATGCGATGCCCGATGACGGGATCATCTGTCTCGACAACGGCGTCTACAAGATCTGGTTCGCGCGCGGCTATGAGGCCTATCGCCCCAACACCGTGCTGCTCGACAATGCGCTGGCGACCATGGGCGCGGGGCTTCCATCGGCGATGATGTCGTCGATGGTCTATCCCGATCGCAAGGTGCTGGCGATCTGCGGCGATGGCGGCTTCATGATGAACAGCCAGGAGATGGAGACCGCGGTCCGCCTCAAGCTCAACATGACCGTGCTGATCCTCAACGACAACAGCTATGGCATGATCCGCTGGAAGCAGGCCAACATGGGCTTTGCCGATTTCGGCCTGACCTATGGCAACCCCGATTTCGTCAAATATGCCGAGGCGTACGGCGCCAACGGCTATCGCGTCGAGAGCGCCGAGCATCTGAAAGAACTGCTCGCCCATACGCGCGACACGCCAGGGGTGCATCTCATCGAATGCCCGGTTGATTATTCGGAGAACGACCAGATCTTGAACATCGACATCAAGAAGATGGCGAAAGAATTGTGACACTGCTTACCCGTTCCCCGGCGAAAGCCGGGGTCCAGGGCCAGATTGTACTGTAGCCGCTCTGGATTCCGGCTTTCGCCGGAAAACGGTCTGCGGCGTGGGAGCTTTAAATGACCACCCTCAAATCCGTCTATCCGCTCTATCTCAACAACGTCGCGCAGCAGCCGAATACCGATCTCGAAGTCACCGACAAGTTCACCGGCGAGGTCGCGTTTCGGGTTGCCCAAGCCGACGCCGCGACGATCGATGCGGCGATCGCCGGCGCGGTCGAGGCGGCAGAGCCGATGGCGCGGATGCCGAGCTATGCGCGACAGGAGGTGCTCAACCACTGCGTCACCCGGTTCAAGGAGCGCTCCGAAGAGCTGGCCTATGCGCTGTGCGTCGAGGCCGGCAAGCCGATCAAGGATTCAGAAGGCGAGGTCAGCCGGCTGATCGACACCTTCCGCATTGCAGCGGAAGAATCGGTGCGGATGACCGGCGAGGTCCAGACGATGGACATCAGCCCGCGCGCCAAGGGCTATCGCGGCATGTGGAAGCGCGTGCCGATCGGTCCGTGCTCGTTCATCTCGCCGTTCAACTTCCCGCTCAATCTTGCCGCGCACAAGATCGCGCCTGCCATCGCGGTGGGCTGCCCGTTCGTGATGAAGCCCGCCAGCCGCACGCCCTTGGGCGCGATCATCATGGGCGAGGTGTTGGCCGAGACCGACCTGCCCAAGGGCGCGTTCTCGATCCTGCCCGCCAGCCGCGATGGCGCCGACCTGTTCACCACCGATGATCGGCTCAAGCTGCTCTCGTTCACTGGCTCGCCCGATGTGGGCTGGGACCTCAAGGCGCGCTGCGGCAAGAAGAAGGTCGTGCTCGAGCTGGGCGGCAATGCCGCAGTGATCATCGATGCCGACGCCAATCTTGACGATGCGATGGAGCGCGTGATCTTCGGCGCGTTCTATCAGTCGGGGCAGAGCTGCATCGGGGTGCAGCGCATCCTGATCCACGCCGATGTCTACGATAAATTCCGTGACATGCTGGTCGCCAAGGCCAAGACGCTCGTCTCGGGTGACCCCAAGGACCGCGATACCTTCATCGGCCCGATGATCCATGAGAAAGAGGCAAGCCGTCTCGATGGCTGGGTACAGGAAGCGGTGTCGCTGGGCGGCACGCTGCTGTGCGGCGGCAAGCGCGATGGCGCGATGCTCGAGGCGACGCTGCTCGAAAACGTGCCGCACGAGGCCAAGATCGTTACCGAAGAAGCCTTCGGTCCGGTCGCGGTGCTGTCGAGCTTCACCGATTTCGGCGAGGCGATGAACGAGGTCAACAACAGCAAGTTCGGGTTGCAGGCCGGCGTGTTCACCCGCGACCTGTTCAAGATGTTCGATTGCTGGGACCATCTCGACGTCGGCGGCATCGTGATCAACGACGTGCCCAGTTTCCGCATCGACAACATGCCTTATGGCGGGGTCAAGGATTCAGGCCTTGGCCGCGAGGGCATCCGCTTTGCGATGGAAGACATGACCGAGATCCGCAATCTGCTGATCCGCGGAGGTTGATGCTGGCGCGGCTCAGCCGAAGACGCTGACGATGATACCACCGGTGATGGCAAAGCCTGCGCCGATTGCGTTCCCCGCGATCCAGCATGCGCGCAGAGTGGAAACCCCCAGCTGGTGCGCGAACCAGCGGGCCTGCAGAATGAAGTACCAGATCAGCGTGGCCACGAAGATCGCCCCGCCGCCGATCATGGCGTTATCGTTTTCGAGCGCGAACAGCGAAATGGCCAGCGCGTTGGCCAGGGCAAAGGGCGCTGCCACGAAGCACTGGCTGTAAAACGGCGGACGCAATGCGCGGCGGTCGATCTGGCGGTGGCGCTGCCGCAACAGCGCGATCGCCATCACCAGCGGATAGACGCTGTAGATGCTCGCGGTCAGCAGCAGCGAGTTCTTCCAGTCGAGCAGCAGCGCAGGTGTGGTCGCAGGATCGTCGGGACCAGAGATGCTGTCGGAGGCCCATGTCGCCAGCACGATGGTGATCAACAGGAACAACGGCGGGCTGATCGTGCTTTCATATTGGTCGGCGGGCAGATCATCGAGTTCGTCATCGGCGTACGCCATCATCTCGCCTGGGCGAAACAGCGACAGGAACATCGTGCGCGGATAGAAATAGAGCCAGCCGACAACCTCGAAGATGAAATTCTCGAACGATTTGAGAATGTTCATGAAGTCCATGCGGGTGCCCTCGGGTTATCCTTGCGGAATATCAGATTGGCACCGGCCTGCAAGCTCGCCCGTCGCGGCGGCTGGAGAATGTGATTCTGCGGGATCGCGCCCGGCTTTGCGCTGGCGCGATCCCGCAGAGGTTGTCGTCTGTCAGGTGTTGAGGACCACGCCGCCCAGTGACGGCGCCTTGTTGAAGAAGTCGTGCGCCTCGCAGCCGATGGCGAGACCCAGCGGCACCCCGCCGATGTTTTCTCCGTTGCGGCGCGGGATGCCGTCGAACCGCCAGTGTACGCCCAGATAGATCCGGCTCACCGAATTTTCCCAGACCGCCTCGGCGAAATTGTCGAAGGTCTTGTCCACCCGCGTGCGGGTCGATCCATCGGGATCGCTGGCAATGCCGTCGAGCTCGTCGGAGACGAAGCTGAACTTTTCTTTCGGGATCGGGGCGCTGTCGTGAGTCTCGATATCGAGCACGTTCTTCAGCGTGATCGGTCCTGGCGCGGTGTTGAGCGCTAGCCGCAGCGTCTGGAACAGCGCCGCGCCGAAGGTGGCATGGCCCGAGGGGTAGGCCGGAAAGTTCGGCGTGCGCGTCATCGGCCCTGCGGTGTTGGTCTGCGGCGCGCCCAGCGGTGCCCAGAACGGATCGCCGCCGCGCGTCGCATCTTCCACGCGCAGCCCGACCACCGGCCGCCAGAGGTCATAGAAATACTTCCAGTGCCATGCGTCGATCCCCGAATCCGCCATCGCCACGTTGAGCTGCGCAAACAATTCTGCGGCTTTGGGGATATTCAAGGCCAGAGGCTCGATGAACCGGCGCGCGACCTGATTGTACAGCCGCGGCGGCACGCCCAGGTTCATCGCGCCATCATAGCCCCAATAGACCCCGATGCGTTCCTGCTCGGCGGTCCGCTTGCCGCGCAGCTTGGCCCCATAATCGCGGACCTCGTCGAAATCATCCCGGTAATCGGGATTCTGGAGGTAGTCGGACAGGCCGCACCCCGGAAACGGGTCGAGCGGCTTGTTCGCTGCCCCGGTAAAGCGGGTGACATTGCCCCATGCCGGCCCCAGCCTGTTCTGCCCGGGCTGGAACGGATCGGCGCGATGCTGGCCATAGACGGGATCGGACGGCTGGTTGGAGACGATGTCGATATCCGAGCCGTCACCGGCGCGCGCGTTGAGGATCGCCTGGCCGACCTGCTGGCCGTAAGCGAACCGCGTTGCGTTCACCGCCCCGGTGGAATCGTCGATATAGATGCCGTAGCGCGGGTAAAGCGCCTTGAGCGTGACGACGGCGGCGCCAGCGATGATATCGGTCACGCTGCCACCAGGGGCAGGCCCAAGGCCATGGGCGATGGATTTCTTGCTGAGCCACGCCGCGCCCGAATTGCCGCTGCTGAAAGCAACCGCATCATGGATGGCAATATGGACGATCGCCATCGCGCGCGATGTGCGAATGGGACCGGGCTGTTGGGCGTTGTTGAAGCCACGGGTGAAGTCGCGGCGCGAACATTCAAGAAGTATGGCATTCCAATAAAATACCGGATTCATTGTCGTTTCCTTCAGGCAAGCTTCCTCGCGCCGCCAATTGCTGGCAGCGGGAAAAAGAACACAGAAAAGCGATCACCATTTGGGTGTTATATGACCGCCAATGACATTATGATGTTTTTGGGCGTGCAGGCATCGACCACGGCCTTTGTTCACGCAGACAAATGTTACTTTAAGTTAAGTTTTGGCCATAGGACGGATACGACAGTTTTAGCATTAAACTTTCGTTGAGCATGATTGC
>NZ_JBKBOG010000014.1:0-39633 GCF_046294995.1 Blastomonas sp.
GCCACGTGAATGGACTATGGCAAAGGCACAATTTGCCGTGATCTTCGGCGAACGTTTCATCAGGGCCATGTCGGCCTGATGGTCAACCGCCCGCCCACACACGAAAATCATGACAGTCCCGAACCGATCGCTTGCAGGCTCGCCGTTGTAGATGCAGTTCGGGTGAATTTGCCTGAAAAGCACTTCATCTGAGTCAGTTAACGGTTCAGCCACTTGCGCTAATCCGATCATCGAAAGCAGTCAGAAAAACCTCCCCGACGAAATTGAATTCTTTGGGCCCCAACTCCCCATCACCTTCAATCTCAACCCCATACATCTCCACGCTCCCGGTCGCGGAAAATTCCACCGAATAATCCCAATTCCCATGCTCAAAGTCGATCAGGATGCCACCGCCCTCGGTTGGATACAGGCGATATGCGGCGCAGAATGAGGTACGCTTAGTCAGGAATGCCTCAGCAGCGTGAAGTGCGTCATCTGTCACCTGCTTTCCTACCCCATTGTGCCATCCCGCTTCCAGAGATCGAAGTTCTTCTAAACGCTTCCGACAGGCTGATAATGCAGCACTAATTTCACTATCGACCACAGCTATATCGAGAACATCAGCTACCCTGCGGAAGCAGTCCTGACTATCAAGCTCGACAAGTAGTACGAACTGGACATCTTGCTCAAGATTTCCATCAAACTCTTCCTTAACTTGTATTGGATCGACCGGAATCGTAATATCACCATGCTCACTGGTGCGCACTGTAACACTGGCTTCTTCTTCACTTTTTATCTGAGTTCCGATTAACTTACCAATCCCTTCGAGACGGGTTTGGTAGGTTTCACGCGCGCCAGTGATCAACTGCTTACGCCGATGCGCGTCAAGTGAGACGACTTGACCATTTACCCTGTCAAGCAATTCGATTTTCTCATCATCGCGCAGTCCAGCACCAAAATGATTCAGTGCGCGAACCTTCTCAGAATTTAGCGCCGAGACTCTCCCAGAATGCCCGCCAATGAGAGCAACTACATCACTATATGCTGATTCAACAATTTCTTCGATTTCATCGGCAAAACCTGGAAGGTTAACTTGGCCGCTGTTTCGATGTCGATTCCACTCAAGTTTTGGAATAGCGCTGCCAGGTGCGATGTCGATCAGGTCGAAAGCAAGACTCTTATCAAACCCTTTTGGCACCCGTTCACGATCTTCGTGCCTACGACGCCACTCATCTTTCGCATATGAAACGAGAAGGTCCCGGAACGCCGGTAGATCAGACAGCACTTCCACGGGCAAGCGCGCATTTCGAAAACGGCTCCCTACGTAGTGCAGGCTAAATATCGTTAGCTCGTCCGGCATCGCATCCTCAATCAGCGAAATGGGTAGACCGGTAGGGCGGCCGACGGCAACCTTTTTTATGGCAACCTTCTGGTCACAAACTGGTTAACACTGCGACCATGGTTACCTCTGGTCGCTCATAAAGCACGAAGCAGCAGCGATGTGCCAGTCGACAACGGTATGCTGCTTCGGTGCAACTTGACATTTTCAACCATATCGGTTAATTTATCCCCGCCTCCGTACCAAATCTGCCCGGTGCGGACTCAAGGCATGTGCTTTCCCGGGATTGATCCGGGGGCGGCGGGTTGGGGGTGTGGGTGGGCTTTTCGCGAGAGCCCGGTATCCCAACGGACAAGCCGAACCCAGGCGGCAGACGGTCAGCTGTGCGGTAGCTTTGGATTTCCTTCCTCGCCGCACACCGGTTTTGTGCCGGGAGCCACCGAAAGCGCAAGATGGAAGGACCACCAGCCCTTGGCGGAATGAGGCTATGCCCCAAATCATCCGCCAGTCCGCCGCACGCGTCCGGTCTCGACCGGAGCCTAGGCCCGCCGCCTTTTCGCCTGCGTCGCGCGCGGTGTCGGGGTGCGTCTGGGAATCCAACAGCGTCTGTGCTCGCTGCCGTTCTCCGGCGGACGCCGGAGTCCAGAGGCCGGATTGCGATGCCATCGCCCTGGGTTCCGGCTTTCGCCGGAAAGCGGTACACACTCTTCCCCGTCATTCCCGCGCACGCGGGAATCCCGCTTTTTCGCTGGCGTTGGCGCAGAAGCGGGACCCCCGCGTTCGCGGGGGTGACGGTGAGGATATTCGCTGCCGTTGGCGCAGGGCTTCGACTGGATCACCGCCGCCCCGCAGTTGACAGCCCCTGCCCTCGCCCGTTAGCCGGTGGCCTCCCCAGCGAAGCGGGCGTATGACCCGGGCGCATATCGAGGCAAGAGGATCCGCCCCATGACCACCCCCTCCCCCACCGCCACCGCCACCCCCCGAACCGGCGGCCGCGTTCTGGTCGATCAGCTGGTGGCACAGGGTTGCGACCGGATCTTCACGGTGCCGGGCGAAAGCTTTCTTGCGGTGCTCGATGCGCTGCACGATGTGCCCGCGATCGAAACCATCGTCTGCCGTCAGGAGGGCGGGGTCGCGTTCATGGCGTGCGCCGATGGCACGATGACCGGGCGGCCCGGCGTCGCCTTCGTCACCCGCGGCCCGGGCGCGACCAACGCCAGCATCGGCGTGCACGTGGCGATGCAGGACAGCAAGCCGATGATCCTGTTCATCGGCGATGTGGATCGGGGAATGAGGGATCGCGAGGGCTTTCAGGAGGTCGATTTCCAGGCGATGTTCGCGCCGCTCGCCAAATGGGCCGCGCGGATCGACGATGCCGCGCGCATCCCCGAATATGTCGCGCGCGCGTATTCGGTCGCGATCTCGGGCCGCCCCGGCCCGGTGGTGCTCGCGCTGCCCGAGGACATGCTCAAGGACATGGTCGAGGTTGCCGATCGCCCCCGCGTCACCCGCCCGGTGCAGCCGGTGTGCCACAACGGCTTTGCGGTGCTGATGGAGATGCTCGAGGGCGCCAGCGCCCCGATCGCGATCATCGGCGGCGCGGACTGGAGCCCGGCGTCGCGCGCCAACTTCCAGGAGTTCGCCGAGCGGATCGGGCTGCCGGTCGCCTGCGCGTTTCGCCAGCAGGATGCGTTCGATAATGGCTCGCCGGTGTGGGCGGGCAACCTTGGCTATGGCCCCAACCCGAAGCTGGTGGCGCGGGTCAAAGCCGCCGACCTGATCCTCGCGGTCGGGGCGCGGCTGGGTGAGGCGACCACCGACGGCTATACGCTGATCACGCCCGAGCACCCCGGCCAGCTGCTGGTCCATATCCACCCCGACCCCAACGAGCTCGGCCGCGTCTACCGCACCGACCTGCCGCTGTGCGCCGACATGGACGAGTTCGCCGAGGCCGCTGCATTGTGGGACGAGGACGCGGTGCGGTTCGAGACCGGCGAGCAGGCGCATGCCGAGTGGCTCGCCTGGTCCGATCCGCAGCCCACCGGGGTGGCGCTCGACCTCGGCCAGTGCGTGCGCGCGATGCGCTTGGGCATGCCCGCCGATACCGTGATCTGCAACGGCGCGGGCAACTTCTCGGGCTGGTGGCACCGCTATTGGCACTACGGGCAAAAGCCCTCGCAGCTCGCGCCGACCGCAGGCGCGATGGGCTATGGCGTGCCTGCCGCGGTCGCCGCCGCGCTGCGCCTCAAGGACCGCAAGGTCGTCGCGATCGCGGGAGATGGCGATTTTCTGATGAACGGGCAGGAGCTGGCGACTGCGGTGCAATATGGCGCCGACCTGCTGGTGATCGTGATCGACAATGGCGCGTACGGCACCATCCGGATGCACCAGGAGCGCGAATATCCCGCGCGATTGTCCGCGACGACGCTCAAGAACCCCGATTTCGCCGCGCTCGCCCGCGCTTATGGTGGCTGGGCGGCGACGGTCGAGCGGACCGAGGATTTCGCGCCCGCGCTGGAGCAAGCGCTGAGCCAGCCGGGGCTCAAGCTGCTGCATCTGAAGACCGAGATCGAGAACATCGGCGCGAGCGGGGCTACGGTGAGCGGGCTGCGGGGGCGGTAGCCAATCCTTCTGCCAATGGGAGAAGGATACGCAGCCTTGTCGAGCGCAGCGAGGCTAGGCGGAGTTGGATGAGGGTGACGGGCGGCGACTCTGCACCCGCCTGCCCTCACCCAGCTTCGACTAATTCGCTGCGCTCATAAGTCTCCGCAACCCTCTCCCTGCACGGGAGAGGGAAGGCGAACACAAAAAAACCGGCCCCCTGCTAGCGGAGAGGGCCGGTTTTTCGTTTGATCAGATCAGATCAGGTAGGCGTCAGACCTTGTCGCCGAACGCACCCTTCACGTCACCCTTGAGGTTCTGCGCATCGCCCTTGAGCTGCTGCGCCTTGCCTTCGGTTTCAAGGCTCTTGTTATCGGTAGCGGCACCGATGCCTTCCTTGACCTTGCCAGCCAGATTGTTGCCGGCACCCTTGGCTTTGTCCTGAAATTCACCCATAATGATGCTCCTTCGTAATTGCGTGCCAGGGCGTCGCGCCCGGCTTCCCCCTACCTACGTCGGTGCATCCGATCCGTTCCCCGCCATCGACAAAACCTCCGCCCATTCGTCCGCGCTCAGTTGCGCGACCGACAGCCGCGACTGGCGCAGCATCGCCATGTCGCTGAGCGCGGGGCGTGCCTTCATCGCCTTGAGCGTCACCGGCTTCTTCAGCCGATGTACCGGCTTGACCTTGACCGCGACCCAGCGCCCGGTTTCGTCCTTGGGGTCGGGGAACGCTGCGGCGCTCACCTCCATCACCCCGACCGCCTCGAGCCCGGTGCGCGAGTGGTAGAACAGCGCCAGATCGCCGACCTGCATCGCCTTGAGGTTGTTCGATGCCTGCGCGTTGCGCACCCCGTCCCAGGTACCCTCGCCCGCCTTCACCAGATCGGCCCAGCCATATTCGTCGGGTTCCGATTTCATCAGCCAATATTGGGTCATGATTTTTTCCGCCAGCACGCCTACAGGGGGCCATTATCGTCACCCCCTCAGCTATTGCGGACCGCATCATGATACAACTGCCGATTCTCTCGCTCACCGATGAACCTGCCGATCTGGCGCGCAAGCTCGGCGACAGCTTTTCAACTTATGGTTTTGCGATGATCAAGGATCACGGGCTCGATCCGGCGCTGGTCCGCCAGGGCTGGGAGCAGACGGCGGCGTTCTTTGCGCTGCCCACCGAGGAGAAGCGGCGCTATTACGATGCGCAAGCCGGCGGCCAGCGCGGCTATACCCCGTTCGGCACCGAGATCGCCAAGGATGCCAAGGCGCACGATCTCAAGGAATTCTGGCATGTCGGGCGCGAGGTCGATCCCGCCAGCCCGATCGCACACACCATGCCGCACAATGTCTGGCCCGACCGGCCCGAGGGCTTCCGCGAGACGTTCGAGCCGCTGTTCGCCGAGTTCGACCGGGTGGGCAACATCATCCTGTCGCGGATCGCGGTGTATCTGGGGCTCGATGCCGACTGGTTTTTGCCTGCGGTGCACGAGGGCAATTCGATCCTGCGGCTGCTGCATTACCCGCCGATGGACGCTGCCCAAGGCGCCGAAGGCGCGATCCGCGCCGGCGCGCACGAGGATATCAACCTGATCACATTGCTGTTGGGCGCTGAAGAAGGCGGGCTCGAGGTGCTGGCGCGCGACGGATCGTGGATCGACATGCGTCCGCCTGAAGGTGCTCTGGTCGTCAATGTCGGCGACATGCTCCAGCGGCTGACCAACCACGCTTTGCCCTCGACCACGCACCGCGTGCGCAATCCCGCAGGCGACCGGGCGAAGTACAGCCGTTATTCGATGCCATTCTTCCTCCACCTGCGCTCGGACTTCCCGATCCGCACATTGGAAGGCTGCATCAGCGCGGACACGCCCAACCGGTATCCCGAGCCGATCCTGGCCGACGATTATCTGCGCCAGCGGCTGGTGGAAATCGGTCTGGTCAGGGCCTGAGCGGGGCGCTGACACTGGAGCTGCGACCGGGGATCAGAACACCCGGTCGAGCGCCTTGTCGAGCATCCACAACTGCCACAGCAGCCGCGCATTGTCGCTGCGCCCCATGATATGCGCCTCGGCGATCTCGCTCAGCTTTGCGGTGTTGAACCAGCCGCTGCGCGCAAGCGCCGAGCCCGTCGCGATGGCGCGTGTCTGCTCGGCCAAGGGCCCTCGGAACCACTGCGCGATCGGGCTGACAAAGCCCATCTTGGGCCGATAGAGAATATCGTCGGGCAAGGTGCCGCGCATCGCGCGCTTCATCAGCCACTTCCCCTGCCCGCCGCGCACCCGCATCGCATCGGGCAACGTCGCGGCGAACTCGATCAGCCGATAGTCGAGCAAGGGTTCGCGTGCCTCGAGGCTGACCGCCATGCTGGTGCGATCAACCTTGGTCAGGATGTCGCCGGGCAGCCACAATTTCATGTCGGCATATTGCGCAGCATCAAGCCCGGTGCGCGCAGGGGCAGCCTCCATCAGCGCGATCATGTGATCTTCGCCGCGATAACCGCCCAGCGCCGTGCGCTGGCTGTCCGAATAGAGCGCATGGCGCTGCGCGTACCCTGTGACGCCTACCGCATCGGTGTACCCTTCGGCGCCGGTCCGCGCGAGCGACAGCAGCGTCGACTTCGCGCGCAGCGGGCGCGGAGCCCAGTCGGCCTTGGGATACAGAGCGCCCAGCGCCCCGAACACCTGGCCGCGCAGACCTTGCGGCAACAGGTTGCGCACCCGTTCCTCGCCGTGGTGGAAGACATGGCGGCGGTATCCGGCGAAGGCCTCGTCGGCGCCATCGCCCGACAGCGCCACGGTGACGTTCTCGCGCGCCAGCTGGCACACGCGGAAGGTCGGCAGCATCGAGGCATCGGCGAAGGGCTCGTCGAACTGCGCCGCGACCTGATCGATGATCGCGATGTCGTCGGGCGAGACCATCCGGCTGCGGTGCTCGGTGGCGAAGCGTTCGGCGATGCGACGCGCGTAGTCGCTCTCGTCGAGCTCGGCGACATCGAAGCCGATGCTGCAGGTCTTGACCGCCTGGGTGCTGCGCTCGGCCATCAACGCGACCACGGTTGAACTATCGACGCCACCCGAAAGAAACGCGCCCAGCGGCACGTCGGCGATCATCCGCGATGCCACCGCCTGCCGCATATGGTGCATCAGCTCGGCCTCGAGATCGGCCACAGACCCGCGCGCGCGGCGCGAAAAATCGACGTCCCAGTACTGCACTGGCTCAGGCAGCGGCTTGCCGCGCTCGAGCATCAGATAATGGCCCGCAGGCAGCTTCTTCACCCCCGCGACAAAGCAGCGGTGATCGGGGACATAGCCGAACGCCAGATAGTCATCGACCGCCTGCGGATCGGGCGCGCGCCGAAGCGCCGGGTGCGCGAGCAGACCCTTGAGTTCGGACGCAAAGATCACGCTGCCATCGGGGAGCGGCGCATAATGCACCGGCTTCACCCCCAGCCGATCGCGCGCGATGAACAGTCGCTGGCTGCGCTGGTCGTGGATCGCAAACGCGAACATGCCGTTCAGCCGGTCGAGACAGCCCACGCCCCATTGCCGCCACGCGGCCAGGATCACCTCGGTGTCGCCCGAGGTGCGGAAATGGTGGCCCATCGCCGCCAGCTCGGCGCGGACCTCCTGGAAATTGTAGATCTCGCCGTTGAAGGTCAGCACACAGGCTTCGTCCTCGCTCAGCATCGGCTGCGCGCTGCCCTCAAGGTCGATGATCGACAGCCGCAAATGCCCGAGGCCGACGCCGGGCGCGGTCCAGCAGCCGTTGCCATCAGGCCCGCGGTGCAGCATCGCATCGGTCATCAACCGGATGCGCGCCGGATCGACCGGTTTGGCGGTCTCGAGATGGAAGATGCCGGCGATCCCGCACATGCGCTCAGCGCTCCGCCAGCACGGTATCGGCCAGCGCGCGCGGGCCGCCAGCATCGGCAAGCAGCGCGTCGATCGCCGGGCGCGCCGGTCCATTACCGCCGCGCTCGGCCGAAACGATCAGGATCATCGCGCTCTGGCTACGGCGCAGCAGGCGCGCCTTGAGCGACTCCAGCCGGATGCCCAGGTTGCTGCCAGTCTGGACATCGCCGATGCGGTAGAAGGTCGCGACATCGCGCACCACCCGGCCCGGCCCGGTGATGACATCGGCGCGGCCATCGGCGAGCTTCGGCCCCGCCTCGACCCAGGACCATTCGCCAGCCGGATCGAGCGCGCCCTGGCCGTATCCGGTGATCTCGCGGCCTTCGGACTGGCCGTCGTACAGCGCCGCAAACACATCGACCCGCCTGCCATCGCGGACATAGCTTGCGATCAATCTGCGGTTGCTGCCGTCGGCGCGCGGGGTCCATTCGGCGGTCGGCGCATAGGCCGTCCGCTGCCATCCTGCGATCTCGGGAAGCGTATCGCGCACAGGCAACGAGGCAGGCGCGGGCAATCCGGCGAGCGTCCAGCCAAGCGGCGCGGCGACCAGCAATGCAGCGCCGATCAGCACCGGGCGTGCGGGCGCACGACCCCTGCGAGATTGCACCGCCAGCCGGTCAGCCAGCGCGGGCTCGATAAACGGGTCGGTCACCTGCCGGTCGAAGAACCGCCAGCCCACCGCCATCACCAGAAGCAGAACGATCGCGAAGAACACCCAGCCGTAGAAGATGTGGTCGAACCCGGCGGCGAAATCGAGCCCGTGATGGTGCGCGATATAGATCGTCCCGAACGCGCGTACGCCGTTGGCGAGCACCGGCACGATAATCGCCACGGCAATGATCCCGATCCGGCGCGGCCAGCTCTTGAAGCAGACATTGGCGACCAGCACGCCATAGGCCAGCATCGCGATCAGGAACTTGACCCCCGAGCACGCCTCGGCGACGCGGAACAGCGCGGTCGGGGTGGAGATGAACACCCCTTCGATATGCGCGGGGATGCCCGTCATGCCGAGCAGCGCCATCGACATATCGGCGGTGATCACCTGAAGCTGCGGGACGATCTCCTCGCCCACCGGCACCAGGAAGAACGCATAGGCCAGCGGGAACAGCAGCGCCCTTGCCACCTGCGGCCCGAGCAAGGCCAGCGTGCTGCCCTGGAAGAACATGACGACCGCCAGATGTCGCGCCAGCGCGACGCCTGCCGCCTCGCCCAGCACCCAGCCCGCAGCAGCCGCAGCCATCACCACCAGCCCCGGCGCCCAGAGCGACGGCGTGATGCGCCTCAATTCCTCTGCGCGCTGCATCACCAGCCAGCCCAGGATGAACGGGATCAGCAATATGTGGTTGAAGGTGGAGCTGTCCCACCAGATCGTCACCATATCCGCCGCATCGCGCGCGAACACGATCAGGATCGCCGCCCAGGCGACGCCCAGCCGCATGAGCGCCGCGCGCCAGGTCGCAGTCAGCCCCGCAGGCTCGGGTTCCCGGAGTATGTCGGCGGCAATGCTGGCCATATCAGGCGGCGCTTTGCAGCGCATGGACCGGCGTGTCCAGCCACTGCATCAGCGGAGCGAGCAGCGCATCCCATTGATAGCATTCGAGCATATGGTCGCGGCCCGCCTGCCCCATGGCGGCGGCGCGGACAGGATCGGCGAGCAAGGCGTTGATCGCGGCGGCCATCGCCGCGTCATCTGCGCTCACCACGAAATGGCGGTCATGATCGGCGATGATTCCTTCTGCAGCAGCAGCCGATGCCACCACCGGGCGTGCCAGCGCCATCGCCTCGAGCACCTTGTTCTGGATGCCGCGCGCAATCCGCAAGGGGGCGACGACGACATCGGCCGAGGCGATCCACGGCCGGATATCATCGACCGCGCCCGCGACCTCGACACCCGGCAGGTGTGCGAGCGCACGCACCGCAGCAACCGGACTGCGCCCGACGATATGGAAGCACGCCTCTGGGTGCACGGCGCGAACCAGAGGCAGCACCGCGCGCGAAAAATGGACCACCGCGTCGACGTTGGGCGCGTAGTCCATCTGCCCGGTGAAAACGAGATGCGGACCCGGCCGACCGGCATAAGGCGCGGCGGCGACGTTGGCAGGATCGTACGACACCGTATCGACCCCGTTGCTGATGCCCTCGACGCGCACCGCAGGATCATTCAGCGTATCGCGGAACAGTTTGGCCTCTGCAGGGCTGACGAACAACGACAGGTCGGCACGGCGCGCGACCTTCTGTTCAAACGCACCGAGCAACCGCGCCTCGCGCGCATGGACCAGCTTCATCGGCCCGCTGGCAGCATCGGCATAAGCGGCGAATTTGGCCGAATCCATGTCGACGAAATCCATCACGACGCGCCCGGCAAACCCCTGCGGGATGAACTGCGCCATCTGGCTGGAATAGATGAAGATCGTGTCGATCGGCCGTGTCGCCAGCAGGCGCGCGATGTAATGGCCGATGTCAGGGCTTTCGAACGCCACCAGCGACACCGGCTTTCCCACCGCCAGCGCATTCAATCCCGCGCGCATGTTCGAGATCGTCCGGCGGACGAGGACATGGCTGGTCGCCACCCCGGCCAGTTCGACCTCGGCGGCCATATCGGCATCGGTCTCGCCGAAGGTTGCGACGTGCACAGGCCCGCGCGCCGCGATCGCGCGCAGCATCGCGTGCGAGCGGATCTTGTCACCCCGGTCGGGGGGAAACGGAATGCGGTGCGCAAGGAACAGCGTTTCGCCCATCAGCCCAGCCCGTTCGCGATCAGCGGTCCGAGCCGGTTGGCGATTGCAAGCGGCAGGCGCTGCCATAGCGCGATCTGCAACCGGTATTTGGGGCTCAGCGGATTGACGTCGCGCGGCGGCTGGCCATCGGCATTGCGGATGGCATAGCTCAATGGCGCGGGCTCGAAACCCCAGTTCTTCTTGAACGCAAACGCCCCGCTGCCGACCTTGGAGCGACCGAAATCGAAGCGGGTGCAGCCGCGCCGCCGGGCATGGTTCATCAACGCATAATACATGATGTCGTTGGCGCGAAGACCGCGCGCCGCCCACACGCCGCCGCCCCAGAAGGGCATCACGGTACCGCGATGATAGAGGTTGAGTACGCTCGCCACCGGCACATCGTCGTGCAGCACCGTCAGGATATCGGCATCGTCGCCCAGGCCATCGAGCACCGCCTCGAACAGCGCACGCGGGAACACCGGGGTGCCAAGGTTGCGCACGCTTGTCGCATACACCGCGTAATGCTGCTGCCGGTCGAGCGCGCTCGTGCCGGTGCGCACCACCAGATCGTTGGCCAGACCTTTTCGCACCTCGGCGCGCTGCTTGCGCGGGACCCATTCGAGCTGCTTCTGATCGGCCTCGGCGCTCTCGGGCACCAGATCGGCGATGAAGCCTGCGTGCGCGTTCGACTTGATCGTCCAGCGCGGATCATCGGGCAGCCAGCCGCCGCGCAATTCGAGAGTCGGCGCGCTGTAGCATTCGGCAAGCTGCCATGCGGCCTCGGCCAATGCCTGCGCACTGGCGCTATCGGCGGCGATGATGCCGCCATCGACGGCAAAGCCCGCCGACACCATCGCGCGGCCGAACAACGGCGAATGCACCGCGTGGAGCGGAAGATAGCCGGTCAGGTTGCCGGTGGTGTCCTCTGCAACCAGCGCGAGAAAATCATGGCCGGTCGAACGGGCAACAGCCTCGCCCCAGGCGATGCGATGGAACGCGGTGGCATCCTCGCGGCCTTCCAGCCATGCCGAAAGCCGTGCGCGATCCTGCGGGTCTGCGAGGTTTGTCAGACGCACCGAGGGCGCAGCGCACGTAGGTGGCGCGAAGTGCAGCATCACAGCCGCCCCGCCGCCAATGGCAGCGCGATCTCGTCGATCCGGCACCAGTGGAAATCGCGGGTCAACTGCTCGAGCTTGCCCGCCATCGCGCCCAATTGCGTATAATGCCGCACCCGCGATTTGAGCGGTGCGTCTGCAACAGGCGGCTGATCGGGATCGACCTCCCACGGGTGGAAATAGAAGATCGCGGGCTGCCCGTCGGTCCCGTTCACCCGGCGCAGCGCCCAGCGCGACAGCGCATAAGGCAGGATGCGGAAGAACCCGCCGCCGCCCGCGCCGAAACGTCGCTCGCCCAGCTCGACCGTGGTCACCGGCAGCTCGATCATGTCCGATCCCTCCACGGGATGAAACGCAAAGCGCGGCGCAGCGCGCCAGCCATAATGGTCGTGCGCGATCGGCGCGACGCTCGACGAATAGGCATAGCCCTGCTCGGCCAATATGGGATGTGCCCAAGGGGTGCGCTGGTCGATCGAGAAGCTCGGCGCGCGATAGCCCTTGATGGCGACGCCGCCCGCGTCCTCCAGCGCCTTGCGCGCGCGTTCGATATCGGCGCGGAACTGCTCGGGAGTCATCGTGAACACGCGGGTATGGTCCCAGCCATGGCTGGCGATCTCGTGCCCCTCGGCGATGATCCGGCGGATCAGCGCAGGGTAGCGATGCGCCACCCAGCCCAGGGTAAAGAACGTCGCCTTCACCCCGCAACGCGCGAACAGATCGAGCACCGCGCCGGTGTTCAGCTCCACCCGGCTGGCGATGCTGTCCCAGTCGACCTTGGCAATCGTGTTTTCGAAAGCGCCGACCTGAAAATACTCTTCGACATCCACGGACAGGCCGT
Organism: Blastomonas sp.; assembly: GCF_046294995.1. GTDB lineage: Bacteria > Pseudomonadota > Alphaproteobacteria > Sphingomonadales > Sphingomonadaceae > Blastomonas. The sequence continues at coordinate 12,498 of NZ_JBKBOG010000014.1, forward strand.
TGACGATGGCGCGCGCATCGGTGCGATCGGATCCCAGCGATGCTTCGCGCACTTCAATCGGCTCCTGGCAAACGGCAGTAAAAGCTCAAAAGATCAGGCGGCGCGGCCCTTGGGCCACATGCCGGCGGATTCGTCTTCGACCCAGCCTACCAGCAAAGCGAGCACGCGGTGCAACGCCTTTTGCTGCTCGGCCTGCTGCTCCTCGAGCGCATGCACGCGGGCGAGCAAAGGCTCGAGATCGACCGTGGCGGCCTGGGGTTCGGATGGCGGCGCGGATTCGAGCGCCTGCACCCGGTCGAGCGCTGCCTGCAGCTCGTTGACCAGGAACTTGCGTTCGGTTTCCTGCTGCCCGGCAAAGGTGCGGACCTCGGCGACGAACTGGTTGAAATCGGCCTTGCTGACTTCGGGCTTGGCGGGAGCGGGAACCGGCGCCTGCGCCTGCGGTGCGGCAGAGGCGACATGCTCGGCATGGGTTGCAGCGCTGGCGAGCGCGGCCTCGTTGGCCCAGTCGTCATCGCTCATCGCATCGACCGCAAGGTCTGCAACCACCGCGCCGACCAGAGCGGCATCCACCGTCTCGCGGTTTTCCACCGCCGCCATCAGCAGCACCCGGTTGATCAGCATGTTGACCTTGCGCGGGATGCCATCGGTCTCGGCAAACAGTTTGCCCCACAGGTCCTCGGCAAAGGCCGGGCGACCCTGCCACCCGACCAGCTTCATCCGGTGCTCGACATAAGGCTGCACTTCGTGCCGCTCCATCGCGCCCAGATGATGGGTGGCGATGATCCGCTGGCGGAGCTGCTCGAGCCCCGGTGCACCCTGCACCATCGCGCGAAATTCGGGCTGGCCCAGCAGGAAAATCTGCAGCAGCGGGTGGCTGCCGAGCTGGAAGTTCGACAGCATCCGCAGCTCCTCGAGCGCGGGCAGCGGCAGGTTCTGCGATTCATCGACCACCAGCAGGCAGCGGCGTCCGGCGCGCGCCTCGGTGTGGAGGAAATGCTCGATCGCACCCAGCGTTCCGGTCTTGTCGAGGCCCGCAGTGGCCACGCCAAAGCTGCTCGCCACCATGTGCAGCAGGTCATCGCCCTTGAGCTGGGTGGTGACGATCTGCGCGGCAGTGAGCCGTGCGCTGTCGACCGTCTGCATCAGATGCGCAACCAGCGTCGACTTGCCCGCGCCGATCTCGCCGGTGATGATGATGAACCCCTCGCCCTGCGCCAGGCCATAGCCCAGATACGACATCGCCTTGCGGTGCGTCACGCTTTCGAAATAGAAGCGCGGATCGGGGGTCAGCTGGAACGGCCGTCCGGTGAGGCCATAATGGGTTTCGTACATGGGCTTGCCCCCTGATTTGACGTAAGTTGATTTACTGGAACGAATAGCGCAGCGCGACCAGCGCCGACGCGATCAGGCTGGTTTCGAAGCCCTTGGGATCGAAATAGTCCAGCCCCACTGCGACGCTGCCCGAAAAGCGGTTGGTGAAGTTGCGGAAATACGAGGCGTTGGTGCCGATGCCCAATACGTCCGAGCCTGCACCGATGAACGTCTGGCCCGGGCCGTTCTCCAGATACGTGACATAGACCGTGCCGTTGAGGCTGGAACGCGCGTCGAGCTGCTTGGAACCGACATAATTGGCGAACCAGATTTCGTCGATCGTCTGGTCGAAGCCTGCCAGCACCCCGGAATCGGCCGCGAAGAACTTGCGGCGGCTGTAGCCCGCGCCAAGGCCATGCGTCCAGCTGCCGCTGGTCAGGCTGAGCTGGCCGGTGACGCCGCGCGTGCGGAAGAACGAAGAGGCGACCGACTGCAGCGAATCGTTGAGGCAGCCGCTGCCCGATCCGCCGAACACGCACGAATTGAGATCGCCGCTGAGCGGGTTGCGCGTGGCATCGAACTGCGTCGGCAATCCGGCGAGATTGTCGGTGAGCCGCGACCCGAAGCCCGCGACCAGATCGTACACCGTCAGGTTCGCCGCCAGCCGCTGGCTGGGGGTGTAGGTGAACGACCCGTAATAGGTCATGCTGTCATAGCGCTGGCCGACCCGCGCCTCGAGCGAGGTGCGGCGGCTTGGCCGCCACAGCACGCCGACATCCCAGATCAGACCGTCCTGATCGTACGACAGCAGCCGCGGCGAATTCCTGTCGGTGACGAAACGGCCGTCGTTGCCGATCAGCGGATTGCCAGCACCATCGCGCACCGCGTCGCGCTCGGAAATCTCGATGTCCTCATAGCCCACGCCACCGACCAGCGCCAAGGTCGGGCTGACCGGAACGGTGATGTCGGCGCGGACGATCTTGTCCTCGAAACGCTGGTCGAGCTGGCTGGCATCCTCGCGGTAATAGCCGCCGCTGACCGACCAGCCGATCGGCAGGAACCCACCGGGCTGCTGGCCGATCGCCAGGCTGGCGGCGTGGTTGATGCTGTCGTCGAACAGGTCGATCGGCTGCTGTCCCGCCGGCAGGGTCACGTTACCCGATTCCACCTTGGTGTAGCCGATGCGATACAGCGCGTTGACGTCGACCGTGCCGACCTGCGTCGCGAGCGTCGGTCCGGCGTAGAGCGAATAGATCTGCGTGACGTTGTCCGATCCGCCGATCAGGTTGCTGGGCGCAGCGCCCGCGCCATCGATCCGCGATCGGGCACCCAGTGCGCCCGCCTCGATTGACAGCGTGTTGGGGATGAGCTGCACATTGGCGCGCGCGATCCCGCTGATCGCGTCCTGATCGCCGAAATCGTCGTTCCATGAGAAGCGCCGTTCATAGCGGACGCTGACCTGCGCCTCGGTGCGCGCGGTCTGCACGACGGCATCGACGCCGACAGCTGCGAGGCTGTAGGTGAGCAGATCGCCGCCGTTCTTGATATCGGCGCTGATCACCTGGCCGACTTCCAGATACGGCACGACCACCGAGCGCTGGCGGCCCGATCCGCTATCGCCGCCGCCCTGCTGCGCGTGCGCGACCTGCGGCATCGCGGCGAGCGCGACCGCCAGCGCAGTGAGCGGCAAGCTTCGCCTGGCGTTCCTGAAAGCAGACCATCCACCCATGGTCATTCTCCATATCCATAATAGGATCCGAAGCTGCGGCCAGAGGGGGAGAACTTCACCCCGTTGAGCAGCAGCTGAATCTGATTGCAGTCCGAAATCAGCCCCAGCGCATCCTTGAGCGCGCGTTCGCTGGTCACATCGGCGCGCACCACCAGCAGCGCGTGGCCGACATGCTGGGCAAGCGTTGCGGCAGGCGATGCGGCGAGCAATGGCGGCGAATCGAAGATCACGATCCGGCCCGGATGGCCTTCGGTGAGGCGCGCGAGCACCTCCAGCGTCCGCGCCGAGGCGAGATATTCACTATCGGTGTTGGTCTGGCGTCCGGCGGGCAGCACCGAAAGCCCGCGAATGTCGGTCGGGATGATGCAGTCCTCGACCGCGACATCGGGATCGGCGAGCGCATCCATCAGCCCGCGCTGCCCCTCGATCCCGAGCGACGACAGGATGCTGGGCTTGGCGAAATCGGCATCGACCAGCAGCACGTCATGGTCCTGTTCGGTGGCGATCGACAAAGCGAGGTTGATCGCGCTGTAGGTCTTGCCCTCGTTGGGCTGTGCCGAGCAGATCAGGATCCGCTGCGCCGCAGGCCCGAGGCCTGCATTGGCCTCTGCCTGGATGCTGGCGAGCAGGCGGCGTTTGATGATGCGGAACTCTTCGGAGATGCTCGTCACCGGGCCATCGGGCACGATGAACGCGCGCTCGCGCATCTGGTCGCGATCGATCGCCGCCACCGGCAGCGTGAAGGCGGCGCGCGGGCGCACCGGCGCTGCAGGACGCGCTGCGACCGGCGCTGCAGCAGGCGCTGCAGGCGCAGGCGTCTTGGCCGCCGGAGCATCGGGCAGCTGGGGGCCGGGCTGGTTGAGGCCCTTGCGGAAATCGTACATGTCCGCCGCACGCTCGATCAGCGAGGGCGTGGCCGAGGGCTTGTCGGGAGAACGGATCGGGTCGTGCATGGTCATGTCTTTCTTGCCCCTCACACCACCGAACCGCGCTGGATGAACTCGATCACCAGCAGCAGCACGAAAACGCCGACCAGCGCGCCGCCCGATCCCAGATACATCCGCAGCTTGCGCTTGCGTTCGTCACGCTGGGCCTGGGTCAGCATCTGCGAGATCGATCCGATCACCTGCAGCCCGCTGGCGGCTTCAAGCTTGGCTGCGGTGGGGTAGCTGGCGCTGAGCTGGCCGAGCGCGAACGCCCCGCCGATGCCGCCTGCGATCCCTGCGAGCAGCACCGCCACCAGCAGCAGCGGACGGTTGGGCGCGATCGGGGTGCGCGGGCTCGACGGCGGGGTGATCAGGTCGAAGCGGACCGCATCGGTCTGCGTCTCGACCTGCCCGCGCAGCTTCACTTGCTCGCGGTCGGCGAGAAGCTTGTCGTACTGGGTCTTGAGCACTTCATAATCGCGCGCGATCCGTGCCTGCTCGGCTGCGACCCCGGGCTCCTGGATCTGCTTGGCGACCATCGCGTTCATCTCGGCCTGCAGCGCAGCCTTGCGCGACTGCAGCGCGGAAACGGCGGCCTGCCGCTCGGCCTTCATGCTGATCAGCGAGCTGTAGGCGGGGTTGGAGACGCCGTAGCTGGTGCTCGCGCCGGCGCCTGCCGCACGCAAGGCCGTGATCTGGTTCTGCATCGCCACCACATCGGGATGCTGGTCGGTCAGGCCGCGCGCCTTCATTCCGGCGAGTTCGCCCTGTGCCTGCGCGAGCGGGTTGGCCGCACCGCCTGTACCACCCGCGATCGTCTGCGGCGTGCCCGCAATCTGGCCGTTGATCGCAGCGAGTGCGCTTTGCGCGGCGATCAGCTGCGAATCGATCTGGTTGATCTCGACCCGGCCCGATTCCAGTCGCTGGCTGACCGATCCGACTCCCGGCAGCATGCCCAGGTTTTCGGTCTCGAACCGCACCCGCTTCTGCTCGGCGATCTCGAGGTCCTTCTGCCGCTTGGCGAGCTGTTCATCAAGGAAACGCAGCGTGTCGCTGGTCTCGCCGCGTCCGCCAGCCAGGTTCTCCTCGACGAAAATGTCGATCAGCTTCTGCACGACATCGCGCGCCAGCGTCGCGGCCTCGCCATCGGAGCGGCCGCCTGCGGACATCGTCGCGGAAATCTCGAACAGATTGTTCTGCTCGGACTTGATCTTGATTGCGGTGCGCAGGCCGTTCACCGCCCCCTCGATCTCGCGCGGGGTCACCAGGTTCTTGCCCATGTCGGTGCCGCGCACGACCTTTTCGAGGTTGGCGGCCGAAGTCAGCGTCTGCTCCACGGTGTCGATCTGCTTCTGCCGCTCGACCGCGCTGATGCCGGTGTTGTCGGGCAGGATCGCCTTGGTCTGGACGAACAGCTGGGCCTGCGATTCATAGGTGTTGGGGATCAATGCGACCGCCAGCCAGCCGAGCACGCAAATGCCCCAGGCGATGGCCATCGCCAGCCAGCGGCGTTGCCACACGCTGTGGACTGCGATCCTGAATTCTTCGTAGAGGCCAGTCATCGGTCAGGCTTTTCTTTCACTTATGGCGGTCGGTGCGGCGTTCAGGCCGGTCAAAACATGCTTTCCGGAATGATGATCACATCGCCCGGCTGCAGCAGCACGTTGGCCCGGCTGTCGCCTCGCTTGATAAGGTCGCCCAGCTTGATGGGGTATTCCTGCTGACGTCCAGATACCTTGTCGAAGCGTACCAATTTGGCGCGGTTGCCAGCGGCGAACTCCGACAGGCCGCCGACCGCGATCATCGCGTCAAGCAGCGTCATGTTGGCGCGATAGGGGATCGATGCGGGCTTTTCGGTCGCGCCGACGATGCGCACCTGCTGCGAGAAGGTGCCGGCAAAGGTGTTGACGATCACCGAGACGATCGGCTCCTGGATGAACTGCGACAGCTGCAGCTTGATGTCTTCGGCCAGCATCGTGGGCGTCTTGCCGACTGCGGGCATATCGGTGATCAGCGGCGTGGTGATGCGACCATCGGGGCGCACCTGCACCTTCGCGCCCAGCTCGGGATTGCGCCACACGAACACGGTCAGCTCGTCGAGCGGGCCGATGATATATTCCTCGCCCGGACCATCGGACAGCGAGACGAACGATGCCGGAGGCAGCTGCGGCCCGCTGGCGCTCGAGGCGCAACCTGCAACCAGTGCAGTTGCAGCCAAGGCCGCGATTCCCAATTTCAACAGACGGAACAATCCCATGTCAGCACCTTTTTCGTCCACCGGCGACTCCGCCGCCTGCCCCCTGCTGACAGCAGGAAATGCGGACCGGGTTCGCGCAGATTGGCATCAGCTATGACGAAAAAGGGTGAACATAGCGTTAGTGCTTGATGGGGGGGCGTTTTTACATTGGGGGTTTGATCGGCGGGGCGCTGGCGTGTTGCGCATTGAGCAGTCGCGCCAGCGCGGCGGACGCTCCACCCCAAAAGCTCCCCTGCTAAGGCAGGGGCCCATCTCCCAACCGCAGCGCTGGACGCAAGCCAACCGAACGAACCCCCTACCACCCCCGCTCAGCCTGAGCCTGTCGAAGGCCCCGCGCCACAGTTCCCTCACTATCACCGTCATTCCCGCGAACGCGGGAATACCGCTTGTTCTCCACCCTTCGTAAAGAGAGCGGGACCCCCGCGTGCGCGGGGGTGACGGGTACCTTGAACGAACCTCAGCGCGGGGCCTTCGACAAGCTCAGGCTGAGCGGAGGGGGTTCGGATTAAACCGAGTTATACCAAGTCTGGCGTACCCCATGCGCCCCATTGCATCCCAATCACATCAGACTAGAATACCCGCATGAACGTCACAGCTTTGATGATATACGGCGCTCTGGCTGGAACTGTATTCGGGCTCATTTTCGGGACCCGACCCATAGGCTGGCTCTCGTTGTTGCTTGTGCCGCTCGGTGCCATTTTCTACATCAATTGGTGGCAGGCCCAACACCCAGAAAACCTGCGATCCACCAGTGCGCTGGACTATATTTTCATCACGCCCATCCCTTTGGCGTCGGCGTTGGTGATGTATGGCGCAATATTCTTCACGCGAATGTGGCTCGAAACGCGCCAGCGCTAGCTCTGCTAGCCCCCAACCACCCCCGCTCAGCCTGAGCTTGTCGGAGGCCACGCGCCATGCCCTCCCAAAACACAACGTTCTCCGACGAAAGCCGGAGCCCAGAGGCGGGATAGCACTTCGCCCGCCCTGGATTCCGGCTTTCGCCGGAAAACGGTGAGGCAAGATCGCGAACCTTAGCGCGAGGCCTTCGACAAGCTCAGGCTGAGCGGAGGGGGTGGCGGCTTTTGAACCGTTGAGAAAAAAACCTGCCGTTCAGGAAACGACCCCGTTTCAGACGTGCCCGATCAATGGTACGCTGTCGCCGTGATGCCAAAAGCAATTCTCTTCGCCGCTGCCGCGATGCTCACGTTGCCCGGACCCGCATTTGCGCTCTGCTCCTATCGGGGTGAACTCTATGCGCAGACCACGCTCGACCAAGAGTACGACGACGCGCCTTTTGTCGTCCGAGCTCGGGTGCTCTCCGCGTCGGATTGGCAACGAGCCGAGGAGCGCGGGACGGTTTATCAACTAGAGGTCGTCCAGTATTTCAAAGGCTCTCTGCCCCAGACGTTCTTGTTCTCGACAGAGCGCAATAGCGGCGGCTTCTATCTCGACCGTGGAACGAAGCCGGACATTGGCGGTGAGTATCTGTTGTTTCTGACCCATGGTTCTCGGACGACATCAACACCGGCACAAGGCGCACGTGCGTTCGCAATCAACTACAGTTGCGGCCAATCACGACGATGGGATGAGATTTCACGGCAGGATAGGACGAGATTGGCTGATCTATCAGGTCGATCTTGAGAGTCCGCAATCCACCCAACTGCTGCCGTCCGCGCGTTAGAGCCCGACACCTGAAACCGGACGCTTCTTACCCCGGCGCGCCCGAGCCCATCACCCCCGCCGCCGCGCCAGTAACCGCGCCCAGCCCCGCGACCACTTGTTGAACACCTTGCCCTCATCCGAAGCGAACGCCGCCGCCTTGATATGCTCCGACCGGTTGGGATAGGGCACGATCAGGCTGGCGACGCCGAAGGTCGAGGATTTGCCCGCGATCATCATCGCGATCGGCAGGATCAGGTCGCCCGCGCCGCGTCCGACGACGGTGCCGCCGATGACCTTGCTGCCCTTCTTGACCAGCTTGACGAAACCGGTGACCTCGCGCTCGGTCACCGCGCGGTCGTTGTGGTCGAAGTCCTCGCGCCAGACGGTGATCTTGTCGCCGTGCACCTTGCGCGCCTCGTCCTCGGTCATGCCGACCTGCGCGAGTTCCGGGTCGGTATAGGTGACCCATGGCAGCGCGGAATAATTGGCCTTGGTCGGCACCCCCAGGCTGATCTCGAGCGCGACATTGCCGCCCTCGTATCCGCTGGCATGCGTGAAGCGGGGACCCTCGCGGCAGTCACCGATCGCATAGATGTGCTTGGCACTCGTCCGCCGCCGGGCATCGACGAGGATGCCTTTCTTGTCGTGCTTGACGCCTGCGACTTCCAGCCCCAGCCCGTCGAAGTTCACCTCGCGCCCGGTCGCGATCAGCAGGTGCGTGCCGGTGATCGTGCGACCGTCCTTGAGCGTGAGCACCAGCCCTTGGTCCGCCTTCGCGACCGCATCGGCCTCGGCATCGTGGATAAGCTCGATCCCCTCGCCCGTCAGCCGGTCAATGACGATCTTTGCGGCATCAGCATCATCCTTGGGGAACGGACGCCCCTTGGTGGCGACCACGACTTCCGAGCCCAACCGCCGGAACGCCTGCGCCATCTCCATGCCGATCGGCCCGCCGCCCAGCACGATCAGCCGCTGCGGCAGCTCGGTCAGGTCCCAGACGTTATGGTTGGTGAGATAAGGCACCGCATCCAGCCCCTTGATCGGCGGGACATAGGCGCGGCTGCCCACAGCGATGACGATACGCGGCGCGGTGTAGGTCGTGCCATTGACGACAACGCTCTTGGGTCCAGTAAACGTCGCATCGCCGCGCACCACCTCCACGCCCATGCCCTCGAAGCGTTCGACGCTGTCGTGCGGCTCGATCGTCTTGATCGCCTGATGCACCGCAGCGTGCACCGCGCGGAAATCGACGACCGGCTCGACCGAGGCCATACCGAATTCGGCGGCGTTGCGCATGTCGTGCGCGCGGTGCGCGGCGGAAATCAAGGCCTTGCTGGGGACGCAGCCGGTGTTGAGGCAATCGCCCCCCATCGGTCCGCGCTCGATCAGCAGCGGCTTCAATCCGAACATCGCCAGCCCGCCCGAGCAGACCAGCCCGGCAGACCCCGCCCCGATGACGATCGCGTCGTGTGAATATGTCATAGACCCCGTTTCGGTGAAACAATGCGGCTGGTTACGGCGAATTCTTGTCGCTAGACCATGTGCGCCAGATCAGAGGGAATCCAGCATGAATCTTGAAAATTCGCGCGATTATTACGGCCGGGTGCTGTCTGAATCGGCAGACCTGCGCACCGATGCGTGCACCACATCGGAACGCCCGCCGATCGCGGTGATCAGGGCGCTGGCCAATGTCCATCCCGACGTGAAGGCGCGTTACTACGGCTGCGGGCTGATCGCACCCTCGGCGATTGCCGGCGCGCGGATCCTCGATCTGGGCTCGGGATCGGGCCAGGACGCCTATATCCTCGCGCAACTGGTCGGCGAGCACGGCGAGGTCGTCGGGGTCGATGCCACCCCCGAGCAGCTTGCCATCGCCAACGCGCACCTCGAATGGCACCGCGAGACCTTCGGCTATGCCAAGTCAAACGTCCGCTTCGTCGAGGGCGATATCGAGAAGCTCGACGAACTCGATCTGGAACCCGGCAGCTTCGACATCATCGTCTCGAACTGCGTGATCAATCTGGTGGGCGACAAGGCCAAAGTGTTCGCCGATGCGCACCGGCTGCTCAAGCCCGGCGGCGAGATGTATTTCTCCGACGTCTATTCGAGCCGGCGGGTGCCGCTGCATCTGCTGACCGATCCGGTGCTCCACGGCGAGTGCCTGTCGGGCGCGCTCTATTGGGGCGATTTCCTCAAGCTGTCCAAGGCCGCCGGTTTTACCGACCCACGCCTCGTCAAGGACCGCCCTTTGGGCATCGGCGATCCGCGCATCGCTCAGATGCTCAACGGGATCGATTTTTACTCTGCCACTTACCGATTGTTCAAGCTCGATGATCTCGAGCCCGAGTGCGAGGATTATGGCCAGGCGGTGGTATACCTCGGCACCGTCGAGGGCGAGGAGCGGGTGTTCACGCTCGACAAGCACCATCTGATCGAGCGCGGGCGGATCTTCCCGATCTGCGGCAACAGCTGGAAGATGCTGTCCGACACCCGCTTTGCCGAGCACTTCCAGTTCATCGGCGATTTCTCGACACATTACGGTGTGTTTGCAGGGTGCGGCGGCGGGCTGCCTTATGCGCAGAGCACGGGCGAGGACGGTGATCTGGTGGGATGTTGTTGAGCGCGCTGCGGTTTCCCGGTTTGCTCCACACCCCCGCTCAGCCTGAGCCTGTCGAAGGCCCCGCGCGAGGGTTCCGTGTCAATGTCCGTCATTCCCGCGCACGCGGGAATCCCGCTTCTTCTTTCGCGCGGCGCACAAGCGGGACCCCCGCCTTCGCGGGGGTGACGAGGAAGGTGGCCGGACCGGATGCGCGCGGCCTTCGACAGGCTCAGGCTGAGCGGAGGGGGTTAATGCTCCTGCAAGCGGGGCAATCATGCACGTCTTCCTGACCGGCGCGACAGGTCTCGTTGGTGGCGCGTTGGCGGGAGCGTTGCTCGATGCCGGGCACCGCGTCACCGCATTGGTGCGGGGCGAAGGGCGCGATGTGCTCGACATGGGTTCGCGCGACCGGATCGGCGAGATCGCGGTGCTGCAGGGCGATGTCGCGCTCCCCTCCTTCGGGCTGGCCAAGCCGCCCCACGGCGTCGACCTGCTGATCCACTGCGCCGCGACCGTCGACTTCGCCGCCGCCGACGCGGTGCACGAAGCGGTCAATGTCGGCGGCACAGCACACGCCATCGCCCTCGCGCAGGCCTGGCGCTGCCCGCTGCTCCATGTCTCGACCGCCTATGTCTGCGGCCGCGCCGATGGCGATATCGCCGAGGTGGCCGCCGACCCCGCAGCCGAATTCACCAACGGCTACGAGGCCAGCAAGGCCCGCGCCGAAGCCCTGGTCGAGGCGGCGCGCGCGCAAGGCTTGGTCGCCGCGATCGCGCGCCCCGCGATCATCGTCGGTCGGTTGAGCGATGGCGCGATTGCGCGGATCGATGGTTTCCACCACCTGTTCCGGCTGTTCGGATCGCCGTTGCTGGGTGCGGTCCCCGCCGCGCCAGACGCCGCGTTTGCCATCGTGCCGATCTGCCATGTGACCGCCGGATTGATGGCAATGGCGCAGGATATCGCCGCGTTCGATGGCCGCTATGTGCATCTGGCCGGCGCCGCTCCGTTCGCGATGGCGGACATGCTGCGGATCGTCAGCGACTATCCGGGCACGGTGCCTGCGACGATGATCACCCCGGCAGAGTATGAAGCGGGCGAGCGCGACCGGCGCACCGCGATGGTCCACCGGCGGATCGGTCCGCAGTTCTTCGACTATTTCGTCCGCAGCCCGCGGTTTTCGGGGGAGGCTTTGCAGGAGGTCGCCGCCATCGCGCCGCCGATGGTGGATGAGCCTGCGTTCAAGCGGATGATCGATCACTGCATCCGGGCCGGGTTTCTCGACTGGAAGCCATAGTTCGTTCTCCGGCGAAAGCCGGAGCCCAGGGGCGAAGTTCCGCCACCGTCGCCCTGGATTCCGGCTTTCGCCGGAAAACGATACTGTTGTGGAGCACCCCTTGCGCTCTCCCCTCCCCTCCAACATGATGCGGACATCACATCAAAAAGGGGCCGCATCCATGAAACATCTCCTGCTCACCGCGCTCGTCTTCACGCTCGCCGCCCCCGCCCCCGCCCACGCCAATGAAGCCGAAGACGCCGCCACCGCGCAGGTGATCAAGGCGATCGACGGGCGCTATGACGAGACGGCGAAAGTGGCGCGGCAGATCTGGGAGTGGGCCGAGGTCGGCTACAAGGAGGAACGCTCGAGCGCGCTGCTGCGCGAGCGGCTCAAGACTGCAGGGTTCAAGATCACCGAGGGCGTCGCCGGCATCCCGACCGCGTTCACCGCCGAGTTCGGCAGCGGCGGCCCGGTGATCGCCATCCTCGCCGAATATGACGCGCTGCCCGGGATCAACCAGGACGCGATGCCAACGCGTTCACCGATCGCCGGCAAGGGCGCAGCGCATGCCTGCGGGCACAATCTGTTCGCCGCCGGATCACTGGGTGCGGCGCTGGCGGTGCGCGACTGGCTCAAGGCCACCGGAACTCCGGGCCGGGTGCGGCTCTATGGCACGCCTGCGGAAGAGGGCGGCAGCGGCAAGGTCTATATGGTGCGCGAAGGGCTGTTCAAGGATGTCGATTTCACCATCCACTGGCACGCCGATGACGAGAATTCCGCCGCCGCGCGCACCAGCCTCGCCAACCGCTCGGCCAAGTTCCGTTTCAGGGGCGTCTCGGCGCATGCCGCAGGCGCGCCCGAACGCGCGCGCTCGGCGCTCGACGGGGTCGAGGCGATGAACATGATGGCCAACATGATGCGTGAGCATGTGCCCCAGCAAACCCGCATCCACTATGTCATCACCGAAGGCGGCAGCGCACCCAATGTCGTGCCCGATTTCGCCGAGGTGTTCTATTACGTCCGCCACCCCGATGCCGATCAGGTGCGCAGCATCTGGACGCGGCTGGAGGCAGCAGCGCAAGGCGCCGCGCAGGGCACCGGCACCAAGGTGGACTGGGAAATCATCCACGGCAACAACCCGCTTTTGGTCAACGAGCCTCTCGCCAAGATGATGGACGCCAAATTGCGCCAGGTCGGCGGTATCAGCTACACGCCCGAAGAGACGAAGTTCGCCGAAGGCATCCGCACCAGCTTCGAAAAGCCCGATCTGCCGCTGGGCAGCCAGAGTGAGGTCCAGCCTTATGACGTGACCCTGGGCTATGGCTCGACCGATGTCGGCGACGTCTCCTACGCTACGCCTACGGTGGGCCTACGCGCGGCGACCTGGGTGCCGGGCACCTCGTCGCACAGCTGGCAGTCGGCAGCAGCAAGCGGCATGACCATCGGCTTCAAGGGCGCGCAGGTCGCGGCGAAAGCGATGACGCTGGCCGCGATCGAGCTCTACACCAACCCCGCGCTGCGCGACGAGGCGACTGCGGCGTTCAAGACGGCGCTGGGGCCGGACTATGAGTATCAGTCGCTGCTGGGGGATCGCAAACCACCGCTCGATTATCGGGATTGAGGCTCTGCCGCTCGTTTGCGGGAGAGGCCAGTTTGCACCTGTCGTGAACATCTGACCCGTTGTGCGCTTGGGTCACACCGTCGCAGCCGAGCCGTGGATCGCGACAACGGCAGCTTTGACGTTCGTGCGGACAAACGCGGGTATCTTTCAGTGGCCCGTTGCCGACCCCAGACTGACCACCCCCGCTCATCCTGAGCCGCGGGCTTCAGCCCGCGAAGTCGAAGGACCCGCGCCCACGCTGGCCAAATAGCGGGGCCTTCGACAAGCTCAGGCTGAGCGGAGGGGGTGGCGGCTATGGAGCCGTTCTGAAAAAAACCTGCCGTTCAGGAAGCGACCCCATTGCGGACGCAAGCACCATCGTGGATAGTTGATGCCATGCTGAGGCGCGTATTAGCAAAATGCCATACCGTGAAAGCCCTACTCGCATGGAATGACAGCGACATAGCTGAGTGCCTTGTCTATCTGAACAAGGCTGAGAGGTTGCATCCCCTTCAAGTTTTCGAGACAGCGTTCAAGGCGCAGGTGCTGCTTGATATTGGCCGCCAAACTGAAGCCTATCAGTTGTGTGATGAAACGATCGATCGGATCGACGAGGCAAGAAACGTCGATGAGCGTTACATACAGATTTGGTGCACCCTTTGGCGCGAGACGCATTTTCGCGACTTACCGGACTCAAATGCGCTTTGGGCTGAGGCAGGGAGCTTACCCTGCTCGAACTATCTCAGGAGGTTTTTGCTATTGAGGCGACCTCCCGAATTCACTCTTTCTAGGTGATGGCCGCTTCCCACCCAGAAATGCTCATTCTTGATGAGTAAAGCCAACGCCAAAAGCAGACGTTGAAAAAACTCGAGAAGAGACAGCTTAAAGGTGCCTCGCTTCTGCGACGTGCTGGCGAGCCCGGGGGATTGTGACCGCTGGCAACTCGCAAGCCTTGCCCGTTTCGCTTTCCGGCGAAAGCCGGAATCCAGGGCGGCTGCAGCGCAATCTGACTCCTGGGCTCCGGCTTTCGCCGGAGAACAGAAGACCGCCTCAGCTGAAGTTCGCAGCCCGCTTCTGCATGAACGCGAACACCGCTTCCATCTGGTTGGGGGTGCGGATGATCTTTTCCTGGAGCACGCTTTCTTCCATCAGGATCGCGTCGGTGTCCAGGTCGGGCGTGCGGTTGAACAGGTCCTTGGCGGCACGGACCGCGTCGGGGTTCTTGGTCGCGATCTCGGTGGCGATGGCCATAGCGCGGGCGTGCGGATCGGCATCGATGTGCGTCGCAAAACCGATCCGGCCTGCCTCCTCGCCCGAGAATTCGCGGTTGGTGTAAGTGAGCTCGCGCAGAACATCATCGCGCACCGTGCCGCGCCACAAGGCATAGCCGCCCATATCGGGGATCAGCCCCCAGCGCATTTCCATGATCGACAGCCGCGCATCGGGCGCAATGATCCGCATGCACGCGCCCGACATGATCTGCAGGCCCCCGCCAAAGCACACCCCGTGCACCGCCGCGATCACCGGCATCGGCAGCTTGCGCCACCCGAACGCGACCTGCTGGAACTTGTTGGCGTTGCCATAGGTACGGTCGGTGAGCGCAGCAGGCGCACCGCCTCCAGATGCCCCGCCGGGCGCGGTGAAGCTGGCCATATCGAGCCCGGCGCAAAACGAACGTCCCTCGCCCGACAGCACCACCGCGCGCACGCCGGGCTCGTTGCCCAGCCGGTCGATCGCGGCGATGATGCCATCGAACATCGCCGGATCGAGCGCGTTCATCTTGTCGGGGCGGTTGAGCCGGACATCGGCGACATGGTTCTCGATGGTGATGCTGACCCGGTCGTTCATGAAATGCTCTCTCCCTTGGCCCTTGCGAGCGCTCGTTCCACCAGTGGCAACTGATCGTTGCCGAAATACATATCGTCGGCGCCAACGAAAATCGAGGGCGAACCATAGCCGCCGCGCGCGACCAGTGCATCGGTGTTGGCGCGCAGTCGGTCCTTGACCGGCTGGCTGTTTGCTGCGGCGATCAATGCTGCGCCATCCATGCCGATGCCGTCTGCGACTGCGGCGACTTCTGCCGGATCGTCCAGATTGCGCTGCTCGGCGAAATAGGCGTGGAACGCGGCTTCGGCAAAGCGTTCGAGCGCGCTTTGGTCATCCTCGAGCCCGCAGGCGGCGCGCATCGCGTGGATGCTCTTGAGCGGATGCCATGGCGCGGGGAAGTGCAGCTCCACCCCGGTCCATTCCGCCCAGTCGCGCAAGGCTTTGCCCATGTGCCGCCATTTGGGGCTGTCGGTGCTCTCGCGCGCGGCATAGACCGAGGGGTTGGCCGCGTTGAACACCCCGCCGACTAGGATCGGCGTCCAGCGGATCGTCGCATTGTGACGCGCTGCCAGCGGGCGGATGTTGTGGAACGCAAGGTAGGTCCAGGGGCTGGAAAGGTCGAAGCAGAATTCGATTTGAGGGGTCATATGGTGACGTTCCTTTGATGCTCGTTCTCCGGCGAAAGCCGGAGCCCAGGAGCCAGATTGATATTCCCGTGCCCAACCCCGTCATTCCCGCGAACGCGGGAATCCCGCTTCTTCTTTCGCGCGGCGCATAAGCGGGACCCCCGCGTGCGCGGGGGTGACGATAAAAATGAACTGGCGCGGGAACAGCAAACGGTCATCACGTCTTGATCCCGAACAAAGTCTCGCGGGTTTTCGCATCCGCCTGCGGGTTGCGGTTGATCGCCTCCTTCATCACCGCGAGCCCCGCCTGCATCGCAGGACGCGCGCGGCAGAGTGCGTACCAGCGCGCGATGCTCGGATAATCCGCCAGCGTGATCTCCTGCCGTTTGTGGGTCATGATCCACGGGAAGATCGCCATGTCGGCGATGGTGTATTCCGGCCCCGCGACATACTCCGCCTCCCCCAGCCGCCGGTCGAGCACGCCATACAGCCGCGCAGTCTCGCGTTCATAGCGGTCGATCGCATAAGGCAGCTTTTCGGGTGCATAGAGCTTGAAATGGCCGTTCTGCCCCAGCATCGGCCCGAGGCCACCCATCTGCCACATCAGCCATTCGTTGACGCGCGTGCGCCCGCGCAGGTCGCCGGGCATGAACCGCCCGGTCTTCTCGGCAAGATACAGAAGGATCGCGCCGGTCTCGAATACGCTGACCGGATCGCCGTCGCCGGGCGGGTCGTGGTCGACGATCGCCGGGATTCGGTTGTTGGGGCTGATGCTAAGAAACTCGGGTGCAAACTGCTCGCCCGCGCCGATGTTCACCGGCCTGACCGTGTAAGGCAGGCCGCATTCCTCGAGCATGATCGATATCTTCCACCCATTGGGGGTGGGCGCATAATACAGGTCGATCATTGCGGGGTAGCCTCTCACGGATTCGCATTGCTTCTTGCAACCGATCATAACGCGCCCTGCCACGCTGTCACCCCCCGCCCTGTCACCCCCGCGCTGTCACCCCCGTGGTTGAGGCGCACTGACCAGCCGGTACCCCTGGCGCTTGACCGTATCGATCCGCACCACGTCGCCCAGCACCGCCAGCCGCTGGCGCAGCTTGAAAATATGCACCTCAAGGCTGTTGGTGCCGGGGTCGAACGCGGTCCGCCAGACCGTGTTGAGCAGGGCATCGCGGCTGACCGGCAGTCCGGCATGACGTGCCAGCACCAGCAGCAGATCGAACTCGCGCGGCATCAATGGCAGCGGCTCGCCATGCCAGCACACCTGCCGCAGCCCGGTATCGAAGGTGAAGCCCGCCAGCCGGATGATCCCCGATGCTGCCGCGCGCGATCGCTGCGCGGCCAGCATGCGCGCGGCAAGCTCGTACGGCACGATGCGCGGCGACACCACATCATCGACGCCCGCCAGCAGCAACGCTGCGCGGACCTGGGCGACGTTGATGCCGAATACCAGCAAGGCTGCGGTGCGCGCGGGGGTGGCATCCAGCAGGCCGCGCACGACCACGCGGTTGCGCCCGTCGCACAGGACCGGCGTGATCGGCGATGGCGTCGCCGACGCCTCGCCGATCTGTGCCCTCACCCCGAAATGCGCGAGCGACTGAACATGCGCGCCAAGCACCGCGCGATCGCTGCCGATCACGTCCCATACCGGGCACGGATCTCCGCCTGAGCTGCCTGTTTCTGCCTGACCTGCATCGTCGTCACGCCACATCGGTCCCCTCCCCGCAGGCGCCCCACCGGGCGCACCGCAAGGATTAAAGCGCGTTCATCTGGCGGAAGTGAGCGCAACCCGCTCCGAAACGGAGCGACCGGCGCGCGCCTTCAACTGCCGACGGCCTGCCCGGGCGCGTTCACCCCCATGCTGGCAAGATAGCGCTTCACGTTGCGTGCGGCCTGACGAAGGCGCTGTTCGTTCTCGACCATCGCGATGCGGACGAAGCCCTCGCCGTCCTCGCCATAGCCCACGCCGGGCGCGACCGCGACCTTGGCGTGCTGCAGCAGCTGCTTGGAAAACTCGAGGCTTCCCATGTGCTTGAGCGCAGGCGGCAGCGGTGCCCAGGCGAACATCGAGGCGCGCGGCGGGGGAATATCCCAGCCTGCGCGGCCGAATGCCTCGACCATCACGTCGCGGCGCTTGTGATAGAGCTCGCGGTTCTTCTGGACGATATCCTGCGGGCCGTTGAGCGCCGCACACGCCGCAGCCTGGATCGGCGTGAAGGCTCCATAATCGAGATAGCTCTTCACCCGGGTCAGCGCCGAGATCAGCGTCTTGTTGCCCACAGCAAAGCCCATCCGCCATCCGGCCATCGAATAGGTCTTCGACATCGAGGTGAATTCGACCGCGACGTCCTTGGCGCCGGGTACCTGCAGGATCGAGGGCGTCGGGCAGCCGTCGAAATACAGCTCGCTATAGGCCAGGTCGGACAGCACCCAGACCTTGTTCTCCTTGGCCCAGGCGACCAGCCGCTCATAGAACGCCAGATCGACGACTTCGGCGGTGGGGTTCGAGGGATAGCCGACGACCAGCACCGAGGGACGCGGAACGGTGAACGCCATCGCCCGGTCGAGCGAGCGCCAGTAGTTCTCGTCCGGCGTGGTCGGCACAGAGCGGATCGTCGCGCCGGCGATGATGAAGCCGAAGGTGTGGATCGGATAGCTGGGGTTGGGCGCGAGCACGACATCGCCCGGCGCGGTGATCGCGTTGGCGAGGCTCGAGAGGCCCTCCTTCGACCCCATCGTCACCACGACCTCGGTCTCGGGGTCGAGCTCGACATTGAAGCGGCGCGCGTAATAGTTCGCCTGCGCCTTGCGCAGACCCGGAATGCCCTTGGACTGGCTGTAGCCGTGCGCATCGGGCTTCATCGCCACTTCGCAGAGCTTTTCGATCACGTGCGGCGGCGGCGGCAGGTCGGGATTGCCCATGCCAAGATCGATGATGTCCTCTCCGGCCGCTCGCGCCGCGGCCCGCATCGCATTGACTTCGGCAATGACATAAGGGGGCAGGCGTTTGATGCGGTAGAATTCTTCGGACATATCGATTTCGCTTTTCAGTTCTCCGTGAATGGAGCCCATGCTTTGACGTATGTGCGTGCGCGTGTCGAGCAAAAGCGGGATGCGTCAATCCTCCCCTTCAAGGGGCGGAGGACCACGAAGTGGTGGAGGGGTGTCACCCTAACGCGGCGGTGGATACCCCTCCGTCATGGCTGCGCCATGCCACCTCCCCTTGCAGGGGAGGATTTAGAAGGACTTATCTTTGCAACCTGCCGCTGCTAGGACGGTTGAAAGACAAAACAGCGAGAGACCACAATGCCAGGCGATAGCGAAACCACCCCACCGGCCCTGCCCACGCTCGAAGAGATGCAGCACTGGACCTGGGTGGTCGGCCGCGCGCAGCAGATGATGCTCGAGCACGCTGCGACGATGGCGCAGCAGACCCCCGACATGAGCGCGTTCACCGATCCGCAGGCGCTGCAGGCGCGCCTGCCAGCCTGGATGGGCAGCATGCCGCAGGCGATGCTCGATGCGCAGGCCGATATGTGGCGCGAAGGGCTGACGTTGTGGCAGGGGTTCATCGGCGCGATGACGCCGCCTGCCCTGCTTGCTGAGAACGAAGGCGGCCCGCCGTCAGGCCCGCGCGCCGTTCCCGAGCTGCGCAGCGACCGCCGCTTTGCCGCGCGCCAGTGGCACGACAACCCGGTCTACGCGCTGATCCAGCAAAGCTATCTGATGGTGTCCGAGCATATGCTGCGCGTCGCCGATCGCGTCGATGGGCTCGAGCCGCGCCAGAAGGAAAAGATGCGCTTTGCCATCCAGGGGCTGCTCGATGCATCGAGCCCCGCCAACTTCGCGATGACCAATCCGCTGGTGCTCGAGAAGATCGTCGAGAGCAAAGGCGAGAACCTGCTCAAGGGGCTCGACCACATGCTGTCGGACATGCGCAAGGGCCAGCTCACTCACACCGACCCCGACGCGTTCGAACTGGGCCGCAACATCGCGATGACCCCGGGCAAGGTGGTCTACGAAACCGATCTGTTCCAGCTGATCCAGTACACGCCTGTCACCGACGAGGTGATCGAGATCCCGCTGGTGATCTTCCCGCCGTGGATCAACCGCTTCTACATCCTCGATCTCAACCCGCAGAAAAGCTTCGTCCGCTGGGCGGCCGAGCAGGGCATCACCGTGTTCATGGTGTCGTGGAAGTCCGCCGACGAGAGCATGGCCGAAATCATCTGGGACGATTACGTCAAGGCGCAGATCGAGGCGATCGACTTGGTGCGCGAGGCGCTGTCGGTGCCACAGGTCCACACGATCGGCTATTGCGTCGCGGGCACCACGCTGGCGGCGACGCTGGCGGTGCTCGCCAAGCGCGGCGAGGCCGACCGGGTCGCGTCGGTCACCTTCTTCACCGCGCAGGTGGATTTCGAGCACGCCGGCGACCTCACCCTGTTCGTCGATGACGAGCAGTTGAAGCTGGTCGATCAGCTCGGAGCCAAGGGCTTTCTTGACGGGCGCTACATGGCCGCGACCTTCAACCTGCTGCGCGGGCGCGACCTGATCTGGAACTATGTGATCAACAACTATCTGCTCGGCGAGGACTATCCGCCGTTCGACCTGCTGCACTGGAACGGCGACACCACCAACCTGCCCGCCAAGTGGCACAAATCGTACCTCAAGGATCTGTATCGCGACAACCGCCTCGCCAAGCCGGGCTCGCTCAGCGTCGATGGCACCCCGATCGACCTCAGGCTCATCGAGACCCCGGCGTATATCCAGGCGGGCAAGGAAGACCATATCGCCCCGCTCGAAAGCGTCTGGCGGCTCACCGAGCACCTGTCGGGCCCGGTGCGTTTCGTGCTCGCCGGATCGGGGCATATCGCAGGCGTGGTCAACCCGCCGTCGATGGGCAAGTACCAGTACTGGACCAATGAGGAACCGGTGAACGGGCTCGAGCATTTCATCGCAGGCGCGACCGAGACCAAGGGCAGCTGGTGGCCCGACTGGGTGAATTGGCTCAAGGCGCACGCCCCCGCGACGGTCAAGGCCAAGGGCGCGCGCATCCCCGGCAAGGGCACGCTCAAGGCCATCGAGGATGCACCGGGCCGGTACGTCAAACAGCGCTGACGCAGTTGCGGCAGAGCGGGGCATTTGCCGGCCCCCCGGTGCGTCAAACAGCCTGCCGTGCGGGGTAACCGGCCTGCAGCATAACTTTTGTGCAGTGCAACATTTTGCCTTGACGTCACGCTATCACATCACTATTGTGCACTGCAGCATAACGCAGCAGATGAGTGATTTCGAATATGTCCGATCAGAGCAAGACGCCCACCGCCAAAGCGGCACCGGCCAATGCCGCTGCTGCAAGCGCTGCTCCCTCGGCTGCTCCTGCAGCCAAGGTTGAAGCGCCCAAGGTTCAGGCTCCCAAGGCCGAACCGGTCAAGCAGGACAAGCCCGCCGACGCGATCGACACCGTGATCGCCAAGGCACTGGCCCCCGCCGAAAAGCCCGCAGCTCCGACCAAGGCATCGCCCGAAACGTCGGTCGCTGCCGCCGTGCTGCCGGCAGACGTCAAGGTAGAGAAGGTCGAGGCCGTGAAGGCCAAGACCGCAAAGCCGGTCACAACTAAACCAAATCTATCAAAGATGGCCAAGTCCGCCGTGAAGACGGGGGCACGCAAGGCCACGAAAATCAAGTCCGCAGTGCTCAAGACTCCGGTTGCCGCCAAGGCCGCCGCTCCCGTGAAGAAGAAGGAATCCATCATGACCACCACCGAAACCATGACCGCAGAAACCAAGCAGGCCGCCGCAGCGATGACCGATCGCGTCAAGAGCCTGATGGGCGACATGTCGACCCGCGCCAAGACCGCCTATGAAAAGGGCACCGAAATGGTCTCGCAGGCTACCGAATTTTCCAAGGGCAACGTTGAAGCCCTGGTCGAATCGGGCAAGATCGCAGCCAAGGGCGCGCAGGACATGGGCCAAACCTATGCCGAAGACACCAAGAAGAGCTTCGAGGAAATGACCGCAGCGCTGAAGGAATTCACCGCCGTCAAGTCGCCCACCGAGTTCATCGAACTGCAGACCCGCCTGGTGAAGAAGAGCTTCGACACCGCGGTTGCCCAGACCTCGAAGAACAGCGAAATGTTCCTCAAGCTGGCCGGCGACGTGTTCCAGCCGATCTCGAACCGCGTCAGCGTGGCCGTCGACAGCTTCAAGAAAGCTGCCTGACCCAAAAGCTTCCCACCGCCCTCAACGGCGGTCGGGAAACCAAAAGAAGCCGCTCCGGGCAACCGGGGCGGCTTTTTTGATTGTGAAGGGCCGCATCTTCCTCCGAATTTCAGCGGTCGCAGAACTGTGATCCGAAATTCGATAGGGACCCGATTGGTAGATGTTTTCTGCATTGCAATGTTTTAGGGTCAGATCGAGTGATGCGATCGGAGCAGCTAATCCAACAATGAATGCCCGGCACGATTGCCACATCTGACTATGTGACCTTGTTGGAAGGTGACGAAAGGCTGTATGTTCATATGCAAAGGGGTTTAGGGTCTGGGGACCGGCCAGCCACGCGAACACCCATCAGGTTGCCACCGACAGGTAGTTACGACCCTAATTTAATGCAGCGAATGATTTAGCCATATCGTACCTTTATAATGCGACTTGTTTATGTTCGTCCCGACTTGAGATTGTTGCTTAAAATAGCCACGGATCTCGGAATAACGACCCATTCGCGACAGGCTTTATAACCATGAAAAAGTTTGCACTCAGATTCTATAAAACTAATTCTATTTTAGTCGATTACCTTGGCCAATCGGCTCATCTTCAAAGTGCCCAAAGTAGACGAGCAGCGGTGAGAGTCGCTGTAATAGATGATGAAGACTTTACACCTCAAGTAAAATTACAATCATATGGCTACAATCTGAAAGCAATTGGTGACATAAAATCTGTCTCGGAGGTCAAAGATTTTGACGTAATATTGTGTGACATTCTCGGCGTCGGAATGCACTTCGACCACAATGTCCAGGGCGCTAGCCTAATTTCAGAGATAAAGAACGAGTATCCAGAAAAGGTTGTGGTGGCTTATACAGGAGGCACCCCGTCAGCAAAGGCGCGTAAACTAATATCTGACAAAGCAGACGACTTAATTACTAAAGATATCGACAACCAAGAATGGGTTGAGAGGCTAGATGCCATTGCATTCAAGGCAGTTGACCCTCATGAAATTTGGAATAAAATTAGAAATAGATTTGTACATTTAGGTGTCGATACAAAAACAATATTAATACTGGAAGATGCTTACGTTAGGTCAATCCTTGAAGGTGACAATGGATTAAATAGACTTTCGTCTGCTTCTTATGGTGATAGTATCGGTGGAGATGTACGAGCAGTGATTAGCGGACTAGTTGCAAACTCTATTTTTAAGGTTATTGTAGGATAATGTTTGCTATTACAACACTGTTAATTGCCAGCAATGGCAGCTCTGATTTATACAACGGAATTTTGCATCCAAGTCCGGCTGAGTTACGAAGTAATAGTAGACTCGCTCAGTACATGAAGTTAGCTACGCCCGGATGGCAGACAGATGATTTGGGATTTAAGTTATTCGCTCGACCCCTGCCTGATGGCGGAATGGTGATATTTCCGGCCCTCGAGTTACTGGGGGATACAAGAGCACGGAGACGCTTCCCAGATTACAAACCTTTATTCACAAAACCTCAAATTGAGTCTTTGGCACAAGCATTTTTTCAGATTATCGAGAGCCAAGAATATCGCGCTAGAGAACGGGAGAGAGTCTTAACTCACGATCTCAGAGTTATGTCACGTGAGATTTATCAAAATGCAGATGCAGCGCGTGATTATATCAATGATCAAAACTATATTTATGCTGCCAAGCGTATTGATACCGTAATCGCGGCCCAGGCTATTTTAAAAATGAGGATAGATGCGCTTGATCTTGAAGGTGTTAGCTCATTAAAAAGCGACCATTCAATAGCAATATATAAGAAAGTCGATAAAGTAGTACGCTGCCTGAAGGAGATATCTTTAAAAGGCAATCGCAATATATGGCTAACGGGGGGATCGACTCGCGTCGTGAACGGTCCTAATATTTTCGAACTGGCTCCCTATGCCATTCTTGATAATGCTCTAAAATACTCGCCCGAGAACTCTACCATAAATGTGTCATTAACAGATTCAAGTGGTACCCGCATAACTGTGACATCTCTCGGCCCTAAAATTACCAAATCGGAACAAGATTTGATATTTGATGTCGGCATTCGAGGCCTTGCAGCGAAAGAGACAAATATTCCTGGTAGTGGATTCGGCTTAAACCTTGCAAGAAAAATCATCTCTGACGTCTTTAGGGGTAGTGTTCATGTTCAACAATCTCCATTCGAGCAACAATTTAATGGTCGCCTATACTTTGAAACAACTTTCACTATAAATCTGCCATCACACTCAAATTAATTACGAGACTTTCTTTAGGTGACTTACTACTTATCTGCTAAGTTGAATGATAAAGTCGCTATGCGATTGTTGCGGTCTTTCGACGTTATCGACGCATAAGGGGTCTCGGTTCTACTCGACACTCATGCATGGGTTATCCTGTGCTGCCGTTCGACGCAGACGAGCCAGCAGATATCAAAAGGATGAACCCCCCTCACAACTGCCTTAACGCCTGCGCCGGCCTCGCCGCCAGCACCGGCAGCGAACCCGCCAGCCCCAGCCCCAGCGTCAGCAGTGCGCCTCCGCCCAATGTCGCCAGCACCACGCCCCAATCGGGTTGCCAGCCGAAGGTGAAGATCTGGGTGATCACGTACCACGCCGCGAGCACGCCCAGCCCCAATGCCACCACCGCGAGCAGCGCCGCAAGCAACCCGTATTCGAGCGCCTGGGCCGACAAAATCTGCCGCCGCGTTGCGCCCAGCGTCTTGAGGATCACGCTGTCGTAGATCCGCGCCTGGCGGCTGGCGGCGATCGCGCCGATCAGCACTGCGATGCCTGAGAGGATCGCGATCGATCCGGCGGCGGCGATGGCGGTGGCGATCTGCGTCAGGATCGTCGAGACCTGCCCGATGACATCGCGCACCTCGATCACCGTGGTCGAGGCGAAGCCGGCGAGCACCGCCCTGGAGATCGCGCGCTCGCGCAGGTCGGCATCGGCCATGCCCTTGAGCGATACGGTGGCGGCCAGGTTGTGCGGCGCATCCTTGAGCGTGTTGGGGCTGAACACCATCACATAGTTGAAACCCATCGTGTCCCAGTTGATCTGGCGCAGCGAGGCAATGCGCGCGGTGAACTCGCGCCCGAGCAGGCTGACGGTGAGCCGGTCGCCAACCTTGAGGTCGAGCGTGCGCGCCATCTCCTGATCGACCGAGACCAGAGGCGGGCCGTCATAGCCCCGGGGCCACCATTTGCCCTCGATCAGCTCGCTGCCCTCGGGCAGGGTCTCGGAATAGGTCAGGCCACGCTCGCCGCGCAGCACCCAGGCGTTGTCGGGAATGTCCTCAAGATCGGCGACGCGGATATTCTTGTAGCCGGTGATCGTGCCACGCAGCGAGGGCACGGCGTTGATCGCAGCGCCGGGGGCGGCCTGCTCGACGATATTGCGGAACTGCGCCTCGCCGGTCACCGGCACGTCAAGCACGAACAGATTGGGCGCCTCCTTGGGTACGTTGCGGGTGATCTCGTTGGTGAGGCTGGTCTGGATGCCCGCCAGGATCACGAACAGCGTGAGCCCCAGCCCCAGCGCCACCACCAATTGCCCGGTCTGCGCGCCGGGGCGGTGGAGGTTGGCAAGCGCAAGACGCAGCAGCGGGGCTTTCGGCCGCGGCAGCTTCGATGCAGTCCAGCGGATGCCCCAGCCGATCCCGGCGAGCATCAGCAGCACGCCTGCGGTCGCGGCCATGAACCACGCCGAGAACTGCGCCTCGCGCGCGGTGACCAAAGCCAGCACAACGATCGCCGCGATCCCTGCACCGACAAGCGCCAGCGTCGTCCGATCTGGCCAGCGGTTGCCCTCGACCAGCGAGCGGAACAGCCCGGCTGCGGGAATATGCCGCGCACGCGCCAGCGGCGGCAACGCGAAGATGAACGCGATCAGCAGGCCGTACACCGCGCTCACCACCAGAGGCAGCGGGTGGATCGCAAAGCCGGGCTTCACCGGCAGGATATCGCCCGCCGCCGCGATGATCGCAGGCGGGATCAGCGCGCCTGCGATCAGCCCGCCGAGGATGGCGAGCGCCGACACCGCAAGGATCTGCACCAGATATATCCGCAGGATATCGCCCGAGCCCGCGCCGAGAATCTTGAGCGTGGCGATGCCTTGGCGTTTGGTCGCCAGATACGACGCAACGCCGTTGCCGACGCCGATCCCGGCGATCACCAGCGCGGCGAGCCCGACCAGCGACAAAAACTGCCCCATCCGCTCGATAAAGCGCGAGGTGCCCGGCGCGCCGCGATCGCGGTCGCGCATCTCGAGCCCCGCTTCGGGGAACTCGGCCTTGATCCGGTCGATCGACGCCACCGGATCGGCGAGTGGCCCCACCTTCACGCGGTATTTGCTTTCGTACATGCTGCCCGGCTGGATCAGCCCGGTGCGCTGGATGCCAAGATCGGAGACGAGCGCGACGGGGCCGAGCGTAAAGCCCTCGCCCAACCGGTCGGGCTCGTCGATGATGATGGCGCGGATCGTGAACTCCGCCTCGCCGAAGCGGATCGTGTCGCCGGGCTTGAGGTCGAGCCGGTCGGCCAGCCCCGCGCCGATCACCGCGCTGCCCGGGTCGAGCGGCGCGTAGGTGCCCTGCTGCAAGGTGACGGTGCCGTAGAGCGGGTAGTCGTAGTCCACGCCTTTGAGTTCTGCGAGGATCGCATCGGGTCCGGTGCCCCCTCCGATATCCGGCGTACGCGGGCCGGTGCGCTGCGCCATCGCCTGCATCCGCACGGTTTCGGAGACGGTACCCTCGCGCTCGAATGCGGCGAGCTCGGCCTCGCTCGCCATCCGCTGCGACATCGTCACCTCGAAGTCACCGCCCAGGATCACCTGCCCGCGCTGCGACAGCTCGCCGGTGATCGACGCGGTGAGGCTGCCGATCGTCGCCAGCGTCGCGACGCCGAGGAACAGGCAGACGATCAGCAGGCGCAGCCCGCGGAAGCGTCCGGAAAGGTCACGGCGTGCAATGCGCCAGATCTGGGCCCAGGTCATATGGTAACCCCGTCATTCCCGCGCACGCGGGAATCCCGCTTCCGCGCGACGGTCAAGCCGGATTACCCCCGGCGCGGGAAAGAACAAGAAATAAAAAACACCCACCCCCACACCCACCGGG
>NZ_JBKBOG010000014.1:39643-87148 GCF_046294995.1 Blastomonas sp.
CCCCCTTCCCCGCGCCCCCGTTACTCCCGCGTCTTGCTGAGGCAAAAGCGGGATTCCCGCGTGCGCGGGAATGACGAAGAATTAAAACTCACGCAGCCCCTCCCGCACGGTCGGCGATGATCAGCCCGTCGCGCATCTCGATCACGCGGTCGCAGTGCGTCGCCAGCGCAGGGTCGTGGGTGATGATCAGCAATGTCGCGCCGCTGGTCTTCTGGCGGCCAAACAGCAGGTCGATGATCGCATCGCCGGTGGTGCCGTCGAGGTTGCCGGTGGGCTCGTCGGCAAAGATGATGTCCGGACCCGGCGCCATCGCGCGCGCGATCGCCACGCGCTGCTGCTCGCCGCCCGAAAGCTGGCTGGGGTAATGCGTCACGCGGTGGCCAAGCCCAACCGCTTCGAGCTCGCGCGCGGCGGTGCCGAACGGATCGTCGCGCCCTGCCAGCTCCAGCGGCACCGCGACGTTCTCGAGCGCGGTCATCGTCGGCAGCAGGTGGAACGCCTGCAGCACGATGCCGATGCGCCCGCGCCGCGCCTTGGCGAGGCCATCCTCGTCCATCGGCCCGAAATCGAGCCCGGCGACGGTCACCTCGCCGCTGGTCGCGCGTTCCAGCCCGGAGAGGATCGCCATCAGCGACGACTTGCCCGATCCCGAGGGGCCGAGCAAAGCGACCGACTGGCCGAGCGGAATTTCGAGGTCGATGCCCTTCAATATCTGGGTCTGGTTGCCGCTTTCGCCGAGCGAGAGGGTGACATTGCGGGCGGCAATGGCAATATGAGGCCGCGTCTGGCTGTCAGGCATGAAATGAAAGGGCTTTCGCTTTGGGTCGGAACTTCATCTTATATGGGGCAGCATTGGCGCTTGTCCATTGCACCGCAGCATGTTCGCAGCCGTCGGACGAAGCCACGGCGCCGTCGGTCGAACGCGCAGACGCGCCTGCTGCGAATGCCGCGGTCAATGCCGACACCAAATTGGTGATGGCTTTCGGCGACAGCCTGTACGCGGGCTATGGCGTCAAGCAGGACGAAAGCTTCCCCGCGCAGCTCGAAAAGGCGCTGGCGGCCAAGGGCCTGAACGTCTCGGTCCACAACGCCGGGGTCTCGGGCGATACCACCGCAGCCGGCCTGCAGCGGCTGGCGTTCGCGCTCGATGGGCTGCCGCGCAAGCCTGACCTCGTCCTCCTGGGGCTCGGCGGCAACGACATGCTGCGCGGGATCAGCCCCGACCAGACGCGCAGCAACATGGAAGCGATGCTCAAGGAACTGCAGAAGCGCGACATCGACGTGGTGCTGACCGGAATGATCGCCGCGCCCAATCTGGGCCAGGATTATGCGGGCCGGTTCAACACGATCTTCACCGATCTCGCCGAGACCTACGACGCAGACCTCTATCCGTTTTTCCTCGACGGCGTGATCACCGATCCCGAATTGATGCTGCCCGACAGGGTCCACCCCAATCCACAGGGCATCGCCAGGGTGGTGTCGGGGATCAGCGACCTGGTTGCTGCTGAGCTGAAGGACTGAGTGCTAGGGCTGAAATTATCTGGAGTCACGAGCAGGATTTGCCGCTCGCAAACAGCCCTCTCCCCTTCAGGGGAGAGGGTTGGGAGAGGGGCATGTATTTCCGCTGGCCCCTCTCAGCTGCGACTAAGGCAGCAAGCCGCCAAGTCTCGCGTCTCTCCCCTGAAGGGGAGAGAGAGCAATCAGCTATCATCGAAAATCTTACCGGAACAACAGCACCGACATCTGGCCCGAACGGATCATCTGCGTCGTGGTGCTGCCGACCAGCATCCGGCGCAGCGGGCTCTGGCCATAAGCACCCATCACGAACATATCGATCGCGCGCTCCAGGGCGAGCTGTTGCAGCACGCCATCGGCCGAGCCTTCGCGCTGGATCGCCTTGACCCCGGGCCTTCCGGAAAACTGGCTCTGCGCCCAGTCGATATGGGCCGCATTCTTGTCGGTGTAGCTGCCGACCAGCACGATATCGATGTCGAGCCCGCCGAACAGCGGTGAACTCGACACGTATTCGAGCGCCTTTCTGCTCGAAGGACCACCGTCGAACGCGATTGCGATACGCTGGGGTTGCTTGAACACCCGGGTCGCGACCAGCACCGGTTTCTGGCTCTGGCGAACCACCCGCTCGACCTTGCTGCCCAGATGGCCCTTGGCGAAGTTGGCCTGCGCGCCCCGCTTGCCGATGATGACGATGTCGCTGAGCACTTCGCGCTCGGTAATCGTCTCGACGATCCCGCCTTCGCGCTGCGTGACCTCGACGTTGGTTATGCCCAGCTTGCGAAGCTGATCGGTGGCCGCCTGGATCAGCAGTTCTCCCTGGCGCTCGGCCAGCCGTCCTTCGGCCACCTTGAGAGAGAGGATTTCATCAAGCAGGCCCGGCTTGCTGGCCAAATCCATCGTATCGCCGAGCTCCTGGCGGACGTCTTCGGCAGCGTTACGCTGGATGACGTGCAACAGTTCGACCGCAGCATCGAGCCGGGTCGCGGCCCAGGCGGCGTGTTCGCATACGCTTTGCGAGTAATGGGATACGTCGAGGCAAGCCAGAAGGCGCTTCATGTCTCTCTCTCCTTGTTATTGTTTTGCCGATATTGGCTTGTCAGCTATTGGGTTGTCAGCTGGATGATAGGGCCCCCGCCGTTGCGGCACCATGGCCCGCTTGTTGTATAACGTTCATCATGGCGGGATGGTTTCGCCCGATTTCAGGTGACTTTGCTGGCGGCGCTGTATTCGCTGCGCTGCCAGCGACCGTCCGCCATGATCGCAGCCAGACGATCGACCGCGGTCCAGACGTCGGCAAACCCAAGATACAGCGGCGTCAGCCCCAGGCGCAGCACATCGGGCGTACGGAAATCGCCGATCACCCGCGCTTCGATCAAGGCACGGTTGATCGGCCAGGCATGGGGATGGACGAAGCTTGCATGGCTGCCGCGCTGATCGGCGCGTTCGGGCGTGATCGGCGCAAGCTGAGGACATCGCGCCGCCATCTGTTGCGCAAGGAAATCGAACAGCGCCTGCGACTTGTTCCACAGCGCCGGACCGTCAGCCTCGAGCATCAGATCGACCCCGCCCTCGAGCGCGAGCAGCGACAGCATTGGCGGTGTGCCGGCAAGGAACCGTTCGATGCCCGGCGCGGGCGTATAGCCATCGGTCATCGCAAACGGCGCTGCGTGGCCCATCCAGCCCTGGATCGGCGAGCCGAGAAACTCGAGCGCCTCGGCTGCGACATACACGAACCCCGGCGCGCCCGGCCCGCCGTTGAGGTATTTGTAGCCACACCCCACCGCAAAGCGCGCCGCATCGGCGCCCATATCGAGCGGCACCGCGCCGATCGAATGCGACAGGTCCCAGATCAGCGGCACATTGTGCGCATCGGCCAGCGCCTGGACGCTGGCAATATCGAACCGCTCGCCGGTCTTGTAGTGCACGTGCGTGAGCACGATCAGCGCGGTGTCCGGCCCGATCCGCTCGGCGATCGCATCGCGCGACACCGCATCCAGGGTCATCCCGAACTGCTGCGCCACGCCTGCGGCGACGTGGAGGTCGGTGGGGAAATTGCCGCTCTCGGTGAGGATGGTCCTGGCCTGGCCTCCGGTTTCACGACGCGAGGCGAGCAGCGCCATCATCAGCTTGTAGAGGTTCACCGTCACCGAATCGCAGGCGATGACCTCTCCGGGTGCGGCGCGGATCAGCTGCGCGATCTTGTCGCCGATGCGGCGCGGCGCGCCGATCCAGTCGGCATCGTTCCAGCTGCGGATCAGCCCTTCGCCCCATTGCCGCTCGGTGCAATCGCGCATCAGGTCGGCGGTCGCGCGCGGCAGTGCACCCAGCGAATTGCCGTCGAGATAGATCACGCCATCGGGGATCACGAACCGCTCGCGCCAACCGCGCAGCGGATCGGCGGCATCGCGGGCCTGGGCCTCGGACAGCGGCGGAAAAGATGCGCTCATGACGCACCCAGCAACTGCTTGATCCGCGCCTTCTGCGCCGCCCAGCTGCGGCTGGCAGGAGCGATCAGCTCGACATGGCCTTCGGGGCCGTGGACATGGGTTTCGACCGTGACGCCGCGCTTCTTCATGTCGGCGGCATAAGTGTGCGCATATTCGGGCGGCGCGATCCGGTCCTTGTCGGTGTGGAACTGGATCTGCAGCGCCTTGCTCACCGGCATTTCGGGGGGCGAGGTCAGCGCGAAGGCGTCACCCGCCATGGCCTTGGGAGCTTGCGTGCCGCAGGCATGGCCCTCGCGCTGCATCGCCGCGCGCAGATCGGCGATTCCGGCCTGGCTTATCGCGGCGTCGATGCGCAGCGGGGTCGTGCCCCGTAGCGGTTCGCTTGCAGGCAAAGCCTGCCGCGCCGCCAGCCAAAGCGCCAGATGCCCGCCCGCCGAATGGCCCATCGCGATCGTGGTGCCGAGATCGAGGTTGAGCGCCTTTGCCTGGGCCGCGAGCATGTCCGCTGCCGCGCCGACATCCTGATAGGTGCCGGGATAGCCGCCGCCGCGATCGACGCCGCGATAGTCGATGTTCCACACCGCGATACCTTCGTCGCGTAGGTCGGCCGCGATGTAGTTCATGATATCGAGGGTCGCGATTTCGGTCTGCCAGCAACCGCCATGGATCATCACCACCACCGGATGCGGCCCCTTGCCCTCGGGCAGCCACAGATCGACCACCTGCAAGGGGTCCTCACCATAGGTCAGCGTCCGGTCAGCTGCAGGGCGCGGCTGATCGAGCAGATCGGGCCACTGCATGATCGGGGTGGCGTCCGCCTGGTTCACCATGGCCGCCACCGAAGCATCATCGGCGAGCCGGATGCCGAGCAGCACCAGCGCCAGTGCAATCGCACCCCATTTGGCGCCCCATTTGATCGTCCGCACACGGTTTCCTCTCCGATTTGAATGTTCGATATCACCCAGCCCCGTTCAGCCGGAGCGTGTCGACGGCCCCGCCTTTGGGCCGCCGTCTACGCGGGGCCTTCCACAGGCTCAGGCTGAGCGGAGGTGGTAGGGGCTTTACACCGCCACCTCAATAATCTCTCGACACCCGCACATTGGCGCTTTGACGCCCGATCGTCGAGATCGACGACAGCAGCGACAGCCACCGCGTGATCTGGAATTCGATCTGCGTCGCCGAATAGCCGCGCCCGTCGGTGACGATTTCGACATAGGTGTTGCGGGTGATGTACTTGCCCGCCGCGATGCTGGTGCCCTGGCCGGTGGTCTGGTCCGCCGCGACGATCCGCAACCGGTCGAGCCCGATCGCCCCGCGCAGCGCGTTGATCGGGTCCAGCCCGCCGCCGCCACGCAGCGATGCCAAGGCCGCCGCCAGCTGCACCGCCTCGGGCGCGGAAATGTCGGTGATCGACGATCCGAACAGCAGCCGCGCGAGCAGTTCCTCCTCGGGCAGCGCCGGCGTGCTGGTGAAGCTGATCTCGGGCGCCAACCCGGTGCCGCGCACGTTGATCGTGGCGTTGAGGTCCGACAGGTTGGCAGAAGCGGCGATATCGAGCGACGGGTTGGGCGGCGATTCGCCGCGGAAATTGATGCGCCCGCGCGCCAGATCGAACTCGCGTCCGGCGAACTCGTACTCGCCGCGCACCAGATCGGCCTGCCCTGTGATCCGCGGCGCATCGACGGTGCCGGTCAGCGTCACATCCGCGCCCCATTCGCTGTTGAGGCCAAGCCCGGTGACGGTGAACTGGTTGGCAGCGCGCGCCTTGATATCATAGCGCCAGATCGCCGGACGCTGGCGGCGCGGCGCCTCGTCGGCGCGGCGGTTGATTTCGCGGATGTTGATGATCGGCAGCGCCTGCGCGGCATTGAACTGCCCCAGCCTGAACCGCCCACGATTGAGCACGACATCGCCACCCAGCGTCCCTGCGGTACCGCTCGACGAGATGGTCAGCGGCCCGGTCGCCGTCGCGCCGAAGTCGTCGCGGTTGACCAGCAGCGCGTTCTTGGCGGTGGCCCTGATCTCGACCGCGACGCCTTGCGAGGGCGAAGCGAACAGCCCGCCATAATCGACATAGCCCGATCCCGAGATCGTGCCGTTCGGCCCGGCCTTGCCGGTGAAACCCGAGAAGGTCAGCCGCGATCCGTTGAACTGTCCGCGCGAGACGATGTCGGTGATGATGGTGCCCGACAGCCCGCTTTCGAGCCGCGCGGTCCTGGTCGCCAGCACGCCGTTGATGCGCGGATCGCGCAAGGAGCCCGACATGTCCGCCGCAACGCCGACCTGCCCGGTGACATCGAACGCCTCGATCCCCAGCAGCCGCCACAGCGAATCCGCTGGGCCATTGAAGCGCAATTGCCCCGCCAGATTGCCGCGTTGCAGCCGCCCGAACAGATCGAACCCCGCAGGCAGCGCGCTGATCCGCGCCTGCGCCCGGCCCACGGTCTTGTCCTGCTCGGCGATGACCGCACGCATCGCCAAGGCATCGGCGGTGAGGGCGACATTGGCCGAGATATCGACAGGCCGCGAGCTCAGGATCAAGCCGGTGCGGGTCAGATTGTCGAGCTTGATGCTGGCCTTGCCGGTGGGCACGCCGCCAGCGGCCTGGCGATAGCTGAGCGTGCCCGACGCGTTGCCGCCAAAACCGAGTTCGCGCACCGCGACATCGAACAGCGCCATCGGCACAGTGTTGAACTGCGCGGTGACATCGGTCAGCCCGCCGCCGAACCGCCCCTGCGCGCCGATGCGTCCGCGCCCGACGCGCAGCACCGCAGGTGCCAGACGCCAGCCGCCATCCTCGAGCTTCGCCAGCCGCGCCGGGTTCACCAGCCGCACGCGGCGGTTGCCGTACTGGCCATTGCCCGCAATCACCAGCGCGTTGCGCGCAATCTGGACGTTGGTCTGCAGATCGAAATTGCTGCCCCGCCTGCCCGTCAGCGAGGCCGTCACCCGGCCCTCGCCGTTGACGAGGTTCGCGTTCGCCGCCAGCCGTCCGATGAACAAAGGCCCGCGCCCGATGCCCTGTGCGCGGATCGCACCGGTGACGGTGCTGCGCCCTTCCGCAAACAACGCATCAAGCTCTACAGCGCCCCGGTTGATGGTGATCGGCACATCGCCATCGAACCGCGCATTGGCCAGATCGAGCAGCGCCTTGACCCCCTGGCCCTGCCCCCGCGGATCGAGCGTCACATTGCCGGTGATGCCGCCGCCCGAGACGGTAAGCGACCCCTCGACCCCTTGACGGGTCGCGAAGAGATCGCCTGCAAACAGCGCCTGGGACACCGTGAAGCGCTCGATCTCGATCAGCGTGCGTCCAGCTTCGCGTGCGAATATCCGGGTTTCGCCTGCCAGCGGGCCGAGTGTCGATTGGCCGGTGACATCGACCGAAAAGCCATCGGGAACGGTGCCCAGCGCCAGCTGCAGATCGCTCACGCCCAATGCAGGCAACGGGTCGTCGAGCGTCAGCACCGCCCGCGTATCGCCCCGGATCGAATCCGCGCTGACGTCGAGCGGCCCGTAGTCGCGATGACGCCCGCTGGCGCGCAGCACGATGCGACCATCGGGCTCGACCCGTCCGCCACCCAGCAGCGCCAGCTTCTCGGCGGCAAGGCTCGCATCGCGCAGCACGAAAGGCTGGCCTGCGCCAAAACTGAACTTGCTGGCAAAGCGCGGCGCAGGGCCGATCAGCGTCACCACGGTCTCGTTGACGATGCTGCGCATCAGCACGCGGACGTCGCCGAGCAGATCCCAGCCCGGCCCGCCGCCAAAGGCGAGGCGCACATTGGCGTCGATATCGGCATCGCCGACATTCTCGATGGCAAAGGCCGGAAGCCGCACATCAGCGACCGCGAGATAGCGTCCGCGCTGGGCGCTGCCCGACAGCTGGACCAGAGCGGTAAACGCGCGACTGGCAAGCCGGATCGGGTCACTGCTCAATTGCCCGTCACGCATCCGCACCACGCCTTCGCCGACCAGTCCGCTCGCCAGACGGTCCCCATAAGCATTGCCGGTGACGACGCGCGCGGCGCGGACCTTGACCGGGATGGTAAAGTCCTCACCCGCCCGGGTCAGCGTCCCTTCCGCCACCAGCGTATCGGCGCTGACGCCCGCCAGCGCCAACCGGGCAGCGGTCAGCCGATAGGGTGCGGTGAGACGCCCGAAGGCGCCATCGAGCGTGACCGAACCACGCAGGTTGCGCGCGTCCAGCCCCGCGACCAGCAGCTCCGGCCGGGTGAGCGATGCCACGACTTCGACGCTGTCGAACCGGTTGCGTCCCAGATCGATCGCGCCGTCAGCGTTGAGGGTGCCCGCCTGCGCTGCCAGCGCCAGCGTGCCCGAGAGCACCCGCGCATCGAGCGTACCGCGCGCCGAGACACCGACCGCAGGTCCCAGCGCCCGCGCCATCTGGGTGCCGATCAGCGGCGCCGGGCGGACATAGCCACCGATCCGCACATTGCCTTCGCGCTGGTCGATATCGAGCGCCGCCAGTTCCGCCTGCCCCAGCGTTGCGGCCAGCTTGCCCTGCCAGAAATCCCAGTCGCCGCGGCCCTTGATCGAAGCGGTCAGATCCTGGCTCAGCCCCGCGATCGCGGCAATCGCGCCATTTGCAGGCGCGTTGACATCGGCATCGATCATCAGCCGGTTCTGGTCGGGCATCGCATCGATAACCACCGCCAGCCGGTCGGTGCCGTCGGTTAGCGCCGCGCGCGCATCGACCAGCACCCGGCCCGATCGGATATCGACCTTGCCTGCAACATTGCCTACCCGGCGCGCGCCGGCGATGCCATCGCGGATGACGAAGCCGTCGGCGCGCAGCCGGTCGATGCGGATATCAAAGGCCGGGAGCAGCGGATCATCGGGGTCGCCGGGACGCAGTTCGGGCAGGCTGCGCAGCTCGCCGCGCCGGATGACGATATTGCGGATGTCTAGCCGGTTGGCGAGGAAGCTGACCGGCCGCCAGTCGAGATCGACGCTCGATGCGGTGAGGAAGACGCGTTTGGTGTCGGATACCTCCACCCCGCGCAGCACCGCCCGGCCGAAGATCGACCCGTCGATCCGCGCAACGCGCAGCTTGAGCCCGGACTTGAGCTCGTATCCGGCGATCTGCTCGGCCAGGAACCTGCGCCCCGGCCCGGTGTCGAGCGACAGCACCAGCGCGCCGAGCGCCAATGCCAGCCCGAGCACCGTCAGCAACAGGCCGCGCACCCAGCGCACCTGCTTGCGCGGTGCTGGCGCGACCGCCTCGTCGGGCATGGCGACGGGTTCGTCCGCCATCAGAACGCCTGCCCGAGCGAGATATACACGCCGATGCGGCTGTCACCGGTCTGGCGGTTGAGCGGCGTCGCGACATCGACGCGCAACGGGCCGAAGCTGCTGTAGTAGCG
The DNA here is from genome assembly GCF_046294995.1 of Blastomonas sp. GTDB lineage: Bacteria > Pseudomonadota > Alphaproteobacteria > Sphingomonadales > Sphingomonadaceae > Blastomonas. The sequence goes on from NZ_JBKBOG010000014.1 coordinate 48,990, forward strand.
CACACCTATGCCCGCGCCGTAACGCAGGCCGCTGAAGTCGGGCGTGCTTCCGGCATAGACGTTGCCCGCGTCGAAGAACGGCACGACACCGAAATCGCCGAAGCGCACCCGCGCCTCGAGCGAGAACTCGGCCAGGCTGTTGCCGCCGATCGGATCGTCGTTGCCATCGCGCGGGCCGATCCGCTGAAAGCCATAGCCGCGCACCGATCCGCCGCCTCCGGCATAAAACCGCCGCGATGGCGCAATATCGAAACGGTCGGCGCCGACCGTGCTGCCCAGCCGCACGCGTGCCGCCATCACCACCCGGTCGGACACCGGCTGATAAAAGCTGCCGTCGATCTGGAACCGGCCATAGCCGCGGCTGCCGGATTGAAGCGAGTATTCGGGCGAAACGCGCCCGCCCAGCCTGAATCCACTTTTGGGATCGAGCAGATCGTCGCTGCCGTCATAGGTCAGCGATGTCGGCAATGCGGCGATGAAGAAAGTCTGCCGCGCACCACCGACGATGCGGGTCCTGCTGTCGCGTTCGTCGGACAGCACCAGCTCGGCACCCAGCGACCATGTCCATTTCTTCTGGAAGATCAGGTTGGTCTGCCGCTCGAGCGATGCCGCGACCAGAAAGGTGCGCGCCTCGAAGGCGTTGCGATTGGTGTCGCTGGCGAGCACCTGCGCTGTCAGCACGCGGTCGCGGGTCCTGAAGTTGTTGCGGCGGAAGACAAGATTGATCAACTGCTCCTGGGTGCCGCCCACGGCGCGCGCGCGGACAAGCCCCTCGGGCGGAAACAGGTTGCGATGTTCCCAGCTGAGTTCGGCGCGCAGGCCTTCGCCGGTGCCATAGCCCAATGCGCCCGCTATCGTCCGCAGCGGTGCCGCCGCCGTCTCGACCGCGATGTCGACGACTCCCGGCTCGGTCCCCTGCGGCTCGGTCACCGCCACCGGCTTCAGCGTGACGGTGGAGACCAGTCCCGTCGCCAGGATCGCGCGGCGCAGATCGTCGACGTCCGACGCCTGATAGATTTCTTTCGGCTCGAACCGTGCGATCCGTTGCAGGTGACGCGATCCGAAAAGCCTGTCGTCGTCGGTGACGATTGCGCCGAAACGATATTGCCCGCCCGGCGTCACCGGCACGGTCAGCGCGCCACTGCGCGCCTCGTGATCGATCAGCAGATCGGGCTCGCCGGTTTCTGCAAAGGCAAAGCCCGTCTCCAGCAACCGGGTCAGCAGCGCCAGCCGCCCGGCGACGATCCTGTCCGAATTGGCCGGGTCGCCGACCTTCAACCCGAAGGCCTGCCGCGCTGCGGGCACGTCGACACCGACGGCATCGAGCCCCGCCAGATCGATCGCGCTGAGCGTATAGACCGGCCCGGCGGCAATATCGAAGGTCAGCGCAACGCGCTCCTGCCCCTCGATCCGCGCGACCGAATTGCGCACATCGGCATCGTAAAAGCCGTAGACGTGCATCATGGTGTCGAGCAGATCCCGGTCGTCGCGCGCGCGCCGGTTGACCTGCGCCAGGTTCGCATCTTCGTCGGCCAGCCTTTCCAGCGTCGATAGCGCGCGGAAGCGTGCGGTGAAATCCCCCTGATCGATCGCATCGAGTTCCTGCGACGGCAGGAAGTTGACGATCACGCGGTAGCGCACGTCGCCATCGTCGATCGCACGCAGCGCCTGTCGGTCGGCGCGGGTGGCCTGGCGATCGGCGCGGGTGGCCTGGCGTTCGGCCTGGCGCTCCGCGCGGCGGCTTTCGGACGCAGTCTCCTGCTCGCCGGCTGCGGCATCGACCCCGGGCACCGCGCTGGCAAGACCGTCGCGGACGTCGTCGACCCTGGTCGCGACGCTGTCCGGGTTGGCGCTGTCGGCCAAATCGGCTGTCTGGGTGTCGGCGGCCTGGGTGTCGGCGGTCTGGGTGTCGGCGGTCTGGGCCCCAGCAATCAGCGCGTCCTCGGTCGCAAATTCACCGGGCCATGCGGGGATGTCGCCGCCCTCGGGCCAATCGACCTCCATCCCCGGCAACTGATCGAGCGGGGCGAGCGGATCGATCGCCAGCGGATCGTCGAGCTGCGGCTGGTCGAAGGGCTCGGGGGTGGTGGGTTCGGACGCGGTGGGTTCGGGGCTGGCTGTCTCGGGAGTGATCGGGACAGGCAGGGGGACCGGCTCGGCAGCGTCCGCCTGCCCGGCAGGGCCTTGCGTCTGCCCGGCAGCGTTCGCCTGCCCGCCGGGGCCTTGCGCCTGCGCGCGCGCAGGATCGGGCATTGCCATGCCTGAAGCCAGCAAAGCCAGTGTCCAGGCCGTGGCAAGGCGCGCGCGATCAGCCAGACTCATCAACCATATGCCTTCAACGCGCCCGGGCTGTGTTCCCGATGCTGCAGCAAACGTCTAGACGTCGCCTGCGTCGCGTTCAAGGTCGAACGGGTGCCATCCATCGGGTCCAAGCAGTTCAAGCGGCTGGTATTTCATCTTGTACTGCATCCGCGGCGAAGATTTTACCCAATAGCCCAGATAGACATAAGGCAGCCGCGCCCGCGCCGCGCGCTGGATGTGATCCATGATGATATAGTTGCCAAGCCCGCGCCGCGTCGGGTGATCGGGCTCGTAGAAGCTGTAGATCATCGACAGGCCATCGCCCTGCTGATCGGTCAGGCACGCGCCGACTAGCTTGCCCGCGCTGCCATCGGGATTGGGTTCGCGATATTCGATGACATAGCTGCGCACCGGCGAATGCTCGACCATGTCGGCATAGTCCATGTCGTCCATCTCTGACATCCCGCCGCCGGGATGACGCGCCTTGAGGTAGCGGCGCAACAGATCGAACTGCTCCTGCGTCGACCAGGGCCGGCAGGCGGAGACGATGAGATCGCGGTTGCGCTTGAGCAGCTTGCGCTGGCCCAGATTGGGCGTGAACTGTTCCGCCACCACGCGCACCGAAACGCAGGCGCGGCAATCGAGGCAACTGGGCCGATAGGCGACGTTCTGGCTGCGGCGAAAGCCGATGCGGCTGAGCGCATCGTTCAACTCATCGGCGTGCGGACCGCTGAGCTCGGTGAACACCTTGCGCTCGCTCTTGCCCGGCAGATACGGGCAAGGACCAGGATTGGTCACGAAGAATCGGGGAAAACGTGCCGGTGCGCTCACTGGGCCAACGGTCCTTGTGTCTGGTGCCAATCATGCGGGAAATGCCCCGACCCGGTATGGTCGATAAGCCGCAGCGCCGCCAAGGCTGTTAACCAACTTTCGTGGTTAAGCAGCGCCAAGTCGAGTCAATTTGACGGCAGACCGTGTGTGGCTGTGGAGAAAGGAAGGATTCATACTGAATCCGGGCCTCCGGAGATCTACTGATCCTTGCAGGGGTGCTTCATAGCCCTCCCCCTCGATGGGTGAGGGTTGGATGGGGGTGATGTCTCCGGATTGTGCGTCGGTGACAGCCGCACCATCACCCTCACCGCTGCGACTAGGTGGCAAAGCCACCAAGTCTCACTGCCTCTCCCATCAAGGGAGAGGCGAGTAGCAGCGAAGTTCCCAGGGGTTGCCCCCCTACGCCACCTCGACCAGGCCGACGTCGTAGCCGCTCGCCTTGAGCGAGGTGATCAGGGCTTCGAGCTGGGCGCGGTCGCGGGCTTCGCATTCGATGTCGGTGATCAGCCCCTTGGCGGGCAGGTTGGTGAAGACGCGCTGGTGGTAGATTTCGATAATGTTGACCTGGTGCGCGTCGAACTGGCGCATCACCTTGAACAGCGCGCCGGGGCGGTCCTGCAGCGCGATGCGCAGGCGCGCGAGGCGGCCCGAGCGCGCCAGGTCACGCAGCAGCACGTTGGCGAGCAGCCGCGTGTCGATGTTACCGCCGCACAGCACCACGCCCACGGTCTGCCCGGCGAAGCGCTCGGGCTCGGCGAGCAAGGCGGCAAGCCCTGCGGCGCCTGCACCTTCGGCGACGGTCTTTTCGATCTGCAGCAACAGGCTGACCGCGGTTTCGAGCTGGGGTTCGGTGACCAGCACGATGTCGTCGGCGAGCGCGCGGACGATTTCGCGGGTGAAATTGCCCGGCTGCTTGACCGCGATGCCTTCGGCGAGCGTATCGCCCTCGCAGGGCAATTCGGTCCCCTTCACGGTGTTGTACATGCTGGGATAGAGCCTGGCCTGTACCCCGGTGAGCTTGATCCCGGGCTTGAGCGCGCGCGCTGCGGTCCCCATGCCGGAAAACAGGCCGCCGCCGCCGATGGGGATGATGAAATGGTCGATCTCGGGCGCGTCCTCGAGCATCTCGATCGCCACCGTCCCCTGCCCCGATGCGATCACCGGATCGTCGAACGGATGGACGAAGGTGAGGCCCTCGGTCGCCTCGAGCTCGCGGGCGTGGGCATAGGCATCGTCGTATTTCTCGCCGAACAGGATGACCTTGCCGCCGTTCGCCTCGGTCTGCTGCACCTTGATCGTCGGCGTGGGCTTGGGCATCACGATGGTCACCGGAACGCCCAGCCGGGTGCCGTGCCAGGCCAGGCCCTGCGCATGGTTGCCCGCAGAGGCCGCGATCACGCCCTTGGCCTTGGCCTCGTCGCTCATCTGGCTGAGGAAGTTGAGCGCGCCGCGCTCCTTGTAGGCTGCGGTGAACTGCAGGTTCTCGAACTTCAGATACACCGTCGCGCCGGTAATCGCCGACAGGGTCCTGCTCACCAAAGTGGGGGTGCGGACGATCGATCCGGCAATGCGGGTGTGCGCGGCGCGGATGGTCTCGAGGGTGAGCTGGGGGTGCGGGCTGTTCATGTCGGCTGCGGCACCTAACCGATATGGCGCGGATTGAAAACATCCGTTAAGGCACCGCTATGGCAAATATAGCATTTATCGGTATCGGCGTAATGGGTGGCCCCATGGCGCGGCATCTGGGCAACCACGGACACTCTCTGGCGCTGTACAACCGCAGCCCGGCCAAGGTGCAGAGCTGGCTCGAGGCGAACCCCGCGCTAGCGCAAAGCGCACGGGTTGCCGCGACACCGGCGGAGGCGGCAGACGGCATGGACGCGGTGATCACCTGCGTCGGCAACGACGATGACCTGGCGCAGGTCGTGCTGGGCCGCCAGGGCGCGTTCAATACGCTGAGGCGCGGCGCGGTGTTCATTGATCACACCACGGTCTCGGCGACCATCGCCCGGCAGATTTCGGTCGAAGGCAAGTCCAAGGGCATCCTGTGCGTCGATGCACCGGTCACCGGAGGCCAGGCGGGAGCCGAGAACGGCACGCTCGCGATCATGTGCGGCGGCAAGCCCGAAGCGATCGAGGCTGCGCGGCCGATCATCCAGAGCTATTCCTCGCGGATCGTTCATGTCGGCGGGCCCGGCGACGGCCAGACGACGAAGATGGTCAACCAGATCTGCATCGCAGGCGTGCTCGGCGGATTGAGCGAGGCGATGCGCTTTGCGCAGGCGAGCCGGCTCGATCTCGACAAGGTGTTTTCCGCGGTCTCGGGCGGCGCGGCGCAGAGCTGGCAGATGGACAACCGCTGGAAGACGATGTCGGAGGACAGCTTCGACTTCGGCTTCGCCATCGACTGGATGCGCAAGGACCTGGGGCTGGCGCTCGACGAGGCGCGCAACAACGGCGCATCGATCCCCGTTGCCGCATTGCTCGACCAGTTTTTCGCCGAGGCGCAGCACCTGGGGGCGGGCCGACAGGACACCAGCGCCCTCGTTCGCAGGTTGCCGCGCAAGTGATCGCCCGGACCCTGCGCGCGCTCGCGCTCACCACCGCGCTGCTGACCAGTGCTGCAGTCCCCGCACTTGCCGATGGCCTGATCGACAACGTCAACGGCATGACGCTCGATGCCAAGGGCAAGGTGGTCAATTTCACCGGGCTGGTCATCGATGACGACGGCAAGGTCAAGACGCTGCTCCAGCGCCGCGACAAGCGCCCCGAAAAGCTCGACTACAAGCTTGACGGCGACGGACGCACCTTGATGCCTGGCATCATCGATGCGCACGGCCATGTCATGGGGCTGGGTTTCTCGCTGCTGACGCTCGATCTTTCGGGCACCCGCTCGCTCGAAGAGGCGCTTGGCCTGATCAAGGCCTATGCCGACGAACATCCTTCGCGGCCGTGGATCATCGGGCGCGGGTGGAACCAGGAGAAATGGGGCCTTGGCCGCTTCCCCACTGCGGCCGATCTCGACGCGGTCGTGCCCGATCGTCCGGTCTGGCTGGAACGGGTCGATGGCCATGCCGGCTGGGCCAACAGCGCCGCGATGCAGGCGGCAGGCGTCAAGCCCGATGTCAAGGATCCCCCGGGTGGCCGGGTCGAGCGGATCGGCGGCAAGCCTGCGGGCGTCTTCGTCGACGCCGCCGAGACTCTGGTGTCAAAGTCGGTCCCTGCCCCGCGCGCGGTCGATCGCGATGCGGCGCTGATCGCGGCGCAGGACCATCTGCTGACGCTGGGCATCACCGGGATCGCCGATATGGGCACCACGATCGAAGACTGGCAGGCCTACCGCCGCGCGGGCGACGAGAGGCGGCTGTATGTGCGCATCATGGCCTATGCCGGCGGGATCGATTCGATGGTCGCGATCGCAGGCCCGCGCCCCACGCCCTGGCTGTATGACGACCGGCTGCGGCTTAACGGGGTAAAATTGTATCTTGATGGCGCGCTGGGATCGCGCGGCGCCCTGCTCAAGGCGGATTACGCCGACAAGCCCGGCGAACGCGGCCTGAGCTTCGTCAACGACACGCAGTTGCTCAACATGATGAGCCGCGCTGCGATGGACGACTTCCAGATCGCCGCACACGCGATCGGCGACGGCGCCAACGCGCAGGCGCTGTCGGCGATCGAGGAACTCGCCAAGGACTACAAGGGTGACCGGCGCTGGCGGATCGAGCATGCGCAGATCATCGATCCGGTCGATATTTCCCGTTTCGCCAAGAACGGCATCATCGCCTCGATGCAGCCGGTACACCAGATCTCCGACCGGCAGATGGCCGAAGCCCGGCTCGGCCCCTCGCGCCTGACCGGTGCCTATGCGTGGAAGACGCTGCTCGATGCCAAGGTGCCGCTGGCGTTCGGGTCCGACACCCCGGTCGAATCGCCCGACCCGTTTGCCGGCCTTGCAGCCGCGATCACCCGCGAGGGACCGGATGGCCAGCCTTTCGGTGGCTGGCAGCCGCAGGAACGGCTCAGCCGCATTCAGGCGATCGACGCGTTTACCCGCGGTGCGGCCTATGCAGGCTTTGCCGAGGAGCGCTTCGGCATGCTGCAGCCAGGCATGCGCGCGGATTTCATCCTGCTCGATGTCGATCCGCTGATGAGCAGCCCGGGCGAGCTGCGCAACGCCAAGGTGGTGGAGACCTGGGTCGGCGGTGTGCGGCGCTATGAGGCGCGGGGTAGCCGCTAGCATCCTGCCTCGGCATCGTTAACGGGTTGGCAAACATTCGTTGCCCGCATGCAACAGGCTGCGACAAAAGCCTTTTTGGAATGCGGTGCGCCGGATTTGTGCCTTGCAAGGCAGGAACTTTAACCCTAGTTGGGGATTGAGCGCGGGGAAGAGCCTATAAAAGACTCTTCTCGCAACGGGTTGCAAATCCTTAACTCCCAATGGGTTAGGGGCACTGAACTAAGACGTGACGGAGGCTATAATGAAGAATCGTATTGCTGCAGCTGCTCTTGCTGCACTCGCCATCGCGGCGACGCCGGTACTGGCCCAGGCCAGCGCACAGCGCGTTACCTCGACTTCGACCGAAGACAGCGAAGCTGCTGGCGGCACCGGAATCATCATCGGCGTTATCGCTGCTGCTGCCATCATCGGCGGCATCGTGATCGCTGCCGACCAGGACAGCGACACCCCCACCAGCCCCTGATTTCGATCAGACTGGTTGGATCGCTCTGATCCACTGAATCAAGGAAACGGGGTCTTTTGGCCCCGTTTTTTTGTGCCTGCCGAACGGCTGCCGGTGCGATGGTTTGCTGCCCCCAAAAAAATAATGACGCCCGCATTTTTTCTCGGAACCAATTTTCGCGATCTTGGTTTTTCATTCAGGACGACAGACCAAGCCCCCCCTCGAAATGTCGTCCTAACAAACATGAGCCCGGGCGCGCGATCCTCCCCCCTTCTCATCGCGCCCGGGCTTATACCTTCCCCCCCCCCATATCCGCGCGCTTGCGCTTCACCGGTCGCCCGCACATGCCTGTGCGATGGTCCGCTCGCTGTGCGCTGGACCCATCCACGCCATCGCGATAAGGCAGGTGCATGACTGCTACCCCCGCCTGGCCACCGCGCTCTGCCCCTCGTCTGTTCGTCGATCAGCCGCTCGCCATTGGCGCATCCTTGCGGATCGAGGGCGGACAGGCGCACTATCTGGTCAACGTCATGCGGCTGGCCGAAGGCGCTGCGGTCAAGCTGTTCGACGACATCAGCGGTGAATATCTCGCCACGGTCAGTGCGCGCGGCAAGCGCGACCTGACGCTGACGATCGAAAGCCTGCTGCGCCCGCGCGAGGCGGTTCCCGATTTCTGGCTGTGCGCCGCACCGATCAAGAAGGCGCGGTTCGATTTTCTCGCCGAAAAGGCCTGCGAACTGGGCGTTGCGCGCTTCGTGCCGGTGCTGACCGATCGTGCGGTGGTCGACAAGGTCAAGGACGACCGGCTGCGCGGCACGATGATCGAGGCCGCCGAACAATGCGAGCGCACCGCGCTTCCCGAGATCGCACCGCTGACCAGGCTCGATGCGCTGCTCAAATCCTGGCCAGAAGGGCGTCATCTGTTCTTTGCCGATGAACGGCTGCACGAAGACGGCGGCGTTGCGCTGACCCAGGCCCTCGCCCGTCATCCCGGCCCGGCAGCGGTGCTGATCGGCCCCGAGGGCGGTTTTACCGATGGCGAAAACACCGCGATCCGCAGCCATCGCGCTGCGGTTCCTGTTTCACTCGGCCCGCGAATCCTGCGCGCCGAGACCGCCGCGATCGCTGCGACCGCGGTGTGGATGGCGGCTGCGGGGGACTGGGCCGCTTGAAAGCCGGGCTATCCACCCCATTACACAATTAGCGCTGGCTTGGGTTGCATCCCGCAACTAAAGGCAGCGACAACAGACATATCAGGGTTCAGGGCGCATCGATGAGCACACGTACTTCCACCGGCCAGGACGAGCCCGTGATCACCTCGATTGCGCAGCTGGCAGAGCCGATGCGCGCGGGCGAAAAGCCCAAGGCCGATTGGCGGATCGGCACCGAGCACGAGAAGTTCGTGTTCAACCGCGCCGATCGCCACGCCCCGAGCTATGACGAACCCGGCGGCATCCACGATCTTTTGATGTCGATGACCGAGTTCGGCTGGGAGCCTGTCGAGGAATTGACCCCGGCGGGCGGCAGCAACGTCATCGCGATGCGTGGCCCCGATGGCACCGTCAGCCTTGAGCCCGCCGGACAGCTCGAACTGTCGGGCGCGCCGCTCGAAAACCTGCACCAGACATGCGCCGAAACCGGACGCCACCTCGCGCAGGTCAAGGCCGTGGGCGAGAAGACCAACACCGGGTTCCTCGGCATGGGGATGTGGCCCGACAAGTCCCGCGCCGAGCTGCCGATCATGCCCAAGGGCCGCTATGGCATCATGCTCAACCATATGCCGCGCGTCGGCACGATGGGCTTGGACATGATGCTGCGCACCTGCACCATCCAGGTGAACCTCGATTATTCGAGCGAGGCCGACATGGCCAAGAAGTTCCGCGTCGGGCTGGCGCTGCAGCCGCTGGCGACCGCCTTGTTCGCCAACTCGCCGTTCACCGAGGGCAAGCCCAACGGCATGCTCTCGTACCGCAGCCACATCTGGTCGGACACCGACCCTGCGCGCACCGGCATGCTGCCGTTCGTGTTCGAGAATGGCTTTGGCTATGAACGCTATGTCGAATACATGCTCGACGTGCCGATGTACTTCGTCTTCCGCGATGGCCTCTATATCGACGCGGCGGGCCAGAGCTTCCGTGATTTCCTTGATGGCAAGCTGCCTGCGCTCCCCGGCGAGCGCCCGACGATCAGCGACTGGAACGACCACCTCTCGACCGCCTTCCCCGAGGTTCGCCTCAAGAGCTTCCTCGAGATGCGCGGCGCCGATGGCGGACCGTGGAGCAAGATCTGCGCGCTGCCCGCTCTGTGGGTTGGCCTGCTGTACGACCAGACCGCGCTCGATGCGGCGTGGGATGTGGTCAAAGGCTGGACCATCGAGGAACGCCAGACCTTGCGCGATTCGGTGCCGAAGATGGGCCTGAACGCGCCGATCGCAGGCGGCGGCAAGCTGCTCGACATCGCCGCCGAAGTGCTCGACATCGCCTCGTCAGGCCTTGCCGCGCGCGCGCGCACCAACTCAAGCGGCGACAACGAAACCGGCTTCCTCGAACCGCTACGCGACACCGTCGCCCGTGGCCGCACACCTGCCGAAGACCTGCTCGCCAAGTACCACGGCGAATGGGGCGGCGACCTCAGCCGGATCTATGACGAGATGCAGTTCTGATTTTTTACCATCGCCCATGACCCCTTCCCCTCTCCCTTGACGGGAGAGGGTTGCGAAAGCTTGGCAGCTTGCTGCCTGGCTGAAGCTGGGAGAGGGTGACGCGCAAGCAGAACGCCATCTCGCCCAGATCACCCTCATCCAACTGCGCCTAGCCAGCAAGCTGGCGAGGCTTCGTATCCTTCTCCCATCAAGGGAGAAGGTTTAAGGCCCGCGCCGCCTGCCCTGCCCGCGCCCTGGCCGCGTTGTGCGGCCCTCGATTGAAGAAATGACGCCATTCTCGAAACGACCCCAAGTCGGGCGTTCAGTCGCAAGTTTCAACTGCCATCACGCCAGCGCCACTCAGCGTCGGAATGCACATAAGCCAGCCAGACAACGATGGGGGTCAAAACGACCAAGACTATCAGTGAAATCGTTTCGGAGAATATCACCGCTGAAAGCGTGACCGCTGCGATGTATAGGGCCAGAACCAACCACCCTTCCCATGCGACGGGAAGGCCGACGCCATAGCCGTGGCGTTTAACCCGGAACCATATCCTTTTCTCATCTGCGCACATTGACTTGCCTCCTGCCCGCCAGTGAACTCCAGATTGAGCCAGTATTCAAGCGGAAGCGGCCCGTCCGTTTTCCACCCAGCTTGAACCGTTCCCGAAAGCCTGACGCGATCCCGATACCCGTCGGGCAGCTTCGGCGGGGTTTAGTGCCGAAAGCCGAACTTCTCATGTCGATCCCATTGCGGTTGTTCCACCTTGCGTTATCTCCCTGATGACCAGTTCCGTGTGTGAGCACCGCAAAATGTCGTTTTTTGTTCTAGGTATCATCACCGCCATCATCCCATTGGGTATCCTGACAGGTGCGTATCTCGCACGTTGGACAGGTTCTCTTTTTCTCCCTGATTATCCAGCTTCAATTGCTGGCTTCGCCTTCATTCTCGGTGTCAACATGACCGGGGCGCAGCACTACGCTGACTTATCGCTCGGTCTGGTTATTTGGTTCATGCTCGCACAAGTCATTGGCCTAGCCAGCGTCTTCTATCTATTTTTTAGAAGGGGCACTTCTCGAAGCTTCCCGTATTAAACGGCCTGATTGCGCTAGGTGGTGTCAGCAAACCACCCACTTCTCGCCATTCGCGGTCATAAAGCTGAGCACCGAGAGCTGCCGTCGAGGTTGAGCCTTCGAAAACCAGGTTACAGCCCCGTCACGCCCGCGCCGCCTGCCCCTGCCGCGCCCGCGCCGGGTGGCGCGCCACCAACAGCAGGTACCATCCGATCAGCACCGTGTTCGACAGCGCATTGCGCCAGAAGCCGGTCGCGACCGACAGGCCGCTGTCGACGGCATACCACAACAACAAGGCGGCGGTGATCCCGCGCCACAGCGCCAGCGATTGCGCGCTCGCCATGTCGCCAGTGCCGCGCACCACCGCGAGCACGGTCGCGCCCCAGCCCAGCGTCACCGCACCCATCAGCGCGAGGGAGAAGCGCAGCACCGGATCCCAAGTCATCGGCCCGGGGCCATCGAGGATCGCGAACAGCGCGCTCACCCCGGCGCTGGTTGCCTCGAAAGCACCGCCCATCAGCACCAGCCCGAAAACCATTACCGCGCCGCACCAGAGCTGCATCTGCGCCTGCCATTTGCCGTTCATGTCGTTATCTCCCGCTGAGCATCCTGGCTTCGAGCTACGCCATACCGTCGCGGCGGAACAATTACCCTGCAGGTAACGTGCGCACTGCATCCATTCACCGCTTGCCTGCGTTAGGGTGAACATATGCGCATTCCCAACATCATTGGCCCCCGACTCGTACGCTTGGCCCGGCGGCTGGTCTGGCTCGCCATCATCGCGTTCGCGTTGCTGGTGCTGTTCGCCTGGCTCAAACCGGGACGCCAGGATCTGCCATGGACGCCGCTATCGCTGAGCGAGCCGATCGGCATGTCGACCGGGCGCAAGATCGTGAAGCTCTCCGAAGATCGCGAGGAGTGCATGGCGCTGCTGGAAAGTTCGGGGCTGGAGTTCACGCCCGCAGAACCGTTCGGCGCGGACCAGTGCCGGGTCGAGGATGCGGTGCGCGCGTCGTCGGGCCAGCCGCTGCTGCCGCTTGCCCCCGCCTCGGTCGCGCCATCGTGCCCGATGGCGGTTGGCCTGCTGATCTGGCAGGCGCAGGTCGTGCAGCCGGCGGCACAGGACATCCTTGGCAGCAAGGTCAGCCGGATCGAGAACTTCGGCAGTTACTCATGCCGGCGGATGTATGGCCGCAGCGAAGGCTCCTGGAGCGAGCACGCCACTGCCAACGCGCTCGATGTCAGCGGCTTCGTGCTCGAGGACGGCAGGCGCGTGTCGGTGCTGGGCGACTGGTTCGGCGGCGATGACAAGGCGTTGTTCCTGCGGCGGGTGCGCGATGGCGCGTGCGACCTGTTCTCGACCACGCTGTCACCCGATTACAACGCCGCGCATCAGGATCACTTCCATTTCGACCTCGCCAATCGCGGCGCGATGGGCTGGAGCGCCTGCCGCTAGGCTCGATCCGGCCTATTCGCGCCCGGCGCGGATCGCGGCACCGGCGGCGATCGGGCAGATGACGGTGAGCAACAGGCTGGCCGCGGCCAGCAGCAGCAAACCGTTCTGGCTCCCAGGCGCGAGACTCCCGGCGCCGAAGATCAGCAAAGGGACTGCCAGCGGCAGCAAGAGCAATCCGCCCAGAGCCGCGCCATGGCGCAGGCCTGAGGTCAGCGCAGCGATCATCACCCCCAGCGCCGCCAGTGCAGGCGTCGCGCAGGCGAGCCCGATCTCGATAGTTAGCAATTGCTCGGATGTCTGCCCCAGCAGCCCGGCGGAAATTACCGCAGCAAGCATCAGCGGCGGGCCGAAGCTCAGCCAGTGGCCAATGGTCTTGGCAAGCGCGATCAGCTCTTCGGAAATCCCGCGCACGACATATTGGTCGATCATCCCCTGGTCGACATCGGCCTGCACCAGCCGGTCGATCGGCAGGATGCTTGCGAGCAGGGCCGCCACCCAGATCACCCCGCCCCCGGTGCGGCCGAGCAATTGCGCATCCGGCCCGACCGCGAACGGATAGATCGTCGCCACCGCGAGGAAGAAGATGATCGGCATGATGAAGCCAGCCGATCCACGCGTGCCACCGCCCAGCCCGAAGGCCAGCATCAGTTCGCGCCGGATCAGCGTGCCTAGGGCTGCGATCATGCGGGCTCGTCCACAGCGGCGGGCACGAAATCGGCGAGCGGCAGCGTCCGCGCGCCATCGAGCGGCAGCGGCTGGTGCGAGGCGGCAAGCACGATCCCGCCGTTCGCCCTGTGCGCCGCCATCAGCGTGCCCAGCCGCGCGATCGACGCGGTGTCGAGGCCGTTGGCGGGCTCGTCGAGCAGCCAGATCGGCGCGCGCGACAGGCTGATCCGCGCGAGCAGCGCGCGCTTGCGCTGGCCGGTCGAAAGGAACCGCACCGGCACATCGGCGAGATGCGGCAGATCTACTGCGGCCATGGCTCCCGCGATATCGGCATCCGCGCTGCCGTCGAGCCGGGTCCAATGGCTGAGCGCGCGCGCCAGCGGTTGCCCCGGATCAAGCGCCACCTTCTCGTCGGCCAGCGCCATCCGCCCCGTGGTCTTCACCTCGCCAGCATAGGCCGGCAGCAGCCCGGCGAGCACCCGGATCAGGCTGGACTTGCCCAGGCCATTGGGGCCGGTAACATGGAGCGCCTCGCCTCCGGTCAGTGCGAACGAGACGCCACGAAACAGCATTCGCCCGCCGCGCACACAGCCAAGGCCGGTGCATTCCAGCGCTGCATCCGTGTCAAAGTCCTTGGTTTGTGCAGCATCTTGCGCCATCTGATCCGCAGATAGGCGCAATTGCCGCCCGCTGCCAAGAGGAGACACGAGCGATGGTCACCAAACTCACCGACGTCGAACGCACGACCGCCTTTTCCGCGCTGCCAGAATGGACGCCCGAGCCGCTGCGCGACGGGCTGACCCGCACGTTCAAGTTCACCGATTTCGTCGAGGCGTTCGGCTTCATGACCCGCGTCGCGATCCTGGCCGAAAAGGCCGATCATCACCCCGAATGGTCGAACGTCTACAACCGCGTCGAAATCCTGCTGACCACGCACGATGCAGGCGGCCTTTCGCAGCGCGACATCGACCTTGCGACCCAGATTGACGCCCTGATCTGACCGCTTGCGGCGGCCATTGTGCAGGCCGCCCGCTCTCTATACGATGCCCTTGCGACCGACCCTGCATGAACGGGGCGGCAAGCTTCGAGGAGGAGAGAGCATATGGCAGACGACGCCCCCAATCTGGTCGAAGAGGCAGCGCAGCACACCACCGCGTTGGGACCCCTGATGGGGCTGGCGCGCGAGGATTTTGTCGGCGCGATCGGGTTGCTGCTGCGCGAAACCGCGAGCGACCCGGCACGAACGATGCGCCACGCGCAATCCTTCTCCGAGGATGTCGTCAAGATCATGACCGGCCAGTCCGAGCTTGCCCCCGACCCCAAGGACAAGCGCTTCATGGACCCCGCGTGGCGGTTCAACCCGTTCTTCAAGGCGGGCGCGCAATATTACATGGCGGTGCAAAAGGGCATGAAGAGCTGGATCGAGGAGCTCGAGCTCGATGCGATCGAGCGCGACCGCGCCAACTTCATCTCCGCAATCATCATCGACGCGCTGGCCCCCACCAACACGCTGCTGGGCAATCCGATGGCGCAGAAGCGGATCGTCGATTCGGGCGGGCTATCGCTGCTCAAGGGGCTGAAAAACGCCTATAATGACATGGTGTACAACGACGGCATGGTCAGCCAGGTCGACAAGAAGCCGTTCACTATCGGCGAGAATGTCGCGACCTCCAAAGGCAATGTCGTCTATCGCGACGAGATCATGGAGCTGGTCCAGTACGCGCCAACCACCGACGAGGTCTATGCGATCCCCCAACTGACCATCCCGCCGCAGATCAACAAGATGTACATCAACGACCTGTCGCCCGAGAAATCGGTGGTCAAGTGGCAGGTCGACAACGGCATCCAGACCTTCGTGATTTCGTGGCGCAATCCGCAAAAGGAGCATGGCCACTGGGCGATGGCGGACTACATCGCCGCGTGCACGCGCGCGGTCGACGTGGTGTGCGAGATCACGGGCTCCAAGAAGGTCAATGTCTCGGGCGGCTGTTCGGGCGGGCAGACGCTGGCGATGCTGCTCTCCAAGCTCAAGGCATCGGGCGACGATCGCATCGGCGCGGTGACACTCATGGTGTGCGTGCTGCACCCCAAGCAGACCGATATCGAGGCCGGATCGCTGATGAGCGACAACGGCCTGGCGCTCGCCAAGCAGCGCGCGGCGCGCAAGGGCGTGATCAAGGGCAGCGACCTTTCGCGCGGCTTTGCCTGGCTGCGGCCCAACGACCTGATCTGGAACTATGTCATCAACAACTATCTGATGGGCGAGGACCCGCCGGCGTTCGATGTATTGTTCTGGAATGCCGATGCCACCAACCTGTCGGCGAGCCTGATGGGCGATTTCCTCACCATCTTCGAGACGCTCGCCTTTACCCGCAAGGGCGAGGTCGAGATGGTCGATCACAAGATCGATCTGTCGAAGGTGACCAACGACCTGTTCATCCTGGGCGGGGTGACCGATCACATCACCCCATGGCGCGCATGCTATCGCTCGACGCAGTTGTTCGGATCGAAGAACGTCGATTTCGTGCTGTCGCAATCGGGGCATATGCAGGCGATCCTCAATCCGCCGACCAACCCCAAGGCCAAGTATTTCCGAATGAAAGGCAACACCCCGACCAAGGCGGGCAAGACCCCGGCGGACGTCGATGCGTGGCTGGCCAAGGCCGAAGAGGTCAAGGGCAGCTGGTGGCCGTATTGGATGGAATGGCTGCAGGCGCGCTCGGGCGACAAGGTGGCTGCGCCTGCGGCCACCGGCAGCAAGAAGCACCCCGCGCTGGAACCTGCGCCGGGTCTGTATGTACTGGAGTGAAGCAGATTTGAAATCCTCCCCTGCAAGGGGAGGTGGCTGGCGTAGCCAGACGGAGGGGTGTCAGCACTGGCGATAGGGGGTCACCCCTCCACCACTTCGTGGTCCCCCTCCCCTTGCAGGGCAGGATTTAGTTAGACACTGAACTCAACCGACAGGAATTCGCATTGGCCAGCAAACCCAAGCTCCAAACGCCCTCGGGCCCCGAAATCACCATGCCACAAATCACCATGGAGGTGGCCGATGGGCGCACGTTGCGCGTGGCGCGGTGGCGCTTTGACGAGGGGCTGACCAAGCCGCCTTTGCTGTTCTTCAACGGCATCGGCGCCAATATGGAAGCGGTCGCGCCATTTGCCGAACAGCTCTCCGATCGCCCGTTCATCACCTTCGACATGCCCGGCATCGGTGGATCGCCCGATCCCAAGGTGCCGTACAATGCGTTCCTGATGGCGCGCTGCGCCTGGCTGCTGCTGCAGCAGTTCGAGATCGAGACGGTCGATGTCATGGGGGTGAGCTGGGGCGGTGCGATGGCGCAGCATTTCGCGCTCCAGCATCCCGGCAGCGTCAACCGCCTGGTGCTCGCCGCGACCACCGCCGGCATGGTGATGGTGCCCGGCAAGCTCTCGGCGCTCAGCAAGATGGCCGACCCGCGCCGCTATATCGACCCCAGCTACATGGAGAAGCACTTCGCGACGCTCTATGGCGGCTCGACCGACGGCGCCACGGGCCACACCGGACGCATCACTGCGCCTTCCAAGACCGGCTATTTCTATCAGCTGCTCGCGATGATCGGCTGGACCAGCGCGCCGTTCCTGCCCTTCCTGGGCAAGCCCACGCTGATCCTGATGGGCGGCGACGACCAGATCGTCCCGGTGGTCAATGGCCAGATCCTCAAGGCGCTGATCCGCAACTCCGAGCTCAAGGTGATCGAGGATGGCGGGCATCTGTTCATGCTCAGCCATCTGGACGAGAGCCTGGAGGCGATCCGTGCGCATCTGGATGCGGAAGTAAACTAGCCCTAACTCGTCACCCCCGCGAAGGCGGGGGTCCCGCTTCTTCGCCAACATCAGCGCTAAAGCGGGATTCCCGCGTTCGCGGGAATGACGAAGGGACGACAAATTACCCCGCCTGTCCCGAGCGAAGTCGAGGGACGTGCGCGCTACCTCCACCGACAATACTTCTGTTCTCCGGCGAAAGCCGGAGCCCAGGAGCCAGGTTGCGCCAAGACCGCCCCTGGACTCCGGCTTTCTCCGGAGAACAGATTGCGAATAAATGAACCCTAGCCCGCCTTCACCTTCTGCCGATACGCATGCAGCAGAGGCTCGGTGTAACCACTGGGCTGTTCAACCCCCTTGAAAACCAGATCACGCGCCGCCTGAAACGCGATCGAGCCTTCGGGATCGCTCGCCATTGCCCGGTAGAGCGGGTCGCCCGCGTTCTGCGCATCGACCTTGGCCGCCATCCGCAGCAGCGCCGCATCGACTTCCTCTGCCGTGCACACGCCGTGGAGCAGCCAGTTGGCGAGCGCCTGGGATGAGATGCGCAGCGTCGCGCGGTCTTCCATCAGGCCAACATCGTGGATGTCGGGCACCTTGGAGCAGCCGATGCCCTGATCGACCCAGCGCACGACATAGCCCAGGATCCCCTGCGCATTGTTGTCGAGCTCGGCGCGGATGTCTTCGGGCGACCAGTTCTGGCCGGCGGCGAGCGGAATGCTGAGCAGCGGATCAAGGTTGGGCACCGGCTGCGCGGCGATCTCGGCACGGCGGGCAAACACATCGACCTTGTGATAGTGCATCGCGTGCAGCGTCGCGGCGGTGGGCGATGGCACCCAGGCGGTGTTGGCGCCGGTCAGCGGATGGCCGATCTTCTGTTCCATCATGTCGGCCATCATGTCAGGCGCCGCCCACATGCCCTTGCCGATCTGCGCCTTGCCATCGAGCCCGCATTTAAGGCCGATCCCGACATTGCGCGCCTCGTAGGACTTGATCCAGTCCGAGGTCTTCATGTCGCCCTTGCGGACCATCGGGCCTGCCTGCATCGAGGTGTGGATCTCGTCGCCGGTGCGATCCAGAAAGCCGGTGTTGATGAAGACGATGCGGTTGCGCACCGCATGGATGCACGCGGCGAGGTTGGCCGATGTCCGACGCTCCTCGTCCATCACGCCGACCTTGATCGTGTAGCGCGCAAGGCCGAGCATGTCCTCGACCGCATCGAACAGGTCGTTGGTGAAGGCGCACTCTTCGGGCCCGTGCATCTTGGGCTTGACGATGTAGATCGATCCGGCGCGGCTGTTGCGGAACCGGCCCAACCCCTTGATGTCGTGGCAGCCGATCGCGCTGGTGAATACCGCATCGAGAATGCCCTCGGGCGCTTCGGATCCATCGGCGAGCAGTACCGCCGGGTTTGTCATCAGATGGCCGACATTGCGCACGAACAGCACGCTGCGGCCCGGCAGGGTGAATGCGGTGCCATCGGGCGCGGTATATTCGCGGTCTGCTTCCAACGACCGGGTCAGCGTCTTGCCGCCTTTGGGGAAGCTGGCTTCCAGGTCTCCGCGCATCAGCCCCAGCCAGTTGGTATAGGCGGTGACCTTGTCCTCGGCATCGACCGCAGCGACCGAATCTTCCATGTCGACGATGGTGGTCAGCGCGGCTTCGAGCAGCACGTCGGCGATCCCGGCGGGGTCGTCCTTGCCGATCGGGTGCAAGGGATCGATGACGATCTCGATATGCAGGCCGTTGTGGGCGAACAACAGCGCGCTCGGCGATGACGCCTCCCCCTTGAACCCTGCAAAACTCCCGTTTGTCCCGAGCGTCGTCGAGGGACCCTCCTCAACCGTTCCCTCTACGTCCCTCGACTTCGCTCGGGACAGGCGGAGTTGGGTTGGTGTGTCAGGTGACAGCTCGAAGCCTGTCACATCCGCCCAGCTTCCCTCGGCAAGGGGAACCGCCTCGTCAAGAAACGCCTTGGCCGCCTTGACCACCGCCGCGCCGCGCACCGCGTCATAGCCGCCGGGCTGCGCCGGGGCCGCATCGAGCGCGTCGGTGCCGTAATAGGCGTCGTACAGGCTGCCCCAGCGTGCATTGGCGGCGTTGAGCACGAAGCGGTCGTTGAGCGAGGGCACGACCAGCTGCGGGCCCGCCATCGTCGCGATTTCGGGATCGACGTTGGTGGTGCCGATCGCGAACGGCTGCGGCTCGGTCACCAGATAGCCGATGTCATAGAGGAAGGTGCGGTATTCCATCGCGTTCATCGGCTGGCCCCTGCGCACCCGGTGCCAGTCGTCGATCTTGGCCTGAAGCTCCTCGCGCTTGGCGAGAAGATCGCGGTTTACCGGCACGAACCGCTCGAGCAGCGCGGCGAAATCCGCCCAGAAGCGGTCGGCGTCGAGCGCCAGCGGGGCCAGCACCGAATCGGTGATGAAGCCGTGCAGCGCAGAATCGATGCTGATGCCGTTGGTCTGGATAGTATCGCTCATTCCCGGTCCTCTTTGCTTGATACGATCTCCCCGCGCGCAACGCGCAGGGAAAGTCAGAGTATTTCCGGGGAGGAATGAAGCACCGGCTATGGCAAGGCAAGGCGCCAAAGTAAATCCGCTTTGCCCGCAACGGGTGGCGGCGTGCGACCAACCGGGCTATGGCATGGCGGATGACGACGAGCCTTGCCAGCCTGAGCGCATCCGAACGCGATGCGCTCGAACCCATCGACCAGTCCGCGATGCTGCGCCAGGTCGAGCAGTGGGCGGCGATCAACAGCGGATCGGGCAATCTTGCGGGCCTCGCGCAGACTGCGCAGCTGCTCGCCGACGCGTTTGCTGTGCTGCCCGGCGAGGTGCGGCTGGTCGATCCCGTGCCGGTCGATGCGGTGCGCGTTGATGGCAGCATCGATACCATCCAGCGTGGCCAGCATCTGGTCGTCTCGGTGCGGCCCGATGCCCCGCTGCGGCTGCTGCTGACCGGGCATATGGACACGGTGTTTCCCGCCGACAGCGCCTTCCAGAGCCTGACCTGGCTCGAGCCCGGGGTGCTGAACGGCCCGGGCGTCGCCGACATGAAGGGCGGGATCGCGGTGATGCTGGCGGCGCTCAAGGCGGTCGAGCGATCGCCGCTCGCCGCAAGCATCGGCTACGACGTGATGATCAACTCCGACGAGGAAGTCGGCTCAGGGTCCTCCGGCGCGCTAATCGCGCGCCTAGCAGCCGGCAAAGTCGCCGCGCTGACCTATGAGCCTGCGCTGCCCGATGGCACGCTTGCCGGAGAGCGCGGCGGATCGGGCAATTTCTCGGTCATCGTCACCGGTCGCTCGGCGCATGCCGGGCGCAATCCGCAGGACGGGCGCAATGCGCTGGTCGCAGCAAGCGACCTTGCGGTGCGGCTAAAGGCGCTGACCCGCGACGGACTGTCGGTCAATCCGGCGAAGATCGATGGCGGCAGCGCCAACAACGTCGTCCCCGACCACGCGATCCTGCGCGTCAACTTCCGCCCGCAAAGCCTTGAGATGCAGGCCTTTGCCGATGATGAACTCAATCGGCTCTGCGAAACCGTCGCGCGCGCGCACGATGTCTCGGTCCATGCGCATGGCAGCTTCGGCCGCCCGCCCAAGCCGATCGATGCGGGCGCCGCAAAGCTGTTCGGGCTGGTCAAGGATTGCGGCGCGGCGCTCGGGCTTGAGATCGGCTGGCGCGGCACCGGCGGGGTGTGCGATGGCAACAACATCGCGGCCTGCGGCGTGCCCGTGGTCGACACCATGGGCGTGCGCGGCGGCGCGATCCACAGCGCCGAAGAATTCCTGATCACCGACAGCCTCGCCGAAAGGGCGCGACTGTCGGCGCTCACCATGTTGCGGCTTGCCGAAAAAGGGGGGTTATGAGTTTTGTCATCCGGGCGGCGACGCCCGACGATCTGCAGCCGATCTACGAGATGGCCAAGCTGACCGGCGGCGGGTTCACCAACCTGCCTGCCGACCGCAAATCGCTCGAATCCAAGATCGAGCGCTCGGCGACCGCCTTCGCGCGCGATGCGGACAGCGTCGAAGATGAACTGTTCGTGCTGGTGCTGGAAAACACCGAGACCGGCGAGATTCGTGGCACCTGCCAATTGCTCACCCGGGTGGGGCAGAAATTTCCGTTCTACTCCTATCGGCTGAGCACGCTTTCGCAGCACAGCGCCGAACTCGCCCAGACCTTCCGCGCCGAAATCCTCAGCCTGGTGACCGATCTTGAGGGATCATGCGAAGTTGGCGGGCTGTTTCTGCACCCCGGCGAGCGGGCCGGCGGCCTCGGCATGCTGCTGGCGCGCAGCCGCTATCTGTTCATCGCGATGCACCGCGCGCGCTTTACCGACCGCATCCTCGCCGAACTGCGCGGGGTGATCGACGAGGCGGGCGATTCGCCGTTCTGGGACAGCATCGCCGGGCGCTTTTTCGGGATGAGCTTCGACGAGGCAGACACCTTCAACGCGCTGCACGGCAACCAGTTCATCGCCGATCTGATGCCCAAGCACCCGGTCTATGTCGCGATGCTCTCAGATGCCGCACGGCATGTGCTGGGACGCCCCAATGTCAGCGGCAGGGCCGCGATGCGGATGCTCGAGAACGAGGGTTTTGCGTATGAGAACTATGTCGACATCTTCGATGGCGGCCCGACGATGACCGCGCGCACCGACCAGGTCCACTCGATCCGCAACTCGCGCGATGCAGTGCTGGGCGCCGTCGCCGATGGCGGCACGCTGTCGCTGGTGGCATCGGGCCGGCTGGCGGACTTCCGCTGCGCTTACGGCCATGTCGCGGATCAGGGCGACAGCATCGCGATCGACCCCAAGGCAGCGGGGCTGCTGGGAATAGCGCCGGGCGATGCGGTGCGATGGATCGAGCGGTGATGTGACGCCAAACCTTCTCCCCTTGAGGGAGAAGGATACGAAGCCTTGGCGGCGAAGCCGCCTAGGCGCAGTTGGATGAGGGTGATGGGGCGGGGCGCACGAACGCCAGCGTCGCTGCCCCCTCTCCCAGCTCCGACTAGGGCACATGCGTGCCCAAGTCTGCGCAACCCTCACCCTCGGAGGGGAGAGGGAAGAAACGGAAAGACCCAATGCTGACCGAAATCAACTTCGACGGGATCATCGGCCCCAGCCACAATTACGCGGGGCTGAGCCTGGGCAATATCGCCTCGGCGAGCAACGCAGGCGCGGTCAGCGCGCCGCGGGCGGCGGCGCTGCAGGGGGTGGCCAAGATGCGTGCCAACATCGCGCTCGGGCTGGCGCAGGGCTTCTTTCTGCCGCTCGACCGGCCCAATAACGGCTGGCTCGAGAGCCTGGGCTGCGACCTTGCGACCGCCGAGCCGCACATCCGTGCCGCCGCCTATTCTGCGTCCTCGATGTGGGCCGCCAACGCTGCGACCGTCTCCCCCGCCCCCGATACCGCCGATGGCCGCTGCCACCTGACGGTCGCCAATCTGGTCACGATGCCGCACCGCAGCCATGAATGGACCGGAACGCTGGCGCAGCTTCGCCTCGCCTTTGCCGACGAACAGCATTTCGCGGTGCACGGACCTGTCCCGGCCCCGTTTGGCGACGAGGGCGCTGCAAACCATATGCGGCTGTGCGATGGCCATGATGGCACCGGCGTCGAGATTTTCGTCTATGGCAAAACAGGCGGCCCCTTCCCCGCGCGCCAGCATGTCGAGGCGGGCAAGGCGATTGCGCGGCGGCACGGCCTGGCGGCGGACCGGACGCTGTTCATCCAGCAGAGCGAGACCGCGATCGCCGCCGGTGCCTTCCATAACGATGTCGTGGCGGTCGCCAACGAGACCGTGCTGTTCACGCACGAACAGGCGTTCGAGGATCGCGCGGGCAGCCATGCCGCGATCCGCGCGGCATTTCCGGCGGTGCAGATCGTCGAAGTGCCCGCCAGCGCGGTGTCGCTGGCCGATGCGATCAAGAGCTATCTGTTCAACGCGCAGCTCGTTACCCTGCCTGAAGGCGGCCACGCCCTGGTTCTGCCCAGCGAATCGCAGGAGGTGCCGGCGGTGTGGCAGTGGCTCGAGGCGATGGTCGCGGGCAACGGCCCGATCCGGCGGCTGGTGCCGGTCGATGTCCGCCAGTCGATGGCCAATGGCGGCGGGCCTGCGTGCCTGCGTCTGCGCGTCGTCGCCGATCCTGCCACGGTCGACCCGCGCTTCATCGCGACACCGGGAAAGCTCGACATAATCGAACGGGTGATTGCGGCCCAATGGCCCGAACGTATCGCGCCGTCCGATCTTGCCGAGCCCGGATTTGCCGCCACCGTCCAGGCGGCACGCAGCGCGCTGCTCGATGCGCTCGATCTGGCCGAGCTTGCCCGATAATCTGTCGGCAGGCTTTACACGTTAACCCAATCTCAACCATACTATCCCGCAGGAAACCGCCCTTGGCACGGGGCTTGCGGGGATATGTCGATGTTCGAAAAAATACGGCGCCTGTTCCTGATCAAGACCAAGTTCGAGGTGTTTTTGATCACCTATGCACTGGCGCTGGGTGCCTGCGAACGCGGCAAGGCATATCTGGACCAGTATCCCGGCTATGGCGGCTGGCTGCTGTTTGCCGCGTGCACCGGTGCGGTGTTCATGGCCGGCGCCAAGATGCTCGACGCGGTCGACTACCAAAAGGCCTATGGGCCTGAGTGACGCCATCTTCTGAGGGGGAAAGTGGAGAGCTTCTGTTGCCCGGTGCTCTCCAAACCGCTGAACTCCGCTTCTGTTGCCCGGTGGGTTCAACCGCGCTCTTGCTAGATAACTCTTGGCCGTTAGGCCGCTGAATTATGCAGCGAGGGCGAGTGCGTCATTGTCATTGGCACTTATCGTGTTTGAGCCTTTAACGGGTTACTCAGCCCGGACGAAAACAACGTCTTTCAACACACGTCGATCCTAGTTCGGCCCCATCAAAAGCCCCGGTTTCACGGGGATCCCCCCGTTAAACGAAGATTATGGTGGAGCCGCCGGGTACCGCCCCCGGGTCCGCTGTGCCTATTGCACGCCGCAGTTTATCGTCATAGCCGGACAAGCCGGCAGGGATGTATATAGCGATGGAATGATGAATGGGAAGTGAGTGGGGAGAGAAAAGCTCTGCCCCTCTCCCCTTCCGCCTGCGAGAGGGGCTTAAAGCCCTCCCCCTCGATGGGGGAGGGTTGGGTGGGGGTGATCTCTCCGGATCGGGCTGACGGTGCAAATGTGTACCGATGGCATCCAGCCGCACCATCACCCTCACCGCTGCGACAGGCAAGCAAAGCCACCAAGTCTCGCTGCCTCTCCCATCAAGGGAGAGGCATATAGCGGCTCCGCCTGCGGGAGGGGAGATTTCAACCTACTTCTTCAGCAGATCGCGGATCTCGGCGAGCAGTTCGACCTCGCTGGGGCCGGACGGAGCGCCGGGTTCGTCGGGCTTCTTGAACAGCCGGTTCGCCTGCCGCACGATCAGGAAGATGATGAACGCCAGGATCAGGAAATTGATCACCACGGTGATGAACTGGCCATAGCCGAGCAGCGCGACGCCCGCCTCCTTGAGTTCGGCATAATTTTCGAGCGAACCGGCATAGCCTTCGGGCACCGGACCCAGCATGATGAAATAGCTGGAGAAATCCGCGCCGCCAAAGATCGCGCCGGCCACCGGCATGATGATGTCCTGCGTCAGCGAAGTCGTGATCGTGGCGAAAGCCGCGCCGATGATCACGGCCACGGCCAGATCGAGCACGTTGCCGCGCGCAATGAATGCCTTGAACTCTGCAAACACGTGTTTCCCCCTTTTGCTGTTGCAATATCGCCCTATAATCGCGAGCGACGTCGAGATGTCGAGCGCTTTGCGAACCGGAACCGTAAAACATGGTCTTGCAGAGTTGCTGTCTTAATACGATATAACGGCCACGCGTTATCAACCAGAGGGAATCACTGACTATGCGTATCACCCGTTATGCCTTGCTGGCATTTGCCACGCTTGCGCTCACTGCGTGCGGCATCAACTCGGTCCCCACGGCGGAGGAAAATGCCAAGGCGAAGTGGGGCGATGTCGAAAACCAGTATCAGCGGCGCGCCGATCTGGTGCCCAATCTGGTATCGACGGTGCGCGCGGGCGCCGCATCGGAAGAGCGGATCCTGACCCAGGTGACCGAGGCGCGCGCGCGCGCGACATCGATCAACATCACCACCGACGATCTGTCCGATCCGGAAACCTTCGAAAGGTTCAGCCAGGCGCAGAACCAGCTGACCCAGGCTTTGGGCCAGCTGCGTACCGTGGTCGAGGCCTATCCGACCCTGCAGAGCCAGCAGAATTTCACCGTGCTGATGGGTCAGCTTGAAGGCACCGAGAACCGCATCGCGGTAGCTCGGCGCGATTACAACGAGGCCGTGCGCCAGTACAACACCACGATCCGCACCTTCCCCGATTCGATCGGCGCGAACCTGATCCACGGCGCCAAGCCGATGGTGCCGTTCAAGGCCACCACTCAAGGCGCAGAAGAAGCGCCGAAGGTCGATTTCGGCACGTGATCGCACGCACAGCCTTCGGGCACCTGTGGCACGGCTGGATGCTGGCGCTGCTGTGTCTTGCAGCAGCGTCCAGCCCGTCCGCCCAAGCCCAGACTTTCCCCAATCTCACGGGCCGCGTCGTCGATAACGCCAACCTGCTCGATCCCGCGCAGGAGGCGGCGCTGACTGCCAGGCTCGAGGCGCTCGAGAAGCAGTCGACGCGCCAGCTGGTCGTCGTCACCCTGCCCGATCTGCAGGGATACGAGATCGAGGAGTACGGCTATCAGCTGGGCCGCGAATGGGGCATCGGCCAGGCTGCCAACGGCGATGCCGAAAAGGACAATGGCGCGCTGCTGATCGTCGCGCCCACCGAACGCAAGGTCCGCATCGAAGTCGGCTACGGGCTGGAGGGCATCCTCACCGACGCGCTGACGACGATGATCATCCAGCAGGACATCCTCCCGCGCTTTCGCGACAACGATTATCCCGGCGGGATCGCCGCCGGTACCGATGCGATCGTCACCCAGCTGACCCTCCCCGACGACGAGGCCCGCGCGTTCGCGTCCGAGGTCGAGCAGGAGGCGCGCGGCAGGAAGGGAGGTGGCGGCATCGGCCTGTTCCTGTTCTGGGGCGCGATCATCCTGTTCTTCTTCATCATTCCTGCGCTCAGCAGCGCGGGCAAGGGCCGGCGCTATGGCCGCCGGTCTGGCGTCGGTGATGTCGTCACCTGGGGACTGCTGCTCGGGCAGATGATGAACAACGGACGCGGGGGCGGCGGCGGCGGTTTCGGCGGCGGTGGCGGCTTTGGCGGCGGCGGAGGCTTTGGCGGTGGTGGCGGCGGCTTCGGCGGCGGCGGGTCGTCGGGAGGCTGGTGAGGCACGATGAGCAAGGTTGAAACCGTAACCGCCGACGATCACTGCATCGTCACCGATGCCGTCGCGGCGGCAGAAAGACACACCGATGGCGAGATCGTCACGGTCATCGCCAGCCAGTCCGATGATTATCGCGAAACGCCGATCTATTGGGCGGTGGCGGCGATGTTCTTCGCGCTCGCCTGCATCGCGGCGTTTCCCGCATGGTTCGAGAGCTGGCTGAGCGTGTTCACCGGGGGCTGGGTGCACGATTACACGCCCGGCGAGTATCTCACGATCATCATGCTGCTGCTTGCGGTCAAATTTGCCGCGGTGCACCTGATCGTCGCATGGAAGCCGATTCGGCTCGCTTTGACCCCGCCTGCGATCAAGCGCATCCGGTCGCGTGCGCGCGCGATCAGCCTGTTCCGGGTGAGCGCCGAAAAGCGCACGATGGGGCTGACCGGGGTGCTGATCTACCTCTCGATGGCAGAACACCGCGCCGAAATCGTCGCCGACAGCGCTATCGCGGCCAAGGTCAGTCCCGATGTCTGGGGCGAGGCAATGGCGGACATGATCGTCGAACTGCGCGCCGGGCGTCCCGGCGAAGGCATGGCTGCGGCGGTCCGCGATGTCGGCAAGGTGCTTGCCGAGCACTTCCCCAAGACCACCGACAACCCCAATGAATTGCCCGACCGGCTGATCGAGCTTTGATGATGGCGCGACTTTGCAGTTGCTTTTCTGTCGTCACCCCCGCGCACGCGGGGGTCCCGCTTCTGCTCGACGCCAGCACGAAAGCGGGATTCCCGCGTTCGCGGGAATGACGAGGGGTAGTGGATGACGGACACAGCCATGACCGAACCCGAACAGATCGTCTGGCAGGGACGGTTCATCACCGCCAAGACGCGCGGCAAATGGGAATATGTCTCGCGCGCACGCGGCATCAGCGCTGCAGTGATCCTGGCGGTGCACGATAATGCGGTGATCCTGGTCGAACAGTTCCGCGTTCCCCTGGGCCGCCCCTGCATCGAGCTTCCCGCAGGGCTGATCGGCGACCACGACAGCGGCGAGGCGCCCGAACTGGCCGCTGCGCGCGAGCTTGAGGAAGAGACCGGCTATCGCGCCGGGCGGATGGAAGACCTTGGCGAGTTCTATTCGTCACCCGGCATGGTCAGCGAGGCCTTCCATCTGATGCGCGCACACGATCTCGTCCGCGTGCATGACGGCGGAGGTGTGGAGGGTGAGAACATCACCGTCCATGTCGTGCCGCTGGCGGATCTTGACAGCTTCATCGCCGACAAGCGCGCGCAGGGATGCGGCATGGACGTAAAGCTGCTGTTGCTGCTCGGCGCGCGGATGCTCGATTAGCGCCTTTCGCGGGGCAGGTCTCAGCCCTGCCCCTTGGTCTTCGACGCCCCCGCCTTGAAGTTGCCCTCGATGAAATCGATGATCATCCCGGCAATGTTCTTGCCCGTGGCGTTCTCGATCCCCTCGAGCCCGGGCGAGCTGTTGACCTCCATGATCACCGGGCCGTGATTCGACCGCAGGATGTCGACGCCTGCGACGTTCAATCCCATCACCTTGGCCGCTCGCACCGCGGTCGAGCGTTCCTCGGGGGTGATCTTGATCGCCTTGGCGCTGCCGCCGCGGTGCAGGTTGGAGCGGAAATCCCCCTTGGCCCCGGTGCGCATCATCGATGCGACCACCTTGCCGCCGATCACGAAGATGCGGATGTCGCTACCATCAGCCTCCTTGATGAACTCCTGCACCAGGATGTTGACGTTCGCCCCGCGAAACGCCTCGATCACCGACTTGGCCGACTTCTCGGTTTCGCCCAACACCACGCCGATGCCCTGCGTACCCTCAAGCAGCTTGATGACGACCGGCGCGCCGCCGACGATCTTGAGCACCTCATCGGTCTGCCGGGGATCGTGCGCGAACGCGGTGACCGGCAGGCCCAGGCCATGCTTGGCGAATATCTGCATCGAACGGAGCTTGTCGCGCGAGCGGCCGATCGCGACGCTTTCGTTGAGCGACCACACCCCCATCATCTCGAACTGGCGCAGCACCGCAAGGCCATATTGCGTGATCGACGCGCCGATGCGCGGGATCACCGCGTCATAGCCGCCAATTGGCTCGCCATGATATTGTGCGCCGGGGCGGTGCGAGGTGATGTTCATCGTCACCCGCAGCGTGTTGAGGATCTCGATCTCGTGCCCGCGTTCCCGCGCCGCCTCGCACAATCTGCGATGCGAATAGAGATTGGGGTTGCGCGCCAGCATGGCGATTTTCATGGGGAAATCCTTTGGGGAAAGGGGGTCATCGGTCGGTGGCTTCGGGCTGGCCGAGCACCCATTTGCGCGCGCAATCGACACGAAAGCCGCGCCTGAGGGCCCGGCGTCCGATCAATATGGGGAAGGTCATGGTGGTGCGGTTGGCCAAGGTCATATGCCCCTTCCAGCGCACGCTACCAAGGATCATCGTCGTTTCTATGACATACCGCAGTTCAATCGCGCCATTCGAGCTTTTGATGTGGCGCTGCTCGACTCCGGGTGCCCGATACTTGCGCGCGGGCTCGCCGCGATGAGCACGGAACCAGAACTCGACGATCAATTGGCCGTCGATCATCAGCGGCTTGACCCGCGTCGCGTGAATCGACGAGGTCGCTGCCCCGGTATCGATCTTGGCCCGGATGCGGTCCAGCCCCAGCTCGGGAAGATCGACGCATTCGCACCAGCCGATGTCGACCGGGCTACGCTCGAGGCGTGTGCGTGTGGGGCTTGATCGGGCCATGCTGAACGCGCCCGTAGCAGCACTGCATGCCTCGTCAACCGGTTTGGCGCGCGCCACGCCGGCACGGTTCCAGGTTCAGACCGCCTGTGCCGTGGAGCAGACGAAAACGCTGATGCAATACGGCGTCACCATCACCGTGCGGATCCGCCGGAAGTCACCATCCAGACCCATGCTGGCGGGCTTGCCGCCGGCGTTGAGCCACGCCACCAGCGCGGTCGCGACCTGCTGCCCGGCGTTGAAGCGCGCGGTCTCGTCGCCGCCGGCGCACCAGAATAGGTCGATGTCCCAACCATTGGACACCCCGGCTGCCAATGTCTGCGCCTGATAGGTCAATCCTGCTTGCGCGTTGGCGGTCGTCACCCGGTCGGATGTGGACCAAATCAAAAAGCCGCCACCCGGGCTGGGTGACGGCCTTTTGAATCAGGCGGGATGTGTGCGCTGGCGGTCAGACGACGCCAAAGGCGAGCATGGCATCGGCGACTTTCTTGAAGCCTGCGATGTTGGCGCCCTTGACGTAATCGATATAGCCGCCGCCCTGGTCGCCATAGCGCAGGCAGCTGTTGTGGATGCCGGTCATGATGTCCTTGAGCATCTGCTGCAGCTCATCTTCCTTCCAGGCGCGGCGTTCGGAGTTCTGGCTCATTTCGAGACCCGAGACCGCGACACCGCCGGCGTTGGACGCCTTGCCCGGCGCATAGAGGATCTTGGCATCCTTGAAGACATGCACGCCGTCGAGATCGGTGGGCATGTTGGCGCCTTCGGACACCGCGATGCAGCCGTTCTTGACCAGCATCCGCGCGTCGTCGCCGAGCAGCTCGTTCTGCGTCGCGCAGGGCAGCGCCACGTCGCACGGAACGCCCCAGGGGGTCTTGCCCTCATGATAGGTCGCGCCCTTGAACTCGGCGACATAATCCTCGATGCGGCCGCGACGGTGGGTCTTGTGCTCCTTGACCCAGTTGATCTTGTCCTGGGTGATGCCATCGGGATCGTGGATGAACCCGCCCGAATCGGACAAAGTGAGCACCTTGCCGCCCATCTGCACGATCTTCTCGGCAGCGTGCGTCGCGACATTGCCCGACCCGGAGATCACCGCGGTCTTGCCGACCAGATCATCGCCCTTGTGCGCCAGCATGTTGGCGAGGAAATACACCGCGCCATAGCCCGTCGCTTCGGTGCGGATCAGCGAGCCGCCCCATTCGAGCCCCTTGCCGGTGAGCACCCCGGTGAACTGGTTGGTGATGCGCTTGTATTGACCGAACATATAGCCGATCTCGCGTCCGCCCACGCCGATGTCGCCGGCAGGCACGTCGATGTCCGCACCGATGTGGCGATACAGCTCGGTCATGAAGCTCTGGCAGAAGCGCATGATCTCGCGCACGCTCTTGCCCTTGGGGTTGAAGTTCGATCCGCCCTTGCCGCCGCCCATCGGCAGCCCGGTCAGCGCATTCTTGAAGGTCTGTTCAAAGGCGAGGAACTTGAGCACCGATTCGTTGACCGAAGGGTGGAAGCGGATGCCGCCCTTATAGGGACCGATCGAGTTGTTGTTCTGCACGCGCCAGCCACGCTGGACGCGGATGTTGCCGTTGTCGTCCTCCCAGCAAACGCGGAACGAGACGACACGATCGGGCTCGGCAATCCGCCGCAGGATCTGCTGCTCATGGTACTGGACCTTGTCCGCCATGAACTCGAAAATGTCTTCGGCGACTTCCTGCACGGCCTGGCAGAATTCGGGCTGGTGCGGATTGCGCTTGTGCACGCCTTCCATGAAGGTCGGCAAGTCTACGTGATCGGTAACGGCCATGGGTCCCCCCTTTGAGGTGATGCTGCGGTTTGCGCGACCCGGCACGAAAGCAGCAAACTCTCGCGATTCGCCTGCATTTCTGGGCGAACTCTAACGCAAAACACAAGCGACGATAGTGCTAAATGGCACAGGGCTGGAAGCCTGCGCGAAGGGCGTCAACGCCCGGTTTCGTCGTCCTTGGCCGCGCGCGGGCTGGTGCTGGTGGCGCGGGTGGAAATCGGCCGCGTGCCCGGCTTTGTCCTGGGCTTGCGAGCGGCCATTTCGGGCGATGCGGCTTCGCGCGCTGCGGCACCGTCAGGGACGTCGTCCGGCTCTTGCGCACCAGTGTCGGCGTCGGGCTCGAGGTCGGTGACCAGATCACTGACACTGCCCTGCCCTGCAGGCTCCTCATCGGGCACGATCGCCCCGGCGGCTCCATCACCCTTGAGCGCCGGCAGCTTGTCGCCGCCGACCAGAGGGCCCAGCGCCATCGCGAGGCGCGAGGCCTGCGCGCCGATCATGCCATCAACCGCAGATGCCATCTCGGCCTGCTCCATGCGCATGAAACCGCCGGCGACATATTCGAAGGTCAGCCTGGTGCCGCCCTTGATCGGCGCCAGCGTGACGGTCATCGTGCCCGCCATCGCTTCGCCCTGCAGCGGCCCCAGCGCGCCCGACAACCGCAGCAGCTTGCCGGGGTCGACATAGAGGATCTGCATATGCTGGACGCTGCCCCGCAAGGTGCGCTGCGGTGCGCCGGTCTCGGTGGTCGCGGCGTTGGGAATCAGCTCGCAAAAGCAGCCGCCCGCCTGCGCATCCATGTACAGATTGTCGGCGCTGCCGGTCCAGGTGTGCTGCTTGTCCCACCATTTGGCAGGCGTGCGCAGCATGGCGAACGCGGTATCCGGATCGACCGCCACCGTGACGTTGTGCATGACCGCAAAGCCGTTGTCCGACCGGGTGGTGACCTCGGCCTGGGCGGGGGTAACGGTAACGGTGGCAAGAGCCAGAACGGCAAGAGCGGTGCGCATGTGGAAGGTCCCCCGGTGATGTTGCCGGTTCATGCCCCTTAAAGCCCTCCCCTGCAAGGGGAGGGGGACCGCGAAGCGGTGGAGGGGTGTCGCCCTCTCGCCGACGTTAATACCCCTCCGTCAGGCCTGCGGCCTGCCACCTCCCCTTGCAGGGGAGGATTGCGACGTCAGGCGTCCAGAATCCCGGCGACGTTCGCTGCGACCGTGTCCATGCTGGCCATGCCGTCGACGCGGGTGACGATGCCGCGCGCTTCGTAGATCGGCAGGATCGGCGCGGTCTTGGCGCGATATTCGGCCATGCGGGTGCGCACCGTTTCCTCGTTGTCGTCGGGGCGCCGCTTGAACTCGGTCGATCCGCATTTGTCGCAGACGCCTTCCTTGGCGGGCAGCTTGTAGCGGTCGTGATAGCCCTCGCCGCAATTGGCGCAGGTGAAGCGGCCGGTGATGCGCTCGACCAGCGCGTCCTCGTTGACTCCCAGCTCGATCACATGGTGCAAGATGCGGCCGCGTGTCTCGAGAATGGTATCGAGCGACTCCGCTTGCGCAGCGGTGCGCGGATAGCCGTCGAAGATGATGCCGGTGTCGGGCGCCAGCGCGTCGAGGGCATCGCCGATGATGCCCGAGACGATCTCGTCCGAAACCAGTTCGCCCGCTTCCATCACAGCCTTGGCCTTGAGGCCGATCGGGCTACCCGCCTTGACCGCCGCCCGCAGCATGTCGCCGGTCGACAGCTGCTTCATCCCGCGCTCGTCTACCAGACGCTGCGCCTGGGTGCCCTTGCCGGCACCTGGCGGGCCCAAAAGAATAATGTTCATGGGTAGATACATCCCCTGCGGGCTAGTTACCCCGGCCCTTCATATTCGACAACGGAGCGCTCAGCGCAAGCGGCCCTTCAACTTCGCCTTCTTGATCAGGTCGGCATATTGGTGCGCCAGCAGATGGCTCTGGATCTGGGTAATCGTGTCGACGGTGACGTTGACGACGATCAACAGGCTGGTGCCGCCCAAGAAGAACAGCGGAATGCCGGTCTGCGCGATGACATATTCGGGCAGCACGCACACGAAGGTGAGGTACGCTGCACCGACCACGGTGATGCGCGTCAGCACGTAATCCAGATAGGTCGCGGTGTTCTTGCCCGGACGGATGCCGGGGATGAAGCCACCATTCTTCTTGAGGTTCTCGGACGTTTCTTCCGGGTTGAACACTACGGCGGTGTAGAAGAAGCAGAAGAAGATGATGCCCAGCGCATACAGCGTCATGTAGAGCGGCTGGCCGTGCTGGAGATACTGGTTGAGCGTCACCAGGGTGGTGCCGAGCGTCGAATTCGGGTCGGCCGAATTGCCCGCGAACTGCGAGATCGTCAGCGGCATCAGCAGCAGCGACGACGCGAAGATCGGCGGGATGACGCCTGCGGTGTTGATCTTGAGCGGCAAGTGGCTGCGATCGGCCTGCATCACGCCGCGCTGGGTGGCACGCTTGGGGTACTGGATCAGCACCCGGCGCTGGGCACGCTCCATAAAGCAGATGAAGATCACCAGGCCGACGATCATCACCAGCAGGCCGACGATCAGGAACGGCGAGATCGAACCGGTGCGGCCGCCTTCGAACATCTGCGCGATGAACACCGGCATCTGGGCGACGATGCCCGCCATGATGATCAACGAAATGCCGTTGCCGATGCCGCGCGCGGTGATCTGTTCACCCAGCCACATCAGGAACATGGTGCCGCCGACAAGGCTGATCACCGCGCCGACGCGGAACATGATGCCGGGATCGACCACGGCCTGGATGCCGCTGGCCCCTGCATAGGATTCGAGTCCGACGGCGATGAAATAGCCCTGCATCGCAGTCAGGAACACGGTGCCATAGCGGGTGTACTGGTTGAGCTTCTTGCGGCCCGACTCGCCTTCCTTCTTGATCGCGGCGAGTTGCGGCGACAGCGAGGCCGCCAGCTGCACCACGATCGACGCGGTGATGTAGGGCATCACGCCAAGCGCGATCAGGCTCATGCGCTCGAGCGAACCGCCCGAGAAGGTGTTGAAGATGTCGAGAACGCCGCCCTTGGTCTGCTCGTAAAGCGCCGCCAAAGCGGTGGGATCGACGCCGGGCAGCGGCACGTAGCTCAGCAAACGGAAGATGATCAGCGCGCCGATGGTGAACCAGATGCGGTTCTTCAGTTCGGTCGCCTGGCTGAATTTCGCCATGCTGAAGTTGCTTGCCAGATTGTCGGCCCGTGATGCCATGAAACCAAATATCCCATAATACGGCCTGCCAGCGCATCGAGACGCGCGCGACCGGAAATCACATATGTGCGCGCTACGCCTCGCGCTTGCGCTTTACAAGCCCGCCGCAGCGATACCGACTTGCGGCGTTTCAAGCAAGACGCCCCGCGCTCACCATATCGGGAGGCGGGGCGTTCTTGACAAGCCGGATGGCCTGATCAGGCTTTCTTTTCGTACGGCGGCTTTACGTACTTGGGCCGCGGCAGAATGATGTCCACCTTGCCGCCGAGCTTTTCGATCGCCTCGACCGCACCCTTGGATGCGCCGGCGACGGCAAAGCTGACCTTGGCGGTGAGTTCACCCTTGGCCAGAATGCGCACGCCGTCCTTGCCGCCACGCGACAGACCGGCGGCACGCAGGGCAGCCTGATCGACAGTGCCATCGGTCGGCAACTTGCCGGCGTCGATGAACTTCTGGATCATGCCCAGGTTGACGATGTCATAGTCCTTGCCGAACGGATTGTTGAAGCCGCGCTTCGGGATCCGCATGTGGAGCGGCATCTGGCCGCCTTCGAATCCGTTGATCGAGACGCCCGAGCGGCTGGTCTGGCCCTTCTGGCCACGTCCGCCGGTCTTGCCCTTGCCCGAGCCGATGCCGCGTCCGACGCGCATCCGGCTTTTGCGAGCGCCTTCGTTGTCCTTGATTTCGTTCAGTTTCATAATGTGCACTCGCTTTCGCTTTGTTCGCGCTAATCCGGTCCGCCCCCTGATGGGGCCAAATCCGGGTGACCAAGAGCCGTGCTCCTAGTCCAAACAGAGAGGGGAACGCCAGCACAATGTGCAGCATTCCCCTCCCCTAACCCGCTTCCCCGTCAGGAAACGGATATCTCGTGTCAGTCGATCACTGTCACCATGTGGCGGACCTTCTGGAGCATGCCGCGAATTTCGGGCGTGTCCGTGTGTTCCACGACGCGGTTCATCTTGTTCAGGCCGAGGCCGATCAGGATCTTGCGCTGCGATTCAGGACGGCGGATCGGCGATCCGGTCTGCTTCAGCTTGATGGTAGCCATGTCGCGTTACTCCGTAATCGCAGCGGCTTCAGCCTCGGCGACGACAGGTGCGGCACCGCCACGGCCCAGCAGGTCGGCAATCTTCTTGCCACGACGTGCTGCCACCGACTTGGGGCTGGTCTGTTCGCCGAGCGCCTCGAAGGTCGCGCGGATCATGTTATAGGGGTTCGACGTGCCGTTGGACTTGGTCACAACGTCGGCCACACCCAGGCTTTCGAACACGGCGCGCATCGGACCACCGGCGATGATGCCGGTACCCTGCGGCGCGCTGCGCAGCGTCACCTTGCCCGCACCGAAATGGCCGGTGCCGTCATGGTGCAGCGTGCGGCCTTCCTTGAGCGGAACGCGGATCATCTTCTTCTTGGCAGCAGCGGTTGCCTTGCTGATCGCCTCGGGCACTTCGCGCGCCTTGCCATGGCCGAAACCGGCACGGCCCTGGCCGTCACCGACCACGACCAGTGCAGCAAAGCCGAAGCGCTTGCCGCCCTTGACGGTCTTGGACACACGGTTGATGTGCACCAGCTTTTCGATCAGCTCGTCGCCCTGGGGCTCGTCGCGCTTGTTGCGGTCATCGCGGCGACCACGGCCACCACGATCGTTTCCACCACCGGCGCGGTCATTACCGCCCCGGCCACGACCACGGGCACCGCGGCCCTGACGCTCGCCCTGCGGCGCTCCGTCGGTGGCTGCGCCCGATGCTTCTGCGTTGTTCACTTCATCAGCCATCGCTTAAAACTCCAGTCCGCCTTCGCGTGCGGCATCGGCCAGGGCCTTGACCCGGCCATGAAAAATGAAACCGCCACGGTCGAACACAACGGTGGTCACACCCGCCTGCTTGCCGGCTTCGGCGATCTGCTTGCCCACGGCGATCGCATCGGCAACGGTTGCACCCGATGCCTTGCTGCCCTTGGTCAACGTCGAGGCTGCTGCCAGCGTCTTGCCGGCGGCATCGTCGATGATCTGCGCATAGATGTGCTTGCCGGTGCGGTGCACCGAAAGACGGGGACGTCCACCTGCCCGTGCCCGCAGCGAGCTGCGGACGCGCTGACGGCGACGATCGAATAAAGAGAGCTTCGCCATGGCTTACTTCTTCTTCCCTTCCTTGCGGAAGATAAACTCGCCCGCATATTTGATACCCTTGCCCTTGTAGGGCTCCGGCTTGCGCCAGCGGCGGATTTCAGCGGCAACCTGGCCAACCTTCTGGCGATCGCTGCCCGAAATGTGGATCGTGGTCTGATCCGGGGTCTTGATGTCAATGCCATCAGGAATGGCGAAGTCGACATCATGGCTGTAGCCGAGCTGCAGCTTGAGGTTGCTGCCCTGCACGTTGGCACGATAGCCGACGCCGGTGATGTTCAGCGTCTTGGTGAACCCTTCGGTCACACCGACCACCAGGTTCTGCACCAAGGTCCGCTGCATGCCCCAGAAAGAGCGGGCACGACGGGTGTTGTTGGCAGGCTTCACCGAAACTTCGCCATCGCCCACTTCGTAGGTGATGTCCGGAACGGTGGGCATGGTCAGCTCGCCCTTGGGGCCCTTCATCGTGATGACGCCATTGGCCATCGATGCAGTAACGCCTGCAGGAATGGCCACCGGCTTTTTACCAATGCGGCTCATATCAAAATACCTCCGCCAGCACTTCGCCGCCAACGTTCTGGTCGCGCGCTTCCGCGTCGGACAGAACACCACGGGGAGTGGACACGATGGTGATGCCAAGGCCGTTGCGCACGATCGGCAGTTCCTTGGAACCCGAATAGACGCGGCGGCCAGGCTTGGACACGCGGGCAACATGCTTGATCGCAGGCTGGCCCTCGAAATACTTCAGTTCGATGCGCAGGCCCTTGTGACGGCCCAGCAGCTCTTCGGTATATCCGCGGATATAGCCTTCACGCTGCAGAACGTCGAGCACGCGAGCGCGCAGGTTCGATGCGGGCGACATCACGCTGTCCTTCTTGGCCTGCTGGCCATTGCGGATGCGGGTGAGCATATCGCCCAGAGGATCGGTCATTGCCATATCTTCAAATCCTTACCAGCTGGACTTCGTAACGCCGGGGATCAGGCCTTTGTTGGCCAGATCCCGCAGCTCGATACGGCTGAGCCCGAACTTGCGGTAATAAGCGCGAGGACGACCGGTGGTGTTGCACCGGTTGCGCACGCGCGTGGGGTTCGCGTTGCGGGGCAGTTCGGCCATCTTGAGCCGAGCGATCAGACGCTCGGTTTCGTCAAGAGTGGTGTCTTCTGCCTTCGCACGGAGGCGCGCATAATGGCCAGCATACTGCTTGACCATCTTCTTGCGACGCTCGTTCTTGTTGATGGAACTCAGTTTCGCCATGACTTAAGTTCTCGCCTTTCTATTGCGAGACGGTGGGCTTTTAAGCCGCCGCCTGTTCCTGGGTTTCCTCGATCGGGAACGGGAAGCCGAAGAGGCGCAGCAGTTCGCGCGCTTCATCGTCCGTCTTGGCCGTC
>NZ_JBKBOG010000015.1:0-8123 GCF_046294995.1 Blastomonas sp.
GACAGCCTCAGCTGTACCGCCTTGAGCGCATCTGCGTAGTCGCCGTCGAACGAGGCGCCCTTTTCATAGTCGGACAGCTGGATGCTCATCGACGGTCTCCTGCCAGTCTGCTTTCTCGTGCGGCATAGTCCGCCTCGGCGGCACGGCGCGCGCCGATCCGGTCGAACGCGGCATTGATCGCCCGCTCGCTTGGCAGCAGAGTCTGCGCCTGGCGATATCGCACCAAGGCATCGTCGAGCTCGCCGCGCTGCTCGGCGCACAGCGCCAGGTTGAACACGATCGAACTCTGCCCGGGCACCTCGCTATCCAGCGCCGCCCAGATATCGCACGCGGCCTGCGGATTGCGTTCGGTGGCTTTCAGCGCATCGCGGAACCGGTTGGACTGCTCCTTGTCGAGGCCTTTGCGCGTCTCAAGCACCCGGATCGCGTCATTGCGAAAGACCGGCGCGATATCCAGCCTGACCTCTGCGACGGCATTGCCAATCAACGCTTCGATCGTATCGGGGACATTGCGGCCAGCATTGCGGTCGGGGCATATGACGGTCTGGTCACGCTGGACGATCTGGCGCTGATAGACGATCGCGCCATCATCGATCCGTGCCATGCGCAGCGAAGGGTTGAGGGTGACGATCCGTCGCTGGCACTTGATCTTGACGTCCTCCTTGCGCAGGCACTTGCCGTTGCCGTCTTTCTCGACGCATTCCTTGCGGGTTTCCTCGACATTCTGGTTTTCCACGACCGCATTCGCAATGCCGGAGAGCACCGCATCGGCCGGAGCGGTGGATCGTTCGGCAACAATGCGGAAATAGGGCTGATCATACACCGACAGTTCCGCCAGCATGCCCTCGAGCGCGAACGAGAGCGCACGCCCTTCGCGTCCGCCGAAACGCTCGACCACAAGCGATTCGACCTCGGCCGCTGCCCTCGTCCTTGCCGGATAAAGCGCTGCGACATCGAGCGTTTCGGCTGAGCCTGGCGCGGCTGCCAGACCAGCCGCCACCGTCATTGCTAGCATCACAGCGCGCAACACAGGCGCAGCCCTCTCCAAACACCCCATCACGTCGGCAGTCCCCCAAACTCATCTTCTCGGACCTTGGCCCGAATCTGTTGAAATGTAACATGTTTCTGGGCCAAGTCATGGGCCAATGCTGTGCGGTGGATCACCGGCACGCGTGTCAGGCCGGAATGCAACGAACGCCGTATAGCGGAAATTTCGCATCGTCGGTGATCACGATGGCCTGTTCGCCAAGCGCCTGCGCGATGATCAGGTGATCGAACGGATCGCGGTGATGCAGGGGCATCGCTTCCAGCACACGCAAATGCGTCGGCTTCAGATCAACGATCGCCATGCCCTGGTCCAGCACTGCACCCATCACGACAGCCCCGCTGTTATCCATCTTGCCGACCCGATGCTTGACCGAAATCTCCCAGGGCGTGGCGATGCTCACAAGGATTTGATTATCCGAGTCAGCGATGAGATTGCGAGCGCGCTGCCCGAGCCGGGCATTGTCCTGCAACCACCAGAGCAGCACATGGGTGTCGAGCATCAAACGCAATGTCGGGCGCCCCGCACTTACTTGGCGGGCCAGAACTCGTCGTCGTCCTTGCCCTCCATGGCATCAATCAGCCACTGTGGGGTTTCGTTGAAGTCTTCGGTCATCCGAATCTGCCCCCGCAAAGCACCGGGCTGCCGAGGTTTTTTGAGCGGCACGAACTCGCTTAAAGGTGGCAGCGATGGCGCGGCGACAAACGCCTGGGGCATTTCACGTACTCCGGATGGCAGCGCTTCTGCGGGCGCATCGCCCGATGCCACGCCCTGCAGATACGCCTTGACCATCGCCGAGAGCGACGTGCCCAGTTCGGCGGCGCGGATCCGCGCCAGCCGGTGGGTCTCGTCATCCAATGCGATGGTCACATTCTTCATGACCAGCGCAGTATCACAGTTTCACAGCTTTCTCAAGCCACGTCGCGGACCTCAGCCCTTGGGCGTCTCCGCCACCCGGATGTTGAGCTCGCGCAGCTGCTTGAGGCTGACCGGCGACGGTGCGCCCATCATCAGGTCCTCGGCCTTCTGGTTCATCGGGAACAGCACGACCTCACGGATGTTGGGCTCGTCGGCGAGCAGCATCACCATGCGGTCGACGCCGGGGGCCGAGCCACCATGCGGCGGAGCGCCGAATTTGAACGCGTTGATCATCCCCGAGAAGTTCTTCTCGACGTCTTCCTTGCTGTAACCGGCGATCTCGAACGCCTTGTACATGATGTCGGGACGGTGGTTCCGGATCGCGCCCGACGACAGCTCTACGCCGTTGCAGACGATGTCGTACTGCCAGGCGAGGATGTCGAGCGGGTCCATCGTTTCCAGCGCTTCCATCTCGCCCTGCGGCATCGAGAACGGGTTGTGGCTGAAGTCGATCTTCTTGGCGTCCTCGTCGTACTCGAACATCGGGAAGTCGACGATCCAGCAGAACTTGAACACGCCCTGCTCGATCAGGTTCAGCTGCTCGCCCACGCGGGTGCGCGCCGCGCCTGCGAGCTTTGCCGCCTGAAGCTCCTTGCCCGCTGCGAAGAACACGCCGTCATTGGGACCAAGGCCCAGCTCGGCGATCAGTTTGGCGGTGCCTTCCTCGCCATGGTTCTTGGCGATCGGGCCGCCAGGGACGCCGTCGCGAATGTTGATGTAACCCAGGCCTGCATGGCCCTCGCTACGCGCCCAGTCGTTCATGTCGTCGAAGAACTTGCGGCTCATCGCGCCCGCGCCCGGAGCCGGGATCGCACGGACCTTGCCGCCTGAACCCACGATCTTGTCGAACAGGCCAAAGCCCGATCCCTTGAAATGGTCGGTGACATCGCTGATCACCAGCGGGTTGCGCAGGTCGGGCTTGTCCGATCCGTATTTCAGCATGGATTCACGATAGGGAATGCGTGGGAATGCGCCTTCGGTGACCGCCTTGCCGTTGGCGAACTCCTTGAACACGCCGCCCAGCACCGGCTCGAGCGCGGCGAACACGTCATCCTGCGTCACGAAGCTCATCTCGAGGTCGAGCTGGTAGAACTCGCCCGGGCTGCGGTCAGCTCGCGCGTCTTCGTCGCGGAAGCACGGTGCTATCTGGAAATAACGGTCGAACCCGGCGACCATCAGCAGCTGTTTGAACATCTGCGGTGCCTGCGGCAGCGCATAGAACTTGCCGGGGTGAACGCGGCTGGGCACCAGATAATCGCGCGCGCCTTCGGGTGACGATGCGGTCAGGATCGGGGTCTGGAATTCGGTGAAGCCCTGCTCGACCATCCGCTTGCGCAAACTGGCGATGACCTGCGAACGCAGCATGATGTTGCGGTGCAGGCGTTCACGGCGCAGATCGAGGAAGCGGTAGCGCAGGCGGATGTCTTCGGGATACTCCTGTTCGCCTGCGACCGGCATCGGCAGTTCGTCGGCGGCGGACTGCACGATGACTTCGGCGGCACGCACCTCGATTTCGCCGGTGGGAAGCCCAGCATTCACCGTTTCGGCCGAACGCGCCACCACCGTGCCAGTGACCGTCACGACGCTCTCGACGCGCAGCCGCTCCAGGGACGCGAAGGCCGGGCTGTCGGAATCGGTGACGATCTGGGTCAGGCCATAATGGTCGCGCAGGTCGATAAACAGCAGGTTGCCATGGTCCCGCTTGCGGTGGATCCAGCCCGACAGGCGGACCTGCTGGCCAACATCGGATGCGCGAAGCGCGGTGCAGTTGTGGGTGCGATATGCGTGCATGGAAACCGTCAATCCTGATCGAGACAACAAGTGCCGTCGCCCTGCAGGGTACAGGGCGGGCCAATGGTGCGGCTAACACAGCCCCACCGCGATTTTGTCAAGCTTTGTGCGCTCAAGCTGCGCGCCCGGAGCAAATCAGATCAGCCCCAGATGCGCCAGGCAATCGCAGCCGAACACCGCCAGATCGCCGGGATCGGTCATCAACCGCCGCTGCGCCACGCGAAAGCGGCGATAGTCGTCGCCATAATCGCGCGCGACACGCGCAGCATCGAGATCGTTGGTCTTGCCCCAGTGACGGGTGAACCGAATGCCCAGTGCATCGAGCCTGGCGACCACCGCGCGGTAACTGCGATGGCTGACATCGCTGCGTGGGCCGTCGAAATCGATCACGACATTGTCAGCAAAGCGCGCAGGCGCCAGCAGTCCCGCAGCGCGCTTCATGAAACGCAGCGTGACAACCGTACCCCCGCCGCCGCTGACGAAGGCGTCGATCAGCGGGTCGAACGCACGCTCAAGATCGTCCCGGGCCATCGTGACCGATCCGTTGAACAGGTTGGCGATCGGGTTGTGTGGCTCGGTGGTCTGGCCCCAGGTCGCGACTGCCTCGGGATCGTCGATGTCGCGCTGCACGGCATAGCCTGCACGCATCGCCAGTTGCAAAATGTCGGCGCGGAACAGATCGAAACCCGCCATCGCCTTGCCGATCAGCGTCAGCGCGTCATACCCTGCCCCGACCAGCGGGCGCGGCGGCGGCGGGATGGTCGGATCATAGCCGCGGCGGTAAAGCAGCCGCAGCAGCGCATCCTTGTCGAACGGATCGAACGGGTTGAGGATCACCTGAACGAAATACGGGTCCTCATCGAGCGCCATTTCGCGCGAGAAGCCGCGAAAACCCCCCCGCGCCAGCTGGGTGATGTGCCCGCGGTTCAGCCGCCCGCGCTTCTGGATATTGCGCACCATGTAGATCGGCTCGCATTCGATCACCAACGCGGTGACGAACCCCATCGCGCCGACCGCAACGAGGCACGCGGCGAACACATCGTCATCGCGCAGGATAATGCTGCCGGTGGCGGCGACAAAATCTGGCGCCATCACCGGCTCGCGCGGCTCGACCCAGAAAATCCCCGACGGAGTGACGACCTGCAGCGCGCGGATATGGTCCTGGATGCCGCCTGCGGTCAGGACGCTGCCATGCGTCCCCGTCGCCGCCGCGCCTGCCAGCGTCTGTCCATTGCTCGCCCCGCCTGTCGTCAGCGACAGGCCCAGTTCCTCGGCGCTGTCGTTGACCTCGTCGACCGTCGCGCCCGCCTGCACCAACATCAGCCGCGATGCATCGACGGCAGGTGCTACATCATCTGCGCTCAGCCTCCAGCAACGGTTGATCCGGCGGGTCTCGACCAGCCAGCCGTTCTCGACGATCGAGATCGGCGATGGCGACCAGCCCGATCCCAGCGGTCGGACCTGGACGCCGGCAGCCTTTGCCGCCTGCAACAGCGCCAGAACGTCCCCGGCTACTTCGTGCAGCGCAGCGCGCGCGCGATCTGCGCTACTGTTGATAAGCTCGATCAGATCGGCAAGGTCCGCCGATGCCGTGCCGTGATAGTTGGTCCAGCTCTGCCTGCCGTGGCGAATCGGTGCGGGCATCAGGCGTCCTCCACCGGGCTGTTGCCGGCGAACATGCGGTAATCGATAGTGACCCTGCGCACGATGCCAAGGGTGACCACCGACAACAGGATCTGTCCGAAGCTCATCGAAAACCGCATGTCATTGATCCCGCGCCCGGCCGGATCGCAGATGCAGGCGCTGCGTCCCGCACGCGTGGCGAAACCCCACGCCAGAATAGTCACCACCTCCCTGCCACCGCCGACGGGCCGGGAATTGTCCAGCACCAGAAAGGCATCGCCACCAGAGGCGAGCATCTGCCCAATTAGCGCCAAAATGAGAGCGATTAACACCCCATAATAAATCCACATGACTGTTCCCCCGCGCCTGACAAGACGCGCATTACATGAAGGATGGATGGTTTATTGTGCGAACCGGCTTCCCGTCTCCTGAGATACGCGCCGATTCATTATGGACCCGGTGACAGTTTGCGACATTCACGGCACGCTGTATAGGTTCA
The DNA here is from genome assembly GCF_046294995.1 of Blastomonas sp. Classification (GTDB taxonomy): domain Bacteria; phylum Pseudomonadota; class Alphaproteobacteria; order Sphingomonadales; family Sphingomonadaceae; genus Blastomonas. The sequence continues at coordinate 5,877 of NZ_JBKBOG010000015.1, forward strand.
ACATGCATATCCACCCATTGATTACCGACACCGATTCCCTCACCCGGTTGTGCGAGCGTCTGGCCAAGTCAGACTTCATCGCGGTCGACACCGAGTTCATGCGGGAAAACACCTATTGGCCCGAGCTCTGCCTGGTGCAGATCGGTAATCTGGAGGAGGCTGCGGCGATCGACCCCAAGGCGCCGGGGATCGATCTCAAGCCCATGCTCGACCTGCTGACCGAGAACCACGATGTGCTCAAGGTCTTCCATGCGGGTCCGCAGGACATCGAGATCATTTTCAACCTCACCGGCAAGACCCCGGTTCCGCTGTTCGACACCCAGGTCGCAGCGATGGCGCTGGGTCAGGCCGAACAGATCGGATATGCCAATCTGGTCGAGAACTGGCTTGGGCTGACCGTCGACAAGGGCGCGCGGTTCACCGACTGGTCGCGCCGCCCGCTCGAAGCGCGGCAGATCGATTATGCGATCGGTGACGTGACTCACCTCGCCAAGATATTCCCCAAGATGCTCGAAAAGCTGCGCCGCACCGGGCGCGGTGCGTGGCTGGATATCGAGATGGAGAAGCTGGGCGACCCGCGCCAGTACAAGCCCGATCCCGACACGCTTTGGCAGCGCATTCGCCCGCCGGGCCGCAGCGCGCAGATACTGGGGCGGATGCGCGCACTGGCATGGTGGCGCGAGACCGAGGCGCAGGACAAGAACCTGCCACGCGGGCGGATCATGAAGGACGAGACGCTCGCCGATATCGCCGCGCACCCGCCCTCGCATCAGGCCGAGCTTGGCAAGGTTCGCGGTCTGTCGGCTGCATGGCGCGAGAACGATATCGGTGCGCGGATGATGGACGCGCTGATCGCCGCGCGCCCGCTCTCGCCTGCCGAAATGCCGCCCAAGAGCGCGCGCGGCCCAGCGCTGGGAAAGGAAGGCGCGCTCGTCGCTGACCTGCTCAAATTGCTGCTCAAGATCCGTTCGCGCGAGATCGACGTGGCAGCCCGGCTGCTGGCGCGCAGCGATGACCTCGAAGCCCTGGCGGCGGGCGTGCGCAAGAACCTGCCGATCCTCGAAGGCTGGCGGTTCGAGCAGTTCGGCCGCGATGCGCTGGCGCTGGTCGAGGGGCGGATGGCATTCGCCATCGCCGATGGCCGGATCAAGATGACGCGCACCGAGCTGATCGTGGAGCCCGAGGAAGGGCCCGAACCCGCTCTTGAAATCACCGCCGTCACGGAACAGCCATGACGTCGTATCTGCCCACGCTCAAACAACTGCAATACCTGGTTGCGCTGGAAGAGCATGGACATTTCGGCAAGGCAGCAGAAGCCAGCTATGTGACCCAGTCGACGCTGTCGGCGGGCCTTCGCGAACTCGAAACCCTGCTGGGCGTGGTGCTGGTCGAGCGCACCCGGCGCGTCGTGCGCTTTACGCCATTGGGCAACAAGGTGGTCGCCAAGGCGCACCGCATCCTGCGCGAGGCCGAAGAGCTTTCAGACCTCGTCCGCTCCTCGGGCAAGCCGCTTTCGGGCGAACTGCGGATGAGCGTGATCCCCACCATCGCGCCCTTTCTTTTGCCACGGCTGCTGCCAGGGCTTCGTCGCGAGCAGCCCGAACTCAAGCTGTTCCTGCGCGAGGAAGTGAGCAGTGCCGCGGTCGAGTCGCTGCATCATGGCCATGTCGATTGCGCGCTGCTGGCCCTGCCCTTCCCGGCCGGCGATGTGGAACATGAGACGTTGTTCGTCGATGCGCTGTATGTCGCCTTCCCCAAGGATGATCCGCGCGACCCGCCCGAATTCGTGCGGCCAGAGCTGATCGACGAATCGCGGCTGCTGCTGCTCGAGGACGGGCACTGCCTGAAGGACCATGCGCTCGCCGCCTGCAACCGGCCCGAGCTGCGCGCCAGCGCGATGATGTTCGGCACATCGTTGCACACTCTGGTGCAGATGGTCGACAACCGCCTGGGCCTCACTCTGCTGCCGCAGATCGCGATCGATGCGGGGATATTGAACAACACCGACATCGTCGCACGGCCCTTGCTGGCCGATCATGCCTCACGCGACATTGCGATCATCTGGCGCAAGAACAGCCCCAGGGCAGACGAGTTCCGGATGCTGGCAGAGATCTTGCGCCGTGGTCATGCCGAAGGCAAATGCGCGGGGTAGACTGGGCAAGGGTGGTACGCACGTCCCTCGACTTCGCTCGGGACAGACGGAATGTGTGGCGCCAACTTTTCCCGCGTTCCCGAGCGAAGTCGAGG
>NZ_JBKBOG010000015.1:8133-80943 GCF_046294995.1 Blastomonas sp.
TCGCCGCCGCGCGCCACAGCCGTTTGGGGGCCCCCCAACTTGCCCCGCGGCCCCGCCCCACGTCGCGGGACGCTTGGCACCATCCTTCAATCCATATGCTTCAAACCGACGCGCAGATAATCCCAACCGGTTAGCAGGGTCAGGATCGCTGCGGTCCATAATGCGGCGATGCCCAGTTGCTGCATCCACAGCTGGTCGGGAAATCCGCCCGCAAAGATCAGCGTGCCCAGCGCGAGTATCTGCAGCGTCGTCTTCCATTTGGCGAGTTGCGAGACGGGCATCGAAACCTGCAGCCCGGCAAGAAACTCGCGCAACCCCGATACCGTGATCTCGCGCAGCAGGATGATAAGCGCCGCGACGACGTGCACCCCGTCGATGTCGTTATTGGCGCACAGGATCAGGATGACCGCGGCGACCATGATCTTGTCGGCGATCGGATCCAGGAAGATGCCGAGCTTCGATACCGCACCCTGCGCACGGGCGAGATAGCCATCGAAATAATCGGTGATGCCCATCAGACTGTAAACGACGAAACCCAGCAGATAGCCGGTGGCCCAATCCGGCCACCACAGCAATGCGGCGAGGAGAGGGACTGTGACGATACGCGACAGTGTCAATATGTTGGGCAAGGTAAGCATGGCTGGGGAGCCTCTTAACGGCATTTGTTCCGGATGGAAATGGCTTGACCGGTCCTGAATCCATCCCGATACCCGCCGCTGCATGGCAGCCTCGCCGGGGCGCGATGACACAAGCAGGGCTTGCGGGCAAAATCGCAGAGGATTGACTAAATGGCTTCAGCAGGCGCGCTTTTGAACAAGAGGCGCTTTCTCCCCCTGTTCGTGACCCAGTTGCTCGGGGCATTCAACGACAACCTCTACAAGAATGCGATGGTGCTGTTCGTCGTCTACAGCGTCTACAATGACGAGACGGCAGAGACCTGGTTCAGCGCGATCGCCACGGCCGTGTTCATCCTGCCGTTCTTCCTGCTGTCTGCGCTGGCCGGGCAACTTGCCGACACCCGCGACAAGGCGAGCATCATCCGCATCGTCAAATTCTGCGAAATCATCATCATGTTGGTGGGCGGCAGCGGCCTGTACCTGGCGTGGGCGGGTATGGCGGTGCATACCATCGCCATTCCGATGATGATGCTGGCGCTGTTTGCCATGGGCATCCATTCAACCTTTTTCGGCCCGATCAAATACGCCATCCTGCCCCAGCATCTCAAGGACGACGAGGTGCTTGGCGGCACCGGCCTGGTCGAGGCGGGCACCTATATCGCCATCCTGCTCGGCACCATCCTGGCTGGCTGGTTGCCGGTCGAGGTGGCTGGCATCGCGGTCGTGATTACCGCGATGATCGGCTACATGACCGGACAGCAAGTGCCTGCGGCCCCTGCGATGATCGACCGGAGCAAGCTCGATTACAATTTCGTTCGCGCCTCGATCGCGTTGATCAAGGCGACGATGAAGGTGCGCCGCGTGTTCCTGGCGATCATCGCGATCAGCTTTTTCTGGACCATCGGTGCAGTGCTGTTCATCCAGTTTCCGCCGCTCGCCAAGAACGTGCTGACCGCCAGCAAGGAGGTCGCCAGCCTGTTCCTCGTCGTGTTCTCGATCGGCGTTGCCACTGGCTCGGTCGCGATCAACGCGCTGCTCAAGGGCACCGTGTCCGCACGGTATTCCCCGATTTCGGTGATCGTCATGGGGCTGTTCGTGGTCGCATTCTTCTTCGTGTGCCAGCAATGGGTGCCCGATACCGGTGGTTCGCTGTTCACCGTGGGCGAGTTCATCCGGCATCCCATGGCGGTTCCGCTGCTGCTTTCGCTGCTCGGCATCGCGGTTGCAGGTGGCATGTTCGTCGTGCCGCTTTATGCCTTCCTGACCACCACGGTGCAGAAAAGCGAGGCTGCGCGCACGATCGCGGCCAACAACATCGTCAATTCGGGCGCGATGGTGGTCGGGTCGCTGATCGCCATCGGCCTCAGCCTCGCGGGGGTCGATGTGATCTATCAGCTGCTGCTCAGCGCTGCGATGTGCCTGTTTGCGGCATGGCTGGGGCATCTGCTGCACGTGGCGAGCCTTGAGCCGCATGCCGAGCACGAGTTCGACGGGGTTTAGGCCGCTACTCGACGACGCGGACGAGCTTGCGCTCGAGCGGGGCCAGAACCCCCGACAGCTCGTGTCCGCGCTTGAGCACGGCACCGCCCTCGCCCACCAGCGCCCACATGCCCTGCTTGCGGCGCAATGCCGGGCGTTTCTCGATGCGAAACTCCGGGCGCTCTGCGGCACGACGGAAGCACGAGAAGATCGCCGCCTCCTTGCCCAGTTCGATCGCATAATCGCGCCAAAGCCCGGCGGCGACCATGCGCCCGTATAGATCGAGGATGCGGTTGAGTTCCTGCCGGTCGAAGCCGGTCTGGTTCGCCGTCCCGCCGACCAGCGGGAACAAAGCGATGTTGCCGCCCGGGTTCACGCTGCAGCCTCAGCGGTACCGATCATCTCAGGCAGCGGTGCCCGTATCGCGATCGGGCGCTGCGTGATCGCCGCTGCGCACCGCCTTGCGGGCCTCGTCGCGCTCTTCCATCAACTGCCTGATCCGCTCCTGCATTTGAAGGATTTCGCACTGGAGCAGTTCGAGCTTCTGGGTCGAAGGATCGAACGTCTGGCTGCACGGCGTGCCATACTGCACGAACCCGCGCTGCTTTTCCGCCGCATCGACCGGGGTGGGACGCGCCGGGATGCCGACCATCACCGATCCGGGGGCGACATCGCGGGTGACGACGGCGTTCGCGCCGATACGTGCGCCCTTACCGACGGTGAGCGGGCCAAGGATCGCCGCTCCGAGGCTGACGATAACATCGTCCTCGATCGTCGGGTGGCGCTTGCCGCCGACGCCATCGGTGGGGTTGCGCCCGCCCAGGGTTGCGCCCTGATAGATCGTGACGTTGTCGCCGATCACTGCGGTCTCGCCGATCACGACGAAACCGTGGTCGACGAACAGGAAGCGCCCGATCTGCGCGCCGGGATGGATATCGATGGCGGTGAGGAAGCGCGAAATGTGGTTGATCAGCCGCGCCAGGAAATACAGCTCGCCGGTAAACAGCCAGTGCGCCACCCGGTGCAGGCCAAGCGCGAGAACGCCGGGATACAGCAATATCTCCCACCGGGATCGCGGGGCGGGATCGCGCGCGCGGATGGAATCCAGATATTCGCTCAATGCGCTGAACATGCGCCGTTCCTTCGCCTGTGACAGCTGCCTAGATAGAGGATGGCAACCGGGTTTACCAGACCCCGGCGCAATCAGCCCAGGCTCAGCCCTGCCCGAAGCCCCAGGAACTGCGCCAGACGGCGCAAGCGACGCTCGACCACTTCGCCGTAAAGCGCCCTGTCGGCGGCATCGAGCACGAGGTGAAGCGCATCGCCTTCGCGCCGCAGATGGCTGCGTTTGAGCACATCGTGCGTGCCAGCCCCCAGCCGCTGTGCAAGCCGCATCGCCAGCCCCCAGCCAATCGCGCGATCGAGCATCGCGGGAGAGGCGACGTGATGGTCGAGCGGGAACGCCTTCGGGCCGCCGCCGAAGTTGGTGTACAGCGCCTGGCCGATCATCGAGCGTCCGATCAGGTCGACCCCCACCCAGCTGCCGTGCAGCGCGATCTCCAGCCCGCGCTCGGCGCGGAAATCAGGACTCGCCTGCCACGCGACATCGGACAGATGGCATGCCGCCTTTAGCCACCGCTGCCATTGCGGCGGATCGTCGGGAAACACCCGCGAAATCCAGTCGAACAACGGCTGCGAATCCTCACCGAAGCGCGATTGCAACTGACCATAGCGATCGGATGCGACCAGCAACGGATCGCGCCTGCGCACGTCGTCGTCCATCCGCGCGAACAGCAGGCCTTCGCGCAATCCATAGGACGACACGATGAACTCGCTGGGATCGATATGTCCGCGCATCAGTTTCAGCAGCGCGATCGCATCGGGCAGTGTCTCGATCCGCGACGGCGCAAGGCCGGTGGCCTGACGCACCGAATCGCGGTCCATCGCGCGGAAGCCCTCGAGCACCGCTTCGGGCCGCGACACATCGATCCGGTACTCGTTGAGCACCCGCAAGGGGTACGCGGTCAGGTGCATGTCGAGCCGGGCAAAGGCGCGCCACGACCCGCCGACAAGGTAGAAAGGCTTGCCGGGGTGCTGGCGCAGCCATGGATAGGGTTCGATCATCTGCCGGAAGGCGCCTGCCAGCGTCATCGCATCGTCCTTGCGCACCGCAGCGGCGCGCAGAACGCCCAGCGGCAGCGTCGCGGTTTCCAGAACGGTACCATTGCCGATCCGCGCCAGATCGAGGCTGCCGCCACCCAGATCGCCGACGATGCCATCGGCATCGGGGATCGCGGACAGAACGCCCAGGCCCGAGATCCGCGCCTCGTCGTCACCCGACAGGATGATGATGTCGAGACCCAGCGCCCGCACCCGCTGCGTGAATTCATCGCCATTGCTGGCATCGCGCACCGCAGCGGTGGCGACGCACACCGTTTCATCGACGTCCATCTCGCGCGCGACGATACGGAACCGCTCGAGGGCATGGATCGCGCGCTTCATCGCGGCGGCATCGATGATTCCGGTGTCGGCGAGCGAGCGCCCCAGCCCAGCCATCACCTTTTCGTTGAAGATCAGCGCAGGGTTGCGGCGCGGACCTGAATACACCACCAGACGCACCGAGTTCGAGCCGATATCGATGATCGCCGTGCGATAGAGATGCGCCGGCTGGTTCTGCTTGCGGATGAAAAAATCCATGACGGGCCCGGTCAATCCTCGCGCGGTGCGCGGCGATGGAGACTGAGCTTGGGTACCGCGTCGCTGTTCTTGAGCGCCGTGCCGCGCCCGGACAGCGATGGGTTGGTCATGAAATACCTGTGCAGGTTGAACGGCTTGTTTTCTGGCCGGATGCGGATGTAGCGGCCATCGCCGTCGAGCTCCCAGCTTTGCTCGTTGTCGAGCAGATTGGCGACCATCACCTGCTCGAGCACCTGATCGTGCACGGTGGGGTTCTGGATCGGCAGCATGTATTCCACCCGGCGGTCAAAGTTGCGCGGCATCCAGTCGGCCGAGCTGATGAACACCTTGGCCTTGTCGTTGGGCAAGGCATCGCCATTGCCGAATGCCCAGATGCGGCTGTGCTCCAGGAACCGCCCGACCACCGACTTGACGCGGATGTTGTCCGACATGCCTGCGACGCCGGGTCGCAGGCAACAGATACCGCGAATGACCAGCTCGATCTGAACGCCGGCGTTACTCGCCGCATACAGCTTCTCGATCATCGCAGGGTCGACCAGCGAGTTCATCTTCGCCCAGATTGCGCCGATCCGCCCGGCGCGCGCCTCGTCGATCTCGCGATCGATCAGCGCGATCAGGTCGGACCGCATGTCGCGCGGCGACATCGAGAGCAGCTCGAGCTTCTCGGGTTCGACATAGCCGGTGATGTAGTTGAACAACTGGGCGGCATCGCGGCTGGCGCGCGGATCGGCAGTGAAGAAGCTGAGGTCGGTATAGATCCGCGCGGTCACCGGGTGATAATTGCCGGTGCCGAAGTGGCAATAGGTGCGGAAACCGTCGGGCTCGCGCCGCACCACCATAGAAATCTTGGCGTGGGTCTTCCACTCGATAAAGCCATAGACCACCTGCACGCCCGCACGCTCCAGCGCGCTCGCCCACAGCAGGTTCTGTTCCTCATCGAAGCGCGCCTTGAGCTCGACCACCGCGGTGACGGACTTGCCGGCCTCTGCCGCCGCGATCAGCGCGTTGATGATCGCGGACTGCTTGCCGGCGCGATACAGCGTCTGCTTGATCGCCACCACGTCGGGGTCCTGCGCTGCCTGTTTGAGGAACGCGATCACCACCTCGAAGCTCTCGTAAGGGTGATGAATGACGATGTCCTTGCTTCTTATGGCAGCAAAGCAATCGCCGTTATGTTCACGGATTCGTTCGGGAAAACGTGCCGTGAAGGCAGGGAATTTGAGATCGGGCCGGTCCTCGTCGACCAATGCAGCCAGATCGCCGATGCCCAGAAAGCCGTCGTCGGACGACTTGTTGCCGCCCTCGTGCAGCAGATTGTCGTCGAGCAGTTCGGCCAGCCCCCTGTCCATCAGCCTGGAGGTTTCCAGCCGGATCACCTGGCCGCGACGCCGCCGCTTGAGCGCGGTGCGGAAATACAGCACCAGATCTTCGGCCTCTTCCTCGACCTCGATGTCGCTGTCGCGGATGATGCGGAACAGCCCCGATCCGCGAACGTCATAGCCGGGGAACAATTTGTCGGCGAAGGCGACAACGATCTTCTCGAGCGCGACATACCAGCCCTGATCGCCTGCAATCCGCACGAAACGTGGCATGGTGGCGGGCAGCATGACCAGCTCGCGCACCGTCTTGCCGTCCGACCGGCGCTTGAGATCGAAGATCAGGCTCAAGCCCTTGTTGGGGATGAACGGGAAAGGATGGGCAGGATCGAGCGCCTGCGGGGTGAGCACCGGGAAAATCTGGGTGACGAAATGTTCACGCAGCCAGGCCTGGTTGGCCTTGTCCAGATCCTCGACATTGGCTTCCACCACGCCGTTATCGGCAAGCTGCGCGCGCAGATCGCTCCACACCTGCTGCTGCGCGGCGTTGAGCCTGTCGACCGCGCTTTCGATCTCGATGAGCTGCTGCGCCGGGGTCCGTCCATCGACCGAGCGTTCCTCGACCTGCTCGGCCACCTGGCCGACCAGCCCGGCGACGCGGACCATGAAGAACTCGTCGAGATTGTTGCCCGAGATCGACAGGAAGCGCAGCCGCTCGAGCAGCGGGTGCTTCGGGTTGCAGGCCTCTTCGAGCACCCGGTCGTTGAAGGCCAGCCAGCTCAATTCACGGTTGAAATACCGGCGGGCCGAATCGGCTGCGTCGGTCGGGGATGAAATGCTAGTCTGTATCGGGTGAGCCGCCATCTGTTCCTGCCAATGTCGCCAGTGCGTCGCGCACCAGTCTTTGGCCGATTGGGCGCTGCATTGCCAGCGCCATCTCATCGATTCGGCGCGCCAGCAGCCCGATCGCGGGATAAGACCGCTCGACCCTGAGCGCCGCATAGTCCGCCAGCGCATCGGGCAGCGCCAGGCCGGCGCGCGCCAGCAGCTTCTGCAGCAACAGCGCGGCCATCGCCTCATCGGGCGGCGGAATTTCGATCAGCAGCGATGCATTCAGCCGCGACAGCAGATCGGGCAAACGGATGTCCCAGCGCATCGGCGGCCGCTCGGCTGCGAACAATACGGGCAAGCCCTGCACCTGCGCGCGGTTCCAGGCGTGGAACAGCGTCTCGTCGTTCTCGGCGTCGGCATTGTCGATGAAGCAGCCGCCCGATCCGCTGACGAAGGCCCGACCGATAGCGGTCTTGCCCGATCCCGTCGGGCCGATCAGCACCGCCGCTCCGAAGGGCAGACGGGTCCAGTCGAACAGCCGGTCGATAACGGCGCGGTTCGAATCGGTGACCAGAAAATCGCTGTCGCCATCCGGTCCGGCTGCCGCAAAGGGCAGTACGAACTGGCCCGTCATATTTGGCTTACCCCCCGCCGCCCGGAGGCGATGCAGGCGCCTGGGCACGCGAGATCCGCAGCACTCCGGCGCCCTGCTGCACGCGCCAGCCACGCGCCTCGAGAGCGCCACGCAGCGCCTCGATGTCGATGGTTGCGTTGACCTGCATCACCGATGTGCCGCCCAGCGCAAGGCTCGCGGTGCTCGCCGATTGCACCCCGGGAATACCGCGCAGCAGCCGTTCGCCGGATTGGACGGCGGCGACGTCCGGGGTATCGAACTGGATCGAGATAATCTGGGCGCCGGTGGTGAGGCCACCGCTTTCCACCGGAATTTCCTCGGCGAGGCTATCGTCGATGAGTTCCTCGACGATCGCCGCCGGCTTTTCGATGATCAGCGAAGCATCGGGCCGCAGATCGCCCGAGCGCACGGCACCGGCATAGATGCGGTCGAGCCGCTGGATTGCCTCATCGAGCATCGCGGGAAGGCCATCGCTGTTGCGCGCACGCAGCGTGAATGATCCAAGCAACCGGCTGTCCGGGCCGAAGCGGGCTGCGAAGCGTCCGGTAATGGGGCCGCCGGGATATTGCCGCTCGATATGCGCGACAGGCACCACGACGTCGGCCGCGCCGAACTGGTCGAGAATCAGCCGCCACCAGGTGCGGCTGCGGCGACCCGATTGTGCGGCGTTGACCAGCAGCGAATCCGCACCCGACCCGTGCGGGCGGATATAATCCACGACGCTTTCTGCCGTGCGGTAACGTGCCCAGGCCGCCTGCCACGGCGTGCGGTTCTCGAATGTCTGCGCCGAGCCGCCGCTGATATATACCGGCACGACGAGCATGGGTGCCGAGCGCATCACCGATCCGCTGACCCCGAGCAGTTCACCGGCTCTCGCGCGGTCGAACAGCACGCCCAGTGTCGCGATATAGCGCCGCGGGCCGATCTGCTCGTATTCGACGACGATTGCCGAAACGATGCCGTCGAGCGCCGAATCGCTGAGCTTGGGGGCGGCGCCCGAGCGATTGACCTGCGACCAGAGCTTCTCCCAGCCCTTGCGCTGCGCATCGCGCCAGGCGTTGGCGCGTGCCTCCTGCGCGGTCTTGCCCGATGCGTCGACCTTGATGCCGCTGACCTCGAAATCGCCGCCGCTGGCGACCGGCGGGATCCCGCGGTCGCCCTCGATCTGCGCATAGACGATCGCCCCCAGGAGCAGCAGCAGCGGGAGCAGGATGCCGGCGATCCACGCGCGCGAGATTTTCGGCGCTGGGCGGGTCAGGGACAGGCTGTTGGTCAAATTATCCCTAGCTTCAATCAACCGTAAAAAGTGATGATCCCCGGCGCATGGAGCGCTGGTGGTCGTTTGGCGGCCCTTTTGGCGACAATGGCGTGGAAATCCAAGCGAGAAGTCGCTAACCGCTCTGCCCATGACTGACAAGACCGGCAATCCGCCCGCTCCGACATCCTATAGCTACGCCCAGGCCGGGGTTTCGATCGCGGCAGGCAACGCACTGGTTAAGGCCATCGGTCCGCTGGCCAAGGCGACCGCGCGCGCCGGCGCCAACGCCGAGCTCGGCGGCTTTGGAGGATTCTTCGACCTCAAGGCGGCAGGCTTCCGCGACCCTCTGCTGGTTGCGGCCAATGATGGCGTGGGCACCAAGGTCAAGCTCGCCATCGACCATGACCGCCATGACGCCATCGGCATCGATCTGGTCGCGATGTGCGTCAACGATCTGATCGTCCAGGGCGCTGAACCCCTGTTCTTCCTCGATTATTTCGCGACCGGAAAGCTCGATACCGGTATCGCGGAACGCGTCGTTGCCGGCATCGCCGAGGGCTGCAAGCTAGCCGGATGCGCGCTGATTGGCGGCGAAACGGCCGAGATGCCGGGCATGTATGCGCCGGGCGATTACGACCTTGCCGGCTTTTGCGTCGGCGCAGTCGAGCGCGACGAGGTGCTCACCGGCGACAAAGTGAAGCCGGGCGATGTGCTGCTCGGCCTCGCCTCGTCGGGCGTCCACTCTAACGGTTATTCGCTGGTCCGCCGGCTCGCCGAGGACAAGGGCTGGAAGCTGAACCGGCCTGCGCTGTTCGATCAGGACGTGCTGCTGATCGATGCATTGATCGCGCCGACGCGAATCTACGTCTCATCGCTGCTGCCGGTCGTCAAATCGGGCCGCATCGCCGCGATGGCGCACATTACCGGCGGCGGACTGCTCGAGAACATTCCGCGCGTGCTGCCCGATGGCGCGCATGCGCATGTCGATGCCGATGCCTGGGTACAACCGCGGCTGATGGCGTTCCTGCAGGCGCAGGGCCGCATCGAACCCGAGGAGATGGCGCGTACCTTCAACTGCGGTATCGGCATGGTGCTGGTGGTGGACGAAAGCGATGTCGCCTCGGTCACGACGGATCTCGAGGCGGCGGGCGAAACCGTCCGCCGCATCGGGCGGATCGATGCAGGCGACAAGGGCTGCACGGTCAGCGGATCGGTCGAAACCTGGAGCGCGCGCGGAGCGTGGAGCGCCACCCATGCGGGGTGACGCCACCCCTCTCCCCTCCCGCAAGCGGGAGGGGCAGCGCGGCTTGCCGCGCGGGGTGGGCCTGTACATTGTGCCTGCCATGCCCACCCCGGCCTCGTCTGCGGCTCGTCCACCCCTCCCGCAAGCGGGAGGGGAAAGGTGAAGGCCAAGGTCGCCATCCTGATCTCGGGCAGCGGCACCAACATGGCCGCTCTGCTCTACGCCTCGCGCGCGGCGTCCTGCCCCTATGAAGTGGTGCTGGTGGCATCGAACAATCCCGAAGCCGGGGGGCTGAAACTCGCCGCAGGCGAAGGCGTGCCGACCTTCGCGCTGTCGCACAAGGGCATGAACCGCGAGAGCCACGACGCCGCGATGGACGCCGCGATCCGCGCATCGGGCGCAGATCATGTCGCGCTGGCGGGCTATATGCGCATCCTCACCCCGGGTTTCGTGCGCGGGTGGGAGGGGCGGATGCTCAACATCCATCCTTCGCTACTGCCCAAATACAAGGGGCTCCATACCCACCAACGCGCGATCGATGCAGGCGACAAGGTCGGCGGATGCAGCGTGCATCTGGTGACCGCAGAGCTCGACGACGGACCCGTGCTGGGCCAGACCGAGGTCGCGATCCTGCCCGGCGACACAGCGGACACGCTGGCGGCGCGGGTGCTGATCGCCGAACATCAGCTCTATTCGCGCACGCTTGGAGATTATGTCGCGCGCGAATCCGATCCCGACTGGATCGTCGCCAAAATCGGCGAACTCGCGCTCGCGCTGCCCGAAACCGATGCCCGCCCCTCGCACGGTGCGCCTGGCTGGCGGGTCGGCGGCGACAAGACCGGCAAGTATTTCGCCTATGTCTCGATCCACCACCATGGCGAGGAAGCGATCGCTTTGCTGGTCAAGACCAGCGGCGCGGACGAGCAGGCGGCCTTGGTCGATCAGGACCCCGAATTGTATTACCTGCCCAAATTCTATGCCCCCTCGGGCTGGATCGCCATCCGCCTCGACACTGGGCGCACTGACTGGGAGCACATCGCCGACTGGCTGGGCAGAAGCTGGCGTAGCGTCGCGCCGAAACGGCTGACCAAGATGATGGATATCGCGGCGGAGTTTTGAGGCGCCGCTGTTCCCCTGCGAAGGCAGGGGCCCATCTCCTGCTCTCGCGCTCAATGCACCATTAATTGTGCTCGCCACCGTTCGAAGATGGGCCCCTGCCTTCGCAGGGGAACTGCAGAGCTTCAGTGCAATCCGTAACAAAAAAGGCCGCCGGATTGCTCCAGCGGCCCTTTCAATGTGATCAGCAATTCGCCGATCAGCCGACGATTTCTTCGGGCTTGAAGAAGTACGCGATCTCGATCGCGGCGTTCTCGTCGCTGTCCGAGCCATGCACGGTGTTGGCTTCGATGCTTTCGGCCAGTTCCTTGCGGATCGTGCCGGGCTCGGCATTGGCGGGGTTGGTGGCGCCCATGATGTCGCGGTTGCGCTGCATGGCGTCTTCGCCTTCCAGAACCTGCACGACGACGGGGCCGGAAATCATGAAGTCGACCAGTTCACCGAAGAAAGGGCGCTCGCGGTGGACGGCATAGAAGCCCTCGGCCTGTTCGCGGGTCATGTGGATGCGCTTGGATGCGACGACGCGCAGGCCTGCTTCTTCCAGCATCTTGGTGACCGCGCCGGTCAGGTTGCGGCGGGTGGCGTCGGGCTTGATGATCGAAAAGGTCCGGGTAACGGCCATGATGAGGTGCTCCTGAGGTTTGACTGTGTGCACGCGCACGCACGGCGCGTTTCGTCGCCGCCCCTAGACGGACCGATTGTGCGCTGCAAGGAAAACCGAATCACCCGGGCAACGGTGTCGTTTCAGCTCTCGCCGGCCAGCAGCGTGATCGAAGTGTTGCCGTCGACGTCGGTCGCCTGAAGGCTGAACGAGCCGCTATCGCTTGTGCCAGCGATGGACTTGAGCTGCGGCGTCGTGATCTCGCTTTCGATCTTGAAGCCCTTGGCCTCGACCGTCTTGCGATACCAGGCGATCACGGTGTCACGATCGGCGCTGGTTTCCATCACCACCATTCCCCCCGATTTGCCGTCGGCGTTGGTTGTCATCGTAGATACCACCTTGGCACCGGGATAGACCGACAGCCCAAGCGGCAGCTTGGCAGAGGTGCCGCCGCTGTCGATGTTGACCGTGGCCGATCCGTCCGAACTGGTGATCTTGATCTCGGACGCATCGCCATCGGCTTTGCGGGTGACGTTGACCTCATTGCCTTCGGCATCGCTGTAGACGGTCTTCTCGCCGCCGCATGCCGCCAGCGCCAGCGTTGCAGTCGCGGCCATCCACAATGTGCGCATCACCCGTTCCTCCCCAATGGCCCCAAATCCGGTCGGCCCAAATCCGGTTGGCGTGCCCCGTTACTGCGAACCTTCGGCATCCTGACGCTTACTGGACGCCTGTTCAACCCATTTGCCGCCGTCCTGCTTCCAATAATGCCTTGCCAGCCCGTCATGTGTGCCCAAGGTCACCCAGGCCTGGCGTGCAGCTGCAATGGTTTCATCGTTGAAAAGCAGAAAGATGCGCGAGAAAGCTAACGCTTCGTCACGCCACAGGCCGTCCGCCAGCGCGATAAATTTCGCGCCATTGGCGGACTCCACCCGGTCGGCGAGCAACAGCGGTTGAATCTGCGGGTTCGGCCCATCCAGATCGCCATGCGCCAGAAAGCTCTCGCGCGTATGCGTCCACAATGCATCGCTCAACATCGCCCGGTGGCCGGGGTCGGCCGAGACGATCAGCATGCGCTCGCCGAGCGCCAGCGTGCGGGTCGCCAGGACCGGCAGCACGCGCTCGACCGGATCGCGTGTCAGGTGATAGAAATCGACCTGCATTCAATGCCGCCCTTCACCAAATCTCGTCATTCCCGCGAACGCGGGAATCCCGCTCTTGCTCAACGTTTGCGCAGAAGCGGGACCCCCGCCTTCGCGGGGGTGACGATCGAGCCTTTCAAACCAGCACATGCAGGCGAGCTAAGACTCAACCTTCAAAATTGTCCGCAATCCACTGATTCAAAAGCCGAACACCAAATCCGGTAGCTCCCTTGTCCCAGACCGGGCCGGGCTTGTCCGCCCAGACCATCCCGGCGATATCGAGGTGCGCCCATTTGACGCCGGGCTTGATGAAGCGCTGCAGGAATTGCGCGGCAGTAATCGATCCGCCGCCGCGTGCTCCGACGTTCTTCATGTCGGCAATCGGGCTGTCGATCATTTTGTCATAGGCCTTGCCGAGCGGGAAACGCCACAGCGGGTCGCCTGAAGCTTTGCCCGCCGCAGTCAGTTTGTCGGCCAGGCCATCGTCGTTGGTGAACAGCCCTGCATGCTGGTCTGCCAACGAAATGATGATCGCGCCGGTGAGGGTTGCGAGATCGACGATGTATTCGGGGTCATACTGCTCCTGTGCCCAGTGCAGCGCGTCGCACAGCACCAGACGGCCTTCGGCATCGGTGTTGATGACCTCGATGGTCTGGCCCGACATGCTGGTGACGACGTCGCCGGGGCGCTGTGCGTTGCCATCGGGCATGTTCTCGACCAGGCCGCAGATGCCGATGACGTGGGCCTTGGCCTTGCGACCGGCCAGCGCCTTCATCGTGCCCGCGACCGCGCCAGCGCCGCCCATGTCCCATTTCATGTCTTCCATGCCGGCGGCGGGCTTGATCGAGATGCCGCCGGTATCGAAGGTCACGCCCTTGCCGACCAGCACGACGGGCTTGGTCTGCGCATTGCCGGTGCCGTTCCAGCGCATCGCGATCAGCCGCGGCGGGCGCACCGAGCCCTGCGACACGCCGAGCAGCGCACCCATGCCCAGTTTTTCCATCTCATCCTGGCCCAGCACCGTGATCTCGACGCCCATTGCCTCAAGTGGACGGCAGCGTTCGACGAAGCTTTCGGGGTAGATGATATTGGCTGGCTCGGTAACGAGCTCGCGGGTCAGTGCCACGCCTGAAGCGATCGCGGCATAGTCGCACCACACCGCCTGCACGCCCCTGGGCCCGCCGATCACGCCGATCTCGCCGAGCGTCACCTTGGATTTTGCGGGCAGCTTGGTGCGATACTGGTCGTGCGACCAGCTGCGCACCTCGGCACCGAAAAGGAACTGCGCAGCAGCGTCACGGTTCGAGGCAATGGCACCGGTGGTCATGTCCACGGCAAGCGATTCGACGCCCGAGCGCTGGTATTTGGCGACCAGCTGTCCCCCTGCCCGCTCCATATCGGCGCGCGCGCCAGTGCCGGTACCGACCAAAGCGACCCGCAACGTCTTGCCCGACTGATTCACGAAAATGTCGAACACTTCGCCCGCGCCAGCCTCGAAACGCGCCGCCTTGGCAGCTTCGCGCACCAGTTCGGCGGCATCCAGCGGCAGAGTCAGGCTGGCAAGTTCGTCCTTCGCAACCGGGAAGGCGACCAAGGTATAAGTATCGGCAGAGGCGTCAAAAACTATATTCATCAAGGGATCCCCGAGCGGCAGGCGTCGCTGCCAGGTTAATCGATTATGCACCATATCGCCCCTATGGCAGGGGTTTCAGGCAGCACATGGCCAGCCCCGACATATCGGTGCTGTGGCCGGACTTGCAAGCGATAGGACAGGTTCACCGTGTTTGCCAGCATTTGCCGCAGCTTTGCACGGGTTGTCGAAAGCGGTTTGCAGTTGCGGTTGCGCGGTGCGATAGGGCCGATTCTGGCGCGGGGGCGACCGGTGATTCTTGCCCGCAAGACCCGTTGGACAAATCTAGGCCGGATAGATCGATGGATGAACGGCTTGCGCGTTAACAGAGCATATCTCCTGCTGGGCACCGCGATGATCGCGGCCAATGCTGCGCCTGCGCTTGCGGCAGACCAGGCCGTGTGCACACGCACCAGCTATCTGCTGGGTGAGAACCTGACCTTCAGCCGCAAGGACATCGTCCAGTACGCCGATGCCCAGGATGCCGCCCCGGGCGCTGCCGGCCCGCAGGCTGAGGGCGAGCAGGTCATCGAATTCACCGCCGACCAGCTGGATTATGACAGCAACG
The DNA here is from genome assembly GCF_046294995.1 of Blastomonas sp. GTDB lineage: Bacteria > Pseudomonadota > Alphaproteobacteria > Sphingomonadales > Sphingomonadaceae > Blastomonas. The sequence goes on from NZ_JBKBOG010000015.1 coordinate 23,266, forward strand.
CAGATGTCGTGACCGCCACCGGCAACGTGCTGCTGGTCAGGGCCGACCAATCGCTGGTTGCCGACAGCGTGACGTGGGACCGCAAATCGGGTGAAGTGCGCGCCAACGGCGAGGTGCAGATCATCGATGCGGAAGGCAACAAGCTGTACGGCGATTCGATCGAGCTGACCGAGTCGATCCGCGATGGCGTGATCGAAAACATCCTGGTGGTGCTCGATGCAGGTGGCCGGATGGTCGCCTCGCGCGGCACTCGCAACGATGGCATTATCACGCTGGACAATGCCGCATACTCCGCCTGCCTGGTCGAGACCCCGACCGGCAAACCCAAGAACCCCAGCTGGCAGCTGCGTGCGATCAAGGTGGTGTACAACCCCGCCGACAAGCGCGTGCGCTATAAAGGCGCGCGGCTGGAGCTGTTTGGATTGCCGGTCATCCCGATGCCTGGCCTGAGCCATCCCGTCGGCGAAGGGAGCGGCGGCGGCCTGCTGGTGCCCGACGTTCGGTTCAGCCGGGCCAACGGCGTGCAGTTGAGCGTGCCGTATTATTTCAATCTTGCGCCAAACCGCGACCTCACGGTGACCGGATCGGTGTTCACCGAGGTGTTGCCGATGGTGAGCGCCAACTATCGCGCCCTTACCGATCGCGGCGCCTATCAGATCACCGGCTATGCCACCGCCAGCTCGCGCATCCCGGTGGGTGCAGGCGGCATCGGGGTGGACAGCCAGGATGACTTTCGCGGCTATCTCGATGCCTCGGGAAAATTCCAGCTGAGCGAGGCGTGGAGCATCGGCGGATCGATCCGCGTCGCGACCGACCGCACCTTCCTGCGCCGTTATGATATCAGCCGCGACGACCGGCTACGTTCGACGATCGAAGCGGAGCGGATCGGCCCCAATAGCTATTTCTCGCTCGCCGGCTGGGCAACGCAGACCCTGCGCGTCAACGATCCGCAGGGCCAGGTGCCGATTGCGCTGCCCGTGCTCGATTGGCGGATGCGGTTGCCCGACCAGGTGGCTGGCGGCAAAGTCGAGTTCCAGGTCAACACGCTGGCGATCACCCGCACCGAAGGGCAGGACACCCAGCGCGCCTTCGCGCAGGCCCGCTGGGATCTTCGTCGGCTGACCGGGCTTGGCCAGGAATTCACGCTGACCGCACTGGCGCGCGGCGATGTCTACAACAGCAGCGACAACGCGCTGACCAACACGCTGATCTATCGCGGCGAATCCGGGCTGCAGGGGCGTGCGAGCGGATCGGTGGCAGCGGACATGCGCTGGCCGTTCGTCGGCGAGGCGTTCGGCGGCACCCAGGTGCTCAGCCCGCGCGTCCAGGTCGTCGCCACCCCGACCACGGGCAACCTCGAGCTTCCCAACGAGGATTCACGCGCCATCGAGCTGGAAGACAGCAACCTTTTCGCGCTCAACCGGCTGCCCGGCTATGACCGGATTGAAGAGGGTGTGCGGGTGGTCTACGGCATCGAATGGTCGTTGCAGCGCCCCGGCATGCAGCTCAACGCGGTCGTCGGGCAAAGCTATCGTTTCGATGACGAGCGCGATTTCCTTCCCGAGGGAACCGGGCTGGGCAACCGTACCTCCGATGTCGTCGGGCGGCTCGACGTCAAGCTGCGCAACTTCATCCGCTACACCCATCGCTTCCGGCTGGACAAGGACAACCTTGCCGTGCGCCGCAACGAGGTCGACATCACCGTCGGCGGGCGGCAGACCTATGCCCAGATCGGCTATCTGCGGCTCAACCGTGACATCGGCCCGGAGATCGAGGATCTGCAGGACCGCGAGGAATTGCGTGTTGCAGGCCGCATCCGCCTGGCGCGCTATTGGTCCGTGTTCGGCGCGGCGGTGGTTGATCTGAGCAACGCCGAGGAAGACCCCCGGCTGCAGTCGGACGGGTTCGAGCCGATCCGCACCCGGCTGGGCGTGGCGTATGAAGATGACTGCCTTGAACTGGGCGTGACCTGGCGCCGCGATTACATTCCGGTCGGCGACGCCCAGCGCGGCAATACCTTTCTGTTGCGGGTGGCCTTGCGCAACCTTGGCTTTTAAGCCCAAAGGCGATATTCACCGCCCCGCTCATCCACGGTTAACGCAGAGGTGGGCAAGGGATCGCTTTTCCCCAATCAGGAAGATATGAGCTTGCACGCATTGAACACCATCGCGATCCGTACCCGTCGGCTGGCGAAAAAGACGCTCCTGCTGTCGCTGATTGCCGGGCTATCGATGCCCGCGTTCGCGCAGACCGTGTCTGAAGAAGGCGCACCACCGCCTGAAGCCCAGCTCGACGTTCCCGAGGGCCTGACGATGTTCGGCAAGCAGGACCCGAACGTCCGCCGCGCCACCGCGATCGTCAACAGCGAGATCATCACCGGTACCGATATCGACCAGCGGGTCGCATTGATCCTGGCGGCCAACGATGCGCCGGTGTCTGACGAGGAACGTGAGCGGCTGCGGCTGCAGGTGCTGCGCAATCTGATCGACGAGACGCTGCAGATCCAGGAAGCCGCCGCCAACGACATCAAGGTCGACGAGGGACAGGTCGAGCGCACCTATGCGCAGGTCGCGGCGCAGAACTTCGGCCGCGACACCAGCGCGCTCGACAAGTATCTCGAGAGCATCGGATCGTCGTCGCGGTCGCTCAAGCGGCAGATTCGCGGCGAGCTCGCCTGGCAGCGGCTGCTCGGTCGCAACGTGACGCCGTTCATCAACGTGTCCGAAGAAGAAGTGAAAGAGGTTATCGAGCGGCTGCAGGCGGCCAAGGGAACCGAAGAGTTCCGCATCGGCGAAATCTACCTTTCGGCCAACTCGCAAAACCGCGCCGAAGTTGCACAGAACGCCCAGCGCATCGTCGAGCAGCTGCAGCAGGGCGGATCTTTCGTCGCCTATGCCCGTCAGTTCTCCGAAGCATCGACCGCAGCGGTCGGCGGCGATCTGGGCTGGCTGCAGCTCGCGCAGCTTCCACCTGCGCTGGGCGTGGTGGCGCGCGACATGCAGGTCGGCCAGCTTGCCGGGCCGATCGAGATCCCTGGCGGCTTCTCGCTGATCTACCTGATCGACAAGCGCCAGATCCTGACTGCCAACCCGCGCGACGCGCTGCTTGGCCTCAAGCAGCTGTCGATCGCCTTCCCAGCCGGTACCACCGAGGCTGACGCGACGCGGCGTGCGTCCGAGTTCGCCAGCGCCACACGCGCGATCAAGGGCTGCGGTTCGGCTGACGAAATCGCAGCACGATTGGGCGCAACGGTCACCAACAACGATCAGGTAGCGGTGCGCGACCTGCCTGCGCCACTGCAGGACACGCTGATCGCGCTGTCGATCGGCGAAGCGACTCAGCCGTTCGGATCGGTCAAGGATGGCGTGCGCGTTCTCGTGCTTTGCGGCCGCGACGATCCGCAGGCCGCAGGTGGCCCCAGCGCCGAGCAGCTGATGGCCAACATGGAAGAGGAAAAGGTCAGCCGCCGCGCGCAGATCTATTTGCGCGATCTTCGCCGGGACGCGGTGATCGAGTACAACTGATGCATGCGACGGACCTCACCGCGGCGTGAGCGGTTTGCTGGCCATATCGTCCGGCGACCCAGCCGGGATCGGCCCGGAGATCATCGGGAAAAGCTGGCAGGCCCGCGAACCCGAGGGCTTGCCTGCCTTTTTCGCGATTGGTGACCCGCGCGCGTTTTCCGGCGTCTGGGACGGGCCGATCGCGGTGATCGATACGCCCTCGGACGCGCTCGCGCATTTCGCCACAGCCTTGCCGGTGCTGCCGGTGATCGACAGCGGCACCGTGGTGCCGGGGCAGCCCGATCTTGACGGTGCGCGCTGCGCGTTGCAGGCCCTGGAGATGGGCGTGGGCCTGGCGCGCGCTGGCACGGCGCGCGCGATCGTCACCGGACCGATCTCCAAGATCCAGTTGCAGAAGGTCGGGTTCAACTTCCCCGGCCAGACCGAATTCATCGCCGAAGCATGCGGCGTCTCACGCCAGAACGTCGCGATGCTGCTGGCGGGGCCGGATTTGCGGGTGGTGCCGATTACCGTCCATATCGGCATCGCGCAGGTACCTGCAGCGCTGTCGATCGAGCTGATCGTCAACCGGGTGCGTGCTGCCGCCAAGGGCATGGCGCGCAACTTCGGCATCCAGAACGCACGCATTGCGATCTCCGGCCTCAACCCGCATGCGGGCGAACAGGGCAGCATGGGCAGCGAGGAGACCGAGATCATCATCCCGGCAATCGACCTGTTGCGAGCCGATGGGTTCGATGTCGCAGGTCCGCTGCCTGCCGACACGATGTTCCACGCCGCAGCCCGCGCGCGCTATGACGTCGCATTGTGCCAGTATCATGATCAGGCGCTGATCCCGGTAAAGGCGCTGCACTTCGATGATGCGGTTAACATGACGCTGGGCCTGCCGATCGTGCGGACCTCCCCCGACCATGGCACCGCCTTCGATATCGCCGGGCAGGACCGCGCCAGCCCAAGCTCGATGATCGCAGCGATCCGGATGGCGGGCGCCGCGTGGCAGCGCCGCCAGACGTACGAAGGCTGATGCGCAACCCCGTGACAGTCCTGCCCCCCTTGCGCGACGTGATCGCGCGCCATGGCCTTGCCGCGAGCAAGGCGCTGGGCCAGAATTTCCTGCTCGACGAGCAATTGCTCGACCGGATCGCCGCCGTCCCGGGCGATCTGGAGGGCACAGATGTGCTCGAAATCGGGCCCGGTCCCGGTGGCCTGACCCGCGCCCTGTTGCGCGCTGGCGCCAACGTCACCGCGATCGAACGCGACCGCCGCTGCCTGCCTGCGCTCACCGAACTGGGCGAGGCATTTCCCGGCCAGTTGACGGTGATCGAGGGTGACGCGCTCGAACTGCCGCTGGCACAGGTCATGCCGGGGCCGTGCCATATCGTCTCCAACCTGCCCTATAATGTCGGCACCGCGCTGTTCGTCGGTTGGCTGGGAGGCAAGACCTGGCCGCCGCAATGGCTGTCGCTGACATTGATGTTTCAGCGCGAGGTTGCCGATCGCATCGTCGCGGACACCAACGACGATGCCTATGGCCGCCTTGCCATCCTCAGCCAGTGGCGCTGTCATGCGCGGCTGGCGATGAAGGTCCACCGTAGCGCGTTCACCCCGCCGCCCAAGGTGATGTCCGCGATCGTCCATCTGACGCCTGCCCCGATGCCCGAAGGCGTCGCACCCGCACGGCTCGAGGCGCTGACTGCCGCTGCCTTCGGGCAACGGCGCAAGATGCTTCGGCAGAGCCTGAAGGGCCTGCCCGGCGCGCTGGCTGCGCTCGAGGCGGAAGGGATCGATGCGTCTCGTCGGGCGGAAACGCTGAGCGTGGTCGACTTTGTTCGGGTGGCAAGGGCGATGGAGGCGGGTTAGGTCGCCTCGGCTGCACAACGTCCCTCGACTACGCTCGGGAACACGGACTGTGGTGGCAACTCGCCTTTAACCGAGATAAATCGCCACCTCCCGTGTTCCCGAGCCCTTCGGCTGGCTGGCAAGCTAGCCGCTCAGGATAAACTACGTCGAGGGACGTGGCACCCCACCCCCACCCCACCCGCAATTCCCGCACAACCCCCTTCCCTTTCGCGATAGGCGCGCTAGCATCCTCCCAAACCCGCATGCAGCCCGGCACCAGACCTGGGCGCGGCGGACCGGACGAGGAGCTTGAACCATGTACGACCTTATCATTCGCGGCGGCACGATCTATGATGGCCTGGGCGGCGCGCCGTTCATCGGCGATATCGCGATCAGCGGCGATACCATAGCAGCCGTGGGTACCGTCACCGGCAGCGCGCGCGAGGAAATCGACGCCAGCGGGCACATCGTCACCCCCGGCTTCGTTGACATCCACACCCATTATGACGGCCAGGCGACCTGGGATGATGTCATGGCCCCATCGTCCTGGCATGGGGTGACGACCGTGGTGATGGGCAATTGCGGCGTCGGCTTCGCGCCCGCCGCGCCGGACAAGCACCAGTGGCTGATCGGGCTGATGGAAGGGGTGGAAGACATCCCGGGTACCGCGCTTGCCGAAGGGATGAAATGGGACTGGGAGACCTTCCCCGAATATCTTGATTCACTCGAGCGTTTGCCGCGGACGATCGATATCGGAACGCACGTGCCGCATGGCGCGGTGCGCGCCTATGTGATGGGCGAGCGCGGTGCGGCCAACGAGGAGCCGACCGACGCCGACATCGCCGCGATGTCGCGGATCGTCGAGGACGGCCTGCGCGCCGGTGCGCTCGGCTTTTCGTCGTCGCGCACGGTGCTGCACAAGTCGATCGACGGCGAGCTCGTCCCCGGTACGACCGCCACGGCCAAGGAACTGATCGGCATCGGCCGCGCGATGGGCAATGTCGGCTATGGCGTGTTCGAGATGGCGTCCGACCTCGTTCCTGAGTGGAACGAATTCGACTGGATGACCGCGCTGTCGAAGGAGACCGGGCTGCCGGTGACCTTCGCCATGCTGCAATCGCCGATGAAGCAGATGAGCTGGACGCAGCAGATGGCCGCGTGCGCCGAGGCCAACCGCACCGGCGGCAATGTCGTCGCGCAAATCTCGCTGCGTGGCACCGGCGTGGTGATGAACTGGCGCGGCACGGTGCACCCGTTCGTCCAGCGGTCCAGCTGGCGCGCGATCGCCGATCTGCCCTGGGACCAGCAACTCGCCCGCCTCAAGGACCCGGCATTCAAGGCGCAGCTGCTTGCCGAAGACAACCTCCCCCCGCCCTCGCCCGATATCGCCGCATTGTTCATGCTGGTGACCGCCTGCTGGGCGATGCAGTTCCCGATGCACGACGATTTCGACTACGAACCGACGCGGGAAGACAGCATCGCACTGAAGGCCGAGGCAGCGGGCAAGGACGGCGCAGACTACGCCTATGACGCGCTGATGGCGGACGACGGCAACGGCTTCATCTACCTGCCGATCCTGAATTACCAGGACGGCAACCTCGATTTCATCAAGGGGCTGCTCGAGCGCGACGATACCGTGGTCTCGCTGTCTGATGGCGGCGCGCATTGCGGCACCATCTGCGATGCGGCAGCGCCCACCTTTCTACTGAGCTATTGGGCGCGCGACCGCAAGGCAGGCACGATCCCGGTCGAACTCGCGGTCAAGCGCCAGTGCCATGATACCGCGCGGCTCTATGGCCTCAACGATCGCGGGGTGCTCAAGCCCGGCTATCTCGCCGATCTCAACATCATCGATTTGGCCAATATGCGGCTTTCCCGCCCTTGGTTGGCGTTCGATCTTCCGGCGGGCGGCAAGCGGCTGCTGCAGAAGGCGCAAGGGTACGTCGCCACGATCAAGTCCGGCGAGATCACCTTCCGCGATGGCGAGGTGACACAGGCGCGGCCCGGCGGACTGATCCGCGGGCCGCAGAATGTCGAGCAGCGCGTGGCCGCCGAATAAGCCCGGACGGCGCGCGGCGCGCAGGACTGCAACTCGGGAAGACAGCAGCGCATGGACTCCGAACCGCAATCAGGCGAGATCATCGACCGGATCATCCACACCGTCGCGAGCGACGGAACCCCCGTCTGCATCCGGTCGATCCGCACCTCGGATGCGGACCAGATGCGCACCGGCATCGCGCATCTCTCCACCCAGTCGCGCTATCTCAGGTTCTTTTCGGTGCAGCCGATGCCGTCGGACAGCGTGATCGAGCAGCTGGTCGATGCCGACGGGCATGAGCATATCGCCTGGGGCGCGATCCATATGAACGGCACGGACAACCCCGCAATCGGCGCCGTCCACGCCATCCGCAGCGCCGAGCGCGAAGGGTTCGGCGAGTTTTCGGTAGCAACGCTCGATGCGTATCAAGGCATCGGCATTGGCCGGATGCTGACTGCGGTGCTGCTGATCAACTGCCGGGTCAAGCAGATCGATGTCCTGGACATCCAGACCCTCGCAGAGAACCAGGCGGCCATCGGGTTCATCCGGTCGATCGGCGCCGAGATGCTGACCTGGGACGGTGGCGTGCAGGACTATGTGCTCGAGGTGGCGCCCGCAATCGCGGCGATCCGCGCCACCAGCCAGCTTCAGGGTATCGATGATATCTTCACGGCGCTGGACGACTATCTTTGAAAATCCTCAGGACGCCGCCGGACGCTGCCCCATCATTGCGCCCAGCCTCACCGGCATTTCTGCCGACCAATCCGGGTTGAACGCGATGGTACCGGGCTTGAACAGCATGACGACGGTCGATCCGAGCAGGAAGCGGCCCATCTCCTCGCCCTGCCTGAGCACGATGTCCTGGCCCGAATAGTCCCATTGCGAGGGCTTGCCGGTGCGCTTTGCGTTGACCACGCCGTGCCACACCGTCGCCATGCTGCCGACGATGGTCGCGCCGACCAGCACCATCACGAACGTCCCGTGCTGCGGCGACTCGAACACGCACACCACCCGCTCGTTGCGCGCGAACAGATTGGGCACGCCGCGCGCGGTCACCGGGTTCACCGAGTACAGCGCTCCGGGAACATGGATCATCCGCAGCAGCTTGCCATCGCACGGCATATGCAGCCGGTGATAGTCGCGCGGCGACAGGTACAGGTTGGCAAAGCTGCCATGGCGGAAGGGCTCGGCAAGCTCGGCATCGCCGCCAACCAGATCAGTGATCGTGTAACGGTGGCCCTTGGCCTGGATGATGTGATGGTCATCGATAGCGCCGAGCTGGCTGATCGCACCATCGACCGGACTGACGAAATCTGCCTCGGCAATCGGGCGGGCCCCCAGTTTGAGCGGGCGGGTGAAGAAGTCGTTGAAGCTGGCATAGCTGGCGATTTCAGGGTCGTGCGCTTCTGCCATGTCGACGCCGTAACGCTTGACGAACCAGCCGATCAGCCGCGTGGTCATCGCCCCGCCCTGCGCCCCGGCGACCCGCCCTGCCAGCGTCGTCAGCGCCTGTTTGGGCAGCGCGTGCTGCAGCAGAATTTTCAATCGATCGGCCATGGTTTTCCAGATGTTGGTTGAGCGTCGGACCGGCCCGGCGAGAGGGCGGAACTGCGACTATCTGGCCACGATTGCCTGCAACGTCCAGTGCCGACACAGATTTGACCGATCCGCTGCCCGCGCCCTGGCCTTGCGCGATCACGATTTCCGGTTGCCATTCATGCGGTTGCCATCGCATCCTGCCATCCGGTCCCGATTCTGCCGGGCGATGGAAAGATGCATGACGACGTTCGATATTTTCAAGCTGATGCATGTGCTGGGGATCATTCTGTTGCTGGGGAACATCACGGTGACGGCGGTATGGAAGGTGTTTGCCGACCGCACCCGCAATGCCGGAATCGTCGCGTTCGGCCAGCACATGGTCACCGGCACCGACTTTGGGCTGACCGTCCCGGGAATCGTTCTGACGATGGTCGGCGGCTATGGTGCGATGTTCGAGGCCCGCTATGATTTTCCCGGGCCAGGCTGGCTGGTGTGGAGCCAGCTGTGCTTCGTTGCGGCGGGGGTTATCTGGCTGGGCCTGTTGATCCCGATCCAGGTCAAGCAGGCACGCATGGCGCGCGAATTCGCCTCGGCCGGCGAAATTTCGGATGAGTACCGGATGCTTGCGCGCCGCTGGCTTTTCTGGGGCCTCGTCGCCACGGTGCCGCTGGTCTCAGCGCTCTATCTGATGATCGCGAAACCCGCCACCTGAGGGATTTTCCGCGACCCGGTTTTTATTGCTGCGGTGCGGCAACAAATATGGGCAAACGCGCGTTTATCGGCAATACTCGCGCGGGGCCCAAAACGCATCCTGGCCCGGAACGGGAGCCAGCAGGACTCGTAGACATTTTGCGCGACATCACGGCATCAGGGGGCAACGCCATGCAGTTTACTGGAGAATTCGATATGTCGAGGCGCGGTGTCATCGCGGGTGGCGCAACGACCGTGGCGACGGCGGCCATCGCACCGAGTGGAGCGCTCGCCCAACCACGTGGCAACAAGGCTGCCAGCCCGCCGGTTGCCACGACCACGCTCACCGTCAACGGCCAGCGCCACGAGATGGAACTCGACACCCGCACCTCGCTGCTCGACGCGCTGCGCGAGAACCTAAAGCTGACCGGCACCAAAAAGGGCTGCGATCACGGCCAGTGCGGTGCGTGCACCGTGATGGTCGATGGCCGCCGGATCAACAGCTGCCTGACGCTCGCAGTGATGCACGATGGCGATGACATCACCACGATCGAGGGACTGGGAACGCCCGACAATCTGCACCCGATGCAGCAGGCTTTCATCACGCACGATGGCTATCAGTGCGGCTATTGCACCCCGGGGCAGATCTGCTCGGCGGTTGCGGTGCTCGAAGAAATCAGGGCGGGCATGCCCAGCCACGTCACCAATGACATCACCAAGGCACCCCGTCTTTCGTCCGATGAGATGCGCGAACGGATGAGCGGCAACATCTGCCGCTGCGGAGCCTATTCGAACATCATCGATGCGATGAACGACGTAGCGGGGACCAAGGCGTGAAGAGCTTCACTTACGAGCGCGTCGATACGCCCCAGGCTGCCACCGCAGCGTTCGCCGCCAACACCGGCGCGCGCTATATTGCCGGTGGCACCAACCTGCTCGATCTGATGAAGCTGGAGATCGAGACCCCGACGCATCTGATCGACATCAGCCGGCTCGAGCTCAACGGCATGGGCGAGACCGAGGACGGCGGCTTCCGCATCGGCGCGACGGTGCGCAACACCGATCTTGCCTCCGACATGCGCGTCCGCAAGGATTATGCATTGCTCTCGCGTGCCTTGGTCGCAGGCGCTTCGGGTCAGTTGCGCAACAAGGCGACGACCGCAGGCAACCTGCTGCAGCGTACCCGCTGCCCGTATTTCTATGACACCAATCAGCCCTGCAACAAGCGCAAGCCCGGCAGCGGATGCGCCGCGATCGGCGGATACAACCGCCAGCTGGCGATCGTCGGCGGCAGCGCATCGTGCATCGCGACCTATCCCGGTGATATGGCAGTGGCTTTGCGCGCGCTCGATGCCAGCGTCGAGACGATGACGACCGACGGCAAGGGCCGCACGATCCCGCTTGGGCAGTTCTACAAGCCGCCGGGCGATACGCCGCATCTCGACACGGTGCTCGCACCGGGCGAACTGATTACGGCCGTGACCTTGCCCAAGCCGGTCGGCGGCACGCACATTTACCACAAGGTCCGCGACCGCGCGTCCTATGCCTTTGCACTGGTCTCGGTCGGCGCGGTGATCCAGAAGGATGGCAGCGGGCAGGTCGCTTTTGGCGGTGTCGCGTACACGCCATGGCGTGTCGAAGCCGCTGACGCAGAGCTGCCACGCGGCGCAAAGGCGGTCACCGCCAAGGCGTTCGCAGATGCCGAACCGCGCGAGCACAACGCATACAAGCTGACCTTGGCCCAGCGGACGCTGGGTGCGGTTCTGGCACAGGCAAAGGGCTGACCTTCCATGAAATTCGACACGCCCGCCACCACCAATCCCATCGATCAGCTCAAGGTCATCGGCAAGCCGACCGATCGGATCGACGGCCCACTCAAGACCACCGGCACCGCGCCTTATGCATATGAACGCAACGATGTCGCTGCCAACCAGGCCTATGGCTATGTCGTGGGCTCTGCCATCGCCAAGGGCCGTATCACCTCGATGAACCTGTCCGCCGCCCGCAATGCGCCAGGCGTGCTGGCGGTCGTGACCGCCGATAGCGCAGGGACGTTGGGCAAGGGCAGGAACAACACCGCCAAGCTGCTCGGCGGTCCGGTGATCGAGCATTACCATCAGGCGGTCGCGCTGGTGGTCGCCGAGACGTTCGAGCAGGCACGCGCCGCAGCGGCGCTGGTACAGGTCGAATACAGCCGCGGGGTCGGATCGTACGATCTCGCCGCCTCGCTCGACAAAGCGACCAAGCCCGAGGGCGACGATAACGACGACACCACTGTCGGCGATTTCGAAGGTGCCTTCGCTTCGGCGCCGGTCAAGCTCGATGCACGCTATACCACCCCCGACCAGTCGCACGCGATGATGGAACCGCATGCGTCGATCGCGGCATGGGAAGGCGACAAGCTGACCTTGTGGACATCGAACCAGATGATCGCCTGGTCTGTCGGCGATGTCGCCAAGACGCTGGTGATGCCCAAGGAAAATGTCCGGCTGGTCTCGCCCTATATCGGCGGCGGGTTCGGCGGGAAGCTGTTCGTCCGCACCGACGCGATCCTTGCAGCCTTGGGCGCAAAGGCCGCAGGGCGCCCGGTCAAGGTCGCCCTCACCCGGCCGCAGACCTTCAACAACACCACCCACCGTCCCGCGACGATCCAGCGCATCCGCATCGGCGCCGACAAGGGCGGCAAGATCACCGCGATCGGGCATGAAAGCTGGTCGGGCGATCTGCCCGGTGGCGGTCCCGAAACCGCTGTGATGCAGACCCGGCTGCTCTATGCCGGCGCCAACCGGATGACCGCGATGCGGCTCGCCGTGCTCGATCTGCCCGAAGGCAACGCCATGCGCGCGCCCGGCGAAGCACCCGGTCTGATGGCGCTGGAAATCGCGATGGACGAGCTGGCCGAACAGCTGGGTATCGATCCTGTCGAACTGCGCATCATCAACGATACCCAGGTCGACCCCGAAAACCCCGAACGCCCGTTCTCGCAGCGCCAGCTGATCGAATGCCTGCGGATCGGGGCGAAGGAATTCGGCTGGAACAAGCGCAAGGCCAAGCCGGGCACCGCGCGCGATGGCATGTGGCTGACCGGAATGGGTGTCGCTGCCGCGTTCCGCAACAACATCAACATGAAGTCGGGCGCGCGCGTCCGTCTCGAACCGTCGGGGCGGGTCATTGTCGAGACAGACATGACCGATATCGGCACCGGCAGCTACACGATCATCGCGCAGACCGCGGCCGAGATGATGGGCGTTGCGCTCGATCAGGTCGAGGTTCGGCTGGGCGATTCAGCGTTCCCGGCTGCAGCGGGTTCGGGCGGCCAATGGGGCGCCAACAGCGCGACCGCCGGGGTCTACGCCGCCTGCGTCAAGCTGCGCGAGGCGGTGGCGCAGAAGCTCGGTTTCAACAGCGCTGACGTGGCCTTTGCGGATGGTCAGGTGACATCGGGCGGTCGCTCGGTCGCGCTGGGTGATGCCGCGCGCGATGGGCAGATCGTTGCCGAGGACACGATGGAATATGGCGACCTTGCCGACAAGCAGCAACAGTCGACCTTCGGCGGGCATTTCGTCGAGGTGGGCGTGCATGCCGCGACCGGCGAGATCCGCATCCGGCGGATGCTGGCGGTGTGCGCTGCCGGACGCATCCTCAACCCCAAATCGGCGCGCAGCCAAGTGATCGGCGCGATGACGATGGGCGCGGGCGCGGCGCTGATGGAAGAACTCGCGATCGACAAGCGCTTCGGCTTCTTCGTCAACCATGACCTGGCGGCCTATGAAGTGCCCGTTCACGCCGACATTCCCCACCAGCAAGTGATCTTCCTCGACGAGACCGACCCCACCACCTCGCCGATGAAGGCCAAGGGCGTGGGCGAGCTTGGCATCTGCGGCGTGGCGGCGGCCATCGCTAACGCAGTGTACAATGCCACCGGCGTGCGGGTGCGCGAGTATCCGGTGACGCTGGACAAGCTGCTCGACAAACTCCCCGAGATGGCCTGACCGCTGCGACCAGCCCGCTCAGGAAGCGGGCTGGTCTAAATGGCTAACCCGTTCAGGGAGCGGGCGTTCAGGGAGCGGGCGTTCAGGGAGCGGGCTGGGCCTCGATCAGATTCTCGTGCAGGCGGCGTTTGAAATGCCGTTTGATCAGCGTGTCTTCGAGCAGGCGCCCTACGATGAAGAGCACCGCGAAGATGGCCGCGAACACATAGGCTGCGGTCGGCGAGTGCTTCTTGTCGTCCTTCTTGGACTTGTCGTCCTTTTTGGGCTTTTCCGGTGCAGGCGCGCCAAGAAACGCGTCTATCGGGTTGAGCTTGTGGACGACGTCTTCTTTCTTGTCCTTCTCCGCCTTTTCGGTCGATGGCCCCTCGAGCATGCCGATGCCGACGATCATCTGCCCGAAGGCAAGGAAGAGAAACGGGGCCAGAAAGCAGAACAGCAGCGACCTGCTCGCCATGCGATAGCGCAATACGGGTCCTGCGGCGCTGGCTTCCACCTGCAGCACGCCCGCATCGAAGATCGACATCTTGTCCTGGGCGGCTTGATCCTTCTTGGTGAAGCTCAGCGCATCGCCGATCCGATCGTACGTGGTGCCAGGCTGGTCGAAAAGCGGATCAAGCCGTGCAAAAACGTCGTCGCTTGACTGACCCGGTGCCAGCGGAACGCTTCCGCGAATGTTCCATATCCAGTCGATAAAGCGCATCGGGCTGAAGGTTACGCCGGCACCACCACTGTTGGGTGCGTTATCGCCGCGCCGCATCCGCCGATCTCCCAGCGTTCCGGTGTGGCCGGTCATTCCGCGGGTACTCCATACTGATCATCTGCGGTCCCGGCCTTGCCATAGCGTTGCTTGAGCGTCTTCCACCCTTCCGTGAACGGGAAGGTCATCTGCTCGCGGATCGACATCCGGCGGCCCCCTTCCATTCCCAGCAGTTCGGCCTCGCCATCGATGCAGGTGCCGAACATGCGGTCGATGAAGATGAAGATGGTGGCGTAATTGCTGCGGGTCGCCTCGAAATCCTGCGAATGGTGCAGGCTGTGATGTTCGGTGGTGTTGAACAGGTAACGCCACCACGCCGGAGTGTTGAACCGCACATTGATATGCTGATAAACCCCGATCGACATGCCGATCGCGCCCGCCAGCAGCGCAGCACGGGGGAGGAAATCGAACATTCCCCCGATACCAAGGCCGATCAGGAACAGCTCGACCGGGTTGCCGACCGCGCCCTTGTTGATGTTCAGCTGGGTGATGTAATGGTGGACCGAGTGCGGCAGCCACAATGGGTACCAGTTGTGCATCCCGCGATGCATCCAGTATTGCCCGAAATCGGCGATAAACAGGATGGCAAACGCCTGTACAAGCAAAGGCATGCTGGTGAACCAGGCGAATTTGCCCCAGTCAAAGCTGTTCAACAGATTTTCGATTAGCACATCGCTGCCGAGATACCCTTCGACCATGTTGAGCATGGTATAGCCCAGCCCGACATAGAACAGGTCGGTGACCAGCTCCTTCCAGGTGAGCTGCCAGCTTGCAAAACGCGGATTGATCCATTCAAGCCCGAGCAGCAGAATTTTGAAGGCGATGCCAATGCCGATTGCGGTCGAGGCTTTGGCGATCGAATTGGGCGCGTAATACCAGAACAAAATCAGCGCAAAAAGCACCGCCGGCTGGAAATAAGTGAACACGAACTGCTTGACCGGCCCGCCCTGCACCCGAGGGATGTTCTCCCACCCGATGGTGACGGGCGCCTGCGTGCCTATCAGCCGTTTACCTACGCGAACTCCGTCCATACGCCTGTACTCGCGATGTGACCCTTTCCTGCCGGCGTCCGGCTCTAAAAGGGTTCAGGATGTTAAAGTCAGTAAATACAACGTCGTAAATTCGGGGGCATCACGCCAGATACCAATCCGGTATAGTTGACATAGATGCGATCTATGACGTCACTCGGCACGGGCTGACACCGGCATGATGATGAAGCGATCGTGCACCTGCCCCTGGTCCGGAACGTCGAGCTTCGCCCTCAGCCCCGCACGCAATTCGGCGATGCTGGACGGAGGAAGCTCGAGCGGGTGCTCGTCGGGATGGGCGGCGGCCTCGTGCGGGTAATCCTCGCCCGGCGTCCGCGTCATCTCGATATGCGCGCCGAGCACCGCACGGATCGGGTGGTTGCGCGCGAAGACCGCCAGACGGTCGATGCTGGCGCGGTTGTCGCCGAGAAAATTGACCGGAATGTACAGCCGCCCGGGATAGAGCGTGTCACCCGAGAGCAGGATCTTGAGGCGCGGATCATAGACCATGATCGCGGCTGCCTGATGGCCCGGGGTGCCAAGAATGCTCAGCTTGCGTCCGCCGAGATCGAATTGGGCGATGGCATCGGGCCATGGCGATATCCCGAAAAACGCGGCAACATCGGCGGGCTTCAATCCGACGACGGTTGTGTCGGCGCGATCGCGAAAGGCCGCATCGCCAGCGACATGGTCGCCATGGCTATGGCTGTGCGCGACCACCAGAGGAATGGACGTGCGCTTGTTGGCCGCCAGCCATTCGGCGATCAGCCGATCGACGGTTGGCCTGATCTGCCCCCCGTCCGCGCCGCTGTCGATCAACAGCACCTTGTCGCGCCCGAACATCAGATAGAGGAACGGAGCCTCGAAATTGGTCTTCACCGATTGCCGGATCACGAAGGTATCGGCGTCGAGCGCCTGCACTTGCGTGGCAGGTTCTGCACCGTTGGTGCCGTCGATCCAGCGTTCGGCAAACAGCGCGGGTGGCGCCTCGGCCTGCGCCCCTGCCAGCGGGGTGCCGACCAGACACCCCGCCAGAAAGATCGCCGCGCCCAGCCGAATCGAAGGTTTCAGGCGTGACATGCTTGCGCGCTTAGAAGTTGAAACGTGCTTCGACGCCAACCACACGTGGTGTCAGCACCGACCGCGCATAATAACGCGAGATGATACCGCCATTGACGAAGCCGAAGCGGCTACGATCGTTGCTGATACCGGTGACGGCGTATTCGTTGGTGATGTTGTTGGCGAACAACGATATTTCGTATGTGTCGTTTACCCGGTAGGTGATGGCGGCACGATGGGTCAGATAGTCGGGTATGGTCTCACCAAAGCCGCGGTTGCCGACACGGCTGAAAATGTTGCCGGTATAGGTTGACGTCCAGTTGAAGTTGATCTCACCATTATCGCCCGCCGGGATCAGATAGTCGGCCGCCAGCGACCCACTATGCTTGGCTGAACCAGGCAGACGGTCACCATCGAACACACCGACGCGGCCAAACTTCGGCCGGAAGCTGGCCACCTGGCTGTTGCGGATTTGCAGCAGGCTGGGAACGTCGGATGTCAGCTGTGCATCCAGATAGGAATAGTTGCCGCGCAACGAGAATTCCGGCGTGATCTGGGCGGTGAAGGAGTAATCCAGCCCGCGGTTGCGCGCGGTACCACCGTTGGTGAGAATGCCGATGCCGCCGAACTGCGTGGCGCTGGCCAGCTGGATGCCATTCCAATCCACCTGGAACACCGACAGGTTCATGGTCAACCTGTTGTCAAACAGGCTCCCGCGCACGCCGAGTTCAAAGTTCTCGGTCTTGTCCGGGCCGTAGAACAGTTCGTCTGGCAACGCGCAGATGTTCTGCTGGTTGAGATTCAGCGGTAGAACACACGGTGCCGCACCGGTATTTGCACCGCCGATTCGGTAACCGGTACTGTAGGTGAGGTAGACGAGCGCAGCGTCGCTGAACTTGTAGGACGTATTCAGCTTGTAGACAAAGCCGCTGGCGCTCGCCTCACCGCTGCTCGATGGAATATCGTCATCGCTCGCGACCGCGCCGTCGTAATAAGGCAGTGTCGAGCCGCCGATGCGATCGAGATCGTATCCGTAGTAGCGCAAACCGCCGGTAATCTGCCATTCCGGCGTTACCTTGAAGGTGACTTCGCCAAAGACGGCACGTTCCTTGGTCGTGCTGCGCCCGAACGACGCATATTCATTGTCATCGGCATTGGGGATGACACCAAACGCCTGTCCCGTGGGCGAGGCAGCAAAGCCGGGAATGTATTCGCGATAACTGTTACGGGTGCGCAGCTCATTGTAGAATGCCCCCAGAACCCAGCTGAACGGTCCGCCATGCGTGGATACCAGGCGCAGTTCCTGGTTGAACTGCTTGGAACGCGCGGTTGACCGGGTGAAACCGGTGAAGGCAGGGAAACTTTCGTAGCCATAATCGAGATCGAGCAGCAGATCGGTCACATCGACGCCCCCGCTGTTCTTCGTCCAGGTGACGCCGGTGGAGGAAACCAGTTCTGCAATGCCGCCAAGCTGTGCATCGACTTCGAGGCTGAGCAGGTGGGCACGACGGGTTTGCGGCTCCAGCACACGCCACGGACCTTCATAACGGCCCTCACCCACCACGCCGCCGCCATTGGCCTGACGGCCATCGGTCTGCACCTCCTGAAAGGCATAGGTCACATAAGCGTTCAGGTTTTCGAGCGTCAGGCCCAACTGGTTGCGCGTGGTGAAGGTCTTGCCATAATTGACGTCGCGTTCGCGCTTGAAATTGGCCGCCTGCTGCGCGCTGGTGCCCAGCGGATTGGACGCCGGGCCGGGCTGCGGCAACGACACCCCGATCGTCTGCACGGTGAACGGATAATCGATGAAGCCGGGGTCGTAAAAGTAGCCGGTCGCACTACGGAAGGCCAGCCTGTCGCTGATGATCGGCAGGTTGATGGCGGCGTCGAACACATATCCCACGTCCTTGCTCTGCGACATGGCGAAGCCACGGGCGTGGGCGGTGCCGGATACCTTGGTGGTATCTGGGCGGGCAGGAATGTAACGGACTGCGCCGGCCAGTGTGCCAAGGCCGTAGAGCGTGCCTTGGGGTCCCAGCAATACCTCGATCCGTTCCATGTCGATCAGCTTGAAATCGAAATAGAGCGGCACCTCGCCGAGATACACGCCGATGGCATTGTTGGAGTTGTCGGCGAAGGTGCTGGTGTCGTCGGCTGACAGTCCGCGCATCACGATGGTGCCAGCCCCGCGCGGGCCGGTGTCGGTGATGGTCACACCCGGAGTAAAGGCGCCAAGGTCGCGGATATCGTTGAGACGCTGCTGCGCGAGCTGCTCGGATCCGATCGCGCTGATGTTGATCGGCACGTCCTGCAACGAGGTTGCGCGCCGGGTGGCAGTGACGACGATGGTATCGGCATTGGCCGCGCTATCGGCTTCCTGTGCGGAATCCTGTGCAAACGCCGGATTGGTGGCAAAACCCATGAGCGCGGTTGCGCCCAGCAGCGTGTTGCGGAACATTTTCTGTGTCATTCGGACCCCCCTTATGTGGTGAGCCTCTCTTGAACGACATCCTTCCCCACGAGCACGTTGGCCCGCTGGCGCTCTGGCTATGCCGGCACCTTGTCAGCCGCAGTCCGGCCAAGTTGTCTTGCAATTCCGTAGTTCCGATCACGGGTCGCGCCGCGGTAATCGGTCCGTCGGCGATCAGCGCCGTCTGCAACGAGACTGAACAACCGGTTCATCGTCGGGTCTCTGCGCGCTGCCACCTGCCTGCGGCTGGAAACCAGCAGCATACCGGCATGAATATCAACACTGCAGGCCCGCCTCGAATTCATGAACCCTCGCTCAGAACAATCGGTTTCTCCCTGGTCGCCTTCGTTGAGGCGATGTCCATTACGGTATGGATATTACGCTTTGCGTCAAGCGTAATAATTTTGCAGTTGCTCAGTATGAACCCGGCTTGTGCTGCAGCGCACAAAATAGCGCTTTTATAACGCGTTGGTAATACTTGTGCCTCGCCCTCGAAACGCTGAACGCCGTCGCTCGCAGCACTGTGGCCATCTCGACCTGCGAATCACTTCAACAGCTACTCTGCGTAAGTCTTAGCCGGCGGGATCGAGTAAAAAGCCCGCTGTGCCGGACATTTTGCCTCAGCGCAGAACCGATCAAGGGAATGCCTGCCGTATCTCCCCCGATGCAGCACACACGAAACGCCGTATTACCTTTTTTACGCTGGGTAATATTTTTGATGGACAAGCGTTGCGACTGGGGTGATGCTGCACTGCGAAAGGGGATCGAATCATGATGAGGCTTTTGGGCAAACTCGGCACCGCAGTGCTGATCGCAGGGTCTCTCATGCTGGCGGCCTGTTCGCAGGGTCCCGATCCCAAGACCCAGCCCAAGACCGAGTTCACCATCGGCTGGTCGATCTACGCCGGATGGATGCCATGGCCCTATGCCCAGCAGGCGGGCATCGTGAAGAAATGGGCCGACAAATACGGCATCACGATCAACCTGGTGCAGGTCAACGATTATGTCGAATCGGTCAACCAGTACACTGCGGGCAAGTTCGATGGCGTGACCGTCACCAACATGGACGCGCTGACCATCCCGGCAGCAGGCGGCAAGGATACCACCGCGATCATCATCGGCGATTATTCGAACGGCAATGATGGCATCCTGCTCAAGGGCGCCAATTCGCTGGCTGCCATCAAGGGCCGCCAAGCCTATCTGGTCGAGCTTTCGGTCTCGCATTATCTGCTGGCGCGCGGGCTCGACAAGGCCGGGCTCAAGTCGCCCGACGTCAAGACGATCAATACCTCTGATGCCGATATCGTCGCGGCCTTCGGTGCGCCCGATGTCATGGCCGCGGTCGCCTGGAACCCCCAGCTGTCGGTGATGAAGGCCGAGCAGGGCGTGAACATGGTGTTCAGCTCAGCCGATATTCCCGGCGAGATCCTCGACCTGATGGTGGTTGATACCGCAACGCTCAAGGCCAATCCCAATCTTGCCAAGGCGCTGGTCGGCATCTGGTACGAGACCGTCGCGCTGATGCAGCGGCAGGATGCGGAAGGTGCCGCCGCGCGCGCCGCAATGGCGAAACTGTCCGGCGCAGCGCCCGAGATGTTCGACAGCCAACTGGCAACCACCTTCCTCTATGCTGACCCCAAGGCCGCAGTCGCCGCCGCGACCTCTGCCAACCTGGTCGAAACGATGACGCTGGTGCGCGACTTCAGCTTCTCCAAGGGGCTGTTCAAGGGCGCGAGCTCCGCCGACGATGTCGGCATCGCGTTCCCTGGTGGCAAGACGCTGGGCAATCCCGACCGGGTAACGCTGCGCTTCGACGACAGCTTCATGAAGCTCGCCGCCGATGGCACGCTCTGACCGGTAGCGGATCGCACAGGGGCAACTGAGATGCGCTGGGTCAACCTTCACCTGAACCGAGGACAGCGGTTTCTGCTTGGCGCGCTTCCGGTTGCGCTGCTGGTGCTGGTGTATCTCGTGATGGCCGCACAGCGGCATGCCGATAACCCGATGGACAAGATCCTGCCGCTGCCCAGCGCCATGATCGCCGCGATGTCGGCGCTGATGTTCCAGCCGGACCAGCTCACGGGACAGCTCACCTTCTGGGTCGATACGCTGGCCAGCCTGCAGCGGCTGGGGCTGGGTCTCGGCATCGCGACGATCAGCGCGCTGGTGGTCGGGCTGGTGCTCGGGGTACTCCCGCCGGTGCGCGCAACCTTCGGACCTTTGGTCACCGGGATCGCCGTTATCCCGCCGATCGCGCTGCTGCCGATCCTGTTCATCGCACTGGGGCTGGGCGAGACCGCCAAGGTCGCGCTGATCGTCATCGGAATCGCGCCCGTCATGGTCCGCGATATCGCAGCCCATGTCGGTGCGCTGCCGCCTGAGCAGATCATCAAGGCGCAGACCCTGGGCGCAAGTTCGTGGCAGATCATGATCCGGGTCGCGCTGCCCCAGGCGATGCCGCGCTTGATCCACGCAGTGCGCATGGCACTGGGCCCGGCGTGGGTGTTTCTGATTTCGGCAGAGGCGATCGCTGCCGATGTAGGCCTGGGCTACCGCATCTTCCTGGTGCGCCGCTATCTCGCGATGGACGTGATCATCCCCTATGTCGCATGGATTGCGCTGCTCGCCATCCTGATGGACGCCGTGCTGACCCAGACCAGCAAGCGCGCATTCCCCTGGGCGCATGGAGCGGGCCATTGAGCGCGCTGCCCGCCCCCGTATTGAGCCTGCAGAATGTGTGGGTGGAGTATGGCGACAAGATCGTGCTCGAGCGGGTCGATCTCGACATCGCGGCGGGGTCGTTCGTTTCGATCGTCGGGCCCTCGGGCGCGGGCAAGAGCAGCCTGCTGCGCATCATCCTGGGCCAGGAGCGTCCGACCCGCGGCGCCATCGAACTCGATGGCGCGCCGTTGGCGCCCGAATGCGGGCCCGATCGCGGCGTGGTCTTCCAGCGCTATTCGGTGTTCCCGCACCTCTCGGCGCTGGGCAACACCGTGTTCGGACTGGAGTGCGCGCAGGCGCCGCTCTCGGCGCGACTGTTCGGATCGGCCAAGCGCGAAGCCACCGCGAGGGCGACCGAAATGCTCGAAGCGGTCGGGCTGGCAGATTCGATGCACCTGTATCCCGCGCAGCTTTCCGGCGGGATGCAGCAGCGGCTGGCGATCGCACAGGCGCTGATCAAGCGCCCGCGCATCCTGCTGCTCGACGAACCGTTCGGTGCGCTCGATCCGGGCATCCGCGCCGACATGCACAAGCTGATCCTGTCGCTTTGGCGCGATTATCAGCTCACCATCATCATGGTAACGCACGACATCCGCGAGGCGTTTACGCTGGGAACCCGCGTGCTCGCGCTCGACAAGCGCCGCCACGATCCGCACGCGCCGCACCGCTTCGGGGCGACCGCAGTGTACGACATCGCGCTGCGCAAGGATCCCGAGCCTGAGGAAACCGCGCCGGTTATCCCCGAGCTGACTTCCCAAGCCAAACCACAAGAGAGTGCCTGACGTGAGTACCGAACCCACAAGCCTTGCCCGGCTGTCGATGAGCCTGCCCGGCGAGCTGTTTCGGCAGCTCGACAACATGGTGGAGGAACGCGGCCTGCCGTCGCGCTCGCAGCTGATCGCCGAGCTGATCCGCCACGCGCTCGCCGAGCACGAGGCGTACACCCGCCCCGACGAGATGCTCGCGGGCACGATTACCATCGTCTATCGCGGCGATCGCGGCCGGGTGCGCCACCAGCTTGCGCAGACCCAGGCCGAGTATCTCAAGGAGGTGATCTCCTCGCAGCACGTGTTCCTCGAGGACGACCAGTCGCTCGAGGTGCTGCTGGTCCAGGGCCCTGCGGTGCGGCTCAAGGATCTGTGCGATGCGCTGCGCCGGGTCCGCGGGGTGCATCAGCTCCAATTGGTCACCACCACCGCTCTGCTGCCGCCGCTGTACGAGCCCGACGCCAATCTAACCGAAGGAGCCGCCGCATGAGCGCTGTCCTGTCTGACCCGAACGCCGCGCGCGACCATGCCCGGTCGATGGCGGGAACCAAGGTCGAGACGATGCCGGCATTGCCACCGGTGGCCGATGATCTGCCCGAAGGCGTTTCATCTGACGAACTGGTGTGGGAAGAAACGATCGCCCCCGGCGGCTATGCCACGCGGCGGCTGGCGCGCGGCACCCGGTTGCGGCTGATCGACACCAAGGGCGATGCGTGCGCCGCGCTGCAACTGTTCAACGCCGAGATGCCGACCGAACGGCTGAATGTGGCCGATACGGTCAAGGTGCAGTGGAACGCGTATCTGGGCGCGGGCAAATTGCTGCTGTCGGACATGGGCCGGGTGATGATGAGCATTCTGGAAGACGATGCGGGCACGCACGATGCCTTCTGCGGCACCTCGAACGCCGCTACCAACGCCGCGAAATACGGCGATGGCAGCAACAGCGGCCCCTGCCCCAATGGCCGCGACCGCTTTCTGCTGGGCGCTGCCAAGCATGGGCTGCAGCGGCGCGATGTCCATCCATGCGTCAACCTGTTCAAGGGCGCGAAGATCGCTCCCGATGGCGCGATTGTCCCCAATATCGGTCCGTTCGCAGGCGGACGCAGCGTGATCCTGCGCGCCGAGATGGACGTGATCGTGGTGATCGCCAACGTGCCGCATGTGCTCGATCCGCGCGACACCTACACTGTCACCCCGCTGCGCGCGACCGCGTGGCGCGGCCCGGTGACGCCGCCGGACGACGCCATCCGCAACGCGACGCCCGAAGGCCAGCGCGCCTTCCTCAACGTCGAAGACTATTTCCGCCGCTGAAAGAAGGAGCCTGTTCCCATGAGCGTCGATCCCCATCTCGCCGGGCTCTCCGGCACCGTCGTCCACGATATCATCGTGCCTGCGCGCGCACCATGGCTGCACCACGTCGCCGCGGGGCAGACGCTGCGCATCGTCGATCTGGAGGGCAACCAGGCGGTCGATTTCCTGCTCTATGCCACCGCCGACGATGCCGAGCGCTACAGCGCGCAGGATACAGTGGCGGCGCAGGGTAACCTGTTCCTGCGGCAGGGCACCGTGCTGCGCTCGAACGAGGGCCGCGCGATGATGACCATCGCGGCCACCTCGGTCGAATATCACGACACCATCGGCGGCGCATGCTCGTGCGAGTCCAATACCTTGCGCTACGGACATCACACCAAATCCGAACACGCATGTGTCGAGAACTTTCTCGAGGCCAACCTGTGGGAAGGACGCGGCAAGCGTGACATCGTCCCCAACATCAACTTCTTCATGAACGTGCCGGTCGAAGCCGATGGCGCGCTGGGCATCGTCGACGGCATCTCCGCGCCGGGGCTGACCGTAGATCTGCGCGCTGACATGGACGTGACCGTGGTCGTCTCCAACTGCCCGCAGATCAACAACCCCTGCAACGGCTTCAACCCGACGCCCGTGCGCATGATCGTCACCGCATGAGCTTCGACACGGTATTGATCGCGAACCGGGGGGCGATCGCGACGCGGATCATCCGCACTTTGCGCAAGATGGGGCTGCGCTCGGTCGCGGTCTATTCGGAGGCCGACGAAGATTCGCTGCATGTGGCGCAAGCCGACGAGGCGGTGTGCATCGGTCCGGCACGTGCGTCCGAGAGCTATCTCAACGTTGAAGCGATCCTCGATGCCGCGCGCAAGACCGGCGCGGGCGCGATCCACCCGGGCTATGGCTTCCTCGCCGAGAACGCCGAGTTCGCTGAGGCCTGCGCGCAGGCGGGAATCGTCTTCATCGGCCCGACGCCCGACAACATGCGTACCTTCGGCCTCAAGCACAGCGCGCGCGCGCTGGCGGCTGCGCACGGCGTGCCGCTGGCGCCGGGCACAGATCTGCTGACCGACGAGGACGAAGCCGCAAGCGCTGCGCAAGCGATCGGCTTTCCCGTCATGCTCAAGGCGACCGCAGGCGGCGGAGGCATCGGCATGCGCATCTGCGAGGACGAGGCCGCAGTGCGCGAGGGCTTTGCTGCTGTCCAGCGGCAGGGTCTGGGCAATTTCGGCGATGCCGGCGTGTTCCTCGAACGCTATATCCGCCGCGCGCGGCATATCGAGGTGCAGATCTTCGGTGATGGCGCGGGCCAGGTCGTGGCCCTTGGCGAGCGCGACTGCTCGCTGCAGCGGCGCAACCAGAAGGTGGTGGAAGAAGCCCCTGCCCCGCTGCTGCCCGATGCGGTGCGCGCCGATCTGATCGCCGCGGCCATCCGGCTGGGCAAGGCGGCGAACTATCGCTCCGCAGGCACGGTAGAGTTCCTCTACGATTCCGAGCGCGAGCAGTTCTTCTTCCTCGAGATGAACACCCGGCTGCAGGTCGAGCATGGCGTCACCGAAGAGGTGATGGGGATCGATCTGGTCGAATGGATGGTGCGCGGCGGCGCGGGCGATTTCGCGTTTCTTGACCACGCGCCATCACAGCCCAAGGGCCATTCGGTGCAAGTGCGGCTCTATGCCGAGGACCCCGCGCACGATTATCGCCCAACATCGGGCACCCTGACCGCGGTCGAATTTCCCGCCGATATCCGCGCCGAAACCTGGGTGATGGCGGGCAGCACGGTCAGCGTCTGGTACGATCCTATGCTCGCCAAGCTGATCGTCCATGCCGATACCCGCGAACTGGCCGTCACCGCGATGCAGGCCGCGCTCGATGCCAGCCGTATCGACGGCATCGAGAGCAACCTGCGCTGGCTGCGCGAGGTCGTGCGCTCGCCCGCCTTCGTCAGCGGCGAAGTCTCGACCCGCGCGCTCGACACGATCGAATATCACCCGCGCAGCATCCAGGTGGTCAGCGGCGGGACTGCGACCACAGTGCAGGACTGGCCCGGACGCCAGCGGCTGTGGTCGATCGGGGTTCCGCCCTCGGGGCCGATGGATGACCAGTCGTTCCGGCTAGGCAACCGCTTGCTCGGCAATGCGGAAGGCACCGCCGGGCTCGAGGTCACGATTTCGGGCCCGACTTTGACCTTCAACGCGCCCGCGCGCATCTGCCTGACCGGTGCGGACTTCGGCGCGACGCTCGATGGCGTGGCGGTTCCGCGCGGCGAGGCGATCGACATCGCTCCCGGCCAAACGCTCAGCTTGGGCCGCGCCACCGGCGGCGGATTGCGCGGCTATATCCTGCTCGCCGGCGGGCTCGACATCGCGCCGTATCTCGGCAGCCGCAGCACCTTCGAGCTCGGCCAGTTCGGCGGCCATGCGGCGCGCCGGTTGCTCGCGGGCGATACGCTGCATCTGGGTAGCGAGCCGACCGGCACGCCCCTGCCCCGCGCAGCCATGCCCGCGCTTCCCGGCGAATGGACGCTGCGCGTGCTCTATGGCCCGCACGGCGCGCCCGATTTCTTCACCGATGACGACGTCGACACCTTCGTCGCCGCGCAGTGGCAGGTCCACTACAATTCCAACCGCACCGGCGTGCGCCTGATCGGCCCCAAGCCCGACTGGGCGCGCAAGGATGGCGGCGAGGCTGGCCTCCACCCCTCCAACATCCACGACAACCCCTATGCCATCGGCGCGGTCGATTTCACTGGCGACATGCCGATCATCCTCGGCCCCGATGGTCCCTCACTTGGCGGTTTCGTGTGCCCGTTCGTGGTGATCGCCGCCGACCGCTGGAAGATCGGCCAACTCTCGCCCGGTGACACATTGCGCTTCGTTCCGGTCAACGCGCACGATGCGTTTGCCGCTGACAGCCTGCAGCGGCGGCTGCTCGCCACCGGCGACGGCTGCGAGCTCGGTCCGGCACGGCCGATCGCCACACTGTCGCCGATCCTCGGGGTGATTCCCGAAGCGCCGCAGCGGCCGCGCACCGTCTATCGCCAGCAGGGCGACCGCAACATTCTGGTCGAATACGGCCCGATCGTGCTCGATATCGAGCTGCGCATCCGCGTGCAGGCGCTGATGACCGAGCTCGAGCGGATGGCGTTGCCCGGCGTGATCGACATCGTTCCGGGAATCCGCTCGCTGCAGTTCCATTTCGATGGCGCGACCATGACGCAGGGCATGGCGCTCGCCGCGTTGATGGCGGCCGAGGAACGGCTGGGAGACCTCGAGGATTTCACCATCCCCTCGCGCATCGTGCATCTGCCGCTGAGCTGGCGCGACCCTGCGACGATCGAAACGATCGAGAAGTATATGGGCGCAGTGCGCGACGATGCGCCGTGGTGCCCCGACAACATCGAGTTCATCCGCCGGATCAACGGCCTGCCCGATTCGGCGGCGGTGGAGAACCTGATCTTCGAGGCGAACTATCTCGTACTCGGCCTCGGCGATGTCTATCTCGGAGCGCCGGTCGCGACGCCTGTCGATCCGCGCCACCGGCTGGTGACCACCAAATACAACCCCGCGCGCACCTGGACCCCGCCCAATGTCGTGGGCATCGGCGGCGCGTATATGTGCATCTATGGCATGGAGGGACCGGGCGGCTATCAGCTCTTCGGGCGAACGTTGCAGGTGTGGAACACCTACCGCCAGACCGACGCGTTCACCGAGGGCAAGCCCTGGCTGCTGCGCTTCTTCGACCAGATCCGCTTTTATCCGGTGAGCGCCGACGAGCTCACCGAATGGCGGCGCGACTTCCCGACCGGCAGGCGCTCGATCCGGATCGAGCCGTCGGAATTCCGGCTCGCAGATTACCGCGCGTTTCTTGCCGACAATGCTGCTGCAATCTCCGCTTTCGAGGAGACCCGCCAGGCCGCGTTCGATGAGGAGCGCGCAGATTGGCAGCGGCGCGGCGAGTTCGACCGTGCCGACCCTGCCGAGGCCGAGGCGGTCGAGGCAGGTGCGGTCGAAGTGCCCGAGGGCGCCGATGTGATCGAAGCCCCGTTCGGCGGCAGCGTCTGGAAGATGCTGGTTGCTGTGGGCGACGAGGTCGAGGCGGGCGATGCGATCGCGATCATCGAGGCGATGAAGATGGAGTGCCGCGTAGACAGCCCCGGCGCGGGCACGATCAGCGCGCTGTACGCGCAGGAGCGCCAGTCGGTGCAGCCCGGCGCGCCGATCCTCGCGCTGACGAGGCACGCATGAGCGCGATGACTCGCCGCAGCGCCAATGCCATCGCGCATGCCGTGAATGGCCGGGCTACCAGCGCTGTCGCCATCGCCGAGGAGACGCTGGCGCGGCTGGCGGCTTATGACGCGCTGCAGCCGCAGATTTGGATCAGCCGTGCTTCGCCCGACGAGTTGATCGTCGCAGCACGCGCGATTGATGCGAGGGTGGCGGCCGGCGAGGTGTTGCCGCTCGCAGGGGTGCCGTTTGCGGTAAAGGACAATATCGACGTTGCGGGGTTCGAGACGACTGCGGCCTGCCCGGCGTTCGCTTATCAGCCAGCTGCGTCTGCCCATGTTGTTGAGCGCCTGCTCGCAGCAGGCGCGCTGTGCATCGGCAAGACCAACCTCGACCAGTTCGCCACCGGGCTCAACGGCACCCGAAGCCCCTATGGGAGCCCACGCAACGCCTATAACCTCACCTATGTCAGCGGGGGATCGAGCTCGGGATCGTCGAGCGCGGTGGCCGCCGGGCTGGTTGCGTTCGCGCTGGGCACCGACACCGCGGGATCGGGCCGGGTCCCGGCTGCGTTCCAGCATCTGATCGGTTTCAAGCCCAGCAAGGGTCGCTGGAGCAGCCGCGGCGTCGTCCCCGCCTGCCGCACGCTCGATTGCGTTACGGTGTTCACCGACGACACGACCGATGCGCAGCTGATCGACGGCGTGGTCGCGGGATTCGATGCAGCCGATGCGTATTCCAAGCCGCTCGCCGACCTTCCGATTGCGCGCAAGACCATCGGCGTCCCGCGCCGCGACCAGCGGGTGTTCTTCGGCGATCTGGAATCCGAGTATCTCTATGATCGCGCGCTCGAAAAGCTCGGCCAGCTCGGGACGATCGTCGAGATCGACTACGCGCCGCTGCAGGAGGCCGCGCAACTGCTCTACAGCGGGCCTTGGGTGGCCGAGCGCACTGCGGCGATGGAGGGCATCCTAGCCACCAACCCCGACGCCATCGATCCCACGGTGCGCGAAATCGTCTCGGTGGGGCTTGAGACGCGCGCGGTCGACCTGTTCAACGGTATCTACCGCCTCGCCGAATTGAAGCGCCACGCCGACACGCTGTGGCAGAGCATTGATCTTATGGCCTTCCCCACCACCGGCACCACTTACCGCGTCGCCGAGCTCGCCGCCGCGCCGATCGCGCTCAACAGTGCGCTGGGGTTCTACACCAACTTCGTCAACCTGCTCGACATGGCAGCGCTCGCGGTCCCGGCGGGAACCCGCGCCAACGCCACCGGCTTCGGTATCACATTGATCGGCCCGGCGGATACCGACCGCGCGTTGCTCGATGTCGCCGACGAATATCTTTCCATCGCCGATCTTCCCCTACCACCCCCGCTCGATCTGGAGGGCAAAATGCAGACCGTGAAACTCGCCGTAGTCGGCGCGCACTTGAAAGACATGCCGCTGCACTGGCAGCTGACCTCACGCGACGCGAGCTTCGTCGGCGCGTTTCAGACCGCGCCCGAATACCGGCTCTACGCCATCGCCAACAGCAACCCGCCCAAGCCTGCACTGGTGCACAGCCCCGATGGTGCGGCCATCGCGGTCGAGGTTTACGAGATGGGCGTTGCCGAATTCGGCAGCTTCGTGGTCGAGGTGCCACCGCCGCTCGCGATCGGCACGGTGACGCTGTCGGACGGCACATCGGTCAAGGGCTTCGTCGCCGAGCCGCGCGCGCTGACCGGGGCAGAAGACATCACCCATCTGGGCGGATGGCGGGCGTATATCGCGCAACTGACCTGATCTTTTCGACACCTTGAAGGGGACGACGATGCAGAAAATTCGGATGACGGTCACAGCGCTTGCAATGGGGGTCGCTGCCCTTTCATCGATGGCGCAGGCGCACCCCGAGCAGGTGATCGACGTGCCGGGCTTTGCCGATTTCCTTGCAGTCGATGGCGACAGCGTTTGGGTGACCAACGACGGCCGGGTCGAACGCTGGTCGCGCGAAGGCAAGATTTCGGGCGTGCCCATGTCCAAGCCCTGCGGCGCGATGGCGATCCTCGACGGATCGCTGTGGGTGGCCGATTGCAAGGAGAATGCGCTCGTCCGCATCGACACGCAGACGGCTCAAAAGGTCGCGACGGTTCCAACCGGGCTGGCCAGCACTGGCGAGCTCAACGTCGTCGCGGGTGCCGGATCGGTCTGGGTGGCGAGCGACAATGTCGCGGGCAAGGTTGCGCGGGTCGACCCCGCCACAAATACGGTCATCGCCAGCATCACGGTCAGCCCAGGCACCTGGTATCTCGCGTTCGGCTTTGGTTCGGTGTGGGCGGTGAGCAGCGAGAGCCGGACGATCCAGCGCATCGATCCTGAGACCAACACGGTCACCAAAACCACGGCGCTCGGCAAGATCCCCGGTTTTCTCACCACGGGCGAAGGCGCGGTGTGGGTGCAGGAACAGGGCGATGGCACAGTCGCGAAGGTCGACCCCGAGACCGGCGAAGTACTCGGCCGGGCCAAGGTCGGCGCGGCGCTCAAATATGGCGATATCGACACCGGCGCCGGGATGGTGTGGCTGCGCACCACCGAAGATCAGACGTTCGTCGCGATCGATCCGAATACGCTTGAGGTCGTCGCGCGGCTGGGCAAAGCGGAAGGCAGCGGCGCGCTGCGTTACACCCCCGCGGGCATCTGGACATCAGCGCACGACGTGCACACGCTGACCTGGTGGCCCGCGCCAGTCCTGACCGCGCAACAGTAGCCCTTCGCGACCGGGTATCCCGGTCGCGAACCAGGCAGGATCAGCGCAGCGCTGCGACCTGGCCGGTCGAGCGGGTGTTGCTGGCAAGCCGGGTTTCGATCTGCTGACGGACATCGGCTACGACTGCGGCGCGGCACTCCTGTGCCTTGGCTTCGAGCGCGAGGTGGATTCCCGACAGGCGCTCGCCGCACACCGCGCGCGCAGCCTGATCGACGCGGATCGCCAGCCGCTGCTGGCCGTCGGCGGTCGCAAGGTCGAGGTCTTGAAGGTTGAGGATCACCTGGTCGCGGGCGAAGGGGTTTTCGGCTGCGACAGCGCCGGTGGCCGAAAGCGCGAATGCGAAAGTGGCAGGTGCCACGAGGCCGGATTTCATAGATCATCTCCTGCGTAGGACGGTCGCGGCTCTTTGGCCGCTGTCGCCCATATAGCAACAGACAGTCTGGCTTTCAATATAGTACCCAAATTTGTACTTTTATTACTTAGACTTGGCGTGGTTATTACTTCACTCTGACCACCAGCATCGCAAGGTCGCCCGATGTTCCGAGCATCCCGATCGGCAGCCGCGCGTCATGCGCAACGTCTGCCACCCTGACTGACACGCTCCGGGCATAAGGTGGCGACCAGGCGCGCACGGTTGCAACCGGTATGCGAACCCGCCAGCGGCGCCCCCCTTTGGGTGCGACGGCGTGACCGTTGACCACGATCGGCGCCGCCGCATCCGCACGCCGACCGGAGATGAGCAGGCAACTCTCCGATCCGCATGCGACCAGCCGCGTCGACGGCGCATCGGCCGCGAGCGCCGGCGCGGACATCGCCAGCAACGGACTGAGCATCAGCAGGATCATTCGCGTCATCGGTTGGTGGCTCCTTGCCATTCGACTGCTTATCATTCGACTGCGATTCCGTGCTGCTCGAAGAACCACCGCACGGGCTCGAGCACCTCGGCATGCCGCTTCCAGCGCGCGACCGAGTCGGTGTAGATCGGGCGGCGGACCTGCGCGGCGCTGGGGGTTGAGACCGGGGCGGAATTGGTGTGGAAGGAAAGGCAGTCGTTGGACCAATCGAGCCCGCAATGCTCGAGCAGGCGGCGGGTCTGACCTTCCTGGTCGGCGATCAGATCCTCGTAGCGCAGCCCGAGCACGCGCCCGGGCATCTCTTTCGCCCACAACGCCATCAGCCGGTCGAAGCGGAGATAATAGGCCGCGATGTCGAGCAGGTCGTAGCTGTAGTCGTAATAGCGTGAGCTGATCGCGAACAGGTTGCGGAAGTTGGCGAGCACGGTGTCCATGGGGTTGCGGCGCAGGCACACGATCCTGGCCTCGGGCAGCGCGCGCGCGATGAACCCGGCGTACTGGAAGTTGCCCGGAAACTTGTCGGTGAAACGCAGCGCGGGGTTGCGCCGGTGGTGGCCGGCACGCTGGAGATACTCGCGCCCGATCTCACCCATGCCGGCACGGGCGGCAGCGGCGATCGTTTCAGGATCGAGCACGGTCGGGCTGCGGGTGCCAGACGCCTTCTTGACCGCGATCGGCATCGCCTGGAGTTCACCCGCGCTCTCGACGCCGGGGTGTGACGACACTATGCGATCGACCAAAGTCGTTCCCGTGCGCGGCATGCCGATGATGAAGATCGGCGCTTCGGACGGCGGATTGTAGACGGGTGCGGTGCGCACTTGCGGCCAGTGCGCCTCGATCGCGTCGAACGCGGCGGCATCGCGCTTGAAGCTGTAGGGCAGTTTCCGCCGATGCTCGCCATTAGCGGCGCACAACGTATCGAGCGCCTGGTCATGCTCACCGATATCCTCGAGTTCCTTGGCCAGCGCATAGCCGAGGAGCAGCCGGTCGCGGCCATCCCTCGCCCGCGCCCGGGCCTGCCCCAATCGCGCGATGTGGTTGTTGGCCGCGCTTTGCTTGCGCAGCGCGGCGAGCAGATGGTGCGCGCGGGCGTGATCGGCATCGAGCGCGATCAACGCTTCGAGCGCAGCCTCGGACTCATCGACCCGTCCCAGAAAATTGAGCGTGACTGCCAGATTGTAGCGATATTCGGTATTGTCGGGCTCGAGCCGCACCGCCTGTTCGAAATGGGGCAAAGCCGCGGCATGGTCGCCAAGCCGCGCGTAAACACACCCCATCGTGTCACGGCTCAACGCATCGGTCGGCAGCGCCTGCTCTGCGGCGCGCAGTGTCTCGGCAGCATCGCCATCGCGGCGGACAAGCGAAAACAACCTGGCAAGCTGCGCACGATATTCGCCTTGTGGATCGAGCGCCACCGCGTTGCCCAGATGCTGGATGCCCGCCTGGATGCGGCCAGCGCTGGATTCGGCGATCCCCAGCAGGAAATGCCCTTCGGCGTCGCAGGGATCGTCCGCCAGCAAAGTCGCGGCAAAGCTGTGCGTGGCGCGAATGTCGCCCTGCCCGAGCGCCGAACGCGCCGCATCGATCCGTCGGGAGCGCGAGGCGATCATGCGGCGGCAGCGCCTCCCGTGCCGGCGTCGCCCTGCCCCGCTGTGGCTCCGTTTGCGGCCACGGTGCCTGCACCGGCCCGGCGCGCCTTGAGCCGTTCGATCAGCGGCACGAACGGAAAGATCGTCTGCTCCCAGATCGAAAGCCGCCTGCGGTCATCCTGCCCCACCAGCACCCCTTCGCCCTCGCGATAGGTGCCGAAGATGCGGTCGAGCAGGATCAGCGAGTTGCCATAATTGCAGCGGGTGTTTTCGTAATCGGTCGAATGGTGCAGGCTGTGGTGGCGGATGGTCGTGAAGAAGAAGGAATACCAGATCGGCGGATCGGACTTCACATTGGCGTGCGCAAAGGTCGAGATCACGCCCAGGGTGTTGAGCCCGGCAAACAGCGCAGTGTTGTCGAAATCGAACAGCGCCAGCAGGCTCAGGCTGATCAGGAACAGCTCGATCGGGTTGCCGACCGCGCCCTTGGCGGCATTGAGCTGGGTGATGTGATGGTGCGGGGCGTGGGTCAGCCAGAATGGCGTCGAATTGTGCATCAACCGGTGCATCCAGTACTGGCCGAACTCGAGAACCACGATGACCATGATCACCTGCGCCAGCCAGGGCACCTGCGCCATCCAGGTGGTCGAAATCCCCAGCGCCGACTTCGCGGCCAGCAACGGATCTTCCGCCAGCACCTTGCTGAGCCACGCGATCACCGTGGCGCTGAGCACGACGTAGAACAGGTCGGTGAAGAACTCCTGCCGGTTCATCCGCCAGCCGCTGTGCCGTTCGTGGACGAATTCGAGCAGCAGCACGGTGATAGTGATCGCCGAGGATGTAACGATCAGCGTCAGGCCGTTCTCGACGATGGCCTTGGGGGCATATGCCCAGAACAGCAGAACCATCGCGATCATCGCAGGCGGTGCCAGGTTGAAAGCCCTGTCCTTGATGCTGGCCCGGGCGTCTACATTGGTCGTCATTGCAAACCTCCGCTTGTCGGCAGAAGTTTGCGTTGCAGTGCACCATAAGGGGAGATGCTTTTACACGATGAAAGGCATAGGCACGGTCTATGCCCTGCGCAGCGCTCTCACCCGGCGAAAGACCTCGTCCCAGAACAGCTGGGTCGCGGTATCGCGCGACGGATCGGTCCGGGCCAGCAGGAAGATGTCGTAGGACGGCTCGGCATCGGCATGCAGCAGTGGCCACAGCCGACCTTTCGCGACCGCCCCTTCCGCCGCCAGGATGGGCAGGAACCCGATGCCTACGCCCAGAGTGATCAGCCGCTGCGCTTCGTTGATGTCCTCGGCGAGCCCGCTGACCTTGGTTCCCAACTGGTTGCGGCGGCGCAGGTTGCGGATCAGTTCGATCTCGTCATCGCCGGTGAGCACGAAACGCTCGTCCTTCAGATCGCTCAGCCGACCGACGCGGCGACCGAAATACGGGCTGCTGCGCGAGCAATACAGCTGCTGCCGTTCGACCAGCAACGGCTCGTACATCAGGCCGCCGCGCACGTTGCTGTCATAGCTGACGCCGATCTCGACCTCGCCCTGCTCGAGAGCGTCGAGCACCTGCCGCCAGGGCGATACCCGCACTTCGATATGGATGTCGGGGTTGCGCCGGTGGAAGCTGGCGATCGCCTCGTCGAATTCGGGCGAGACCAGCCCCGATACGATCTGGATGCGGACAAAGCCTTCGACGCGCTTTGTCGCCTGGGCAATTTGATGCGGCATCATCCGCGCGGATTCGAGCATGTCTTCGCACAGCGCCATCATCGCCTTGCCCGCGGCGGTCATCTCAACCCCGGTCGCGGTGCGGTGCAGCAAGGTCGCGCCGACATGATCCTCGAGCCGTTTGAGCGCGGCACTGATGCTCGGCTGCTGTCGGTTGAGCTTGCGCGCCGCCGCGCCGATGCCCCCTGCCCGCACGATGTCGACAAAGGTGCGCATCAGATTCCAGTCGACCCGGCTGGCAAACTTGGTGTCGATCAATGGTACCCGGTCGCTCATGCTGTTGTCCCCCAACCCGTGCCGCCGCTCGTTTCAAGACCGACTGCGGCGGTCACCATAGATCATATCGATGCCACACAGCAAAAATTGCTTTGCGTGTCTATGCCCTCCTGCTTGCTATCCTCGCCGAGTGTCGGCACAGGCTAAGCGCATGTCGACGCCCAAAGACCTGGAGACCATCCTGCTGGGGCCGGTGCTGCCCGAGCGCGATTGCGGCGCCTGCACGGTGTGCTGCACCGTGCTGACCGTCGATACGCCCGATCTCAAAAAGCCGGCGGGTACACCCTGTGCCATGCTGACGGCGCAGGGGTGCAGCATCCATGCCGTCCGCCCGACGATCTGCCGGACATGGTTCTGCGCATGGCGAAGGGTTGAGCAGATGCCCGACGACGCCCGGCCCGATCGCTCGGGGCTGCTCGCATCGGTCAACTATGTGCGCGAGCCGCGCAATCCGCTCGAAGCCGTGTCGATCAACGTCCGCGCCCTCCCCGGCGCGGATGCGCCGTCGCGCGAGATGACCCAGGCGATCCTGGACAGTCTGTGCGACCGGCTGGTTGCGGTGTGGTACAGCGACGGATCGCGCAAGATGCTGCTGCACCCCGAGAATGATGTCGCACAGCTCGTGCTATCGGGTGAACCGCCGCCGCCGCACCTTGCCGAAGAGGTCGCCGCGTGGCGCGAGCGCTATGGCGTCTTTGCCGGCGACGTCCCATCGCAACCCAATTCTGGGTCATGACAGGAGACCGGCCATTCAATGAAAAGAGTATCCGAACGTGATGCTCTTGTTGAAATCGTCGGAGAACAGCCTGTAGCCGTCGCTGTTGTAATGGCTGAAGATGAACACGAGTTCTGAACGGCCATCGGCGTCGTAATCGCCCGTGTCGAGCAGCCGCATGTCATGGCCCAGATCGATCAGCTCGCCATCTGGGGCAAAAGCGACCGTGAGGGCTGAAAACGCGCTTTCCCCCGTGTCCGGCAACATGCCATCGCACCGATAGGCATCCGGGTTGAGGCCGACGCGTGCAATCTTCCAGCCAATGCCGGAGGAATAGGCCTCATCCACGACGAGGTCGCTGTCGGCATATTTCCATTCTGCAGGTTCGGTCTGCTCGGCGCTGGCGCAACGCTGAGCCGTGGGGAACTTGGCGCGTATCCGCTGGTGAAGGGCTTTGGCCATGTTTGCAGACACCGCCATCGGTTTCCACTCGCCAGGATCGCTCACGTTCGGGGAAGAAACGCTGACCAGTGGTCGGCGAACGCTGCCGCCGGACCAGCCGGAGAACGTTTCCGACGGCTCCCCGACGAACGGAGCCTTGGCGCCTTCAGCCAGGCTCTGGCGACCGACATCGCCCATGGTGCTCCATCCGGAGGGCGTCACGCCTTCCACCGTTCCAATCGCCTTGCCGCTGCGGCTGACGGTCCATGTCGTTTGGCGCGGAAAGCAGGCGCCCTGGTCGCATGCCGGGTCGTAAGCCTTCCATGCGCCGCCTACCTTGTAGAAGGCTGCCCGCACAAAGGCGGAGGGCTTGCCCGTCGTTGTGTCGATGTGCTCTTCCATGATGCCGACGACAACATCGCTGCCGGCGGCGTCAGGTTCCTCAACCCGCAGGCCACACGCCGCGAGGGGCAGCGCGGCGAGTGCCAGCATCAGGCGATAGCGATGGGTGACCATCATGCCATGCTCTCCAGCCGGGCGACCATGGATCCGTATTCGGGGTGCATAATGTCGCTGATCCGCCAGCCTTCCGATTCCTTGATCAACTGGTAGCGCTGCGACAGATTTCGATCGCCGCCCATCACCAGATCGACCGACGCATGGGTTTCATCCATCATGCTTGCCTTGGCCGAGATGACCTTGAGCGACATCCAATCCTGGCAATCGCAGAACGGATCGGCGCCGAACGGCATCCCGTCATTGGCGGTGACGCGGCCGATCAGTTGCTTGGTGCTGGTGGAAAAGAACGCCTGATTGTCGGGCAACATGTCCGGTGCGACATTGCCCTCCTTGTAGAGATCGACAACGGCGCGGACGAACGCTTCGAGCGACCCTTGCGAGGCTGCCAGGATAGCAGGGTCGAGTCCTGGCTGCGACGCGGGGGCGACATCTTTTGATGCTAAGGCGGCGTCCTGCGATGTTTCGTCGGATGTCGACGTTGCCGCTTCCGAACAGCTTGCCAGGCAAAGCGCATATGCGGCCATCACGCCCGATACTGCCATCCGTCTCTTGAAACCCATCGCCCTCACCTTCCAGAATTTGCCAGGGCGCTGCGCTGCTGTGCCGGCCCCATAGTGGTCGTTAGCGGCATTCTTCGCCCCGGGAGTCCCATTGTTGGAACTGCGCCGCGCTGCAAGCGGGCTGTTCAGGTGTGCGGTGGGATGCGATGCCGGCTGGCCCGGAATTGCTGCGTTGAACTCTGCTTTGCATTGGTGTTTGCCTGATAGTGTGCCAAGCGTCTGTTTTTATTAACCTTGATAGCGAATTGCCCATGCCGCTTCAGCATCCGCTATCCATCGCGTGGTCGACATCGTCCGATCAGCGCAGCGACGCGTTCGACACATACCGCGATTCACTGTCCGATATTTTCGACGTCGTCGGTGTGGCGAACGATGGGCGCAAGGGCTTTACCAGCCAGACCAACGTCACCCGCTTTGGGGCGAGCGTGATCGGTCGCGGGCAATCGGTCGGTCAGACCTTCGTGCGGGATGCACAGCGCGTGCGCCAGTCCGGGCTCGATCATGTCATGATGGTGGTCAATCTGTCGGACGGCATCGGAGATTTCGACGGCCGAGAGGTCCGGTCAGGTGGTGGGTCGGTCCAACTGCGCGATCTGGCGCGCCCCTCGTCGGTGCAAACGAGCGCGGTCGATATCGTCAACCTTATCGTGCCGCGCCACATGCTGCCATCCTGGCTGCTCGGGCAGCGCTTTCATGGATTGACGCTGCCGGGCGATAGCGCGGGTGCGCGGCTGATTGGCTCGCACCTGCTCATGCTTGCGACGGTCAGCAATGACCTTTCCGAAGACGAAGGCATTGCAGCGGTCGAAGCCACGTTCATCATCGCCGAGCGTTTTCTGGGGCGCGACCCGGTCACCTCACCGATCCACACCCAGGCGATCCACCGGACCATCCGGCGCCGTGCGATGCATGTCTTCGACAGCCTGCCTCCGCGCAGCGCGACGAGCGTGGATAATGTCGCGCGCATGATCGGGGTATCGCGCAGCAGCCTCTACCGCGCCTTCGAGCCGATGGGCGGCGTTCTCAAATATGTCCGCCAGCGGCGGCTGGACCGGGTCTATGCGGCTTTGCGTTCGCCCAACAGACAGCCCGGAACGATCGACGGCATGGCCCGCGAACATGGCTTCAGCAGCGGCGAGCAGTTGGCGTCCGCATTCTACAGACGCTTTGACATCCGCGCCGAGGACATCGCCCCTGCCCCTCGGCAATCGCTGAACGGCAGGCGCAACCCGGCACCGGGCGCGATGGACCATGCCGCCCATGACGTCTTCATCGACTGGTTGCGGATCGGCGAGGCGATCTGAGAGGGGAGCGCGAGGCGTGGGGCTCAGCTTCCGTCGCAGCGATCACACCCGCCAGTCGATCCAGTCGCCATAGGGGTGACAGACCGCAAGCAGCCGGGTCGAACCCTGGGGCCACAGCGTCAAGGTCAGGTGCACCTGCCGCCGCGTGAGGTTCCACTCGAATGCGATCCTGGCCAGCGGGCGCTTGGCATCGGCCCGTTGCCCCGCCTCGCGGAACATCCTGCCAAAGGCCTTGCGCTCCGCACGCGTGAAATACTGCACCACCATCGAGTGGATCACCACACGGCAGGTTCCGGCAGCCTGCGGTTCGGCGAGCCGTTCGGCGAGCCACGGCCGCGCATCGGCGCATTCGACATCGGGCACCGCATGGCGGGCGATGTCGAGCGCCTGCTCGAGCCGGTTGGTGCGCCGGGGCTGGTCCGCCCAGACATACGCCATCAACCGCTCGCGCGTGGCCGCATCGCGCGGATCGAGCGGATTGAGATCGACGCCGCGCGCCGAGACGATCTCAAGCGGCTGGCTGGGCGGTGCGCTGCCGCTCCATACGGGCGCGATGAGCACCTGCGACGTGGTATTGCCGGCAACAGTGCCGCCCAGCACATAGCCATAAAGATCGAGATTGAGGTTCAACCCGCAACTCGCACCGACCTCGATCAGCGCAGCGGGCATGCCGGTTTCCTGACGCACGACCATCAACGCTGCCGCCAATGCGGCGGCACGGCCGACCTCGTTGGTCTGCGTAGGGTTGCGCATCCAGTTGGCGATGAACCGGTCCTCGGTCTGAAACACGGTGGCGAGCGCAGCGTCGAAATCATTGTGGCAATGGTTGAAGAGCGCCTGCAGCACCGGCGGCGTGCCACGCCGGGCGAGCGCGTGCACCGCCGAATTGAGCCGCAGCCCCAGCGCGGCAGCAGCAGCATCGCCCTGCCAGTTGCCAATCAGCGCGGCGGTGCGCGGGGCATACGCCAGCTGGCGTTCAGCGGCTGCCAGAACCTCTGCGACAAACGGCGAGCCGAGCAGGCGCGCGCGCTGCGCCTGGCGCCGCAATTCAGAGCGACCACCGGGATGCACGATCATGTTCATGTCAAATTCCCCGTGCACATGGGATATTGCCAGACCAGGCGCGCGGCCCCGCACGAAAGCCGGTCTCACGGCAGAAGCGAGGCGGCGCAACCATGGCTCCGTCACCTAGCGAAGCGTTCTAGAAGCTGCTCCATTCGTCTGCAGAATCGGGCCTGACCAAAGCCGCCACGGCTGCAGCGGGGAGATCGCGCGTGGGGCCGCCGAAACGCGCCGACGCGTTGCCTGCCGCCTTGTGCCGCACCGGCGCGCCGACGTTGAACTGGCCCGCCTGCTCGGCAAGGTTGGTGACTTCGCCTGCCAGGTTGCGCGCTGCTGCGGAGGTCTGCTCGACCATCGCGGCGTTCTGCTGGGTGGCGTGATCCATCGTGCCGATCGCGTTGCTGACTTCGCCGATGGTCTGCGATTGCGCGTTGTTGTCATCGGCGATCCGTCCGAGCAGAGCATGCACCTCGCGGACATCGCCCGAGATATTGGCCAGCGCCGAATCGACTTTCTGCACCATGTTCACGGCCGAACCGATCTCGTCCTGGGTGGCGGTGAGCTGGTCGCGGGCGCGGCCCGCTTCTTCTTCGGCCCGCATCGCAAGCGCGCTGACCAGATCGGCGACGACCGCAAAACCGCGCCCCGCCTCGCCAGCCCGGCCTGCCTCGACTGCGGCGTTCATCGCCAGAACGCGGGTCTGGAAGGCGATCTTGTCGAGACCTTCGATGACGCTATCGATGCCCTTGGCGCTTTCGCTGACCCGGCTCATCGCGTTGACCGCTTCGTCGGCGACGTGGCGGCCATTGGCCACGGTGTCGATGGCACCATTGGCGCGTTCGACCGTCTGGGTTGCTGCCTGGGCAGTCGCCTTGAGC
This sequence comes from Blastomonas sp., assembly GCF_046294995.1. Taxonomy (GTDB): domain Bacteria; phylum Pseudomonadota; class Alphaproteobacteria; order Sphingomonadales; family Sphingomonadaceae; genus Blastomonas. The sequence continues at coordinate 63,900 of NZ_JBKBOG010000015.1, forward strand.
CGCTGGTCCATCTGGTTGACTGCAGCCGAAGTTTCTTCGAGGCTGGCAGCATTGGCTTCGGTGCGCCGTGCCAGATCTTCCGATGCGTGGGCGATTTCGTTCGAGCCGGTGCGGATCGTCGCTGCGGCTTCGGCAACCGATGCGATCAGTGTACGCAAGCCGTTGATAGCATTGTTGAAATTGCTCTTGACCGTGGCGTATTCGGGGGCGAACTCCGCATCGATCTTCGCGGTGAGATCGCCGCGCGACAGCCGTCCGAGTTCGCGTTCGAGCGCCTCGACCACCACGAGCTGCGACGCCTTGGTGCGCTCGAAATAAATGGTTATCGAAAGTTCCAGATCGAGCAAAGCCGCCTTCATGACCGCGATCGTCAGCTCGATGTCGGACGATTTACCGGGCAGCAGGCGCTTGAGGCGCGATCCGCTCGACAGGCCGCGGAAGAGTTCCTCGAGCATCACCGCATAAGCGCCGATGTACCAGCGCGGCTCGAGCCCGATCAACGCATGGCGTTCACCGATGCGGCGCACGCTTTCGTAATAGGCGTCGTCGAACTGACCGCTGGCAACCTGGTTCCAATGTCGTGACTGCGCGCCCTTCGCGCTGCCGATGTGCTTTTCGTCCTTGAAGAAGCGCATCGTCTGCGGGGTGTTGCGCACATGCGTGTAGAACCGGTCGAGCGCGCGCGGCATGATCGCCTCGATCCGCGAACGGGCTGCGGCCAGCAATGATCTTTGCTTGCTGTCGAAACCTGCGAAGTCGAGCCGCGACGTCATCTCGGTATTGGGCATATAGGCTATTCCTTTGATAAAACTGGGGTCACGCAAAAGCGCGGGTGGCTATGCCCCGTGCGTGGCTGCGCGCCTGTCTTGCGCCTTTCTGCGCAGTCGCAGGCATCCCCGCCGCTGATGCCGGTTGGCCGGTGTCGATCGCAAAGGCTGCGGCCTGGCTGTTCAATCCATCGACTTCGCTCATCAGGTTGCTTGCCGCGGCGCTGGTCTGCTCGACCATGGCGGCATTTTGCTGGGTGGTCTGATCCATCGTTGCGATCGCGGAATTGATCTCGGTGACCGCCTGGGATTGGGTCTGGTTGTCTTCGGCCATGCTGCCGAGCAACGCGTGCACCTCGCTCACGCCTTCGGTGATTTCCACCAGCGCGCCATCGACCCGCTCCACCGCGTGGACAGCTGTGCCGATTTCCGCCTGGGTCACGGTCAGCTGGTCGCGTGCCAGCTTGGCTTCCTCCTCCGCGCGCATCGCAAGCGCGCTCACGAGATCGGCCACCACCGCAAATCCTCGCCCGGCATCGCCGGCCCGTCCGGCTTCGACCGCCGCGTTCATCGCCAAGACGCGCGTCTGGAAAGCGATCTTGTCGAGTCCTTCGATCACGCTGTCGATGCCCTTGGCGCTCTCGCTGACCCGGCTCATCGCCTGCACGGCTTCGATGGTTATGGAGCGCCCGCCACCGACCACCGTGATGGCGGCATCGGCACGTTCGACCGTCTTGTGCGCCGCCAGCGCGCCCTGCTTGAGCCGTTGGTCGATCTGCGCCAGCGCGGCAGCGGTTTCTTCCAGGCTCGCGGCGGTGTTTTCCGTCCGCCGGGCGAGATCCTCGGATGCCAGCGAGATTTCCCGGGACCCTGTCCCGATCGCCTCGGCGCTGACCGAAACCGCAGCGATCATCTGGCGAAGGCTTGTCACCGCTTCGTTGAAATTGGTCTTCAACGCGGCATATTCGGGTGGGAAGGCCGCGGTGACTTCCGTGGTCAGATCACCCTGCGACAGGCTTGCCAGATGCCCGGCCAATATTCGCACGACCTCCGCCTGTTCCCGTGCCTGAACCTGCTGGGCCACCGAGGCATCACGAAATCCCGCCATGCCCCGGCAAATCCGGCCGACGCAGTCCTGGAGTTCAATAAACTGGATGGGCGATGAGAGATCTCCGGCGGCAAGCGCCTCCATCCGCACCGTGGTGATGACGTACGGATCCGCAATGGTCCGCCGATAGAAGGCGCTCAGCGGCACCGCGACCAGCGTTGCGACGAAACCTGCACCCGCCATCAGCATATCGCCTGCGATCAGGCCGATCAGACAGATGAGCGCAAGCGGCATGACCATCGAACCGAAGGCCACGAGAAGCTTGGTGCGGATGGGAGCGACGTGGGTAAACCATTCCATGATCGATGAGGCACCTTCAGCGCGACCGCCGCCAGGAGCTGCAGATCGTCAAATTCCATTGCCTGTTATTATAGGAGGCGCATCGAAACGCGGGTGACGTTGGCCAGCAAATTCTTGGTCGAGGCGCTGCATCGGTATGGGCTGATGTAGCGTCGCAGCAGCCAGGGGCGATTGCGCCCAGCTATGCCCGGAAATGGTGCGCCCGACAGGATTCGAACCTGTGGCCCCCAGATTAGGAATCTGATGCTCTATCCTGCTGAGCTACGGGCGCGCCGGGGCTGTTTAGCCAGCGCGGGGCGGCAAGGCAACGGCGATTGCGGTGCCGCATCGCCTGCGACCGTTCAATTCTGGGCGTCGGGGGGGATCACCGGGAACGGCAGCGGAGCGACCGCGACGCCTTCCTCGATCAGCGCGGCGGCCTCTTCGGGGTCCGCTTGCCCGTGGATCGGCACGTGATCCTCTTCCCCGTAGTGCATCGCCCGCGCACGATCGGCAAAATCGCCGCCGACCCAGGTCGACTGGCTGAGTGCCTTCGCCTGGGCTTGCGCCAGCGCGCTGAGCACCGCGCGCATTTTGGCAACATCCGCAGGCGGCGGGGTGGCGTTGCTGACGGCGACAGCGGGGGTTGCTGGCGCTGCCGGTTCCGGTTCGCCGGGCGTGGAGAGTAGCGCTGTCCGCTGGTTGCCCTTGGCGTTAAGGCGCGGTGCCATCACTGCCTTGGTGACATCGGTCGAGCCGCAAAACGCACAGGCCACAAGCCCGCGCGCGCGCTGGTCCTCATAGGCCTGGCTCGACGCAAACCACACCTCGAACACATGGTCATGCGCACATTTGAGGTCGAAGACGATCATGTCGCCCCCTCACCCCCGAGTACGGCGTCTCTGACAGGGCGGCGGTTGGCGATCACGGGGACGCGCGCGCGCACTTCGGCGATGCGGCCCATTGGCAAATCCATGAACGCCAACCCCGGCGCATCACCCATGTCGAGCAGCACGTCACCCCACGGATCGACCACCAGGCTGTGGCCATAAGTGGTGCGGCCATCGGCATGGGTGCCGGTCTGCGCGGCAGCGACGACGAAGCAGGCGCTCTCGATCGCCCTTGCCCGCAGCAGCACATGCCAGTGCGCCTCGCCGGTCGGCACGGTAAACGCGGCCGGAACCGCGACGATGTCGGCCCCTGCGCGGCTGAGCGCGGCATAGACGGCGGGAAAGCGGATGTCGTAGCAGATCGAAAGGCCCAGCACCGCGCCCGGAAGTTGCACCGCCACCGCCTGGTCGCCGCCTGCATAGACCGAGGATTCGCGCCAGCTTTCGCCCGAGGCAAGATCGACATCGAACAGGTGGATCTTGTCGTAGCGCGCCGCGATATTGCCGTCTGGCGCGATGACGAACGCGCGGTTGCGCCATTTGTCGCTCGCGCCATCACCGCGGACCGCCAGCGATCCGAGATGGACCCACAGTCCCGCTTCTGCCGCAGCGGCGCGCACTGCGGCCAGCGTGCCGTCATCATTCTCATGCCGGATGTTCCCGGCGGCACGCGCACGGTTGCGATCGAGCATGTTCGACATCTCGGGCGTGAAAAGAATATCCGCGCCGCCTGCCTTCGCCCGCGCCACCGCATCGGTCAGCACAGCGGCATTCTCCGCAGGATCGAAGCCCGCATTCATCTGGAGAACGGCGATTTTCATGGGCGTGTCAGAGACCCAGCAGCGGATCAAGCTTTCCGGCGCGGTCGAGGGCGGCGAGTTCATCCGATCCGCCGACATGGTTTCCATCGATGAAGATCTGCGGGACGGTCGACCGCCCGCCCGCCCTGCGGATCATCTCGGCACGCTTTTCGCCGCCCATCGAGATTTCAACTTCGTCAAACGCGACGCCCTTGGCGTCCAGCAAAGACTTTGCCCTGTAGCAATACGGGCACGTGAACTTCGTGTAGATTTCGATCCTGGCCATGGTTCATATTTGGGCCAATTTCGCACAATTGCAACCGTCCTGGCGCAGATTCGCGCCGAGATCAGGGCGTATCGGCCTCATCGCCTTCGCGCAGCACCCGCGCCCAGCAAAAAATGGTGACACGCGCCGCGCCCGCCTGCTTGAGCAGCCTGACGCAGGCGTTGGCCGTAGCGCCGGTGGTATAGACATCATCGACCAGCAGAACATGCCTGCCCGCGATCAGCGCGCGGCGGCTTGCGGGAATAGCGAACACCCCGCGCACCGCGATGGCACGCTGCTTGCGCGTCATGCCCTTGAGCGGCGGGGTCGCGCGGACGCGGCGCAGGACATCGGTTTCGACCGGCCATCCACGCCTGGCCGCGAGCGCCCGCGCGATCAGGATCGACTGGTTGAACCCGCGCTGCCACAGCCGCCAGCGGTGCAACGGGACGGGGACGAACACGATATCGCTTCCGTCTGCAGGCAGGTGCCGCTCCAGATGCCGCGCCACCAACCGGGCAAGGCCGATCTTGCCGCCATGCTTGAGCCGCAGCACGATCGAACGCGACAGGTCGTCATACAGCACCGCGGCCTTGATGCCGTCGTGCTGCGGGGGCTTGGCGAGGCACTCGGCGCAGACCAGATCATCGTCGCGACCATCGGCAAAGGGCTTGCCGCACGATGCGCACGCCGGATCGCTGATGAAGCGCAATTTGCCCCAGCAATCGCCGCAGAACTGCAGATCGCCTTGCACCAGCACCCCGCAACCGGGGCAGCGCGGCGGCAGTACCAGATCGACCAAAGGTTTGAGGACAGAGACGGCAAGGCTCATCCCCTCTTGTCGCGCAGGCCATGCCCCGGCACAAGGCCGTGATGAGCGACGAACCCGCCCCCCGCATCCTGTTCTCGGCCCACCGGCGTCGGCTGGCCATGGCGCGCGGGTTGCAGATGGCCAAGCTGCATGGCGGCGCTTTCCTCGCCGAGCATATGGCCGACGAGATCGTCGAGCGGCTTGGCTGGATCAACCGCAGCTTTGCCGATGCGCTGGTGATCGGCCATGCGCCCGCGATGCTGCTGGCGGCGCTCGATGCACGCGGGTTGAAAGTGACGCTCGCCGGGCCGATTGGCCGCGATATCGAATGCGACGAAGATGCGCTGCCCTTTGCACCTGCATCGTTCGATCTGGTGATCGCGATCGGCACGCTCGACAGCGTCAACGACCTTCCCGGCGCGCTGATCCAGATCAACCGCAGCCTGCGTCCCGATGGGTTGATGATGGCAGCGCTGATCGGCGCAGGATCGCTGCCGCGGCTCAAGGCGGCGATGCTGACAGCAGACGAGGCGACCGGACGCGGGGTCGCTGCGCACATCCATCCGCAGATCGATGTCCGCGCGGCGGGCGACCTGTTGCAACGCGCGCGCTTTGCGATGCCGGTGGCGGACAGCGATACGCTGAGCGTGCGTTATTCCTCGCTGCCCGCATTGGTGCGCGACCTGCGCTGCCATGGCTGGACCAACGTGCTGACCTCGGCCGCGCCGCCGCTGGGCAAGCGCGCGCTGATCGCAGCGTTGCAGACCTTCGCCAAGGCGGCGGACGAGGACGGCAAGACGGCCGAGCGGTTCGAGATCGTGTATCTGAGCGGCTGGGCCCCCTCGCCCGATCAGCCCAAGCCGGCAAAACGCGGAAGCGCGACAACATCGCTGGCGGGTGTGCTCGACAAATCGGCCAAGCGCTAAGCGGTTTGCAGTGCGGTGACGCCGGTGCTAAAACGCGCCGACAAGGAGTTATCGACATGATCCAGCATCACCGCTGAGGCGGCATGACACCTGCGTGATGGCACATGCACGGACACGTGCCCGTCACCCCCGCGATCATATCGGAAAAAACACATGCAAAGACTGACAGGCAAATTGTGCGTCATCACTGGCGCGGCACGGGGCATTGGTGCGGCGATCGCGCGGCGTTTTCAGCAGGAAGGCGCGTCGGTCGTCATCACCGACATCGATGAACTGGACGGAGCGGCGCTGGCCGCTGACATCGGCGCAAGGTTCATCAAGCTCGACGTCGCGAGCGAAGCCGACTGGGCTGCGCTGCAGGCCGCAGTTCCAGTTGCCGACGTGGTGGTCAACAACGCCGGGATCACCGGCTTCGAGCATGGCGCCGCGCAGCACGATCCCGAACATGCCAGCCTTGAAGACTGGCGTGCGGTGCACGCCGTCAATCTCGACGGCACGTTCCTGGGGTGCCGCTATGCCATCGCCGCGATGAAGGACAAGGGTACCGGTTCGATCATCAACATCTCGTCACGCTCAGGGCTGGTGGGCATTCCGCTCGCTGCCGCCTACGCCTCGTCCAAGGCTGCGATTCGCAACCACAGCAAGAGCGTGGCGCTGTATTGCGCGCAGCAGGGCTGGCAGATCCGCTGCAATTCAATCCACCCCGCCGCGATCCTCACCCCGATGTGGGAGACGATGCTGGGCGACGGCCCCGACCGCGCCGAGCGGATGGCCGCGATGGTCGCCGACACGCCGTTGAAGCGCTTCGGCACGGTCGAGGAGGTCGCCGCGATCGCCGCGATGCTCGCCGCCGATGAATCGTCTTATGTCACCGGCAGCGAGTTCAACATCGACGGCGGGCTGCTGGCGGGATCGGCAGCCTCACCCGGCTAGACCGTCGGCAGCACGTAATCCTTGAACTGGTCGCGCAGCGCGGTCTTGAGCAGCTTGCCGGTGGCGGTGTGCGGCAGCTCGTCCACGAAGACGATGTCGTCGGGCAACCACCATTTGGCGACGTGCTGGGTCAGGTGGTCGAGGATCGCCTGCTTGCTGGGGCTGGTGCCCGGCTTGGCGACGACCAGCAGCAGCGGGCGCTCGTCCCATTTGGGGTGCGGCATGCCGATCGCCGCGGCTTCGGCCACGTCCGGCATGCCCACGGCTGCGTTCTCCAGATCGACCGAGCTGATCCACTCGCCGCCCGACTTGATCACGTCCTTGGCGCGGTCGGTGATCTGCATCACGCCATCGGGGTGGATCACCGAAACATCGCCGGTGTCGAACCAGCCATCCTCGGTCAGCGCGTCTTCCTCCGCCTTGAAATAGCGCTTGATGATCCACGGGCCCTTGATCTGCAGCCGCCCGCTGGTCTTGCCATCGCGGGGCAGGATGTTGCCGTCCTCATCGACCACGCGCAGTTCGACGCCAAACGGAACCCGGCCCTGTTTGGTGACGAGGTCGAGCTGTGCTTCGAAGCTCAGATCGTCCCAATCGGGCGACGGCGCGCCCATCGTGCCGATCGGCGAGGTCTCGGTCATCCCCCAGGCGTGGTTCATCCGCGCGCCCATCTTCATGATCCGCTCGCACATCGCGCGCGGCGCAGCCGACCCGCCTATGGTGACGACCTGCAGATATTCAGGCTTTTGCCCCGTGGCATCGATATGCGCGAACATCGCCAGCCATACCGTGGGCACGCCCGCCGAGTGCGTGACCTTTTCCTCGTTCATCAACGTGCACAGCACCGCAGGATCGTTGACCGCCGAGAACACGAACTTGATCCCCGCTGCCGCGCCCGCGAACGGCAGGCCCCAGGCAGCGGCGTGGAACATCGGCACCACCGGCAGCGCGACGGCCTGCGTCGAGAGGCTGAACACCGCAGGCTGCATTTCGGCGAGCGCGTGGATCACCGTCGAGCGATGCTCGTAGAGCACGCCCTTGGGGTTGCCGGTGGTGCCCGAGGTGTAGCACAGCATGCACGGATCGCGCTCCGAGCCTTCGTGCCAGCGATAGTCCGCATCGCCCGTATCCAGCAGCGCCTCGAAGCCTTGAGCGGACGATCCGGCATGCGGATCGAAGCAGACATAATGCTCGATCGTCGTCCAGCGGTCCCTCATCTTGTCGATGATCGGCTGGAACATCGCGTCATAGCACAGCACCTTGTCCTCGGCGTGGTTGGCGATGTATTCGAGCTGCTCCTCGAACAGCCGCGGGTTGATCGTGTGGATCACCCCGCCCATGCCGATCGTGCCGTACCATGCGACCAGATGGCGGCTGTGGTTCATCGCCAGCGTGGCGACGCGGTCACCAGGCTGCACGCCCATTGCTGACAGCGCGCTCGCCAGTCGTCTTGCGTCGCGGGCGATGCCTGCCCAATGCGTGCGGGTCTGGCTACCGTCGGCCCAGTGGCTCACGATCTCGCGGGTGCCGCTTTCCCGCTCGGCGTGGTCGAGCAAGCGCATCACGCGAAGTTCGTAGTCCTGCATTCCACCGGTAATCATCTGTCTCTCCTGGCCATGGCCCACATTGCGGGGCGCACTTGTATCCAGGTCAGAAACCCCGAAGCGGCGCTTAAGTCAACTCACCAGGCGCAGTTCGGGGCGCTGCGAGGCGAAGGATTCGACATGGCGCACCGCAATCCCGTCGAGCGCCCGCAGCGCTTCGATCGTCTTTGCGTCCAGCCGGAAGCGGTTGCCGAGCTTGACCGGCATCACCCGGCCTTTGCCCATGATCAGCCGGGCGTGGAGTTCGTCCTGCCCGCCGCCGGGATCGCCCACCAGCTGCGAGAGTTGCGTCAGCGCCTCGGGACGCAGCACGTCGATGCTTGCCCGGTGACGGAGCGTCACCTTGATCTGGTCGAGTGGCTGCGCGCGGCGGATCGTGGCACGTGGCGCCTGGTCCTCGCTCGAGCGGTCGAATTCGAGCTCGATCAGCAGGCAGGCGGACTGGCTGGCCCATTCGGGCATGGCCGCGACGATGTCGTCGTCGAACGAACTGGCCGAGAATTGGCCGCTCTCGTCCGACAGATCGACCATCACGAACGCGTTGCCGCGCTTGCTCTGACGCCGGTTGCAGCCTTCTACCAGCGCTGCAACCTTGACGGTCTTGCGCTCGCCGACGCGGACATCCATCGTCTCGACAACCTGTTGGTAAGGCCGTGCGCCTTGTGACCGGGCGGTCGCTTCGAACTCGGTGACCGGGTGTGCCGAGAAGAAGAACCCGAATGCGTCGCGCTCGCGGGTCATTCGCTCGCCCATCGCCCAGGGCTTGGATGCAGGGAGCCGCAGCGACTGGCCCGGTTGCTGGACATCGCCAAACAGACCGCCCTGCCCGCTGGTGCGCTGGCGGTGTGCCTCTGCGGCGACCGCAAGCACCATGTCCGCCCCGCCATAGACGGCGGACCGCTCGATCTCGAACCCGTCAAAGGCACCGGCAGCCGCAAGGCTTTCGATTTGCCGCTTGTTGACCAGCCCGGCATCGACCCGGTCGGCAAATTCGCCCAAAGATGCGAACGCGCCACCTGCGACGCGCGAGGCGACGACGGCATCCATCGCCTTCTCGCCAACATTCTTGAGGCCAGCCAGCGCATAGCGCACCGCAAGGCCGTCGGCTGTCTCCTCGACCGAGAACTCCGCCTCGCTGGCATTGATGCAGGGCGGCAGGCAGGCGACGCCCATCCGCCGCATATCGTCGACGAAGATGTTGAGCTTTTCGCTCTGGTGCATGTCGAAGCACATCGATGCGGCGAAGAATTCGTGCGGGTAATGCGCCTTGAGCCAGGCAGTCTGGTACGCAAGCAGCGCATAGGCGGCAGCGTGCGATTTGTTGAAGCCGTAGCCTGCGAACTTGTCGATCAAATCGAACAGCTCGTTGGCCTTTTTGCTGTCGATATTGTTGCGGCCCGCGCCTTCAACGAAGCGGCCGCGCTGCTGGTCCATCTCGGCCTTGATCTTCTTGCCCATCGCGCGGCGCAGCAGGTCGGCATCGCCGAGCGAATAGCCCGCGAGCACCTGCGCTGCCTGCATCACCTGTTCCTGATAGACGATGATGCCATAGGTTTCCTTGAGGATGTCCTCGAGCAAGGGGTGCGGATAGGTGATCGTCTCACGGCCGTTCTTGCGCGCGCCGAAACTGGGGATGTTGTCCATCGGGCCCGGACGGTAGAGCGAGACCAGCGCGATGATGTCGCCGAACGCGGTCGGCTTCACCTGCGCCAGCGTACGGCGCATGCCTTCGGATTCGAGCTGGAAAACGCCGACGGTATCGCCGCGCTTGAGCAGCTCGTAGACCCCGGCATCGTCCCAGGGCAGCGTGCTGAGATCGACAGTGATGCCGCGCCTCGCCAGCATCTCGGTCGCCTTGTGCAGCACCGAGAGCGTCTTGAGCCCGAGAAAGTCGAACTTCACCAGCCCTGCGATTTCGACATATTTCATGTCGAACTGGGTCACCGGCATGTCCGATCGCGGATCGCGATACAAGGGCACCAGCTGCGCCAACGGACGGTCGCCGATCACGACGCCGGCGGCGTGGGTCGAGCTGTGCCGCGGCAAGCCTTCAAGCTGCATCGCCAGGTCGAACAGCCGTTTGACCTCGGCATCGTCGCGGTATTGCTGACGCAGCTCGTCGACGCCTGCAAGCGCGCGGTCGAGCTTCCACGGGTCGGTGGGGTGGTTGGGAACAAGCTTGCACAGCCCGTCGATCCGGCCATAGCCCATCTGCAGCACGCGGCCGGTATCGCGCAGCACCGCGCGCGCCTTCAACTTACCAAAGGTGATGATCTGCGCGACGTGATCGCGGCCATATTTCGCCTGGACGTAGCGGATCACCTCGCCGCGCCGCGTTTCGCAAAAGTCGATATCGAAGTCGGGCATCGAGACGCGTTCGGGGTTGAGGAAGCGTTCGAACAGCAGCCCCAGCTTGAGCGGATCGAGATCGGTGATGGTCAGCGCCCAGGCGACGACCGAGCCCGCACCCGAACCGCGTCCCGGCCCCACCGGAATGTTGTGATCCTTGGCCCATTTGATGAAGTCGGCCACGATCAGAAAATAGCCCGGAAAACCCATCCCGACGATCACGTTGACCTCGAACTCGAGCCGCGCAAAATAGACCTTGCGCTCTTCCTCGCTCTGGTCGGTATAGGTCGACAGCCGCATCTCGAGCCCGGCGAACGCATCGGCGCGCAGCTGCGCGGCCTCGCCCTCGAGGTCGCCTGCAAGGCTGGGCAGGATCGGCTTGCGCTTGGGCGGGGCGAAGGCGCAGCGCTGCGCCACCACTATCGTGTTGACCAATGCCTCGGGCAGATCGCTGAACAGTTCGCGCATCATCGGCGCGGACTTGATCCACGCCTCGGGCGAACTGCGCACGCGGTTGGCCGCGCCGACATATTCGCCGCGCGCAATGCACAGCATCGCATCATGCGCCGCGTGGAAACCGGGGTCCGAATAGCAGGCGGGGTTGGTGGCGACGATCGGCAGGCCCCGCGCATAGGCAAGGTCGAGCAGCGCGGTCTCGGCCAGCGTCTCGATCTCCTCACCACGGCGGCAAAGTTCGATATACAGCCGGTCGCCGAACAGGCTTTGCAGCCGGTCGCAATAGGCCTCGGCAGCGTCAGCCTGGCCAGCGGCAAGCAGGCGAACCAGCGCGCCCTCGCCGCCCGCAGTCAATGCGATCACACCCTCGGTGCGGCCTTCGAGCCTTTCGAACGGCACGTGCGCGGGAAGCTCGAGCGGGCGGTCGAGATGCGCGTGCGACACCAGATCGCACAGATTGTCATAGCCTTGCGGGTTCTGGGCATAGAGCGCCAGCCAGTCGAGCACCGGCGCCGAACCTGCGACATCCGGGCGCGCCACGCACAGCAAGGTGCCGACGATCGGCTGGATGCCGCTTTCCATGCAGCCATCGGCAAACTGCATGCCGGCATACAGCCCGTTGCGGTCCGCCAGTGCGATCGCCGGAAATCCGCGCGCGTGCGCCGTCTTGGCAATCGCCTTGGGCTCGATCGCGCCTTCGAGCATGGTGTATGCCGAGAATACGCGAAGCGGGACGAAGGGTTCATAGGCCATAGGGTATTGGTATCGCCTTCATCGCGATTCTTGGAAGCAGGATCACTCGCCGGTGGATAAATCCTGCGCGGCAATCTTGCGCCGCACATCGCGCACCGTCGACCAGATGCCGTACAGGATCAGCGCGCCGAGGAAGAACCATACCCAGAGCGGAATGTCCTTGCCGACGATCGCCAGATAGACATAGGCCGAGACGAAGCACGCGCCCGCGCACATCACCGGCAGCAGCGTCGGCTTGCCTGCGCGCGCATTGCGCACGAGCCAGGCGATGCTGGCGAGAAACAGCGGGATCGCGCCGACATAGATCGACGCGAAAATCCACGGATTGACGCCATATTGCGCCCCGAGTGCGTTGGCCCAGGTGCTGATGGCTTCGATCATTTCCATATTCCCCTGTCACTTGCTCGTCACCCCCGCGCACGCGGGGGTCCCGCTTCAGCGGTCCGGTGCCATAATAGCGGGATTCCCGCTTTCGCGGGAATGACGAAAAAGCATAGCAGGAAATTCGCCTTTAAACCGTCCCCGGTTACAGCAGCTTTTCGATATCCGCCTTGAGCTGCTCGGGCTTGATCATCGATCCATAGCGCGCGACGACGTTGCCCTTGCGGTCGACAAGGAACTTGGTGAAGTTCCACTTGATCGTGCGGCTGCCCATCAGGCCCGCCTGCTGGCTCTTGAGATACTTCCACAGCGGGTCGGCCTCTTCGCCGTTCACCGCAATCTTCTTCGACAGCGGGAAAGTGACGTCATAGGTCAGCGAGCAGAAATTCCTGATCTCTTCCGCGTCGCCGGGCTCCTGCGCGCCGAACTGGTTGCAAGGGAAACCCAGCACCTCGAACCCACGGTCCTTGAACTCGCGGTGCAGCGCCTCAAGTCCTTCATACTGAGGCGTAAACCCACATTTCGATGCCGTGTTGACGATCAGCAGCACCTGCCCTTCATACTCCGAAAGCGGCTTGGTGCTGCCATCGGGCAGCGGCATCGTGAATTCGAAAACGTTCATGCGATCCTTCCATCGTGCAGGCGGACAACCCGGTCCATGCGCGTGGCCAGTCTTTCGTTATGGGTGGCCACCAATGCCGCGCTGCCTTCCTCCCTTACAAGATGGAGGAACTCTGCGAACACTATGTCTGCGGTCGCCTCGTCCAGATTTCCGGTCGGTTCGTCGGCCAGAACCACCTTTGGCCGGTTGGCCAGTGCCCTGGCGACGGCCACCCGCTGCTGTTCGCCGCCCGAAAGCTGCGTCGGCCGATGGTCGAGCCGCTGCCCCAATCCCAACCGCGTCAGCAGTTCGGCTGCACGGTCGGATGCGGCGGCGCGGGTCTGCCCGATGATCAGCTGCGGCAGCACGACGTTTTCGCGCGCGGTGAAATCGGGCAGCAGATGGTGGAACTGATAGATGAAGCCCAACGCCGTCTTGCGCAGTAGCGTGCGACCGTTGCTGTTCAGCTGCGATGCCTCCTCGCCAGCGATGCGGATCGATCCGGTAAACCCGCCCTCGAGCAGGCCGACCGCTTGCAGCAGCGTCGACTTGCCCGATCCCGACGGTCCGAGCAGGCCGACGATCTCGCCCGGCGCCACCGCAAGGTCGACGCCCTTGAGCACGTCGATGGTCACCCCGCCCTGCACGAAGCTGCGGCGAACGCCGTTCAAGTAGATGACCGCATCACTCATAACGCAACACCTGCACAGGATCGGTCGAGGACGCCTTGAGCGCCGGATAGAGCGTCGCAAGGAAGCTGAAGATCATCGCCATCGCGGTGATCCCCAGCACCTCCATCGGATCGGTGCGGCTGGGCAGTTCGGTCAGGAAGCGGATCGACGGGTCCCACAGTTCCTGGCCGGTGACCAGTTGGACGAACATGACAATGCTCTGCCGGAAATGGAGGAAGACGAAGCCCAGCCCCAGCCCGGCAAGCGTGCCCAGCGACCCGATGATCAGGCCGACGGTGATGAAGATCTTGAGCAGCGACTTTCGGCTCGCTCCCATCGTGCGCAGGATCGCGATGTCGCGGGTCTTGGCGCGCACCAGCATGATCAGCGACGACAGGATGTTGAACACCGCGACCAGGATGATGATCGACAGCACAATGAACATCGCCACCCGCTCCACCGCCAGCGCCTCGAACAATGAGGCGTTGATGGTGCGCCAATCGGAAATGATCGCCTGCCCGCGCAGCCGTTCTTCGAGCGGAGCCAGTATCTCGCGGACCTTGTCGGCGTCGCGGGTGGTGACCTCGATCATCCCGACCTCGTCGCCGAGCAGCAGCAGAAGCTGCGCATCGCGCATCGGCATGATGACGAACGCCTTGTCGTAATCGTAGATCCCGATCTCGACGATGGCTGCGACTTCGTAGAGGATTTCGCGCGGGACGGTGCCAAACGGCGTCGAACGGCCTGCGGGATTGATGATGGTGATGCTGTCGCCGATGCGCACGCCCAGGTTCTGCGCCAACCGCGACCCGATCGCGACCTTCGACGCGCCTGCCTTGAGCTCCGAGATCGACCCCAGCACCGTCTTGTCCTTGAGCGCCGCGATATCGGGCGCGTCGGTGCCGCGCACCAGGATCGCCTCGACCCGGCCGTCATAATTGACCAGCAACGGCTGCTCTATCAGCGGCGATGCCGCAACGACGCCTTCGATCTTGCGCGTTTCGGCAAGAATTTCCTGCCAGTTCTTCAGCCGCCCGCCATAGCCCTGGACCACCGCATGGCCGTTCAGGCCGACGATCTTGTCGAGCAGTTCGGCGCGGAAGCCGTTCATCACGCTCATCACGATGACCAGAGCGGCGACGCCCAGCATCACCGCAATCAGGCTGATACCCGCGACCAGAAAGATGAACGCCTCGCCGCGCCCGGGCAGCAGATAACGCTTGGCGATCGTCCATTCGAATGTGGACAGCATAAAGGTGTACCGGACCTTTCGGATGGCTGGCGCGGCCTTGTCGGCTGCGGTTGCAATTGGGTTATGGCTCTAGCCAGCCCATAAGGAACTGACAATGCCGGATGCCGCATGGCTGTTGCACAATGAACACAGAATGGACCAAAAATGGAGGCAAGTCGCGAATAACCCTAGCGTCCGACGCCGCATTACGGAATCATGACAACGCGGATCAAGCGGCTACGGCCATGGGTTCGGGGATAGTTTCCGTCGGTTTGGGGAAAGCGGCGGTTACCAGGGTCTTGATATTGCGAGCTTGGCGAAAATGCCAAATGCGCGCGACAAGAGACCTGATAAAGAGCGTCCGGGTCTTGGGGGCCGGACGCTCTTTTTTCGTCTGGAGCAGACGCCAGGACCGCACACGCCAGCCCCTTCGGCTCTGCAATTTTTCTTCTTGAAACCGTTCTTGCTGATCCTAAATTTGCGGTTGTGAGCCACGCCAACCGGGTGGTTCACTGTTGCCGGAGCGCCGCAGATGCGGGCTTCAAACCTATGAAATCGCTTTTATAAAGGATTTTGGATATGAACCGTTTGGACTTTACCCCCTATCGCCGCACGACCGTTGGCTTTGACCGGCTGTTCGACTTGCTGGAAAATCAGGCACGGGCTGCACAGGGCGATAATTACCCGCCGTTCAACATCGAGCGCAACAGCGATGACGCCTACCGCGTCACCATTGCGGTCGCGGGCTTCAAGGCTGAAGAGATCGACATCACCGCGCAGCAAAACCTGCTGGTGGTATCGGGTCGCAAGCCTGCCGAGACCGAATCGCGCGGCAACTTCCTCCACATGGGCATCGCCAACCGCAACTTCGAGCGCCGCTTCGAACTCGCCGATTTCGTGCGGGTAAGCGACGCTGGACTCGAAGATGGCCTGCTGACCATCGACCTGGTCCGCGAAGTGCCCGAGGCGATGAAGCCCAAGAAGATCACGATCAGCAACGGTACGCCCAAGCTGTCGGTGGTCGAAGGCAACGCCAAGGAAGAGGGCGACGTCAAGGCGGCCTGATGCCGCGACGTTCCTGGTAAAAGGGTAGACTGCAACGGGGTGGGTCGGCAACGGCCCACCCTTTTTGCTGTTGGCGCGCCATCTAATACAACCCGTCTGGTCGACCGATTTAAAGCTCTCCCCCTTGATGGGGGAGGGTTGGGTGGGGGTGATCTCTCCGTATTGAGCGAAGGGTGCGATGCTGCCCCCGCACACCCAGCCGCACCATCACCCTCACCGCTGCGATTAAGGCAGCAAGCTGCCAAGTCTCGCTGCCTCTCCCATCAAGGGAGAGGCAAAATGGGGCACTGTTCCACCGAACAAGCCAAACCACCCCAAACAGAAGAGGGCGAGCCGTTGCAGGCCCGCCCTCCGCGCCCGCTCAGGACGCTGCTTTTTCCGGAGCAGGGGATTGGCCGGGTCGCATTTACCGCACCCCTACCCCGGAAAAATCGTGAATGTGGTCACCCCGCGCCACTTGGGGCGCGGGGTTATCTCCGGGGCCGGGTTCGGCCGGGTCGCATTAACCTTGCCCAACCCCGGAAAACTGAAAAACATGTGCGCCAGGCTCAGGCGGCTTCGGATATCTCCAGCAACGTGTCGCGGTCGATGATCTTCACCCTGCCCTGCTCCAGCTCGATCAATCCCGCGTCCGACCAGGCCGACAGCTGACGGTTAATCTGTTCGCGTGACAATCCCGCGAACGTTCCAAGCTCGCTCTGGCTCAGGTCCAGCTTGAGCTTGCCTTCCTTCGCCCCCGAAACCATCAGGCGCAGCAGATAGCGCGCCAGCCTTGGTCCCGATGTGAAGGCGCGGTCCGCCTCGATCACGTCATTGGCCTGCCGCAGCCGTTTGGCCATCACCCGCAGCATCCGCCGTGGCATCGCTACATGGCGCTCGGCAATTTCCTCGAACGCCGGCCGTGACAGCGACAGCGCGGTGAGTTCGGTCAGCGCCTCGATCGATGCCGTGCGCGATCCACCATCCAGAAACGCGATCTCGCCAATCACATAGCCGGGCTCTGCATAGTCCAGCACAATCTCATGGCCGTTGCTGGCGACCATGCTGACGCGGGCAAATCCGGTCAGGATGATCAACAGATTGTCGCCCTCATCACCCTGGCCCATGATTTCCTGGCCCTTGCGATAGCGCACGAAGTGGCCCCGCAGGATGAT
>NZ_JBKBOG010000016.1:0-77023 GCF_046294995.1 Blastomonas sp.
GGTTCCAGAAGATCGACGTCAACGAGCCGACCATCGAGGACACGATCAAGATCCTCAAGGGTCTGCGCAGCGCGTTCGAGGATCACCACAAGGTCAAGTACACGCCTGAGGCGATCAAGACTGCGGTGGAATTGTCGGCGCGCTACATCAACGACCGCAAGCTGCCCGACAAGGCAATCGACGTGATCGACGAGGTCGGCGCGATGCAGATGCTGGTGCCGCCCAACAAAAGGCGCAAGATCATCACCGCGCGCGAGATCGAAAGCGTGATCGCGACGATGGCGCGCATCCCGCCCAAGTCGGTGTCGAAGGACGACAAGAAGGTGCTCGAGCATCTCGACCGTGACTTGAAGCGCGTCGTGTTCGGCCAGAACAAGGCGATCGAGGTGCTGTCGAGCGCGATCAAGCTCAGCCGTGCAGGCCTGCGCGATCCCGACAAGCCGATCGGCAACTATCTGTTCTCCGGCCCCACCGGCGTCGGCAAGACCGAGGTTGCCCGTCAGCTCGCCAGCATCATGGGTATTCCGCTGCAGCGCTTCGACATGTCGGAATATATGGAGCGGCACTCGGTCAGCCGCCTGATCGGCGCGCCTCCGGGCTATGTCGGCTATGATCAGGGCGGTCTGCTCACCGATGCGATCGACCAGCAGCCGCATTGCGTGTTGTTGCTCGACGAGATCGAGAAGGCCCACCCCGACCTGTTCAACATCCTGCTGCAGGTGATGGACAACGGCAAGCTGACCGATCACCACGGCAAGACTGTCGATTTCCGCAATGTCGTGCTGATCATGACCACCAATGCCGGCGCTGCGGACATGGCGCGCGAGGGCATCGGCTTTGGCGATGTCAGCCGCGAGGATGCGTCGGACGAGGCAGTGAAGAAGATGTTCACTCCGGAATTCCGCAACCGTCTCGATGCGGTGGTGCCGTTTGCCTATCTGGGGACCGAAGTCGTCGCACGCGTGGTCGACAAGTTCATCCTCCAGCTCGAGCTGCAGCTGGCCGAACAGAACGTCCACATCCGGCTCGATCAGGAAGCCCGCGACTGGCTGTGCGAGCGTGGTTACGATCGCCTGTACGGCGCGCGTCCGATGGCGCGGCTGATCCAGGAGAAGATCAAGCAGCCGCTGGCCGAGGAACTGCTGTTCGGCAAGCTGGTGCAGGGCGGCGAGGTCAATGTGCATCTGAAAGATGGCACGATGGCCTTCGAGATCGTCCCGGCACCGCCCAAGGCGCCGAAGCCGAGGAAATCGCGTACGGCCAAGAACGCCAGCGACACCAAGGCGGATTGAGAATACGGCCCGGCTGGCACAATGTCAGCCGGGCCTTTTTTCTTTGAGCACCGTTACCCCCTCCGTTTGTCCCGAGCCCCTCGGCTGGCTGTCAAGCCAGCCGCTCGGGATAAACTTCCCGGCGCAGTCGGGAAGTCGAGCGACGTGCGCGCCACCGTTCGTGATCACGTCCCTCGACTTCGCTCGGGAACTCGGAGAGGGTTGAGCTGAACCGTTATAGGCCCAGACCGCCATGAACACCTTCTCCCGCACCTTCACTGCCGAACCGCAGCACATCGACGAGCTCGATCACGTCAACAATGCCGTGTGGGTGCAATGGCTGCAGGAGCTGTCGGTCGCGCACTGGCAGGCTGCTGCCGACCCCGCGCATGTCGATGCATACTTCTGGGTGATCGTCCGGCACGAGATCGATTATCGCGGCAATATCAAGCTGGGCGAGCAGGCGGTGGGTCGCACCTGGGTTCCCGGTACGCCGAAGGGCGCGCGGTTTGCCCGGCATGCGGTGTTTTCCGATGCGAACGGGCGCGAGATTGTCAGGGCGATTTCGACCTGGGCAATGCTCGACAAGGTGACGGGTCGCCCTGCGCGGGTGACGGCTGACATCGTGGCTGCGTTTCAGGACTGAGTTAGCTTCACCTACCCACCCGTCACTTCCGTCACCCCCGCGAACGCGGGGGCCCCGCTTCCTCTTTACCGTTAACGCAAAAGCGGGGTTCCCGCGTTCGCGGGAATGACGATGAAGGCAATGGAACGGACCCTAGCGCCCCGCCATTTCCTTGACCCTTGCCAGATACGTGCGGCCCACGCGCAGTTCGCTGCCGTCGGCGAGGCACGCGAACCACACCCCGCCGCCATTGTGGCGCAGCGAGGTGATGTAGTCGTTGCGCACGATGTGCGAGCGGTGGAGCCGGACGAATCGCGCAGGGTCGAGCCGCTCCTCGAGCGTCTTGATCGTCTCGTGCATCAGATAGCTGCGCGGGCCGACGTGCAGCCGCATGTAATCGCGTTCGGCGTCGATCCGCTCGATCAGGTCGGCATCGATGCGCTTGAGCTCGCTGCGATGCGGCACCCAGAATTCGCGGACCCAGGTCTGGCTCTGCTTGGGCTCGGCCGGAGCCGGGTTGTCGAGCACGAAGCTGCGCCGGTCGAGTACGCGCGCGACCGCGCGTTCGAGCCGGTCGGTGGCGACGGGCTTCAAGAGATAGTCGATCGCCGCCAGATCGAACGCCTCGACCGCGAATGCCTGATAAGCGGTGACGAAGATGATCGCGGGCGTCTGGTCCATCTTGCCCAGCGCGCGCGCGACCCCCATGCCGTCGAGCCGGGGCATGTTGATGTCGAGAAACACCAGCTCGGGGCGCAGTTGCTCGGCCAGCCGCAGCGCCGATTCGCCGTCGCTCGCGGTACCGACCAGGCTGATCCGGGGCAGCCGGGCACACAGCAGCTGCAGCCGCTCGACCGCCAGCGGCTCGTCATCGACGATCATCGTGCGCAGGGGCGCACCATCAGGCATCGTGGGCAGGGGTGCGGTATCCATATCAACAGTCATTGCGCACCGCCGGTAGGGTAAGTTCGACCACAAAGCCTCCTTCAAACGGGACGTGCCATTCGATCCGCGCCGCGCCGCCATAGCGCGCATCGAGCCGGTCGCGGACATTGGCAAGGCCGATGCCGCTGCCCTTGTCCTGGTCGGACGGGATCACGTCGCCGTCATCGCTGACCGTCAGATGCAGGACGCCGTCCATCTCGCGCGCGGTAATCTGGATCGTCACCGGGCGGGTGGCGCGCGCGACGCCGTATTTGATCGCGTTCTCGACCAGCGGCTGCAGGATCAGCCCCGGCACGCAGCATCCCATCAGGTCATCGGGCACGTCGATCTCGATCTTGAGCCGGTCGGGAAAGCGCACCGCCTCGATCGCCAGATACAGCCGCTGCAGCTGGACCTCGTCCTCGAGCGGTACGTCGTCAAGCGGATCGCCGGTCAGGCTGGTGCGGTAGAAGGTCGACAGGTTCATGATCATCGACTCGGCTTCTTCCGGGCGGTTGCGCAGCACCAGGGTAGAGAGCGAATTGAGCGTATTGAACAGGAAGTGCGGATTGACCTGATAGCGCAAGCTGCGCAGCTCGGCCTGCTGTGCGGCCTGGGCAAAGCGCGCGGCGCGGCGTTCGGCCGCGCGGACCTCGCTGGCATAGCTCAGCGCCAGATACAGCATCGCCCACGACATCAGGAAGTAATAGCTCGAGATCGCAAACTCGAGCACGATCGCGAGCGGATCGATCTCGGCGATCTTCTCGCGCAGTTCATTGTCCTCGAACACGCTGATCGGGTCGTAGACGTTGAACGCGAAATAGTTGAACGACGAGATCGCCAGCGCCGCAGGGATCGCGCCGATGCACGCGGCGATGATGCGCGGGGTGAGCGGCTTGTCCTCGAACCAGCGCAGGCCCAGATACAGCGCGATATTGGTGATGATGCCGAACACCGTCACCCCGACCCGGCGGACGACCAGCTCCTCCTGCGCGGGGAAATCGAGCACCGCCGCGCGCAACGTCACAATGATCATGTAGAACAGCCAGAACCCCAGGATCGACAGCAGGGCAACCTGCTGGTCCACCCTGGGCCGGGCACTGCGTATCACGAGTGTTTTCATCGGCTGCATTCTTAACCGCAGATGACTGCGATGTCTTCACCGCCTCCGCCTGCTGGTCGAACCGGGGGAGAGGTTGGTCGAAACACCCACCCGGCTTCTTGCGCAGGGCTACTCGGCGAGTGCGACGCCCGGGCTGCGCGGATCGGCAAAGCCGGTCCATTGGCCATCGCGCATCTGCGCGGCGTTGAGCTTCGATCCCAGATCGCCCACCACCACCGGCTGGCCAAGTGCGGCGAGCGCCTCGCTCATGTCGCCAAGCGCGGTGCCCTGCTCGACCATCAGCGATCCGTTGCCGAAATAGATGTTGGGCAAAGCCAGCGCGTCGCCTGCGGGCAGGCCGAAGTCGATCACGCCGATCAGCGCCTTGGTGACATGCATGATGATCCGCTTGCCCCCGGCAGAGCCCACCGCGAGCACCGGCCGGTCAGCGGCATCATAGACGATGTGCGGCGACATCGAGGACAGGGGCCGTTTGCCCGGCTGTACCCGGTTGGCGACCTTCTTGCCGTCCTTTTCGGGCGCGAAGGTGAAATCGGTCATCTCGTTGTTGAGGAAATAGCCGTTGGCGATCAGCTGGCTGCCGAACGGCCCTTCGACCGTCGAGGTCATGCTGACGACGTTGCCCGCGCCATCGACCGCGACGAAATGCGTGGTGCCGGCAACCTCGCTCGAGATCGCTGCGGTGCGCGGCTCGGCGCCCGGCGGGGTGCCCGCTTCATAGCGATTGAGCGCCTTGGCGGGGTCGATCATGCTCGCGCGGCTGGCGACATAGGCCGGATCGAGCAGGCCGTTGACCGGCACCGAGACGAAATCGCTGTCGCCAAGATATTGCTCGCGGTCGGCATAAGCGAGCTGCATCGCCTCGCCGATCAGATGCCAGGTCTTCGGATCATTCTGGCCCAGCCGTGCGATATCGTGTGGCTGGAGCATGCCGAGAATCTGCTGCACCGTGGTCGCGCCCGACGAGGGCGGGCCCATGCCGCAGACCTTGTAGCCGCGATAGCGCGAGCATACCGCCGGGCGTTCCTTGGCCTTGTAGGCGGCAAGATCGGCCATCGTCATCGGTGCCGGATTGACGCCCGCCTTGCTCACCGCATCGACCAGCGCCTGGCCGTACTTGCCGGTGTAGAACGCGTCGGGACCACCTTTGGCCACCGCGCGCAGCAGTTCGGCGAGCGCGGGGTTGGTCACCCGCTCGCCTGCGGCCTTGGGTCCGGTGGTGTTCCAGTAGATCGCGCGGGCATCGGGGAAGCGCGCCCAGATCGGCGCGAGGCGGGTCAGCGTGCTGGCGAGGACGTTGCTGACCTCGAACCCTTCGTCGGCCAGCCGAATCGCAGGCGCAAACAGGTCCGCCCAGGGCAGCTTGCCCCATTTGGCGTGGGTCATCGCCATCAGCCGGATATTGCCGGGGACCCCCACCGCGCGTCCGCCCTGGAAAGCGTCGATGAACGGCTTGGGCTTGCCGTCCTTGCCGAGCAGCCATTGATCGGTGGCAGCAGCAGGCGCCATTTCGCGTCCGTCGATGGTACTCAGCATGCCGGTCGTCGCATCGTGATGCAGCAGCAGCCCGCCGCCGCCTATCCCTGAACTTTGTGGCTCGACCACGGTCAGCGCCAGCATCATCGCCATCGCTGCGTCGGCGGCAGACCCGCCCTTGCGCAGGATTTCCTGCCCCGCAGCCGTTGCGCGCGGATCGGCGGCGGAGACCACCCCCTTGCCGGCCTCGGCGGTGGCGGAGGTATCGCGCGGGGTCGGCGCCTGCGCATGGCAGGCGATCGACAGCGAAGACAGGGCGAAGGCGGCTGCGGTGAGCAGCGTGCGGGAGAGTGCGGTCATCCCAGCGTTATAGCGCGGGGGCGGGAGGCGGCAAGCACTGCCTCAGGCGAGCAATGCAACGCCTGCGGGGGCGGCAGGTTTGGCAGCCCAGACCTTCTCGTGAAAGAAGAACGCGACCGCGTTGACCATCGGCTCGACGATCGCCAGCCCGCCTGCAATCTCGAGCGATCCGGTGAAGGCATAAGCGACGGAAAACCCTATGGTCAGGTGGACCGCGAGATAGCTCAGGGTCTTGGCAAGATCGCGGGGCATCGGGAAACTCCTGTCGGGTGGCAACAGGCTTATTGATAATCGCTCGCAACAAGTTTCGCCAATGAAGGATTTGAGCCGCGTTGATCGAGTGGGGCGATCAATCGCGCGGTGTAATGAAAAATGGTTCACGCGAAGACGCGAAGAGCGTTCGTTTTCCGGCGAAAGCCGGAATCCAGGGGCGGTGTTACGCTCCGGGACTCCTGGGCTCCGGCTTCCGCCGGAGAACGGAATTGGCCGTAAATTCTCTTCGCGGCTTCGCGTCTTCGCGTGAAACCCCTTTAAGCCCGAGCGCTCAGTCCACCCCGACCGCTTCGCCCAGCGTCGCAAAGCCATCGCGCTTGAGCAGCTTTTTCAGCCCCCGGTTGATCTGCGCCGCCAGCCCCGGCCCCTGATAGACCAGCGCCGAGTACACCTGCACCAGCGATGCGCCTGCGCGGATGCGGGCATAGGCGTCCTCTGCCGACGCGATGCCGCCGACGCCGATCAGCGGGATCGCGCCGCCGCTGGCCGTGCGGAAATCGCGCAGCCGCTGCTGCGCCAGATCGCGCAACGGCGCGCCCGACAGCCCACCTGCCTCGCCCGCATGGCGCGAACGCAGCGTGGGCCGCGAAATCGTGGTGTTCGATACGATCAGCGCATCGAGCTTTTTGTCGATCGCGATCCGGGTGATGTCGTCGATGTCGGCGGGTTCCAGATCGGGTGCGAGCTTGAGGAACACCGGGCAGCGATGATCCCCGCGCGCCTCGATCACCGCATCGAGCAGTGCGGCCAGCGCGCCGGCATCCTGCAGCGCGCGCAGGCCCGGCGTGTTGGGCGAGGAGATGTTGACGGTAAGGTACCGCGCCAACGGCGCCATGACCCGCGTCATCGTCGCATAATCGGCGATGCGGTCGGCCGAATCCTTGTTCGCGCCGATATTGACGCCGATGATCCCGGCCTTCGATCGGCCCGCGACCAGCCGCTCGACCACGGTGCCCGCACCATCGTTGTTGAAGCCCATGCGGTTGATCACCGCTCTGTCCTCGACCAGCCGGAACAATCGCGGGCGCGGATTGCCTGCCTGGGGCAACGGTGTCACCGTGCCGATCTCGACAAAGCCGAAGCCGAAGCCGAACATCGCATGCGGCACCTCGGCGTTCTTGTCGAAGCCCGGTGCCAGGCCGACCGGGGCGGGAAAGTCGATCCCCGCCACCGTCATCGCCAGCACCGGATCGGGCGCGGGCGGGGCCGAGGCAGGCGCCAGCCGCAGCGCCGCCAGCGTCAACCGGTGCGCGTTCTCTCCATCGAGCAGGAATATGGCGGGCCGGGCGAGTGAAAACAGCATGGGTCCAGCCTATGGCTTTGCGACGGGCCGATGGTCAAGCCGCGCCGGGGCGGTTTACCCTGCCCCGCCGACTGTATACGGTTTGCGCCAACGCCCATCAGAACAACAGAAAGTCGCCCATGTCCCTGCGTATCTTCGCCACTGCCCTGCTGATTGCTGCCAGCCCGCTGGTGCTTGCCCATCCCGTTGCCGCGCAAACCGCGTCTGCCGCCACGCCTGCCCAAGCCCCGGCAAGCGCCGAACTGGCAGCGTTCTTCGAGCAGGTCGATGCCGAAAACCTCGCCGCATCGCCGCAAGGCAAGGCCTATCGCGGCATTCGCGATGCCGATTACGGCAAGTGGAACGACCCTTCCGATGCGGCCGAACTCGCCAATTTCGAGCGCGGCCAGAAGGCACTGGCGACGATGAAGGCGCGGTTCGATCCGGCCAGGCTCAACGCGGAGGATGCCCTGAGCTTCCGCCTGTTCGAATATCAGGCCGAGCGCGCCGCCAAGGCGCATCCGTTCCGCCGCAACGAATATATCTTCGACCAGATGAACGGCGCGCAGAGCCAGATGCCCGCGTTCCTGATCAACATCCACCGGGTGGCGGACAAGAGCGATGCCGAGGCCTATGTCTCGCGGCTTCAGGGCATCGGCCCACGCCTGGACGGATTGATCGCCGAGTCGAAATCGCGTTCGCAAGCGGGCGTGATGCCGCCCAAATGGGTCTATCCTTATGTGATCGACGATGCGCGCAACGTCATCAAGGGCGCGCCGTTCGACGGTGGCGCACCTTCGACGCTGCTCGCTGACCTGACCAAGAAGGTCGAGGCGCTTGATATCCCCGCTGCCGAAAAGGCCGCGTTGATCGAATCGGGCAGCCAGGCGCTGCTCACCAGCGTCAAGCCGGCGTACCAGCGGCTGGTCGCCGAAATGGAGCGGCAGCTGGCGATCGCACCGAGCGAAGACGGCATCTGGCGGCTCAACGACGGAGCGGCCTATTATGCCGAGCGGCTGGCCAATTATACCACCACCGATCTCAACGCCGATCAGGTCCACCAGATCGGCCTCGACAATGTCGCGCGGATCCACGGGCAGATGCGCGAGATCATGAAGACGGTCGGCTTTGCCGGCACGCTGCAGGAGTTCTTTGCCTTCGTCCGCACCGACGACCAGTTCTATTTCGACACGCGCGAGGAGTATCTCGCCACGGTCGATACCAAGCTCAAGGCGATGCAGGCCAGGCTGCCCGAATATTTCAACACGCTGCCCAAGGCGCCGCTGACGGTGAAGGCGGTCGAGGCGTTTCGCGAGAAATCGGCGGGCAAGGCGTTCTACCAGAGCCCCGCGCCCGATGGATCGCGCCCGGGCACCTATTACGTGAACCTCTACAACCTCAAGGACATGGCCTCGACCGAGCTTGAGGCGCTGGCCTATCATGAGGGGTTGCCTGGCCATCACCTCCAGCGCGCGGTGCAGACCGAACTGGGCGACCTGCCGCCGTTCCGCCGCTTTGGCGGGGTCACCGCCTATACCGAAGGCTGGGGCCTGTATTCCGAAGAGCTGGGCAAGGACATGGGCTTCTACGAAGATCCCTATTCGGACTTCGGCCGGCTGGGGATGGAGTTGTGGCGCGCCTGCCGTCTGGTGGTCGATACCGGCATTCACCACAAACGCTGGAGCCGCGAACAGGCGATTCAGTATCTGACCGACAACACCCCCAATCCCGAGGGCGATATCTCGAAGGCGATCGAGCGCTATGTTGTGTATCCGGGCCAGGCCAACGCCTATATGATCGGCAAGCTCAAGATCATGGAATTGCGCGAGCGGGCGCAAAAGGCGCTGGGCGCCAGGTTCAATTATGGGCGATTCCACGATGCCGTGCTCAAGAGCGGACCGGTGCCGCTCACCGTTCTGGAAGAGCGGATCGATGGCTGGATCGCGGCCGGCGGCTGATTCCCCCGGATTGCGGTAGTTTTGGATTACCGGGCAGAATTTGCACGATTTTTTCGCGGTGTCGAATCCATCCAATCAACCCTTCGGGTCTTGGCCTATAGCGCGTTTGCGACCCGAAGGGCTCAAGGCAGAGATGCCGAGAGTTCTTTTCCTAAAGGCGATCCCGTCCTCGTGACGGGATCGCCTTTTTTTTATCGCGAATTCGGGCTATACCCCCCACTGGGTCGACATCGAATAACACCGGCAAGAGGAAAGGCGGGCAACCCGCCGCCTGTTGACCGGTTGGGTGGGGTCGCGCATGCCGAATCTTCAATATGCCCTTCCAGGCGAATCACTTCGTGAGTTCGTCTCGGTCTATTATCTGTTCGACAGTCCCGACCCTTATGTGGTCGATGGCGAACGCGCCGCGATCGCGCAGCTGCGGCTGGGCACGCGCGGCCGCGTGACCATGCATTTTCCCGACGGATCCAAAACGCAGATCAGCGGTGCCACGCTGGTCGGGCCGACGACAGCGGCGGTGAAGTTCGAGATCGAAGGCCCGTTCCATATGTTCGGGCTGGGCATCACGGCGGCAGGCTGGGGCGCACTGACCCAGCAAAGCGCCGCGCGCTATCTCGACAAGATCGTGCCTGCGGTGATGGTGTTCCCCAATATCGAACAACGGCTCGATGAGCTGCGCGCGCTCGAATCGCTGCCCGAGATGTGCGCGGCGGCCGATGCCATTCTGGGCCCGATCATGGCGCAGGCCAATCCCGAGATGGTGGCGTTCACCCGAATCGTCGATCAATGGCTTGCGTCCAGCGTCTCGCCGATGGTCACAGAGCTGCACGCGCAAAGCAACCTGTCCGAACGCCAGCTCACCCGGCGGGTGAAGCAGCTTTACGGGATGCCGCCCAAATATCTCTCGCGCAAATACCGTGCGCTGCGCGCCGCACGCGCGCTGATCGATGCGCAGCCCGACGAGGCCGATTTCCTGCGTGATGCGTTTTATGACCAGTCGCACATGATCCGCGAGCTCAAGCTGTTTGCCGGGACCACGCCGACCAGGCTTCGCATCGGCGAGGGCGAGCTCGCCCGGCTGATCGACCAGCGCAGCCAGCTCAAGGGCAGCATCAATCCGCTGGTCGCCGACACCTGACGGCCGATGCCTGACGCTCAGTCGCGCAGCTTGAGCTCGAGCCGGTTGATGCCGTTTTCGGTCCGGTAATCGACGATTTCGGCCCAGGCGCGGATCATCGCCAGCCCCACGCCGCCACCGCGCTCCGCATTGGGCATCTCGATCTCGCCCTCTGTGCGCGGATCGAACGGCGGACCCGAATCGGACAAGATCACGCGCACCGAGTCGCCGTCGCCGGTCAGGGTCAGTGTGCCTGCAAATCCTGCGCGAGCACCGCCATGATCGTAAAGATTTGTCACCGCTTCTTCGGTCAGTATCGCCAGCCGCGCCTGTTGCTGGGGGGTCAGTGCATTGGTTGTACTGAACAATTGCGCCATCGATACGGCGCGATGTATCGATTCGGGACCGTTCTGGTCGAGTTCGCAAGAATGCGGATTGAAATTGCGCCGGATCATGGCTGCGGTTATGCCATGTCAGCGGGCAAGAAGGGATGCATATTATGAAGTGCGCACTGCTTGTTACTTTTTCACTGCTGGCGATGACGGCCCAGCCGGCCTGGGCCGACATTGGCCGGGTCAAGAAAACCGCCGGCATAGCCTCGATCGAACGCAAGGGCGCTCGGCTCGATCCGGCGGTGGGTACCAGCCTTCTCCCCGGTGACGTGCTGGTCACCGGCAAGGGCGGCCAGATCGCGGTGACCTTTGCCGACAACACCCGTTTCTCGGTCGGACCCAACAGCCGCATCGCGGTCGACACGTTCGATTTTGACCGGACGACCCGCTCGGGCGCTTTCGAGACCCGGGTCGAAAAGGGATCGCTTGGGGTTGTTTCCGGGCAGATCGCGAAGTCGCGGCGCGATGCGATGAAGGTTCGCACGCCGACATCGCTGCTGGGGGTGCGCGGCACCCGCTTCATCGTCAACGTGCCTGAATAATGCGCACGTCCTGGGGGGCATATCTGGCAACCTGCGTGGGGACCAGCCTGTTGGCCGCATGTGCGGGGCCATCGCTGCTGCTGCTCGACAACGAAGACGGCTCGTCCGAAGGCGCGCTGGCGGTGATCGACGAGAATTGCGGCACGCCCGATGGGGCGACGATCGCCGGAGCGTTCACCCGCACCAAGCTGTCGGGCTGCAAGCCGCAGCCCAAGGGCGTCGGTGCCGATGGCCTCAAGCCCGACGAACGCGCGCTGATCAACGATCTGCCGCCGCCGCCTGCGCGTTTCATCATGTATTTCGTGCCCGACACCACCGATCTTGCACCGGGGTCCGAGGGCATGATCGAGGCGCTCGACCGGCACTTCAAGGCGCGGCCAGGCGCCGAGATCGAGATCATCGGCTATACCGACACCGTGGGCAAGGCGGACTACAACCTCGTTCTCTCGCAAAAGCGCGCCGATGAAATCAAGGGGCGGCTGGTCCAGCTGGGCTTCCCCACCGATGCGATCACCACCACCGGGCGCGGCGAGACCGAACTGCGCTTTCCCACGCCTGACGAGACCGAGAATGGCGGCAATCGCCGGGTGGAGATCATCGTCCGCTGATCGGCTGCGCTTGCCAGCCGCAATTTGCCTGGACTAGACACCTTTCATCGTCAGTCCCTCATTGTGCTCCGGCGAAAGCCGGAGTCCAGGGCGGGTACAATGCAACCTCGCTCCTGCACTCCGGCTTTCGCCGGAGAACGGGATTGCCAGAATCGCCGGAGTGTTTACCCCCCACATGCTCACCGACATCCAGATTTCGCGCGCAGCCAAGCTCCAGCATATTTCCGTCATCGCCGACAGGCTGGGGCTGAGCAGCGACTCGGTCGAACCTTATGGCCATTACAAGGCCAAGATCGACCTCGCCGCTGCCGGGATCGGAGCGGATGGCGGCAACGGCAAGCTCATCCTGGTCACCGCGATCAACCCCACGCCCGCCGGCGAGGGCAAGACGACGACCTCGGTGGGGCTCGCCGATGCGCTCTGCCGGATCGGGCACAAGACCGTGCTGGCGCTGCGTGAGCCCTCGCTGGGGCCGTGCTTCGGCACCAAGGGCGGTGCGACCGGGGGCGGCTATGCGCAGGTCGGTCCGATGGAAGACATCAACCTGCACTTCACCGGCGATTTCCACGCGATCACCAGCGCGCACAACCTGCTGTCGGCGATGATCGACAACCATATCCACTGGGGCAACACGCTCGACATCGATGTGCGCCGCATCGTCTGGCGGCGGGTGCTCGACATCAACGACCGCGCGCTGCGCCAGATCGTGCAGTCGGTGGGCGGGGTCGGCAACGGTTTCCCGCGCGAAAGCGGGTTCGACATCACTGTCGCATCCGAAGTCATGGCGATCCTGTGCCTGGCGCGCGATCTGAATGATCTGGAAGAACGGCTGGGGCGGATCGTAATCGGCTACACCCGCGCCAGGACGCCGGTGACCGCAAGCGACCTCAAGGCCGCAGGCGCGATGGCGGTGCTGCTGGCGCAGGCGATCAAGCCCAATCTGGTGCAGACGCTCGAGGGCAACCCGGCGCTGCTCCACGGCGGGCCGTTCGCCAACATCGCGCATGGCTGCAACTCGGTGATCGCGACGCGTGCGGCGATGGCATTGGGCGATTTCGTGGTGACCGAAGCCGGTTTCGGCGCGGATCTGGGCGCGGAGAAATTCTTCGACATCAAGTGCCGGCAGGCGGGGCTGCATCCGGCGGCGGCGGTGATCGTCGCCACGGTGCGCGCGCTCAAGATGAACGGCGGCATCGCCAAGGCCGACCTGGGCACCGAAGATGTCGAGGCGGTGCGGCGCGGCAGCGTCAACCTGATCCGGCATATCGAGAACATGCGCAGCTTCGGGGTGCCGGTGGTCGTGGCGATCAACCATTTCACCAGCGATACCGCAGCGGAGATCGCAGTGCTGCACGAGGTGGCGGCATCGCAGGGGGCAGAGGCGCATGTCTGCCGCCACTGGGCCGATGGCGGCGCGGGAGCCGAAGATCTGGCGCATGCGGTTGCAGCGCTGGCGGGCGCCGGGACGGCACAGTTCGCGCCGCTCTATAGCGATGATCTGCCGCTGATCGACAAGATCACCACCGTCGCCACGCGGATCTACCGCGCCGGATCGGTCGCGGCATCGGCGGCGATCCTGGCGCAGCTCAAGCGCTGGGAAGAGGCGGGATACGGGCATCTGCCCGTGTGCATGGCCAAGACGCAGTACAGCTTTTCCGCCGACCCGACCCTGCTCGGCGCCCCCACCGGCCATGTGCTGCCCGTGCGCGAGGTGAAGCTGAGCGCGGGCGCCGGCTTCGTCGTCGCGATCTGCGGCGAGATCATGACCATGCCGGGGCTGCCCAGGGTGCCCGCGGCGGAGACGATCCGGCTGGATGAGAAGGGCGAGATCGAAGGGCTGTTTTGAGAAATAGAGCGACTGCGCCTTGCCAAGCCGATTGGCCTATCGCTTGATGAGAGAGGCAGCGAGATCTGGTGGCTCTGCCACCTAGTCGCAGCGGTGACGGTGATGGTGCGGCTGGGCGCTGCTGGTTTATCGTCTCAGACAGCCACAATCCGGAGAGTTCACCCCCACCCAACCCTCCCCCATCGAGGGGGAGGGCTTTTGCAGGCCTCCCGCAAGCGGGAGGAGAGATGCGGTTAAATCAACCGTTCACGTCGGCCTGGGTCACCGGAACGATCCGGATCTCGACGCGGCGGTTCTGGGCACGGCCATCTTCGGTGGTGTTCGATGCCACCGGCTGCGATTCGCCGAAGCCGCGGGTTGCCAGGCGCGCGGGCTGAACGCCGCGGCTCGACAGATAGCTCGAGACCGACTGCGCCCGGCGTTCCGACAGCGTCTGGTTATAGGCATCGCTGCCGGTCGAATCGGTGTGACCGTAGACATCGATATAGGTGCTTTCATACTGCACCAGCGTCGCAGCGACGTCGTTCAGCGTGTTGCGGAACTGCGGCTTGACCGCCGAGCTGTCGACATCGAAGGTCACCTCGCTCGGCATGTTGAGCAACAGGCTGTCGCCATCGCGAACCACGTCGATCCCGGTGCCTGCGGTCTTCTGGCGCAGTTCGCGTTCCTGCTGCTCGAGATAATAGCCGATGCCCGCGCCTGCGACCGCGCCGATGCCTGCGCCGACGATCTTCTCGGTCCGGTCGCGCCGTCCGCCGACGATGTCACCGAGCAGATAGCCGCCAAGCGCACCGCCGACGCCGCCGAGGGCGGCACGGTTGATCCGCTGCTGGCCGGTTTCCGGATCGGTGACGCAGGCGGCCAGCGCAAGGCTGGACAGGCCGGCGAATGCGGCGATGCGGATGGTCTTGCTGTTCATGATTTTGCTCCCAGGAGAATTCTGTCGTGCGTACGTCTCGTAACGCCTCACCGCGTTATTCGATCCTGCGGCTGAATGGTTCCCGAACCGAAATGTAACTTCTGTTAATCGAGGTCGCAAACGGCCGCCGCCGGCCAGGATGCTGCGCCCATGAAATCGAGTGACACGTCGGGCTGCCGCGATATAGGATGACGCCTTGCAACTGCATAAGGCCCGATGGACCCTCTCCAACCTTTTCCGTGGATCGACGCCGTCATCATTCTGGCGCTGATCTTTCTCAATGGCGTGTTCGCCATGTCCGAACTTGCCATCGTATCGGCCCGCACCGCGCGGCTTGAGGCGAAGGCCAAGGAGGGCAGCAAAGGTGCGCGCACCGCGATCCGGCTGGGCGGAGACCCGGGCAAGTTCCTTTCCACCGTCCAGATCGGCATCACGCTGATCGGCATCCTGGCGGGCGCGTATTCGGGCGCCAGCCTGGGCGGGCCGGTGGGCGACCGGCTGGCGCTGATCGGGGTGCCTGGCGATATTTCCGACACGGTCGGTTTTGCGGTCGTCATTGCGCTGACGACCTATGTCAACCTGGTGATCGGCGAGCTGGTTCCCAAGCAGTTCGCGCTGCGCAAGGCAGAGGAGCTGGCGGTGATCATGGCGATCCCGATGGACCTGATGGCGCGCGGGGCAGCTCCGGTCGTGTGGCTGCTCGACAATTCGAGCGCGCTGATCTTCCGGCTGCTCGGGCTCAACCGCGAATCGGAGAACATCGTCACCGCCGAAGAGCTGCACATGATCTTTGCCGAGGCGACCAAATCGGGCGTGATCGAGGAGAGCGAGCGCGCGATCATCTCAGGCATCGTCCGGCTGGCCGACCGGCCGGTCCGCGAGGTGATGACGCCGCGCACCGAGGTCGACTGGCTGCCGGTGGAGGCGGGACTCGACGACTTGCGCCGAATCATGGCCCATTCCCCGCACAGCCGTCTGCCGGTGGCCGATGGCTCGGTCGATGCGATCATCGGCATCGTCACGGTGCGCGATCTACTCTCGGCGATCATCGAGGGTGCGCCGCTCGATCTGGCGGCGTTGGTCCGGACAGCGCCGATCGTGCCCGATCAGGTCGATGCAATGGACGCATTGCGGGTGCTGCAGAAGGGCGAGGTGCCGATGGCGCTGGTCCATGACGAATACGGTCACTTCGAGGGACTGGTGACACCTGCCGACCTGCTGCAGGCGCTGGTCGGCGATTTCGTATCGGACCAGGGCGAAGGCGATTCGCCGATGGTGGTCGAGCGCGCCGACGGCAGCATGCTGATATCAGGCGCGATGCCTGCCGATGCGATGGCCGAGCGGCTGGGGATCGATCTGTCGGGCGACCGCGATTACGCCACTGCCGCAGGCCATGTGCTGCACTGCCTGCGCCACCTGCCCAAGGAGGGCGAGGTGTTCAACGACCAGGGCTGGCGCTTCGAGATCGTCGACATGGACAACCGCAAGGTCGACAAGCTGCTGGTCAGCCGGATCGAGCCCGAAGCGGCCTGAGCCGCAGCCGCCGAGTGTTATTGGCCAGCGTTACTGCGGCGCGCCTGCACCCGCGCCCGGAGCTCCGACCGCGCCGATGTTGCCGAACAGATCCTGGAAGAAGCTGCGGTTGCGGCCCAGCGTCGGGGTCTTCTTGCCCTCGGGGCTGATGCTGGCGACCTGCTCGAGCCCGGTGAAGTCGACCGTCTCGACATTGCCTGCAGCGTCGAAGCGCACGCGCATCACCTGCTGCGCGGTCGGGCGCGGGTTGCCGAAGGCGAGCTGGCGCGTATCGCGCGCGAAATAATACCATTCGTTGCTGGCGAACTGACCGGTGAAGGTCGGCCGGCCCAGCGTGCGCTCGACCGACTGGCGGTTGTCGACGCCGGGCAGGATCTGGGTCGACAGCGTCTGGTCGTAGATAAAGCCCTGGTGCCCGCGCAGCTGGCCGCAGCCTGCCAGCAGCGGAAGCACCGCCAGTCCGATCAGCATGGCGGCCCGTGTGGTGCGGCGGCCTGGACCGCGATGTGCGTTAGCTTTGCTGATCATCATCTTTCCTTGGCGTTGATCCGCCTGACTGCCGGGTTACCGGACGCTGCGCTCGAGGCTTTGGATGCTTGCACTACTCTTGCAACCACTCTTGCAACTTGCCGTTCGCGCCTCAATATGCGCTAAGCCCCTGCATCACAAGTGGCCAATGAATTGTGGCTTAACGCTGCCCGCTCCATCTGGAAATGCTCAAATCATGTCCGTGTTTTCCCGAATTTTCGCCCGCAAGGATCCGCGCCAGCAGGCGGCGCCTGCCTATGAGCGGGTCGTCGCGCTGGGACGGGATCCGTACTGGTATCTCGACGGCGGTGTCGAAGACAGCGTCGACGGGCGGTTCGAGGCGGTGACGACGATGCTGTGCGCGGTACTGTTGCGGCTGGAGCATGACGATAGCGACGCTGCGGTGCGGCAGTTTTCGGTCCACCTCGCCGAACTGTTCGTCGACGACATGGACGGCCAGCTGCGCCAGAATGGCGTCGGCGATCTGATCGTGGGCAAACATATCGGCAAGATGATGAGCGCCCTGGGCGGAAGGCTTGGCACCTATCGTGAAGCGCTTGCCGCAGGCGACAACGTGCAGCTCGCCGAAGGTCTGCGCCGCAACCTGTACCGCGACGCTCCGGTCAGCGATACTGCGGTGGCGGCATCGGCGCAGCGGCTGGCCGATATCCATGCGCGGCTCAAGGCGCTGCCGGTCAGCGCGGTGATGCAGGGCGATTTCTGATGGAGAGCGCAATCGAGTTCTCCCGCCCCGTCGATCTGCGCGCATTGCCGCGCCAGCAGGTCGAACTGGTCGCCAACAAGACCGAGCGGGCCGCGCTTGCACGCCGGTTCGGCATCGTCGCCATCGGTGCGCTGAAAGCGAGCGCGACGCTTGAGGAAGGCGCGGCGGGGGTCGATGTCACCGGCAGGATCACCGCCGAGCTGGTCCAGAGCTGCGCCATTTCGGGCGACGACTTCCCGGTGCGGGTCTCGTCGCAATACCGTCTTCGCTTCGTTCCCGAGGCGGATTACGAGGCAGCGATGCAGGCCGCGGGCGACGAGGTCGAACTGGCCGAGAGCGATCTCGACACCATCGCCTATTCGGGCAGCACGCTCGATCTGGGCGAGGCGATCGCCCAGACGCTGGCACTCGAGATCGATCCTTATGCCGAGGGCCCCGGGGCCGAGGCTGCGCGCGCGCAATATGGTCTTTCGACCCCGGAGGAAAACGGCCCGTTCGCAGCGCTCAAGGCGCTCAAGGACAAGCAGGGCTGACGGCAGGCGGGGGCTGGGCCAAGCGCTGGCTCAGGGCACCCCGGCGTTGCCCAGCAGCCGGTCGATCGCGCGCAGCGCCCGCGCATATTCGGGCGAATCCACCGCAGTGTAATCGCGCTCGAACGCCGCCTGGTCGAGCCCTTCGGGCTTTGCCAGTGCCTCGCGGGGCAGCATCTGGTCTTCTGTGATCGCGATCAGCCGCAGCCGAACGGTACGCGCCAGTTGCGGGTTGACCGCGGCCATCGCGAAACGTTCGCCTGAGCGGTCCGCCGACAGATCGACGAACGAAAAGCCGGTGCCGCCCTCGGTGCTGTCGGCCAGCTCCTTCCACGTCCCCATGGACCGCGCCACCTGGCTGCCGACGGTGGCCGCGAGCGCGGCCGACAGCGCCCAGTGCTTGGCGAGATCCTCGCGCCCGGCCAGCGTCAGCGTTTCTGCGCTGGCGCCGCAGGCCAAGGACTGCTCCCACACGGCGCCGGCAAGCTTTTCGCGGTATTCGGGTACGGCGCGCATCGCGACGGCGGTCAGCACCACCCGGTTGTGCTCGTGTGGTGTGGTGCCGGCGGGGATATTGAGCGCGGCGGCGCGGCGGACGAGCACCGCAAGGTTGGTCTGGCCGGTATCGGCAATCGCGCAATAGGCATCCAGCAGCGCCTTGGGGTCGGGATTGGTCGCCCCGGCGCGCGTCAACCCCCACAGCGCCGTTCCGCGCCCGGGATTGACCAGCACCAGCCCGGCCTGCCGGGGGGTGATGGCGAACCCCTTCATCGCCCGATCGAGCGGGATCGGCCTGGCGGAATTGCTCTGGGTCTGGGCCCAGATCCGGTTGAGCGCCCAGCGTGTCGCCGATTGCGGGAGGGGAACGCGGCCTATCGTGACCGCGATGTCGGGGAGCGCGGTTCCGTCCGTCGCTGCGGCCGGACGGACCACGGCAACGGCGTTGAGCCACAGCCCCCAGCCCATGTCCCGGCTCGCATCGACGACGATCTCGCCTGCAGGCGGGGTGGGCTTGGCGCCCTTTGCGCGTTCGGGGCCGGGCACTGACCGGAGCCGTGCCTGCAGGCGCAGCGGCTGCAGCGCCTCGCTCGCCAGCGCGGCGAGACCGTCGAGCTCGCGCTGGGCCAGCGTGATCCGCACCAGTTCGCCGCGTTCGGTGTCCTCCCCGGTGATGGTCTGCAGGACATCGCGCGCGGCCGCCGCTGTCGGCCCATCGGGCGCGCGGGGTGCCGGCACCACGGGAGACAGGCTGAGGAGACACAGGGCCAGCACCGTCATCAGCCCCGCCACCGCGACGACGGTGCCGATCGCAAGCCTGCGCCAGCCGGGCCGCCGGGGGGCGGGCGGCGCCGCGCCCGGCAGCAGGGTATCATGGGTCGGGGTCATCGGTCAGGCCTGAAGCGAATCGGTGGTTCGGTGAAGACGCACCGCCGCCAGCCAGGGCCAAGTGCGCCGCGAACGTGCACGAAAAAGCGCCGGAAATCGAATGATCCCGGCGCTAAATCCGATTTTTGCGATGACTGTCGTCGCTTATGCGGCGGGCAGTGCAGCCTGGGCCTGCTTGACCAGGGTCTTGAAGACCTCGGCTTCATGCATGGCGAGATCGGCCAGGACCTTGCGGTCGAGTTCGACGCCCGCCAGCTTCAGACCGTGCATGAACTGGCCGTACGTGAGGCCTTCCATGCGGGTCGCAGCGTTGATGCGCACGATCCACAGAGCGCGGAAATTGCGCTTTTTGGCCTTGCGGTCACGATACGCATACTGGCCTGCCTTTTCGACGGCCTGACGCGCGATGCGGATGGTATTCTTGCGACGGCCATAATAGCCCTTCGCCTGTACGAGAATGCGCTTGTGCTTGGCGCGGGTGGTAACACCCCGTTTGACGCGTGCCATGAACTATATCCTTTGAATTACGAGAATGGGGGAGGTTGAAAGATCAACCCAGGCCGTAAGGCGCCCATTTCTTGATGGTGCGGGCATCGGCATCGGAAATGACGCTGGTGCCGCGATTCTGGCGGATATACTTCGCGTTGTGGCTCATCAAACGGTGACGTTTGCCAACGACTCCGTGCTTGATCTTGCCGGTGGCGGTGAGCTTGAAGCGTTTCTTCACACCGCTCTTGGTCTTCAGCTTGGGCATTTTGGTCTCCTTCGTTGGAAGTCCGTAATCAAGCGAACGTGGCAGCCCATAACCGGCCAGCCCGCTTAGTCGGAAGCGTGCGCGCCTAGCGGGATTCGCGCAGCTTTGCAAGTCGGCAGTTGGCGCGGCATGTGCGGGGGCGACCCGGCGCCGCCCCCGCACAGCGGATTACAGGCGGTGCATCGCGCAGACCTTGTTGCCTGCAGGGTCGCGCAGATAGGCGAGATACAGCTTCATGCCAGCGCCTTCGCGCACCCCCGGCGGGTCCTCGATCGCGGTGCCGCCGTGCGCCAGTCCCGCAGCATGCCAGGCATCGGCCTGCTCGGTCGAGGTCGCGGCAAAACCGATGGTGCTGCCGTTGCCGCAGCTTGCCGGCTGACCGTCGATCGGCTTGGTCAGCAGGAACAGGCCGCCATTGTTCATGTAGATGACGCGGCCCTTGGGATCGACCATTCCCGGCTTGCCGCCCAGCGCAGCGATCGTCGCGTCGTAAAACGCCTTGGACGCGTCGATATCATCGGCGCCCAGCATCACGTGTGAAAACATGCATCTCTCCTGTTGCAAACCGGCCTGCTCTAATTGGCCTGCCCTTAATTGGATGATTAAATCATCATGGACAAGCCGTTTCCCCGCCGTCAATATCCGGCAATGCAAAGACAGCCATTGGCCGCAAAAGGTCAAGGCATATTGGGGAGGGACAGGCGATGACGAAGGCTTGGATGGCGGCGGCGCTGGCGCTGCTGGCGGCGGCATGCTCGGCAGGGGGCGCGGGCACCGCCGAGCGCGGTACCACCGGAATCGATGGCGCGCGGATCATCCAGGCCGATGGCGCCGAATGGCTGAGCTATGGCCGCACCTATGACGAGCAGCGCTTCAGTCCGCTCGACCAGATCAACCCCGGCAACATCGCCGAACTGGGCCTCGCCTGGTATGCCGACATGGATACCGCACGCGGCCAGGAAGCGACGCCTCTGGTGATCGACGGCAAGATCTACGTCACCACCGCCTGGTCCAAGGTAAAGGCCTATGACGCGGTCACCGGCAAGCCGTTGTGGGATTACGACCCCAAGGTGCCGGGCGAGACCGGGGTCAAGGCGTGCTGCGATGTCGTCAACCGCGGGCTCGGCGCCTGGGGCAACATGCTGTTTCTCGGCACGCTCGATGGCCGTCTGGTCGCGCTCGACCGCGGCACCGGGCGCGAAATCTGGAGCACGGTGACGGTCGATCAGGGCAAGGCCTATACCATCACCGGTGCGCCGCGCGTGATTGATGGCATGGTGATCATCGGCAATGGCGGCGCGGAATTCGGCGTGCGGGGTTTTGTCGCGGCCTATGATGCGGCGACCGGCAAGCAGTTGTGGAAGTTCTACACCGTTCCCGATCGCCCCGGCGCCAACGAGGCCGAATATCTCAAGGCCGCCGAGAACACATGGAAGGGCGAATACTGGAACATCGGCGGCGGCGGCACGGTGTGGGACGCGATGGCCTATGATCCCCAGCTTGGCCTGCTCTATGTCGGCGTCGGCAACGGAAGTCCGTGGAACCAGGCCTATCGCTCGCCCGGCGGCGGCGACAATCTGTATCTGTCCTCGATCGTCGCGATCCGGGTGAAGACCGGCGAATACGCCTGGCATTACCAGACCACGCCGGGCGAGACCTGGGACTATACCGCGACCCAGCACATCATGCTCGCTGACCTCGAGATCGACGGAAAGCAGCGCAAGGTGCTGATGCAGGCGCCGAAGAATGGCTTTTTCTACGTCATCGACCGGGCTACCGGCGAATTCATCTCGGCCAACAACTTCGCCCCGGTCAACTGGGCGACGGGTGTCGATCCGGTCAGCGGCCGTCCGATCGAGAACCCCGATGCGCGGGTCGACAAGACCGGCAAGCCCTATATCGTCTCACCGGGCCCGCTCGGCGCGCACAACTGGCACCCGATGGCCTATGACGCCAAGCAGAAGCTCGTCTTCATCCCGGCACAGATCACCGCCTATCCTTATATCCCGCAGACCGGATGGACGCCGTCGAAGCTGGGCTTCAACGTCGGCATGGACACCGCCAACAACGCCATGCCCGCCGACAATGCGGTGCGCGAGGAGGCGAAAAAGGCGACCAAGGGCGTGCTGATCGCCTGGGATCCGGTCGCGCAGAAGGAGCGCTGGCGCGTGACGTTGGGCGGCCCATGGAACGGTGGCGTGCTCGCCACCGCAGGCGGGCTGGTGTTCCAGGGCAATGCGATGGGCAATTTCGTCGCGTATGATTCCACGCAGGGCAGGCAGTTGTGGAGCTTCCCGGCGCAGACCGGCGTGGTCGCAGCGCCGATGACCTTTGCCGTCGATGGCCAGCAATATGTCGCGGTGCTCGCCGGATGGGGCGGGGCATGGGCGATCACCGCCGGCGTGCTCAGCGACATGTCCGGACCGGTGCGCAACATCTCGCGGCTGCTGGTGTTCAAGCTTGGCGGCACGGCCAAGCTGCCCGATATGCCGCCTGCAGACACCATGCCGCTCGACCCGCCGGCGCTGACGGCTGCAGCAGACGTGGTGGCCGCAGGCGCCGCCCAATACGGCCGTTATTGCACCGTCTGCCACGGCGATGCGGCGGTGCAGGCCTCGGGGCGCGGCGGGATCATCCCCGATCTGCGCTATTCGGGAACGCTCGCCAGCGCGGAAAACTGGCAGACGATCGTCCATGACGGCGCGCTCAAGGACAATGGCATGGTCAGCTTCGCGCCGGTGTTGACCCGGCCGCAGATCGACAGCGTCCGCCACTATGTCATCGCGCGCGCCAACGAGGACAAGGCGTTGATGGCAAAGCAGCGCGCGGTGAAATAGGCGCCGCCGCCGGGCGTATTGGTCGGCGATCACTTCCACTTGGCTGGCCTTGGTTTAGGCCCGGCGGCGGCGGTTTCACGCCGCGCCTGCTCCTGCGTTGTCTGGAACGATCACCCGCAGCCCGGGTTGATGGTTCAGGCAACAGGAGTGGATTATGGAAGACGCGCGCGTTTGGGAATTCGAGGAAAGTCTGTGGACCGGTGACCCGGAAACCTATCAGCAGCTGATCGATGACGAATGCCTGATGGTGCTGCCCGAGCAGGATTATGTCTTCACCGGCGCACAGGCGATCGAGGCAGTCCAGAAAACCCCCCGCTGGTCCGAGGTCACCTTCAGCGACCAGCAGATTGCCAGGCCGCAGGAAGGCCTGATCGTGCTGGCCTATTGCGCCAAGGCCAGCCGCGAGGACAAGAGTTACACGGCCTATTGCACCACCACGATCCGCAGGCTCGAGCACGACTCATGGCGCGTGCTGCAACACCAGCAGACGGTTCCGCTGACAGCAGGATAAGGCCAGGCACGGCGCCGGTCGATGCACGCTGCCATCTGGTGGAGCCGAGGGGAGGCCCCTCGCGCGTTGCCAACTATTGAAAAACAAAGGATAATTTTTTAGCGTCGGTACGGTTGCATTAGCCCTTTGTACTAGCCGTGGCAAGCCCGAGCAAAACTGAGGCCTCAATAGGGATCGAGGCGAGACCGCTAGGAGCGCAGGGGTATCAACGGCCTTCTGATGGGTTTGGGGTGGACAGGGCGACCAATCTGATCCACCTTGACGAAAAGGGAGGGCGTTGTGCAGGCAGTAGGATGCCTATTATTTGCCGCATTTGGTATAACGCAGCTCATCGCCGCTTGGTTCGGTGCTAGCTACGCTGTCGGACCATATTGGGCTGTCGCTATATTTGCGGTTTGCGTGTTGTTGCGTTTTACACTTCCCATTACAATTTTTAGCTTCGTGGGAATGATGTACGTGTGGGATTGGCCTTGGTGGGGTGCCTTGCTGTTTAACTTCCCAATGCTGATCGTTGCCATTCCCTCGATGTTAGCCAGCGTTTTGGAAATGATCGGAGCGGGTCGATTGAAAGGCCGATAATGCCGCCTCAATCATTTTTGGCCGCTCTTTCAGTCGCTATGATGATTGCTGCCCTGCCTATGCCCTACGGGTATTACCAACTCTTGCGGTTGGTGGCTTTTGGCGTTTTAGCTTGGCAAGCTGTGGTGTTTTTAAGGGCGCTAAAAAAGGAAGCGCTAGCGGGTGCGTGTGGTGTGCTGGCGTTGCTCTACAATCCTTTCGTAAAAGTCCATTTTGAGCGGGACACTTGGGCTATCATCAACATTGCGACAGCGGTTTTCATAGCGTTTATAATCCGGCTACGACAAAAAGATGCAATTTGACGGCCTCGATTAGCCTCCAGCCAATGGCCTGAAAACGATATAAATCTGCGAGAGGGCAATCAGACAAATCTGAGCGCGTTATCTCCCCCGTATCCCTACCCGTCCGGCTGGTGAATATCGAAGGCCTTGCCACGCCCATATCGTTTCGCAGCGATCATGCGGACTGCCGAGCCTGTCGCCGCTGCCAACTCCTGCCCGCCGCTCGATCATTGGAGCCACTATTGCGCTATCAGATGATCTGTATCCAAATCGACCGGTTACGATACAGCCCGCCATGGTGTATCGAAAGATAGCTTGACAGGATATCCGATACACTCCACATAACGAGCCACGTATTCGATACAGGAGATTATCATGGCTCGCACATTCGCCTACTGCCGCGTCAGCACAACCGACCAGACTACAGACAATCAGGTTAGGGAGATTGAGGGCGCGGGCTTCACGGTCGATCCTAAGCGGATTGTCACCGAAACCGTATCCGGGTCCGTTGCTGCTATGGAGCGCAAGGGCTTTGCTAAGCTGGTCGATAGGCTGGAAGCCGGGGATATCCTGATTGTCACCAAGCTAGATCGACTAGGCCGCAATGCGATGGACGTTCGCAGCACTGTGGACAATCTCGCCAAGGAAGGCGTCAAGGTGCATTGCCTTGCCCTTGGTGGCGTCGATCTGACTAGCCCCGCTGGCAAGATGACGATGGGCGTTATCGCCGCTGTTGCCGAGTTTGAACGGGATTTGCTGGTTGAGCGGACGCAAGCCGGTCTTAGCCGCGCCAAGGCTGAGGGCAAAACGCTTGGCAGGCCATCGGCCCTCACGACTGAGCAGCATCACGCCATTCGCGTGAAGCGGGCACAAGGGCTGTCCCTTGGCGCTCTCGCTGCCGAGTACGGGGTATCTCGCGCTGCCATTCAACGGGTTGAGAAGGCTGGCGCATTGAAAGCCCCTGCAATCGCCTGAGGATGCCCGTGAGAGCCGATACGGAAGGCTTGGGTAGCGACTAGCCGGAATACTATGGCGGCTCTCAGCGGGGCTTATTTGGGGGTGGACGAAATACCGGCGTAACCTGTCCGCCATTTCGGGACCGTATAGCATAGGAAACCTCGACGTATCTATATGTCGAGGTATCCCTTAGGAATGAACAGGCACGAACCTGAGGCTAAGCCTCAATAATCGCCAATCCTAATTTAGTACCGTCACGAGACAGAACCATTTATTACCGCCAGCGTCCGTTTAGCCGGAGCAAGCCTGACAGTGCTTAACTGTATGGACCCACAGCCAGCAATGGTTAGCGAAAGCGAGGGGGCGTGCCGTTCTTATGAATAGGCACATGGCGTCCGCAACGATGGCTTTACAAGCGACGTATTCTGTAACTCAGGATCATGCTGCTGTGACCGCGTCCCACTGACCGTAACCTAGGCATTCGGCCTATCGTTGTGTGGTCGATCTATCCTTAGCCCGCTTTACGGGTAGCGTCCGATTTCGGAGGCTTGGGGGGTAGGGGGGCAACGATGGATACAGCTCCGTATTTGTAATCTAGGATCATACTATATCCTAGTTTTTATAATATTATCCCACCCTATGGCCTGTATTAATTTATCTCAGGCAAGGTCATTCATTCTTCTGATTGCTCAGTGATCCGATAACAAGGTGTTTTCAGTCTTGGTATTGTGAGCGCATGGACGCATCTGGCTTTCTGGTCATGGCTTCCAGAATATCTATGCTGATCGCTGAGCAATCTGAGGAATGACTACCAATCTTTTTAAGCTCCAGTTCAAAGATTGGCGAGCTTCCTCTCCCTACGCATTGCTCAATAAACCAATGTCGCCCATCGGCCTGAGCAATTGTCAGCCTGCCGGTTATAGCATTGCCCATAGTTGGTAGCTGGCAGGCGACCCTTTCCATAACAGCAATGCCCCCGTTCTGATTTGCCTACGAGCAAGCGGGGCCTCTGTCTGTAAGTTTTGTTAAAGTTCCTCCGCCGATAATAAGGATATACTATGAACCCCACCCCTATTGACCTTAGCCGTCTCGATGACCCCCGCGTTGCCGCCCGCATTGAACGGGTAGACAGCCGTATCACTGGCGGCTTCCGTCTAGCTCTTGAAGTCCTAGGCATCCCGCTTCCCGAGTACGCTAAGCGCAAACCTGCCGGTCGCCCTTCTATCGCCAAGCTGATGGCCGCTGCCGATGCCGATAGCGGGACCATTCACACCTACCGCCATGAAAAGCTGCGCATTGGCGCATTCGCCCCAAAGCCCTGATCCCACCTACTCCATT
Organism: Blastomonas sp.; assembly: GCF_046294995.1. GTDB lineage: Bacteria > Pseudomonadota > Alphaproteobacteria > Sphingomonadales > Sphingomonadaceae > Blastomonas. The sequence continues at coordinate 26,675 of NZ_JBKBOG010000016.1, forward strand.
CAAGGAAAAGCTATGACCAAAACCAATACCCTCGCCGACATTGCCGGTGAGATTGAAACCCTCAGCGCCGATTTGCTGAAAGTAAATGCGACTATCGACTTGCTTGGCAAGTCTGCCATTGATGCGGCAAACAAGATCGACAAGGCCTTGAAGGACGCCAAGGACCGTTTTGCTACCGCACTGGCTGATCAAGCTACCGCTGATCGCAACAAGCGGCTTAGTTCGTTCTCTGATATTCAGGTCACTGTTAGACCGGGTGATAACCTGATCAGCACGGGCTTTGTCATTCGCTACACCAAGGACGCTTGGGATATGTCGGTAAACGCCGTTGTACCCAAACCGCACGAGTGCAACGGCTTTGCTGCCCTTGCCGATGATGCGTACGAATATCTGGTAACGAAAAAGCCTGAGAATATTCCCGCCGTCATCATGGCGCTTGCACCGGGCAAACCCCAGGAAGCAATCTCCGCCTATCTGGCTGGCAAGGCCCGTGGATATTTCAAGGGCGGGTCGGTTTCCGCCTAATGCCTGATCTGCACGATAGGGGAACGGGACAGGCACCGACGCCACCCCGCAAATTCCCACCTGATCCCCGGCCAAAATGGCACGTTGAACCCCGTACTCTTGATGACCTGCTACAACGGGCAGGCCCATATGCCGATGCCACCAAGGCCCATGTGGAATGGGGCGCGATAGAGACTTGGATGATGAAGGGCGCAGCAAATGCAGCACTGGCATCGGGGTTCATTCCCTGCGGTGCTGCGAGCCTTTCCGTTCTGCTAATTCGGGAAGCTGTCGAGCATGACGCCGGATGGCCCCAGCTATCCACCAGCCGCGCAACCCCTGCACTCTACGACCTGACCGACGATGCCCAACGCATTGCCCGCAGCATGGCCGCTCAGGTTTATGCGCTCTGGGAAGCCGCAGGCCGTCCATACCTCAATTCCGCCCGCTTCAAGGATGCTTACCGCTTCCTAGTCGCCTGCGTCCGCAAAGGGACGATCCCTCACGTTCTCAACATTGGGCACGTCCCGCCTCTGTATCCCTAAGGAAAACACATGACCGCACTAACTCCCCGGCAGGCCATCAAGGTCAAAGCCGCCCTCTCCCTGATCGCAATACACGGCCACAATCCCCGCGCCGTGCAGAAGCAAGCCCAAGGTGAGCTAGCCAAAGGCCTGCCCGCAAATATCGCCTACAAGAATGCACTGGACGCTTTTACGGCCCGCGTTCCGGCAATGCGGGACACCCTGCATATTGCTGTCGATCTGATCCATCATAGCGACGATGCAACGGTAGCAATCTATGACCGGGCGCTATCGGCCTTCAATGACAGTGGCGACGAAAGCCATTTGGATAGCCTCGCCCCGATGATCCTAGAGGATGCGAAGGCGCTGGCGATCAGCAAGGGCGAAGTGACTGAGGCGGATACAGCGGATTGGACCGTTGAGGATGCCCTTGGCAGCACTGGCGAAGCCTTCGCAGCTATCCCCGATGTACCGGATGCCGCCTCGATCCCACCGGGTCAGACCGTGGCCAGCGCGTTCGGTTTCAATGGGCTGGGAGGCAATGCGCCGCAGGCCCCCGCTGCCGCCGCTCAGACCCCGGCGACGGGTCCGCAGTGGGTGCAGGGGCCGACCGGGTTTGTCCTCGCTCAGCAGCCGCCTAGCGGCCCTGCCACGGGGCAGAGCATGACCGGCTACGACCCCTTCAAGGGCGGACAGGACGCGACCGGCATTCGAGTAGCTCAGACCGGCGAAGCTGCCCGCCGCTCGCATGGCACCCCGGTAGGTGACTTGGCCTATGTGGCAACGGCAACCGGAGTCCGTATCGCCCCGACCGGGGAACAGGCCCGCCGAGAGGCTGGTGTCCCGCTTGGACCGGATGCCTGAAAAGCCGCCTAAGCCGCTCGCTCAGAGCTTCTAAATGATCCCGGCCTACAGATACCTGACCTCATTCGATTTGCTCCCCACGGGGCTGAAACGGGCGTTTTCGGGTATCTGTATGTCGCGTTCGGTTCAGAGGCAGAAGTTTAGGCGGCAAGGGAAGCCCTTAACCGTTAAAAGCTGGACGAACTCCGGTTCTATCCGGTCCTCGTCACGCCAGCCGCCATCCTTTCAGGCGGTCCCGCGCTGTCTCAACCTATCGCTAGGCTGGCATCCTTCCGACTATCCCTTGCCGATTAAGTCGGCGCTCTTAGTTCAACCCGAAGGCTTCACCGTCACCCGAAGGCGAATAGAACAGGATAGCCGTTGGCTATGTCGGACCAATTCCTACGTTACAGCGGCAGAAATGACAAGCCCCGGAACTCGATAACATGCCATCGCCTCAGCCAAGCTATGTAGATCGTACCCGCTTCCGTAGTCGTCAGCCACGTCCTTGCCCGCATGGCCCATTAGCTGCCGCTGCACTCCCTCAGCGATCTTTGCCCTACGGGTGTAATCCTTGAACGTGTGGCGGAACGAATGGAACACCTTCCGCTTGTCTGTAATCCCGCAAACGCCGCGTATATAGGGGCCGAACCATTCGCCCCATTTTGCTGTGAGCCGCCCATAGATATTGGGCACCAAGTCGGGAAACACTCTGCCCTTTTGATCCTTAAGCCCTTGGACGTAGGTGATAAAGCCCAGACGCTCTAGCTCAGGGTGCAGCGGCACAAGCCGTTCGCTGGCAGCATTTTTGATCCGGTTCGTCTGTCCGCGCTCGTCGGTGCTTTCAGTAATATGAAGGAACCAGCCCGCCTGCATCTGGCCGTCTTGGTCAGGATATTCTAACCGTTGAACGTCGGGCACCCGTAGCTGTCCTATTTCTTCTAATCTCGCCCCGGTGAACAACCCTAGCAGCGGAAGCCAATATGCCGCCTCGCCCTTACCGGCTTTAGGTCGATCCCCATTGGCATAGACCGGGCTGGCGAAGATGGCCTGCAATTCAGCCAGCGAAAACGGAAGCCGCTTCCCCTTGCCGCCATCGGCAACCTTGACGCTAATCCCAGCAGCGACGTTCGCTGGCGCTAGATCATTCTGATATGCCCAGCTTATCAATGTCCGCAGCCGGGACAGCTTCACATTGGTATTGGGAACGGACTGTCCTTCAGCAAGCAGGGCGTCCTTAAACGCCAGTACGTCCTGCCGAGTGATCAGCTCGACCGGCTTACGTTCGGTGCGGGCATAGAACCATTCAGCTACCGCCCGATGCGTATCCTTGCCCTTCGCCACGACACCCCGCTCAGCCGACCAGCGATCTAAAACTATGCCATCAAGGAACAGACCGGAACCGGAAGCAGGCTTGCAATCTACGGCCTGACTTTGACTTTTCGATACGCGGGCATCCTGTCCATAACGGGCTTGCATGGATGCAATCAGCGCCCCTGCATTCTCCCGCTCATTTGCGACCAGAAGCTTGCCAGCCTTGGCTATGTCAGCGGGTGATGCGTCAATCTCGATCCCCGCCGCAAGCGCGTCCATAACCGGTTCTAAGCGCTCTATCTCGCTGTCGGCAGCATACAGGTCATCCGCTGCAAGCTCAGCCTGTAGCTGATCATCATCCCAGCGCTTACGTTCCCGCTCGATTTGCAAGGCGGTCTTAGGGACAGCGACAGGGGCAGGAGTGGCAGCCGCCCGATCCTGCTTGGCCTGATTGAGCAAAGCGTGCGCAGCTTTGGTCATATCGGGGATAAGGGCTTTCGCTTCTTCCCGATCCTTTAGGCCCAGCGAGTGTTTGATTTCACGCTTGCCGCCGATGAATGGGCGCAGGTCCGCCGGTATCCCCATGCGGAAATAATAGACCCCATTGGGCGATTTGTGGAGATATGAACACATAGGCTTCCGTCCTCGTACCTTTGTACTAGACGCTTGTAAAATGCCTTTGTTTTCCGCCATTTTCTAGGCTTTTCAACGGCCTAGTGCAACTGGTGGAGCCGAGGGGAATCGAACCCCTGACCTCGTCATTGCGAACGACGCGCTCTCCCAACTGAGCTACGGCCCCGGTGGCAGCGATATACCGCACCGGTCAGCCGCTATCCAGCCAAACCTGGCCCGGATTGGGGGCGCGCGCGCCTCAGCTGCCGCTGTTGGACAGCACCGTGGGGAGGACGGGCGGCTGCGACGATGGGGTTGGCTGAACGGCTGCCGGAGCACCCGTCGGCTGGACCATCACGTTGGCCTGCCCGGCCTGCGCTGCGCGCATCTCGGGGCTGCCGTAAAGCGCGATCCACTTTTGCAGATCGGTCTGGTAGCTCTCGTAGCTCGCATAAAAGCGGTCGAAGACGCCTTCGAGCTGCGGCAGCGCACGCATGGCGAAGGAAACCAGCTCCGACGACGGCAGGGCCGCAGCTTCCTGGCCCAAGACCAGCGCAGCATCGCAGAAATCATACTTCACCGGCGGGAAGGCGAAGAAGTTGTAGACCTGCGTGTTCTCGGTGTCGCGGATGCGGGCAAAGCCCGTGCCGTAACGCTTGCGGTAGGATTCCTCGACCACCTTGTTGACCCGGTCGAGCTCGCGCTTGTGGGTCTTGATGAACTGGTTGTAGTCGTCCGCAATGCGGAAATGCTGCGGGCTCTGGCAGTTGAGCGCGGCGACGTTGAGCGCGGAGCGAAAATACCACAATTTCTCGTTGTCGTTGATGTCGCGCATCGGCGTGTCGCGCAGGCCATCGGCGCGCAGCGGCGGCAAAGCCATCGCCATCATCGCGTTGGCCGGCGGGCTGGGCATGCGCGGCGGCGCCACGACCACGGGTGGCGGCGGCGGAGCGACCGCGACCGGCGGGGGTGGGGGCGCTGCGCAGCCCGCAGCGATGATGGTCATGCCGACCGTGGCGGCAAGTGCTGCTGCACGGTTAAGGCCCAGACGTGCCATTTTAATGTTTCTCCCGGTGTCGCGCGGACAGCTTTTGCGCCGCTGCGTTCTCATGTCTCTGATTCTATGCCCACCAAGCGGTGATCTCAACACCAAAACGGCGAATGGTTAAATGGCTGACTTGAGGCTGCTCCCCCTCGGCGCGACGAAGCGAGTCCCATAAGCGACCGGTTGACGCGGGCGTCTGCGCGCCAGGCACGAAAAACCCGGCGGATCGCTCCGCCGGGTTCTGAGGGTTCCAAGGCTTTCCGGGCTGCTTACTCGCGGCTGCCCATGATGCTCAGCAGCGCCTGGAACATATTGATGAAGTTGAGGTACAGGCTCAGCGCACCCATGATCACGACCTTGCCGATCATGTCGGTTCCGGCGACATAGGCATAAGTGCTCTTGAGGCGCTGGGTGTCATACGCGGTCAGACCAGCAAAGATCAGGACTGCTGCATAGCTGATCACCAGACCCATCACCGACGACTGCAGGAAGATGTTGAGGATGCTGGCCACGATCAGGCCGACAACGCCCATGATCAGGAAGCTGCCCCAACCGGTGAGATCCTTCTTGGTGGTATAGCCGAACAGGCTCAGCCCAGCGAACGCCGCTGCGGTCGAGAAGAAAGCAAGCGCGATGCTCTCCCCGGTATAGACCAGGAAGACCGTCGACATGCTCAGGCCCATCAGCAGCGCAAAGCCCCAGAACATTGCCTGAAGGGCGGCGGTCGAGAACTTCTGCATGCCGAAGCTCATCGCGAACACGATCGCGAGCGGCGAGAAGATGATGACATACTTCATCAGGCCGGGGCCGAACATGATCTGCTCGGCCATGCCCGACTGGGCGAATAGCAGGGCAACCACGCCGGTCAGCAGGATGCCGCTGGTCATGTAGTTGTAGATGGAGAGCATGTAGGAGCGCAGACCCGCGTCAGTCGCGGCGTTGCCCACCGAGCCCGGTTGCGAATTGATCGACCCCGGACGGAGTCGCTCCGTCATGCGAGGATCAAAACGGTCAGCCATCGAAAAATTCTCCTTTGCCCGGCATTGTTGCCGGATGGACACAATATCACCCTTCAGCGTCCGAATTTCAAGCGAAACCGGTGTTCTGTTCGTCGTGCTTTGCTATTGAACTCCTTAACCATGCGCCTGTTCCTTGCCCTTGTGCCCCCTGCGGCGACCCGCCGGGCGCTGCTGGACACCCTGCACGCGCTGCCCGGCGCGCGCTGGCAGACCGATGAACAGCTCCATGTGACGCTGCGCTTCGTCGGCGAGGTCGATCGCCATCAGGCAGACGCGCTGGTGCTGGCGCTGCCGCACGAGCGTTTCGCCCGCATCGAGGCGCGGCTCGACGGCTTTGGCCATTTCGAGCGGCGGGGGCGGGTGGATCAGCTCTGGGCAGGCCTGGCGCCGCGCGCACCGCTGGAAAATCTGCACGCCCGGCTCGACCGGCTGTGCGTCGGAATCGGGGTGGAGCCCGAGCGGCGCAAATATGTGCCGCACATCACGGTGGCGCGGTTTGCGCGCAGCACGGCGCCTTCGCCCGAGCAGCTTGCCGCCTGGCTGAGCGCACAGCCGCTGCTGCCGGGGGAGGCGTTCGCCTTCGAGCGGCTGGTGCTGATGGAAAGCCATATGGGCAACGATGGCAGCGTGTACGAGCCGGTGTTCGAGGTGGGGATGGGGTGACCCCGGGTTCTTATCGTCTCGGGCGATAACGGGTGTACGACGTCCCTCGACTTCGCTCGGGAACACGGGAGGCGGGGACGATCTCGCAGCACACCTTGGGGAAGGTATTTTGGGACCAGGATCACTTACTCTTGCTCTCCCCCTCGCCGTCTGTCCCGAGCGAAGTCGAGGGACGTGAGCGCCAAGGCTAGCGGTTTCTCTACCCGATCTCCAATACCATCCCCGGTACCAACCTCGGCAACAGCGCATCCATATCGGCGCGCGCGATCGCGACGCAGCCTTCGGTGGTGCGCTCGGCCACCGGTTTCGCCTCGTTCCACAGGTGGAAGAAGATCGCGCTGCCCTGGCCCGCCACCGGCGGAGAATCATTGTGGCCGAGCACGAGAACCACATCGTACAGCATGTCGTTGCGCTGCAGCGTCTCGGCGCTGAACCTGTGCGGCAGCCGCACCGGGCGGTTGTAGGCGGGATCGGCAGGATCGTCGGACCAGCCATCGCCCGGCGAAGTCCAGCGCCAGGGCAGTGCGAAACTCGGCGGCGGCGCGGCGCGGCCGGGGCGGAACAATACCGCGCGCAGCGGCCAGCGGCCCAGCGGCGTGCAGCCATCGCCCTCGTTTTTGGCATCGGCAGCGCATGCTCCCCCGCGCCCGATCGTGCACGGGGCCGTCCACGCGCCCAGCGTGACGGTGAGCGCCCGGACATCGACGCGGATCGTGTCGCTCACAGCTGGTGCCCGGTTCGGTCGCGCTTGGTGACCAGATAGTGCTCATTGTGCGGGTTGGCGGGGATCAGCAGCGGCAGCCGCTCGGCGATCTCGACCCCAAGGCTGGCAAGCACCGCCTGCTTTTCGGGATTGTTGGTCATCAGCCGGATGGCCGGGACGTGCAGTGCTTTCAGCATCTGGGCGGCGACCGCGAAATCGCGTGCATCGGTGGGGAAGCCCAGCCGGTTGTTGGCATCGACGGTATCGAAGCCCTGGTCCTGCAACTGATAGGCGCGCAACTTGTTGATCAGGCCGATGCCGCGGCCTTCCTGCCTCAGGTACAGCAATATGCCCCATTGCGCGTGCGCCATCGCGTGCAGCGCTCCGTGCAGCTGCGGCCCGCAATCGCATTTGAGGCTGCCCAGCACATCGCCGGTCAGGCATTCGGAGTGCAGGCGGACGACGGGCAGGCTGTCATCGCGCGTGCCAATGACCAGCGCGACATGCTCGTGGAAATCGGCATCCGAGCGGAACGCCACGATCTCCGCCGCATCGCTGGCGCTGACTGGCAGCCGCGCGCGCGCCGCGATCCGCAAGCTGGTCGGATCGGCATAAGCGGCGACATCGGCCGGCGTGACGCGGGGCGCATCGGCCTCTGCCTCGGTCAGGATATGATAGGCCGGCAGCAGCCCCGCCAGCCGCGCAAGCTGCATCGCGGCCTCGGCGGCTTGCGGCGCGGGCAGCGGCTGGGCTGCAAACGGCCCCTTCATCGGCCGCGCCATATCGAGCGAAGGATCGGCGATCGCGATGGCCAGCGCCGAATCGACCGCTCCGGGCACCGCGATGCACACCGGCGCATCGGGCCGGGCGGCTTCCTTCTGGTTGGCAAGCTTGAGCGTGATCGCGCGCGCGGCGGAGATCAGCAGCAGCGGCTGGTCGGCATCGGGCGCGGCGCCGGTTTCGACCGGGCGCAGCATCAACCGGCCATCGGGCGCGTCGATGATGATATCCCAGCCCCGGGCCAGCGCGTCGAGCGCCCGGGCCGCAGCGCGCGCGTTCATTGCGCCAGACCCCTGAGAGCCGGACACCGGGACGCGCGCTCCATCAGAACATGAACTCGCTGATCAGCGGCGCGTGGTCGGAGGGCTGCGGCCAGCCGCGGCAGGGTTCGACCACGCGGTGGCTCTTGACCGTATCGACGATGTCGGGCGACACCCAGATATGGTCGAGCCTGCGGCCCCGATCGGACACAGACCAGTCGCGCGCGCGATAGCTCCACCAGGTGAACAGCCGCTCGGGCGCGGGATAGAATTTTCGGCCGATATCGACCCAATTGTGCGCGTCCTGCATCGCCTTCAATCGTGCGATCTCGATCGGCGTGTGGCTGACGGTGTTGATCAGCTGCTTGTGGCTCCAGACATCGGATTCGAGCGGTGCGATGTTGAAATCGCCCAGAATGATCGTGCGTCCAGCAAGGCCGCTCGACCACTGCGTCATCCGTTCGATGAAGTCGAGCTTCTGACCGAATTTGGGGCTGACGTCGCGGTTGGGGATCTCGCCGCCGGCGGGGACATAGACGTTCTCGAGCCGCAGCGTGCCACCCTGCGGCCCGGTGATGTTGACGCCGATATGCCGCGCTTCGCCATTGGCCTGCCAGTCGAGCCGCGCGTCGTCGCTCAGCCGGACCTTGGAGATGATCGCCACGCCATGGTGCATCGGCTGGCCGTTGAGCTTCTGGAAGTTGTACCCCAGTTGCCGGAACGGGCCCTCGGGAAAGTCACCGTTGATGACCTTCGTCTCCTGCAGGCACAGGATGTCGGGCTGTTCTTCACTGAGAAAACGGAGCACGGATTCCAGCCGGAAGCGGACGGAGTTGATATTCCACGAAGCGATTTTGAGAGGGGCTGCCATGCCCAAGGCTCTAGCCAGCGATCCGCGCAAACCCAAGCCCTAAACTCAGTGCGTTGGAGAAAGGCCGCAAAAAACCCTCGTCCCGGGGGCATTGGAACGAGGGTTCTTTTTTGCGTTCGTCACGCTTGGTCGAAGCCGGTGGTTCGGCAAGGTAACAGGGGGAAACCTTGTCGCCGTCTTCGAGAACTGTTCTAGACGGCAAAGCCTGTCTGCCATGTGAACGGATTGCGAAAGCTTCGCATTTCGTCGAAGGCGGAAGGCGGTTCGTCAGCGCCGACGGCAGGATGACTGAATTTTATCGTCATCCCCGCGCACGCGAGGGTCCCGCTTTCGCGGGAATGACGATCATACGCTGACGAGAATGCCTTAGCGGCGCGGGCCCTTGGCGCGCGGGTCGGTCCAGGCGAACGCGGTGTCCGGAACCGCGACATTGTATTGCTGGCCCGACAGGCGGATCGTCGTGCGCTTGTTCTGCGAATCGAGCGCGACCCAGCCGACCAGCGACAGCCCGCCGGGCGCCGACGGGGTGCGGGTGAAGATCAAAGTGATGACGCCATATTCGGGACGGCTGGGATCGCGGACCTCGACGCTGACGACGTCGGGATCGTTGGTGGATACCTGTTTGCCGAATTTGGTGAGGTCGCGGGTGGGATCGAGCAGCGCGCCCAGCGGCGAGTTGCGAATCGGCCAGCGCTGTACCTGCTTGACCTGATAGTCGATCATGGTCAGCGCGCGGCCATCGCTGACGACCAGCAGCTGCGCATCCTTCTGGTATTCGAAGCGGATGCGGCCGGGCTGCTTCAACGTCAGCGTTCCGGTGAGCGTCTGGCCGGTGCGGTCGGTCTGGGTGAAATTCGCCCGCAGCGATTGCATCGCCTTGAGGTGCCGGGAGACCTGCGCCAGATCGTTGCTGGCGGTCGCCTGCTGGCCGATGGCTGCGGTGGGCAGCGCCAGCGGCGTTGCGACCATAGAGGTTGCAAGCAGCGCGGCAGCAATGGATTTGAACCGGAAATTCAGCATCTGGATCGGGCTTTCATCAATGAAGGAACCCCGATCCTGTGGGCGCAGGCGATTGAACCGGCGCTGAATTGCCAGTTCATCGTGCGCGCGCCCCCAAGATTACTTGATCTTGGCTTCCTTGAACTCGACATGCTTGCGCGCGACGGGATCGTACTTGCGGAAGCTCATCTTCTCGGTGGTGTTGCGCGGGTTCTTCTTGGTGACATAGAAGAAGCCGGTGCCTTCGGTGCTGACCAGGCGGATTTTCACAGTGGCTGGCTTGGCCATGACCTGTTCCTTTGGGTTGAATGAACATCGTGGTCGACGGCAAGCGCCGGGCCCACTGAATAAAATAGGCGAATCAAAAACACAAAGAGCGGCACCAACGGCCGCCCTGCACATGCGAGCGCCGCCCTTGCCGCAACGGCTGTCGCTTGTCAAGCATCGGGCAGCATGCGGCCTGTAGCAGCAGCGATCAGCCTTGCCCAAAAATTAACCGGCTTGTGGCATGGTTGCGGCACCAGAGACGATCGCAGGAGCCCATATGCACGACCCGGCCGCATCGGACAGCGCAGAAGACCGGCTGAAGCTGGCGCGCCAGCAATTGCGGATGCATGCCGGACACGTCCGTGCGATTGCCTGGCAGGTCTCGCGCCAAGAGCTTGCGATCCAGATCGACCGCATGCGGCAGATCGCCGACAGCCACAAGATGCCGTGCGTCAGCGATCTTGCTTATGGCCTCGAGCATCTGCTGGCCCATGGCTGGAGCCGCAATATGGCGCGGCATTATTTCGATGCGATGGACGAGGCGATCGCCAGCGATTGCGGCAACCTCGAGATGCGCACCGCCGTGCTCGCCTCGATCGCGGTGCGCGGGGCGCGCTGATTTGCGCTATCGTCCGCGCTGATGGAAGCTTTCGTCACGACATTGCTGCTGACCGCCATCGTCCAGACCGGCGATCGCAGCCAGTTGCTGTGCGCAGCCTTGGCGATGCGGTTCGACCGCCCCGTGCAGATCGTCGCGGCGGTGCTGCTGGCAAGCGTGGCGGGCGCGGCGCTTGCGGCGCTGGGCGGGGTCATCGTCGGGGACTGGATCAGCCGCGATGCGCTCGCCTTGTTCTATGCGATGTCGCTCGTGCTCGCAGGGGTCGGCATGCTGGCCTGGCGGCGCAGGGTGGATCTGCTGGACGGATGGCGGATCGGGCCGTTGCTGACGACGTTGCTGGGGGTGCTGATCCTGCAGCTTGGCGACAAGGGCCAGTTCATCATCGCAGCCACCGCCGCGCGCAGCCACGATGCGCTGTGGCCGATGCTGGGCGGCGCCGCCGGAACCGCTCTCGGGCTGCTGCCTGCGGTGATCTGGCAGGAGGACCTGGCGCGCTGGCCGCTGCGTGCGCTGCGTATCGGCGCAGGCGCCGCGATCACGCTTATCGGCATTGTTCTTGCGCTTTCGGCCTTCGGGATGGTGTGATGCGCAGCGGTGTGCCGAAAGCGATCACAGTGACTTGATAAATTGTCATGCCAACACGGCGTTTCCAACCTATGTTAACAATGACCGCAAGCCAGGACAGGAGACAAGAACCATGGGCAGCAAAAAAGGTGACAACACGGGCAAGGCGCTCGCCGAGGCGATGAATGGCCTGCTGGCCGACAGCTTTGCGCTCTACCTCAAGACCAAGAATTTCCACTGGCACGTCGCAGGGCCGCATTTCCGCGAATATCATCTGTTGCTCGACGACCATGCCGCGCAGATTCTCGGAATCACCGATGCCATCGCAGAGCGCATCCGCAAGAACGGCCACCGCACGCTGACCTCGATCGGCGATATCGCACGGCGGCAGACGCTGGCCGACAACGACAAGTCGGGCGTGGCCGCCGAAGCAATGCTCAAGGAACTGCGCGACGACAATATCGCGTTCGTTGCAAAGCTGCGCGCGGTGAAAGAACTTGCCGGCGACGCGGGCGACAATGCCACCGATGGTCTGGTCGATGACTGGACGGATCAGGCGCAGGAGCGCGCCTGGTTCCTCAGCGAGACCTTGGGCAAGTAAGCCCAGCGATACCATTCGGTCCGCCACTCCCCTGTTTTAAGGGGGGTGGCCCGACCGAAGGTTAATCTGGATCATGGCAATTTGCGCCAGCGATTAACAAAATGTGTCCGTGCGGCAACACCGTAACATAATCGCAATGTCTTAAGCGGAGGCGCGTTGCGTTTAATTCCGTCAGGTATAATTTCCCAGTCTACGTAATAGTGAGCAGGGGATGATCATGACACGAGTAAATGCACGTTTGGGCAAGGCATTCAGCGGGGGCGTGGCAGCATCGGCGATGGCAGTGGCACTGGCCGCCGCTCCGGCACTTGCCATCGAAGCCAACGCGAGCTCGGCTTCGGACATCCGCAATTCGCTGATCTCCGACAGCCTGTCTCCGCATTTCGATGCCAGCCTGAACCTCCTGGAAGTGAAGCCGGAGCCGCATGCGCTGCGTCTGGATATCCAGGACGTCCAGCTTGATCCGCAAATCCTCATCGCCAATCCCAACACGCCGACCACGGCGCGCGATCCGGTCAACATCACCGGCATTGCCCAGATGGTTATCGACAACGGCAACGGCGGCGTCGGCCTGTGCACCGGTTCGCTCATCAATCCGCGTACCGTCCTGTTTGCCGCGCACTGCGTGAACAGCCGCGCTGCGACGGCCTATGGCGCCAATTCGGGCGGCGTTGGCATCGCCTTCGGTTTCGAAACCAACACCCGCGCCAATGCACCGGGCGAAGTCGATGAGCTGGTCCGCTGGCTGCTCGGCACCAACGGCCAGGGCCGGTTCCAGACCAACACCGCGCAGGCGTTCTATAACGTCAACGGCGTTGCCTATCACCCGCGCTCGGTAGAGCCCGGCAACGGCTTCCTCTATGCCGATATCGCCGTTGCTTCGCTCGACACCCCCGCCGTCGGCATTCCGACCTGGTCGCTGCTGCTCTCGCAGCTGCCCCAGCCCAGCGCGATCACTGCGGAAAGCGGTACCGGCTATCACGTCAATCTGGCGGGCTATGGCGGCAACGGCACCGGTACTTCTGGTACGCAGCCGATCGATTTTCGTCGCCGCACGGCTGAAAACTGGCTGGGCGCGCTGACCTCGCTCGACGATTTCCAGGCGTTCCTGTTCGGCTCGCCGCCCGAAGGCCTGCCGCAGAACCTGTACTGGATCGACTTTGACGATCCGCGGCGTGGCACGGCTGCGGCCAGCCCGTTCGACTTCAACGCCTTCCGCGACAACGCGCTGCCCCGCGAGGGCACAACCGCCGGCGGCGATTCGGGTGGTCCGCTGATTCTCGACCGCACCTTCGCGCGCGAAGTCATCATCGGCGTTCTGTCGGGCGGCTATACGCGCTTCTTCAACGGTCAGCCCGCCAACGGCTTCGGCACCGCGTCGTTCTATCAGCCGCTCTATCTCTATTGGGACTGGATCGCCGAGAACAACCCGTACCGCTATGTCTCGGCCAATGCCGGCAGCCGCAACTGGAACGATCCCACCCACTGGATCACGACCCAGGACCCGAACTACTTCATCATCGGTCCCAACGGCCAGCTGATCAACGGCACGCCAACTTCGGCGGGCGGAACCACGGTCGATACCAGCGGCAAGTTCGGCCAGGCCTGCTTCCAGTCCGGCGGTTTGAGCGAATGCGTCGATTTCGCCACCGGCATCACCACGCTTGAGCAGAAGCCGATCGGTACCGATGGCGCTGCCGACAACGCCGGCTCTGCCGTCATTGCAAGCGGCATCGGCGAAGCGGTGATCGAAAGTGCAGCGGCGACTGCGCAGATTGCCGCGACCGATCCGGTGAGCCAGGCCGCCATCCCGCTGCCGCCGGCCACCATCGCCAACGGCCTGCCGGGTGCGACCAACTTCGTGCCCAACAATACCGCTGGCAACCGGACCGCAGGGGTCCTGCCGCGCTATTTCGACGTCACGCTGTCGGCTGCCGGCACCACGACGCTCGACACTGCGGTGACCATCGACCGCTTCCGCCTCAACGGCGCGGCGGCCGCGCTCAACATCACCTCGACCGGCTCGCTGACCAGCCTGATCGACGTCACCCAGACCATCGGTTCGCTGCAGGTCAACGGTCGACTGACTTCGGTGGGTGACTTCTTCATGATGACCGGCGGCCTCAGCGGCACCGGTACGGTGAAGGCGCCGTTCTTCACCAGCGTGGCAGGTACCATCTCTCCGGGTGCGACCGGCAATGCCGGAAACATCGGAACGCTGACCATCGACGGCAACGTCATCCTGGCATCGGCGACGCAGTTCAACGTCGATGTGGGTGCGGGCGTGTCCGACCGGCTTGCCATCACCGGCAATGCCAGCCTGGCCGGCCGCGTGGTCGTCTCGCCGGTTGCAGGGTACACCATCAAGAACGGTGACACCTATCGCATCCTCACCACCGGCGGCACGATCACGGGCCGGTTTGGCTCGGCAGCGCCGATCAGCGCCATCCTGACGCCGGTGCTGACGACCAGCGCCAATGCGGTCGATATGCGCATCACGGCGGGCCTGTACCGCAACGTGATCGCCGGCGGATCGCTGACCCAGGCCTCTTATGCGGGCATTCTGGACAGCAATCGCGGTGCCGAGCGCAACTATTCGGACGTCTATCTGCGTTCCGATTTGCTTTCGGCGGCGCAGATCCAGGCGACGTTCGAGGGACTGGCGCCATTCACCGAATCGACCCGGCTCAACCTGGGCGAAGCGATGCTCTCGAGCACCTCGCGCTTCCACCGCACCCGCATGCAGTCTTCGCTGTCGGGTGACATGGGCGGCACGATCGCGATGATTGGCCAGCCGCTCGGCATCGCCGCCACCGCCACCAACGGGGCAGCGCTGCCCGGCGCGATGGCAGCTGCTGCCGTGGCGCAGGACGGCCAGCAGTCGACGGTGATGGATACGACCTCGCTCGACAGCAACTTCGCGATCTTCCTCGGCGGTGGCTATCTGAACGGCAAGTCGGCACCGATGCCGACCGCGCTGACCACCGGCCGCAAGGAAAACTTCGACGGCTATTTCGTCGTCGGCGGGTTTGAATACCTGCCGCGCGACGGTGTCGTGCTGGGCATTTCGGCAGGCTATTCGGATGTCGATGCGCGCGCAGTTCGCGGCCAGCTGGTTTCGGGCGAGTTGCTCGAAGGCAGCGTCTATGGTGCGGTCACCACCGCTGCTGGCCTGGTGTTCGATGGCCGCGTCAGCGCGGGCCGGTTCAAGGTTGATACCGCACGCACCGTCGGCATCGGTGCGGGCGTGTTCAATCTGGGCACCTCCGATGAAAGCCTCTCGCTCACGGCAGAACTCGGCGTGTCGGCTCCGATCGAAACCGAGACCGTCCTGGTCACCCCGCGCGTTGCCGCCCAGTATCAGTACATCGGCTTTGACGATGTGCGCGAATTCGGCGGCGGCCCCGCTCTGGATATCGACCGCAACAAGTTCGACAGCCTGCAGATCCGCGTCGGCGCATCGGCCAGTGCCAAGAAGACCGCAGTCTTCCGGCCCTATATCTACGCCGATTATGTCTATGACGTGCTCGAGGGCGACCGGTTCTTCGGCGCCAACTTCGCCGGCAGCACCACCGGACGCTTCCCGTTCGCCTATCGCTCGGACGACTCGAGCTGGGCCGAAGCAGGCGTCGGCCTGACGATCTCGCAGCCGACCTTCGACTTCACCGCGTCAATCGACACCACGGTGGGGCGCCAGGACTTCCAGGCGCAGCAGTACTCGCTGTCGGCGCTGGTGCGGTTCTAAGCAGCAACCGGGCGCAAGCCTGAGAGAAAGCCCGTCAGCCGAAAGGCTGGCGGGCTTTTGCTTTGCGCAAGCCACACGATGATCGGCGGGGTTGCTGCGGCCATGCGCGACAGCCTATCGTCTCATAAGCCGCAGGCATCGGACGAAGGTGGTTTGAGTATGAAGATCCTGAAAATCACCTTGCTCATAATCTTGGCATTGCTGCTGGTTGTGCCAGCGTTTATGCTGTCCAGGATAATGAATGAGCCCTGCATTTCTATTGGTTGGGACAATTCACTAAAAGAATTTAAGTATATTCTATCAGGACCCGACCGTTGCTCCGCTATACCGGGAGCAGTAAAAAAGTCTGGGAGTCTCTTTCTGACCGATGAAGGTCTAGGGATAAAATTTTATGGTAGTTCTCGCTCGGACGACTATGAGATCCACCCTCCAATCCAATTATTTATCCGTGATAACCGTGAATTGTTTTTCAAATCAAATGACATTGGTAAACACACGATTGAATTCGAGGGCGTAATGCTTCGCCCCGATGAATGGAGAAAGAAAGAAACGTTTTACATTGATAGAATGAAAATCATCGAACCGAAATGAATGGGGTTGGTTTCGTGCCCCCATGCATCCTATGCCGAGCCTCCGCAATGGGCTCCACCTTCGCAAGGTTGCTTTTTCCAACCATGCGCTACAGCCGCCCCTGCTCCGCTCAGCCTGAGCCTGTCGAAGGCCCCGCTATGCGGCCAGCGTGGGCGCGGGTCCTTCGACTTCGCGGGCTTCGCCCGCGGCTCAGGATGAGCGGAGGGGGTTAGTCTGCAGCACGAAACGGGGCCGAGAGCTGCCTTGCACGCGTCCAGCCCCCCTACTGAAAACTCGCCCGCAACCCGTCGATCACGAACTGCGCCGCCAGCGCCGCCAGCAGCACCCCGAGCAGGCGGGTGATCACGGCCTCCGCCTTGGCGCCGAGCAGCTTCATCAGCGGGCCTGCGGTGAGCAGGGCGGCCAGGGTCAGCAGCAGCACCGCGACCAGCGCCGCGAGGATCGTCAGTGCGCGGTCGAGGCCCGAATTCTGCGAGACCAGCAGCATCACCGAGGCAATCGAGCCGGGGCCTGCGATCATCGGCATCGCCATCGGGAAGATCGAGACATCCTCGATCTCGGGGTCGTCGATGACATCCTGCGCGCGCTGTTCGCGGCGCTCGGTGCGCTTTTCGAACACCATGTCGAGCGCGATCAGGAACAGCATGATGCCGCCGGCGATGCGGAAGCTGTCGAGTTCGATGTGCAGCGTCGAAAGCAGCGCCTCGCCGAACAAGGCGAACACCAGCAGGATGCCGCCCGCCACCACGATCGCGCGGATCGCCATGCTGCGCCGCTGCCGGGCATTGGCGTCGGTGGTCATGCTGGCATAGATCGGCGCGCACCCGGGCGGATCGATCACCACGAACAACGTCACGAAGGCCGAGATGAACAGTTCGATCATGAGGCGCCGCCTGCCACTTCGTCGCTGACAACGGTGTCGAAGCCGCTGCCGTTCCACAGATCGATCGAGACCGTGCGGCTGCCATCGGCGCGCACGTCCCAGCGCCACACCATCGTCCCGTCAGCCGAGGCGCGTGCGCCGCTGGCAGCGGGAGCGGCGACCGGAACGCCCTTGGGCGGCGGGCCGAAGGGTATCGCGCCCAGCATCGCCTTGGGGTTGCCGGTGCAGGCTGCGGTACGCGAGGATATCATCTCGTCGCCCGCGCGCGGCTGCGCCAGCGTGGTGCCGTGGTCCATCACCCATTTCCAGTCGGGTTTCTTGGCACGGGGCTTTTCCATGTTCTGCCACACTGTGGTGTAATAGCCTGTCGCGCCGCCCGGATATTGCGCGGCGCCGGTCGATGCCCCGGTGCGGCCATCGCACGCCATGAACAGCTTCTGCGCCTGCCAGGTCACGGCGACAGGCGGGTCGGCGCGGCCCTTGAGCCAGGCTTGCGCCAGCACCGGCTGATCGACGAACATCACCGCGTCATCGGCAGCGGTCTGGCGGAAGGCCGTCCACTGGCCCTTGTCCCGCGCCAGGCGCGCAAAGGCGATTTCGGCAACCAGGATGGCGCTGGAGTTGGCATAGGATTGCCCCTCGGGCCGCGGCGGCGGCCCGCGCCGGTCACCGCGCGGCGGGCCTGGCTGGGCGGAGGCGGTGAGCGGGGTAATCGCGGCTAGCGTCAGCAGCAAGCCACTCAAAATCCTCCCCTGAAAGGGGAGGGGGACCGCCCGCGCAGCGGGTGGTGGAGGGGTGTCCCCATTTGCGAAAGGGTTACACCCCTCCGTCTGCGCTGCGCGCAGCCACCTCCCCTTCAAGGGGAGGATTTGCTTGGTCCAAAGCATCACAAGCCCTCCGGATCGGCCAGCCCGGCGCGGCGGTGGGCGGCGACCAGCGTGTTGCGCAGCAGGCAGGCGATGGTCATCGGGCCGACGCCGCCGGGCACCGGGGTAATCGCGCCTGCAGTCGCAGCGCATTCGTCGTACGCCACATCGCCGACCAGCTTCTTCTTGCCCGGTTCGGCACCAGGGACGCGGTTGATGCCGACGTCGATCACGGTCGCCCCCGGCTTGATCCAGTCGCCGCGCACCATCTCAGGCCGGCCAACAGCGGCAACGACGATATCGGCCAGCCGCACGATCGCGGGTAGATCCCTGGTCCGGCTGTGCGCGATGGTGACGGTGCAGCTTTGCTGGAGCAGCAACTGCGCCATCGGCTTGCCGACGATGTTCGATCGGCCGATGACGACGGCGTGCAGCCCGGACAGGTCGCCCAGCGCATCCTGCAGCAGCATCAGCGATCCCAGCGGCGTGCAAGGAACCAGCGCCTCTTCACCCACGGCGAGCCTGCCGGCGTTGACGACATGAAAGCCGTCGACATCCTTGGCAGGGTCGATGGCTGCGAGCACCGCCTTGTCGTCGATATGTGCAGGCAGCGGCAATTGCACCAGAATGCCATCGACCGCATCGTCGGCGTTGAGCTTTGCTACCAGATCGAGCAGCGCCTGCTGGCTGGTGTCGGCGGGCAGGCGGTGCTCGAAGCTGAGCATGCCCGCCTCCACCGTCGCCTTGTACTTGGAGCGGACATAGACCTGGCTTGCCGGGTCGTCGCCCACCAGCACCACGGCAAGACCGGGCGCGCGGCCCGTGGCCTGCACGAAGTCAGGGACAAAAGCCGCGAGGCGGCCGCGCAAACCGGCCGCGAAGGCCTTTCCATCTATGATCCGGGCTGTCATGCCCGTCGCTCTAACGTCAAATGCGCGTCATTGCCACCGCCGAGCGCGCGACGGTCAGGCGAATTGCACCCACAGCCGCGGGATGATCGAGCGCTGGACGATCATGATCAGCAACAGCACGATCATCGGCGCCAGATCGATCATGCCAAGATCGGGCATGATCCTGCGCACCGGCCGATAGATCGGCTCGGTGATCCGGTGCAGCGATTCGACCATCTGGCGGACCAGATCGTTCTGCGTGCTGATCACGTTGAAGGCGATCAACCAGGACAGGACGATCTGGATGATGATGAACCACGTCACCACGGTCAGCACGATATCCAGGATTTCGAGCAGAATCTGCATAAGTCTCTCAATATGGCGTTGCCCGATATCTAAGGCGAGACCGGGTGTATTACAAGACTAAAACGGCTCACGCCTCAGGCCAAGGAAGTCAGGCGCTGATCAGCGTTCCTGCCCCGCGCGAGGTGAAGATTTCGAGCAGCATCGCGTGCGGAACCCTTCCATCGAGCACAACGGCGGCATCCACCCCCTTTTCCACCGCATGGACGCAGGTTTCAAGCTTGGGGATCATGCCGCCGCTGATCGTGCCATCGGCGCGCAATGCTGCGATGTCGGCGGGGGTGAGGTCTGACAGCAGCTTCTTCGTCTTGTCGAGCACGCCTGCGACATCGGTCAGCAGGAACAGCCGCGATGCGCCCAGAGCCGCCGCCACCGCGCCTGCCATCGTGTCGGCGTTAATGTTGTAGGTCTGCCCGTCGGCGCCGACGCCGATCGGCGAAATGACCGGGATCATGCCTGCATCGGAGATGGTCTTGAGCACCGAGCAGTCGATCGTTTCGGGTTCGCCGACAAAGCCCAGATCGATCGCGCGCTCGATGGCGCTGTCAGGGTCGCGCACCGTCCGCTCGACCTTGCTCGCGCGGACGAAGCCTGCGTCCTTGCCGCTGATGCCGATCGCCTTGCCGCCCGCCGATCCGATCCAGGTGACGATGTCCTTGTTGATCGCGCCCAGCACCATCTCGGCGATGTTGGCGGTCTCGGCATCGGTGACACGCAGGCCATCGATGAACTCGGATTGCACGCCCAGCCGCTTGAGCATCGCACCGATCTGCGGTCCGCCACCATGGACGACGACAGGGTTGATCCCCACCGCCTTGAGCAGCACGACATCCTCGGCAAAGTCGCGCGCCAGTTCAGGGTCGCCCATCGCATGGCCGCCATATTTGACGACGAAGCTCTTGCCCGCATAACGCTGCATGAACGGCAGCGCCTCGGTGAGGGTCTCGGCCTTGGCGAGCAAGGCGGGGTCGTGGATGTGTTCAGAAGGTATTTTGGCACTCATGCGTCGAGCCTTTTGCCGAGACGGACGAAGAACACAATCAGGAACGGCACCAAGGCCACCGACAGCGCCACCTTGGCGGCCATCTGCCCGACCAGCAGCTGGCCGATCGGGAACACGCCGTAAAAGGCGATGGTGACGAAGATCAGCGTATCGACGATCTGCGACAGCGCCGACGCGATCACCCCGCGCACCGCCAGCCAGCGTCCGGGCATGTTCTGCAGCCGCGAGAAGATATAGACGTTGAGGAATTGCGAGACACCATAAGCGCACACGCCCGCCGCCCAGATGCGCCCCGTCGCGCCCAGGATCAGCTGGATCGCGGCGGCGTTTTCGGGCGCCATCTCGGGCGAGGCGGGCAGCGCATAGACGATCCACGACAATGCCATGGCAAACAGCAAGGGCACGAAGCCGAACTTGACCAGGCTGTTGGCGGTATCGCGGCCGTGCAGCTCGGCGATCGCGCTCGAGACCACGACCAGCAGCAGGAAGGCGAAGATCCCGGCCTCGACCGCGAGCGGGCCGATCGAGACCTGCTTGTTGCCCAGTACGCCTGCGAGGCACACCATGCCGCCGTAAAAGACGGAAAGCACATAAAGCGAGCGGGGAATGCCGGAAGTCGCGGCGTCAGGAGCAGCTGTCATGCGATCTTCCGGTATAGGCTTTTGTGGGGCGGGGGAAGGGGCCACGGCACTTGCGCGGCGGCACATCATCGCCCACACTGCCGCGATGGAATTCAGCGACGCTCTCAGCGACAAGCACACCGCGTTCATCGCCCGCCAGCCGGTGTTCTTCGTCGCCACTGCGGCCGACGACGCGCGCATCAACCTCAGTCCCAAGGGCTATGATGCCTTTCGTGTGCTGGCGCCCGGCCGGGTCGGCTATCTCGATCTGGCGGGGTCGGGCAACGAGACGCACGCGCATCTGGTCGCCGATGGGCGGATCACGATCATGTTCTGCGCGTTCGAAAACCCGGCGCTGATCCTGCGCATCTATGGCCGGGGCCGTCCGGTGCTGCCGCAGGATGCCGATTGGGACGCGCTGGCCGCGCATTTCACGATCCTGCCCGGCACCCGGCAGATCTTCGACATCGCGGTAGAAAGCGTGCAGACCAGCTGCGGCTGGGGCGTCCCGGTGATGCATTTCGATCGCGAACGCCAGACGCTCAAGAAAGCGCACCGCCAGATGGACGCCGCTGACTGGCTGGCCGAAGCCGCCAGCAGCACCCGCTCGATCGACGGCCTGCCGACGACGCCGACCACGCGCTATTTCACCGATAGCGTCGGCTGAGCGGGCATGAGTCTCAAGGCGATTGCTGAATATTCCGACCGGATCGAGGCGGAGATGGCGCGTCTGGCGCTTGGCGCGCAGGGGATCGATGCGCATATCTTCGATGGCGGCATGGCAGGGCTCGGCCTGGGGTTCATGACCCCGGCACGGCTGATGGTGCTGCCCGAGGACGCGGCGCGCGCCCGCGCGGTGCTCGAACACACCGGCGACGCCTGACGTCGCCCACAGCCAGGGACACCAAGCTACCCTAGCGATAAGGCAGCACGCCTGCCTAAAAATTGCACACTTGTTCGCAGTTGCACAAAAATTGAACTGATTGCCCCCGGCTGCGGTTAGCAATTCATTAGGATTCCCCGAAATTACGGAGTTGGCACGTCGTTTGCGTAGCATTCAGGCGGTGACGGGGCACAGCTCCGCAACAAAATAACAAAGGGGGCGTAATGAAATTCATCATTGCCATCATCAAGCCGTTCCGGCTGGACGAGGTCCGCGAGGCGCTGACCACGCTCGGGATCGCCGGCATGACCGTGACCGAGGTCAAGGGGTTCGGCCGCCAGAAGGGCCAGACCGAAATCTATCGCGGCGCCGAATACACCACCAACATGGTGCCCAAGCTCAAGATCGAAATTGCGGCAAGCGACGATATCGCGCCCCAGGTGGTCGAGACCATCCAGGCGGCTGCAAACACGGATTCCATCGGTGACGGCAAGATCTTCGTTCTCGACCTGGCGGCTGCGACGCGCATCCGCACCGGCGAGACCGGCGACACGGCACTGTAAGGGGAAGGGGGAATGATGAAACCTTTGCACAAGATTGGCGCCGCTCTCGGGACGGGCGCGCTTTCACTGATCGTATCGGCGCAGGCGTGGGCGCAGGAAGTCGCCGAAGAGGTCGCCGAGGCAGCGCCAGCAGTGGCCGAAGCCGCCGCCGAAGTCGTACCCGTTGTCGACAAGGGCGACACCGCCTGGATGATGATGGCGACCGTTCTGGTGATGGCGATGATCGTTCCGGGCCTTGCCCTGTTCTATGGCGGTCTTGTCCGCACCAAGAACATGCTGTCGGTGCTGACGCAGATTCTCGCGGTGGCCAGCCTCGCGATGATCATCTGGGTGATCTACGGCTATTCCACCGCGTTCGGACCCGAAGGCAACGCCTTCGTCGCTTGGGGCAACCTGTTCCTGGCGAACACCAACGCCGACTCGACCGCCGCCACCTTCTCGGACGGCTTCGTCATCCCCGAATTCGTGTTCATCGCCTTCCAGATGACCTTCGCCGCGATCACCGTGGCGCTGGTCGTCGGCGGCCTCGTCGAGCGGATGAAGTTCTCGGCGCTGATGATCTTCGCCGCGGTCTGGCTGACGATCGGCTATTTCCCGATCGCGCACATGGTCTGGGCGACCGGCGGGCTGATCTTCGAAATGGGCGCGCTCGATTTCGCCGGTGGCACCGTTGTGCACATCAACGCCGGCATCTCGGCGCTGGTCGGCGCGATGATCATCGGTCCTCGCCTTGGCTACAAGAAGGACACCATGGCGCCGCACTCGCTGACCATGACGCTGATCGGCACCGGTCTGCTGTGGGTGGGCTGGTTCGGCTTCAACGCCGGCTCCGCGCTTGAAGCCAATGGCTCGGCGGGCCTCGCGCTGATCAACACCTTCGTCGCCACCGCTGCAGGCGTACTGTTCTGGATGCTGACCGAGCGGGTCATGGGCCACAAGGGTTCGCTGCTCGGCGCCTGTTCGGGAGCCATCGCAGGTCTGGTCGCGGTCACCCCGGCTGCCGGCAACAGCGGCCCGTTCGGCGCCATCCTGCTCGGCGCGATTGCAGCGGTCATCTGCGCCTGGTTCGTGGTCTCGCTCAAGCCCAAGCTGGCGCTGGACGACTCGCTCGACGCTTTCGGCATCCACGGAATCGGCGGCATCATCGGATCGATCGGTACCGCCGTCACCATGCTGCCTGCTTTGGGTGGCCCCGGCGCGGACGACTATGACCTGGGCGGCCAGCTGGTCATCCAGATCCAGGCTGTCGGCATCGCGGTGGTCTGGGCTGCCGTTGCCGCCGCCATCGCCTTCTATGTCGCCAAGCTGCTGACCGGACTGCGCGTCTCCGAAGAGGTGGAGCGCGAAGGCCTCGACCTCGGCGAGCACGGCGAGCGGGCTTACAACTACTGAGTTTTACGAGTTTGGTCTGTGGCGCGAACCGCTAGCCGCGCCACAGACCTCCAGAGGTTCCTCCTGCGAACTGACAACTCAAGGCCGGGGTGGCAACATCCCGGCCATTTTTTGTGCCCGCCTTGGTGGCCCCTCGCGCCTGCCCTTCTGCGTCCGCGCCGTGCAGGCTGCCGCAGCATCGCACCATCCAGCCGCCAGATTCCGGTTGCAGTTCGAAACTGTATTGACAAAGCTGTCAGTAAGGTGAGACTTTGAAGCAGACCGCGAGAACGCGGCATTGCCGGGCGCATCGCATCCCGGACCGACCGCGACACGCAAGGAGAGAGCCATGGCCACCGTATTGAAAGATCCCGGCGCCGACCTGAACTACGACATGAGCGATGCCGCTTATTACGTCGAGGACCGTTGGCAGGCGCCGTTCGCGCAGATGCGCGCACAAGATCCGATCCACTGGACCCAGGGCGGAGCGTTCGGCGATTTCTGGAACGTCACCAGCCACAAGGCGATCCAGCATGTCGAGGCCTTGCCCGAGATTTTCTCGTCGTCGTACGAATTCGGCGGCATAACGCTGGCCGACCGGGTCGATGACGGCACCGAACTGGTGATGCCGATGTTCATCGCGATGGACCGGCCCAAGCACACCGGCCAGCGCCGCACCGTGGCGCCCGCCTTCACGCCGTCTGAAATGAAGCGGATGTCGGACGATATCCGCATGCGCACGGGCGAGCTGCTCGACACGCTGCCCTGGGACAAGCCGTTCGACTGGGTCGATACGGTCTCGATTGAGCTGACCACCCAGATGCTGGCCCTGCTGTTCGACTTCCCGTGGGAGGATCGCCGCAAGCTGACCGAATGGTCCGACTGGGCGGGCGACATCGAGCTGGTCCACTCCGAGGAGCTGCGTTCCGAGCGGCTCAAGCACCTCTATGAGATGGGCGCCTATTTCAAGAAACTGTGGGATGCCAAGATCGACGCCGAGCCGACCCCCGACCTGATCTCGATGATGATCCATTCCGATGCGATGCGCGAGATGGATGAGTACGAATTCATGGGCAACCTGATCCTGCTGATCGTCGGCGGCAACGACACCACCCGCAATTCGATGTCGGGCCTGGCCTATGGCCTGCACACGTTCCCCGACCAGCGCGAGAAGCTCGAACAGAACCCTGCGCTGATCCCCAATGCGGTGCAGGAAATCATCCGCTGGCAGACGCCGCTGGCACATATGCGCCGCACCGCGCTTGCCGATTACGATCTGTTCGGCAAGACCATCAAGAAGGGCGACAAGCTGGCCTTGTGGTACATTTCGGGCAACCGCGACGAAAGCGTGTTCGCCGATGCCGACAAGATCATCGTCGATCGCGAGAATGCGCGGCGGCATCTGGCGTTCGGCTATGGCATCCACCGCTGCGTCGGCGCGCGGCTGGCCGAGCTGCAGATCGCGATCCTGCTCGAGGAAATGGCCAAGCGCCGGATGCGAGTCAACGTGCTCGCCGAGCCCGAGCGCGTGCGCGCCTGCTTCGTCCACGGTTACCGGTCGATGCAGGTGGAACTGAGCAAATATTGAAGCTGCGCGCGGCGTTCCCACGTAACTGGAAGCGTATCCTGCCCGAACCGGTCGGGATACAGGGTACGGGATGATGGATATGGACAGGCGCACATTCTTTGAACGCGGGCTTTTGGGCGCAGCGGGAATCGGCCTGTTCGGGCTGGGGTCGTGCGGCTTGGGCGGGGCAAGTGCAAAGTCCGGCACCAGGTTCGAGATCACCAAGACCGATGCGCAATGGAAGCGGCAGCTGACCGCGGACCAGTATTACGTGCTGCGCGGCGAAGGCACCGAACGTGCGTTTTCGAGCCCGCTCGACAAGGAGAAACGCGCCGGAACTTTCGTCTGCGCCGGGTGCCAGCTGCCGTTGTTTTCCTCGAAGACCAAGTTCGACAGCGGCACCGGCTGGCCCAGCTTCTATGCGCCGCTGCCCAACGCGGTGGGCACCAGCACCGACCGGCTGCTCGGCTATGCGCGCACCGGGGTGCACTGTCGGCGCTGCGGCGGGCATCTGGGCCATGTCTTCGATGACGGCCCCAGGCCTACCGGCAAGCGCTACTGCATGAACGGAGATGCCATGCTGTTCCGGGTGGCGAAGGCATAAAAAATCCTCCCCGAGCTTGTCTCGGGGAGGGGGACCGTTCGCGAAGCGAATGGTGGAGGGGAAATGCGCGGAGGGATGCGTTCTTGCCCCTCCGTCAGCCCTGACGGGCTGCCACCTCCCCGAGGCAAGCTCGGGGAGGATTGATTTAACCGATGCGCTTGACGCTGTCCTTGTGCGCGCCGACGCCGCCGACGCGGGCACCGCCGCCGCCGCCACCACCCGAGCGACCACCGCCGCCACCGGGACGACCACCACCGCCCGAGCGACGACGTGCGCCGTCACGCTTGGGGCCGTAGTTGCGGCCACCGGGGCCCGAGCGATCGCCGCCGCCACGTTCGCCACCACGGCCGCCGCCCGCATTGACGGGCGCCTTGACCGGGGGCGGAAGCTGCGCTGCGGCTTCGCTAAAGCCCTTGGGCAACGGCATCGGCACCGGCTTGACCTTGGTCAGCTTCTCGATGTCCTTGAGCAGGCCGCGCTCGTCACCGCTGACGAACGCGATTGCGATGCCCTCGGCGCCGTTGCGTGCGGTACGACCGATGCGATGGACATACTGCTCGGCCACGTTGGGCAGATCATAGTTGAACACATGGCTGACACCGGTGATGTCGATGCCGCGCGCCGCGATGTCCGTGGCAATCAGCACCTTGATCTCGTTGTCCTTGAACGCCTTCAATGCTGCGGTCCGCTGGCCCTGGCTCTTGTTGCCATGGATCGCGGCGGAGCGGATGCCCGCACCTGCCAGCGCGCGCACCACCTTGTCCGCGCCATGCTTGGTGCGGGTGAAGACGAGCGTGCGTTCGGGGCGGATTTCCTGCAACTTGAGCGTCAGCAATGCCTGCTTCTCGCTCTGGCTGACGAAAGTGACATACTGCTCGACGCGCTCGGCGGTGGTCGACTGCGGCGCAACCTCGACCCGGACAGGGTTGTTCAGGAACCGCGCACCCAATTCGGCAATCGCCTTTGGCATGGTAGCGGAGAAGAACAGGCTCTGGCGGTTCTTGGGCAACATCGATGCGATGCGCTTCAAGGGAACGATGAAGCCAAGGTCCATCATCTGGTCGGCTTCGTCGAGCACGAAGATCTCGACGTTTTCGAGCGTCACCGCGCGCTGTTCGATCAGATCGAGCAGACGGCCGGGAGTGGCGACGAGAACGTCGGTACCCGGAGCGAGCTTCTTCTTCTGCTGGAAGATCGGTACGCCGCCGAAGATGCAGTTGACCGACAGGTTGAGGAAGCGCGCATATTCGCGGATGTTCTCGGCGATCTGCGCGGCCAGCTCACGGGTCGGCGAAAGAACCAGCATGCGCACGCCCTTGTGGGTGCGGCCCTTGGTTTCCTTGGCGAGGTGATGCAGCGAAGGCAGCGAGAACGCTGCGGTCTTGCCGGTTCCGGTCTGCGCGATTCCGAGAAGGTCGCGGCCCTGCATCAATGCGGGGATGGCGTCCTTCTGGATCGGCGTCGGGGTATCGTAACCCTTGGCATCGAGCGCACGGAGGATCGGGTCGGCGAGGCCAAGTTCATGAAAAAAAGACATAATTTTACTCTATTACAGAGCAAGGCGCTGGCCGCACCCATATGGGCGGCGCGCGCATTGCGGGGTTCAGAAGCGCCTGGGGTTTCCCAGGAACTTCAGGAAAACGCCCCGCGTGAATTGGGATGTTTGGATCAAGCAGCGGGGTTTCAGGACCCGGCCATTCGGACCTGTGTCATATCCCAGGGCGGGATCGCAACAGATCGACGTTCACGCTGCCGGTTCATAAGGGGCGTTGGGAAGGATTCCCGTGCCGAGGCGCGCTGCTTGGATGGCCATATGGCGACAAGTCCGCCCGATAGCAAGGAAAATCACAGAATCGCAGCCATGTGCGGTCCGCAGGCGGGTGTCAGGCGGCGGCCGAGACGTCCGCAGGTCCGCCGGAGAGCACGAAGCGCCGGTCGCAATAGCCGCACTGGACATAGCCCTTTTCGTCGATCTGCAGCCAGACGCGAGGATGCCCCAGCGCTGCGCCCCCGCGGATATCGCTCGCGCCGTCGCAGGCGACACGGGGGGTGTTGGTACGGATGGTTTCAGGAGGCGTCGTCATGGCCGAGCGATTATCAAAGATGCTGCAATTGCGCAATCGGGGAGTGCGGCTCGCACATGATTGCGCGCACGTCCCTCGACTTCGCTCGGGACAGACGGGAGAGGTGGAATTGTCCTGCCGCTTCCCGTGTTCCCGAGCGAAGTCGAGGGATGTCGCGCAACGTTCGAGTGCGCAAACCACCCCGCCCACCTTTCCCTTTGCGAAAAGCCGTGCGAGCGTTTAACCCGCTTGCCGTGACTGAAGCTGCCATATCGATCGACAACCTGCGCAAGATCTACAAAGGCGCAGGCAAGGCCCCGGACAAGCTGGCGCTCGACGGCGTCAGCTTCGATGTTCCGCGCGGCCAGATCTTCGGGCTGCTCGGGCCCAACGGCGCGGGCAAATCGACGCTGATCAATATCCTGTCGGGCATGGTGCGCAAGACGTCGGGGTCGGCCAGCATCTGGGGCTTCGATATCGATGCCAACCCGCGCAATGCCAAGGCCTCGATCGGCATCGTGCCGCAGGAAATCGTGTTCGATCCGTTCTTTACGCCTGCCGAAGCGCTCGAGCTTCAGGCCGGGCTGTTCGGCGTGCCCAAGGGCGAGCGGCGCACGGCCGAACTGCTGCGCGCGGTGCGGCTCGAGGACAAGGCCGACGCCTATGCGCGCACATTGTCAGGCGGCATGAAGCGGCGGCTGCTCGTCGCCAAGGCGATGGTGCACTCGCCGCCGATCCTGGTGCTCGACGAGCCCACCGCAGGCGTCGACATCGATCTGCGCCAGCAATTGTGGGATTATGTGCGCGAGTTGAACCGCGCAGGCGTCACCATCGTGCTGACCACGCATTACCTCGAAGAGGCCGAGGAATTGTGCGACCGCATCGCGATCATCAACCACGGCCGGCTGATCGCGAACAAGCCGACGGCGGAGATGGTGGGCATGGCGCGCGACAAATTGATCGTGCTGACGCTCGACCAGGATATCGCCGCGCTGCCCGCCGATCCGGCATTCGACAAGATCCGCAAGCTCACCGATCGGTCGATCGAGATCGGCTATGACAAGGACCGGCTCAACGCGGGCCAGGTGATGAGCCGGGTGCGCGAGGCGGGATACGGCATCGTCGACGTTTCGACCCGCGAGCCCGATCTCGAGGACGTGTTCCTCAACCTCACCAAGGCGGTGGCGTGAAACGGATTGCGGCAATCGCAATGGCTGCTGCGCTTCTCTCCGGCTGCGCAGATCGGCAGATGCCGCGTCAACCGGTTCTGGATGGTTTGCTTGCTTTCGAAGACCCTGCAATGTGCCGGCTCGGGGCCGAAACGGCGCGATTTCTTCAAGCCATGGTGGTGATCGATCCTCAAGCTGTTGTCGACCCAGACCAGCATTTGCGTCCCGGCCGAATAGATGCGTCCCCGTCGCTCGCTGCTCATTTTGGACGGATCGAAATGACCCGGCACGACGGCTGGACGGCTTTCAGCGTCGGCGTTTCGGGCACGATGCTCGGGCTGCCACTCTACGCCATTCATCAGACATTTCCTGAAGGCGGCGATCCGGGCGACATCGCTTTTGAATATGCTGTTCCAGCGCGCGCGGCTTTTCCCGTCCTGCGCAAACACGGCTTCCCGGTCGAAATCAACCGGGATGTGTCGCTTGGCCCTCCGGAAGGTTATGAAGTGTTCGTCAGTCTGCAGGACAGTCCCGATTCCCCGGATCGCTCCCTCCTCACTTGTGGTTATCGCTGATGCAACACGACGTCCTGATCATCGGTTCGGGCGCGGCGGGACTGACCGCGGCGCTCAGCCTGGCGCGGCATTGCCGTGTGCTGGTGCTGGCCAAGGGCGACATTTCGGGCGGATCGACCAACTGGGCGCAGGGCGGCATCGCCGCGGTGCTCGAAGAGGGCGATTCGTTTAGCAACCATATCGAAGACACGATGGTCGCGGGCGCAGGGCTCAACAGCCGCGAGACGGTCGAGTTCGTTGTCGAGAACGCCCCGGCGGCGATCCAGCATCTGGTCGATCTGGGGGTGCCGTTCAATCGCAATGGCGGCGATGGCGCTGGCGGCGATGACCTGCACCTCACCCGCGAGGGGGGGCACAGCCACCGGCGGATCGTGCATGTCGACGATGCCACCGGATCGGCAGTGCAGCAGGCGTTGGAACGCGCCGCGGTCGCCAACCCCAACATCACGTTGCTGCCCGATATGGTCGCGATTGACCTTATCGCCGACCGCCATCGCAAAACGCCTGCGGGCGAGCGGCGAATCTGGGGTTGCTATGCGCTCAACCGCGCCACCGGGCATGTCGAGGCGCTGACCGCGCGCGCCACCTTGCTGGCGAGCGGTGGGGCGGGACGCACCTATCTGTTCTCGACCGCGCCGCGCGGCGCGACCGGCGACGGCATCGCGATGGCATGGCGTGCGGGCGCACGCGTCTCCAACATGGAATTCATGCAGTTCCACCCGACCTGCCTGTACAACCTAGAGGTCAAGAATTTCCTGATCACCGAGGCGGTGCGCGGCGAGGGCGGGCATCTGCTGATCCCCGAGACCGGCTATCGCTTCATGGGCGATTTCGATCCCCGGATGGAGCTCGCCCCGCGCGATGTCGTCGCGCGCGCGATCGACCATGAGATCAAGCGGCTGGGGCTCGATTACGTGCATCTCGACATCAGCCATCAGCCACCCGAGTTCGTGAGAGGGCATTTCCCGACGATCTACGACAAATTGCTCGGCCTGGGCATCGACATCACCCGCGATCCGATTCCCGTGGTGCCTGCGCAGCATTATACCTGCGGCGGGGTCCTGATCGATCTGCAGGGGCGCACCGATCTGCCCGGGCTGTATGCGGCGGGCGAGGTCAGCCAGTCGGGGCTGCACGGTGCGAATCGGTTGGCGTCGAACAGTCTGCTCGAATGCTTCGTGTTCGGCGATGCGGCGGCGACCGACATCATCGAGCGCTGGGACGAACTCGGCCCGCCGCCCGAAATCCTGCCATGGGACGAAAGCCGGGTCACCGATTCGGACGAGGAGGTCGTTGTCCAGCACAACTGGCGCGAGATCCGGCGGTTCATGTGGGACTATGTCGGCATCGTGCGCACCACCAAGCGGCTGGAGCGCGCGCGCCACCGCATCGAGATGCTGCGCAGCGAGGTCGAGGAATATTACGGCAACTTCCGCGTGACGCCCGATCTGGTCGAACTGCGCAACCTGATCGAGGTCGCCGACCTGATCGTCCGCTCGGCGCTCGACCGCAAGGAAAGCCGCGGGTTGCACTTCAACAGCGATTATCCCGACACGCTGCCGGTGGCGGAAGACACCGTGCTGGTTCCTTGAGGAGAGAACGCTGAGAAAGCTGAGAAAGCTGAGAAAGCCCTCCCCCTTGATGGGGGAGGGTTGGGTGGGGGTGATCCCTCCGGATTGTGCAACGGGTGCGCCGCCGCGCCGCAGCATCCAGCCGCACCATCAGCCTCACCGCTGCGACAGGCAAGCAAAGCCACCAAGTCTCGCTGCCTCTCCCATCAAGGGAGAGGCGAACAATGCCATGCATTTTCCTATCCTCGCGGATGCAGCGCCAGCCATTCACCGCTTCCAGCGACTCGTTCGCCGCAAAAGTGGCCATGGGGCGGGAACCGGGCGCTAACGGCTTCATCGCGCATACATCGATCGTGCGCCACATGTCATCGCCCCACTGACCAGAAAGCCGCCGCATGTTCGCCCGCACGCTGATCCTGTTTCTTGCCACGGCCTCGCTCGCCGCGTGCGTCTCTGCGCCGCGTCAGATGGCCCAGCCTCAGCCTGCGCCTCCACCAGCACCCGCGCGCGTCCAGCCGGTGCCGCCGCCGCTCGCGCCGCGGGCGACCAATGTCGCGCCGCAGGGGTTGCGCGATGACCTGCAGGCCTTGTGGCGCGCCTTTCCCGGCAAGACCGGCATCGCGGTGCGCCGGATCGATGGCGATTGGGTGATCGGCCAGCGCGGCGGCGAGCTGTTCCCGCAGCAGAGCGTATCCAAGCTGTGGGTGACGATGGCGGTGCTCGAAAAGGTCGATCGCGGCGAGCTTTCGCTCGACACCGAGGTAACGATCACCCGCGACGATCTCACCCTGTTCCATCAGCCGCTCGCCGCCCGCGTGGCGCGCGAAGGGACCGTGCGTGCGACCGTGCGCACACTGATCAACGAGGCGCTGACCGCCAGCGACAACAGCGCCAACGACGCGCTGCTGCGCACCGCAGGCGGGCCGAACGTGGTCAACGATTTCCTGCGCCGCAAGGGGCTGTCCAACATCCGCTTCGGCCCGGGCGAGCGGCTGCTGCAAAGCGGCATCGCCGGGGTGCAATGGCGGCAGGAGCTTTCGGCGGGCCGCGCCTTCCAGGCGGCGCGCGAGCGGGTGCCGCTGGACCAGCGGCGCAACCTGCTGGCGGCCTATGTCGCCAACCCGATCGACGGCGCCAGCCCCGAAGGCATCGTCGATGCGCTGGCGCGGCTGGCGCGCGGCGAATTGCTCTCCCAGGCTTCGACCCAGCTTATGCTGGACACGCTTGGCCGCACCCGCAGCGGGCCGAATCGACTCAAAGCGGGTGTTCCTGCAGGCTGGCAGTTCCTCCACAAGACCGGCACGGGGCAGGATCTGCCGCCGGTTTCCACCGGCTATAACGATGTCGGCATCATGACCGCGCCCGACGGAACCCGCTATGCCGTAGCGGTCATGCTGGGCGAGACCACCGCCGGCATCCCGGCGCGGATGCAGCTGATGCAGGCGGTGTCGCGCGCAGTGGGGCGTTGGCACCAGCGTTGAGCGTTCGCAGGAACGCAGCCCCTACCGCTCTTTGAAACATTATGTTATTCCCGGTGCGGGAGACATTTGTTTCGTTCGCCGAAACCCTACCTCAAGCGATTTGGGAATCGTGAAGGTCCGGGACGGCTGGAGAGCTGCGAACTTATGCCTTCACTTCCCCATTCACGCCTGATCAGGCCCGTCCGCTGACGGCGCTGGTTCCGGTGGCAGCCCCCGCCATTTCGCCCCGCAGCAACCCGTTGACCGATTCGGCCAGCTGGAATGCCATGCGCAACGCCTGTGTCGCAGACCCGGGCGGCTTTCACGGGCAGCAGGCGCGGTCGGCGATCTGCTGGTATCTGCCCGAGCTTGCCGCCTGGGGGTATTTCGACCGCGATGCGAACGCCTGGCAAGGCTGGGATGCCGCGACCGGGGCTGCGAAGACGCTCGACCTCGGCCAGGATTACATGCCCTGGGCACGCGGCCTCAACGCCGATGATGCGCCCAACTGGCGCTGGTTCGAAGGCGCGTTCACCAACAGCGGGTTCAACGAGGTCGACCGCCACGTGCTCGCCGGGCACGGTGACGAGACGGCGCTGATCTTCGAGGGCGACCGCTGGAACATGTCGAGCGACAACGGCCGCGGCGGCCCGGTCGATTGCTATCCGGTGTCGCGCAAGCAGCTGATGCTCGAATCGGCGAAATGCTCGCTGGCGCTGGCCGCGCTGGGCCTCAAGGCGGGTGATCGCATCGCGCTCAACATGCCAAGCATCCCCGCGCAGATCTACTGGACCGAAGGGGCCAAGCGTTCGGGCATCATCTACACGCCGGTGTTCGGCGGGTTCAGCGACAAGACGCTGTCCGATCGCATTGCGGATGCGGGTGCGAAGATCGTGATCACTGCCGACGGCAGCTATCGCAACGCGCAGATGGTGCCGTTCAAGACCAGCTACACCGACCCCGCGCTCGACAATTTCATCGGGGTCGGCACCGCGATGGAATTGCTCGCCGGCGCGCTCGACGGTCCCGAATCGGGCGCAGACGAGACCGCGCGCGCGAAAATCACCGAAACGGTCGCGGAGTTGCTCGATGGCGAAGTGACGGTCGAGCGTTCCGACGTCATGCGCGGCGTCGGCCGCGCGCTCGACGATCTGGCGCAGGGCTCGGGCATGTCCGCAGCGCAGGCTGCAAACCTGCGGATGGCGATCGCCTCGGCCTTGGTCGATTCACCGCCGCGCGTCGATGCGGTGGTGGTGGTGCGGCATACTGCCCTGCCCGATCTGGTGTGGAACATGGGCCGCGATCACTGGAGCCACGATCTGACGGGCAAGGCGAACGCGCAGATTCTCGAAGCCGCCCGCGCGATCGGGATCGATGTTGCCGACGAGGCCGCTTTGCTGGCGCTGCCCGATGCGGACTTCGTCCGCGCGGTTTGGGCAGCATCCAGACCGCTGCCGGTGGATTCGGAATACCCCAATTTCATCATCTACACCTCGGGATCGACCGGAAAGCCCAAGGGCGTGGTGCATGTCCATGGCGGCTATTGCGCGGGCGTCGCGGCTACCATGCCGGTGGCGTTCGATGCGTCGCCGGGCGATGTCATGTTCGTCGTGGCCGATCCGGGCTGGATCACGGGCCAGAGCTATCTGATCGCAGGCGCGCTGCTGACCCGGGTGACGACGATCATCACCGAAGGATCGCCCGTGTTCCCGCATGCGGGCCGCTTTGCCTCGATCATCGAGCGGCACAAGGTGCAGATTTTCAAGGCGGGCGTCACCTTCCTCAAAAGCGTGATGCAGGATCCCGAGAACCTCAAGGATATCCAGAATTACGACATGTCGTCGCTCAAGGTCGCGACCTTCTGCGCCGAGCCGACCTCGCCCTCGGTGCAGGCGTTCGCAATGGAGCATGTCACGCCCTGGTACATCAACAGCTACTGGGCGACCGAACATGGCGGGATTGCGTGGACCCATTTCTACGGCAACACCGATTTCCCGCTGCGCGCCGACGCGCACACCTATCCGCTGCCGTGGATCGTCGGCGATGTCTGGGTCGAGGATGCCGACGCGCCCGAGGCCGATTTCGGGCTGGTGCGTGAAGGCACCGGCGGCGTGCCGTGGCGGCGCGCCAAGAATGGCGAGAAGGGCGAGATCGTCATCGCGCTGCCCTATCCGTATCTGACCCGCACCATCTGGGGCGATACCGGAAGCTTTACGCTCGAAGCGCATTCGGGCGGTGTCCGGGTCAATCCCGAGTGGCGCGGCGATGCCGATCGTTACTCGAGTACCTATTGGCAGCGCTGGCGCGGTACCTGGGCGTACACGCAGGGCGATTTCGCGATCCGGCACGAAGACGGCTCGTTCTCGCTGCATGGCCGCTCGGACGATGTCATCAACGTTTCGGGCCACCGCATCGGAACCGAGGAAATCGAGGGCGCGATCCTGCGCGACAAGACGCTCGACCCCAACTCGCCGGTGGGCAACGTGCTCGTCGTCGGCGCGCCGCACCGCGAGAAGGGGGCGACCCCGATCGCATTCGTCACAGCTGTGGCGGGGCGCAGGCTGACGCAGGACGATCGCCGCCGGCTGACCGATCTGGTCCGGACGGAGAAAGGGGCGGTCGCAGTGCCTTCCGATTTCCTCGAGGTATCCGAGTTCCCCGAAACCCGCTCGGGCAAATACATGCGCCGCATGGTCCGCGCGATCGTCGAGGGCGGCGAGATCGGCGACACCAGCACGTTGCGCAACCCCGGCAGCATCGATGCGCTGCAGACCGCGGTCGCGGCGTGGCGGCGCAAGCAGACGCTCGCCGAAGAGCAAGCGCTGTTCGAGCGCTATCGCTACTTCCTGATCCAGTACAACGCTCTGGGAGACGGCAGGCGCGTCGCGACGGTTACCGTCACCAACGCCCCGGTCAACGCGCTCAACGAGCGCGCGATCGACGAGCTGGTGATCGTGGTCGAGCATCTCGCGCGCAAGGACGACGTCATTGCGGTGGTGTTCACCGGTCAGGGCACGGCGTCGTTCGTCGCCGGCGCCGACATCCGCCAGATGCTCGAAGAGGTGAACAGCGTCGAGGAAGCCGGCGTATTGCCCAGCAACGCGCAGCTGGCGTTCTCCAAGATCGAGACGATGGGCAAGCCGTGCATCGCCGCGATCCAGGGGGTCGCTCTGGGCGGCGGGATGGAGTTCGCGCTCGCCTGCCATTACCGCATCGCCGAACCCGTCGCGCGCTTCGGCCAGCCCGAGATCAACCTGCGATTGCTGCCCGGCTATGGCGGGACGCAGCGGCTGCCACGGCTGCTCGCCGAACGCCGCGCTGCCGAAGGGCTGCGCGATGCGCTCGACCTGATCCTGGGCGGCCGCGCGATCAGCGCTGAAGAGGCGCTCGAGATCGGCGCGATCGAGCAGGTCGCCGATGCCTCGAACGACGTGTTGTCGCTCGCCCATGCCATGGTGCGCGAATTTGCGCGGCATGGAGCTGAAAGCCCGCTGGGCAAGGCGTTTGCCGACCGCAAGGCGATGACCAAGCGCTGGGCCAACCCCGCGCATATCGATCTCGATACCGTGCTCGAAGACCCGTTCCTCCAGCGTATCCTGCGCCAGCTCGACTGGGCAGGGCGCGGGGAAGCAGGACGCCGCGCGCTCGATGCGGTCCGCACCGGCTGGACTGAAGGCATGGCCGCCGGTTTGAAACGCGAGGGCGAGCATTTCGCCGAGGCGATCATCGATCCCGAGGGCGGCAAGACCGGCATCCGCCAGTTCATGGACAAGCAAAGCCCACCGCTGCCCGTGCGCCGCAATGGCGTGTGGATCGATGCCCAGCACGAGGACAACAAGGCCGAGATGATTGCATCGGGGCAATTGCTGCCCGTCGGCGCGCCGTTCTATCCCGGTGTCACCGCGATCCCGCACAAGCAGCTCGCCTTCGGCATCAGCCGCGATCCCGACACCGGCGCGCCGCGCTTCGGGCCGCCGGCAAGCCACGAGCGCGAGCATATTGTCCCGGTCGTGGCGCCCGAGCCCAACGAGGCCCTGGTCTACATGCTGACCAGCGAGGTCAACTTCAACGACATCTGGGCGCTCACCGGCATCCCGGTGTCGCCGTTCGATGCCCATGACGAGGATGTCCAGATCACCGGATCGGGCGGTCTGGCGCTGGTCGCGGCGCTGGGCAGCGAGGTGAAAGGCGAGGGCCGCTTGCGCGTCGGCGACATGGTCGTGGTCTATTCAGGCACCTCGGACCTGCTCTCGCCGCAGGCGGGCGACGATCCCATGTTCGCGGGCTTCGCGATCCAGGGCTACGAGACCAAGACCGGCAGCCACGCGCAGTTCTTGAACGTCCAGGGACCGCAGCTCCACCGCGTACCGCCCGATCTGACGCTCGAGCAGGCAGGCAGCTATGTGCTCAACCTCGGCACGATCACCCGCTGCTTGTTCACAACCCTGGGGATCATTCCGGGAAAAACTATCTTCGTCGAGGGCTCGGCGACCGGTACCGGGCTCGATGCGCTCAAGAGCAGCATTACCTCGGGGCTCAAGGCGACCGGGCTGGTCTCGAGCGAGGACCGCGCGGAGTTTGTGAAGGGGCAGGGCGCGGTCGGCGCATTGAACCGCAAGGACCAGCGTTTCGCGGCATTGTTCACTGCGGTGCCCGATGATCCTGACGAAGCCCGCCAATGGGAGGCCGATGGGTCGGTTCTGCTCGACGAATACCGCCAGATCAACGATGGCTCGCTCGCCGACTTCGTCGTCAGCCACGCCGGCGAAACCGCCTTCCCGCGCAGCTTCCAGCTGCTCGAGGAGAACGGCACGCTGGCGTTCTATGGTGCCTCATCGGGCTATCACTTCGCCTTCATGGGCAAGACCGGCAGCGCATCGCCCTCGGACATGCTGGCGCGGGCTAGCCTGCGCGGCGGCGAATCGGTGCTGCTCTATTACGGCCCCGGCAGCCGCGATCTGGCCGATCCATTGGGTCTCGAGATGATCGAGGCTGCGCGGCTGTACAAGGCGCGCACCGTAATCGTCACCACCACCGATGGCCAGCGCGAGTTCCTGCAGTCGCTGGGGCTCGAGGAATCGGTCGAGGGGATCATCAGCCTGGAAGGGTTGAAGCGCCGCGACAGCGAATTCCTCTGGCCCGACAGCCTGCCGCGGCTGCCCGATGCCCGCACCGATATCGAACGGTTCAAGGAGGGCGTGCGCAACTATCAGCAGCGTACGATGAAGCCGTTCGGCACCGCCGTCGGCCGCATCCTGAGTTCGCCCGGCAACCCGCGCGGCGTGCCCGATCTGGTGATCGAGCGCGCAGGCCAGGATTCGCTCGGCGTCTCGACCTCGCTGGTCAAGCCGTTCGGCGGGCGGGTGGTCTATGCCGAGGAGATGGCGGGCCGCCGCTACACCTTCTACGCGCCGCAGGTATGGACCCGGCAGCGCCGGATCATCATGCCCACCGCCAACATCTTCGGAACCCATCTGTGCAACGCGCACGAGGTGACGATGATGAACAACATGATCGCAGGCGGGCTGCTTTCGGTGACCGAACCGACGGTGGTCGAATGGGACGGGCTGCCAGAGGCGCACCAGGCGATGTGGGACAACCGCCATTCGGGCGCGACCTATGTGGTCAACCACGCGCTGCCCGCGATGGGCCTGCGCAGCCGCGACGAGCTGCTCGAATACTGGGCCGCATCCACCAATTGACGACATCAGCCGCCGGAACCGGCGCGGCAGGGGATTACCGACATGACGAGCAAGACCAAGGCGACCAAAAGCGCGGAAGCAACCCATACACCGTCAGGCGGCGGCAGGCTGGCAGGCAAGGTGGCCCTGGTCACCGGCGCTGCGGGCAACCTGGGCGGTGCGATCATCCGCCGCTTCATCGGCGAAGGCGCGACCCTGGTGATGACCGGGCGCACCGCCGAACGGCTCGAAGCGGCCAAGGCGGCCCTGCTCGCCGAAACCGGGGTCGACGAGGCCCGCGTTTTCACCGTGATCCTCGATGGCGCGGACCCCGAATCTGTCCGCACGGCGATGGGCGAGGTCAAGGCGGCGCTGGGCCGGATCGACGTGCTCGTCAACAATGCGGGCTCGGCCGGTCCCCGCCAGACGCTCGAAAACGTGCCGCTGACCCGCGCCGAAATGGAAGCCAATGGCGACACCGAAACCGTCGCCGATGCGATGCGCAACTTGCTCGGGGTCAGCTGGAACCTCACCCGCGCCGCCGCGCCGATCATGCAGCCAGGCGGGTCGGTGATCAACATCTCGACCATCTTCGCGCACACCCGCTATCACGGCCGCACCGCCTATGTGGTGCCCAAGGCGGCCCTGAACGCGCTCAGCCAGGAGCTGGCCAAGGAGCTCGGAGCCGAGGGCATCCGCGTCAACACCGTGTTCCCCGGCCCGATCGAAAGCGAGCGCATCCGCACCGTCTTCGCCTCGATGGACAAACTGCAGGGCGAGGGCGACGGCGCCACCGCCGACTATTTCATGGGCCGCATGTCGCTAAGCCGCAGCATGGGCGGTGCCAAACCCGCCAAGACGCTGCCGGTGCCGGGCGACATCGCCGATGCCTGCCTGTTTCTTGCCAGCGATGAGTCAGCCGCGCTCAACGGCAACGAGATCGACGTCACCCATGGCATGGAGGTGCGCAAGGATTCACGCTCGACGTACATGACCCGCCCGTCGATGCGTTCGCTCGACGGCACCGGCCTCAACGTGCTGATCGCGGCGGGCGAACAATGGGAAGACGCCCTGGAAATCGCGCGGATTCAGCTGCTGCAGGGCGCACGGGTGCTGCTGGGGCTGACGCGGCAGGTCGATGTCGCGCAGGCGGAGGCAAGGGTGCGCGCGCAGAACCTGGGCGATGGCATCGACATCATGCGCTTCAACCGCGCCGAGCCCGATGGCATGGAGGCGGTGCTGCGCGCCTTTTCGGATGCGCACGGCCCGCTGGGCAGCGCGATCATCCTGCCGGTCAAGGCCTCGAACCTGTTCTCCGCAACGCTCGCCGGCGCCACCGATGCCGATGTCGACATGCTGCTCGATGTCGAATTGTCGGGCGCGATCGCGCTGGCCCGCACGCTGGCGCGCTATTGGAAGCAGCGCACCGATCTGCTGCAGGATCCGCGCTATGTGTTCATGTCGTCGCCCACCGATGGCAATGGCGACCGCTTCGGGCGGATCATGACCGCCGCGATCGCACAGCTGATCACCATCTGGCGCGATGAATCACGGGTAGAGGCGCTGCACGGCCGCCAGCAGCGCGCGGTCTGGGGCAATCAGATCGTGCGCTATACCAATGCCGAAGAGGACAATATCCGCTTTGCGGCAGGCCATGCGACCCGGATCGTGTTCAAGGAACAGAAGATCACCGAGACCTCTTTGTACCTGCCTGCCAACATCGGCGAGGAGACCGGCGCGCGCAAGGCGATGCTGGGCTTTGCCGAGAACATCACCGGGCTGCATCTGGGCAAGGTCGCGCTGATCACCGGGGGTTCTGCCGGGATCGGCGGACAGGTGGCGCGGTTGCTCGCGCTCGCAGGCGCCAAGGTCATGATGGTCGCCCGGCGCGAGAGCGAGCTCGAGGCGGCGCGCGAACGCATCGTCGGCGAACTGCAGGATGTCGGCTTTTCGGGCGTCGAACGGCGGATCAAGTTCATCGCCAATGTCGATGTCAGCGATTTCGATGCACTGCGCAAGGCGGCGGATGCGACCATGGCCGAGTTCGGGCGGATCGATTACCTGATCAACAACGCCGGCGTTGCAGGCGCCGAGGACATGGTGATCGACATGCCGCTCGACACCTGGCGCTGGACGCTCGATGCAAACCTCATCAGCAACTATCTGCTGATGCACTATGTCGTGCCGATCATGAAACGCCAGGGATCAGGCTATATCCTCAACGTTTCGAGCTATTTCGGCGGCGAGAAGTTCCTCGCGGTCGCCTATCCCAACCGCGCCGATTACGCCGTCTCCAAGGCCGGTCAGCGCGCGATGGTGGAAAGCTTTTCGCGCTTCCTCGGCCCTGAAATCCAGGTCAACGCGATCGCACCGGGACCGGTCGATGGCGACCGGCTGTCGGGCACCGGCGGCAAGCCCGGGCTGTTCCTCAGGCGTGCGCGGCTGATCCTCGAGAACAAGCGGCTGAACGCCATTTATGCCGCGGTGATCGAGTCGATCCGCGAGGGTGCGGAAGTTGCCCATGTGCTCGGCCGTCTGGCGCGCAACGATACCGGCTATCTCAGCCACGACCGTTCGACGCCCGATCCGCTGCGGCTGCTGTGCCTTGAGCTCGCGCGTGAGGGCGATGGCATCTGCACCTGGGACCGCTATCTGCTCACCCCCGAGATCGCAGGGCGCCTGCTCGCGCGGCTGCGCTCGGCGGGCTATCTGCTGCAGAATGCCGACTGGCAGCAGCGCAGCGGCACCGCCGACGGCCTCACCAGCTGGCTGATGGTCACGCCCCCCGATGACATGCCCTATCTGCCGCAGGACCGCATCGGCAAGGAAGCCGACAAGGTCGGGCGCGGGGTTCTGTCGCAGCTGCATCTGGGCGCGATGCCCAAGGAAAGCGAAGTCGCGCAGGCAACGGTGTTCTATCTCGCCGACCGCGCGGTCAGCGGCGAGACGTTCATGCCCTCGGGCGGCCTCAGCGTCGAACGATCGTACACCGAGCGCGAGATGTTCGGCAGCCCCAAGCAGGAACGGCTCGACCAGATGAAGGGCAAGACCGTGTGGGTGATCGGCGAGCATCTGGCCGATTACATCGCCGAGACCGCAGGGCACCTGATCGGCGATCTCGACGTCGCACGCGTCGTGCTGTTGACCCGCAGCGAGGCGGGCGGCGCGGGCGTGCTGGCGCTGCTCGATCCGGCGGTCGCCGCCAAGGTGACGGTCCGCGTCTGCGGCGCGGATGTCGAATCGGCGATGGACCAGGCGCTGACCGATTTCGGGCGGCCGACCACGGTGGTCTCCACCCCGATGGCGGGCCTTCCCGACCGATTGTTCGACGAAGGCGCGATGCTGAGCGCCGAGGAATTCCGCGACCTGTGCGAGGAAAACCTGACCCAGCATTTCCGCGTGTCGCGCAAGGCGTCGCTGTACGATTCCTGCCAGCTGGTGCTGGTCTCGCCCGATGTGCCGTTCGGCCAGAGCGGGCCCGCGTTCGCGCTCGCCAACTTCGTCAAGACGACGCTGCACGCGTTCACTGCAACTTTGGCGGTCGAAAACGAGCGTCTGGTGCACGATGTGCCGACCAACCAGATCAACCTCACCCGCCGCATCCGCTCCGAAGAACCCCGCAACGCGGTGGAGCATCAGGAAGAGTTGAAGCGCTTCGCCCGCGCGGTGCTGCTGGTCGGCGCCCCGCTGCCCGATGCGCAGGATTCGCGGTACCGCGCGCGGATTTACAGAGGCACGTCGATGACGGTGTGATTGAGAGATGCTCGCCTCTGTGCTAACTTGTGTACATCTGAAAGTATGAGGTGGCACAATGAACAGCACGACAATGACCATCCGCGTCCCGCAGGCGGTCAGCGACAAGCTTTCGCGGTTAGCCAAGGGCACCGATCGCAGTCGGTCCTATCTCGCAGCGGCTGCCGTGTCTGCGTATGTCGAACGGGAACTGGCGATCATCGAAGGCATCCAGCAGGGGTTGGCGGATGTCGAGGCTGGGCGCGTCTTCCCGCACGAACAGGTCATGGCCGAGGCAGACGCCATCATTGCCGAAGCGCGTAAGGCCCAAGCCGGGCGCGCATGAGGCGGGTTGTCTGGTCCGCTGCGGCGCGTGCAGATTATTTGGCGGTGCTGCGCCACATTGCCGATGACGACCCCGATGCTGCATATCGAGTGGGCCAAGCCATCCGCAGGACCGGCGCGCAGCTGGGAGATTTTGCCACTGGGCACCCGGGCCGAGTTGCGGGTATCTATGAAAAATCTGTGCGCGGCATTCCCTATATCATAGCTTATACACTGGCGGTCGACGACCAGTCTGTGTCGATCCTGCGCGTTATTCATACTGCCCGAGATTGGCCGAATGACCGCTGGCCGGCGTAACCATCGCAATCGCTTCAAGGTTTGAACACGACCTGTCCGGCAGTCGTGCAACGTCCCTCGACTGCGCTCGGGAACTCGGGGAGGGTGGAGGGGATCGCGCGCTTCGCGCTACCACGTCCGTTTGTCCCGAGCCAAGTCGAGGGACGTGCGTGCAATCGCTGCGAGATCAGCCCCCGCCCACCAGATAAAGCCCCCGCCCGTGCGCCTTGAGCCAGTGGTCGGCGCTCTTGCGGTCGCCTTCGAACAGCGTGTCGAGCCAGGCGTAGAAATCCGCGCTGTGGTTCATGTGGCGCAGGTGCGCGACCTCGTGCGCGACGACCGAGCGGCGCACCGCATCCGGCGCCATCACCAGCCGCCAGTTGATCCGGATCGTGCCGTTGGCCGAGCAACTGCCCCAGCGGCGCGCGGCGTTGCTGATCGCGAGCGACGGGGTGGGGACGCCCGCGCGGGCGCAATATTCGGCAAGGTCGGCGGCGCACAGGCGCTTGGCTTCGGCCTTGAGCCATCGGGTGAGGCGGGTGTCGATCAGATCGGCTGCGCCGCCCAGGCGGATCACGCCGTCGGCGATGCTCACCCGGCGGCCTTGGCCTACATCCCAGACGATGCGGTGATCGGCGCCGCGATAGGGGATCAGCGCGCCCGGCTCGATCGCGACATGCGCGCCGGCCCTGGCGAAGCTCGCCTCGATCCAGTCGGCCTGCGCGCGGGCAAACGCGATCGCCTCGCCCAGCCGGGCGTGGCCGGGCAGCGTGATCAGCAGCGCGCGCTTGGCCGGATCGGTGCGCAGGCGGATGTTGCGCGCGCGGGCATGGCGGCGGATGACCAGCGCATATTCGCG
Organism: Blastomonas sp.; assembly: GCF_046294995.1. GTDB lineage: Bacteria > Pseudomonadota > Alphaproteobacteria > Sphingomonadales > Sphingomonadaceae > Blastomonas. Next base: position 70,543 of record NZ_JBKBOG010000016.1, read on the forward strand.
TTCGTTGATGGTGATCTGCGCGGGAGCGTCGGAAGGCACGGCCGGAGCCGGCTTGCGGGTAAAAAGGCGGGCGAGGGGGCGTATCGTGCCGTTCACCCTCACCCTTGCCACTCCGCTTCGCGTCGCGGGCCCCTTCCCTCTCCCATCGGGAGAGGGAGCGAGGCGCACAGCGCCGGAAGGGTGAGGGTGACAGGCTGCATAGCCATCACAGCTCGGTATCGATGATGTGGTTCTCGATCGGTCCGGCGTGCACCTCGCTGATCACCTTGCCCGCCACCGAATGCCCGCCGGCGTGCATCGCCGCCGTGCTGCCGGTCAGCAGATGGTGCCAATCGGGCAGCGGCAGGTTTTGCGCGCGCAGATTATAGGCGCAGGTCGAGGGCAGCCAGCTGATCGTGCCGACATTGCCGCGCGTCAGCCGCAGGCAATCGGGCACCAAAGCGCGGCGGTGGCGGTAATCGGCGCATTGCGCGGTGCGCGTGTCGAGCAGGCGGCAGGCGACGTTGGTCGGGTGGATGCGGCCGGTGTCCTCGTCTTCCACCTTGTGCAGGCAGCATTTGCCGCAGCCATCGCACAGCGCTTCCCATTGCGCCCGGTCAAGGCTCGCCAGCGGCTGTTCCCAGAAGCGATTCACGCCGTCCATTTGTCGATTTCGGCCGCGATCTTCTCGGGGCTTTCGTCATAGGGCAGCAGCGCGATCGGCTCACCCTTGGGCCCCATCAGATAGGCCTGCCGGCTGTGATCGACCAGATAGCCTGCACCTTCATCGCCGCCTTCGGGCTTCTGCGCCTTGTACATCACCAGATACGCATCTGCGACGGCCTTGATCTGCTCCGGCGTGCCGGTGAGGCCGATCAGCCGCGGATGAAACGCGCTGACATACTGCTTGAGCACCGCCGGGGTGTCGCGCTCGGGATCGATGGTGATGAAGATCGGCTGGATCTTTGCGGCACGCTCGGGCTGCTGCTTTTCGAACAGCGCAAAGCCCGCTGCGATCTTCTGCAGATCGATCGGGCAGACGTCCGGGCAGAAGCTGTAGCCGAAATAGATGATGCGGTGCTTGCCGGCAAAGTCGGTGTCGCTGACCGTCTGGCCGTCCTGATCGGTCAGGCTGAAGGCGCCGCCGATCCGCGCGCCTTCCAGCGGCGGCTCCTGCCTTGGAGCGGTGCCGGAGCAGGCGGAAAGCGCGGCCGACAGGGCAAGCGCGAAGAGGAATGCGGGGGTTTTGTTCATGACAGGTTTGTCTCTGCTCTGCTATGCACCCGCTTTCAAGGGGAATGGTGACCACTTCGACGGTCGCGCCCGTCCCCTGGCGCAGTTTTTTGCAAGGACGATGCAACCCGTGACCATCCGTTTCAACACCTTGTCCCGTTTGTGGATCGCCGCCATCGCCGCATTTGCCTTGATGATTCCTGCGGTTGCCAGCGCGCAATTTTCCGACAGCTACAACTTCCTCAAGGCGGTGCGCGAGCGCGACGGCGACAAGGCGACGCAGATGCTCAACGAGCCGGGCAGCACCATCGTCAACACCAAGGACATCACCTCGGGCGAGTCGGCGCTGCACATCGTGACGGCACGGCGCGACCTCACCTGGATGGGCTTTCTGTTGCAGAAAGGCGCCAACCCCAATGTCCGCGACAAGAACGGTGTCACCCCGCTGATGCTGGCGACGACGCTGCGGTTCGTCGACGGCGCCGAAACGCTGCTGGCGCGCAAGGCGCAGGTCGATGCGACCAACAATTCGGGCGAGACCGCGCTGATCCGGGCGGTGCAGTTGCGTGACCTGGCCATGGTGCGGCTGCTGCTCAAGGCGGGTGCCAACGCCGACAAGCAGGACACCATCGCCGGCCAGTCGGCGCGCGATTATGCCGGCGGCGATTTCCGCAACCCGCAGATCCTCGAGGCGATCAAGGAAAACGACAAGGACCGTACCGGCGGTACCAAGACCCCCAACGTGTTCGGCCCGACAGGCTGAGCGAGGGCTAAGCCAAGGCTAGCGCTGGCTGCTTCAGGGTTTGGTGTCCGCAGGCAGACACGGCACGTTGTCCGCGGTCCAGTCGATATCGTAAGTGGCAGGCACCGGCTTTGCCCGCGACGGCGGCATGTCGACTCCCGCCGGATCGTAGAAGATATAGCCCTTGGAATTGTCGAACGCGGCGATGCGGTCGTTGTCCTTGCGCGCTGCCTCCGCATCGATCTCGATCTGCTCGGTGCGCGAGCTGCGGATCATCCGGATGGCGCCATCGCCAATACCGAAAACGCGATAGTAATTTTTGCCGAAAATCCGGGTGTCGAAGCCCGATTTGAACGACCAGTGCTTCTCTGACGCGGTCTTTGGCAAGCGGACCGTGGTCACATAACAGCTATAGCCCGGCGTATTGGCATAAGGCAGGGTCTGGTCCTGTCCGGCGGGCCGGATGCGCCGATCGGGCGGGCTGACGCCTCCGCCGGGCAATGCCGTCGAACGCGCCCCGCCACCGTCCTTCTCCCAATCGACCGTCCCCTTGCCGCTGATCGTCAGGATACTGGCCTGCGCCTTTCGGTCATAGCGCCACGCGACCTTGTCGATCGTCTGCCACGTCTCTCCGACCAGCTGCTGGCTGAGCGCCTCCTGAAGCTGCGCCGCCGCAATCGCGGAATATTGCAAATGCTGCTTGAGGCCGTCCAGGCCGCGGGTGATGACCGTGTTGTTGATCTGTGCGGGGACATCGAAGCCTTCGGTCGCATCGATCTCGTACAATGAAATCTCGTCCGGGCGGCTTGACGGTTTCCATGGCAGCGGCTCGATCGAGGCTCCAGCGGTCCTCAGCGGCAACACCCAGCGATAGGGCAGGAACGGCTCCGCGCTCGCAGCGATCACGTCGGGCAAGGTCCCGTCGAGATACAGCTGTTCGTCGCCGACGGTTGCGCGCACCAGCACATGATCGAACAGGCCGGGGCTGGGCAGCCGCTGGTCGAGACCGTCGTCGAAGCCCGAATTGTTGGCCAGCACCGGTTCGGCCTCGATCCCCAGCTCGGCCAGCAGTGCCAGCAGCAGAGCAGTCTTGCCCTTGCAATCACCATAGCGGCGTTTCCAGGTGTCCTCGGCGGTGGCCGGGGTAAGGTTGCCGCCATCGAGTCCGACGTAGATGTAGCGCACGTCCTTTTGCACCAGCCGCAGCGCCGCCTGCACCCGGTCGGCCGGGTCGGAATGCGCAGCAGCGATGCGGGCGGCCTCCTGGCGGATCGGCGATCCCGCAGGCAGCCTGGCGGCGGCGGCATATAACGGCGCGAAGCGCTGCGAGATCGCGGCCCAGTCCGGATAATCGCTGTATTCGAGCACCCGCTGCCACTGGTAGCGCCAGGGCGCATCCTTGATGTCGGTCATCACCGGGGGATCGAGGAAGTCGAGTTCGATCGTGCGTTCGGACACCCGTGCGACCGCCTTGAAGTCATCGGTCATGCTGATCCGGGGCTCCTGCCCGTCGATCCAGCTCAGGCCCATGCGATAGCGGCCCGATGGCAGACTGGGCGCCAGCGTCAACAGCCCTGCGGTGGCAGAGCCCAAAGTGGGATCGGCGATCCGGATCGTGGTTGCAAATTCGAGCTCATCGCCGACCCTGAGATCGGCAACCCGCAGGACTGCGGTGAGAACGCCATCCAGGCTGGCGGCCTCGAGCTGGTTTTCGCGGCGCAAGATCTCGAAGGTGCCCGCTTTCAGCGCGTCGATGACCGCGCCGTCGCGGTGCACCTTGATGGCGTGCACGATCGGCGCGCCGGCCTGCGGATTCCACGAGATGGCAAGGTTGCCAAGCTGCAGCGCATTGGGATGCAGCAGCTTGATCCTGTAGCCCAGATATTGCTGCTGCCCCTTGGTATCGAGGTGCACCAGCATATCCTGGCGGCGAACGAAAAAGGCACCGGCAGCGTCTTCGGGAACCTCTGCAAGCTCGGACTGGCGGACCCATTCGGGTTCGGCCCCACGTGCGATCTGGTCCTTTTGCGCCAGAACCGGTTGAGCAGCAGCCAGCAGAACACAACCGACCGACACTGTAATACGCACACCCGCTCCATCGTTGCCCGATCGTATAAGAGGCCACGCCCCTTTCGATTGCAAGCCGATAGAGCGTGCGGTCGGTTGGTGTGCCGCTTGGGCAACATGCGGATCGGCCAGGCGCCGCGCAAACACCTTGCCGGGATTGCACCGGCCGAAGGTTTCAGTTCCGCAGTGGCTCCGGATCGAGGTCGAACGGGCTAGTCCTGGTCAGAACTCGGGATATCGATCGAACCTGGGCAGTTCGTGCGCCTGCATCATCCAACCGATCGCGTCTGCCGCCTGGATATGTGCCATCGCTGGGAACGCTTGCGGGTCGTCGAAGGTCGCGGTCTGGATGTCGACCAGCCCGGGCAAGACGGTTTCGTTGATATAGAACAGCCCGGTGCCGCACTGCGCGCAGAAGCTGCGCTCGGCCAGTTCGGATGACCGGTACACCGTCGGCGTTCCCTGCAACACCGTGAAGGTCGAACTCGGCACCGCGGTCCAGCCGACCACCGGCGCGCCCGCGCATCTGCGGCAGTCGGCGCAGTGGCACAGGGCCGTGCGCGGCGCGTCATCGCCTTCGCTTGCAACCTCGATGGCAAACCGCACCGCGCCGCAATGGCATCCGCCTTCTGCGCGGGTCATGCCGGCGCGCCTTCGGCTGCGCGCGCCTTGGCGGCTTCGATCAACCCGGTGTCGACCGCCTTGGAGCGGATATAGGCAGGGCGGGCGCGCAGCCGTTCGGCATAAGCGGCAAAAGCGGGCCGATCGGGCAGCGTGCCGAACATCAGCCCCCAATCCACCTGCGCGCCGACATAGACATCCGCCGCGGTGAACCGGTCGCCGCAGATGTAATCGTGCGCCTCGAGCCATCCCGCCAGCGTATCGACCACCAGATCGAAGCTGCCATAGCCCACCATCCCCTGCTTGTCGGGCGCCGCGTCCCAGCCCATCGACCGGTTGGTGACCGCCTGTTCGAGCGGCCCGGCGCCGAAGAACATCCAGCGATAGTAATCGGCACGCTCCTGGGCGGTGGGGCCAAGTCCGGCTTCGGGAAACGCGTCGGCCAGATAGGCGCAGATCGCGGCACACTCGGTGACCACCTTGCCATCGTGGACGATCGCGGGAACCTTGCCCATCGGGTTGATCGCCAGATATTCCGGCCCCTTCATCTGGGGACCATACTCGACGATGCGCTGCTCATACTCCGCGCCCGCTTCTTCGAGCGCCCATCGCGCGATCTGCCCGCGCGACATGGGATTGGTATAGAAAATCAGCCTGCTCATGCATCTTCCCCTTGATACGACTCGGTGACGGAATGGAACATATCATGAACATCTGGCGTCACCAAGCGTTCAGCACCCTTCTCCGGTGACCACGGCGCCAAGCAGCCCGCCGAGCCCGCCCTTGCACTTTTTCTTCTTCTTGGGCGCCTCGCTGTCCTCGCCGCCGCTCAGGATCGCGCTCATGTCCGGACCGTTCAGCAGCCAGGACGAGTTCGAGCGGTACCGGACCCGCGCGGTCCATTCAGGGGTCCATGGCGTCTTGGCGTTGGCCGGACGCGGCGGATAGGCGAAGTTCGCTTCCGGGCCATAGGCATAAAGGTTGCCGAGCGCGAAGTCTCCGCCCGCTGCGGCCACCTCTGCTGGCACGGTGCAGCTGGTCTGCGATGGCGGCATGACAACCTGCTGCTGGATCAGCCTGGCGACCTGCGCGGGCGCGATCCAGTCCCACAATGCGCCGCCAAACTGGCGCGAGGCGGAGGACGACCACCACACCATGTCCTCGAACTCGCCCTTGCTGTTGGCCTTGGCGCTCATCACCCACGCATAATATCCGGTTGCCCCGGTCACCGTGTTCCAGTTGATCTGGGTGGCGCCGCCGGCGATCGGGCTCGCCTTGCCGGTGATGGCGGGCATGAAGTCCTGGGCCAGCGCGAACGAGATTTCGGGCGCATAATTGCCCGCGATGCGGTGCTCGCCGAGCAGCGAGCTGTCCGCGCTGACCAGCTTGCGGGTTTCTGCATTGGGCCATTCGCCATAGGTCTTGCTGTTGCCGGTGCTGACCGACCGGTCGATCGCGATCGCGCCTGCGAACAGGTCGGGCGGCACCTGGCCCGCGGTCAACCTGGCGTAGTCGATGATCACCGGCTGGCCCGGCCCGGCCTTGGCGCCGCATCCCCAATAGATCAGCAATCGCCCCTTGGGGCGCTGGAAGTCCTTGGGCAGGTCTTCGGGGACCTCGTCGGTGCGGGTGCCGGGCTTGGGGGTGAGCAAGGGCACCGAGGCGCCGAGCTTGGCAGCCGGAGGCATGAAATGATCGGCCTTGGGCGCTCCGGACGCGGGCGCCCGGGACGAACCCAGCCGCAGGATCAGCTCATGCATCTGCTTGTTGCCGCCACCGCCGAACATCATCGACAGCCCCGCCCCCATGCCGCCGCCGCTTCCCATCGCTGCAAGGCCG
>NZ_JBKBOG010000017.1:0-73527 GCF_046294995.1 Blastomonas sp.
CCCGGGGCTTTTTTTTTTTGGTCGGTTTCACCCGGGGGGCTATTTTTTTGCACTCAAAACCGGAACCAAAAAGCGGCCGCGATCCAGAAGATCGCGGCCGCTTTTCTGATGGAAGCTCGCAGCCGATCAGCTGATCAAAGCACGCAGCATCCAGGCATTTTCTTCGTGCTTGCCGATGCGGGCGGTCAGCAGATCGGCGGTGAACACGTCATCGGCCTCTTCTGCGACTTCGACGAAATCGCGCATGCGCTTGGCAATGGCTTCGTTGTCGGTGATCAGACCCCTGATCATCGCGTCTGCGTCACGCGGCGTTTCGCTCGAATCGACCACCGAAAGCTTGGTATAGTCACCGAACGATGCAGGTGCGATTTCACCCAGAGCGCGAATGCGCTCGGCGATCACGTCGGCCGCAGCGTGCAGATCTTCATACTGCTCTTCGGTCAGCTTGTGGACCGAGTAGAACGAAGGGCCGACGATGTTCCAGTGAACGCCCAGCGTCTTCAGATACAGCGAATAGGTATCGGCCAGCCCGTGCTGAAGCGCCTTGGCGACTTCCTTGCGATCGTTGGGCTCGATGCCGGTGTTGACGTTGTCCTTGCTGGTCGTGCCCTGAAGACCGGACTTGCCGGCACCCTTCTTGGTCGCAGCTTTGGCGGTGGTTGCCATGATATGTCTCCTGTTAGAAAATCGAAAAACGGCTGGCTCCTGCTCCTGGCAGCAACCTTACCCGACAGCCTACGCGTCACGCGATACGCGGTTCCGCCAGGTCGCAAGCGATCATACGTTCCAAATGTGACACAACCAGACTCTTGACAGTCCGCTGCAAATAGAAGCTAATCGGGAGAGGAGTGGGGCTATGAACGACGAACTGCAACCATCGGGCGTCAAACAGAAATCTGAGCAGCAACCGCCGCTTGCTCTGGTGGGCTGGACACATCTCGACATGCCCAACGGCATCGATCTTAGGGTCGAGTGCGCCAGATCGCGGATCGCGCTGGACAACGACATGATCGAGCAGCAGGACATCGTGATGACCCGCAACCAGGCGTTGCTGCTGGCGCGCTATCTCTTGAAGGTGACCGGGCAGACCCTGCAGGAAGACCCCAAACCGACATTCTGGGTGCGGGTGAAGCAGTCGCTGGCATTTTCCAGATCCCCCGCCAGACCGCCAGCCAGACCCGCTGCACGCGGTGCGCCGCGCCGCTGGGCCTCCTGATCCCGCCACGCGCTTAACGCTTGAAGTGCGAAGGGTCCGGGTCTAACGGGCCAGGCGATGGGACACCTGCGCACTCTTGCGAACACTCTGCTGCCGGCGCTGCTGGTGGCGCTGCTGTTCGGTGCGCTTGCGCCGCAGGGGTTCATGCCAAGGTTCGGGCCGCAAGGCCTGACGATCGAGCTTTGCTCAGGACTTGGCAACAAGACGGCCACGATTGCGCGCGACGATCCGCGCTATCAGGATTACGCCATGCTGGCAGCGGCCAGCAGCGATGCAAGCGACCACGATTCCGGCGAAGGTGACGACAATCCCGTGCCGCCCTGCGCGTTTGCTGGCCTCGCGACATTGGCCCTGCCGGATGTCCCGGTAACCTTGCCGCATATGGTCGCAAGCCGCGATGTTCCTCCCGCGCTGCACCACAGCCTGCTGCGCGCGCGGCACCATGCCGCAACCCCGCCTGCCACCGGACCACCCTCGCTCACCTGAACCTTGTCGAAGCTGCCGCAGCTGGGCCTGCGCGCCGGATAAACCGGCGCGTCGATGGCTTATGCGGTTCATCCTTTCCCCGTTCAGGGACGAGTACATCCATGAAGAAATCCGCCATTTTGCGCGCCGCCCTGCTGGGCGGTGCCGCGTTCGCTATCGTGTCTCCCGCTCTTGCGCAGGGCGTCGGCCAGCGCACCGAGCCGGTCATCGTCGTCACCGCCAGCGCCGCCGGCACGCCGACATCGCCCTCGATCGAGGAGGCCCGGCATAGGCTGGAGCGCATCCCCGGCGGCGTCGGGCTGGTCGAGGACACGGTGTTCGCCGAGGATTTCGCCCAGAGCATCGGCGATGTCCTGATCTTCACCCCCGGCGTGTTCGCCGACACCAGCGCGCAGCGCGAATCGCGCATCTCGATCCGCGGATCGGGACTCAATTCGGGCTTCGAGCGGCGCGGGCTGACCGTGCTGCGCGATGGCGTGCCGATCAGCCGTGCGAGCGGATCGACCGAGTTCCAGGAGATCGACCCGCTTACCATCCGCTATCTCGAGGTGTTCAAGGGCGCCAACGGCCTGCAGTTCGGCGCGGCATCCTTGGGCGGCGCAGTCAACATCGTCTCGCCCACCGGACGCACCGCGCGCTCCAATTTCTCCGCGCGGATCGAGGGCGGCAGCTTCAACACCCTGCGCGGCAACGTCAGCGCATCGGGGGTGGCGGGAGACACCGATTACTATATCGGGTTGACCGGCCTTCGCGATGATGGCTTCCGCGAGCACAGCGATGTGCGCAGCCTCTATGGCCACGGCAATATCGGCTTCAGGCTGAGCGATGCGGTCGAAACCCGCTTCTATGTCACCGCGCTCAGCGACAATTTCGAATTGAACGGATCGCTGCGCCTTGCCGATGCGCTGGCCAATCCCCGCGCTGCGGGGCGTCCGGTCACCGTCGGCCCGTTCCGTCCCGGCGGCCCGGTGACGGTGCTCGATCCTGGCCCCGTCGCCGATGACTGGGACCGCAACCTCGATGTGCTGCGCATCTCCAACCTCACCGCGATCACTCTGGGCGCCAGTACGCTCGAGATCGGAAGCTGGTACACCCGGCGGACGCTCGATCATGCGATCACCCGCTTTGCCGGGATCATCGACCAGAAAGAGGACGAGTTCGGCGTATCGCTGCGCGCGCTGGGCGAGTTCACGCTATTGGGCGATGCTGTCAGCCGCTGGACGCTGGGCGGCAGCTACGCCAAGGGCGACACCCGCGCCCGCCGTCACCGCAACCTCAATGGCGAGCGCGCCGGGCTGACCAACGAATCCGATCAGGATTCGGCCAATCTCACCGCCTTCGGCCAGCTCGACCTGGGACTCACCAGCAGGCTGACCGCGGTGCTGGGCGGCCAATATGTCAAGGTGACCCGCGATGTCGAAGCGATCCTCGCCGAGGTCTCGGGGCGCGGTGAATACGAGCAGTTCAGCCCGCGTGTCGGTGTGCTCTACGCGCTTGGCGGCAACGCGCAGCTCTACGCCAACATCAACCGCAGCTTCGAACCTGCGAGCCTTGCCGACCTGACCTCGGGCGGCTCGCGGCCGTTCGCCCCGCTCAAGGAGCAGCGCGCGACCACCTACGAGATCGGCAGCCGGGGGCAGGCGGACTTCGTCGCCTGGGACATCTCGCTGTATCGCAGCGAGGTCGAGAACGAGTTTCTCGACTTCGGCGTTCCGGGCACCAACGGGTTCGTGTCGTTCACCGACAATGCCGACAGGACCATCCACCAGGGTGTCGAACTTGGCCTGGACGTTTATGTCGCGCGCGCGCAGCTGGCGGCGCGGGGGCAGGCGTTCACGCTGCGCGGGGCGTTCACCTTCAACGACTTCCGCTTCGACGATGATGTCACGTATGGCGACAACCAGCTCGCCGGCGTCCCGCGCACTCTCTTCGTGTCCGAAGCACGGTTCGAGCAGAAGGAGTCTTGGTACGTCTCGGCCAACCTGCGCTGGGTGTTCGATGGCCCCTGGGCGGACTTTGCCAACACCGAGCGAGCCCCGGGATACGAGCTGGTCGGGCTGACCGCGGGGGTCGACGTGCTGCCCGGGGTGCGATTGTTCGGATCGGTCGAGAACCTGTTCGACACCGTGTTCATCTCCAACGTCGCCACCAACGCCAACCAGTCGCTCGAGCGCGCCGCGATCTACACGCCCGGGGTAGGGCGCGCGATCTACGGCGGCATCACCGCGCAATTCTGAGCGAAATAGGGAGAACAGCATCATGGCAAACCGTCCCAAGCTCGCACGCTGGTCGATGAGCAAACACCAATGGCTGGCGCTGATCGGCGGCATTAGCCTCTTCATCTGGGGGCTGTCAGGCATGGCGCATATCGTCATGGTGCTGTTCGGCCCGCAACAGGCCGAATTCATGCCGCCGATGCGCGCCATGGATATGACGAACGCGCAGCCGGTGGAAACGGTGTTGGCAAAGGCCGGGATCGCGAAGGCGACATCGGTCAAGGTGGTGGTCAGCGAGGACAGCAACCTGTTGCAGGTGACGCAAGCACCCCAGGCCCCTCGGCGATACTTCGCGCTCGACTCAGGTGCCGAACTGGCAGGGCAGGACGCCCGCCAGGCGGAGTTCATCGCGCGGCACTACCTCAATGACCAGCGCCCCGTCGCCGAGATCGTCCACCAGACCGCGTTCGATGCCGATTATCCCTGGGTCAACCGGCTGCTGCCCGTCTGGCGCGTCCGCTTTGCAGGCGATGACCGGCTGACCGCCTATGTGCACACCGAAACGAGCAGCCTCGCTGCGGTCAACAATCTCACCAAGACCCGGCTGCAGACGGTGTTCCGCTGGCTGCACAGCTGGGAATGGGTGCCGCCGCAGCTGGAATGGTTGCGCGTCATCGTCATCACGCTAATGGTCGGGAGCCTCGCCGCACTCGCGGTCACCGGAACCCTGCTGCTGGTCGCGATCCGGCGCGGCAAGCGGCTGGCAGGATCCAAGGGCTGGCACCGCGCGATGGGCTATGTCCTCGCATTGCCGCTGCTGATGTTCTCGGTCAGCGGCATCATCCATCTGGTGCAGTCAGCGTTTGAACGCCCGACCAGCCAGATGCGGATGTCGCCGCCGGTGAATGTCGCGGGCGCGCGTTACCCGATCGAACGCGATTGGGCCGAGGTGGCAGCAGGGCTCGACGTCAACAGCCTCTCGCTGGTCGAAGCCCCCGATGGCCGCCCGCTTTATCGCCTGGGGCTGGCCCAGCCGCGCGATGCGATGCCCAAGGGCGAGCACGATCACAGCGCGCACGCCGGACACGCGATGCCGATGGGCGACACCGCGATCCGCAATGCCCGCTTCGACGGGGTAAGCCCCACCGGCCCCGCGCTTTATGTCGATGCCGCCACCGGCAAGCCCTGGGCAGACGGCGACAAGGCACTGGCCAGGGCGCTGGGGCGCCGTTTCAGCGGCGCGCCGGACAGCGCAATCACCGGAATGGAGGTCGTCACCCGCTTCGGACCGGACTATGACTTCCGCAACAAGCGGCTGCCGGTGTGGCGGATCGATTATGGCGCGCCGGTGGATGCCACGCTGTTCGTCGATACCACTACCGGCGTCCTCGCCGACCGCACCGAAAACTGGCAGAAACCCGAGCGCACCATCTTCAGCTTCATCCACAAATGGAACTTCCTGTTTCCGATCGGCCGGGTGGGGCTGAACGTCGTGGTGGGCGTGTTTGTGCTGCTGCTGATGGGGTTCATGGGCGGCATCGGTCTGGTCTGGGACCGGCGTCGCAGGCGGGCGCGGACAGGTTGATGACGGGCCGATGCGATCAGCGGACCAGCAGATGCATACAATAGCCCGCTGCCCTGACGCGCGAACAGCCTGTTTCAGTCACAAATCCATCCACTTTACTTTCCTTGGATGCAGATGTTGTTTGACAGTCTTGTATGGCACGGGCATTCAACTCTAACCGACTGAAAATACAGGGGAAAATTTGGTGAAAAATTTTGCATATGCTATGTCATTAGTGCTACTGTCTACAACCATAGGGACGTCCTGCTTCGCGCAGGAGGTCATGACGATTGGGGCCGAACAGCGCCCTACGCTGCGCGCCGGAACGTCGGTTCCGCTCAAAACGCTCACCGAATTGACCACCAAGGGCAAGAAGCTGCGGGTGGGCGACCGCTTCAATCTTGAAGTGTCTGAACCCGTGATGGTCGATGGCGTCACGGTGATTCCGGTGGGCAGCCCGGCAATCGGTGAGGTCACAAGCGTACGCAACAAGGGCATGTGGGGCAAATCGGGGGCAATCGAGGTGCGGATGCTGTATGCCACCGTCAATGGCCGCCAGATCAGGCTGTCGGGCGCGAGCGATGACAAGGGGGTGACGGGCACCGCTGGCGTCGTTGGAGCCGTGGTATTGCTGCCGGTCGCAGGTTTCTTTCTGACCGGTACAAGTGCGGTGATCCCAGCTGGCAGTTCGGTCACCGGCTTCGTGCAAGAAGACGTGCCGCTGTCGTTTGCCAAAGGCGCCGAACCGGCACCGATGGTCGTAGGAGCCGCCGCAGCCGCGACGGCTGCCGTTGCAACCGAGCAGCCGGTCGTGGCGTCGCCGGTCGGTCAGTAAGCGAGTATCCAACAGCGGGGCAGGCGGCGGCAAAAGCTGCTTGCTCGCTGACACCATTGGCCCCTAGTCTTGGCCAAAGACTGGGGGTCCAATGAACCGAACACTTGCACTTGCGCTGGGCCTTGCGGCTGTCCTTTCCACGCCGCAGGCCCATGCTGCGCCACGTGCGGCCGTAGCGGCCAGCCCCTATGTCGGCACCGAAAAGCGCGACGGGCTGTATCCGGTGCATGTCGACCAGAAGACCGGTCGCATCCTGCTCTCGCTGCCTGCTGCAGATGCGGACGGGGTGGTCGCGCGGATGCTCTACACCACGGCGTTGCGCACCGGACTGGGCTCCGCACCGATCGGTCTCGATCGCGCACAGCCGGGACCTGCGCAGATCCTGCTGATCCGCCGGTTGGGCAAGAAGGTGTCGTTCGAGCTCGAAAACCCGCGCTTCCGTGCCAGCGCCGGATCACCGTCCGAACAGGCCGCTGCCGCGAACGCCTTTGCGACATCGATGCTGTGGCTGGGCGATGTTATCGATGCGCCCGATGGCCGGCTGCTGGTCGATATCGCGCCGTTTCTGGCGCGCGATACCCGCAACGTCGTCGGTCAGCTCAATTCCAGCGGCGAGAAGGGCTGGAAGCTGGTCGATGGCTTGAGCGCCGCCGATCCCGCTGCGGTCCGCGCCTTTCCGCTGAATCTCGAGTTCGAGGCGCGGCAGACCTATGCCACGGACACGCCAGGCCCCGAAGTGCGCAATATCGCGCCCGATTCCCGGCAGGTGACTTTGGTGGTCCGCCACAGCCTGATTGCCTTGCCCGAGGCTGGCTATGTGCCGCGCGCCTTCGACCCGCGCGGCGGAAGCTTCGCGACGCAGATGCTGGATTTTTCCGCACCGCTCGGCGGGCAGATCGTCCAGAACCTCGCCAACCGCTTCCGGCTCGAGCGGGTCGATCCGACCGCGCCGCGTTCGCGGGTGCGCAAGCCGATCAAGTTCTACATCGACAACGCCGCACCCGAGCCGATCCGCACCGCCCTGCTCGAAGGCGCGTTGTGGTGGAAGAGCGCGTTCGAGGCGGCGGGCTATATCGATGCCTATCAGGTCGAGATCCTGCCCGAGGGCGCCGATCCGCTCGACATGCGCTACAATGTCGTCAACTGGGTCAACCGCGCGACACGCGGCTGGTCCTATGGCTATGCGGTCACTGATCCGCGCACCGGCGAGATTCTCAAGGGCGCGGTGCTGCTGGGGTCGCTGCGCGTGCGGCAGGACATGCTGATCTACGAAGGGCTGGTCGGCGCGGACAAGACCGGCACCGGTGGCCCCAACGATCCTGCGCAGGTCGCATTGGCGCGAATCCGCCAGCTTTCCGCGCATGAGATCGGCCATGCGCTCGGGCTGTTGCACAATTTTGCCGGCAGCACACAGGACCGCGCTTCGGTGATGGACTACCCCGCGCCGCGCATCGGCCTGAAGGATGGCCTGCCCGATCTCTCCGATGCCTATGGCGTGGGGCTGGGGCGCTGGGACGCTTATGCGATCGATTGGCTCTATGGGGATCCGGTTAGCGGCGACCCCGACGCGGCGGCGATGGTCAAAGCGGGCGAGGCGGCGCGGCAGGGGCTGCGCTTCGTCGCGGACGAGAACGCCCGCAATGTCTCGACGAGCCAGCCCTGGGGCAGCCTGTGGGATGACGGCGCCGATCCGGTGGCAGAGCTCGACCGGATGATGCAGGTGCGTGCCGCGGCGGTGTCGCGGTTCGGACCAGCGGCACTGGCGCCCGGCGAACCGGTTGCCAATCTGCGGCGCAAGTTCGTGCCGATCTGGCTGGTGCATCGCTATCAGGTCGAGGCGGCGGCCAAGCTGCTCGGCGGGATGTACTCGCAATACGCGGTGGCGGGGCAGGGCGATGGCACAGCCGCGCCGGTTGCGCCAGGTGAACAGCTGCGCGCGCTGGATGCGCTGATGGCGACGCTCCAGCCTGCGGTGCTCGACGTGCCCGCGCCGCTGATCCCGCAATTGTCCGCCGGGTTCTCGGGCGACAGCGACCGCCAGACCGAGATCGAGCTGATGCCGATGGCGGGCGCTGCGGCGTTCGATCCGCTGGCGGCATCGCAGGTCGCAGCACAGATCACGCTCAACGCGCTGCTTGCGCCCGAGCGGCTGGCGCGGATGACGCAGCAACACCGCGCCGATCCTGCAAGCCCCGGCGCGCAATCCGTCGCACAGCGGTTGCTGGCGCTGGTCGATGCGCCTGCAGGCGAGGCCCGGCTGCAACCTGTCCGCCGGGCGTTGGCCACGCGGATCGTGCTGTCGCTGGCCAAGGCGGCGCGCAATGGCGCCAGTGGCATCGACGCTTCCAGCAGGATCGATCAGGCGTTGCACGACTGGGCCGACGCGCAAGCAGGGCGGCGGTTTGGCGACCCTGCCGACCGCGCCTGGGCGCTTTCGATGGCGCGGCTGGTCAAGGACAGGGACGCGCTGACCGCAGCGCTCGCCGGCGAAAAGGCCGAGGTGCCGATCCCGCCGGGCATGCCGATCGGAGGGTGATAGCGGCCTGCCGCCGCTGAGAAAGCCGACAACCGGGGAACACAAACGGCCGCGCTTCGCTTTCTGTAGAAGACAGCGAAAGGATGACGAAACGATGGGTTTCCTGAAAGACGGCAAATGGCACGACGAGTGGGACTATAACGACGAGGACAGCGGCGCGTTCGAGCGCGACGATAGCGCTTTTCGCAACTGGGTGACGGCCGATGGATCGCCCGGGCCGACAGGTGAGGGCGGCTTCAAGGCCGAACCCGGGAGGTACCTGCTCTACATCAGCCTGGCCTGCCCCTGGGCGCACCGGGTCAACGCCGCACGCCATCTCAAGGGGCTCACCGGAGCGATCGAACTGGTCGTGGTCCATTGGCTGATGCGCGAAGGCGGCTGGTCGTTTCGCGACGGCGAATGCGTGACGCCCGATCCCGTGTGCGGCGCGGCGAACTTGCACGAGGTCTATACCAAGGCAAAGCCGGACTATTCGGGCCATGTCACTGTTCCGGTGCTGTGGGACACAAAGACGGAGACGATCGTCAACAACGAGAGTGCCGACATTCTGCGGATGCTGGGCAGCGCGTTCGATGACTGCGGCGCGAACGATCTCGATCTTTACCCCGAACCGCTGCGCGGCGAGATCGATGCCCTCAACGACAAGGTCTATGATGCGGTCAACAACGGCGTCTACAAAGCGGGCTTTGCCGCGTCACAAGAGGCGTATGAGGCTGCGGTGCATCCGCTGTTCGCCATGCTCGATGAGCTGGAAGAACGGCTGGACGGCAAGGATTGGCTGGTCGGCGACCAGTTCACCGAGGCCGATCTTCGGCTCTGGACAACGTTGATCCGGTTCGATCCGGTGTACGTCACCCACTTCAAATGCAACATCCGCCGCATCGCCGACTATCCCAATCTTTCGGCCTTTACCCGCCGGATATATGAGATGGATGGAATGGCCGAAACGACAAATTTCAAGCACATCAAACATCATTATTTTGAGAGCCATCTCCACATCAATCCGACCGGGATCGTGCCTGCCGGTCCCGATCCACTGGTGCCCGGCCTGGATCGGCAGGACTAGAGCCAGGCGATCGGGTTGGACAGTCGTTGGCCAACAGGATGTGGTGCTGATCTCGGCAGGCTGAATTCAAGGCGTTATGTCTTGGCCAGCAACACCGCCGACCTGCAGCAATTGCGCCCTGCGGCCTTGGCCGCATACAGGGCATTATCGGCAGCACTCAGCAACGCCTCCGGCATGGTGACCGACCCGCCGTCGCGCGCCATGGCGGTTGCGCTGCCGATGCTGACCGACACGGGCTGGGCATCCAGGCCGCCATGGAGAATCTGCAGGTTGACGGTGGCTTTGCGGACACGCTCGCACACGATCGCTGCAGCGCGCGTGTCCGCTTCGGGCAGAATGATGCCGAGCTCCTCGCCGCCATAGCGGGCGACGACATCGCCCGGATAATGCACCGCAGATTGCACCGCCAGCGCGACGCTGCGAAGGCAGTCGTCGCCCACCTGATGACCATAAGCATCGTTGAACGCTTTGAAGTCGTCGATATCGACCAGCAGCAGCGACATCTGGCTGCCGGCACGCAAGGTGGCCTGCCAGGTCTCGCGCAACGCCTCGTCGAACGCACGGCGGTTGGCCAGCCCGGTAAGGCCGTCCTTCATCGCCATCGCGCGCAGGGCATCCTCGAGCGCCTTGCGATCCGATACGTCCCTGATCACGACCGCGCGGTTGCCCGGGTCGCCGTCGATCCGCTGACCCATCAGCCGGGATGCTATCTCGACCCACATCTCGGCGCCATCCGCCCTGATAACCCGAACGGTGACAACCGTGTCATCGGTCCGGCCGGCGATGACCTCTCTGGTGGCCTGGGTGATCAGCGCAAAGTCCTCGGGAGCCACGAAATCGGCGACATGACGCCCGATGATCTGCGACGTCGGCAGACCGAATAGCCTCTCGGCCGACGGAGAGATGTAGCTCACCGTCATGTCTGGTCGCACCTGCGCTATCACATCGCTCGAATATCGGGCGATCAACTCCAGGACGGTCTGGTCGTCGCTGTCGTGCGTCATTGTCCTTTCCCTTCAAGACAATCCGCCCCCGCTGGATTGCAGTATGGAGAGACGGGCCTAACATGGTATGAACGCTTCCCATGAGACAGGCAGGCCCTGTCGCAGCGGGCAGTCCCGGTGGTAGCTGCTTGGCTGGATCGGACAGCGCGGATCGCGCGCGCGGATATCAGCCCGCTGATTTCAGCCGGGATACGACGTCCTCGTCGCGGATACGGCGCCAGCGTGCATCGACGAAGCTATGGATGCCGAACAGGAACAGGCCTGCGGAAACCAGGATGTAAAGCTGCGGATATTCGTTCAGCGATGACAGCGCGTCGCCCAGCCCCTTGACTTCGGAGGCCGATCCAAACCAGCCCGCGCGCAGCAGCGACAGGCCGATGACAGCGAACACCACCGCCCGTGCCGCAAGGCCCGCCCGCCCGACAGGGACCACCCAACGCGGGGCGCTGGAAGCCACGCCTTTCATGAAATCGACGGTCCAGGCCTTGACCGCCTGGTGCGCGGCTGCAGCGAGGAAACACAACCCTACCGCGCCGAGCGCGGTGTCGCCGAGCGGCATATCGAGCATCATCTGTCCCGCCGCCTGCTCCTGTTCGCCGCTGCCTTGCCCCGATCCGCCGGTTGCAAGGCGCGTCGCCGCATACGCCATCAGGAAATGCGCAATGCCGCTTGCGGCATAGCCGACGCGAACGGCGATGCCCTTGGCGTCATCGCCCTTGCCTTCGCTGTCCAGCACGGCGCCGTACAACCTGTAGGCGCCATAGAACGCCAAGCCGACCGCCAGCAGGATCAGCAAGACCATCCCGCCCTGTGATTCCCCAATCGCGCGAAACACCCCTTGCGGGCTGGCCTCGGAAGACCCTGCGCCCGAGATCGCGAAATATGCCAACAGGCAGTAGACGACGCCGCGCGCAAACCAGCCGGCCCGGGCAAATGTCTCAAGCCTGCGCAATCTATCGATCATAATGTTCCCCGGAAAAATGGTAGCAGGCTTACGCATGCACGCAGGCGCAGTTCCCCCCAAGGCTCGCCGCAAGCCGCGCGCGCATCGACACCGGCGCGAGAGGCAGCCGAATGCGAGGCATCAGGCCTGATTCTGGCCTTGCGGTATTGCGCGACAAGGCAATTGTCTGACATTTTCACCTTGTCGAGGCATGTTCGGCTATGGCAGGTAGCACGCGAATTCCTGCCGACACTGGTCGGGACCAAGGGTAATAGGACAGCGCATGGCTCGACTGAGGATATGGCATACGGACAGCCAGAACGGCGTCCATCCACGGCGTTCGTGCCAGGCGCTGGCGCGCGCACGCTTTGCCCGTGAGGCGCAGCTGTGATGCCCATGCGCCCACTCACCCTCCACCCCGACCGCCTGTTCCCCGCCGACAGCGATATCCGGGCGATCACCCGCCGCCTTTACGACAGCGTTCGTGCTCTGCCGATCATCAGTCCGCATGGGCACACCGATCCGCACTGGTTTGCGCACGACGCGCCCTTTGCCAATGCCAGCGCACTGCTGCTGCAGCCCGATCACTATGTCTTCCGCATGCTGTACAGCCAGGGCGTGCCGCTCGAAGCCCTTGGGCTGACACCGGTATCCGATGAGGGCGCTGCCAAGGTCGATCCGCGCGAGGCCTGGCGCATTCTGGCCGGCCATTACCACCTGTTTCGCGGCACACCGTCGCGCATGTGGCTCGACTGGGTGTTTGCCGAAGGCTTCGGCATCGATGTGCAACTCACCGCCGAGACGTCCGATGTGTATTACGACCGGATCACCGATGCGCTTGCGACGCCCGCATTCCGCCCGCGCGCGCTGTTCGACCGGTTCAACATCGAGGTGCTGACCACCACCGAGTCGCCGCTCGATACGCTCGAACATCACCGTACGATCCAGTCGAGCGGCTGGAAAGGCCGGGTGCTCACCGCCTATCGCCCCGATCCGGTGGTCGACCCGGAGTATGAAGGCTTTCGTGACAATCTGGCCCGCTTTGCCGAGCTGACCGGCGAGGACACTCTGACCTGGCAGGGCTATCTGGCCGCGCATCGCAAGCGCCGGGCGTTTTTCGCCGAGCATGGCGCGACCTCGACCGACCACGGCCATCCGACCGCGCTGACCGCCGATCTTTCCGAGGCAGAGGCCGAGGCCCTGTTCGCGCGCGTCATCCGCCCCGATGTCTCGCCGCAGGATGCAGAGCTGTTCCGCGCGCAGATGCTCACCGAAATGGCGGGGATGAGCGTCGACGATGGGCTGGTGATGCAGATCCACCCGGGCGCGCTGCGCAACCACAACCCTCATGTCTTTGCCCGGTTCGGCCGCGACAAGGGCGCAGACATGCCGATGCGCACCGATTATGTCCACGCGCTGCGCCCGCTGCTCGCGCGGCATGGCAACAACCCCGATCTCACGATCATTCTGTTTACGCTGGATGAGACGGTCTATGCCCGCGAACTCGCGCCGCTGGCCGGGCATTATCCCGCGCTCAAGCTGGGCCCTGCCTGGTGGTTCCACGACAGCCCCGAAGGCATGCGCCGCTTCCGGCTGGCGATGACCGAGACCGCAGGCTTCTACAACACCGTCGGCTTCAACGACGACACCCGCGCCTTCCTGTCGATCCCCGCACGGCACGATGTCGCCCGCCGGATCGACTGCGGCTTTCTGGCGACGCTGGTGGCCGAACACCGGATGGAGGAGTGGGAGGCCGCCGAACTGGCGCACGACCTGTCCTATGCGCTGGCGAAGAAGGCCTACCGGCTGTGAGGCTGTCGCGCGAGGCGGCGGCTTCGCTCTCCCCGGACGTGGCGCGCCCGGGCTATGACTTTGCCCATCAGCGCACGGGCATCGTGCATTTCGGCATCGGCGCGTTCCACCGCGCGCATCAGGCGGTGTACACCGACGATGCGATGGCGGCAGGCGATGCCAACTGGCGGATCATCGGCGTGTCGCTGCGCTCGGGCGATGTCGCGGCGCAACTCAACCCCCAGGATGGCCTTTACGCGCTCGCCCAGCGCGCGACCGATCAGGTCTCGACCAGACTGATCGGCGCTGTCGCCGGAGTGATCGTCGCGGCCGATGCACCCGATGCCGTCATCGACGCGCTGGCCTCGGCAGATACACATATCGTCAGCTTCACGGTCACCGAAAAGGGCTATGTCCGCCGCCCGGACGGATCGCTGGACTGGGACAATGCCGATGTCGCATCCGACCGCGCCGGAACCGCACCGCCGCGCACTATCTACGGATTTGTCGCGGCGGGGCTTGCCCGGCGCAAGGCAGCTGGTCTGCCCGGCCTCACCTTGCTCAGCTGCGACAACCTGGCCGACAACGGCGCCAGGCTCCACCGCCTGATGAGCGGCTATCTGTCCGCCACCGATCCGGCGCTGGCCGACTGGTTCGACGAGCATTGCCGCTGCCCCGCCACGATGGTGGACCGGATCGTTCCTGCGATGACCGAGGCCGATCGGCGCTGGATCGCCTCTGTCACGGGGGTGGAGGATGAGGGCGCGGTGATCACCGAGCCGTTCTGCCAATGGGTGATCGAGGATGATTTCGCCGGACCGCGTCCGTGCTGGGAAGCCGTCGGCGCGCAACTGGTCAGCGATGTCGGCCCCTATGAGGCTGCCAAGCTGCGGATGCTCAACGGCGCGCATTCGGCGCTCGCCTATCTCGGGCTCGATCGCGGCCACGAATATGTCCACCAGGCGATCGGCGATCCTGCGCTGCGCGGGACCATCGACACGCTGATGCGCCAGGAGGCTGCGGCCACCCTGGACCAGGATGCGGGGATCGACTTGCATGCCTATGCCGATGCGCTGATCGCCCGCTTCGCCAATGCTGCGCTTGAGCACCGGCTGACGCAGATCGCGATGGACGGATCGCAGAAGATCCCGCAGCGCTGGCTCGAGCCGCTGGCGATCAACCAGGCCGCAGGCCGCAGCACGCCAGCCACGTTGCAGGCACTGGCGGCCTGGATCGTCCACATCCGCGGCACCAAGCGGCCCGTCGATGACCCGATGGCAGCGCAACTGGCGGAGTTATGGCAGCAGAACGGCGCCGCCGGAATTGCTGCGGCATTGTTCGGCCAAGACGGACTGTTTGCATCGACCTGGCAGGCGAAGCCCGATGAGCTTGCCTTGCTGAGCGAGCAGGTGAGGGCGGGATAGGGGCAGAAGAATATCGATATCGCGCTCGCCCAGCGCCAAAAAGGCCGCGCCAGCGCCCGCGTGCATTCAGATATTCACCGGCGCGTGGTGTGTGGCCGATGCGTTTCGAAGCGGCCCAGTGCGACAAAGCCCGCTGTCATTCCCGGCAGGCTGTCGGCAAGGTGGACGATGTCTCCAGCACACAGCATCGCTCCCCTGGTGCGGGTGATCAGTATCTGGTCGCGCGCAAGGCGTGCCCCGCCATGTCTCGGCCGGTTGATGACCGCCTTGCGGCCGGCCATCTGGTAGACGATCCCTTCGCCGGCGATGATCCGGGTGGACCGGATGCGGTTGAGGGCGATGCACTCGGTGCCCGTATCGACCAGCGGCAGCGCCTGCTCGTCGACCGGGGGCACGAACAGCAGCGTGTCACCGACCGGTTGCGCCGTGCCGGCAGAGCCGGTGATCGCTGACAGCAGCGCCACCACAAGCAGCGGATAGTGCATGTAAGCCACGTTCTGGATGCTCCTGCAGCGCGGTTTGTGGGCACCTTGAGGGGAAGGGCTAGCCGGAACCTTCCCCTCAAGGCGCTTCCGGGCTGCCCGGGGCGAGCAGGTCCGGTCAAAACCAGCCTGGGGTGTGGCTGGCTTTGATGGTAAGACGTCGCCCGCACGGGGAACCCGCAATCGGCCGTCTCGATTTTTTTGGGGCAAAATGCCGCGCGTTATACGGCTGCTTGCAGGTGGTGACGTCTGGGTGCATGGGCATCGCCCGATTTCCCGTTCTGAAATTGTTAGAAACCGCTTTCCTTAGAAAACCGCTGTCCGATGTCTGCCCAAGGTCTCGAAGCCGTATTGATCGCCGAACGCGAGCCGCTGCTGCGGTTCCTGCGTGCGCGTGGTGCAGCCGATGCCGCCGAAGACATCCTCCAGGACCTTTGGCTGCGGCTGTCTGCGCTCGATACCGGGCCCATTGCCGACGCGCGCAGCTATATCTATCGGGCCGCCAACAACGTGATGCACGACCGCTATCGATCCGCTCGCCGGTCCCGGCAGCGCGATGCGGACTGGGTGGAGGCGCATGGCGCTGACGGAGAGGCATCGGAAGCGCCGCTCCCCGACCGGCGGCTGATCGCGCAGGCGGCGCTGGCCGAGGCCGAGGCGCTGCTCAGGGGCGAGGGCGAGCGGGTGCTGCAGATCTTTCGCATGTTCCGCATCGAAGGCATAGGCCAGCGCACGATCGCAGACAAACTCGGCCTGAGTCTCAGCGCGGTGGAGAAGGATCTGCAAAAGGCGTACCGCGCGCTGATGCATTGGCGGGAGCAGCAGGATGCGGATTGAGCGCCACCGTGACGTCCTTGTTGCAGGACAGATGATATGACGGACACAAAAGACCACATCCGCCAGCAGGCGATCGAATGGGCGTTGGCGACCCAAGAGACGGATTTTACCGGCTGGGACGGGCTTGTCCGCTGGCTCGAGGCCGACCCGCGCCATACCGATGCCTATGATGCGGCGCTTGCCGCTGGCAACGTCATTCCCGATCTCGCGGCGCTTGCTGCGCCGCCCTTGCCGCGTGCGGCGAATGATGAAGACCAGGGCACGCGCCGTCCAGCCGCGCCGCGCCGATGGATCGTCGGCGCGCTTGTCGCATCGGTGCTTCTGGTCGTCGCAGCGCCGTTCTGGCAGATGCGGCCGCAGCCTTATTCGGTGACGACGGCAATCGGCGAACGGGAAACGGTCAAGCTCGCCGATGGCAGCCGCATCCTTCTC
Organism: Blastomonas sp.; assembly: GCF_046294995.1. Classification (GTDB taxonomy): domain Bacteria; phylum Pseudomonadota; class Alphaproteobacteria; order Sphingomonadales; family Sphingomonadaceae; genus Blastomonas. The sequence continues at coordinate 16,833 of NZ_JBKBOG010000017.1, forward strand.
AACGGCGGCACGCGTATCGCTCTCGACCGGCGCAACATCCGTTTTGCCCGGCTGGAGAGCGGCGAGGCGCTGTTCGAAGTCCGGCACGATGCGCGCAACCCGTTCGTGGTGGAGACCGGCGATGTCCAGCTGGTCGATGCCGGTACCGCGTTCAACGTCATCCGCACCGGCGCTTGGCTTGACGTCGCGGTGTCGGAAGGGGTGGTGATCGTCAATCCGCAGCGGGAGAATGTGCGCCTGCCAAGCGGACGGCGCGCGCGCGTCGATGGCAGGACCGACAGGATCGTCGTGTCCGATATCGCGCCCGATCAGGTCGCAGGCTGGCGGTCGGGGCAATTGAGCTTTGCCGACACCAGCCTGGCAGACGTCGCAGCGGCGCTGGAGCGTGGCCTGGGCACACGGATTGCGGTCGATCCTGCGATTGCGGCGAGGCCGTTCAGCGGCGTGGTGCAGATCAACGGACGCGATGGCGGCTCCGTTGCGGCGATCGCGCCGGTGCTGGGCACACGGGCCGTCCGCCGTGGCGAGGGCTGGGAGCTGGTCGGCGCCGATGCGAACCCCTAGTCTCTCGCTGCTGGCCTTTCCCCTGCTGGTGGTTGCGTCGCCGGTGCTGGCCGAGGCGCCGGCATCGATCGACATCGCTGCCGGCCGGCTGGATGCCGCGATCATCACGCTGGGGCGACAGGCGGGCATCAACATCGGCATCAGCGACCGGCAACTGGGCGCACACCGGGTGCTGCGCCTGCGCGGGCGGATGACCCCGGCGCAGGCGCTCGAGCGTCTGCTCAAGGACAGCGATGCCCACCCGGTGCGGTTGGCGTCCGGGCACTGGCGCATCGTCCGTCAGTCGAAAACCACGCGGCGAAGCGGCGCACCGATCCGGCTGGCGGTGGCGCTGCCAACCGGCTTGCCCGCGCCGGTCGAGGAAATCATCGTCACCGCCAAGCGGCCACCGCCTGCTGGGCTGCTGGCGCGCGATGTGCCTGGCCAGTTCGAATTGGCCGGCGATTTCGTGCTGGGTGCGCAGGGACGCGGATCGGCGGCGCTGGCCGAACGGTTGCCGGCGCTCGGATCGACGCAGCTCGGTCCGGGGCGCAACCGGCTGTTCCTGCGCGCCATCGCCGACTCGAGCTTCAACGGCCCGACGCAGGCGGTGGTCGGCCAGTATCTCGGCACCGCACGGCTCAACTACAATGCTCCTGATCCCAATCTGCAACTGGTCGACTTGGGAACGATCGAGGTCCGGCAGGGGCCGCAGGGAACGCTGTATGGCGCAGGCACGCTGGGCGGGGTGATCCGGCTGATTCCCAATATGCCCGACCTGGACGGCTGGCACGCCGCACAGTCGATCTCGCTGGCCGCCACGCAGCACGGCGACCCTTCCTTCGATGGCAGCGCGATGGTCAACCTGCCGGTGATTCCGGGCGCGGTTGGCCTGCGCGCTTTGGTCTATGGCAGCCGTGACGGCGGGTATATCGATGACCGGCTGCGCCAGCGCGACGACGTCAACCGTGTCGATACCATCGGCGGACGCATTATCGGGCGGATCGAGCCGGGCAACGGCTGGGCGATCGACCTGATGGGAGCGGCGCAGGACATCGACGGACGCGACAGCCAGTATGCCGACCGGATCGGCAGCCATCTCGACCGGGCTAGCCCGTTCGCGCAGCCGTTTCGCAATCGCTTCCGGCTTGGACAGGTGGCGATCGGCAAGCAGTGGGACAGTTTCGAGCTGATTTCCACGACGACCGTCACCGGTCTCGACCTGCTCGAAACCTTCGACACCAGCCAGCCCGGTTCCGCGCCCAGCCTGTTCCGGCAGCGCGGCGAAACCCGGCTCATCACCAACGAGACACGGCTTTCCGGGGCGACGGCAGGCGGCATCGGCTGGCTCGCCGGTACCAGCCTGCTCAACAACAGCTATCGCATCCGCCGGGAGCGCGGTTCGCTTGCGCGGGCATCGGCGATCACCGGGATCGAAAACGAGGTCGACGAGGCGACCGCCTTTGCCGAACTGACGCTTCCGGCGAGCGACAGGCTGTTCGTCGATATCGGCGGGCGGATAAGCCATGTGCGGCTGTCGGGCGAGGCGCTCGATACGCCGTTGACGGCGATGGCTGCCTTCGCGCGCAACGAGGCGCGGCGGGCGCAGACCGCGTTCCTGCCATCTGCAGGTGTCCGCTACCGGTTCTCCGATTCCGTGTCGGGTCATGCGCGGTATCAGGAGGGGTTTCGTCCCGGCGGCATCAGCGTGCGCAACGAGATGGTCCGCCGCTATCGACCCGACCATGTCTCGGCGGTCGAGGCGGGGCTTGCGTTTTCGGGCAGCACGCTGAGCGGTGACGTCACCCTTGCCTATACCCGCTGGCGCAACATCCAGGCCGATCTGATCGACAGCGACGGGTTGCCTGCGACCGAAAACATCGGCAGCGGACGCATCATGACCGTCGATGCGACGCTGGCTTGGCAGCCGTCGCGCGCGTGGTCGTTCGAGGCGTCGGCGGTGTGGGCCGACAGCCGCCTCGCCAGCCCATCGGCGGGGATTTTCGTGCTGCCGGAAAACCGCGTGGGGTTCGATGTTGCCACCATCCCTGCAGGCGCGGTGGTTGCAGACAGCAACGATCTGCCCAATGTCGCACGTCTTTCAGGGCGCTTGGGAGGAAGCTACCGATCCGTGCTTGGCACGCTGGGCGATCTGACCGTCAGCGGATCGCTGCGCTATGTCGGACGTTCGCGGCTGGGCATCGGGCCGGTGCTGGGGGCAGAGCAGGGCGATGTGCTCGACACCAGCCTGTCTGCCAGCGTGACGCGCGGTGGACGAAAACTCTGGATCGAGGCGACCAACCTGGCCGATGCGCGCGGTAACCGCTTTGCGCTGGGATCGCCCTTCACCCTGCCGCTGGGCGAGCAGATCACGCCGCTGCGCCCGCGCACCATCCGGGTCGGCGCAGACTTCAGCTTCTAAAATTTGCTCCTGTTTGCAAGCGCTTGATCTGAAATCGCGCGATATTTGCGTAGCGACAATACGGGTCTGAATCGTCGGCAGCGTCTTGGAGAGTGAACCTGAAGGTTCCTTCCCATCACCGAAAGGACGAACATGCGCCTCTTGCTGGCTTGCACCTGCCTGACCCCGATTTCGATGCTTCTGCCCCACGCTGCAGCGCTGGCCGAGACCAACGTGACCACCGCGCGCACCACCCCGATCGCCACCGGCACCGCCAACAACGGGGCGGCCGACAGCATCAAGATCACCAGCACCGGATCGATCAAGCCGGCATCGGGCGTGGCCGTGACGGTCAACAGCAACCATGCCGTGACCAACGAGGGAACGATCCAGATCACCGATGCCAGCAACTCCGCCGGGATCGTGGTGAATGACGGAACGAACGCGACGATCACCAACAGGGGCACGATCACGATCGATGAAACCTACGCGCCGACCGACACCGACACGGACGGCGATCTCGACGGACCATTTGCGCAAGGTCAGGGCCGGTTCGGCATCCGCACCCTGGGCGCGCTGACCGGATCGGTCGTCAACAGCGGCAACATCACCATCGAGGGCAACGACAGCGCTGCGATCAGCCTGGAAGGGCCGCTCACCGGGTCGCTCACCAGCAGCGGCGCGATTGCGGTGCTGGGCAACAACGCTGTCGGCATCCGCACCGGTGCGGTCAGCGGCAACGTGGCGCTGACCGGATCGATCGCAGCGACCGGAGCCAACGCGACAGGGGTCGCCATCACCGGCCCGATCGGCGGCGCGCTGACGGTGCAGGGGGCCATCACATCGACCGGCTACCGCAGCACGACCTCGCCCGCCGACCCCAGCAAGCTCGATGCCGACGATCTGCTCCAAGGCGGCCCGGCGCTTCGGGTGGCAGGCTCGGTCGCGGGCGGAATCCTGTTCGATGCCCCGCCGCCGAATACCAAGCCCGACGACAAGGACGAGGACAAGGACGGCATCGACGACGACAAGGAGGGCACGGCTTCGGTCATCTCGTACGGCGCGGCACCTGCGGTGCAGATCGGTTCGGCCAGCGAAGCGGTCAACGTCGGTGCGGTCGCGGGAACGGCCGCCGCGGGCCATGGCATCGTCAACAACGGGCGCATCCAGGGCAATGGCGTCTACAAGGATGTCGCTGCCAACGGGATGGTCATCGGCGGGCAGGGAGGCGCGACGACGATCACCGGCGGTATCCTCAACAACGGCACGGTCGGTGCGCTGTCGAATGGCGGCAATGCCACTGCGATCCGCATCGGCAATCTTGGAACCGTGCCCTCGCTGCGCAATACCGGCACCATCGAGGCTGCGGGAGGCAGCGCGGCGACAAGCCTGGTGCGGGCCATCGTCGTCGATGCCGGCGGCACGCTGACCAGCCTGTCGAACAGCGGCAAGATCACCGCGACCGCCGCCACCGATGGTGCAGCCAGCGCGATTGTCGATCTGTCGGGATCGCTTCGGACGGTCGAGAACACAGGCACGATCAGCGCCATCGCCGCCAAGCCCGGCACCGACAAGGCGATCGCGGTCGATCTTGCCGCCAACACCACCGGTGCCACGGTCCGCCAGAGCGCGTTGACCGCCGAAGGCCGGCCGTCGATCACCGGCGATATCCGGTTCGGGTCGGGCAACGATCTGCTGGAGGTTTCGGCGGGCAGCATCACCGGGGCGATGCGCTTTGGCGAAGGCGCAAACCGGCTGGCAGCCAGCGGCGAGTCCCGGCTGACCGGAGACGCGACGTTCGGCAGCGGGGCCGATACGGTGCAGCTTTCGGGCAAGTCCTTGCTGGCGGGCAAGCTCGATCTGGGCGGCGGCAACGACACGCTGGCGATCTCCGGCACTGCGCAGCTGCGCGGCACGCTCAGCGGGGCTGGGCAGGCGGCGATCACCGTTTCGGGCGGATCCTTGTCCATCACCAGCCCGGGGGCAGTGCGGCTGGGTTCGCTCGCCGTGACCGACCAGGGGACCATCGGCGTCACCATCGATGGCAAGGCGGGAAGCTTCACCCGGTATGAAGTCGCCGGAGGCGCCAGCTTTGCCACGGGTTCCAAGGTTGCGATCAATCTGGTCAACGTCAGCCAGTCGGAAGGGACCTACCAGATCGTCTCCGCCGGCAGCCTGACCGGCAGCGCCAATCTTTCGACGACCAGTGTCGCGCTTCCATTCCTGTTCAAGTCGACCCTGACCGGCAGCGATGCCGCTGGCACGGTTTCGGTCGACGTCAAGCGCAAGTCGGCCACCGAACTCAGCCTCTCGGCATCGCAGGCGCGGGCCTATGATGCCGTGTTCAAGGCACTGGACAGCGATGCTGCAGTGGCGGGCAGCTTTCTGGCGATCAGCAATGCCGATCAGGCAAGTGCCGCCGTGCAGCAGATGCTGCCCGATCATGCCGGGGGCACCTTTGCCACGGTGACCCAGGGTTCGCGCGCCACCGCGCGCTTCCTCACCGATACCGCTGCGCCCTATAGCGACCAGGGGAACTGGGGCTTCTGGCTGCAGCAGACGGTGTGGGGAAGCACCAAGGACCGCGATAGCACCGCCGCGTTCGATACCAGCGGATGGGGCGGCACCGGCGGGGTCGAGATCAAGGCGGGCGATGTCGGCAATTTCGGCGTGTCGCTGGGCTATCTCAACGGCAAGAATGACGGCGACGAAACCGGCAACCAGATCAGGTCCGACCAGTACGAGCTGGCCGCGCACTGGCGTGGCAACTGGGGCGCGCTGCGGGCATTCGCACGCGGTTCGGCCGCACAGATCGATTTCAGCGGCACCCGCCGGTTCGCCGCTGAGGTGGGGGGCAGCGCGGTCTCGCGCGTCGCCAGCGCAGAATGGTCAGGGCAGCTGTACAGCGCGTCGGCAGGGCTGGGCTATGAGGCAAGGCTCGGCAGGCGCCTGATCCTGCGGCCTTCGGCTTCGATCGACTATTACCGGCTCGACGAGGACGGCTATGCCGAAACCGGCGGCGGTGATGCCTTCAACCTGACCGTCGACAAGCGCAGCAGCGACGAGATCGCGGTCAACGGCACGCTGGTTGCGGGTTACGACCTTGGCAGCCTGGCCGGAGACGATGCCTGGATCCGGGCCGAAATTGAGGGCGGTCGCCGCCAGATCATCGGCGGATCGCTGGGTGATACCACCGCACGGTTCAAGGGCGGCGAGGCATTTACTCTGGTGCCCGATACGCGCAACGATGGCTGGATCGGCGGCCTACGGCTCGTCGGCGGCCAAGGCAGCTTCGCCATGGCAGGCCAAGTCGGCGCCGAGGAACAATACGACAAGGTGGCGCTCAACGCCCGCGTATCGTTGCGCATCGGCTTCTGAAGCGATCGGTGAAACCTTGAGGGTGTGCACCCCGCCCGCCGCGTGAACCTGCGGCGGGCGGGGCGCCACCCTCTTTGCCGTTGGCGGCGCGCGCTTTGGTGCGCCAAAACCCCCACGGGTTTAGAACAACGTCTCGACCTGCGCCTCGAAGCAGTAGCCGATTCCGCGCACCGTCTTGATCCAGTTGCGCGCCGATGGATTGGCTTCCAGCTTGCGGCGCAACCGCAAAATCTGGACATCGATGCTTCGGTCGAAAATGTCCTCGTGCATGCGTGTCGCGCGCATCAGATGAAGACGGCTCAAGGGACGAAGCGGTGCCTCGAGAAAGCAGGTCAAAAGGCTGAACTCGCGCTTTGAAAGCTCGATGACCGCTCCGCTTGCATCGCGCAGGGACCGGGTTTTCTGATGAAGCTCCCACCCGTCGAAACGGAAGCCGCGGACAGTCGGACTTCCTGCAATGCTGCGGCCGATTTCCTGGCGCCGCAATATCGCGCGCGCCCGTGCCAGCAACTCGCGCGGCTCGAAAGGGTGGATGAGGACGTCATCGGCGCCAAGTTCGAGACCAACGACATAGTCGATGTCTGCGCGCCTTTCATCCGTAAGCAGGATCAACGGCACGAAGGTCTGCATGCGGATGCGGCCGAGGATGGCGAAGCCCGACGGCCCCAATGAATCGAAATCGACAATCATCAGGCCGTAGCGGCCTCTTTCCAGATGCCGCAAAAGATGGTGAGCCTCGATCGGTACGATTTCGCCGCGATGCCGCTCCAGAAAGGAGGAAAGCCTCGTTCTCAGCGCGGCGTTGTTGCTGACCACGAGCACCCTTCCCAGGGATGTGGTAAGCCCGAGCGACTGTTCCCACGCCAACCCACCGGAGGCGTCCGGCGCCTCATAGGCACGCATATCCAGGCCACGCATTGCTGGCGCACCCGTATCGTTCCTGCACTGCATATCACATGGCCCTGTCATGATAATTTTCGCCTGCACTGGGTTGGGCATCGAACGTCGTGCTGGGTTTCACGCCCGCAGGCACACAGCGACGCGGATGCAACAGCGCGGGCAGATATCAAATCTATCAAATATATCAAGAATGATTGTTTGCGGAGTGAGCCATTTTTGCGTTAGACGGAGTGATGCGGGCAACCGAGCCCGCCCGATATGGACATGCAATGAACGATGACATCCTGACCACGGCCCAGACGGCCAAGCTGCTGGGCGTTTCCGTGCGGACGGCGCAGCTGCTGATCGAAGGGGGCTCCGTGCCGTCGTGGAAGACGCCGGGTGGTCACCGCCGCGTCTATCGGCGCGATGTCGAGGCGATCATCACGGCCGGTTCAAGCGAACCTGCCAGCCCATCGGCGAACGTTCTTGCGGTGGTGCGCGGCAGCATGCGCGAGGAGCTCGCCTTGCAGCTTGGTGGGTTCAACGTCCGGTTTGCCGAGAACACGGCTGCAGCTTTGCTTGCGATAGGCGAACGCGAACCCAGGATCGTCATTGCAGAGTATGACGAGGCCGAAACCGCAACAGCGCTCATCGGTGCCCTGCTTGCTCAGACGAACATCGCTCCGAACCACATGATTGTCGTGGGAACCCCCGATGGAGCAAACGGGCGCGCCCTCGGCCACGCCATCCATGCCAGGGACACGGCTGCTGCGGTGGTTGCCGTCAAGGATATCCTTGCCGATCCGCCCAACCTTCGGCTGGAATCACAGGGCCTTCCGTTTCCGGTCGGGCTGAACGAGCACCAGCGCCTGATTGCGCTCGAGCGATCCGGGCTGGTGGACAGCGCACCGGAAGAGGCCTTCGATCGGATCGCCTGGCTTGCCGCCAACACGCTCGACGCCCCGATCTCGCTGATCACGCTGCTCACGCCGACGCGGCAGTTCTTCAAGGCGCGTGTCGGCCTCGATATGACCGATACGCCGCGCAGCTGGGCATTTTGCAACCACACGGTTCTGCAAAAGGACGTGTTCGCCGTCGAGGACCTGAGCCTTGACCCCAGGTTCTCCGACAACCCCGCAGTAGCCGACGATCCCTCGTTCCGGTTCTATGCCGGAGCACCGATCCTCGATGGCGCGGGCTTTGCCTTGGGATCGCTGTGCATCATCGATTTCGCTTCGCGCACACTCGACGATCGCCAGACGCGAACGCTGCACGAGCTTGCCGAACTGGCGAGCACCGAACTGCGGTTGCGTGAAATGAAGCGAAGCCGACGCTCGCCTGTTTCGCGCTCGGCAATCACCGTCTGAAGGGCCAAGTCCGGCAGATCCAGTGCGTATCCCGGCCTCGCAGCGCGTCTTGCGCTACAAGCGTAATCGACAAGGCATGGTTCCGACACCGCAGCGCAAGATACGATTGCCATAGCCCTCTCTCGCTTTTCAAGGAGAGGGCTAATGCACGCGATAACCGGCAGTTTTCAAAAGGATCTGTTTGCAGGCCAGACAATCCTGGTCTCGGGGGGATCAAGCGGCGTCGGGCTCGCACTGGCGCGCGGGTACGCCGCTTTGGGCGCGAATGTTATTGCGACCGGCAGTTCGGAGCAGAAGCTGGCAGGAAACCGCCAGGCACCCGCCAACCAGGGAATCGAATTCATCCGGCTCGATGTGCGCGACGGCGCGGCTATCAGCGAACGGATGTCGCAACTGCCCCGGCTCGATGTTCTGGTCAACGCCGCCGGTGTCATGGTTCCCGACGCGCCGTTCGATGAGGCCGCCTATCTCGACCTGATCGACGTCAACCTTCACGGCGCGCTGCGCATGGCGCTCGCGGGGCAGCCGCTGCTCACGCAGTCTGCGGGGTCGATCATCAACATCGTGTCGATGATCTGCTTCACCGGAAGCGCCTTCATGGTCGGCTACACGGCAAGCAAATCGGCGCTGAAGGGGTTGACGCACACACTCGCGCATCGGTTTGGGCGCGACGGAATTCGCGTCAACGCCATTGCCCCGGGGTTTCACAGAACCGAGATGACCGCCCCGGTGTGGTCCGATCCGGTCGTCTCGGATCGTGTTGTCCGACGTACCGCGCTTGGACGGTGGGGCGAGGTCGATGATCTGGTGGGCCCAGCGCTGTTCCTTGCCTCGCCCGCCGCAGCCTATGTCACCGGCGAGACGGTCATCGTTGACGGCGGCTGGCTCAGCGGGTCGGGTCTCGATTAGGCGATCGAGTCATGAGACCGGCTGGAATGGGCGTCGATCGCCGCCAGCGTTTCGCCAGTGCGGCGTGTTACGACCGTAGCTTGGCCTGCGGCATTCTGAAGCAATCGGGCAACCCAGCGCCGCCATAGCTGCGGTCGGCTGCAACCGATGCAGTCGTCCACCCAACCGCAACGGCCTGTCATGTTCTCAGACACTCTCCTTCCATTCCTCGCCACGGCGACCGTGCTGACGGTGACCCTCGGACTCGATACCGCGATGGTCATCCAGTCGGCGGCCACCCAGGGCGTCAAGCAGGGCCAGTACACCAGCCTGGGCATCACGCTTGGCTGCCTGTGCTGGGGCTCGGCAGCCGCGATCGGGCTGGGCTCTTTGATGAAGGGGGTGCCGCTGGCGTTCGACCTTTTGCGGGCTGCAGGCGCGATCTATCTGGCCTGGCTGGGTGTCCGGCTGCTGGTCAGGCCTCGACGATTGTTCGTCGAATCCCGGAGCGGCACCTTTGCTGCCGATGGCATAAGCAACGCGGTGCGGACGGGTTTTCTGACCAATATCCTCAACCCCAAGGTCGGCATCTTCTATATCACCCTGCTTCCGCAGTTCGTGCCACGCGGCGACGCAGGCTGGCACGCGTTCGCTCTGGCGAGCACGCACGTGGCTATGGCGCTGGCCTGGTTCGTCTTCCTGAGCGCGCTCACGGGAGAAATCGGCCCGTGGCTGCGCCGTCCCCGCGTGATCGAGACGCTCGACCGGCTGACAGGAAGCATTCTCATTGCTCTCGCCCTTCAGCTCTCGCTGATGGCGAACACTCTTGGCTGAAAGACACGACATGACCATGACGAAATCTGAACGAATCGGGCGCCTGATGGTGCTGATTGCCTCGCTGGCCCTGACGGCCGACGGGTTGCTCCAGCTGGCATCGCCGCCTTCGATGATCGAGGCGATGAAGCATATCGGCTATCCCGCCGACGCCGGCCCCACTCTCGCCATCCTGACCTTCGCATGCGCCGCCTTGCTCGCTTTGCCCGGCACCAGCCTTGCAGGCGCGATTCTCACGACGGGCTTTCTCGGTGGCGCGATCGCCGTGCATGTGCCCGGCGGTGGGCTGTTCTCGCCGCCGCAGCTCATCTGTTTTGCCATCGGCGCTTTCGTGTGGGTGGGGCAGGTCCTTGGCGATCGGCGCCTCAAGGCGCTGCTCGGTTTCGAAAATGCCGTCAACCGCTTTGGCAGTCTGTACGCTGCAGATTGAATATTGCGGCTGCCTGGCACCAGCCCTCGCGCGCCGGCCGGATGCCGGGCGCGAGGGCCGCACGCATTTAGCCTGCAAACATGACGCAGCTGTAATCTGCCACCTTGCGAAAACCGAGCCTCCGGTAAACCGGCTCGCCCAGAGGGGTCGCCTGCAGCGTCGCATGATCGAGGCCGTGTTCCGGCGCCGCGCGCGCCGCAGCCACAGTCAGCGCGGCACCGATCCCCTGGCGTCTGAACGGCTCGGCAGTGGAACAGGTATAGATGCCCGCGACACCCTCCGCCTCGAACATCGCGGACGTCCCGATCATTCGCCCATCCAGGCGCGCCGCGAACCGGCGGTATTGGCCCGGCCGATCCAGGCGGCTGTGTTCGGCATGCTTCATCCGTTCGAGTTCGCCCGGCGGAATACCCATCGACGGCGCCATGCACGCGACCCATTCGTCCAGTGCCGCCGCGCCGGCGATCTCGTCTATCGAAACGCCGTCGGGCACGGTCAGCGTCGGCAACTCGTCTAGGGGCCTTATGTAGACCGGCATAGACCCTTGCAGCGTTCCGCCGCACTGCAACAGCACCTCGAGCGTGGAGGGGTGCGAGTCGGGTCCGACCCACCACGCCGAAGCTTTGCCAGCAAGCTGCGATCTGGCGTCGCTGATGGTCTGAGGGTCGGGATCGTCGACGCGAAAGACACCATTGAGCAACGGAAAATCGATCCCGCTGCGATGCAGTGCCACGCCATCATCATGGCTGATTTCGATCCCGTAATTGAGCCAGTAGCGGCAGCAATTGGCAAGACTTCTGGTCACGACATCGCGATCGATGTCATTCGATAGGGGTGCAGTCACCGATGATCCTTTTGTCGTTATGGCAAGGTCCGCGGTCGCTCGGACCGGACAGACAACGTCTGCATTGCGGCCATGGCCGCCAGCGTCAAACCCGTTGGCCCTTAATGTTTCAGCCGTAGCGATACAGGCCGCACATTATCGTGCGGGTGACTGAGTATCCTCAAAATCAAAACACTCCATCCTGAAAAATCCCGATTATCGGGACATAATGCTGCGCCTATGGTGCCAGCAGACAGTCACGCAAACGCAGGAGCAGACCATGACGACCACCACTTCCACGACTCACAAGCCGACCCCGTTTCTGACGCTGGAGGGCAAGCGTGCGCTCGTCACATCGGGAACGCGCGGAGCGGGTGCGGCGACCGTGGCGCTGCTGCGCGAACTGGGTGCGACCGTCGTCACGACCGCGCGCAGCAGGGCGGACGATATCGCCGAATCCACTTTCATCGCGGCCGACCTCACGACCACGCAAGGCTGCGCCGAGCTCGCCGCAGCGGTGCATGAGCGGCTGGGCGGTGTCGATATCATCGTCCACATGCTGGGCGGATCGTCGGCTCCGGCAGGCGGCTTTGCCGCGCTCGGCGATGACGAATGGCGCAGCGAGATCGATCTGAACCTGATGCCGGCGGTGCGGCTCGACCGGGCGCTGGTGCCCGGCATGGTCGCGCAGGGCCATGGCGTCGTGGTCCATGTCACTTCGATCCAGAACGTTCTGCCGCTGCCCGATTCGACGACGGCCTACGCGGCGGCCAAGGCGGCACTCTCGACCTACAGCAAGAGCCTCTCCAAGGAGATCGCGCCGCGCGGGGTCCGGGTGGTGCGGGTCTCGCCGGGCTGGATCGCGACCGAATCCTCGATCCATCTGGCGCAGCGGCTGGCCAAGGAGCACGGCACCGATGTCGAGGGCGGCAAGCGGATGATCATGGAGGCGCTGGGCGGGATCCCGATCGGACGCCCCGCCGAGCCAGAAGAGGTCGCAAACCTGATCGCCTTCCTCGCCTCGGACCGCGCCGCGACGATTACCGGCACCGAGTATGTGATCGACGGTGGCACGATCCCGACGGTGTGATCGGTGCGCGCCGCCGAATCAGTCGGCCTCGGGTCGGGGGCCGGCGGCGACCTCCCAGCCACCGGTATGCCTGTAGACGGCATCTCGCAGCGCCCGGACGTCGGCGTTGAGGCTGCCCAGGGCCGCAGGCGACTGGCCCGACGCCGCGAGCAAGGTGTCGCCCAGACAGCCCGCACGACCGCGGATGGCGCGGCCCGCGTCGGTCAGCCGCACGACGACCTGCCGTTCGTTGGCGGGATTGCGGGTTCGCTGAACCATGCCCGCCGCCTCGAGGCGTTTGAGCAGCGGCGTCAGCGTGCTCGATTCGAGCGCCAACTGTTCGGCGATCCGCCCCACCGGCTGGGCGTCCTCGCGCCACAGAATGTTGAGCACCAGATACTGCGGGTAGGTCAGCCCCAGTTCGTCGAGCAGCGGTTTGTAGGCGCGCTGGATCGCCATGCCTGCCGAATAGATCGCATAGCAAAGCTGATCGTCGAGCGGGACGGGGGGGTTGGCTTGGGTCATCTCGGCACTCCTTCTGCACCCCATATAGCGACCGGATCGAAAAAATACATATCGCGATAACTTTTTGCTGGACAGACCGCGATGCTCAAATTAGATAACTGCTATCGCGATAAACGTTATCGCATATAGGAGAACGAAGATGAACGTTTTGTATCGTACCGAAGCAAGTGCAACCGGTGGCCGCACGGGCCATGCCACAACCGCCGACGGCTCGTTCGCGATCGACCTGGCTACGCCGAAGGAACTCGGCGGCGCAGGCGGCGCAGGGACCAACCCCGAGCAGCTTTTCGCCGCCGGCTATTCGGCCTGCTTCCTGGGCGCCCTGAAGTTCGTGGCTGCACAGCGCAAGGTGAAGCTTCCCGAGTCCGCCAGCGTCACCGCATCGGTCGGCATCGGTCCGCGCGACGACGGTCAGGGATTTGGTCTCGACGTGGCCCTGTCGGTCTCGCTGCCGGGGATTGATCCAGTCATCGGTCAGCAGCTTGTCGATCAGGCGCACATCGTCTGCCCCTATTCGCACGCCACCCGCGGCAATCTCGACATCCGTCCTGCGCTCGCCGCCTGAACTGCCCGCTTGAAAGGAAGGGAATTTGCCATGTTCTATACCGTTCGCACCTTCGTCGCCGCAGCCGCCGCAGTGGCCGCGTCATTTGCCGTCCCCGCCATCGCGCAGACCGCCAACTCGTCGGCGCCCTTGGTCGCCGAACAGTCGGTTCGCAATGTCGTGCTGGTCCACGGTGCCTTTGCCGACGGATCGGGCTGGCGCGGCGTCTATGACGACCTGACCAGCCGCGGCTATCGCGTCACGATCGTCCAGAACCCGCTCACCTCGCTGGCCGATGATGTCGCTGCGACCCGCCGCGCGATCGCCCGGCAGGACGGACCCGTCATCCTGGTCGGCCACAGCTGGGGCGGGACCGTAATTACCGAAGCGGGTGTCGATCCCAAGGTCGCGGGTCTGGTCTATGTATCAGCGCTGTCGCCCGATGCCGGGGAGACCACCGCGCAACAGTATGACGGCTTTACCACTCCGCCCGAATTCGTGCTCGATGTGCAAACCGATGGCTTTGGCTTTATCGACCTTGCCCTGTTCAAGGCCGCGTTCGCTGCGGATACCACGGACCGGGATGCAGCCTTTATGCGCGATTCGCAGGTGCCGATCACCATGTCGGCGTTCACCACCACGCTGTCCCAGGCAGCTTGGCGCAGCAAGCCCAGCTGGGCGGTCATCGCGACCGACGACAAGGCGTTCGACCTTCGCATGTTGCGTTCGATGGCAACGCGGATCGGCGCCAGGGTCACCGAGGTTCAGGCAAGCCATGCGGTCTTCATGACCCAGCCCAAGGTGGTGGCCGACACGATCGACCAGGCCGCGCGGTCGGCTTCGCGCACGGCCCCATGATCCGATAGCATCCTGCCTCCATGCCCCTCCCCGGGCAGGGTGCTGGCAGGGCAGTGCTGCGAAGCGCTGCCCTGCACCCTTTTCCCCCAGGATGGCCGCAAGGCTGCAGACCGCTCAAGATACGGAGACCGACATGCCACCGCTTGCCGCATTGTCATCGGCGCTGATCGCCGCACTCGTCGGATTTGGCGGCACCGTGGCGCTGGTGGTTCAGGCCATGCGGATGCTGGGTGCCACCGTTGCGCAGACAGGCTCTGCAGTGACGGCGCTGTGCCTTGGGATCGCGCTGGCAGGTGCTGTGCTGTCCTTTCGGCTGAGAATCCCGGTGGTGCTGGCGTGGTCGACGCCCGGCGCAGCCTTGCTCGCAGCAAGCGCACCCGGCCTGTCCTGGACCATCGTCACGGGCATATTCCTCTCGGCAGGGCTGATGACGATCGTGCTGGGCTGCATCCCGGCGCTTGGCCGTCTGGTCGAGCGCATCCCGCCTGCGATTGCGTCGGCGATGCTGGCAGGGGTGCTGCTGCCGTTCTGTCTGGAACTGTTCCGCGCCGCGCGGGTCGATCCCCTGATCGTGCTGCTGCTGCTCGCGCTGTTCGTGATCGGCCGCAGCCGCTTTCCCAACCATGCGCTGGTGCTCGTCCTCGCGGCGGGGTTTGGCGCGACTTTGGCGCGCGGTGATTTCGCCGCAATGCCGAGCGGTGCGACCCTAGGCACGCTCGCGCTGGTTACGCCGACGTTCGATATCAGGGCGATCGTGAGTATCGCCATTCCGCTATTCCTGGTCACTCTGGTGTCGCAAAATCTGCCCGGCCTCCTCGTGCTGCGCGCAGCCGGGTACGAGCCCAAGGCCGGCCCCCTGCTCGTGGGCACCGGCATCGCCAGCGTCGTGGCCGCACCCTTTGGAGGCCATGCGATCAATCTGGCCGCCATCACCGCTACCATCTGCACGGGGGACGATACGCAGCTGGAGCGTGACCGGCGGTGGGCGGTAGGCGTCGTCTATGCAGCGATCTATCTGCTGCTGGCGCTGTTTGCGCCTTTGCTGGTGCGATTGTTCCTCGCGCTGCCTTCACCGGTCATCGCGACGTTGACGGGCCTTGCTCTTGTCTCCTCGCTCACGGCGGCGTTGGATGCGGCGCTGGCTTCGCGCAACCACCGCGACCCTGCGATGCTGACCTTCCTCGCGACAGCCTCGGGGCTGACCGTGTTCGGCCTGGGTTCTGCCTTCTGGGGACTGATGGCCGGGTTCGGCACGCTTGCGTTGAGACGCGCCCTGAACCGCTCCGTCTGAACCTTCTCCCGCTTGTGCGACGACCAAATGTTGCAAACCTGTAACCACATTCTGAAAATAATGCTTTTGATGTATTTGATAGATTTGATACTTACTCGCTTATCGAAATGCCTCATTCTCCGGTTGCCGCAGGCATGCGGCTGATGCGCGCGACCGGTCTCCGCCCGCCCTCGAAGCCGCAATCATTCCAGATGAAAGGAAACGACGATGACAATCGATACACACCCCCATCAAGTTCCCGGTTTTGCATCACGGGCCGCCGAAAATCAGGCGCGGCTCAATGGCAACATCAAGCACACCTATGACTTCATCGTCTGCGGTGCAGGCTCTTCGGGCTCGGTCATTGCCCGCCGCCTCGCCGAAAATCCTGCGGTCGATGTCCTGCTGATCGAAGCCGGCGCAAGCGATGAGGCGGAATCGGTGCTGAACCCCGCCCTGTGGCCGACGAACCTCGGCACCGAGCGAGACTGGGGTTTTCAGGCCGAACCCAACCCGCATCTGAACGGCCGCGAACTGTCGATGGCGATGGGCAAGGGTCTGGGTGGCGGATCAAGCATCAACGTCATGGTCTGGGCACGCGGCCACAAGGCCGACTGGGAGCACTTCGCCTCCGAGGCCGGCGACGATCGCTGGAGCTACGAATCGGTGCTCGACATCTATCGTCGGATAGAAAACTGGCAGGGCGCGCCCGACCCGCGCTATCGGGGCACGAATGGGCCGGTCTGGGTGCAACCAGCGCACGACCCTAGCCCGCTGGCGACCGCGCTGCTCGGCGCGGCGCGCGATCTGGACATCCCGACGTTCGACAACCCCAATGGCGCGATGATGGAAAGCCAGGGCGGCGCGGCGATGACCGATATGCTGGTCCGCGACGGGCGTCGCCATTCGCTGTACCGCGCCTATGTCCATCCTCTGACAGATCGTCCCAATCTCACGGTGATGACCCGCACGCTCGCCCGCCGCGTCCTGTTCGACGGGCGCCGCGCGATCGGTCTGGAGGTTGAGAAGGACGGACGCGTCTTCTCGGTCGGCGCGCGCCACGAAGTCGTCTTGTCAGCGGGCGCGATCAACACGCCCAAGCTGTTGATGCTGTCGGGCATCGGCGACCGCGCCGAACTGGAACGGCATTCCATCCCCGTGGTGCAGCATCTGCCGGGCGTCGGGCGCAACATGCAGGATCATGTGTCCTTCGGGTGCATGTGGGAGCTCGGCGAACCGCTGGCGCCACGCAACAGCGGCAGCGAAGCCAAGCTCTACTGGAAGAGCCGCCCCGATCTGGCCTCGCCCGATCTGCTGTTCTGCCAGGTCGAGTTCCCGGTGCCCAGCGAACGCACCGCCGCGATCGGCGTGCCCGAGCATGGATGGACGATGTTTGCAGGTCTCGCGCAGCCCAAGAGCCGCGGCCGCCTATTCCTGCGTGATACCGATCCGGCCAAGCCGCTCGCCATCGATACCAACATGCTGTCCGATCCCGAAGACCTCGAGGCCGCACGCGCCTGCGTCAAACTGTGTCGAGACCTGGGCAACGGCGATGCCTTCAAGCCCTTCGTCAAGCGCGAGGTCATGCCCAACGACCGTGACACCGAAGGGCTCGATGCCTTCATCCGCGATTCTGCGGTCACCTATTGGCACCAGTGCGGCACCGCCAAGATGGGACAGGACGACATGTCGGTCGTCGATGCATCGCTCGCGGTCTACGGGATCGAGGGCCTCAGGGTCGCAGACGGTTCGATCATGCCGCGCGTGACCACCGGCAACACGCAAGCACCCTGCGCCATCATCGGCGAGCAGGCCGCGATGCGCATCCGCACCCAACACGGCCTTTGAGCCGCGTTTGCTCCAGCACCCGTTGGCCGGATTGGTCCGGCCAACGGGTGTGATGCACGTTCGCAAGACTTCAGGTCGCTCCACGCGCAAAATCCTAAAGAGAGACGCATGATGCACACAGATACCCCCATCCGCCGGCTGCTGGCCATTTCCGGGCGCACGCTCTCGGTGCTCGATCAGGGCGAAGGTCCGGCGGTGCTGCTGGGCCACGGGTTCCTGTGGGATTGGCGCATGTGGCAGCCGCAGGTCGAGGCGCTCAAATCGCGGTACCGGCTGATCGTGCCCGAAATGTGGGGCCACGGCCAGTCGGGGTCGCTCCCATCCGGGACGGAAACGCTGGCCGATATCGCCAGCCAGATGCTCGCGGTCATGGACCAGCTCGAGATCCGGACGTTCGCGGTCGCCGGCTCCTCGCTGGGCGGGATGTGGGGAGCGCATCTCGCGGCGATGGCACCGCAACGGGTCACCAGCCTTGCGCTGATGAACACCTATCTCAGTGCCGAGCCGGAGATGAACCGTCAGACGTATTTCGCGATGCTCGATCAGGTCGCACGCGAGGGCCGGGTCAACGACGCCGTTGCAGCGACGATCGCCCCGCTTTTCTTCGCTCCCGGCAGCGCACCGATCCTCAAGGATCGCCTGCAAGTCCAGATCGAGCGTTTTGGCGCCAATCGGCTGCGCCAGTCGATCGTGCCGCTTGGGAAACTGATCTTCGGGCGTGACGACGCGCTCGACCTGCTTGACCGCATCGCTGCGCCGACGCTCATCGTTGCGGGGCGACAGGATGCGTCGCGTCCTGCCGCCGAGAGCATCGTAATGGCGGGCCGGCTTGGCGTTGCAGCGCATATCATCGACGCTTGCGGCCATAGCGCGACCCTCGAACAGCCCGATCACGTCAACGCGCTGCTGGACGAGTTCCTTACACGGACATCCAGGTCGCCGGCGATGTCGGGGTGCGAGCCCGTGTCGGGATAGAGCGGCGCGATTTCATCATGCCAGTCGACCATCCGATGGTTAAGGCGGCGCAGCGTTCAGATCCGAGGAGATCCCCGTCATGAGACAGATATTGCCGTTCGCCGCACTGGTTTCGCTTGCCCTGGGCGCATGTTCATCCCAGCCGGATCCAGCCGCAGCGACGAAGCGCGCCACGCCGGATCAGCCGCCGCAAGCCCAACCCACACCACGTTCTTCCCGCTTGCCAGAATTGACCGCGCAAGGACTTGGCGACCTCAGGATTGGGCAGCCGGTCCCCGCCTCGGGCGGCTGGTCCAGCCTAGGTGTCACCAGCGCAAATGGCTGCACGACATCCTCATCTGCCGATCTCGGCGGCGTCTATGCGATCGTGGAGCAAGGCAAGGTTCGCCGCATTACCCTGGGCCCGACTTCGACGGTCAGGCTGACTGGCGGCCTTGGTGTCGGAGCCAGCGAAGCCATGGTCATCCTGCGTTATCCCGGATTGAGCGAGGAGCTTCACAAATACGAGGCGCCGCCCGCCAAATATCTGACCACCGTCGATGCGGGTCCTGAAACGTCCGGGCTGCGGTTCGAGATCGGCACGGATGGAACGGTCAGCCAGATACATGCAGGCCAGATGCCTGCACTGGCCTATGTGGAAGGTTGCGGCTGAGGCAAGACGCCCATTGGCTGGTGCCTTTTCGGCTTGCCCATAGTTAATCGCGCGCCGCCGCTTGCATCGTGCCAGTTGTCCGTACCGCTTCGACCCCGGATACTTCACCAGCGCAGAGCAGCGAACCTTGTTCGTGCCGGCTGAGCAACTCCTGCCAGTCAGCGAAGCGAGACTGGATTGCGGGGCCAGCCAGTGGCTCGTAGCGATACACAGCCACCCGTTGGTTATCGCGGACCGTCAGCGTCAATGGCTGATTGAAGCGCATCGCCAGCTGCTGCCATGCCAATAGCTCTGCCACATCCTCGCTCGCTGCCGCGGTCGCATAGAACGAGACGAACGGGCTTTGGCGAAGCGATTCATAGTAAGCCGGCGCATAGCGCAACGGTATAGGCGGCTGCCTTCGAAATGGCGTTGATGCGGCGAGACTGTCGGCGTGGGGCTGTGAGAGAGCCCGGACATCAGCCCAGACACCTGACATGAAGGGGCCTGCGGCATCGTCGGTAAGGCCCAAGACCTGATCGACGATATGCGTTGCTTCGTGGAGCAATACATAGGTCAGGGCATCCGCCGGACCGGCGTCGAATTCCACGCTGAAGCCCGATCCATCGTCCACAAACAGACGGGCTTCCTTTGTGTTCAGAAACTTGGTCAGACTTTCGTCGAGCAGGCTTGCCCTGAAGGTGATATCGAATAGCGTGCTGGCGTCATCAGGCCCGACCTTGCTGGTCAAGGCGCTTCCGCCGCCCGATTCCAGATCGAGAAAACTCAGCCGCCTTAAATGCCGCTGCAGAACATCGCGGTGCAGGCGCGGCAACTTCGCAAGGGCGTTTTGCAATCGCACCCGTTCCGGCGGGGTCAGCTGGTGCACCGCGATAGCGGATGTTGCCGCGCCAGAAAAAATCTCCAGTACCGCAGCGTCCGGTGGGCCGACGCGGGAGACGATCGGCGAATAAGCTTCAAAACCGCCGGGCTCGGGACAGGCGACCGTCTTGCCACTGGTTGCGAGCTGGACGGGAACATGTGGATAGGCAGGTGGCACGGCAAGAGATAACGCCGCGAACACGACAGCAGCCTTCTTCATATGCTTCCTCCAACCCGCATTCTGCTGATCATCAGCCTATGCGCTGGATCAGGGAATAATCTTCAACCGGGCGATCCGGCCTTCGTCGAGAACGAAAAAATAGCGCAGATCGACAGGGCTGCCAGGAAAATTGCCGACCAGGTGACTGGTGACGATGATACCGTCGTCGTCTTCCGAAAGGTCGAAGGGCTCGACCGTGTAGGTGTACTGCGTCGAGGCATTCGCCATCCACTGCCGGATTGCATCGCGGCCCACATACGTGTTGCCTTCGTCAATCACGACCGCGTCGGTCGCAAAGCATTCGGCAATGGTCTGCGCATTGCCCTGCTTGTCGGCTGCAAAATATTCGGCGATCACGTTCGGCAATTGGATGGTCATGGTCTTTCTCCTGATTGGCCCGGCGCATCGGATGGCGAATGCCAAGAATGCATGCGGGCTTGATGACCCCAGACTAGGCCTTTGACCTCGTCATGATAATCAGGATAAAACGGGACATAGTATTGCGAGTTTCCGGACAATGTCGAATTTCAACCTGACCGATTTCGATGCGGTTCTGGCGATCGATCGCCGCGGTTCGTTTCGCGCAGCCGCGCTCGATCTTGGCATGTCGACCAGCGCGCTCAGCAACGCGATCGCCAAGCTCGAAGCGCAATTGGGGGTGCGGCTTTTCAATCGGACCACGCGCAGCGTCTCGCTCACGCAAGCCGGGCGCAGGTTCGTCGATCAGGTCACGCCGGCGTTGAAGCAGATCAACCAGGCGCTCGATACCGTCCGCTCGCAACAGGATACCCCATCGGGCACGCTGCGCATCAACACCTTCGCAACAGCAGGGCGCGAGATCCTGTCTCCGCTGATCCTCGAGTTCCTGCGGCGATTTCCGCAGGTCCGGATCGATCTGGTGACCGAGGGCAATCTGGTCGATATCGTCGCGGACGGCTTCGATTTCGGGGTGCGCAGCCAGAACCTTGTGCCGACCGACATGATCGCGATCCCGCTCGGTCCCGCGCGGCGCTACGCGGTGGTCGCCTCGCCGGCGTATTTCGACCGTCGCGGCCAGCCCCAGGTCCCCGCCGACCTGCTCACCCACGCCTGTATCCGCACCCGGCTGCCCAATGGCGCGATGTTTCGCTGGCAGTTCGAGGCGGAAGGGCAGGAGTTGCAGGTCGATGTCGACGGGCCGATCACGCTCGACGAAGCCAGCCTGGCGCGGATCGCCGTGCTGGAAGCGGTAGGCATCGGGTTCTTCATGGAATCGGACGTCGCTGCGGATATGGCTGCCGGCCGGCTTGTGCGTGTCCTCGAACAATGGACGCCGCAGCTTTCGCCGCTGTGCCTGTATTACCCCAGCCGTCGCAATCCCCCCGCAGCCTTCAAGGTGTTTGTCGACCTGGCGCGTGAACTCGCCCGGGCAGCACGGACAATGTGAGCTAGCCAACCCGCGCGGCATCGGCAAGCGCGGCCTCGATCGCTTTATCGCGCTGCTCGGGTCCGGTCGCGATGCCTTCGGCGATGATGACCTCAGGGTTCGCAATCCCGATGAAGCCCAGCATGGCACGCAGATGCGTCTCGGTATGCTCCATCGTGGCGCCCGCAGCGTCGGTGTAGAACCCGCCGCGCGCCAGTGCGACGATGACCCGCTTGGCACCCGCAAGCCCTTCGGCGCCGTTTGCGCCATAGCGGAAGGTCTTGCCCGAGATCAGGATGTGGTCGAACCAGCTCTTGAGCTGCGTCGGTATCCCGAAATTGTACATCGGCGCGCCGATCACCACGATGTCGGCTGCGAGAAACTGCTCGAGAATGTCTGCCGCTTCAGAGGATCCGAAGCCAGCAAGCGTCAGATGTGCAGGCGGACTGGAGCCGAGATCGCGATACGCAATCTCGAGATCGCCCTGTGCCCGGCGCAGTTGCTCGACGACGGCGGCAGAAACCGCGCGACTGACCGAGTTTTCGCCCTGAATCGAGGAATCGAGATGGAGAACTTTCATGGGGGACTGTTCCTATTGGTTTGGGTCTCCCATAAATACGCAGTGCGCTTCGACCGCCAAGAACGCATATTTTCAGGACCTAGTCACATGGATATGACCGCAGAACATGCACTGGACACCGACCGGTGCCCGCAGGTCGCCCAACATCTGGCATGGATCGGCGATCGCTGGACGTTGCCGGTGGTGGTCGTGCTGGACGCAGGTGCGCAGCGGTTCAACCAGCTCCGCCGTTCGGTCGCGGGTATCTCCCAGCAGATGCTGACCCGTACGCTGCGCAAGCTGGAGCGTGATGGCATGGTTCGCCGCACGGTGTATCCCACGGTCCCTCCCCAGGTAGAGTATGCGCTCACGCCATTGGGGCACTCGCTTGCCGAACAAGGCCTTGCGCTGGGGCGTTGGGTCTTCGATCATGAAGGTCTGATCGAGACGAGCCGAACAGTTTTCGATGCGCGCGAAACATCGGTTGAATGAGCCGGGTAGCGATCTCGTTCATTGCCACCTAAGCTGTTCGATCCAGGCGTGAGTTCAAGCCATGTTGCGAACCGACGTCCGGCTCGGGGCAGGGATACATCGCGCACCGCCGATCATATAGCCGAAGCTTTGTCCGGGCCATTTCCCGAAATCGTGGCGAGCCGCCGATCAGCGCCCAAAAACTCGAGCAAAAGCCTGTTGAAAGCGGTTGGCTGCTGCCAGGGGGCGAAATGACCGGCATCGCGAATGATGCGGAGCCGCGCGCCCGATATGTGTTTGGCAAGATACTCGGGATGCTCTGGCGTAATGAACTCGTCATCACTGCCGGCTGCGATCGTGACGGATAAGCCTTCGATTGCGGTCAGTCGGCTGGTTCCACAGCCATCCAGCCCTTGTTGCATCTTGCGGACCGCGCTGCTCAGAGTTGCAAAGTCGCTCGGCGCCGGCGACAGTTCAATATAATCCTGGCGCAGGCGTGGCCCGACAAGTTCCAGTATGGGCGCCCGGTCCGCGTCGGCGCGAACGCCCTGCGCGCTCATATTGGCACCAAAGGCAAAAACCCCGCTCAGGCCATGGTTTGCACGACCGGCGAGCATGAGCGCGACGATGCCGCCATCGCTCCATCCGATAAGCGATGGGGCATCAAGGTCGAGCTCCGCGATGACCGCAGCAATATCGTCAGCCAGCAGTTCGTATCTGAGCGGACTGGCGCCCAATGTGCTTTGCCCGTGGCCGCGGCTATCGACCAGAATCACTTCATGGCCCGCCGCGATCAGCGCTGGTACCTGCAACGCCCAGGAACGGCTGCTCGCCATGCCGCCGTGCAGCAGAATGACCGGCGGCCCCGCACCGATGCGCCCGTACCAAATTTTGGCTCCGGAAGTTTCGGTATAGCCTTCGGTATCCAGGTCCGGGAGCGACGGAACGGGAGGCAGTGATCGCGTCCGGAAGGGTTGCGCGATGGCTTGAGCGCCGATTGAAACGCCTAATCCTGCGGCAAGTCCGGCCATAAGTCCTGACAGCATCGTTCTGCGCGAAATGAATGTGCGGGCGAGTGGCATGGTTGCACCTCATCGGAGTGGACGCGAGACCTTTTCGTGCACCGGCGCTGGAGGTCAATCGCGGACGGCGCTTGTGTTGCGTATGTCATCGAAATGCGTGGGCGCGGTCCTGAACCGATTGCCGGATGTTACATCCGCAACAGCGCGGCTGCGGTTTGATATCGTTGCGTAGCCCAGCGCAGATAGAAACGGCCTTGCGCTCGAGGCCATGCAACCTTGCGCGCAACATTTCGCACCAGACCGTACCGCTGCTGCCGTGCCCGCTGCAGCGGCGGGGAAGGTGAGGCTCCCTGACCCTCCTCTGCCTCCCTTTGTCTGTGCGAAATTTCCGCTCATCGCGGTATGTTGGGGTCCGCCCCGTTTGCCCGGCGGGGCGGACGCCTCTCCAGCATCAGCGCAGCCGAAACGGTCGTCGCCGACGATCTGCGCGCGACCATGTCAACGCGGGAAGCACGTTGCTGCGACTTCAAGCCCGCTGCCGGGGGAGCATCGAACCCGCGTTCCATCGCGCCTTCAGGCAGGAACGAACTGTGCCCTGGCCATATCGGCGGTGCGGTGCAGCTGTTCGTCGGGCATCTCGCCGAACATGCCGAACCCCAGCCCGTCCTGGGCCCAGGTCCAGCCGCGGACGGGACCGATATCGCGCTTGATCATGCGATCATTCCCCTCGACGCGCATCGGACGCAGATAAAGCGCCACCCGATTGCCCGAAGCATCGCGATAAAGATACAGGCCGGCGGGACCGGAATCGGTCGCGACCAGCCGCCCGCCGATCAACCGAAACCCCGCAGCGCCAAGATCGGGCGCCCTGATCGGCCGCGACAGACGGCGTGAGAACCAGTCGTCGAGCAGCTGCTGTTCGCTTGCCGCGATCTCGACCGGGCGGTCCGCGTCGCTGGCAAAAACGGCATAGCTGGCCGCCGCCTCGCGGGCGAGCGCAGCGGTGCCTGCTGTCGCAGGCGTGCTCAAGCCGCGTAACACCCAGCCCGATCCCCCTCCGATCATCAGCGCCAGCATGATGCTGGCGGCAAGCGCCCGCCCGTGCGCGGACCAACGCCCGAAAGGCCCGGATCGCCGCAGATGCAGATCGAGTTCGGGGGGCAGGGGTTCTTCTGCAACCGGGGCGAGCGCCAAGCGCAAGGCATCGCGCTCGCGACGGTATGCCTCGATACGCGCGGCCTCATCCGGGCGCGCGGCGAGCCACGCAGCGACGATTTCTTCGCGGCTTTGCGGCAGCCGACCGTCGACATATTGCTGAAGTTCGGCTTCGGTCACATGGGTTTTGGTCATTTCACGATCCTCAGCGCAGGCGAGGAAGCCGGCGCGTCCTCCATCATCCGCCGCAATCTCTCGCGTGCCCGAGAGAGCCGCGACATCACCGTGCCTTGCGGGATATCGAGCACCGCCGCAGCTTCGGCATAGCTCAGATCTTCCACGCCGATAAGCAGCAGGACGCTGCGTTGCTCTGCGGGCAACAGCGCAACCAGCAACAATATGTCGCCCTGCCGCATCGCGGCTTCCTGCTCAGGCGGTATCGAAAGCGCGGCCTCGGGCACAGTGTCGATGTCGGCAGGGGTGCCGCGCCGCAGTCTCCGCCGCAGCTGATCGATCGCCAGATTGTGCACGATGGCGAACAGCCATGCGCGCACGGAGCCCTTGGCATGACGCTGATGCCACCGCGTCATCGCCCGTTCGAGCGCGTCCTGGACCAAATCGTCGGCGTCATCGCGATCGCGCAGCAGCCCCCGGGCATAGCGCCGCAACGCCGGGATCAGCGGCTGGACGGCTTCGATCAGATCGGCCTTCGGCTCCACCGGTGCTTGCATGATGATAAGGACGTAATGGAACCGCGTTTATTCCGCGCGCGAAAAATTATCATGTGGTCCGGAATAAACCGACCGCAGGCGTCGTCTGGTGTGGATCATTCACGAAATCGGAATTCTCCATGTCAACCGACCGACATACGCGCCTGGGACCATTGGCCTTGATCGGGGCAATCGTCCTGCTGTTCATTGCCGCATTTGCCTGGGCAGCCGGCTGGATCGGCGCCAGGCGCGTCAACGGCGGCGACGTGATCGCTGCGCTCGAGGATAACGGCGGCAAGCACCCCGGCTATCGCCGCGCGCATGCCAAGGGGCTGTGCTTTTCGGGCACGTTCGCTGCGACGGGGTCCGGTGCGGCGCTGTCGGTTGCGCAGGCGCTCGCACGTGGCAGCTACCCGGTCATCGGCCGCTTTTCGCTTGCCGGAGGCAACCCGCTGGCTGGCGACGGGCGCAACGTCTTTCACTCGATGGCGCTGCTGTTGAACACACCCGACGGTCAGCAATGGCGGATGGCGATGGACCACACGCCGATCTTTCCGGTTGCCGACATCGACTCGTTCCTGGCGCTCCAGCGCGCGACAAAGCCCGATGCCACAACGGGCATGCCCGACCCAGCGCTGATCCAGCCCTTCCTCGCCGCGCATCCGGAGGTGAGGGCGTTCCAGGACTATATGGCAAAAGCGGTGCTGCCTGACAGTTTTGCCAACGCAATCTATTACAGCATCAATGCGTTCCGCTTCACCGATCGTGCAGGCACGGCGCGGCTGGTGCGCTGGCATTTCGTTCCCGAGGCGGCGTTGACCGGGCTCGACAAGGCCAGGCTCGATCGATTGCCGCGCGATCACCTGTTGCGCGAGATGACAGCGCGGACCGCCAAAGGGCCATCACGCTGGCACCTCCAGCTTGTCGTTGCCAACCCGGGCGACGTCACCGACAACGCCACGGTGGCCTGGACCGGGCCACACCGGACGATCGAGGCCGGAATACTGACGATCAACGCGGTGTCGCCAGAAGAAACCGGCGCGTGCCGCGATCTGAATTTCGACCCGACCATTTTGCCCGAGGGTATCGGCCTGTCCGATGATCCGCTGCTCGCTGCGCGCGCCAAGGCCTATTCCTCTTCGTTCTCCCGGCGCGCCGCCGAGGGGGCGGGGCCAAGCGCGGCCGGTGGGGCCATGGATCCGGAGACAGCACGACGGGAGACAGCACGATGAGCCGCCATGTTCAACGCTTCCACCCTGCGCTGCGCATGCTCCACTGGCTTATGGCGCTGGCCGTGCTGGCGATGCTGTTCATCGGTGTCGGCATGGTATCGACCACGGGCCCGCTTTATCCGGCGCTGCTGGCACTGCACCGTCCGGTGGGCATCGTGATCCTGGCGCTGGTGCTCGTACGGTTGCCGCTGCGCCTGATGACGCAGGCGCCGGCGTTGCCGCATGACCTTTCGATGTGGCAAAAGCGGATTGCCGCAGCGTCGCACATCCTGCTCTATGCCGCGATGATAGGAATGCCGCTGCTCGGCTGGGCGATGCTTTCGGCGGGCGGCTATCCGGTCGTAGTGACAAAAGCGCTGACCTTGCCAGCGATCCTGCCGCACGACCTTGCGCTCTATGCGCTGCTGCGCAAGGCGCATACCGTGGTCGCGCTGTTGTTCTTCGTGCTGATCCTAGGCCATCTCGCGGCGGCCCTGGCGCATGGACTGCTGCGCCGCGACGGCGTGTTGCGCAGCATGACGCTTGGTCTTGGCCCACATTGATCCATGTGTGTCAGTGGGAGGCATAGGCTGACCAAGACCTACCATGGGTGATGAATCAATCTGCTTCTTAAGGTCGCCAGTTACCGGTCCACCGCCAATAGCTGAAACTACCGCAGAGCAGTGTAAGCAGCACCAGGTTGAGCGCCGCTGCCCAATAATCGATCAGCGTTCCGCCCATCTGATTGAGCCCCACCATGAGTTCGAGCCCCGAGGTGGTGGGAAACAGTCGGGCAATCGCGACCAGCGCAACCGGAGTTGCCTCTGCAGGCCATGACAGGCCGGTCAGAAAGAACAGGGGTAGCGACAGGGCAAGGCCCAGCTGCAGAGGGCGTTCGCGGGTTCTGAACAGGCTGGCCAGCGCAAGCGCGGCAGCCACCGTGGCGGCGACGAACAGGACCGCGGCTGCCATGACATCAAGCAGTGGCGCAGCCGCTCGGGGATAATCGTGCCACCAGAACACCATGCCGACGAACCAGGCGACTTCTGCCAGGCCGATGCACGATGCTGCCAAAGCGATGCCAGCCAGCTGCCGGGGCGCAAATCGCATCGCGGGGCCCATCTTCTCGCGCGCGGTCCCGGCAAGCAAGGTAAGGCCCAGCAACAGGCTCTGATGGATGATGACAAAGGCCACGCCGGGGAAGACCGCCGCACCATAGCCTTCGCGGGTGTTGAACAGCGGGCGGGACACCAGCACCAGTCCGGGTTGCGTGGGTGGCCCTGCGGCGCGCGCCTGTTCCCTTGCAGCATCGCGGCCCGTTCGGCCGAGCGCCACGCCGATCCCGGAAAGTGCGCTCGATGCCCGCAGCAGATAGGCGCCGTTGCCGGTCAGCAGCACCGTTCCGGGGTCGCCCCGGGCGATATCCTCGCCGAAGCCTTGCTGGATGATCAGTGCCGCCACCGCCCGCCCTTCGGCGAGCCACAGCTGCGCCTCTGCAGTGCTGGCAAGGCTGGCGACTACCTCGGTCTGCTGGACCGCGCCGACGCCGATCAACAATCCCCGGCTCGCCGACGTGCCATCCTGGTCCACCACGACCACTGGCGCGCGGACCACCACTTCGCCGGTATAGGCGCTGGGATAGAAACCGGCATAGATCAAAGGTGAGAGCAGCAGCAGCAAGGTCGCGGCGCGATCGGCAAAAATCGCCGCAAAAAGCGCCCGGAAGGCTTGTCCCATCAGCGCCGCCCCCAACTGCGGGGATCGCGCGATGCCTTGAGATACAGCAGCACGCCCGGCACTGCGCTGACCAGCGCAATGACCAGCATCCACAACAGGGGGCCAACGTGCGATGCCGGCGTTCCTTGCGCGATCCAAGTGCGGGCCAGCAGCCTGGAAAAATGCGTGAATGGCAGAAGGTTGCCCCAGACCCGGCCAAACAGGCTTGCCTGGTCGAGCGGGAAGATGGCACCTGCAAAGGCGAAGGATGCCCCGGCATACAGCCCGGTCATCGACAGCGACTGGCTGAGCGTGCGGGTGGCGCCGACCAGCAGCAGCGCCATGCCCAGATACGCCAGATACATCGCGGCGTAGCCCGCAATCAGCACCGTCGGCGATCCGGCAAACTGCCACCCGCGCACGCCTGCAAGCCACAGGATCGCGAGCAACCCCCAGCCCATGAACACCGCAAGATAAGGCGCAGCCTTGCCCGCCAGCGCAGGCATATCGGGTTCCCATTCGGCGATGCTGCGATCGCGCAACTCGCGCCCGAAAGCAGAGACCACTGCCAGCATGAACAGCAGGTGGAGTAGGGCCGGGTGCAGCAGGCTGACCAGTTGTTGCTCCTGGCTGGCTTGAGCATTCCCGGCCATCACCGTGATTGCGCGGACCGGCGCGGGACGCATGCTTGCGGGCAGCACATCAATCCCCACCCGGGTCACGGCAAGACGGGCATTGGCGGACTCGATGACAGCAGCGGCTTCGCGCTGGATGGTCGCAGCAGCAGAAGGGTAGCTGGCGTTGAAATAGACGATGACGGGCGCCTGACCGCTCAGCGCGGCGCGCGCGGTTTCGCGGGGGACGAGGATGGCTCCGAGCGCCTGCTTTGCGCGGATCATGCGTTCTGCGGTGGGCAGATCGGGCACCTTTCCTGCCAGCCTCAGGCCGGGCGCTGCCTCGATGCGGACCGCGAGATCCCGCCCGATGGCGCTGTGCCCCTGATCGATCAGCAGCACCGGCAGATCCCGTGCCACTCCGCTCGACAGCTGCCACGCAATCACACCGCACAGCAAAAGCGGCAGCCACGTAAGCAGCGCCATATCCCAGGGATTGCGACGCAGATACCGGCATTCACGCTCAAAGCTGGCGCGAAATATGGCGCTGCGCGTCATTGCGGCCAGTCGAACAGCACCGACATCCCCGGACGCAGCCCCCGGATGGGCTTGGCGGGCGTGAGGCGCAGTTCAAAGCCTTTGATATCGAACCCGCTGGACTGGCGGGTGGCGCGCCAGGTGGCATAATCGCCAGCCGGAGCGATAAAGCTGACCTGGAACTGCGCCCGCCTGCCATCGAGCGCTGGAATGCGCCCGGTGAATGCACTGCCCATGCGCACACCCTGCATCTGGTCCTCGCGCAACGTCACGGTCACCCAGGGCGCCTGCACTTCGGTGAGCAGCAGCACAGGGAAACCCGCGCCCACGATCTCACCGGGCTGGGCAAGGCGGCGACCCACTTCCCCTGCGGCAGGGGCTACCAGACGGGTTTCAGTATGGGCGGCTTCCACCTCGGCCGCTGCGCCGCGCGCCTGCGCCACCTGCGCGGAAGCGGCGCGCACATCCTCTGGCCGGGCACCCGCGCGTGCCTGGTCATATTGGGACCGGGCCGCGCGCGCCGCCTCGTTCGCGGCGATCATGTTGGCGCGCGCCTCATCGCGCTTCTGGCCAGCGACCGCGCCCTGATCGGCCAGCCGGTTGACCCGCTCATAGGTCACCTGCGCCAGATCGGCGGCGGAAGCCGCCCGGCGCCATTGCGCTTTGGCTGCGTCGATCTCGGTCTGGCGCGCACCTGCCATGGCTTTGTCCGCCTGGGATTGCGCGGCCTCCACGGTGGCGTTGACCTGCGCCTGTTTGGCGGTCACCTCCGGGCTGTCGATCCGGCCCAGCAGCTGCCCCGCCGTGACTGTCGCGCCTTCGGCAACCAGCACCTGCGACAGCCGTCCGGTCACTTTGCTGGCGACCCTGAATTCGCGCGCATCGACAATGCCCTGCACTTGGCCTTGCTGTGGCGACCATGCCAGCCACAGACCCAGTGCAAGCACTGCGATCACAAGAGCTGCCAGCACGGCTAGCCTGGATCGGCCAGGCGAAGATGCGGCCGGCTCCGCAGATGTGTCCGTTGCTGTCATGGCTGGCCTGTCTGTGATGCGGGCAGGAAGTCGGGGAGGCTTTCGATCTGGCCGCTGACTTCCAGCAGTGCCACCAGCGCTTCCAGATACTCATAGGCCGCGCGCGCCTGCTCCACCCGCACGCGCCCGGCGGTGAGCTGCGCATCCGTGACGTCGCGGCTGGTGCCCTGCAGCTCGCGGAACGACAGCTGTGAGACGCGTAGCGATTCATCTGCCGCCGCGATGGTCCGTGTATAGAGGGCGTAACGGTCTTTGGCGGACTGGGCCTGCGCGTGCGTGATCCGCACACCGGTTTCGACCTGCACCTGCGCCTCGCGCACCCCGGCTTCGGCCTGCGCCTGGGTGGAACGGGCGGCGGAGACTGCGGACCGGCGACCCATGCCCGAGGCGAGCTTGTACTTCACGCCGACGCCGAAGATGAAATCCGGATCGGTCACCAGCGAGTCCTCGCGGTCGAGATTGTATTGCGCCAGTGCATAGACCGTCGGGCGCAGCTGCGCCTTTTCCGCCTCGACCCCCGCGCTTGCCTTTTTGACGGTTGCCTCCAGCCGCTTGATGCTGGGGTGAAGATCGAGCGCGGCGGCGATGAAATCGTCGACGGGGGGCAGATGTGCCTCGGCCACACCCAGCGGCGTCACCGGCGCGAGCGGCCCTTGCGCACGCAGCAGACCGGCAAGTTGCAGATTGGCTGCGGCCAGATCGGCGGCGGCCTTTTCCGCCTCGCGCAGCGCCTCTTCATGCTTTGCCTCGGCCTGAAGCCGCTGGACCGGGGCGATCTGCTGTTCCCTTTCCAGCGCGCGGGCAGCGACGACATGATCGCGCATGCCGCCGACCACATCCTGCCGGATGGCCAGCGCCTGGCTCGCCAGCTGTTGGCCGAAATAGGCCCGCGCCAGCTGGGCCAAACCCTGCTGGGCTGCCTCGTCGCGATTGGCCCGTTCGATCTGCACCTGGCTGGCCGCGCCCTCCTGGGCTGCGCCGATCTGGCCGCCAGAATAAATCGGCATCGTGGCGGTGATGATCGGGCGCGATACAAACCGGCGGATGCGGAACCTCAACGGGTCGGCGATGCCGAAACTGTTGGCGACCGGCTCCAGCGAACCCAGCGGCAGGATCAGGGTTTTCTGGAATTCGAGCGCCTGCGCCTCGATATCGACATCCGGTCGGCGCAGTGTCCGGGTGGCCTGCTGGCGGGCCTCGGCGGAGTCCACCGCAGCATCGGCGGCATCGATGGCATCGGACTGGTCGAGAAACCGCGCCTGCGCTTGTGAGTAGGTCAGCGCGAGCGGATAATCCTGTGCAAGCAGCGGCCCGGTTGCGGCAGCCAGAGCGGTCGTCGCAAGGGCCAGGCAGCAGAATCTTGAAGCAGTTGCAGCGCGGAGCAAATGCATCTCCATGGTCGTTTTTGCGCCTTGCGGTGCCGAGGTGAAGATCGCAGCTCCGTTCTGGAGCCGCTGGTCCCTCGTTCCGGTATCTGACATGGAAGCCAAGGCTTGGCAATCGTCCGCGCCACCCCGGCAAAATCATTCATTGGCACTTCGAAATTCGAGCCGAAGCCATGGCTGAGATCGAAACGAAAAGTCGCAAAAGGGCCGGATTCAGCCTGACGGGAATTACACCGTTATGCCTGCGGACCGTCCTTCAAATGGCCAATCCGGCCATGCCTCCAGCTGGCGTGCCATCGATCAGCCTGATGTTCGACAGCTAATCTGTCCGAGGGCGTTGCGGCGTGTCGATCACCAGGACCAGCCGGGATAGACCAGTCCCCTCAATCGGTGGGGAACGGTGCAGGCATGCAGCATGGCCTGCTCCGAACTCGCGCCCTTTGAACAAGGCTACCGCGCCAGTGGGGATGCTCAGCAGCGGTCCTGCAGGATCATCGCCCAGCGTGTAGTCCGTGCCAGGACCTGCCAAGGTGCAGATGAGGCGCAGGTCGGTATAATCCGCATGGACCTTGCGGCAGGCGTTGCCGGTGATGCCCTCCAAGCGAAGCCGGACGGTGTCGCAATGCATCAACCCAGCAAATCGAGTTGCCAGATCGGTGATAGCATCAGCCAGTTCCTTCGAGAGCGAAGGCAGCTGCGCAACCATAGCTTCAGGAGTGCCAGACACGGCATGACTGAAGGGCGCGGCGGCAAGCAGGCTATCAGTCACATCCCGTAAGAGGGATATAAATGCCTCGTCGATAACGATGCGCACTGCTGGATCGTCAATCGCCTTCCAGTTGTTGTAACTGACTGCAGGCCGGGCGCGTGTTTCAAGCTGTGTCATGGCTTACGCATTCTCCAGCACGCGGGCATTCTCGCCCCATTCCGGGAACGGATCGTCCAGCTGCTGCCAGCGCTCGGGGGTAAATCCGTCTGCAGCTACCAGGCATTCTCCCAACCGCTGGCGCAGCGCCGCCTCATCCATGTTGATACCGATGAACACCAGCTCTTGTCGCCTGTCGCCCCAGACCGCATCCCAGTTGTGCGCGACGAAATCCTCAAACTGGTTGTCGTGCGGCCACTGATTCTTGGGCACCGAGGCCCACCAGCGGCCCAAGCGTGCGGTCATCGTCTGCGAACCGGCCACCGCCAACTCGCCAACCCACAGTGGCCGGGTTGCCAGCCAGAAAAAGCCCTTGGCGCGAATGACACCCTCAAGCCCATCCCCCACCAGGAAGTCATGAAAGCGCGCCGGATCGAATGGCTGGCGGGCACGATAGACGAAGCTCTCGATGCCGTATTCCTCGCTTTCCGGGCGATGACTGGCATAGCCGTAAAGCTCCTTAGCCCATAATGGATGCTCGGCAGCACGCTCGTCATCGAACAGCCCCGTGCCGAGAATCTGCTTCAGGTCGATCCGCGCGCGATCGGCGGTGATGATCCGAGCATCGGCATTGAGCGATGCGCACAGCTTCTTGACGACATTCAGCTGGTCCGCGCCGACGTCGGATGCCTTGTTGATGACGATGACATCGGCAAACTCGATCTGCTCGACCAGCAGCGCGACAAGGCTGCGGGTGTCGTCATCCCCAAGAGATTCGCCGCGATCGGCCAGAAACTCATGGCTGGCGTAGTCCTTGAGCAGGTTCACCGCATCGACCAGGGTGACCATGGTGTCGAGCGTTGCGACATCGCCCAGTGATTCCCCGGCCTCATCGCGGAAATTGAACGTCGCGGCGACCGGAAGCGGCTCGGAAATACCGGTGCTTTCGATTACCAGATAATCGAACCGCCCGCCCTCAGCGAGCGTGCGCACCTCCTTGAGCAGGTCGTCCCGCAGCGTGCAGCAGATGCAGCCATTGGTCATCTCGACCAGTTGCTCGCTTGCCCGGCTCAGCGCCGCATCGCCGCCGCGAACCAGTGCTGCATCAATGTTTACCTCGGACATGTCGTTGACGATCACGGCGACGCGCAGGCCATCGACGTTGGCAAGAATGTGATTGAGTAGCGTTGTCTTTCCGGCGCCCAGAAAGCCGGAAAGAACGGTGACTGGCAGCCTCTCGGTTGGTTGGCTGGATGAACCCATAGTGAAAACCTCCTTGTCATGATATACTATATCATTATAGCGATCCTCTCGATTGCACAAGCGGGGAAAAATGCGTTTCTTCAAAGCAAACAGGACCAACCACCCGGCTCCGCTGCCGACCGACGCCGCCGAGGGGTTTGCGATTGGCGGCGCGCTGCTCTGCCTGGTCCATTGCCTATTTTTGCCGATGCTGTTGGCGTGGACGCCGACGTTGGGCCGCGCATTCGATCCCGCCATCGACCTGCATTTTTGGCTGGTGATGATTGTCGGGCCGGTCAGTGCCTGGCTTCTGCTCAGCGTCGTCCAGCACCACAGGCTTCCCCTGCTGGCGGCAGGTTTCGCCGGGCTTGGCCTGCTGATCCTTGCGCTGATCTTGCCGGTTACGGTGCGGCAGGAAACACTGATGAGTGTTGCAGGAAGCATCCTGCTGGCTGCCACTCATGCGATTAACTGGGCGCTGCGTCGCCGCCATCGCCACAGTGTGTTGCTGAATTGAAAAACCGCTTCATCGGCCACTGGACGCGAAAACTGCTTTGAGTCGATCTTGGATATGTTGTATCGTGTCTTCTCCAAGATCGGGGAGACTGGTGATGCGCAACAATCTGGTGGTTTTGACCGTGGCTTTTGCCGCCTTGGCCAGCGCTCAGTCAGCTCAGGCCTGCGATATGGAAGGCTTCGGCTTCGCCCGGATCAACCCGTTCGGCCAGCATGCCGCGTGGAACGTTCCAAACGATGCCCCCAACCCGCAGCAGAGCGAGAACTCCGCCGTTCTCAGCAACCAGGCGCGCGAAGAGGCCAAGCGGTCGGTCGCGCAGGAGGTGGCAAAGCTCTCAAATGCTACCCGGCTGTCTGCAGACGCTGCGCCCAAGGCTCTTGCCGTTTCTCAATCCACCCCCGCCGAACAGGCCATGCGCTTTACCGCGACCAAGGATTGAAGCGTCCGGGCCCTGATATGCTTTTGTCGATTGAGCAGCTCGCGTTCGCCTATCGCGGAACCCCGGTCCTGTCCGGCTTTGACTTCCACATGGCCGCAGGCGAGCACAGCCTGCTGATCGGCGCATCGGGCTGCGGAAAATCGACTTTGGTCAACCTGATCTGCGGACTGTTGACCCCCGAAAGCGGCACGATCACTCTGGGCGGCGAAGCGATGACCGGGCTGTCGCCCGCGCGCCGCGATGACCTGCGCCGCCGCCGCATCGGGTTGGTGTTCCAGACGCTGCGGCTGGTCTCCTCGCTCGACCTGACCGCCAACCTGGCGCTTGCGCAGAAGCTGGTCAGTGGCGAGGGCGGCGGGGATCGCATCGCCATGCTGATCGAGCGGCTGGGCCTTTCGCACCGGGCACATGCCTTGCCGCGCGAACTCAGCCAGGGCGAGGCGCAGCGTGCAGCGATCGCGCGGGCACTGGTCGGACGGCCCGACCTGATCATCGCCGATGAACCGACATCTGCGCTCGACCATCGCAACATGGAAAATGTCGTCACGCTGCTGCGCGAATGCGCCGATGAATCGGGCGCCAGCCTGCTCGTCGTCACCCATGACGACCGGCTGCGTGATCACATCGCGTCTGTCAGGCAGCTATCCCCCGTTGGGCAAAGGGCCACCGCATGATCGGTCTTGCTCTTGCCTATATGCGCGACCGCCCCCTGACGGTGGCGCTCAACGCGCTGCTGCTGGCGATCGCGGTTGCAACGCTCGTGCTGCTGCTCCAGTTTTCGACCCAGGCGGGCGAACGCTTCGAGCGCGATGCGCGCGGGATCGATCTGGTCGTGGGGGCCAAGGGGTCGCCGCTGCAGCTCGTTCTGTCGAGCGTCTACCATATCGACCAGCCCACCGGGAACATCCCGCAGGGCGCGCTCGCGATGCTGCGCCGCGACCCGGGGGTGGCGCAAGCCGTTCCGCTGGCCCTGGGCGACAATTTCGAGGGGTTTCGGATCGTCGGCAGCGATACCGGTTTTCTGACGCTCTATGATGCCCGATTGGCGCAAGGCGTTGCGTTCGAAGCCCCGGGCGATGCCGTGCTGGGGGCCGACGTGGCCCGGCGCACCGGCGCCGGCCTTGGCCAGAAATTCATTGGCAGCCACGGCCTCGAGAGCGGCGAAGAGGACGGGCAGGGCCATGATCACGCCCCGTTCAAGACGGTCGGCATCCTCGCGCCGACCGGCACCGTGCTCGACCGTCTGATCCTGACATCGATCGAGTCGGTATGGGACGTCCACGGCATCGCGCATGATGACGATCAAGCCGGGCATGATGCCCACGAGCACCACGCCGACCAGGATCATCATGAGGAGGCGGCTGGGCCCGCCGGGCTGGAGCCCGAGATAACCGCCGTGCTGGTGCGCTACCGCAACGCCTCGGGCGCGATGCGCATTCCTTCGCAGATCAACCGCCAGAGCGCGCTACAGGCTGCGGTGCCTGCGACCGAATCGGCGCGGCTGCTGGGGTTGTTCGGATCGGTGATCGAGGGCGCGCGACTGTTCGGCTGGCTGCTGGCGATCTCGGCGGGGCTCAGCCTGTTCGTCGCCTTATGGAGCGCGACCCGCGCCCGCGAGGGCGACCTCGCGCTACTCCGCGTCATGGGCGCAACACCGGCGGCCGTCTTCGCCACGATCCTGCTCGAAGGACTGCTGATCGCCGGGATCGGCGCATTGGCAGGGATTGCATTGGCGCATGGGCTGATCGCCTTGGCAGTCGGCAGCTTCCCGACATTGGCCGAGCTGGGCCTGGTCGCAACGCGGGTTCTACCCGGCGAAGCAGCGATCCTGGCCGCGGTGCTCGGCATCGGCCTGATTGCTGCGATCATTCCGGCCATCCGCATTTTCCGGGTCGATCTGGCCCGTACCCTGGCACGATTGAGTTGAGGACACGAACGATGCGCAAACCCCTGATCCTGCTGGCAACCCTCGTCATGGCAGCGCTTCCACTTGGCGCTTCGAACGCCGCGATGCAGCAGGGCAAAAAGGCCCCTGTCGAAGACGTGTGGAAGCCTGCCGCCACCCCCAAGGGTGGTGTTTCTTGGGCGGTGCTGGAGGCCACAAAGGAGCAGACCCGCACCGCCAAGGACGGCTATCTTTATTCCAAGCCGCTGTTCACGCCCGCGGTCAAGGCGCTGGCGGGCAAGCGCATCAAGGTCGCAGGCTGGATGAAACCGCTGGAGACCGGCGCGCGTCAAAAGCATTTCGTGCTGCTCGCCTATCCGCCGGGCTGTCCGTTCCACTTCCACGCCATCCCCAATCAGTTCATCGAAGTGCTTGCGGACATCCCGTTCCCGACCAACGAGTCCAAGATGATCGTCGTTACGGGCGTGCTTGAACTCACCGGGCAGGACGAAAGTGGCATCTTCTACCGAATGAAGGCAGCGAGCCCGGCGTGACGAGGCAACATTTTCAATCAGCCCGCAGGCTGGGTTGCGACCACGCTGGGACATGAAAACAGCCATCCATTTCAGCCATCCGGTCACTTCGACATGACCGGGCTGGATGTATCGGGTGCGCCTTGGCTCACCGCTTCGCTCGTCGCGCTCGACCGCTATTGGCTGCAACGGACGTAGATCGGCCCGAACGGCAACGGGCCAGTTCGGACTTCAGTTGGCGAAACACCACTTCCTGTGCCGGAATTGTCAGCCTCCACCTTCGCCAGCTGCGGGCTCCCAGCGTCGTGCGAATCCGGGCCTATTGGAAACTTCCTTAGCACGGGATCGTCCAATCTTGGGCCATCAGACCGGCTGTGGGCCAGGGCGACCTTGTTCGACCACGAACGATGCAAGAGTCGCAAGCTGTCCGCCGGGGGTATCGACCTGGTCCATCACTTTGACATCCGCCACCCAGC
Organism: Blastomonas sp.; assembly: GCF_046294995.1. Taxonomy (GTDB): domain Bacteria; phylum Pseudomonadota; class Alphaproteobacteria; order Sphingomonadales; family Sphingomonadaceae; genus Blastomonas. Next base: position 54,977 of record NZ_JBKBOG010000017.1, read on the forward strand.
GTTGCGGTGAAAGACGATAAAGCTGATAGCCGCGCTGGTTGTTGAGCAGCTTCAGGTGCGGATTGCGCTGCAGAGTATCTTGCTGAAACGGATGGCGGGGCGAGCCACTGCCGCCCGATGTGATCGAACTTGCCAGAAACTCGCTGGCCAGCGCCGGCGATGCCGGGTCGTCAGGATCAGTGGGGAGATAGCCGACAACATGTTGGTGCATATCGCCGCTGCCGATGACAACGTTGCGCAGGCCCCGCTCCGCGATAATGTCAGCCATGCGCCGCCGCGCGGCAGGATAGCCGTTCCAGTTGTCGGTGCTATAGGCCGGCGCCATTGCGCCGTCCTCGCGGACGTCGAAGGGCATCACCATGACCTGCTGGGCGATGAAGTTCCAGCCATGCTCGGCGGAAAGGCCGCGGCCCAGCCACGCCTCCTGCTCCTGCCCCAGCATCGTGCGCGATGGCACATCGTCAATCCGGGGCACCGGGCCGGACTGGCCACCGCCGAGCTGTTCACTGCGGTGCGAGCGCGTGTCGAGCACGTGCATACGCGCCAGATTGCCGAAGTCGAAACGCCGGAAGTAGCGGTGGTCGTGACCCGGCTGCAGCGCTGCACGCACCGGCATGTGTTCGCGCCAAGCCTGCAGCGCGGCGGCCTTGCGGGCGGCAAAGGCGGCGGTGGCGCCGTCGTCCTTGCCGATCGCGGCCGCCCAGTTGTCGTCCACCTCGTGATCGTCGAAGCTGGTGATGAAGACCGCGCGCGCGTGCGCGGCGCGCAGATCGGGATCCTGCTTGTACTGGGCGTAGCGGCGCCGGTAATCTTCGAGCGTGTAGGTCTCATCGCCGGCATGGATCCGATGCGGGTTCCTCTCCCGCCGCCCGAATTCGTAGATATAGTCGCCATAGTGGAACACTGCGTCGAGTTCGGGTTCGGCAGCCAGATGGGCATAAGCGGTGTAGAACCCGCTTTCGAAATCCTGGCACCCGACGCTGGCGATGCGCAGCTGGTCGACCCGTGCGCCGGGTGCCGGCAGGGTGCGCGCGCGACCGATCTCGCTGGTGGCACCACCGGCATGGAACCGATACCAATACGGCCGATGGGCTTCCAGCCCGGTGCAGTCGACATGCACCGTGTGCGCCGATTGCGCGCGCGCCAGCGCCTCGCCCTTGCGCACGATATTGCGGAAGGCGGAGTCGGAGGCGACCTCCCATGCGACGGGCACACTCGCAGGCGGCATCCCGCCATCGGGCGCCAGCGGTTCGGGCGCAAGGCGGGTCCAGATAACGAAGCCATCGGGCGCCGGGTCGCCGGCGGCCACGCCCAGCGTGAACGGATCGCGCCGGAACGAATGGGGCCGCCCCGACAAGGTCGAACAGGCCGTCAGAATGCCGATCGAGAATGTGGACGCGACCAGCGTGCGCCGGTTGAGCAGAATCTGGGACATAGAGGAAAGCCTGGCAAATGGGCCGGGCGGTCCCGCGGGTGCGGAGCCGCCCGGCCGGGCGCTCAGAAGCGCAAGGATGCACCAAAGGTGATGGTGCGGCCGCTGACCGTGCTGGTCATGAGGCGGCGGGCGTCGCCGTCGGCGTACTGGATGATCCGCTCGTCGGTCAGGTTCAATCCCTCGACCCGGACCTGCAGCGCCGGCGTGACGTTGTAATAAGCGGTGGCATCGAACACGACCGACGGCGTGAAATACTCGCCGATATTGCCGTTGCCGCCGTCGCCCTTGCGATAGCGCGAGCGGTAGGCGACCGAGCCACGCGCGCCGATCTGCTCGCTGTCATAGTAGAGCGTGCCGTTGACCGACCATTTGGACAGATCGACCAAGGGCAGTTCGTACGGCGTACCCGAATAGAACACGTCCGACTGCCCTTTGGCATAGGTCACGTTACCCAGCGCGCCGAAATTGCCCAGCACGCCCGGCAAAAAGTCGAAGTCGCGCCGCCCGGCAAGCTCCACGCCGTGGATCGAGGCACCCGGCCCATTGATCGGCCGCGTGAAGTTGAAGATGATCGACCCGTCCTGACCGGCCTCCAGCAGCGACAGCGGGTAGCCGGTCTCGCTATAGGGGAGCTGAGACGTCTCGCTGGTGACGAAGGACTTCATGTTCTTGTAGAACACCCCCAGCGCCAGAAAACCGCGCTTGCCGTCGTAATATTCGAGCGCACCTTCGACCGAATCGGCGGTGTAGGGCGCAAGATTGGGGTTGCCCGCGCTGATCGTCCCGCCGAAGCCGGCGACGCGTACTGTCGCTGCAGCGCTCAGATCGGCAAAACCAGGGCGGCTGATGTTGCGGTTGGCCCCGAAGCGCGCGACCAGCGAGGGCGTCAGGTCCAGCGCTACGTTCACCGCAGGGAGGAAGCCGCGATAGGTGTTGCGGATTTCCACCGGCACCAGACCGCTTGCCGTCACCGACGTACCCCGCGAATCCAGCCGGGTATTATAGTAACGCACACCGGCATCGGCGCGCAGCGTCATATCGCCCAGCATCGTCTCGAGTTCGTACTGGCCAAAACCGGCGAACGTCCGTTCGGTGATCGCATAATCGGTCCCCGCCGCCAGATGGCTCGCATTCAGCGTGGTATCGATGCCCAATTGGGCGAAGATGCCCGGGACATCGCCGACGATGAAGGGAATGGCGCTGGTGTACGGGTTGAGCATCGTCGGCACGTTGGCGGTGCCGCTGCCCTTGGTGGAGTTGACATGATAGCGGTAGCCGCTGTTGTCGAAGTTCTTGAACTCGCCCCCGAACTTGAAGACGGAATTGTCCGTTACCTGCCAGGCGAGCGAGGCTGAGGCATTGTAGAATTCGCTTTTGATGCGATCCTCGCGCCACTGCAGGCTGTCCAGCACCCAGGCGCCCGGGTCGGCCGGATCGAAATCATACGTGTTGCTCGGGGTGTCGGTATCCAGCCCGGTAAAGCTGACCGTGTGCCCGTTCGACACCATATAGGCGCGTTGCCACCGCGACACGAACTGCGAGCTGGACCAGCCGGCGAGCGTGGTCAGTTCCAGACGGTCGGTCAGCGACGTCCGGCCGTTCAGCGCCACCTGCCAGAAATCGGTCTGATCGTGCGTCGGCTTCGACTCATTGCGCAGATCGACCCCGCTGATGGTGGCAGAAGTGATGCTGCCGAAGGCGTCGATCGCGATGTCGCGCACGACCTGCGTGCCGGTGACGTCATTGGCCGAAAGCCCGTTCTTGCCGGCATTGCCGATCACGTTTTCCTGGCGGTTGTTGGTCAGCTGCCCGTAGAGCACGTCGAGCGTCACTTCGGTCCCGTTTCCGGGGCTGTACTGCAGCGCTCCGGTCAGGCCCAGCCGCTCGCGGCTGCTGAACCAGCTGCCATAGGTCTGCGCGCGCGAGTTCCAAACCCGGTTAGCGCCTCTGGCATTGACCAACTGGTCACGCACGTCCGCAGCGATTTCCGGCCCGACATTTTTGCTGCCGAAGTTCATCTGCGACCAGTTCCAGTTGCGATAGCCGTGTTCGAGCGTGTCGGCCCGGCTGTAGGCAGCCGAAACGAGCACGCCGAAATCGCCTGACCGGGCAGAGGCGAGTGCGACCAGCCGCGGCGTGAGCGTGTCGGTATACTGGTTCACCTGCCCCTTGGCGCTGAGCACGAACGTGTTGCCCGGATAGTCGAACGGCTTGGCTGTCCGCAGCGCCACCGTGCCTCCGATGCCACCTTCGTCCTGCTCGGCGGCATAGGATTTTCGCACCACCACCTGGTTGAACAATTCGGAGGCGAAAACGCTGTAGTCGAAGGCGCGCGACCGGCTGACCCCGCCACGGCTGTCGAGGCCCGAGGCGGTGTTGCTGAGCACCTCCATGCCGTTCAGTTCGGTGCGGGTGAATTCCGGTCCCAGGCCGCGCAGCGAGATCTGCCGCCCTTCGCCGCCATCGCGCGTGATCGCGACGCCGGGCACACGCTGCAGCGATTCGGCCAGGTTCTGGTCAGGGAACGCGGCGATGTCCTCGGCCACGATCACCTCCTGCAATCCGGTCGTCTGGCGCTTGATCGTCTGCGCCACCTCAAGGCTCTGGCGAAAGCCGGTCACGACGATCTCTTCGGGCTGCTGCGCGACATCTGCCGCGGTCGATCCGGATGCCTGCGGAAACGCTTGCGACGGAGCGCTGCGCACCGGGTCACTGACCGAGGCGAAAGCGGTGCGCGGCTGAATTATGATCGTCGAGCCTTGGATACGCGCATCGACCGGCAGATTCCGCGTCATCCGCTCCAGGCCCTGCGAAGCGGTCACCTCGCCACGCACAGGCTGGCTGCGCAGGTTGCGCACCGCTGCGGGAACTACGGCCAGAGGCAGACCGGTCGCCCGCGAAAGGACGATCAGAGCATCGGCCAGATCCTGCGCCGGAGCGTCGAGCCGGTAGGTAGCGCTTGCTGCATCTTTTGCGCTGGCATGCCCGACGGGCAATGCCATTACAGCTGTTCCCGCCAGCAAGGCGGCCATTTTGTCAAAATTCATGGTTCAACCCCTCAAGTGTTTCCGCTTAAACGGTCTCGGAGGTCAAACCCGGACAACTTATTTATATTACAGATTTATTTTTATATACTACAGTTTTGTTACTGAATACCTATATCTGATCCGCTGCGTGAAATTTTTACTCCATAAAGACTTTGCAAAGTATTGAGCGTGTTGTCCGTGTCTGTGACGTCGAATCGACCCGTGATGCGGATGGCGCGCGCCCTGTCGGATGTCAGGTGAATTCGGGCGGTCGAATAGCGGCCCAGCTTTTCGACTAGATCTGCCAGTGGCGCATTCTTGGCGACGAACCAGCCACTGGCGATTTTCTGTTCGGGTTCGAGGCGCGTGCGCACCAACCGGCCCGCCATCGCCTGCGCGGCCTGGGAGGCGCCGAGCGCCAGTTCGTCGCTGCCCGAAACCACCCGGACCTGCCCGCGCGAGACCGCCACGATGACGCGACCTTCTGCCAGCCTGTCGATATGGAAGGCGGTGCCCAGCACGTTCACCTGAGTCGCACCGATCCGAACCGACAGCGGCCGCGCTGCGTCTTTTGCTATGTCGAACGAAGCCTCCCCCCGGTCGAGATCGATCGCGCGGCGCCATGGAAGGAACTGCACCCTGACTGCGCTGTTGCCGCCGAGGTCGACCGTCGATCCGTCCGACAGGGCGATGCGGCGGGTCTCGCCCGGAGCGCTGGCGTAATCGTGCGGCAGGGCCGGCACCAGCACCAGCGCCAAGACTGCGGCGGCTGAGGCGATCGCTGTTGCACCCACCGCGCGGTTCCACCGCGAAGCCGGCGCTTTGTCTGGTTGTGCGGCTGACTCGGGCTCTGCGGCGCAGGCTGTCTCCAGCGCTTCGCTTTCCCACATCGCGAGAATGTCGGTAAAAGCCTCGCGGTGGCGCGAATCGGCGGTCATCCATGCGTCGAAGCTCTGGCCGTCAGCACTGTCGAAGGCCGACCGGTTCATCCGGTCGAACCAGACCGCGGCCTGCTCGTCGATGGAAGGTGTGTTCGCGGCCATCACAGGTCGCCATCCTGGTCGATCGACAAGGCCCGGCGCAAGTCGTGCAGACCGCGGCTGACATGCTTTTCGACCGCCGCGACCGAAATTCCCAGCTCCGCGGCGATCTGGGCGTGCGAGCGGTTTTCGATCCTTCGCTTCTGGAACACTGTCCGCCGCAGCGAAGGCATCGCCGCTAGCGCGGTCTCGAACTTGATCACCCGCTGTTGACCATCGATGATGCGATCGGGCAATGGCGCGTCGCTCGCAATATCTTCGTCCAACCCGGCGCTGGAACTGCCTTCCTTGCGCACCATGTCGACCAGGCAGGTCGATGCGATCCGGAACGCCAAGGCATAAAGGCTCGCCGGGCGCTGATCCTCGCAATAGCGCAGCAGCTTGATGCAGGCCTCCTGCGCCACGTCTTCGGCGACATGACGCGATTGCCCGCGCTTCATGACATAAGAAACGATTGTGTGACGCAGCGCGGTCCACTCATGATCGGCGGATGGCGCTTGCGCAGCCGGTCTCCCCGCACCCGAAAGCTTGTCTTGTTTGGATACCGGATGCGACACGGGCGGGTGCCTATATCAAACATGTGACAGGTGTGTTGCGGTGCGGCGTTGCACCGGTTCTCCACCCCCTTGCAAGGACGAAGCAACTCCTCTGAGCAGGTCCATGAATGCCATCCCACGATCTTCAGCTGAAAATGGATGCTGCGGCACGCGCCCTGGACTTCGAGCAAGCCAAGCGATCACCACCACGGCGCGCGATGCCACGCTTGCCCATCCGCACCTGGGCGATGGTTTGTTGTCGCAGACCTGCTAGGCATGGCAGCATGACCAACATCCACAGACTTTCCGGAACCGTCCACGTCGGCGGGCTCCAATATGAGTGGGAGGTTCGCAGCGAGCCGCAGTGGAACGATTCCGAAGGCTGGAAGGGCGTGATCGTTGCCTTGCTGCAGAAGCATACCCAGCGCGAAGCGTTGCTGGAATTTCCCCCGCCGAAACGCTTGCTGAAAGGAATGCAGCGAGGCCGTCTTCAGATCAGCGACGCGATGGTATCCCGGGGAATTCAGGCGGCGCTGGATGCCGGCTGGGAGCCTGCGTCTCGCGGAAAGCCGATGGTGTTCATGGTCGATGCGGATGGCAACTAGCCAGAGGCTGCCCTGCCGGGCTAGGAGCAGATGATGAGCATTTTGTCGAAAGCATGGAACGGCGAACACGTCCGCAAATGGCTCGAATGCCGCATCGAGGCGGCGCGTCTTGATCAGGCGGCGGCCGACAAGCGGGGATATCAGGCGCAGGACGACTATGACAAGGCCGCTGCAGAGGAATGGGTGTGCCGGAGCCTGAGGATGGTTGCCGACAAGGATGATCAGGTCGCGTTCGCCGATCGAATCAAGCAATTGCTGGCTCAGGACGAGTATCAGGTCACGGGCATTCATGACGATCGGCGTTTCGAGAGATGTGTTCGCGCCAACCTGAGAAAGCTTGCCAAGATGACCAAGGCAAATGAGGGGTTCGAGAACACGCTGCGCTTTCAGTGAGTCCGGCGTCACATTGAAGCATGGCGCGCGTCTGCGAAGCAGCGGCAGTTATCGCCGACCACGCGGCCACAGTGCCTCATTTGCGGGGCGACCTTTGACGCCCAAGCCAAAGCGATCCGTCAATGGGGCCGCTGGGCTCTTGGCGCTTTGTGGACCGCAGGTCTAATCCTCGATCCCGGAGCCAAGCGCCGCGCCGCTTCGCATCTCCATATAGGCATTTTCCCGCTCGTCGTCCGTAAGCGACAGGAGGTACTGGCTTGCCTCCCTGTAGGTCAAAAAAGGCATCCCATTGACGATGATGGGAACGGTGCGGCCGTTGTAGATCCGGCGCAGCAACCGCCGCTGCGGCCTGTCTAGCGATTGAGGGCGTTCTTCGGTGATGGCGCAATCCTAAGTCAGGGAGCTTTTGAGCCGCTGCCATCGACAGGCTATGCAGGCGATACCTTGTTTCGCCCGCATAGCGGCGAGCGCCGAAATCCTCAATGATTACGAAGACCGCAGCATCTGTCTGGGTGGCTGGCTCAGCGCCATTCCGGTCCGGCGATGGCAAAGCCGCGTGCTGCAAGCTGGTCGAGCACGCCTTGCTTCTCGGCAAGCACACCAAGCGGCACGACGGCCAGCGTTACACCGTCGGTGCCCGAAGCCTCGGTGATCAATCGGGTCCATTGATCACGGATTTCTCCGCCCAGGTCTTCATCGGCCCAGGGCCAGCACGTGCTCAGCGCGATTTCGAGCGGATTGGCCATGACCGCAGGCACATCAAACCGGCGCCAGTCATCTCCGCGCGCTTCGATGATGGATTGGCCTGCTTCGGTTGCGGCCATCGCGGCTTCCAGGCAAGCGATGTGGCTGGCAGGCGCAGCAGCGGCCAGATTGTCCAGCAGGTCTTCGCCGCGAAACCGCTCTGGCCGGACGATTGCTATGCCGGCCCGCTTTGCGGCCTTTTCCACGATGTCGGTGGCGTCATCCATGGTGCTGTTATCGAAATCGAGCCGACGCGCCAGCAGGTCGAAGGACGACATCAGAAAACTGCCACGATCATAGTCGACCTTGTACCGGGTCTCCAGAGAGGCCAGTCGTGCGCGCTGCTCAACGGTGAGATAACTTGCGGCCACCCGTCCATCGGGAAGCTTGGTAAAGCTTCCACCGCGAAAGATCAGGCGCAGAACATCGCCAGGAGAGAATTTCGGCTGTGCGCGCAGGATGACGCGGCTCGCTTCGGCCGTGGCATCGCGCAGACGCTCGGGCTCCCATGGGGTGCTCTTGGGAACCGCGCGGATTTCGCCGACCAGAAGAACGGTCCCGGTGGGTGTGTCGATGGTCCACATCGGTGCGCCAGAGCGCTTCGCACTCACCACGATCTCGTTTTCCGTCGGCGGAGGCTGCGACGGCGGCGGGGTTTGCGCCTGCGCCAGCGTCGCGCAGAGCAGCATGGTCGCAACCACCGACAGGGACCTTGTCTTCATCGCCACGGCCTTTACAATCAAGCTCATACTGCCACGAGAAGTGCGACCACGATCAGCACGCCGGCAAGCATTGCCAATCCGCTGATGCGCCATGCCAGAACAGTCTTTTCGGCTGCGTCCGCCGCAATGACAATACCGATAGTGGCGGCACGCGCTGCCGCTTGCACCCGGTTCGCCACAGCGCTGCGCATACCCGCCATCTGCTCGGGCACTGCGCCGAGCGGGGCCAAGGCGCGGGCAATTCCGCGCGTCCACCAGAGCGGGTCGGCCTGATCGAGCGTTCCTGCACGCCACCGGGTCGCGGCCATCGCCCCCGCAAAAGCCAGCCCCAGCGCCACGGGCCAGGCGGCAGACCATAAACTCGCCAGCCGCAGCGGATAATCGGGCGGCAGGCTGCTCCACCCGCTCCACAGCCACCATGGCAGCATCAGCGCCGCCAGCCCAAGCGCCAGCGTCGGCAATGCGATCGGCCAGCCTGGGCGTTCGTCATCTCTCGCAGACTGCGCAGTGCCCGCCGACAGGCGCTGCAGAAACCACGCCAGCACCAGTGTCGTGGTGACAGCAGACAAGGTCAGCGCCAGTTCGCCAAGCCCGCCCAATGCGTTCACCGTGGCCAGCCCCGGTTTGGCGGCCATTTTGGTAAGCCCGCCGCCGGTCATCGGCGCACCAGCCACCGACAGCGCGACCAGCCCGAGCATCGTCAACACTGTCTTGCGCCAGCGCCCGCCCGATGCCGCGAACACCGCGACGCCCAGGAACAAGGCGCCCTTGGCCAGGCCGTGGTGAAACGCATAATATGCGATCGATGCCATGTCTGCGGCCTCGGTCTGAATCGCAGCGCCGACCAGGGCGACGATCAAGCCCATCTGGCTGATCGTCGAATAGGCCAGGATGGCCTTGGGCGCGCGCACCCGCAAGCCGACCAGCGCGCCTGCAAAAGCCGTGAAAAAGCCGAGGACGACAAGGACCGCACCCACCCCGGTTCTGCTCGGCAGGAAGACCATCAGGCCGATGATGCCGGCCTTGACGATCGCGCCGGAGAGCACGGCAGAGGCTGCCGTCGGCGCAGCCGGGTGCGCCAGCGGCAGCCAGACGTGCAGCGGCATCAGCCCGGCCTTGATGCCAAAGCCTGCGACCAGCAGCCCGATGGTCAAAGCTGCCAATGGGGTTCCGGGCAAGGCGGCACGTATGTCGGCGATCAGCAGGCTGTCGGCCACGGTCGCGCCGATCACGAACGCGATCAGCAGGCATACCTCGCCAAGGATCGCGAGAACGGCATAGACACGCCCCGCATGCAGCGCTGACGGCGTGCCTTCATGAACAACCAAGAAATAGGCGGACAAGGATACCGCCGCAAATGCCACATAGAAGGTCGCGACATCCTGCGCGAGAAAGACGCCGAGATTGCCGGCCAAGGTCAAGCACCAGAACCCTGTGAACACCGCCGGATTTTGCGTGTTCTTCATCGAGCCTTGCGCATGAATGGCAGCGGCGAACCACAATATGGCGGTGAGCCCGAACAACAGCGCTGCCGGCCGTGCCGCACCCAGCGTTATCCCAAGCAGCAGGTCGGGCGCCAGCGTAGATCCATCGATTCCGACGAGCGCGATCCACAGAGCAGGCAGCGGCGCGAACGGCAGCAGCCGCAGCGCATGCGCGCGCACCGCGGGCAATGCTGCGACCAGCCCGATCAACAGCGGCCAGATCAGGGCTGCCAGCGGCAGCGCGGGGCCAATGATGACGCTCACCGCAGATACTGCCGCTCGGCGATCAGGGTCGCCCAGCTGAGCGGGCTGATCGCCGATGCGGCGAGCAGGCCGACCGCGACCGAGGCAAAGGCGGTGAGGACGGCAGGCGCGATCAGGCCAAGCGGTCGTTCGGTCGGTCTGTCACCTTCGGCGGTCGCCGCTATCGGTTGAAGAAACCAGATGCGATAGAGCATCGGCAGAAAATAGGCGGCATTGAGCAAGGTCGAGGCGCCAAGCACCGCCAGCACCCAGATGGCATCGGCTTGCACCGCGCCGATGCCGAGATAGATCTTGGTGACGAAACCCGCCGTCGGCGGCAGGCCGATCATGCCAATCGCGCCAACCGAAAAGCAGGTCGATGTCCACGGCATCCGCGCACCGATGCCATCGAGCTGGTCTATCCGCCGGATGTCTGCACGCTCGTCGAATATTCCGGCGCAAAAGAACAGGGTGATCTTCATCAGCCCCTGATGGACGAGATGCACGAGCCCGCCGATCACCGCAAATGGCGTTGCCAAGGCAATTCCCAAGATGATGTACGACACCTGGCTTACGGTGGAGAACGCCAGCCGCTTCTTGATCTCGTCCTGCTGCAGCGCGCGGGCCGAGCCCCACAGGATGGTCAGCGCAGCGAGCACCGAGAGCGGCACCGCCAGCCCCAGATCGGCCATCCGCTCCAGCCCATAGACATCGAGCACCACGCGCATCACCCCGAAGGCGCCAGCCTTGACCACCGCCACGGCGTGCAGCAGCGCGCTCACCGGGGCGGGCGCGGCCATCGCCGCAGGCAGCCAGCCATGCAGCGGGATGAGCGCTGCCTTGGCGCCAAGCCCGGCGATGAACAGCGCAAAGATGATCTGTTGGCTGGTGCGGTCGAGCCGCTCCAAATCCACCGCATTGGCAAATTCCACCGGACCCACCGCGCTTTCCAACCAGACGATCGCCACCAGCAGCATCGCGCCGGATGGCAGCGCATAGCTCAGATAGCTGCGCCCTGCCGCGATCGACTCGGCGTTTTGCTTGTGCACCACCAGGGGCCATGTCGACAGCGTCAGCAGCTCAAAGAAGATGAAGAACGATATCAGCGTACCCGACAGCGCAATGCCGGTCGTGGCAGCGACACACAGGCTGAAAAAGCCGAAAAAGCGCGACAGATCGGGTCCCTCGCGCAAGTAGGCGATGGCATAGATCGTGGTGAGCAGCCAGAGGAACGCCGAGAGCGACACGAACAGCAGCGAAAGCGCATCGACGCGCAGCAACAGGTACAGGCCCGGCGTAAACTCCAGCCGGGTTTCGTAGATGGTGCCTTTTGCCACTTCGGCGAGCATGAACACGATCAGCGCGAGCTTGAGCACCGCACCGCCCAGATTGAGCGCGATCCGCAACCGGTTGCTGTCTTGCGCCAGAAAGAACGTCATCGCCGCCGGGATCAGCGACGTCAGCAGGATCAGGACGGGAAGCAGCGCGCTCATTCCAGCCCCTCAACCGCAGCGGCCGGCAGCCCCTGCTGGACAAGGCCGAACGGCGCCTGCGAAGCCAGCCCGAGCAGGATCGCAGCCAGCGCCAGAAGCAACGGCGCAACCTGCAAGCTGCGCGCCACCGGTACGAACGTTGCATCGTCGGCGCGCGCAAAGGCCATCGCCAGCGGGCGGTAGAGATAAGCCGCTGACAGCAATCCGCCGAGCAGCAGCACGACGGCCCAGATGGGCTGCCCGGAGGCAAAAGACGCCGTCAGCATCAGGTATTTTGCGGTGAAGCCACCCGATGGCGGCAACGCAACCAGGGCAACCCCGGCGGTCGCGAAGGCGAACATGGTCATCGGCGTCGCAGAAGCCAGGCCGCGCATCCCGCTCAACCGGTCGTGGCCGACCGCGATGATCCAAACGCCTGCGCACAGGAACATCGCTGCCTTGGCAAGGCCGTGGCTGAGCGCCTGAAAGATCGCACCGGTCCACGCGCCCGCCGCCCAGGGCTGCGCATAGGAATCGCCCCCGGCCAAGGGAAAGACAAGGAAGAGATACCCGATCTGCGCGACGGTGGAATACGCGATGATCAGCTTCAGCCGGTTCTGGCGCAGGGCGAGGACGGATCCGTACAGCACGGCAGCGGCACCCAGGCCGCCCAATGTTGCGAGCAAGGCGGGTGAGGCGAGCTCGGGCAACGCCTCGAACCATAGCCGGAGCAGGATGACGAACGAGGCCTTGGGCACCAGCGCCGAGAGCATCGCCGACGCCGGGGCCGGCGCACCGGCGTGCGCTGGCGCCAACCACGCATGGAACGGAAACAACGCCGTCTTGACCGCGAGCCCCGCCGTCATCAACCCCGCCGCCATCAGGTCAGACGCTCCACGACTGCCTGCTGCGCCCGATGCACCGATATCCCGTGCCGCCAGCAAGCCGATGTCGAGCGTGCCATGTCCGGCGTAGAGCAGGGCTGCGCCGAGCAGATAGGCCATCGAGCCCATCAGCGCGAACGTCAGGTAGCGCAGTGCTGCGGCCAGTGCTTCGCGCGTGCCGTCGATGGCCACCAGCGCAACCGCCGCTACGGTAATAAGCTCAAGCGCCACATAAAGATTGAACAGGTCACGCGACAGGAAGGCGACATTCAGCGCGCCCCACAGCAGCAGGGCTAGCGGCCAGAACGCCCATTGTCCGCGGGTCTCGGCTGGCGACGTGGCTGCACCGAACATGGTGCGCGCACTGACCAGCACCGCCGTCATCACCAGCGCTGTCATGCCCGCAAACGCCAGCGCCACGCCATCGGCGCGCAGCGTGATGCCCAGCGGTGCCTGCCATCCGCCGATGGCCAGATCCAAGGGCCCGTCGGTTGCGACGATAGGCATGAGCACGCAAAGCGCAGCGGCCACGCCGAGAACGCTCACCAGTGCGATCCATTCGCCGCGGCGCGCAATGACCACCGCCAGCAGCGCAGCGACCAGCGGCACCGTGATCAGCGCGACAATCGCCAGCCCCCCGCTCATTCAGGAGCGTCCGCAACTGTGGGTGGCGCAGGCTGCGCAGGCCGCGCAGGCGGATATGACCTCGGCGTCCGTTGCCGGACATCGCTTTCTTCGGGCAGGTGCGTCTGTCCGGTCGCCCGTGCAAAGGCGAGTACGAGACCGACCCCGAACGCGGTGGCCGCCAGCGCGACGACGATGCCTGTGATGATCAGCGCCTGTGCCACCGGGTCTGTCGATGAGAGCGGATCGCGTGCACCAGACGCACCGAACAGCAGGAATATGCCCGATCCGACGATATTGAAGGCGATCAGGCGGCGCAGCAGATGCGGATGGGCGACGAAGCCATAGAGTCCAAGCCCGATCAGGGCCGCGCCGCACAGGCCGAACAAGGTCGCCGATGCGATCATCCTGCTGGCTCCCGATCGGGTCGATCAGGCGCAACGCCATCGCCTGACGTGGGGGCGCCGAGCACCAGCAATGCCAGCGTCGCTGCAATCGACACCGTCAATCCCGCCTCGATGGTCAGGATCAGCGGCTTGGCATAGGCCGTCGGCAATCCCAGAAACGTGCCCGCGACGGCGCCTGCGAGACCGACGCCGAGGAACAGCAACGGACCGGCGATCAGCGCCGAACGCAGCCAGACCGATGTGACGCGCGGAGCAGCCTTGAGCCCCGCCATCATCACCAGCAGCCAGACCGCCGCCAGCACCGTGCCGCCCTGAAAGGCACCGCCCGGCTGCGCAGAGCCCGTCCACACCAGATACACCCCCAGCAACAGCCCGAATGGCGGCAGCAGGCGCCCGAAGGTCGCCATCACCCCGCCTGGCCGGGCATGCTGGCGCAACCCCGGTCGGCGTCCCCAGTCCTGATCCCGCGCAAGCGACCACAGGGCAATCAGCGCTGCCAGCAATACGATACTCTCCAGCAAGGTGTCCCAGCCGCGAAAGTTCAACAGAACCGCCGTTACGGGGTTTTCAACACCCGATGCGGCAAGGTTTTGGGCAACCGCGTCGTGCAGTCCGGCCGGCGGCGGCAAGGAGACAAAGCCCCATGCCAGCCCGCCGCCGATCCCGCCCGCCGCCATCATCGTCGCGATCCGGACTGCCGGAGCAGTGGCTGGCGCGCTTTCCGGCGCAGCGTCCGGGTCCTCATCCTTTGCAAGCAAACGTTCCAGCCGAGACACTGCACCGATCATCAGCACGCCGGTAAGTCCTGCGCCAAGCGCGGCCTCGGTCAGCGCGACGTCGATCGCCTCCAGCCGCAACCATGCCAGCGCCACGAACACGCCGTAGACGATAAAGAACACCACCGCGCCAAAAAGGTCGCGTACCGTCATCGCCGCCAGCGCTGCGCCCAGTATCAGCGCGCACAGCACGATATCGAAGCCAGTCGCGGCAAGCGCGGTCATGGCGCGCCGTCCTGCTTGCCCGCGCAATCGCCCGCGGGCGCTCGATCGGCATGTCGCGTGTGGGGCCCGGAATGCTGGACCATCGCGGCGCGCGCCACCAGTTGCGCCGTGGTACCCGCTGCGACCAAGGTCAGCGCCCACACCATTGCCAGCTTGCCAAGCGTCAGCCAGTCAGGTGCCTGGAAGGCCAGCCCCAGGATCAGCAGGCCCAGCCCGACATTGTCTGCCTTGGTCAGCGCATGCAGACGGCTGTGGGTATCGGGAAAGCGGATGATCCCTGCCGTGCCTGCCCAGAAAAACAGCAGTCCAGCGCCGATCAACGCAAAGGTCGCAACATCAGCCAGCATCGGCGGCTCGCGCATCGGTGGCATTTACAGGGGCTATTTCGGCCAGTTCTTCGTCTTCTTCGGGATCTCCGCTGCCATCGAGGCTCAGCGCCTTCACGAACGCTATCGCGGCAAAGGCTGCGAGCAAGGCGAGCACCAGCGCAACATCGATCATGCGCCAATCGGTCGACGCTGCGAGCAGCAGCACGGTGCCAACACCGCCGGTGCCCACCAACTGCGCGGCCATCATGCGATCGGCAGCATCCGGCCCACGCCATATCCGCCACATCGCGCCGCCCAGGCTCAGCAGCAACAATCCCGCCGCGATCATCAGAAAGGCGCTCATGCCGCGCCCTGGCGAGACGGGGCCAGCTCGCCCGACCCACCGCCTAAAGCCTTGGCGAGCCTGCGCTCTTCGTCGCGCACCGCAGCTTCGACGTTCTGTTCACGGTTCAGCACATGGATCAGCAGGCGGTCACCGTCGCTTCCGGCACAGAGCGTTCCCGGCATGAGCGACAATTCGCCGCCGAGCGCCACCTTGGCGCCATCGGGCAAGGCGACCGAAACCGACAGCCAATCGGGATTTATCGGCAGTCGTGGATGAAACGCGCGCCAGGCGACATCGAACCCGCCGATCAGCGATTGCCCCACGAAGCGCGGCAGCAACATCAGCACAGCGCGGATCTGCGTGGGCCTGGCGATGGGCACCAGCCATAGACTCAACGTGGTCGCCAGCGGCACGACGATGCAGCCCAGAAGCAGCGCATCCAGCTGCGTGCCGGCAAGACACAGCCAGATCACTGCTGGCAAAACAGCTCTGCGCAGCACGATAACGGCGCGCTCGCTGGCTTTGATATGTCCGCCTGCGTCGCGACGCATGTGCAGTGATTGTGGCACTGATTGTCGCATTCTGCCCCCGGCCGTGAAAGCGCACCCCCATTATGCGGTCGCGGGTTCGCAATCACATAGGCTTTGGTCGGTGCTTGGTGATTTACGAGAAACGACCTCATTACCTCAACGCCGAAACGCCTGTGACCGTTCCCTTTTTCGCGATGCCCGACTTGAGCGCAAAATAGCCGATGGCGTTCAGCGGCAGCAACGATGTTTCCCCGCGTTCGAATCCCAAGGATGACGCTCGCCTCGGTTGTGTCTGGGGCGTTTGAGGCTGAAAATGCGGGAATACATTTGCCGCCCCATGCGTTCGCCCCTTTGTACGCAAAGCGAACAGCCGGAGACAAGCCATGAATGACACAGCCCTGACCCGCCGCCGCATGCTTCAGGTCGGTGGGGGCGGCGTCGCCGCTTCGCTTGCGGTCATGGCCGGTGGCCCCGTTTTTGCGCAGCCGAGAGGTGTCAGTGTTGAAGGCCAGCCCATGCCGGAGGGTGTCACCCTTCCCGAGACGCCGCCACGTCCGCGCCGCGCAGACAGCGTCGGCATCGCGGTCGTCGGGCTCGGCGACTTTGCGCTGAAGCAGATGATGCCGCGGTTCGATCAGGCGCAGCGTGTCCATGTCGCCGCGCTGGTATCGGGCAATCGCGACAAGTTGCGCCGCGTCGGCGATGCCTATGGGGTCCCACCCGCTTCGCGCTATACCTACGACACCTTTGACCAGATCGCTCAGAACAAGGGCGTCGATGCCGTCTACATCGTGCTGCCGAGTGGCTTGCACGCGCAATGGACCGAGCGCGCGTTCGCTGCTGGCAAGCACGTGCTGTGTGAAAAACCAATGGCTCTCAACCCGGCCGAGTGCGAGCGCATGATCGCCGCGAGCCGCCGCGCTGACCGCAAGCTCATGATCGCCTATCGGGTCCACTTCGAGCCACACAATGTGCGGGCCATGGAACTGATGCGCGAAGGCGCAGTCGGTGATCTGCGCACGCTACGCTCCGAACAGGCATATGTTTTCGAGCGCACGACGCCCAGCGAGAACTGGCGGCTCAATTCCGCATTGGCGGGGGAAAGCCCCCTTGAAGATCTGGGAATCTACGGGCTTCAGGCCGCGCTCTATCTGTCGGGCGAGATACCCGAAAGCATCAGCGCGCAAAGCTTCCGGCCCGCAGGCGATCCTCGTTTCTCGCAGATAGCAGCGTCCATGTCGTCGCAACTGCGCTTTCCTTCCGGGGCAATCGCGCAACTGGCGACGTCCTACGACTCGCTAGGCAGAAATTTCGTCGATGCGCGCGGTACCAAAGGCGCGATCCTGCTCGATCCGGCCACCAGCTATTCCGGCCAGACGCTCAAGGTGGAAAGCGGCGAGGGTAAGCCGCCGCGCATGCTGACACCTGGCGATCCCGAACGGCAATTCGCAGGCGAGCTCGACCATTTCGCGAACGCCATCCGGGATGACAGCAAGATCATCGTGCCCGGCGAGATGGGCTTGCGCGATGTGCGGCTGATCAACGCGATCAATCTGTCCGCTCGCGAACGGCGGACGGTGCGTCTGAACCCGGACGGAACGATGCGCGGCTGAACCCGTCTGGCCGCGAAAGCCGCCGGCACGCCAACCACCCATCGACGTCCACCACCCATGATTTGATCTTATGGCAGCGCCTGAATGCCAGCCCGCTCTATACCAGCCCGCTCTCGCCGACTGACGTTCAGGCAGTCGCGGCCACTGCCAGTGGCTCCCACAAGATGTGGCGATCATCTAGGCAAATCAGGTTGTTTACCTCAACCAGCACCCCGCGTGACTGATACCCGACCAGCTGCTTGACCGGGATCTCTTTGTTGCGCACCAGAATTGCGGTTTCCTCTGAGGAAAAATCGGTCATTCCGCGAGCACGCTCGGTGCCTGTCTCGTCATAGATGTGGATCACGTCGCCCTTCACGTAACTTCCACAAATCGAAATCACGTCGTTGCGGTCGATACCGCGCGAACCCGTAGCCATGGCGAGCGCAGCACTGTTCGAAACCACGATGCTGCCATCCATTTGCAGGCGGTCGGTCAGCCAGGCCGCCCAGCTGTCGGCGGGCTCGGCATGCGCGACACAGGTCGTGCAGGGGCGTGCACCATCCAGCACCGAGGTGACCGGATTGTCTGCTTCACCATTGGCAATCAGCGTCGTGCAGCCTGCGTTCTGCGCCATGTTGGCCGCCTGCATCTTGGTCAGCATGCCGCCTGTGCCCAGCGTGCTTACCCCGCTGGTCACAGCGAGATACTGGCTGACGTCGTGGACCGTCTCGACAAGCTGCGCACCGGGCTCGGACGGGTTGCGGTCGTACAGGCCATCGACCCCGGTCAGGATAACCAGATGCTGGGCCTGAACCATCTGCGCGACCTTGGCGGCCAGGCGGTCGTTATCGCCGACGCGGATTTCCTCGGTGGTGATGGTGTCGTTTTCGTTGATGATCGGCAGCACACCCGATTCGAGCAGGCGGTGCAGCGTGTTCTTGGTGTTGAGGAACCGGCGATGATCGCCAAAGTCGCCCAGCGTCACCAGAATCTGGGCGATATTGAGGTCGTGCTCATGCCCGATCTGCTTGTAGGCGTTGAGCAGCAGCGGCATTCCGCAGGCCGCCGCCGCCTGTTTGTCGCGCAGGCCTGCGGTCGCGGGGGTGAGCCCGATCATCTTCATGCCCAGCGAAACCGCACCGGACGAACACAGGAT
>NZ_JBKBOG010000018.1:0-67985 GCF_046294995.1 Blastomonas sp.
GGTTCCAACGGTGGGTCTGGTGGCCAAAGTGCGCGCCAGCTTCGATCAATTGCTGCATCGAGACGACAGGTGCCGCCATAAGCTAATTCCTTTCCGGTTGTGCCTCTGGAAGACGGGAACCTTGGAAAGCAGGCTCTCAAAGAGCTGCGAAGGCACCGGTATGTATGTCTTCCATGTGGATTGCCTGGGGCAGTGCGCCGCAGACGAGCGCGCCCTTAAGCGGTCAGCAAAACGAAATCCAGTGTTTTGTGCGTTCCGGCACCGCTTTTTTCGCTTGACGATGCAGAACACAAGTGGAACAAAGGGGCTACAAAGCGGGGGAGGGCGGGGCTGGACGGCCCCGAGGGAACCTGAAGTTATCCACAACGTTATTCAGATTGTTCCGCCGCCGGGGCGACCCCAAGCGGATAGTGCCGAGGAAGAGTTGCCATGGTTGCCGTCATCACCGCTCTGTTTTTCACCTGCGCCGCGGCGTTCGCCGTCTTGACGATCAGCCGGGCCTTCGCGGGATCGGTAGACACGCTCGACGCGCTGTTCGCGCAGTATCGCAACATGGAGAACGGGCAGATTGCCACCGGGCGGATGCGTCCGGTCGCGACGTACACGGCTGCCCCCGCGCCGGTTTATGCGCCGCGCAACGTGGTGTCGATGTCGGTACGCGCGGTGCGGACGAGCTTTGTCAGCCCTGTTGGCTGGCGCGCTGCCGCTTGACCTTGCCGTACGAGCGGATGCCGAACGGTATCAGCATAAGATAGATCACGCAGATCGCGCTCAATGTCAGCCATGGCATCGTCAGCAACGATGCTGCCGTCAGCGCGAACAAGGCCAACGCCTCGAGCCTGATGTTCTTGCGCAGGCGTAGCGACGACCAGCTGAAGGTCGCGACGTTGGAAATCATCAGGAACGCGATAAGCAGGATCCAGGGGCCGACGACGGTATAGTGCCGCAGCGCTTCAATGCCGGTTTCCATCCACAGATACAGCGGCAGCATCGCGAGGCCAGCGCCCGCCGGTGCCGGTACCCCGGTCATGTAACCGGCCGACTTGTGCGGCTGATCTTCAAGGTCGATCTGGGCGTTGAACCGGGCAAGCCGCAATGCGCAGCACACCGCAAGCGACAGAGCGATCAGCCAGCCAAAGCGCGGCAGTTCATTGAGCGACCACAGAAACAGGACGAGCGCAGGCGAAACGCCGAACGCGATCGAATCGGCGAGCGAATCCAGTTCCGCGCCAAAACGGCTTTGTGCCTTGAGCATGCGCGCGACGCGGCCGTCGATACCATCGAGCACGCCTGCCAGCACGATGGCACCGGCGGCCAGTGGCCATTGTCCCTCGAGCGCGAACCGTATTCCGGTGAGGCCGCAGCACAACGCCGTGGCGGTGATCGCATTGGGCACCATCGCCCGCAACGTCAGCCCCTCGCGCAGCCGCAGCCGTCGCCCTGCAAGATAACGGATCGGGCCGCGCCGTCCCCGGCGCTCGAGCGGATCGGGATCGGTCATGGCTTGCAACTCCGCTGGCGGACAGGGCTGGAGGAGGTCGCCGGGCCCATCAATGCGAAACACCTTCGCGGACCGGCGCCTCGCCGAGCACTGCCAGGATGGTCTCGCCGGCTATGATCCGCTGGCCCTTGACCACCGCAGGCGCGGTGCCGTGCGGCAGATAGACATCGACGCGGCTGCCGAAGCGGATCAGGCCGACCCGCTGGCCGACAGCAACGAAATCGCCTTCCTTGACGAACGGAACGATCCGACGTGCGACGAGGCCGGCAATCTGGGTGAAGCCGATCCGTGCGCCATCGCTGCGTTCCACCATGATGTGCTGGCGCTCGTTCTCTTCGCTCGCCTTGTCGAGGTCGGCATTGAGGAACTTGCCCGAAATGTACACGATCCGGCGGATGGTGCCGCCGATCGGGGCACGGTTGATGTGTACGTCGAACACGCTCATGAAAATCGAGACGCGGTACAAGGGTTCTGATCCCAGGCCATCGGGCCCGGCCAGCTCGACCGGCGGCGCAGTCAGCTGGATCAGCGTGACCATGCCATCGGCAGGTGCCACCACCAACCTTTCGTCCAGCGGCGTGACCCGCGCCGGATCACGAAAGAAGGCGAGGATCCAGAGCGTTACCCCGCCCATCGGCCAGGCGAGCGTTTCCCACGCCAGCAATGCGAAGATCAGAGTGACGGCGCCGGCGATGACGGCAAACTTGCGACCTTCGGGGTGTACAGGCGGCATGCTCCAGCTCGCCAGGCCTTTGCCCCGGTTATCCAGTAATTCTTGCGACATGCCGACCTCTTAGGGGCTGCGGCCACCTGTGACAACGTCCAAAGCCCGCGCGCCACCGTGAAAGTTGCTGCAATGCAGCATGAGGCCACGCCAGCCGCTGTGGCCGCGGAGCCCTGCACACGGTTGAAACATGGGCGGACTTTGCTAAGAGCGACGCATTCCAACGATTCCTCCCTAGCAAGAAGGCGCAAATCCAGCATGGCCAAGATAAAAGTAGCCAAGCCCGTCGTCGAAATCGACGGCGACGAAATGACCCGCATCATCTGGGAGTGGATCCGCGAGCGTCTGATCCTGCCCTATCTCGACATCGACCTGAAATATTACGATCTTTCGGTCGAAAAGCGCGACGAGACCAACGACAAGATCACCGTCGATGCGTCGAACGCGATCCGCGAGCATGGCGTCGGCGTCAAGTGCGCGACGATCACCCCCGACGAACAGCGTGTCGAGGAGTTCAACCTCAAGAAAATGTGGAAGTCGCCCAACGGCACCATCCGCAACATTCTGGGCGGCGTCGTGTTCCGCGAGCCGATCGTGATCTCGAACATTCCGCGCCTGGTCCCCGGCTGGACCGACCCGATCGTGGTCGGCCGTCACGCATTCGGCGACCAGTACAAGGCCACCGATTTCCGCGTACCTGGCCCGGGCAAGCTGCGCCTGGTGTTCGAAGGCGAGGACGGCACCAAGATCGACGAGGAAGTGTTCCAGTTCCCGTCGTCGGGCGTTGCGATGGCGATGTACAACCTCGACGATTCCATCGCCGACTTCGCCCGCGCATCGATGAACTATGGTCTGGATCGCGGATGGCCGACGTACCTGTCGACCAAGAACACCATCCTCAAGGCCTATGACGGCCGCTTCAAGGACATCTTCGAAGAGGTCTTCCAGGCCGAATTCAAGGACAAGTTCGATGCAGCCGGCATCACCTATCAGCATCGCCTGATCGACGACATGGTCGCATCGGCGCTGAAATGGTCGGGCAAGTTCGTCTGGGCGTGCAAGAACTATGACGGCGACGTCCAGTCGGACACCGTCGCGCAGGGCTTCGGCTCGCTGGGGCTGATGACCTCGGTGCTGATGACCCCCGATGGCAAGACCGTCGAGGCCGAAGCCGCGCACGGCACGGTCACGCGTCACTACCGCATGCACCAGCAGGGCAAGGCGACCTCGACCAACCCGATCGCATCGATCTTCGCATGGACCCGCGGCCTGATCTATCGTGGCCGCTTCGACGGCACGCCAGACGTGATCCGCTTTGCCGAAACGCTCGAGCGGGTCTGCATCGAAACCGTGGAAAGCGGCGCGATGACCAAGGATCTGGCGATCCTGATCGGCCCCGATCAGGCGTGGATGACCACCGAACAGTTCTTCGAGGCGATCCGTCAGAACCTCGAGCAGGAAATGGGCAGCTGGGCGTGAGCATTTGATGGCGCAGCGCAGCAGCAAGGCACGGCTGGAGGTCAGGCAGGCCCGGCGAGGCGATATTCCCGGAATATCGCAGCTCGTCGAGCGCGCCTATCCCAGCCTGCCGCCGTACAAGTTCGGTGAGCTGCGCGGGCAGATCAACAATTTCCCCCAGGGCCAGTTCGTCGCCATTCTGGACGGCGAGATCGTCGGCTATTGCGCCTCGTCGCGGGTCACCGAGGCGATGGCGTTCGCGCCGCACGACTGGGAAGAGATCAGCGGCAACGGCTTTGGTACCCGCCATGTTCCCACCGGCGAGTGGCTCTATGGCTACGAGATGTGCGTCGATCCGGCGCAGCGCGGCGTGCGCATCGGCAAGCGGCTGTATGAGGCGCGGCGCGCGCTTGCCGAATTGCTCGATCTCAATGGCATCGTGTTTGCCGGTCGTATCCCGGGCTACGACAAGGCCAAGCGCGCCAAGAAGGTCGATGGTCCGGAAGATTATCTCGCCAAGGTCATCGACGGCAAACTGCGCGATCCGGTGATCGGTTTCCAGATCGCCAACGGCTTCGCGCCGGTTGGCATCCTCATGCGCTATCTGCCCGAGGACAAGCAGTCGCGCGGCCATGCTGTGCAGATGGTGTGGCGCAATCCTTATGTGAACCCGGACGAGCCGCCGACCCATCGCGTGCCCCGCGGGGTCGAGAGCGTTCGCCTTGCCACCGTCCAGTTCCAGGCGCGCGCGGTCGCGAACTTCGAGGAGTTCGTGCGCAACGTCGAATATTTCGTTGACGTGGCTGCGGATTACAAAGCCGATTTCGTGCTGTTTCCCGAGATGTTCACGATGTCGCTGCTGTCCTTCGCCAAGAAGAAGATGGGGCCGCAGGAGGCGATCGAGGCGCTCAGCGAGTTCACCCCGCGCATCCGCGAAGAGCTGACCCGGATGGCGATGGAATACAACATCAACATCATCGGCGGATCGCACCCAACGCGCGCCGACGATGGCGACATCCAGAACATCGCTTTGGTCGCGCTGCGCGATGGATCGATCCACGCGCAGGAAAAGATCCATCCTACGCCCAACGAGCGTTACTGGTGGAAGATCAAGGGCGGCGACAGCATCGATGCGATCCAGACCGATTGCGGTCCGATCGGCGTGCTCATTTGCTATGACAGCGAGTTTCCCGAACTCGCCCGCCGTCTGGCCGATGAGGGCGCGCGGATCATCTTCGTGCCGTTCTGCACCGACAGCCGCGAGGCGTATATGCGGGTGCGTTATTGCTGCCAGGCGCGCGCGATCGAGAACCAGTGCTATGTCGTGATGTCGGGCAATGTCGGCAATCTGCCCGATGTCGAGAACATGGACATCCAGTATTCGCAAAGCTGTATCCTGACGCCGTGCGACCTGCCGTTCGCGCGCGATGGCATCGCGGCCGAAGCCAGCGAGAATGTCGAGACGTTGACGATCAGCGATGTGAACCTCGATGATCTCAGCTGGGCGCGCAGCGAAGGCACCGTGCGCAACCTGGGTGATCGGCGCTACGACCTCTATCATATCGAGTGGGATCGCAGCGTGGGTCGCGGCAGCGCGGCCGCCAAGCGCGACCGTGCCCGCCAGACCGCGCCTGCCGGGCCGCAGGGCGGCGGCGGCGGATAAAGCGCGGGGGCGGAGGATAAAGCGTTGCCTGGGCGCGATTAAAGGCTGACATGCGCGATGCCATCGGTCATTACCTGATCCATGCACAATCCGCTCGATAATCCGGTTTTCAGCGACGCCCTGGTCATTCTGGGCGCAGCGGGGATTGTCATCCCTGCGTTCGCGCGCTTCCGGATCACGCCGATCATCGGTTTTCTGCTGATCGGCATTCTGGTTGGCCCATCGGGGCTCGGGTCGCTGGTCGATGAATACCCGTGGCTGTACCACATCACCATCACCGACGCTGACTCGATCGAGCCTTATGCCGAATTCGGCATCATCCTGCTGCTGTTCACCATCGGTCTGGAGCTGTCGTTCAAGCGCCTGTGGGGGCTGCGCAAGCTGGTCTTCGGGGTCGGTGCGGCAGAGCTGCTGCTGTCCGCATTGATCATCGGCGCGGCGCTCAACCTGGCCGGGCAGAACTGGAGCGGGGCGGTCGGCCTTGGCCTGGCGCTGGCGCTGTCGTCCACCGCGCTGGTGTTGCCGATGTCAGGAACGACCTCGCCGGTCGGCCGCGCCGCGCTCGCCATGCTGCTGTTCGAGGATGTCGCGATCGTGCCGATCATCTTCCTGCTTGGCGCGCTCGCGCCGATGGCGGGGGCGACCGAAGCGGGCAGCCTGGGCATGACGCTGCTGCTGGGCGTGGCGACCGTGGTCGGGATGCTGGTGCTCGGGCGTCTGGTGCTGCCGCGGATGTTCGCGCAGGCCGCCCGCACCAAGAGCCCCGAGCTGTTCCTCGCCGCCAGCCTGCTGGTCGTGATCACCGCGAGCCTGGCGACCGCATCGGTCGGCCTGTCGCCGATCGTTGGCGCGCTGCTCGCCGGGCTGATCATCGCCGAGACCGAATATCGCGGCGAGGTCGAGATCCTGATCGAGCCGTTCAAGGGGCTGGCACTGGGCGTGTTCCTGATCACCGTGGGCATGTCGATCGATCTCAGGGTGATCGCGGCCTATTGGCAGGAGCTGGCGATCGCGGTCGTCGGCGTTCTCCTCGTCAAGGCGGTGGTGATCGGCCTGCTGTTGCGGGTCGCGGGTGCGCGGCGCGGGACTGCGGCGGAAGCAGGCGTGCTGATGGCGAGCCCTTCGGAAACCACGCTGATCGTGCTGGCCGCGGCTGTGCAGGCGCAACTGATCCAGGCATCGACCGCGCAGTTCTGGCAGATCGTCACCGCCATCGGGCTGACGATCACGCCGTTGCTCGCCAAACTGGGCCATACCATGGCGCGGCACATCGAGATGCGCGCCAGCGATGCTGCGCCGATCGACCAGTCGGATATCGCCAACGATCGCACCGTGATCTTCGGCTATGGCCGGGTAGGTGAGATCATCGCCGACATGCTCAAGGCGCACGAGCAGCCATTCGTCGCAGTGGAATCGAATGTCGATGTGGTGATGGAGGCGCGCCGCGCCGGCGTGCCGATCGTGTTTGGGGATGTCGCACGGCCCGAACTGCTCGACCGGATGCGGCTGGGCCATGCCCGCGCGCTGATCCTGACGATGGATGATCCGGTGCTTGCGGTACAGATCGTGCGCCGCGTCCACGGCTGGGTTCCCGACCTGACGATCATCGCCCGCGCCCGTGATACCGAACACGCCGCCGAACTCTACCGCGCCGGAGCGACGCTGGCGGTGCCCGAGGCGCTGGAGAGCTCGCTGCAATTGTCCGAGGCGCTGCTGGTCGATCTGGGCATCGCGATGGGACACGTCATCGCTTCGATCCACGGCAAACGCGACGAAATGCGCCGCCGGATCATGGAAGAGGGCGAACTGAGCGAGAAGCCAGCGCTGAGGTCAGGCGAGGTCGCGGCGGGCTGAGAACCCGGGTGAGGCAATCACCGTTTTCCGGCGAAAGCCGGAATCCAGAGCGACGTAAGTGGTATCTTGCCCCTGGACTCCGGCTTTCGCCGGAGAACGATATTTGCCAGGCCCACCCCGGCCTGCGGCCACCCCTCCCGCAAGCGGTAGGGGAGAGGGGGCTTAGCCCAATGCCGCCTGCTTTTCTTCCGCCAGCCGGTCGAGCTCGGCGCGGCTCTTCTTCTCGGATGCCGACTTGAGCTGCCCGCATGCGGCCATGATGTCGCGGCCGCGCGGGGTGCGTACCGGGGCGCTGATGCCGCCTTCGAAGACGATATCGGAAAAGCGTTTGATCCGTTCGGGGTCCGAGCATTCGTAGATCGCGCCGGGCCAGGGGTTGAACGGGATCAGGTTGACCTTGGCGGCCAGGCCATAGCCCTTGATCAGCCGGACGAGTTCGCGCGCGTCGTCGTCGGTGTCGTTCTTGTCCTTGAGCATTACATATTCGAAGGTGATGCGCCGCGCGTTGCTCGCGCCGGGATAGTCGGCGCAGGCCTGGAGCAGTTCTTCCAGCCCGAATTTGCGGTTGATCGGCACGATCTCGTCGCGCACCTCCTTGGTCACCGCGTGCAGCGAAACCGCAAGGTTCACCCCGATCTCCTCGCCGCAGCGCGCCATCAAGGGCACCACGCCGCTGGTCGACAGCGTGATCCGCCGCTTGGAGAGCGCCAGGCCATCGCCGTGCATCACGACCTTCATCGCATCGCGGACGTTGTCGAAATTGTAGAGCGGCTCGCCCATGCCCATCAGCACGATGTTGGTCAGCAGCCGGCCATCGGCGGTGTAGGACGCGGCGTCCTCATCGTCGTCGAGCTGGTCCATCGCACCCTTGGGCCATTCGCCGAGCGCATCGCGCGCCAGCATGACCTGGCCGACGATCTCGCCCGGGGTCAGGTTGCGCACCAGCCGCATCGTGCCGGTGTAGCAGAAACGGCAATTGAGCGTGCAGCCGACCTGGCTCGAGATGCACAACGTGCCCCGGTCGGCATCGGGGATGAACACCATCTCGTATTCCTGCGCGTCGTCGGTGCGCAGCAGCCATTTGCGGGTGCCGTCGCTCGAGACCTGCGCCTCGACCACCTGCGGGCGACCGATCACGAAGCGCTCTTCGAGCCACGGCCGCATCTGCTTGGCGATGTCGGTCATGCTGTCGAAATCGGTGACGCCGCGGTGGTAGATCCAGTGGAACAGCTGCTTCGAGCGCAACTTTGCCTGTTTGCGGTCGAGCCCGGCGGTCTCGAGCAAGGCGGCGATATCCTCGCGCATCAGACCCATCAGGTCGGCACGGCCATCGGCGCGCGGCGTGATCGGGCGCGGCACAGGGACGGGATCGATATGGCCGGGGATGGCCATGTCCATGGAAGCCTCGGGCGCAGGCACGGGGGAGGTCTCGGCGGAAGTCTGGGTTGTCATGCGCGCCACATAGTCAATCGGGCCGCCAAATGCTACCTCCGCGCACTACGGCGTTGCCCGCCAGCGTGCAGGAGTTTCCATGGACCGGTTCTTCACCCTGATAGCGACCAAGGTATCGCAGACCGTGGGAAGGCCCTTCGCCTTCGTCGCGGCGATCGTCATCATCCTCGTTTGGGGTGTGACCGGACCGCTGTTCGGCTATTCCGATACCTGGCAGCTGGTGATCAACACCGGCACCACCATCATCACCTTCCTCATGGTGTTCGTCATCCAGAACAGCCAGAACCGCGATGCTGCCGCGATGCAGGCAAAGCTCGACGAACTGATCCGGACCCAGCAGGAGGCACGCAACGCTTTTATCGGGATCGAGCACCTCACCGATGTCCAGATCGAGCGCATCCGGGCGGCGCTCGAGAGCGAGGGTGAAGCGCTGGAAGAGGCACGGCTGGAGCGCCATGAGAGCGTCGATCGGTTCCTTGCGCGGCTCTGACGCCAGGCAACGATCAGCGGCGCTGGGCACAGCCCAGTGCGGCGGCATCAAGCGCAGTGGCCGCACCCTTCAGCAGATAGACATCGCGAACCACCCTGCCATCTGCACCATCGGCGCTGGCGGCCATTTCGCGGGCGGAGCGCATCGCGGCGATGATGCCCGCGTCCATCGCCCTGTCAGCGGCCCAGGCGTCTCCGCCGCCACCGGTCAGCGTGAAGCGGCGTACGCCGATGACCAGCGTGACCTTGCTGTCGCTGGCCACCGCCCGGCTGAGCCGCAGGTGAAACTGTCCGCGCACGCCACGCTTTGGCCAATAGCCGATGCTGGCAAAGGGGCGATACTGCCGCTTGCCGCGCACCGTGTCGGGCTGCGCGATGGCATAGCAGCGCGGCACCTCAGGATCGCGAAACGCGCCCCAGCCATCGAACACGCCCAGGCTGTCGCGGGCATGGAGGGGCAGGGGGGCAAGCAGCGCAATCAGTATTGCCAGTGCCACCCAGCCGCGTTTCACGCATGGCCTCCGCCGGTGCCGGTCACCACGATGTCTTCGCGGCCATCGGCGATCATCACCACCGAGCCCTGCGGCAGCCCCGGGGCGACCGGTGCGCCGAACACCGGGTGCGGCGGCAGGCCGAGCAATACGCCGCGCAGCACCCGGCTGGAAATGCCGTGCATGATCACAAGCTTGTCATCGCCGTCGCAGGCGTGCGCCTGCAGCCAGTCGGTGACCCGTGTTGCGATCGCGGCATAGGTCTCGCCATCGGGCGCGGGCTTGAGCAGCATCTCGGGCGCCTCGATCACCGGGCCGACCTCGGCGATGACATCGGCATAATAGCGGCCACCCCAACTGCCCATGCCGATCTCGACCAACCGCGGATCATGCACCGCATCGTGCCAGTCGAGCCCGAGGTGCTCGGTGATCACCGCCAGCGTCTGCAACGCGCGCCCGGTGTCCGATGCCCAGAGCGAAAGGGCAGGGCGGGTGCCGAGCAGCTCTGCCAGCGCCGCGCCCATCGCATCGGCCTGGGCAAAACCGGCGCGGGTCAGCGGGGTATGGAGATGGTCTCCCTGCAGCCTCTTGGCGGCGTTGAACACGGTTTCGCCGTGCCGTGCGATGAACAGGCGGCCAGCGACCGGGAGACAGGAAAACCGGGAATTTTGCGTCATATCGGCACCGTTTCGGCAATACCGGCGCTGCGTGCAAGCCCGGTGGCTCATTTTCCACAGTTTAAACCGATTTGCGCGGCTATCGGCTTGCGGGCAAAGCCAATATTGTTAATGAAGTGGGTCCGGATTCTGCCAGTTTGGCAGGGCATGTCTTTTGGATTTGAGGCCGTCCGGCCTCGGGGGATTTTCATGAAAGCGACAATCGAACGCGCGACGCTCCTCAAGAGCCTCAGCCATGTTCAGTCGGTGGTGGAACGGCGCAACACGATCCCCATTCTGTCGAACGTGCTGATCGAAGCATCGGCCGATGGCGCGCTGCGCTTCATGGCGACCGACCTCGACCTGCAGATCGTCGAAACGATGAGCGCCTATTCGGTGGAAACCGCCGGGTCGATCACGGTCTCGGCGCACACCCTGTTCGAAATCGCCCGCAAGCTGCCCGATGGCAGCCAGGTGATGCTCGATGCCGCCGACGGCAAGATGCTGGTTCGCGCCGGACGCAGCCGCTTCACGCTTCCCACCCTGCCGCGCGACGACTTCCCGGTGATCGCCGAGGGCGAGCTCCCGACCAGCTTCGAGCTGGCAGCGGCCGAACTCATCCAGATCATCGACAAGACGCGCTTTGCGATCTCGACCGAAGAGACGCGCTATTATCTCAACGGCATCTTCCTGCACGTTGCCGATGACGACCGTCCGGTGCTCAAGGCTGCGGCGACCGATGGTCACCGGCTGGCGCGAGTCACGCTCGACCGGCCCGATGGCGCCGAGGGCATGCCCGACGTGATCGTGCCGCGCAAATGCATCGGCGAGCTGCGCAAGCTGCTCGACGAGCGCGGCGATGGCAAGGTCCAGATCGACCTGTCTGCCAGCAAGATCCGCTTCACTCTGGGCACCGCGATCCTGACGTCGAAGCTGATCGACGGGACCTTCCCCGATTACAGCCGCGTCATCCCCACCGCCAACGACAAGTTGCTCCGGATCGATCCCAAGGCGTTCGCGCAGGGCGTCGACCGCGTCGCCACCATCGCCACCGAAAAGACCCGCGCGGTCAAGATGGCGCTGGAGAAGGACAAGATCACGCTTTCGGTGACCAGCCCCGAGAACGGTACGGCGGCCGAAGAGGTCGAGGGCGAATATTCGAGCGACGGCTTCGAGATCGGCTTCAACGCCCGCTATCTGCTCGACATTCTGGGTGAGCTCGACGGCGATGTCATCGAGCTGCACCTCGCCGACTCCAGCGCACCGACGCTGATCCGCGAGAACGACAAGGCCAGCGCTTTGTACGTCCTGATGCCGATGCGCGTTTGATCGGCTAGCAGCGAGTTCCAGCTTAGCTCGTCATTCCCGCGAAGGCGGGAATCCCGCTATTTTCCCGACCCTCGCGGAGAAGCGGGACCCCCGCGTTCGCGGGGGTGACGGTAATGGATGTTGCCTAGGTTTATCTTTCGTCCTTTCCCACCACGCATAGCAAAACGCCCTCCCGGTCGGACCGGGAGGGCGTTTTGCGTTTCGGTCTCGTGCCGGCTTAGTGCCGAAACTCAGCGCTTGTCGACCGCAACATAGGGACGCTGCGCCGGGCCGGTATAGAGCTGGCGCGGGCGGCCGATCTTCTGGCCGGGATCGGAGATCATCTCGTTCCACTGCGCGACCCAGCCGACGGTGCGCGCGAGAGCGAACAGTGCGGTGAACATCGTGGTCGGGAAGCCGATCGCCGAGAGGATGACGCCCGAGTAGAAATCGACGTTGGGGAACAGCTTCTTCTCGATGAAATAGGGATCGTTGAGCGCCATTTCCTCAAGCTGCAGCGCGACCTCGAACACCGGATCGCTAACCTTGAGCGAATCGAAGACTTCGCGGACGGTTTTCTGCATGACCGTCGCGCGCGGATCGTAGTTCTTGTACACGCGATGGCCGAAGCCCATCAGGCGGAACGGATCGTTCTTGTCTTTGGCGCGGGCGATATATTCGGGGATCTTGTCGGGCGTGCCGATTTCGCGCAGCATGTTGAGCGCGGCTTCGTTGGCGCCGCCATGCGCCGGGCCCCACAGGCAGGCAATGCCCGCTGCGATGCACGCGAACGGATTGGCGCCCGAAGACCCTGCCAGACGCACGGTCGAGGTCGATGCGTTCTGTTCGTGGTCGGCGTGCAGGATGAAGATGCGGTCGAGCGCGCGCTCGACGATCGGGTTCACCTCATAAGGTTCGGCCGGAACGCCGAAGGTCATCCGCAGGAAGTTGCCGGTGTAGGACAGCGAGTTGTCGGGATAGACGAAGGGCTGGCCAACCGAATATTTGTAAGCCGCAGCCGCGATGGTCGGCATCTTGGCGATCAACCGGTGGCTCGAAATCCGGCGATGCTCGGGATCGGCGATGTCGGTCGAATCATGATAGAATGCCGACAGCGCGCCGACGACACCGCACATGATCGCCATCGGGTGCGCGTCGCGACGGAAACCGCGATAGAACTGCATCAGCTGCTCGTGCAGCATGGTGTGGCGTGAGATGGTGTAGGTAAAGGTGTCGAGTTCGTCCTTGCTGGGCAGTTCGCCGTTGAGCATCAGGTACGAGACTTCCATGAAGCTCGAATCTTCGGCCAGCTCGCCGATCGGATAACCGCGGTGAAGCAGCACGCCTTCGTCGCCATCGATATAGGTCAGCGCGCTGTCGCAGCTGGCGGTCGAGGTGAAGCCGGGGTCGTAGGTGAAGCAGCCCGTTTCAGCATAGAGCTTGCGGATATCGATCACGTCGGGCCCGATCGTGCCCGAGCGGACAGCATAGCTGCTGTCCTTGTCGCCAATCTTCAGTGTTGCGCTGTCTGACACGGTTCGTTCTCCTCAAAGCGGTACTGTAGGGTGCGCGGGCCTCAGGCGGCCACACGCGTAACGTCGTTGATCCTGGCAAGCGATTCTTCGCGACCCAGAAGTTCGAGCACATCGAAAATACCCGGAGAGCGGGCCTGCCCGGTCAGGGCGGCGCGCAAAGGTTGGGCGTAAGTGCCGAGGCCGTGCCCCTGAGCCTCGGCGAATTGCGTAACCTTGTCCTCCAGAGCGGCAGCAGTCCACGGCGCTGTCTCGGCCAGAACTGGTGATACCGCCTGCAAAATCGCGATCCCTGCATCTTCTAGCAAAGATTTTGCTTTCTCGTCCATGCTTAAGGGGCGGGATTTGAAGAGAAACTGCGCGCCATCGGCGAGCTCGTTGAGGTCGCGCGCGCGCAGCTTCATCACCGGCATCGCACGGGCGAGAAGATCGGTTCCGCTGGCAGCATCGAATTCGGGCATCAGCGCAGCGACGCGCGGCGCGACCAGCGCGGCAAGTGCGGAATCGTCCATCTCGCGCAGATACTGGCCGTTCAAATTGACCAGCTTCTTGGCATCGAAGCGCGAGGGCGACTTGCCGACATTGGCGAGGCTGAACAGCTCGACCGCCTCCGCGCGCGAGATTTTCTCGCGGTCGCCATAGCCCCAGCCCAGCCGCAGCAGATAATTGAACATCGCATCCGACACGATTCCCATGTCGTCGCGGTAATTTTCCACGCCCAGTGCGCCATGACGCTTGGAGAGCTTGGCGCCGTCGTTGCCATGGATCAGCGGGATGTGCGCATAGACCGGCTCGGGCCAGTCCATCGCCTGGATCAGGACGAGCTGACGGAAAGCGTTATTGAGGTGATCGTCGCCGCGGATGATATGGGTGACGCCCATGTCGTGATCGTCGACCACCACTGCGAGCATATAGGTCGGGGTGCCATCCGAACGCAGCAGGATGAAATCATCGAGCTCGCGCGCATCGACGGTGACCGACCCCTGGACCTCGTCGGCGATGGTGAGCTTGCTGCCTTCGGGCGCCTTCAGCCGGATGACATACGGCGCGCCTTCGGGCGCTTCGGAAGCATCGCGGTTCCGCCAGCGACCATCATAGCGCATCGGCAGCTTCTTGGCACGCTGCTCGGCGCGCATCGCTTCGAGTTCTTCGGACGTCGCAAAGCACTTGTACGCATTGCCGGCTTCGAGCAGCTGGTTTGCCACCTCGGCATGGCGCGCGGCGCGCTCGCTCTGGAAGACCGGGGTGTCGTCCCAATCGAGGCCCAGCCAGTCGAGCCCTGCAAAGATCGCATCGATCGCTTCAGGCGTGGAGCGCGCCTTGTCGGTATCCTCGATCCGCAGCAGCGCCTTGCCGCCGTGATGGCGGGCGAACAGCCAGTTGAACATCGCGGTGCGGGCCCCGCCAATGTGCAGGAATCCGGTCGGCGAGGGCGCAAAACGGGTGACCACCTTTCCGCCGGGCGATGCCGTCGTTCCAGGCTGATTTTCGCCGCTTGCACTCACTTACGCTTTCCTTTCAAACTGGCCGGGCATGGCCCTTTCGACCGCCTCTAGCACGGCTTTCTGGCAGCGACAAATGGCCAGTTTGACCCGATTTTCAACACCCGTCGGCTGGGGCCGGGTGATGCATCGCTTCGTCCTGGCAGAGCGCGACCAGCTGCCGGTGTGGATCGTCGTGGCGTTCGGCGCCGGGATCGCGGCATGGTTCGTACTGCCCGGCCGAGACTGGCACTGGGCGATGATCGCGCTGGGCGCGGCAACGGCGCTGGCGGTGCTGGCGCTGCGGCGCAGCTGGGCGGCAATGGAACTCGGCGCACGCTGCATCTTCGTCGCTGCGCTCGCCCTGGCGGCGGGGACCGCGCATATGTCCTGGCGCGCCGAGCGGGTTGCCGCCGATCCGCTGCCCGCGCCGTGGTTCGGCATGCTCACCGGACGCGTGATCGAACGCGAGATGCTGCCCGCGCGCGGACAGGTGCGGCTGGTACTGCAGACCGCGCCAGCGCTTGGCCTGCCGGAAAAGGTACGGATCAATCTCGACCAGGCCAGGGACGATCCGCAAGCCCGTCCCGGTGCGATCATCTCGGGACGGGCGCGGCTGATGCCACCGGCGCAGGCTTCGCTTCCGGGCGGCTACAGCTTTGCCCAGCGCGCCTGGTTCGACCAATTGGGGGCGACCGGCAGCATGCTCGATCGCCCGCGCATCGTCCGCGCCAGCGAAGCCGCAAGCGGTTTTGACACCCTGCGCGCACGGCTGTCGGCGCACATCCAGGCGCAGATCGAGGGCGGGGCAGGGGGGATCGCCGCGACGCTCGCGACCGGAGATCGCGGCGCTATCAGCGAGGAGGATGCCGAGGCGATGCGCCGCAGCGGGCTTGCGCATCTGCTGTCGATCAGCGGTTTGCACGTCACCGCGCTGATCGGTGCGGTGTGGCTGATCACGCTCAAGCTGCTGGCTTTGTCCCCGCCGCTGGCGCGCGCGTGGCAGTTGCCACTGGTGGCCGCCGGGATGGGCGCGTTCGCGGGAATTGGCTATACCCTGCTCACCGGGGCAGAGGTGCCCACCATACGGTCGTGTGCGGCGGCGATGCTGGTGCTGGTTGCGCTGGCGCTGGGGCGCGATCCGGTGTCGCCACGGCTGATCGCGGCGGGCGCAATGCTGGTGCTGCTGTTGTGGCCCGAAACGCTGATGGGGCCGAGCTTCCAACTGAGCTTTGCGGCGGTGACCGCGATCGTCGCGCTGCATGATCACCCAAGGATGCGCGGCTGGGCGGCGCTGGACCTGTCGTGGCCCGGCCGGGTGGCGCGGTTTCTGGCGATGCTGTTCCTCACCGGGCTGCTGATCGAATTCACGCTGATGCCGATCGCGCTGCACCATTTCAGCAAGGCAGGGCTGTATGGCGCGCTGGCCAATATGGTCGCGATCCCGCTGACGACATTCGTCATCATGCCGCTCGAGGCGCTGGCGTTGCTGCTCGATCTGGCAGGCTGGGGCGCGCCTGTCTGGTGGCTGTGCGGCACGGCGCTGAACGCGCTGCTTGCCCTGGCGCATGCCGTCTCCGACACGCCGGGATCGATAACGCTGTTCCCCAAGATGGCGCCCTGGGTGTTCGGGATGTTCGTCGTCGGCGGGCTGTGGCTGTTCCTCTGGCGCAGCCGCGCGCGCTGGCTGGGGCTGGCACCGGTCACGCTCGCCGGCGTTCTGGTCGCGCTGCAGCCGGTGCCCGATCTGCTGATCACCGGCGATGGGCAGCACCTCGCCGTAGCAGGCAAGCGCGGACAATTGGTGGTCCTGCGCGCGCGCACCGGCGACTATGCGCTGCAGGCGCTCAGCGAAAGCGCGGCGTTCGACGGGCAGGCGACCGCGATGGAAGACTGGCCCGATGCCACCTGCAGCGCGGAGTTCTGCAGCTTTGTGCTATCGGCACATGCGCGCAATTACGCGGTGCTGGTCGGTCGCAACCGCGAACGGGTGCCCGAACGCGCGCTGGCGGCGGCCTGCCGTCGCGCCGATATCGTCATCGCCGGACGCTGGCTGCCGCGCAGTTGCCGCCCGCGCTGGCTCAAGATCGATCGCGCGATGCTCGCCGAGACGGGCGGGCTGGCGCTGTATCTCGAAAGCCAAAAAGTGCGCACCGTCGCCGAGGACCATCGCGGCCATCCCTGGTGGGACCGGGCGGTGGAACTGCGCGAGCAGGCGATGGAGGCGAAGCGCGCTGCGCGGCTCAGCACTCCACCACGTTGACCGCGAGCCCGCCCTGCGAGGTTTCCTTGTAGCGCTCGTTCATGTCGAGCCCGGTGCGCCGCATCGTCTCGATCACTTCGTCAAGGCTGACCCGGTGGGTGCCATCGCCCATCATCGACAGCCGCGCCGCCTCGATCGCCTTGACCGCGCCGACCGCGTTGCGCTCGATGCACGGCACCTGCACAAGGCCCGCGACCGGATCACAGGTGAGCCCCAGATTGTGCTCCATGCCGATCTCGGCGGCGTTCTCGACCTGCATCGCCGAACCACCCCAGGCAGCGACCAGCCCGGCAGCGGCCATCGAGCAGGCAACGCCGACCTCGCCCTGGCAGCCGACTTCGGCGCCCGATATCGACGCGTTTTCCTTGAACAGCGAGCCGATGGCTGCAGCGGTGAGCAGGAAGCGCTCGACCCCGGCGTTGTCCGCCCCCGGCGCGAAGCGATCGTAGAAGCGCAGCACCGAAGGGATGATCCCCGCCGCGCCATTGGTGGGCGCAGTGACGACCTTGCCGCCAGCCGCGTTCTCCTCGTTCACCGCCAGCGCCCAAAGGTTTACCCAGTCGATCACGGTCAGCGGATCGGACAGCATCCGCTCCTGCCGCGCCATCAGATGCGCCATGATCAGCGGCGCGCGGCGCTTGACCCGCAGCCCGCCGGGCAGTTCGCCGCCGTTGCGGATGCCGCGGTCGATGCAGGCGGACATGGCGGTGGCGATCTCTTCCAGCCCTGCCGACAGTGCCCCGGCATCGCGCGCGGCGAGTTCGTTGGCGCGGGTGATCTCGGCGATCGACAGTCCGGTCTGCGCCGCGATCGCGAGCAGTTCGGCGCCTGAGCGGAACACGTGCGGCGGATCCCACAGCCCGCCTGAACCGGGCGCGTTGGCTGCGGTCTCGTCTTCATCGACCACCGCGCCACCACCCACCGAGAAATAGGCGCGCTGGTCCAGCGTTGCGCCAGCGACGTCGAAGGCGGCAAAGCGCATCGCATTCGAGTGATAATCGAGCCGCTCTCGCTGGAGGAACAATAGGTCGCTGGGTTCATCGAAAGCGACCGGGTGGCGCTTGCCGAGCAGAATTTCTCCTGACCCGCGGATCTGGTCTACCAGCCGGTCCGCTGCATCGGGGTCGCAGCTGCGCGGCTCCTCTCCGGCCAGGCCCAGCAGGATCGCGCGGTCGCTGGCGTGGCCCTTGCCGGTCAGCGCCAACGATCCATAGAGCCGGGTTTCGATCCTGGCGACGCGTTCGAGCACGCCGATGTCGGCCAGCCGCTCGACGAAGCGGTTGGCGGCAACCATCGGCCCCATGGTGTGCGAACTCGACGGGCCTATGCCGATCTTGAACAGATCGAAGACGGAGGCGACCATAAATATCCTCAGGTTGTGGGTGGTGGGCAATCAGTTGGCGTCGGCCTGCCTAGCGCCAAGCAGGTGCTGCTGCCAGAACGCCAATGTCGTCCAGAACAGGAAATCTGCATTCTCCTTGCGGCGAAAGCCATGGCCCTCGTTGCGCGCGAGCAGGTGCCAGGCGGTGCCGCCGCGCGAACGCACGGCGTCGATGATCTGGTCGGCCTCGCTCGCCGGAACCCGGGGGTCGTTCGCGCCGGTGACCACGAGCAGCGGCATCTTGAGCTCATCGACACGGGTCAGCGGACTGATTTCCTGCAGCTTGGCGCGGAGTTCGGGAATGCGCTCGTCGCCATATTCAACCCGTCTCAAGTTTCTCCGGTATTCTTCTGTATTTTCAAGAAATGTCACGAAATTCGAGATCGCGACGATGCAGCTAGCGGCGTTGAAGCGGCGGCTGTAGCGGATCGCGCTTGCATAGCACATATAGCCGCCATAGCTGCCACCTGTTACTCCGAAGCGCCTCGCATCGAGCGTGGGATATTTGCCCAGACGGTCGAGGAAAGCGCCGATGTCCTTGACCGAATCCTCGCGGCGGAAGGGACCATTGTCGAGACTGCCAAAGCGCTTGCCAAACCCGGTCGAGCCACGCACGTTTGGATAAAACAGAGCAATTCCAAGCTCATTGATCAGATAGTTGTTACGCCCAAGAAAGCCCGCCGAGGCCTGACCTTCGGGTCCGCCGTGGATCGACATGATCAACGGGCGTTTGCCTGGGTGCCGCCGGGGATCGGGGCGGTACAGCAGACCGGATATCGGTTCGCCGTCGAAGCTCTTGATCTCGACCAGTTCGGGCATGACGTTGGCTGCCGGATCGAGCCCACCGGCTTCGCTTTCGGTCCAGCGCGTGACCTCTCCGGTCGCGACGTCAAGGCTGTAGGCGTCACCGGGAGACTGGTTGGAATACACGGTAAAACCCAATGTCCCCCAAGGCGCGAACTTGATTTTCGATCCGATCTCACCCGGAGGCAGCCCCGCCACAGTGCGCGTGGCGCCTGTTGCGATATCGTACAGTTGCAGCCGTGAAAACCCGGCCTCATTAATGACATAGGCGATGGTCTTGCCGTCCTTCGAGATATCGAAGCTGCTGATGTCCCAGCGCCCGCCCTCGATCATCGGGGTGAACAGACCGGTTTCCAGGTCGAGCAGGCCAAGCCGCTGGACATCCGAATCTTTGTCGCTCGAGACCCACAACCGGCCGTCGGGCGCGAACTTCAGATTGCCATAGGCAACCGGCGCGGCATCGCGCGTCACCTGGCGGATCGCGCCGGTGTGCACATCGATGATGTGCAACTGGCTGTCGGCGACCGAGATATAGTTGAACACCAGCAGATCGCGGCCATTGGGGGCAAAATCGATCGCGGCCCAGCCGCCGCTGTCGGTCGAGAGCACCAGCCGCGCCGTGCCGGGATCGCGCGGGTCCATCACGTAGATGTCGTTGTAGACCCCGCTGCGCATATTGCTGCCATAGGCCACCAGAGTGCCGTCATCGGACCAAGGCCCCAAGGTGTGGCGGCTTTTGCCATCGGTGAGCAGCGTCATCCGCCCGGCGTCGAGCGCATAGATCTGCGACACCTCGTTGCCACCGGCGTCCTTTTCGACCAGCAGTGTCGAACCATCGGGCGACCAGCTGCCGCCATAAATGGGTTCTTCTTCAAAGCTGATCTGCCGCCGCGCGCTGCCCGGCGCTGCGACCCTGTGCAATTGCGATACGTTGCCGAACCGGGTGGTGATCAGCATCGACCGGTCCCTGGGGTGCCAACCGGCGAAGCTGGCGGTGCGGTATTCCAGATACGGCCGGGTATCGGCCACCAGCGTCAGCGGGATCGGTGGCACGCCATCGGCCAGCATGGCCGGTGGCGGGGGGGCAGATGGAAGGGGGGCAGGCGCAGCCGGGGCGGACGGCGCAGGGGGGGCTACGGTTGCCGCGCTGTCCTGTGCAGAACCCGGCCAGGCGGTGCACGCCGCCAATGCGGCGCACAGGCCAAACGTGGCCCTCCAAGTTCCCGAGTACATGCGCGATCCTCTCTTATGGTTTGGGCGCCGGTCTATGCGCGGGGCCCACGCTTGGCAATCTTGTGCTTGCCACTAGGCAGCTTGCGCGACACATCCTAGAAGCCCGGGCCATGGATCGCCCCTCCACCCGAACGCTTGATGGCTCGTCGCCCGCGCCCTTTGTCCTGCTGGACGATGCGCGTGTGGGGCATGCAAGCGCCGCGCGGCTGTATCGCGATCCGGTGCGCTGCCTTTCGGCCCATTCGGCGGACGAACTTGACCGGCTGCTGGACGATCTGCGCACGGCAGGGCGCGATGGCCTGCATGCAGCGGGCTATTTCGCCTATGAGGCGGGGCTGGCGCTGGAGCCCAGATTGCGTCCCTTGCTTGCGAACGTGGCGCCGATGCGACTGGCATGGTTCGGGCTGTTCGAGCGGCATGACGTCATGACACCCGACGCCGTCGATGGCTGGCTGGTCGATGCCGGCGGCAGCGGCGTTGCTTTCCTGACGCCAGCGCGGCCCCGCATGAGCGAGGCCGACTATGCCGCGCGCTTTGCGCAGGTGCACGAAAGCATCGCCAGCGGCGATATCTATCAGGCCAACCTGACGTTCCAGAACGAGGCCGCGATGTCCGGCCACCCGCTGGCGCTTTATCGCGCGCTGCGCGCGGGATCGGCGGCGGGCTATGGCGGGGTGATCTGGGATGGCGCGGACTGGCAGCTGAGCCTGTCGCCGGAGCTGTTCTTTTCGCTGCGCCAGGGCGAGGTGACCGCGCGGCCGATGAAGGGGACCGCGCCGCGCCATCGCGATCCCGAGCGCGATGCCGCAGCCGCGCGTGCGCTTGCCCGGTCGCAAAAGGATCGCGCCGAGAATCTGATGATCGTCGACCTGCTGCGCAACGACCTGTCGCGCATCGCGGCGCCAGGAAGCGTATCGGTGGCCGATCTGTTCCGTATCGAAAGCTATCCCACGGTTCATCAGATGACCTCCACCGTGCGCGCGGCGCTGGCACCCCGGCTCGACGCGGTCGACATCCTGCGGGCTATCTTCCCGTGCGGGTCGATCACCGGCGCGCCCAAGATCCGCGCGATGGAACTGTTGCACCAGATCGAGGCGGGGCCGCGCGGCATCTATTGCGGCTCGATCGGGCGGATCGACCCGGGCACCGGCGGCGCGCCGGGGGATGCAGCGTTCAATGTTGCAATTCGCACCTTGCATCTGGCTGCCGATGCGCAAAAGGTCACTTTGGGCCTGGGGTCAGGCGTGGTGGCGGACTCGGCCAGCGGCGACGAATGGCGCGAATGTCTGGTCAAGGGGGCGTTCTTGAAGGCGGCAACGAAGAATTTCGATCTGATCGAGACGATGGGATTTGACCCTGCCCAGGGCATCATCCGGCTAGAACAGCATCTTGAGCGGATGAAGGCGAGCGCTGCGGCGCTGGGATTTTCGTTTGATCGCCACGGGGTCCGCAACGCGCTCAACCACGCCTGTTTCTATCTCGATGCCCCCACGCGCATCCGACTGCTGCTGGCGCCGAGCGGCGATACTGCGATCGAAATGCGGCCAGCACCCGAACCACTGGCCGAGCCCCTCGGGGTGGTCGTTCGGGCGATGGAACTGGCCTGCGGTGACCTGAGGCTCGCCCACAAGACCACCGACCGCGCCTGTTACGACCGCCCCCGGCAGGAGGCGCATGCGCTTCATGGCGCAGACGAAGTGGTGTTCATCGATGCCGACGGCGCGCTGACCGAAGGCAGCTTCACCACCGTGTTCGTCGAGCGCGATGGCACATTGCTCACCCCGGCGCTCGAAGCGGGTCTGTTGCCCGGGGTCTTGCGCCGCGAACTGCTCGATCAGGGGCGCGCGATCGAGGCGCGGCTGACGCCCGAGGATCTGGCTGATGGCTTCTGGCTCGGCAATTCGCTGCGCGGGCTGATGCGGGCGCGCCTTATCGCCTGATCGGTGCTTGATCGAACGCCGTTCGACCTTCGCCGATCTTGCTGAACATTGCCCTGTGCCGTGGTTCACAGCGGATACAGCCGAATCAGGCAAATTTGGGGACGGACAAGCAAAGCCATCCGGCACGCTGCTTGATTCGCTCAGGGGCCGGCATATGTCGACCCCACCCTGTAACCCCGCATGCCGTGGCGACGAACACGAGGTTGCGGACACAAGAGACGAGATCGATTATGAGCAACATCCTGACATCGGACCTGTTCCGTAACTTCCTCGGTGGATTTGCGATCGGCGCGATTGCGCTGTTCGCGCTTCAGCCGCGCGACGCCGACGCGTTGCCGCAAGGCGCGCCGATGACGATCGAAGCACCTCTGGAAAGCCCTGCCGCCTGATGACATACCGCACCCGCACCTTGTCCGCACTCGCCGCCCTTGGCCTTATGGGCGTTGCTGCGTTCACGTTTGACAGCGGGGCGGCTGCTTTTGCGGCGGAGGAAGCCAAGATCATCCCCGCGCCCAAGCTCAAGGCCGTGGAAACCGGAAAGCAAAGCGTCGCGATCTTCGCTGGCGGCTGCTTCTGGGGCGTCGAGGGCGTGTTCAGCCATATCAAGGGCGTCAAGAGCGCGGTATCCGGCTATCATGGCGATGCCAAGGGCACCGCGACCTATGACAAGGTTTCCGGCGGCGCCACCCGCCACGCGGAATCGGTCCGTGTGGTCTATGATCCCGCGCAGGTCAGCTATGGCCAGCTGTTGCAGGTGTATTTCTCGGTGGTGGCCGATCCCACCTTGCTCAACCGCCAGGGCCCCGACACGGGCCGCCACTACCGCACTGCGCTTATCCCTGTCGACAAGAGCCAGGCGCAGGTTGCCCGCGCCTATATCGTCGAACTCGAAAAATCGGGTGCCTGGAACAAACGCATCGTCACCGCCGTCGAGCCGTACAAGGGCTTTTATCCGGCCGAGACCTATCATCAGGACTTCATGTTCAAGAATCCCGACCACCCGTATATCCAGCGCTGGGATGCGGTGAAGGTGGCCAACCTCAAGCGTGTCTTTCCGGCACTCTATTCGGCA
Organism: Blastomonas sp.; assembly: GCF_046294995.1. Lineage (GTDB taxonomy): Bacteria > Pseudomonadota > Alphaproteobacteria > Sphingomonadales > Sphingomonadaceae > Blastomonas. The sequence goes on from NZ_JBKBOG010000018.1 coordinate 23,303, forward strand.
AAACCGGTGCGGGGTTGACCGGTTGGAGGCATTGGCACCATTGCAACCGGCGGCGGCGGCGCGTAGATATGGGCCATGTTGACCGTTCAGAACAAGGGCCATGGCCACAAGGAGCATGCCGGGGCCGATCTTGCCCTGGCTGCGCGCAACTCGCTCGAAGCGGCAGGCGAACAGTGGACCGAGATGCGCGAGTCGATTTTCACCGCATTGGCGGAAATCGAGAAGCCTGCATCGGCCTATGACATCGCTGATTCCGTCAGCAAGGCGCGCGGCAAGCGCGTCGCGCCCAACAGCGTCTACCGGATCCTCGACCTGTTCGTGCGCACCAATCTTGCGCGGCGGGTGGAGAGCATCAACGCCTATATCGCCAATTCGCATCCCGGCTGCCTGCACGATTGCATCTTCCTGGTGTGTGATTCCTGCGGTTCCGCCACGCATATCGACGACGATGGCCTTTCGCGCAGCGTCCGCAAGACCGCGGAGGCCGCAGGCTATGTCGATATCCGGCCGGTAATCGAGGTTCGCGGTCGCTGCGCGACCTGCGATTGAACTCCGCATTTGCGGAACTGTCCAAAAAACTTTACACTCACCGCACCAGTCTATGTCGGTCAATCGACAGAGCCCCGGAGTTGGGCTAGGACCGGTGGTTGAAAGGGAACTCAATGACCACTTTGCCCGCAACGCCACTGCTCGATACCGTCAAGGTGCCGGCCGATATGCGCAAGCTCAAGCCCGCGCAGCTGCGCCAGCTGGCAGACGAATTGCGGCAGGAAGTCATTTCGGCGGTTTCGGTGACCGGAGGGCATTTGGGCGCGGGCCTGGGCGTGGTCGAGCTGACCACCGCGATCCATTATGTGTTCGACACCCCCAATGATCGGCTGATCTGGGACGTCGGCCACCAGTGCTATCCGCACAAGATCCTGACTGGCAGGCGCGACCGTATCCGTACGTTGCGCGCCGGTGGCGGGCTTTCGGGCTTCACCAAGCGCTCGGAGAGCGAATATGATCCGTTCGGCGCGGCGCACAGCTCGACCTCGATCTCGGCGGCATTGGGCTTTGCCACCGCCAACCAGATGACCGGTGCGCCGGGCAAGGCGATTGCGGTGATCGGCGATGGCGCGATGAGCGCAGGCATGGCCTATGAGGCGATGAACAACGCCGAGCGCGCGGGCAACCGGCTGGTCGTCATCCTCAACGACAACGATATGTCGATCGCGCCGCCGGTGGGCGGGCTTTCGGGCTATCTGGCGCGGATCGTCTCGAGCCGCGAGTTCCTCGGCGTGCGCGAGGCGCTGAAGCGGCTGGCGCGCAAGCTGCCCAAGAGCCTGCACACCGCAGCGCGCAAGACCGATGAATATGCGCGCGGAATGGCGATGGGCGGCACTTTGTTCGAGGAACTGGGCTTCTATTATGTCGGCCCGATCGACGGGCATGATATGGACCAGCTCGTCGCCGTGCTAGAGAACGTGCGCGATGCTGCCGAAGGTCCGTGCCTAATCCATGTCGTGACGCAGAAGGGCAAGGGCTATGCGCCTGCCGAAGCTGCTGCCGACAAATATCACGGCGTCGCCAAGTTCGATGTCGTCACCGGCAAGCAGGACAAGGCCGCTGCCGGCCCGCCCGCTTACCAGAACGTGTTCGGCGAGACGCTCGCCAAGCTGGCCGAGACCGATCCCAAGATATGCGCGATTACCGCCGCGATGCCGTCGGGCACCGGGGTCGACAAGTTCGCCAAGGCGCACCCTGATCGCAGCTTCGATGTCGGCATTGCCGAGCAGCACGCGGTGACGTTCGCCGCTGGTCTTGCCGCGCAGGGCATGCGCCCGTTCTGCGCGATCTATTCGACCTTCCTTCAGCGCGCCTATGACCAGGTCGTGCACGATGTCGCGATCCAGAACCTGCCTGTGCGCTTCGCGATCGACCGTGCCGGGCTCGTTGGCGCCGATGGTTCCACCCATGCCGGTTCGTTCGACGTCACGTACCTTGCGACCCTGCCCAACATGGTGGTGATGGCCGCGGCCGACGAGGCCGAATTGGTCCACATGACATATACCGCAGCCTGCCACGACAGCGGGCCAATCGCGTTCCGTTACCCGCGCGGCAACGGCATCGGCATCCCGCTGCCTGAGGTTCCCGAGCGGCTCGAGATCGGCAAGGGCCGGATCGTGCGCGAGGGCAAGAAGGTCGCGATTCTCTCGCTCGGCACGCGCTTGGCCGAAGCGCGCAAGGCCGCCGATCTGCTCGATGCCAAGGGACTGTCGACCACGGTCGCCGACCTGCGTTTCGCCAAGCCGCTCGACGAGGAACTGATCCGCAAGCTGCTGGCGACGCATGAAGTTTGCGTTACGGTGGAAGAAGGCGCGATCGGCGGACTGGGCGCGCACGTGCTGACGATGGCGTCGGATGCGGGCCTGATCGACGCAGGCCTCAAGCTGCGCACGATGCGGCTACCCGACGTGTTCCAGGATCAGGAAAAGCCCGAGGTGCAATATGCCGAGGCCGGGCTCGATGCCGCCGGGATCGTAGAGACCGTGCTCAAGGCATTGCGCCACAACAGCGCCGGGGTCACCGTCGTCGGAGACGGCGCGCGGGCGTGATTACTCGCGCCGGTTAAATTTCACTGAGCACCCGCTTTACCGTCTGGGGTTCGCGCGCGATCATCGCGAGCAAAATCCGCGCAGAGCGCTCGGGCTGGCGTCGATTTTGTTCCCAATCCCGCAAGGCAGAGACACTAAAGCCATACGTGCGTGCGAAATCGGCTTGTGTCATGTTTCCAGCCAGACGGATCGATTTAACATCGATAGTCTCGGGCACATGGACGACAAAACCCTCGCGTTTGCCCTGTTTCCAGTCCGCGACATCGCGAAGACCTTCGACCAGCCCGTTGAAATCATCGCTATCCATTACGTCATCGCTCACCGCGGATCTCCTTGGCCAGTTGCCGAAGTTGCGCAACCTGGGCGTCGCTAAGGTTCGCCTGTTTCGATTTGGCAATCACCCATAGCAAGAACACCGGTTCGTCGGCGTGCATGAAATAGGTCAGCACGCGATATCCGCCGGATTTTCCCGTGCCACGTCTTGGCACGCGGATCTTGCGAATACCGCCGCCCCCGGCAATCACGTCTCCAGCCGCCGGATTAGCCGCGACCAGACCGACGGCCACACTCCGCTCCTCAGCGGTCATGCCGACCTTGTCAGCCGACCGGAGAAATGTGGGCGTTTCGACCACCACGTGCATAATGACCCATATACGGCAATGCCGTATATGGGTCAATGTACTTCAGATGTTGTCGGCAATCGCCGTACTTATTGCGGGATGGTCGCCTTGGCGTCCTGTCCGTCGCCTTCGGGTGCGGCGACGATGTCGCGGGTGGTGGCGCCCTTGTCGGTGGTCTGCGTGCCGGGATCGCCGACCTGCGAGCGGATGGCGGTTGCAGGCGTGCCGGCGCGATTGAGCGCCGCGCCTTCGACTCCAGGCGCTGCCTGCGGGCCGCCGAACAGAGCGTCGAGCGCCTGCTGGCTGGTGGGCACCGACTGCGGACGCGCGGCACCGGGGCTGGGCGGGGTCAGCGCGAAATCGGGCGGGATCACCAGAGGTGCCTGGCGTGACACGGCGAACTCGTCGGGCCGGTCGCGGTTGAGGATGCCGCCGCCCGATCCGCAGGCAGACAGCGTCGATGCAGCGACCGAAACACCGGCGATCAGCGCGAATGTGCGCGCAGGTTTAGACATCTTCATTCTCCGTCTTGGCGGCAGGGGTCATAGCGCTATGCCCGCCAGCCTGAACCCCGGATGTAGGGGCATCAGATTTCGCGGACTTGTCGCCGATTATCAGAACGCGGGCAAGCAATAACAGCACGCCGATGGTGATCGCGGCGTCGGCGATATTGAAGATCATGAACGGCCGGAATGCGCCGAAATGCAGGTCGGCATAATCGACCACATAGCCCAGCCGCGCGCGATCGATGATGTTGCCGAGCGCGCCGCCCAGGATCATTCCCAGCGCGATGATGTCGCCGCGCGCGCGCTCTTTCCACATCCACAGCAGCACGACCGTGGCGATCAGCCCGGTCAGCGCGACCAGCAGCCAGCGCGCGGTATCGGTCTCGGCGGTGAGGAAGCCCATCGAGACGCCGCGGTTTTCCGCCCAGGTCAGGTTGAAGAACGAGGTGATCTCGATCTGCAACCGGCTCTTGAGCGCGAGCGGCCCTGCGACGATGAACTTGGCGAGCTGGTCGGTGACGAGTATGGCGAGGGCGAGCGCGATGCCTTCGGTGCGATAGCGGGAGAGGGTCATGCGGCGATCCTCTCAGCCAGAATGCCGTCACCCTGAACTTGTTTCAGGGCCCATCCGGCACCACAAGCCGTTACCAGATCAGCACCAGGACGCGCCATGGGTGCTGAAACAAGTTCAGCATGACGGGGAGGCAAGGTGTTTACGCTCACGCCAGCATCTCCGTGCAACGGTCGCACAGAGTGCCGTCCTCGGTCACCTCGGGGAGATGACGCCAGCAGCGGCCGCATTTGTGGTCATCGGTAGGCTGAACGGTGACGATGCCGAGGCCACCGGTCGAAGGGTCGGTTACATCCAGTGAAACGTCGGCGACAATGCAAATTTCCGACATATTTACCGAACTGAGGAGTGAAAGGTCGTCACTAGATCCGACATCGATTTGGACCAACGCTTCGAGCGAAGACCTGATCGTTTTTTCTCTCCGGTATGGTTCAATGCGCTCCGAAACTGCCGAGCGGAATTTTCGAATTTGCTCCCACTTCGCCACAAACTCCGGTTCCCCGCGAAGGCGGGGACCCATCTCCTGAGCATCGATCTGGGCGGCACCGTCCGGTGATGGGCCCCTGCCTTCGCAGGGGACCGACATTGCGCCGCTCAGCAACGCGCCAAAATCCGGCCACTCGAGCAGATGCACGCTGCCCGCATCGGGATAGCGCGTCGTCCACACCTCTTCCGCCGTGAACACTAGCACCGGCGCGGCGTAGCGGACCAAAGCCTCGAACAGCACGTTGAGCACCGTCCGGTACGCGCGGCGCTTGTCGGTGCCGTGCGGGTGCGCGGGGCCGATGTCGCAGTAGAGGCAGTCCTTGCGGATATCGAAGAAGAACGCCGACAGATCGTTGTTGGCGAAATCCGCGAGCGCGCGGACATAGGTGTTGTAGTCGAAATCCTCCACCGCCTGGCGCAGCTTCGCGTCCAGTTCGGCGAGCAGATGCAGCACATAACGCTCGAGCTCCGGCATGGCCTCGACCGCTACGCCCTCGGCCTTCTCGTCATACCCGGCAAGCGCGCCGAGCAGATAGCGGAAGGTGTTGCGCAGCTTGCGGTACTGGTCCGAGACCCCGGCGAGGATTTCCTTGCCGATGCGGTGATCCTCGGTGAAATCGACCGACAGCGCCCACAGCCGCAGGATGTCCGCACCCGAATCCTTGATCAGGGTCAGCGGATCGATGGTGTTGCCCAGCGACTTGGACATCTTCATGCCCTTGGCGTCCATGGTGAAGCCGTGGGTCAGCACCGCCTTGTACGGCGCATGCCCGCGCGTGCCGCAGCTTTCCATCAGCGACGACTGGAACCAGCCGCGATGCTGGTCCGATCCTTCGAGATACAGGTCCGCCCACGGGCCGACATGGCCCTCGGGGCGCGTCAGATCAGGCCATTTGCCGCTTTCGAGCACGAAGGCATGGGTGCAGCCGCTGTCGAACCAGACGTCGAGAATGTCGGTGACGCGCTCGTAATCGGCGATGTCGTAATCGGGGCCGAGCAGGGCAGGGGCGGCAGCGTCGTTCCACGCATCGACACCGGCCTCGCGCATCGCCGCGACGATGCGGGCGTTGACCGCGGGGTCTTTGAGATACTGGCCGGTCTTGCGGTTGACGAACAACGTGATCGGCACGCCCCAGGCGCGCTGGCGGCTGATCACCCAGTCCGGGCGGCCTTCGACCATCGATCGGATGCGGTTCTCGCCCTTGGCAGGCACCCAGCGGGTTTCGGAGATCGCGGTCATCGCGGTCTCGCGCAGCGTCGCGCCTTCAGGCATCCCCTCTCCCTGTGGGAGAGGGGCAAGCTGCGCAGCAGCGCGGGGTGAGGGTGAGAGGACGCTGGCGTCACCCTCACCCTTCCGCGGCTGCGCCGCTCCCTCCCTCTCCCGGGGGGAGAGGGATTTATCCATCGGGATGAACCATTGCGGGGTGCAGCGATAGATCACGCGCGCCTTGGAGCGCCACGAGTGCGGATAGCTGTGCTGGAACGCGGCTGCCGAGAGCAGTGCGCCGACGGCGCGCAGGTCTTCGCAGATCGGGCCATCAGGTGCATTGAACTTAGGGTTGATCACCGACATCTGCCGCTCGTCCGCGCCGCCGAGCCACGCCCAGTCATCGCGATAGCGCCCGTCGCCCTCGACCGCGAACACCGGCTCGATGCCATGCGCCTTGCACAGATCGAAATCGTCCTCGCCATGGTCGGGCGACATATGGACGAGGCCGGTGCCCGCATCGGTGGTGACGAAATCGCCGGGGAGGAAGGGGCGGGGGCGGTCGAAGAATTCCGCCGCACGGGCGAGCGCGGCCTTTGCTGCCGCCATCTCCTCTTCCGTTCCCCGGCGAACGCCGGGGTCCAGGGTTGGGTTCGTGTCCTCCGCTCCTGGACTCCGGCTTTCGCCGGAGAACAGCTTGCCCGACATCGGGTGGCGGGCAGTGGCACCGGCGAGGTCGGAGCCCTTGACGGTTTGCACGACTTCAATCGAAAATGTCGGGTTGCCATTGTCAAACGCAGAGAAGTCCACGTCAGCGAGGCCCGCATTCAAGCGCCTATTGAACTCTTGTAGAAGCGCTGAGGCTATTAAAAAGCGCGGCCCTTCACGGAACCATGGAAGTGCCGTTGCAGCCACAGCCATTGCCTGACCAGCTGGCCCATCAAGTTCTTGCCCATCGTCCTGAACGGCAAACCAGCAATCGATCAGAGAATACTCAACCTCAGGCCCATAAGCCAAAGCCTGGTTCACCGGGATCGTCCAAGGCGTGGTCGTCCAGATCACCGCATAAGCACCGACAAGCTCAGGCGCATTCGGCGCATCGACGATCTCGAACGCCACATCGATCTGCGTGCTCGTGACATCCGCGTACTCGACCTCGGCCTCGGCCAGCGCGGTCTTTTCGACCGGCGACCACATCACCGGCTTCGCGCCGCGATAGAGCTGGCCGGTTTCGGCGAACTTCATCAGCTCCTGCACGATGGTCGCTTCGGCGGCGAAGTCCATCGTCAGATACGGATTGTCCCAATCGCCGTTGATGCCAAGGCGCTTCAACTGCTCGCGCTGGGTATTCACCCAATGCTGCGCATAGGCGCGGCATTCGGCGCGGAAGAGGACGGGGTCGACCTCGTCCTTGTTGAGCTTCTTCTTGCGATACTGCTCCTCGATCTTCCACTCGATCGGCAGGCCATGGCAATCCCAGCCGGGAACGTACGGCGCGTCCTTGCCGAGCAGCGACTGGGTGCGGCAGACCATGTCTTTCAGGATATGGTTGAGCGCATGCCCGATGTGCATGTCGCCGTTGGCGTAGGGCGGACCATCGTGCAGAATGAATTTCTCGCGGCCCTTGCGGGCGTCGCGCAGCTGGCGATAGAGGTCCGCCTCCTGCCAGCGCGCCAGAATCGCCGGTTCCTTCTGGGCGAGGCCAGCCTTCATCGGGAAGTCGGTGGCGGGCAAAAAGACGGTGTCTTTATAGTCCGCGGCGGGGCTTGCAGTTGGCTCGGTCATAGTGGCTGGCGCTTAAGGGGCGCGGGGCTTTCAGGCAAGCAATTCCCGCGCGCGCACGCAGTCTGCCTCGATCTGCGCGGTCAGTTCCTCCATCGAGCCAAACTTCGCCTCGGGGCGGATGAAGTGGCGCAACGCGACCTCGATCGTCTGGCCATACAGGTCTTCGTTGAAATCGAAGAAGTGCGGCTCGAGCAATTCCTTGGGCGGATCGAACTGCGGGCGGATGCCCAGATTCGCCGCGCCTTTCAGCACGCGGCCATCGGCAAGATGCCCGGTGACCGCGTACACCCCGTATTTGGGCCGCAGATAGCTGCCCATGTCGATGTTCGCAGTGGGATAGCCCAGCAGCCGTCCGTTCTTGTCGCCATGCTGGACAACGCCCTGCACCGCGAACGGCCGGGTCATCAGCCGCTCGGCCTCGTCGGGCTTGCCTTCGATCAGGCATTGGCGGATCCGGCTCGAGGAGATCACTGTGTCATCGGTCGATACCGGGCCGACCGCCTCGCTGCGCAGACCGAGCAGCGCGCCCAGATCGCGCAGGACCTCGATATTGCCGCCGCGGCCCTTGCCGAAGGTGAAGTCCTCGCCGGTGACCACGCCCTTGGCACTGAAGCGCGTCACCAGCAGATCGCCGACGAAATTGCCCGCGGTGGTGTTGGCGAGCTTCTCGTCGAACGCGAACACCAGCATCGCGTCTACGCCGGCCTCGGCAAACAGCCGCTGGCGCTGGTCGAGACTGGTCAGGCGGAACGGCGCGACATCGGGCTTGAAATAGCGCACCGGGTGCGGGTCGAAAGTGGCGACGATCGCCGGGCGATGCTCTTGCCTGGCCCAGGCGATCGCGCGGCCCACGACGGCTTGATGGCCGGCGTGAAACCCGTCGAAATTGCCCAGCGCGATGATGCCCCCGCGCAACCGTTCTGGCAGCCGATCGCCGCCTTCCACCCTCAACATGCGCGCCCTATAGGGCTTTACGGGGCAGGGGTTCAATGCCCTGTTTGATGATGCGCAGCGCGTTGCCGCCCATGACGGCGCGAATCTCCGCCTCGGTGAAGCCGATATCGATCAACGCCTGCGTCACCTGGATGATCTGGCTGGCGTCGAACCGGGTGGTCACCGCGCCATCGAAGTCGCTGCCGAGCGCTACGTGCTCGATGCCGACGATGTCGCGGACATGCTTGATCGATTGCGCGATCTTGACCGGATCGGTCGAACACAACGCGCCGTCCCAATAGCCGATGCCGATGATGCCGCCGGTTGCGGCAACCCCGCGTATCTCGGTGTCGGAAAGGTTGCGGTTGACCCCGCACACCGCCTGCACGCCGCCATGGCTCGAGACGACGGGGCGCCGCGCCATTGCCAGGATATCGGCCACCGCAGGATGGCTCGAATGCGCGATGTCGACGATGATGCCCTTGGCTTCCATCGCGCGGATCATCCTGCGGCCAAAGGGAGTGAGCCCGCCCTTGCGTTCCCCATGCATCGATCCGGCGAGGTCATTGTCGAAGAAATGCACCAGCCCCGCCATCCGCATCCCGACGCTGTAAAGCCGGTCGAGGTTCTCCGCCTTGCCCTCGAGATTCTGCAGCCCTTCGACCGAATAGAGCGCGCCGGTGACCTCTTCGCCAGCGGCGCGCGCGGCGAGCAGCGTGTCGATATCGGCTGCACGGCGGACGAGCGTCAGGCGACCGTCGGAGGCCTTGGCGGCGGCTTCGAGCCTTTGCCCGTGCCACATCGATCGTTCGTGGACCGAAAACCAGGTGCGGAAGGGTTGCAACTGCGCCATCGCCAGCAGCGTGATATTGTCAGTGTCAGCCGAATTGCTGTCGTAATTCTGGCCGCGCGGGGTCTTGGAGACCGAGGAAAACACCTGCAGCGCGACATTGCCCGTCTCGAGCCGGGGCAGATCGATATGCCCGCGCGTTGCCCTATCGAGCAAGCTGCGCTTCCACAGCAGCGTATCGCCGTGCAGGTCGGCGATCTGCAGCGTCTCGTGCAGTCTGGCCGCATCGGCGCGGACTGCAGGCAGCGGCTCGTCGGTGACGACGTTGGTCTGCGCCTCGAACTGCCCCGGCAGCACGGTGACCACGAAGATAAGCCCCGCGATGACGACCAGCAGCAGCCCCTGAAGGATCTTGCGGATCACGCGCCGGTCACCGGCGGACCAATGTGACGAAGCTGAACGCTGGCCGGTCGCGATGATCGGGGTCGGTGGGGTGGTCGGTGCGCGTGGTTTCCTGCCATACGCCGGCATCGAACGATGGCATCACGGTATCGCCAGCCGGCTCGGCATGCACCTCGGTCAGCTCGATCCGGTCGGCGCGCGGCAGGAACAGCGCGAAAATCTCCGCCCCGCCGATCACCGCGACATGCGGTGCATTGGCCGCAGCGATCGCCTCGTCGACGCTGCGCACGACCTCTGCGCCTTCGTCCGACCATTCCTTGTTGCGCGTCAGCACGATGTGGCGGCGCCCCGGCAGCAGGCCGGGCAGGCTGTCAAAAGTCTTGCGGCCCATGATCATCGGCTTGTTCTGGGTCAGCGCCTTGAAGTGGCGCAGGTCCATCGGCAGGTGCCAGGGCAGGGTGCCATTCGCGCCGATGACGCCGTTGCGCGCGCGCGCCAGCACCAGAAAGATATCGGGATGGTTCATGCTTGCCCTCCCGGAGGCGTCAGCGAAATGCGGGTGACATGGCCCATCTTGCGGCCGGGGGCTGCGCGGTGCTTGCCGTACAGATGCAGATGATTGGCAGGATCGGCCAGCAATTCGGGCCAGCCATGCGCATCCTCACCGATCAGGTTGCGCATCTGCGCGCTATGACACGCCAGCGCGGTCTCGCCGAGCGGCAATCCGCAGATCGCGCGGATGTGGTTCTCGAACTGGCTGGTGAATGCGCCTTCGATCGTCCAGTGGCCGCTGTTGTGGACCCGCGGCGCCATTTCGTTGAACACCGGGCCTTCAGCAGTCGCGAAGAATTCCAGCGTCAGCACGCCGATGTAATCGAGCGCCTCTGCCACCTTGGCGGCAAGCGCGCGCGCGGCGGGGACCTGCGCCTGGATCGCGGCGTTGGCGGGGACGGTGGACACGTCCAATATGCCGGCAACATGCGCGTTTTGCGCGCTGTCCCAGAAGCGGATGTCGCCATCGGTGCCGCGCGCCAGGATCACCGAGAACTCGGCGTCGAACTGGACGAACCCCTCGATGATCGCGGGCACGCCGCCGGCCTCGTGCCAGCGCGCGACCGCATCGTCGCCGGGCATGACCCGCGCCTGGCCCTTGCCGTCATAGCCCATGCGGTTGGACTTGATGATCGCAGGCGTGCCCGCAACAGCCATCGCAGTTTCGACATCGTCCGCAGTTTCGGCAAACCCATAAGGCGCCGCGCGGCCACCCAGATCGGTGACGAAGCGCTTCTCGTCGATCCGGCTCTGCGCGATCTCCAGTGCGCGCGGGCTCGGGCGGAGCGGCACCTTGCTCGCGATCGCGGCGAGCGGTGCGACCGGCACATTCTCGAATTCGTAGGTCACGACGTCGCAGGCATCGGCAAACGCAGCCAGGGCTTTGGCGTCGGAATATTCGGCTACGGTACAGTCTGCTGATACTTCCGCGCCTGGGCTCGTCGCTTCGGGCGCCAGGATATGGCAGCGATATCCGAGTTGTGCCGCCGCCATGCTGAGCATCCGGCCCAACTGGCCGCCGCCCATGATGCCTATCGTACTGCCGGGGGGTATGACGCTGTTCATACCGGGCGTTCGCCCACCGATTCGCTCTGCGCGGCGCGCCAGGCGTCGAGCCTCTCGGCGAGCGCGGGGTCTGATGTCGCCAGGATCGACGCCGCCAAGAGGCCCGCGTTCTTTGCCCCTGCAGGACCGATCGCCAGCGTCGCCACGGGGATGCCGCCGGGCATCTGGACGATGGAGAGCAGGCTGTCGAGGCCGCTCAGCGCCTTGCTGGACACCGGAACGCCCAGCACCGGAAGCCGGGTCATGCTGGCGACCATGCCGGGAAGATGCGCCGCACCACCTGCGCCTGCGATGATCACCTTGAACCCTGAATCGACCGCGCCCTTGGCGAACGCGATCAGCCGATCGGGCGTGCGGTGCGCAGAAACGATCCGGCAATCATGGGCCACGCCCAGATCGTCAAGAACCGCAGCGGCACCCGACATCGTCTCCCAATCCGACTGGCTGCCCATGATGATCGCAACCGGCGCCGGGTCGGGCTTTTGGGATGGCTCGGCCACGCTTTTTTCTCCGCATGATTGCTGGTTGTGCCAGCGTCTTAAAGCCAAAGGTCGTAGCCCGCAATCGCCATGCAACGGAAATTCTGAGGCTTTCCAACGTCGGGCGAAATGGTCTGCCGGTGTCCCGCTTGTGCACAGTTTATACAAGGTTTAGAACATTTTCATCATGCTGCGATGCATCATAGTTGCTATGTGGGGCGTAGGGGACGCTTCGGGGGCTATTGGGCAGCATTACATGAAAATGAGCGACGTGCAGGGCAATGAAGGCGGCCATCCGCCTTTGGCCGACATGACGATGAGTCATGAACAACTGACTCTGCTCTGCGCTGATCTTAGGCAGCAAAACGCCCGGCTCACCGCGCGGCTGAACGTGCTTGAGGACGAGATCTGCCGCGACACGCTTACCCCCTTGTACAACCGCCGCCACTTCGAGCAGCAAGTGGCGTTGTCGATCGCGCACTGCCAGCGTTATGGCAGCCGCGCCGCATTGCTGTTCATCGATGTCGATGATCTGAAATCGATCAACGATACCTACGGGCATGCGGCAGGTGACGAGGCGCTGCGGACGATTGCCGATGTGCTGCTCGCCAATGTCCGCTCGACCGACGTTGTCGCGCGCATCGGCGGCGACGAGTTTGCGTTGCTGCTGGGCACGATCAGCGATACCGACGTCGAACAGAAGATCGCGCTGCTGACCGCGGGAATCGCTGCCTGCCGACCGGATTTTTCCGGTGGCCAGCCTTGCCTGTCGGCGACGTTTGGCCATGCCTTCATCCACTGCGATGACCGCGCCGACAAGGTGCTCGCCCGCGCCGACAGCCAGATGTACCAGTCCAAGCGCTCGCGCGCCGCAGCCAAAGGCTGAATTTTCGGCTTCATGGGCCGTGTTTGGCGGGTGTTAAGGCTTTTGGTTTACGCAGCAGGGCATGCGTTCCTGGTCAAAAGTCGTGCTTTCGATGCTGTTCAGCGTGCTGGTCACGTTGCTCGCCATGCTCGGCCTGTCCATCCTGCTGAATGAGGTGATACCGGCTGCCTTCTGGGTGTTTGCTGCACTGTGTCCAGCGCTGCTTTCCGGTCCGATCAGCTTCATCCTTGTTCAGCAGGCAGAGGCAAATCAAAGGCTCAACAGGCAGTTGCTGGCGACCCAGGCGGTTCTGCGCACCCAGGCAGACATTGACCATCTCACCGGCGCGTTCAACCGCGCAGCGTTCTACCGCCAGGCGCAAGGCTATGCCCAAGCTGCCGACGCATGCGTGCTGCTGGCCGATATCGATCATTTCAAGGCCATCAACGATAGGCACGGCCACGCCGCCGGCGATCAGGCCCTGCGCATCGTTGCCCGGACGTTGCAGGCGGCATTGCGTCCCAACGACGTGATGGGAAGAATCGGTGGCGAGGAATTCGCGATCCTGCTTGCCGCAATGCCAGTGGAACTTGGCATGGCGATCGCGGAGCGCGCACGCAAAGCGATCGCCAACCTTGAGGTCAGGACTGCCGACGGCGCCCCGATCGAGGTATCGGTTTCCATCGGCGTTGCCCGCCTTCGCTCGGGAATGCCCATCGACCACGCGCTCGCAGAGGCGGATTCGGCGATGTATGCGGCCAAGCGCAGCGGTCGAAACCAGGTTCGCTCGGCAGCCTAACATCCCGATTGCCAGTCGGCTCACCCCCTGCAATGTTGGCCATGGTTTGAAACAGGGGTTTGCGATGCGATTGAAAATGTTGGCTTTGGCGATGGCTTGTACGGCCATGCCGATGGCGCTGGCGGCGCAGCCGGGGCCGACCACCGGTCAGGTTGCGGTCGATTATGCCGCGCAGTTGCAGCAGGGCGATGTGGTCCTCAAGGATTTCCGCTTCGGCACCGGCGAGACCCTGTCCGAGCTGCGGCTGCATTATGCGACGTTGGGGACGCCCAGGCGGGATGCCAAGGGCAAGGTGACCAATGCGGTGATGGTGCTGCACGGCACCGGTGGTTCGGGCATGCAGTTCCTCCAGCCCCAGTTCGCGCAGGAGCTTTTCGGCCCAGGCCAGCCGCTCGACATCACCAAATATTACGTCATTCTTCCCGACAACATCGGCCATGGCAAATCGTCCAAGCCCAGCGACGGGCTGAAGATGCGGTTTCCGGCCTACGACTATACCGACATGGTCAGGGCGCAGCGGCAGATGCTGGTGGAAGGGCTGAAGGTCGATTCCCTCCGCCTGATGATGGGCACCTCGATGGGGTGCATGCACGGATTTGTCTGGGGGCAGGTCGATCCCGGCTTTGTCCGGGCGATGATGCCGATGGCATGCCTGCCGATGCCGATCGCGGGGCACAACCGCATGTGGCGCAAGGCTGCGATCGAGGGGATCAAGGCCGATCCCGCCTGGGCGGACGGTGAATACACCGCGCCACCGATCATGGGGCTGCGTGTCGCGGCCAGCCTGTTGCAGGTCGCCGGTTTCGCGCCGCTGTATCTGCAAAAGGCGTTTCCCACGCGCGAGGCCGCGGATGAGTATATCACCCAGCGGATCGAGGCGGCGATCAAGGGCATCGATGCCAACGACGTCATCTACCAGATCGAATCCTCGCGCAATTACGACCCGTCCGCGAGCGTCGAACGGATGACGATGCCGGTGACCTGGATCAATTCCTCGGACGATTTCATCAACCCGTGGGATTATGGCGTGGCGGAGGACTTCGGCAAGCGGCTGCCCGACGGCAAATACCTGCTGATCAAGGCCACCGACGAAACCCGCGGCCACGGCACGCATACATGGGCACGGCTGTGGAAGGACGAGCTGGTCGCACTGCTGGCGCGGGGTGAAAGGTAACGTTTTTCTTTACCGTCACCCCCGCGAACGCGGGGGTCCCGCTTCCCTAAGCCAATTGCGGCAAAGAAAGCGGGATTCCCGCGTTCGCGGGAATGACGGGGTAAAGACAAACGCTCAGGCAAACACGCTGGCGAGCTGATCGCTGCTGGTGCCTTCCTTGGCCCCGCGCAGTTCGATGTACACCGCAGCGATGCCCGCCGATCCGATGGCGGTGCTGATCGCGCTCGACAGGGCTTCGGCCACCGTGCTGGCCGTCGATCCAGCCAGCGACAGCATCCCGAACGGGATCGCTAGGATGATCGAGAACAGGATGAAGACGCAGATCAGCCCGAACAGCCGCAGCCTTGCCCCCTTGGTCAGATGGCGGCTGCGCCCCAGCGCGCCGAGCACGCCGACATTTTCAACGACCTTGGCCGGAATGGCGACCATCCACATCAGGTACAGCGCCACAAATCCGATGAAGAGGAAAATCATGCCTCCAAATGCCATGGCGATGGCGCCGGCATCCGACGTCTCGGTCACTCGGCCGAGAGAAAACAGAAAAAGCGGCATGAAGCCCAGCGCGGCAATCGCAAGTCCGGCAAGCGCCATCACGATGAAGAGACCGATCAGCCCGGGCAGCTTGCGGACGGCCTCGCCGATGCACTGGCGAATATCGACCCGCTCGCCCGACAGATCGCGGACCGAAAAGATCATGATGACCGATTGCAGCAGAACATAGAGCAGGACGAACGCCAGATAATAGAGGACGGCGATGAGCACGGCGGCCGAAGTGTATTCGGCGACGTTGGCCGACAATCCCGGCTTGGTGACGACATAGACGGCGAGAATCTGCGGTAACGCGATCATGACGATCGAAAGCCCCAGAAAGACCACGGCGTTGCGTGCTATCAGCCCGAATGTGTTGTTGATCACGTTGCCAATGCTGAACGCGGCGGGCGGTGTTGCCATGGGTGGCCTTTCTTGTTGATGGTTCGCCCGATCCGAATCCGGCCCCCGTTTTGTCCAGCCTATCATGCGGATATTGATCGTCCAGCGTCGCGCGCGGGAGAACGCCTCAATAGCACCTTCGACAGGCGCGCAAATCGCCTTGCTCCACCGCACGGCTTCTGCGATCAAACCGGCTGTGACCGTCGGCCCAGCCCTTTCAGCACCCCCAGGCCTTTCCGCGCCGCGTCGTGAAGGTTTCGATGCGGCCTATGCGCAGGTGCGCGGCAATGGCGACATCCAGTTCACGCCCAGCTTTTCCAAGCCGCCCGATCCGCCGCCCCAATGGTGGAACGACGTCATGCGGTGGCTGGCCGAACTGCTCGAGCCTGCTGCGCGCGCGCTGGCTTCTGCGTGGCCGGTGCTGAGCAAGGTGCTGCTGGGCGCGCTGGCGATCGGCGTGCTGGCGATGCTGTGGGTGATCCTGGCCCCTTACGTTGCCGACTGGCGCGAGCGTCGTTCGGCAGCGGCTGCGCCGGAGTGGGCGCCCGATCAGGCTTTGGCGCGGCGGTTGCTCGAGGAGGCCGATGCTCTCGCGGCGCAGGGCCGGTTCGACGAGGCCGCGCATCTTCTGCTCTACCGTTCGATCGAGGACATATCGGCGCGCAGGCCCGACCTGCTGCGCCCATCGACCACCGCGCGCGAGATCGGCGCGTTCGAAGCCTTGTCGGCGCGGGCGCGGTCTGCATTCGGCGTGATCGCCGGGCATGTCGAGGCGAGCTTCTTTGCGCGCCGTCCGCTCGACCGCGATGCGTGGGACAGCTCGCGCGAAGCCTATCGCGCATTTGCGCTGGACGGTGGCTGATATGGCAACTGGGGGAAATTCCAATCCTTTTGCGCGCGGCACGGTGCTGCTGATGGTCGCGATCGGCTTTGCCGCGTTCCTCGCGCTGCTTTACGCCATCGGCGCGGGCGGCGCGCTGAGGTCAGGCAACAACGGCGCAGCGCACGGCGTTTCGGTGAGCACCATCGGCTATTCGGCGCTGGCGCAATTGCTGGAGAAGACCGGCACCAAGGTCAGCTTCGGCCGCGGTCCCGATGCGCTGCAGCAGCAGGATCTGCTGATCGTGACGCCAGAGATTTCCGCCGATCCCCAAGAGCTGGCGGCGCTCGTCCGGCAGCGCGCGTTTACCGGACCCACGATCATCATTCTGCCCAAATGGCAGGTCACGCCCGAAGAGGGGTTGAAGACCGGCTGGGTCCGCCTGGAATCGCCGGTACTGGCAGAGCAGACGCCGCGGTTGCTTTCGCAACTGGTGCCGGTGCGCATCAGGCTGGAGGGGATGCCCAGTGCCCCCCGCGCCCCTGCGGTCGTTCAGCGCGAAACGGCTGCAGATCGGGCGGCGAAGCTGAAAGTGGCGCTTCGATCGCGCGTCACCATCAGCGGCGCAAAGCTCAAGACCGTGCTCGCGGACGGCGCGACGGGAAGGGCGCGGGTGGTGGTGATCGACGACGGCGGCTGGTATCCCGCGCTCGATGCCAACGCGCCGGAAAACCCGGACGGCACACCGGACATCGAGCAGGGCCGCTACCCCGTGGTCATCGTCGCCGATGCCGATCTGATGAACAACAAGGGTCTCGCCAACCGCGACACCGCGCGCCAGGCAGTGCAGATCGTCGATGCGGCGTGGTCCGGCGGCGGCGAGGGGGTGGTGTTCGATCTCACCCAAAATGGCCTCGGCACTTCGGAGAACCTGCTTTCGGTCGCCTTCCGCCCGCCGTTTGTCGGAGCCGTGGCCAGCCTTGCGCTCGCCGCGATCGGGTTTGCATGGATGGCGTTCTGCCGCTTTGGCCCGGCGCTGGCCGAAGAACGGCCGTTCGGCTTTGGCAAGACCATGCTGGTCAAGGGCAGCGCCGGGCTGGTCCGGCGGCTGGGGCGCGATCATCTGCTCGGGCCTGCCTATGCCGATCTGGTGCGCGAGCGGGCAGGCCGATCGCTGGGCCTGCCGCAAGGCCTTCCGCGCGAGCAGATCGATGAACGCCTCGCCAAGGTTTCGCCCGACGCGGAAGGACGCAATTACGAGACACTAAGCGCAGATATGCGCGCAGCGCGCGACCGACCCGGCATCTTGTCGGCGGCGCGCGCGCTCTATGCCTGGAAGAAGGAACGAGTGGGATGAACATTGCCGACATCAATGCGCTGGGCGCACGGATCCGGGCGGAGATGGCCAAGGCGATCATCGGGCAGGACGACACGATCGATCATATGCTGATCGCGTTGTTCTCGTCAGGCCATGTGCTGCTCGAAGGCCCGCCGGGCACCGCCAAGACCTTCATGGCGCAGTGCTTTGCCGCGTGCCTGTCGCTCGATTTCGGGCGCATCCAGTTCACGCCCGATCTGATGCCGGGCGATATCGTGGGATCGAACCTGTTCAACTTCCAGACCAGCGAGTTCACGCTGACGCGCGGTGCGATCTTCACCGATCTGCTGCTCGCCGACGAGATCAACCGCACCCCGCCCAAGACGCAGGC
This sequence comes from Blastomonas sp., assembly GCF_046294995.1. Classification (GTDB taxonomy): domain Bacteria; phylum Pseudomonadota; class Alphaproteobacteria; order Sphingomonadales; family Sphingomonadaceae; genus Blastomonas. Next base: position 41,593 of record NZ_JBKBOG010000018.1, read on the forward strand.
CGCTTTGCTCGAGGCGATGCAGGAGCGCAGCGTGACGCTCGATGGCACCCGCCACGCGCTGTCGCCGCACTTCATGGTGGTGGCGACGCAGAACCCGATCGAGCAGCAGGGGGTGTACCCGCTCCCCGAGGCGCAGCTCGACCGCTTTCTGTTCAAGCTGCTGGTCGGCTATCCGAGCGCCGAGGAAGAGACGCGCATCGTCAGCGAATATGGCAGCCGCACCGGCGCGCAGCGGCCATCCGCCTTCGCCATCGAGCCGCAGATCGACGACGCGCAGCTGACCGCCGCGCGTGCTGCAGTGGGCGAGGTGAAACTGGTCGACGAGGTGGTCGCCTATATCGTGCGGCTGGTGCGTGCCACCCGCGAGACTGCTGACTTCGAGAGCGGGGCATCTCCCCGTGCCGCGATCATGCTCGCCAACGCATCGCGGGCGCGCGCGGCTTTGCAGGGACGCGATTATGTGATCCCCGATGACGTCAAGCAGCTTGCCGCATCGGTGCTGCGCCACCGCACTCTGCTGTCGCCTGCCGCCGAGATCGAGGGCCGCAGGGTCGAGGCCATCGTCGCCGATCTTGTCGAGCGCACCGAGGCGCCGCGTTGATAGCCTTCTATCCCACCTTGCGGGCAGGCCTGCTTATCGCGGCAGGCGCGCCGGTGTCGCTGCTGCTGGCCGCGCTGTCGCCTGGCCTATGGGCGTTGGGACCGGCATGGTCGGCAGCGATGCTGCTGCTCGCCGCGCTCGATGCGCTGGCAGCCGGGCGCGCGCGCTCCATCCGGCTGGTGGTGCCTGCGAGCAGCGAACTGGGGCAGGTGGTGACCGTCGGGGTCGAGGCCGAGCTGTCGGGCACGATGCCGGTGCGCCGTGCCGACGCGAGCATTGCCGTCGAACCCCGGCTGGTGCCGAGCGGCGGCGGCGATGGCGTGCTGAGTTCCTCCCCCGGTTCGGCCATGCTGACCGGCAGCATTGCATTGCAGCCGGTCCGCCGCGGCGCGCTGGTGATCGAAAAGCTCTGGCTACGCTGGCAGGGGCCGATGGGGCTGGGCTGGCGTCAGGCGTCGCAAGCGAGCGGCGAGAGCATCGCGATCCTTCCCGACATCGCCGCGGTCCGCGCGCCCGCGCTGCAGGTGTTTCTGAAAGATGCGGTCTACGGCATCCTCGCGCGGCAGATGCGCGGCGAGGGCAGTGAGTTCGAAACATTGGTCGAGTATCAGCCGGGCTTCGACCGCCGCGCGATCGACTGGAAAAGCTCGGCGCGGCACTCCAAGCTGCTGGCGCGCGAATACGATACCGAGCGCAACAACCAGATCGTCTTCGCGCTCGATTCAGGATCGGACATGTGCGAGCCGGTGGCGGGGCTGCCCCGGATCGACCGCGCGGTCTCTGCAGCATTGCTCACCAGCTATGTCGCGCTGAAGGCAGGCGATCAGGTACGGTTGTTCTCGTTTGCTGCCCGGCCCGAGCGCGCAACCCCGTTCGTTGCGGGCAGCCGCAACTTCTTTCGCCTGCAATCCGAAGCCGCGCAGATCGATTACCGGTTCGAGGAGAGCAACTATACGCTCGCGCTCTCGACGCTGGCCGCACAGTTGCAGCGCCGCTCGCTGATCGTCGTTTTCACCGATTTCACCGACCCGACCAGCGCCGAGCTGATGCTTGAATCGGTCGGCCGGCTGATCGACCGGCATCTGCTGCTGTTCGTCGCGATGGAGGACGAGGAGCTGCTCGGCCTGGTCGACCAGCCGCCCGAAACCAGCGAACAGGTTGCGCAGAGCGTCGCCGCCGCAGGACTGCTGGCGCAGCGGCGGCTGGTGATCACGCGCCTCAGGCATCTGGGGATCGAGGTGATCGAGGGCCGACATGACGAGATCGGGTCGCGGCTGATGAACGCCTATCTCAAGATAAAACGGCGGGGGCTGTTGTGAACGGGCAGGTGACCAACCCCGGCGGCGAGCGGGCGATTGCCGAGGCGGTATTGCGCAGCGACCGCTTCCGGCTCGAGCGCGAGGCCGACTGGGTGCGGCTCGATGGCATGATCACCGCGATGGAAAAGGGGCGGCTGAAACGGCTGGCGGATGACGATGTCATGGCGCTGCCGGTGCTTTATCGCAATCTGCTCTCCAGCCTGTCGATCGCGCGCGAAAGTTCGCTGGATGCGGGGCTGATCGCCTATCTCGAATCGCTGACGTTGCGCGCCTATTTCATCGTCTATGGCACCCGCACGACCTTCGGCGGCTGGTGCCGCAGCTTCTTTGGCGGCGGCCTCAGCCGCGCGGTGCGGGCGATCGGCGTCGATATCGCGATCGCCTTGGCGGCGATGGTGATCGGCGCGCTGCTCGGCTTCTGGCTGGTCGATTCCGATCCGCAATGGTATTTCCGGCTGGTCCCTGCGCAGTTCAGCGACGTGCGTGTTCCAGGTGCCTCGCGCGAGGCGCTGCTGGGTACATTGTTCGGCAAAACCGATGGCGAGGGATTGTCGGTCTTTGCGGCCTATCTGTTCAACAACAACGCACAGGTGGCGATCCTCGCCTTTGCGCTCGGCTTTGCCTTTGGCGTGCCGACGGTGCTGCTGCTGATCTACAACACCGCCGGACTGGGCGCGATGCTGTGGGTGTTCGGCTCGCGCGGGTTGACGGTCGAGTTCGTCGGCTGGCTATCGATCCACGGCACCACCGAACTGCTCGCGATCCTATTGGCGGGGGCTGCCGGGCTCCATGTCGGCAGGGCGCTGGGCTTCCCGGGACGGCGCAGCCATCTGGCGGCGCTGAGCCAGGCGGGCCGCACCGCCGCGCAGGTGATGACCGGGGTCATCGTCATGCTGATCTGCGCCGGACTGCTCGAAGGCTTTGCCCGCCAGCTGGTCCAGGCGACCGAGGTCCGCTATGCGATCGGCTATGGCGTGCTGACGCTCTGGCTGGTCTATTTCTTTGCCCTCCGCCCGAGGCGCAATTGATGGCGCGTACTCTCCAGCCCGGCCGTACCCGCGGCAGCGATCCCAGGCTCAAACGCACGCTGGTGACACCCGAAGGCGTCGCGCTGGACATTGCGGTGGCGCCCGCCAGCGCCCGCATCGGGGCGCTGTTCATCGATCTTGCTGCGCTTTTCGGGCTGGTCATCGGCTTTCTGCTGACTCTGAGTCTGATTGCATGGGCGTATTCGGCAACGGGCCTGCCTGCGATGGCGGACGGGTTCGTCAATTTCCTGTTCGTGCTCTTTCTGATCGGGCTGTTCCTGGCGCGCAACGCGTACTTCCTTTTCTTCGAACTGGGTCAGCGCTCCGCGACCTGGGGCAAGCGCGCGGTCGGCATCCGCGTGGCCGCGCGCGATGGCGGGCGGCTGACGGCGGAGGCGGTGATCGCGCGCAACCTGCTGCGCGATATCGAGATGTTCCTGCCGCTGATGTTCATGACATCGGGCGGGGCACAGGGGACGTTGAGCGAATTCGCCGCATGGTCCGGCGTCGCCTGGGTAGGCGTGTTCCTGGTCTTCCCGCTGCTCAACAAGGACAGGCTGCGCTGCGGCGACCTCATCGCCGGAACCTGGGTGGTGGAGGCGCCGCAATCGAAGCTCGGCAAGGTGGTCGCGGCCGGAGCAGCCCCTTCCATCGCGGTGGGCGATGATGCGTTGCTTCCTGCCGACCGCTACCGCTTCGGCGATGCGGAGCTTGCGGTCTATGGCGAATACGAACTGCAGATGCTCGAACAGGTGTTGCGCACTGCCAACCCGATCGCGATGGAAACGGTGGCCGCGACCATCTGCGCCAAGATCGGCTGGAGCGCGCCGACAGGCGACGAGCAGGCGTTTCTCGACGCATATTATACGCAGCTGCGCGCGCGGCTGGAGCGCGGCCTGCGCTTTGGCAAGCGCCGCGCCGACAAGAACGGTTGATCCGGCGACCACATCAATCCCGCCCACCGCGCCCGCACGCGACCTCTTGACGTGGTGGTGCAACGCTTCGTCGCCTGTCGCGTAGTCCCGATATCGATCAGAACTCGCACAAAATGATCGGTCTTTTGTAAAGAGGGAAACAGAAACTATGCCAATTCTTAGCCTTATTCTCGTTCTTGTCGCGGTTGGCGTAGGCCTCTGGCTGATCAACAACTACATCCCGATGGATGGCAAGATCAAAAGCATCCTGAATGCCGTCGTGGTGATCGGCGTAATCATCTGGCTGCTGCAGGTATTCGGAATTCTCGGTTCGCTCAGTGGCGTTACCGTGGGTTAACCCTGATCCGGCTGCCCCCGCGCTTTGCGCTGCGGGGCAGCCGGGCAGGTTCCATCGATCGCGTTACCGGCGATGATTTCCGGGCGCTGCATTCAGACAGCCAAAAAGGCGATAATCTCTCTCGCCATCGGCGCGCGTTGACTGCGTATGGCCTGCATCGGGTCCGCCAGCATCGCGTGGGCTGTATCCCGCGAAAAAGCCTTCATCTGCACATCCGACCATTTCGGGCTGTCGATCGCCATCAACTGCGTGGCGGTTGGCGTGATCTCGGCGACCCGGGTCGTGAGACACAGGACGTCGTCGGACGGCGGTGCAGTCAGCGTCTCGGATGCCTTTGTCGCGGCAGGCACTACGCTGCGCTGGCTTTTCGCGCGCGGATAGACCGTTCGTATCGTCGGCGCACGGGCAGGGCTTGAGCCGTTTTTTATCATGGTGACACGCTCCGACGGGCTTCAGCCCCGACGGTGGCGCTTGGCGCTTAAGCAATGCCTCACAATCGTGGCGGACGCCGGCTTAACGATGTTTTGCTGCAGCTCAGCCCCCTTGCGCGCGCAGCTTGGCCCATGCCAGGCTAGCAAATTCGCACAACAGCGGCCGCGTGTCGCGCGGATCGATGATGTCCTCGACCGCGAAATGTTCGGCACTGCGGAATGGGCTGCGCACCTTGTTCAGCCGCTCGCGGATTGCGGCCAGATGCGCCGCCGGATCGTCGCTGGCTTCCAGTTCCGACTTGTAGGCAACCTCGACCCCGCCTTCGATCGGCAAGGAGCCCCAGTCGCCGCTCGGCCAGGCGAAACGATATTGAAAGCGCTCGGCATTCGACATCGCCGATCCTGCGATGCCATAAGCCCGCCGCACGATCACCGATGCCAGCGGCACCTTCGCGCGGTAGATCGCGTTCATCGCGTTGACGCCATAGCGGATCGTGCCCGCGCGCTCGGCATCGGCGCCGATCATGAAGCCGGGGTTGTCGACCAGATGCACGATCGGCAGCCTGAACTGGTCGGCGAGCTTGACGAAACGCTCGGCCTTCTCGCTGGTCTTGGCCTCCCATGAGCCGCCCAGAAAGCTGGGATCGCTCGCCAGCACCGCGACCGGCCAGCCATCGAGCCGGGCAAACGCCGTGATCACCGCGCGGCCCCAGCGGCGGCCCATCTCGAACACACTGCCGGAATCGAACACCTGCGTCAGCACGCGGCGCATTGCATAGACCTGTGCCGGGTTGCGGGGCACAGTGCTGAGCAATGCCTCTTCGCGGCGATCGACAGGGTCGTCGCAGGACGTGCGGGCAGCGAGCGTGTCGACCGACGAGGGCAAATAGGAGAGGAACCGGCGCGCGACGGCGAACGCCTCTTGCTCGCTGGCGACTTCCTCGTCGACCACACCGTTGCGGCAGTGAATCTCGGTACCGCCAAGACCTTCCTTGTCCACCGTCTCGCCGATCGCCGCAGCGACCGCAGGCCCGGCGGCGAAAAGCTGCGACAGGCCCTTGACCATCACCGAATAATGGCTGGCGACCGTGCGCGCTGCGCCAAGCCCCGCAGTCGGTCCCAACGCCAGCGCGACCACGGGCACGGTTTCCAGATTGGTGACGATATGATTCCAGCCGGGTACCATCGGCACATAGGTGTAGCCCATCGTCTCGAGCGTCTTGACCGATCCACCACCGCCGGTGCCATCGATCATCCGGACCAAGGGCAGGCGCATCTCGTGCGCCATCGCCTCGCACTGGACGAACTTGCGATGCAGCGCGGCATCCGCAGAGCCGCCGCGCACGGTGAAATCATCGGCGCTGGCGACGATCGCACGGCCGTCGATATCGCCGCGGCCAAAGATGAAATTGGAGGCGGCAAACCCCGCCAGGTCGCCGTGCTTGTCATACGTCCCGCGACCGGCGATCTTGCCGATCTCGCGGAAACTGCCCGGATCGAGCAATCCTGCGATCCGCGCGCGCGCGTCCATCTTGCCGCGCGAATGCTGGCGCGCGACCTTGTCTTCGCCGCCCATCGCTTCGGCCATTGCGCGGCGCCGGTTGAGCTCGTCGATTTCGTTCTGCCATGACATGGCGACGACGCTAGCGCGGGACCTTCACCCGGTCACGCGCGAAAAGGGGTCAGCCCTTGTTCGCCTTGGCCATCGACTGCACCGCACCCAGCGTCAGCTTGACATGGTCGCGATAGTCCATGTCGTTGTGGACGAAGGTCACGCGGCCATTGGGAGCGATCACCATGCTGGTGCGCCCGGTCATGTTGGGGCGGCCCGAAAGCCCGACGCCATAGGCCTGGATCATCTGCGGCGTAGCCTGCGCGACGGCAAACTTGCTCTGGCAGGCCTCGGTCGAGAATTTCTTGAGCTCTTCGATACCGTCAGCGGACAGCCCGATCACGGTCGCGCCCGCCTTCTTGAACTCATCCATCCGGGTGGCGAACTCGTGCGCTTCGGCGGTGCAGCCGCTGGTGAACGCCTTGGGGAAGAAATAGAGCACGACCGGCCCCTTCTTCAGCTCGGACGCCAGATTGAGCGTGTACGCCTTGCCCGCCTTGGCGCCGGTGGTGCTGAACATCGGGGCCTTGCTGCCAATCGCGATCTTGGCGGCGTCAGCAGCATACGCGGGCGATTCGTGCACCAGTGCACCGGAACCGGCTGCAACCGCGATGGCGGCGAACGAGAGAGCAATGGATGCGCGCATGTGGAACCCCTTTAAAACCTAGCCTCAACATAAGGCGAGCAACCGCATTTTCCAGAGCGACAGCGCAAATCAACGCACCGTGCCTGCATGCGTCTATTCGTCGCCGTAGACCGCAACGCTGCTGGTGCCATCGCTGCTGGCCATGCCGCGGTACATTCCGGGCGTATCGAAGCTGTAGCCCTGATGGCCCCAGGGCGTGAGATAGATGATCCCGCCCGATCCGCCCAACGCGCCCATTTCGCCGATCACCGCATCGGCAATCGACTGCACCTCGTCGGCGGACAGCGCGCTGGCGAGGAGATCCTGCTGGTTTGCCGCGTCCAATGTCCTGCCGCCGCGCGCTGCTTCCTGCACCAGAAACTCGGCGCGCGCCTCTGCCTTCATCCGGATGCGGGTGCAGATCTCGTGCGCCACGCCGACGCGGATGAAGAACTCGCCCGCGCCGGTCGCGGAGATCGCGCACGAGCGGTTGTCGGCATAGGTGCCCGCACCGATCAGCGGCGAATCGCCGATCCGGCCATAACGCTTGCCGGTCAGCCCGCCGGTCGAGGTGCCTGCGGCGACATTGCCCTTGGTGTCGCGCGCGACCGCGCCGACGGTGCCGTATTTCAGATCGACATCGAACCAGCCGACCTTCTTGGCCTTCAGTTCTTCGAGCTGCCGCTTGCGCTCGGGCGTGGCGAAATAGCTGTTGTCGACCTGATCGAGACCCTGCTCGGCAGAAAAGCGGTCCGCGCCTTCGCCCGAGAGCAGCACGTGCGGGCTTTCTTCCATGACCTTGCGGGCAAGGAGGATGGGGTTTTTGGTGGCGCTGGCCCGGGCGATCGCGCCCGCCTTGCGTTCGGCGCCATCCATCACGGCCGCGTCGAGCTCGTTGGTGCCCTCATAGGTGAACACCGCGCCATGGCCGGCGTTGAAATTGGGGTCGTCCTCGAGCACGATGATCGCGGCCTGCACCGCATCCATCGCATCGCCGCCGTTGCTCAGCACCGACGACCCGGCCTCGAGCGCTCGGGCCAGCGCAGCCCGGACGGCGGCATCGGTCTCGGGCGAAATGCGCGAACGTTCGATCACGCCGGCGCCGCCATGGATGACCAGCGACCAGCCGGGTTCTGCGACCTTTTCTGAGGTGGCGGAGGCAGGGGCGGCAAGGGACATAAACAGGGCTCCAAACAGCAGGATCAGGCGCATGGGGACAGCTCCTTTGTGTATCGGAGCGGATTAGGCGGGATGGCGATAGGGCGCAAACCCAGTTTTGAAAATTTCCGGTCTGGAAACGGCACTGCCGTTGCGGCAATGATCGGCGCACGGGAAAGTTCCAAGCGACAGGGGGCTGTGTGGACAACGCGATGGCGACCAATCCGATCACGACAACCGAAGACGACCTGACCGGGCCGGATATCGTCGCGCTGTTGCAGTATCACCTGGCCGAGATGGCGCGGCACTCGCCGATCTGCAGCGTCCACGCGTTTCCTGTCGAGCGGCTGCGCGCGCCCGACGTCACTTTCTGGGCGATCCGGGTCGGGGGCAGGCTGGCGGTCTGCGGCGCGCTCAAGCAAATCGATGCTGGGCACGGCGAGCTCAAATCGATGCGCACCGACCCTGCATTCCTGCGCCAGGGACTGGCCGAAGCGATGCTGGTACATCTGATCGGTGAGGCGCGGGCGCGCGGCTACACGCGCCTCAGCCTTGAGACCGGGCTGCCCGAGCCGTTCCACCCGGCGCACGCGCTGTATCGCAAATACGGGTTCGAGCGCTGCGCGCCGTTTGGCGATTACACCGAAGACCCGTTCAGCATGTGCATGACGCGCACGCTATAGGCAGGATCAGCGGATGACCGAGACCTCGGTGGTCCACACCCGTGGCCATTCCCAAACACCGCGGCACTCGCCCATTTCGTGGCGTTCGCTCAGCCGGAACATCTCGCCGTCCCAGACATAGCTGCTGGCAGAGCCGCAATCGCCGATCCCGCGACCCTTGGCGCGATCGAACAGCGTGCCCGTTTCGGGAGTGAAATCGGCGTTGACCACCTGCGGCACCGTGTCGTCGCCGGCCCAGCCCGTCGCGCTGTCGAATTTGGCAGGGACAAATTCCCACCGGGCATTGGGGTCTTCCATCGGGCGGGTGGCGATCATCACCGCCGACCCGAAGTTGTACGCGCCCGAATCGCAGGCGATCAGCACCAGGGCTTGATCCTTGCCATCGCGCTGGCCCAGGGGATACGCCGTGTCCTCGACGCCCTCCATCCGGTATTCGCACCCGCTCTCGGCGATGATCTTGGGATAAGCCTTGAGGTCGGGAAGGTCGGTCAACTTGGAGGCCGCGCGTGCGGTCAGCTGTGGCCGCGCCGGGGGCAAGGCGGTGTCGGGCTTGGTGCCGGTGGCGATGATCGCCCCGCTGGTGCCCGCGCGCTGCTGCACCGCATCGATATAGCGCAGTGCCGCCGAGGAGCCCGCCAGCGACAGCGCCACCGACTTGCCGTCCGACATCATCATCGCCGCCGTGCTGCCATTGGCAAGCGCCCGCGCGATGTCGAGCGACTGCGCAGCATGGAGCGCGGTGTTACCGTCTGTGTCCTGGGTTAAGGCCAGCGGCGGGCGGGCATCGATCTTCAGCCGCGCCGGACCGGGGGCCATCTCCTGCGACGGGGTGAGCACGATGCGCAGCGGCGCCTCGGGTCCGCCCTCGCGCCACAATCGCACCGCCATCGCAGTGGTGAAATCGCCACCATCCTCGGCCAAGGTTCCCGCCTCGCAATACCAGGCATTGTCGCATGCGACATACCAATCCTTGAACACCTTGACCTCGCCGGGAACGGGGGAGGGGGCTGGTGCGGCGTTCGCGGCGGCGATGAGCAGAAGCGCGGATATCATGGGGTCGTTCGATCCTAGCCAGAGACGGAATCATCGGTTATGCGGCGGGCGTATCCTATTCCAGCGGCACCAGAAAGAGGCACTTATGGACAAAATGGCAGTTATTGGCGCGGGCCAGATGGGCGCAGGGATTGCGCAAGTCAGCGCGCAGGCGGGCTATCATGTGTTCCTGTCCGACGTGTCGGTCGAGCTTGCCGAAAAGGGTAAGGCGGGGATCGCCAAGCTGCTGGCGCGCGCGGTCGAGAAGGGCAAGCTTGAGGCTGCCGATGCCGACGCGGCGCTGGCGCGGATCGAGCCGGTGGGCGACTATGCCAAGATGGCCGATGCCGGGCTGATCATCGAAGCGGCCACCGAACGCGAGGACATCAAGCGCGCGATCTTCGAGAATGTCGGCAAGGTGCTCGCGTCCGACGCGATCCTCGCCAGCAACACCTCGTCGATCCCGATCACCCGCATGGCCGCCGCCAGCCCCGACGCCTCGCGTTTTGTCGGCGTTCACTTCTTCAATCCCGTGCCCGTCATGGGGCTGATCGAGCTGATCCGCGGGCTTGCTACCTCGGACGCCACGGTCGATTTCGTCCGCGGTTATGCGCAGCGCATCGGCAAGCGCGTGGTGCAGGCCAACGACGCGCCCGGCTTCATCGTCAACCGCGTGCTGCTGCCGATGCTGAACGAGGCGTGCTTTGCATTGGGCGAGGGCGTCGCGACGATCGAAGACATCGATGCGGCGGTGCAATTGGGCCTCAACCACCCGATGGGACCGCTGACTTTGGCTGATTTCATTGGCCTCGATACGTGTCTGAGCATCACTCAGGTGCTGCACAGCTCCACCGGCGACCCCAAGTTCCGCCCGGCGCCGCTGCTGGTCAAATACGTCGAGGCCGGATGGCTGGGCCGCAAGACCAAACGCGGTTTCTACGATTACACGGGCGAAACCCCGGTGCCGACGCGCTGAACGGCAAGCGGCTGAACGGGCGGGCTGACAGCACCGGCAAACTGCGATACACTCGCCTCTGCCGGGGCGCGCTGACTGTAGTAACTACCGGAGACCGACAATGACCGCCCATCCACTCAAGATCGACATTGTGTCAGACGTGGTCTGCCCGTGGTGCATCATCGGCTACAAGCAGCTGCAAAAGGCGCTCGACATCATCGGCGACGAGGTCGAGACGCAGATCACCTGGCATCCGTTCGAACTCAACCCCCAGATGGCGCCCGAAGGCGAGGGCATATCCGAGCATGTCGCGCGCAAATACGGCGCCAGTGCAGAGCAAAGCGCGGCCAACCGCGCGCGGCTCAAGGAAACCGGCGAGCGGCTGGGCTTTGCGTTCAACCACGCGCCTGGCATGCGCATCTACAACACCTTCAAGGCGCACCAGTTGCTCACCTGGGCCGGCGATGCGCACGGCAGCGATGCGCAGACGCGGTTGAAGATGGCGCTGTTCGAGGCCTATTTTCAGGACAACCGCGACGTCAGCGATGAAGAGGTGCTGCTCGACGTGGTCGCGGGCCTGGGCCTGGACCCGGAAGATGGCCGCGCGGTGCTTAACGATCCCGACAACGAAGCCGCAGTCCGCGCGCATCTCGACCACTGGATCGAACAGGGCATCAGCGGCGTGCCCGCGATCATCTTCGACGGCAAATACCTCGTCCCCGGCGCGCAAGAGGCCGAAACCTTCGTCAACGTGATACGCAAGGTGCGCGAGAAGGCGGTGGCTTGAGGGGGGAGCACTCGCGTGTTCTACCGTGAGCTAACCCAACTCCGCTCAGCCTGAGCTTGTCGAAGGCACCGTGATCACGGTAGCGTGTACGCATGGCCTTTTACGCATATTTGTTGCGATGTAATGATGGCAGCTACTATGCTGGGCATACCGATGATCTGGAGCATCGCCTGTCACAGCATCAAGCCGGTGCACTGGGCGGATATACTGCGAAGCGGCGTCCGGTGACGCTGGTATGGTCCGAAGATTTCGGGGCGGGAGATGACGCGGTTGTCGTCGAGCGACAGATCAAGGGCTGGTCTCGGGCAAAGAAAGAGGCTCTGATCGCTGGCGATTGGGAGTTGATTTCGAGACTTGCGACCAATCGGATGCAATCCGGTGATCGTGGCGCGGGGCCTTCGACAAGTTCAGGATGACGGGGTTGGGTGCCGGTAGGCCAGCCGAACCCTAAACCAACCCCAACCGCGCCAGCTCTCCCAGCATCTCCGCTGGCATCAGGTCCGCCTCGTTCATGCCGTCGCCGAGGTCCGCAGGCGCGTCGGCCTCCTCCAGATAGCGCCAGCCCTGGTGCGCGCGGCGGGGGATGGATTGGACCGCGATCAGGCGCGGCTCGACCCTGATCCAGTGGCGGCCCTGGCCGTTGTCCATGAAGCCGATCAGCGGGCTGCGGCCGATGATCGCCTTGTTGAAGATCCAGTAGAGCGATCCGCCCGCCATCTCTTCGTGGCGCTTGGGCATATAGCGCGTGGTCAGCCGCGCCTCGCCGAGCGGGGCGTGACTCTCGAGCCATTCGCGCAACGATGCCGCGCTGGCCGCGCCGAATGCGATCTTGGTCATGCTCAGCGGCATGGCGATATCCGGGCCTCTCTCCGATGGGGCATACAGCAGCTCAGAACGCGACCAATCCGCTGACCACCGCCAGCCCCAGGAACGCGAAGAACCCCATCGAATCGGTGGTCATGGTGACGAAGATCGAGCTTGATACTGCCGGGTCCTGGTTCAGCCGCTCGAGCGTGACCGGAATGAACACCCCGGCAAAGCCCGCGAGCAGGATGTTGCACTGCATGGCTGCGGCGATCACCAGCCCGAGGTGCGGATCCTGGAACCACAACGCGGTCGCCACTCCGGCGATGACGGCGATGGTCGCGCCGTTCATCAGCGCGATCTTCATCTCGCGGATGATCGCGCGGCGGGTGTTCGATTCGGTCAGCTGGTTGGTCGCCATGGCGCGCACGGTAACCGCGAGCGTCTGGGTGCCGGCGTTGCCGCCGACCCCGGCGACGATCGGCATCAGGATGGCGAGCGCGACCATCTGCTCGATCGCGGCGCCGAACACGCCGATCACCGTGGACGCCACCAGAGCGGTGCCCAGATTGACGATCAGCCAGCGCACGCGCGCCGTGTAGGTTTCGCGCAGAGGCTGGTTGATGTCGCCATCGCCCGCGCCCGACAGGCGGAACATGTCTTCGCCTGCTTCTTCCTGGACGATGTGGATGATGTCATCGACGGTGATCTGCCCGACCAGGCGGCCTGCGCCGTCGGTCACCGCAGCCGAAATCAGCCCGTATTTCTGGAAGCGCAGCGCGACCTCTTCCTGGTCCATGTCGGTCGGTATCAGCGTCTGATCGCGCTTCATCACATCGGCGAGCGCGATGTGCCGCGGGGTGCGCAGGATCCAGCTGAGCTGACAGGTGCCGACCGGGCGATGCTTGGCATCGACGATGAAGATTTCCCAGAATTCAGTAGTGAGATCGGCATGCTCGCGCAGATAATCGATCAGCTGCCCGACGTTCATATGCTCAGGCACGGCGACCAGATCGCGCTGCATCAGGCGGCCGGCGGATTCTTCGGGGAAGGACAGCGCATCGACGATCGCGGCGCGATCGGCCGGTTCCAGCTCGGCGAGCACCGCGCGCTGGTCGGCCTCTTCCATTTCCTCGATGATCGCGACCGCATCGTCGGTTTCGAGCTGCCCGGCCAGTTCTGCGACCTGCGCTGCGGGCAGCGCATCGATCACGTCATCGCGGACGTAATCGTTAAGCTCGGTAAGCACATCGGCGCCGAGCAGGTCGGTGATGGCGCGCGCCAGTGGCCCGCGATAGTCGCGCTCGATCAGCTCGAACAGATCGGCGATGTCGGCGGGGTGCAGCGGTTCGACCAGATCATAGGCGGCTTCGTCGTCGCCCGCGTCGAGCGCGTCGCACACCTGGCTGACGAAGCCGGGCAGCAGGCGGTTGTCCTCGTCCAGGCTGGTGCTGGGATCGGCCGGGTCGTGCCCCCGTTCGTGAGATGCCCCCCGTTCGTGAGATGCTTGGTCGTGGAGCTGGGCATCGGTATGGTCGGTCACGCGCTGCTCCTTTCCGGCCTGGGGGTCGCGCGCCGGATGGCGCCGCGAAGTGTGTTTGGCCTTTCGCATCTGCAAAAGCAATCCCGATGCGGCGTCTGTCGGTGGGGGTGACATTCGCGCCTGCGTCGCTATATCGACGCCAGTATTTCCTATCCGACCACCCTTTTTCCTCTGCCATCAAAGGACTGCATATGACCGCCGAGACGCTCACCTTTCACATTCAGGACGGCGGCGATGTCGTCATCAAGCTGCGCCCCGACCTTGCCCCCGCGCACGTCGAGCGTATCGTCGAGCTGGCCAACGAAGGCTTCTACAACGGCGTGAAGTTCCACCGCGTGATCGCGGGCTTCATGGCGCAGGGCGGCTGCCCCAACGGCACCGGCACCGGCGGATCGAAGAAGCCCGACCTCAAGCAGGAGTTCAACGATGAACCCCATGTCGAAGGCGTGTGCTCGATGGCGCGCACGATGGACCTCAACAGCGCGAACAGCCAGTTCTTCATCTGCCTCGCCGACGCCGGGTTCCTCGATCGTCAGTACACCGTGTGGGGTCAGGTGATCGAAGGCATGGAGCATGTCCACGCGCTGCCCAAGGGCGAACCGCCGGCAAAGCCCGGCGTGATCGCATCGGCAACGGTGGCCTGATCGAAACGCTAAATCCTCGCCTGTAAGGGGAGGGGAGCCACGAAGTGGTGGAGGGGTGTCACGCCACCGAACGGGCGACACCCCTCCGTCAGGCCTGCGGCCTGCCACCTCCCCCTTCAGGGGAGGATTTGAAGCTTAGATTCCCGCCTCGACCAGCCAGTCGTGGAACAGCCGCACCGCACGCGTTTCCAGCGCGCGGGGCTTGCACACGAACCAATAGCTGTAGGGGCTTTCCACCCGCACATCGAACAGCTTGGCCAGCCGGGTATCGCCGGAGCGGGTAAGATGGTCGTCGTGCATGATCGCGATGCCCAGCCCCTGCGCGGCAGCCTCGAGCATCAGCGGGCCGCTGTCGATGTGATCGATCGACGCCGGCTGGAGGCCGGTGAGGCCGAGCGCCTGCTTCCAGGCCTCGAACGATTCCGGCATATCGTTGTGGATCAGGATCGTCTGTCGGTTGAGCTGCTCCAGATCAGGCGTCGCGCCCAGGCTCTGAGCCAGATCGGCCGAGGCAATGGCGTAGACATAGTTCCGGTCGAGACGCACCGAGTGCAGTGACGGGTCGGGATTTTCCGACAGGATGATCGCGGCGTCCAGGCTGTCGCCCAGCCGGGCCTCGCCATGGCCCGAGGTGTCGACATCGATATGCAGCAGCGGATACAGCCTGCGCAACTCGCCCAGCCGCGGCACCAGCCGCTGGCTGCCGAACAATGGCAGCATCCCCAGCCGCAGACGCAGCACCCGGCTGTCATCCATATGCGCTGCAACCGCGTCGGCCAGCGCGTCGATGGCCGGGGCGACGCTGGCAAACAGCGCCTCGCCAGCGTCATTGAGCTTGAGCTGCTGGTTATGCCGCTTGAAAAGTTTCTTTCCGACGAAGTCTTCCAGCCCGCCGATGCGGCGGCTGAGTGCCGACGGCGACAACGCAAGCTCGCTCGCCGCGGCCTTGGCCGAGCCGAGTCGCGCGACCCGAAGGAACGCTTCGAGGGACCGCAGGGGAGGGAGTCTTCGCATTGCCATAGATCAATGCATTATTGCACTGCAGCAGAATTGTGCAATTGCAAATGTAGGCATTGTGCGGAAATGCGTGCCTTAGATTGCATTTTATGCAACTCGCATCGTTTATTTCGCACTTGCACAATAAGGGTCTCTGACCCATATTGATCATGCCTTTCAGGCATCCTCTCCTAAAAACTTTATCGGGTCAGCCTTCGGGCTGGCCCTTTTTTTTGTCTGTTGATGCCTGAAGGCGCTGGCGTAACCAATTGTGCCGCGCTTGGCAAACCCTTTGATTCCGCTGGCTTTAAACGCAGGTCGAGTGGCTGGTCGGCCATTCCCGCACCCATTCGACGCTGTCCACCGGTGTCATCGCTTGCTCCCGGCACCCGAACCGACGGCTGCGAGGCTTAGACGAATCACGAATCACATTTCGACAATCGTGGTGCCGGGATGGTGCTTGTCGAGGTGTTTGCGCACGATCTTGAGGTTGCGGGTGTTCGATCGCCAGAACAGGTCGAACATGTCCCCGGCAAGCGGCACGGCACCCAGCACGGTGTCGATGCCGACATTGGAAATCATGCGCATCAACTGGAATTTCGACATGCCCAGGTTGCGGGCTTCCCACACGATGTACAGGCCCATCGCGCCGGTCACGATGTCGCCGATCACCGGCACCACCCCGAGCGCAAAATCCAGCCCTACCTTGCGGTTGGTCCCCGGCAGGGTGAAGCTGCGCTCAAGCACGTGCTCCATCGCCTCGATCCGCTTGCGGATGGAGGCTGGATCGTTGGCGATCGCGGGCATCGCGGCCCTGAAATGGTCGAACTGTTCACGCCGGCTGGTCTTCATGGTGCACTCCAATGCGCCTGCAGCCCCTCATCTGGGGATCGCGACCATGTCGGGCAAGGCGTGCCAGCCATCGGCGGTGATCGCAAAGCCCGGCACGTTCCTGGTCACCAGAGAAAACCGCACCGGGGCGCCGAGCGGAATGTAGATATTGGCGCTGGTCATCGACAGTTCCGCCTCGGCCATTCGGGACGCCCTGACCGCCGGGTCCGTCGCCCGCCGTGCCTGCGCGAGCAGGACATCGCCGTCCTTGTCGCACACCGGTTGCACCGCACAGGCCAGCCGGTTGAGAAACCACGCAGGCTGGCGATAGTGCGCGACATCATCGATCAGCCTCAAATCGGCAGGAGCATCTGCGCCGACCATCCGACCTTCCAGTCCGATCGTTACGAGATCGCGCTTGATCCGGGCGAACACGATGCGGCTTCCCGGGCCTGTCGGCATGGCGATGCGCAGAACGGGCATGGCGTCGTGTTCCTCGCGCCAGCGGGCGACCCGCCCCCGCGCCAGATCACGCCGCTGGGCGAGCGGCAGGTCCGTCCAGCGGTCCCCGGCGAGCGGAGCATAGCGATCCAGCCCGAGCGGGACGATCCGCGTCATGGTCTGCCATTGACCGATGCCCAGCGGCGTCATCAGCCCTTCGCGATCGATCGCCAGTGCAATCGCCTCGCGGTTGGCGGGGTCACCCAGAAACCCCTTGTCGTTGACCACCAGCAGGCCAAACAGACCGATGACCGGATCGGCGCGCACCGCGTTGTCGGGCACCGATGCCGGGCTGAGATACGGCAGATGCTCGAACCGCCCGCCCAGCACCATCGAGACTTCGCCGAGCGAAAACCGGGCGATGGCACGGGCGGCGCTCTCCGTTCGCACCTGCAATGGGCGGACGCGGGGACGCATGGCGGGGTCGATCGCATCATCCACCCGTTCGGTCAGCAGGGTCCAATATTGCCGGCGATCGGCGACCAGCGGGCCGGTGCCGCGTCCGTTGCGGCGGATGCCAAGTTCCGGCAGCGCCAATATGCGCAGCAGATCGGGCTGCGGTGCGAGCAGGCGGATCTCGATCACCCGCCCGGTCATCGCCCGGATATCGCGGACTTCGGCGGTGTCGGCACCGATCGCGCTGCGCGCTTCGATGGTGAGGCGACGGCGCAGCGCTGCGGCGACGTGCTCGGAGGTGACTGCGTCGCCATTTTCCCAGCGGGCGTTGCGCAAGCGGAAGATATAGCTGAGGCCGTCATCAGTGACGATCCAGCGTTCGGCGAGCGCAGGAACGATGTTGCCCAGCGAGTCGAGCCGGACGAGCCCTTGCGATGTCGCCGCGCGCAGATATTCCGCCGCAGGCGCAAGCGTCGCTGCATCGAGATTGTTGACCGGGGAAGGATCGATGATCGAAATGCCCAGCGGCGACGTGTCCGACGCGTTGCACCCGGCGAGCAGCAGCGCCGCGGTGGTGGCGCAAGGCCAGATGGTTCTTGCCCAAACGCCTGTCATTGTCCGTGTCTCACCCTCCTGCCGCCCGCGCTGGCGATAGCAGGACCATGCCGCAGCGACAACGCGGCGCGTGGGCAGATATCGGCGGGGACCTCGATGGCAAAAATTTCCTGGCGCATCTTGGGCAGACTGCCCCGAATGGTCGCATCATGGAAGAGCGATGCCAACGCACATCAATGAAAAATCTGCGCCATGCGGAACGGACAGCAGGTCCGGCGCGTCCTTGCTGCAGCACAAAGCGAGGAAAAAGCATGACACTCTTGAACAGCAAATCCTGGACGCTGGGAGCAGCGCTGGCTGCAGCCACCGTGGTCAGCGGATGCGCGGGCGGCGGCTTTGGTCGCGGCGGCTCGGATTTCCGCCAGTACGACTATAACCGCCCCGACCCTGCCTATGGCGGTTATGACGCGGGCCGTTATTACCGTGAAAACCCACGCCAGCGCGAGCGTCGGCTGAGCAACAACGATCGCATCTATCGCGGCCAGGACGGACGTTATTACTGCCGCCGTCCCGATGGCACCACCGGCCTGATCGTCGGCGGGATCGCAGGCGGCGTGCTGGGCAACGTCATTGCGCCGGGAGGTTCGAGCACGCTTGGAACCATTCTGGGCGCAGCAGGCGGTGCAGCCGCTGGCCGTGCGGTCGATCGCAACGGTGCACGCTGTCGCTAATCAGGTCGGCGGCCAATCTGATTGACCGCCAATCTGTTCAGTTGATGCAAAAAGGCGCCCCGGGGTCTCCCCCGAGGCGCCTTTTTTATGTGATGCGTACAGTTGGTGATTACCAGCTGTAGTACATGTCGAATTCGACCGGCGAAGGGGTCGTTTCCCAACGCGAAACTTCGGCCCACTTCATGTCGATATAGGCTTCGATCTGGTCCTTGAGGAACACGTCGCCCTTGAGCAGGAAGTCGTGGTCGGCGATCAGCGCGTCGAGCGCTTCACGCAACGACGCGCAGACGGTCGGCACTTCCTTCAGCTCTTCGGGCGGCAGGTCGTACAGGTTCTTGTCCATCGCCTCGCCGGGATGGATCTTGTTCTGGATGCCATCAAGACCCGCCATCAGCAGCGCCGAATAGCACAGATAGGGGTTTGCCATCGCGTCGGGGAAGCGGAATTCCACGCGCTTGGCCTTCTCGCCGGTGCCGTAAGGAATGCGGCACGATGCCGAGCGGTTGCGGCTCGAATAGGCCAGCAGCACCGGCGCTTCGAAGCCCGGCACCAGCCGCTTGTAGCTGTTGGTCGTCGGGTTGGTGAAGGCGTTGAGCGCCTTGGCGTGCTTGATGACGCCGCCGATGAAGTACAGGCACATGTCCGACAGGCCGGCATAGCCATTGCCCGCGAACAAGGGCTTGCCTTCCTTCCAGATCGAGATGTGGGTGTGCATGCCCGATCCGTTGTCCTGCTTGATCGGCTTGGGCATGAACGTTGCCGTCTTGCCATAGGCCTGCGCGACCATGTGGACGACGTACTTGTAGATTTGCATGCGGTCGGCGGTCTGGGTCAGCGTGCCGAAGGTCAGGCCCAGTTCGTGCTGCGCGGCGGCGACTTCATGGTGGTGCTTGTCGCAGGGCAGGCCCATTTCGAGCATGGTGCTGACCATCTCGGCGCGGATGTCGACGACGCTGTCGACCGGCGCGACCGGGAAATAGCCGCCCTTGGCGCGCGGACGGTGTCCCAGGTTGCCGCTTTCATAGGCGCGGCCCGAGTTGGTGGGCAGCTCGATATCGTCGATCGAGAACATCGAACCGGCATAGCCGTCCGAGAAGCGCACATCGTCGAACATGAAGAATTCGGCTTCGGGTCCGACATAGACGGTGTCGCCGATTCCGGTCGACTGCAAATAGGCTTCGGCGCGCTTGGCGGTGCTGCGCGGATCGCGGGAATAAAGCTCGCCTGTGCCCGGCTCGACGATGTCGCAGAACAGGATCAGCATCGGATCGGCCGAGAACGGATCGATATAGGCCGCTTCCATGTCGGGCCGCAGGATCATGTCGGATTCGTTGATCGCCTTCCAGCCCTCGATCGACGATCCGTCGAACATCAGGCCGTCTTCAAGCTCGTCCTCGCCAATGACGCCGGCGCACATCGTGAGGTGCTGCCATTTGCCCTTGGGATCGGTGAAGCGGACATCGACCCACTCGATCTCGTTTTCCTTGATCATTGCCAGAATGTCTTTGGCGGTTTTTGCCATCTTAGCTTTCCCTCTTCATGAAATCCGGTTCGGGCCCGTTTCCTGGCCCCCCTTGGGTGAAACTGACGTGTGTTCTTGCGGCCCTGGACAGGCCTCTCCTCAGGTGCGCGCGCTGTTGATCAGACCGCGTCGTTATCGCGCTCACCCGTGCGGATGCGGAGCGCCGTTTCCACCGGGATCACGAAAATCTTGCCGTCGCCGATGCGACCGGTCTGAGCGGCCGCAGCGATCGCCTCGACCACACGGTCGGCCAGTGCATCATCGACCACGACCTCGAGTTTCACCTTGGGCAGGAAATCGACGATGTATTCGGCGCCACGATAAAGCTCGGTATGACCCTTCTGCCGACCAAACCCCTTTGCTTCGGTCACCGTGATGCCGGAAACACCCACTTCATGGAGCGCTTCCTTCACTTCGTCGAGCTTGAAGGGTTTGATGATCGCCTCGATCTTTTTCATGTGCTTCAGATCATCCTGTGCTCGGCGCCCGCCACTGCGAGAGGCGCTGATGGGAAAAAGACAGCGCAGATACCCTGCACTGCGATGACATTGTGCGGGAAAACCGGGCCAGCGCAACGCGCCTCCCGAATCCCCCTGTGTCTGCTACCAAACAATTAACGTGCCAAGACGCAAATCGCTACCATTGCGTAGGCCAACCGCAACATTATTGCGGGGGATGATGGAAATGCGGGCAAGCGCATAGCGCGATGCCTATATTTTGTGCAGAGCGCCGAGGGCTGGCTCGGAGCCTGCATGCCGCTCAATACGGCGGACGGTCCAGGCCAGCAGGGCTCTTGGTAAAGATCTCGCAGCCGGTCTCGGTGATACCAATCGAATGCTCGAACTGGGCAGAGAGCGAACGGTCGCGGGTCACGGCCGTCCAGCCATCCTCGAGCATCTTGACCGCAGGCTTGCCGATGTTGATCATCGGCTCGATGGTGAAGAACATTCCTGGCTTGAGCTCGGGGCCGGTGCCGGGGCGTCCGGCATGGACCACCTCGGGCGCATCGTGGAACAGACGGCCAAGGCCATGGCCACAGAAATCGCGGACCACGCCATAACGGTGCTTTTCGGCGAACGACTGGATGGCGTGCGCGACATCGCCCATCCGGTTGCCCGGCTTTGCCTGTTCGATACCCAGCATCAGGCATTCGTAGGTCACATCGACCAGCCGTCGTGCCTTTACGCCGACATCGCCGATCAGGTACATTCGGCTGGTGTCGCCATGCCAGCCATCGAGGATCGGGGTGACATCGATGTTGATGATGTCGCCGTCCTTGAGCTTGCGATCGGCGGGGATGCCGTGGCAGACGACGTGGTTGATCGAGGTGCAGCAGCTGTGGGTGAAGCCGCGATAGCCTAGGGTCGCGGGTACGCCGCCGCCCGCCAGCATCAGTTCGCGCGCCTTGGCATCGATCTCGCCGGTGGTAACACCTTCCTTGACGAAGGGCACGAGCGCATCGAGCACCGAGGCAGCAAGCTGCCCGGCCTTGCGCATGCCTTCGAAGCCTTCGGGTCCGTGCAGCTTGATGGTGCCGTCGCGCATCGGCGTGTCGGCGTTCGTGACGTTGACATACTGGTTCATGGTGATTCCATATAGGGGAGGGGAGACGCTTTTGCGACCCTGGGGATGCAGCCGGGTTAGTCCATTGACTTAGTCCAGTCAATGGACTAACCCCGAGACATGACCAGCATCGTCAATGTCCACGACGCCAAGACGCACTTTTCCAAGCTGCTCGACCGCGCGCATGCGGGCGAGGAGATAATCCTGGCCAAGGCGGGCAAACCCTATGCGCGGCTGGTGCCGCTCGAAAAGCCCAAGGTCGAGCGGAGGCCAGGGGGATTGAAGGCCAAGATCCCTGATGGTTTCTTTTTTGACCCGCTGCCCGAAGAAGAACTTCGGGCCTGGGAGTGACCGCCTTTCTCTTCGACACGCATGCACTGATCTGGTGGTGGAACGACAATCCGTTGTTGCCGCAGGTGGTCCGACGCCGACTCGTGGACATCGACAATGCGATCTTCGTCAGCGCTGCCTCGGCCTGGGAGGTGGCGACCAAGGTTCGCCTGGGCAAATGGCGAGAAGCCGAAGAGGCTGCAGAGCTTTTCGAGGCGTTGTGCGATCGGAATGGTTTCGAGCTGCTACCTGTCACCGTCGCCCACGGCCTGCTCGCCGGGTCGCTTCCCGGCGAGCACCGCGACCCGTTCGACCGGATGATCGCGGCGCAGGCGATCCATGACGATCTTGTGGTGATCACGCGCGATCCTGCGCTGGCATCGCTGGGATGCGCGACCTTCTGGGCGGAGTGACGCCGCCCGCAACGAACCGCTTGCGCGCTTTGGTCCACGCGTTAAACACCGGCGCATGACAGCAGACGCCCCCGCCCAAGCCGCACGCATCTGGACCGCCGCGCTGATCGTGATCGGCGATGAAATCCTCTCCGGCCGTACCCAGGACAAGAACATCGCGCAGGTCGCCACCTGGCTGAACGTGCAGGGCATCCGTTTGAAGGAGGTGCGCGTCGTCGCCGACGACATGGATGCAATCGTCGAGGCGGTGAACCTGCTGCGCGCGCGCAACGATTATCTGTTCACCACCGGCGGCATCGGCCCGACGCATGACGATATCACCGTCGATGCCATCGCGCAGGCGCTCGATGTCGATGTGGTGATCCACCCAGCGGCGCGCGCGATCCTGGCACGCTATTACGAGAGCAGGGGCGGCCTCAACGAAGGACGGCTGCGCATGGCGCGGGTGCCCGATGGCGCCGAACTGATCGAAAACCGCATGTCGGGTGCACCGGGCATCCGCATCGGCAACCTGTTCCTGATGGCAGGGGTGCCGCATATCACCGCGGGCATGCTCGATGCGCTCACCGGCACGCTTGAAGGCGGATTGCCGTTGTTGTCCGCCACCCTGGGATGCTGGGTGGCCGAAAGCGAGGTCGCCGAGATGCTGGGCGCGACCGAGCGCGCGCACGAAGGCTGCCAGATCGGCAGCTATCCGTTTTTCCGCGAAGGCAAGGTCGGCGCGAACTTCGTCATCCGCTCGACCGACCAGGCGAAGCTCGACGGGTGCGCGCTGGCGCTGACGTCCGCGCTGGAAGCCACCGGGCGCGTGGTCACGCCCGGCGGGATCTGATCAATCTTCAGGCGCGATGGCAACCTTGAGGCCATCGAGCGCTGCGGTCATCTGAATCTGGCACGACAGCCGCGAGGTCGCGTTGCGGTGATCCGAGCTGTCGAGCAGGTCGTCTTCATCGGCGCTGACGGGGGGCAGCTTGTCGGTCCATTCGGCATCGACATGCACATGGCAGGTCGCGCACGAGCAGCATCCGCCGCACAATGCGAGCAGTTCGTCAAAGCCGTTGTCGCGGATCGCTTCCATCACGGACAGTCCGGTATCGGCCTCGATGGTGCTTTCTTCTCCCGAGCGGTTGACGACGATCAGCTTTGGCATGGAAACTCCCCAAGATAATGAGACCGGCTATGGCCCTCGTAAACGCCGCTGCTATGATCAACCATCCGCCCGAATGCAAGGGGCGGATGCAAAGGGACTGGTTGTTATGGGATTGACCGCAGACGCGTTGAACCAAGGGCTCGACGCGGTTGCCGCGCAGGAACCGGCGTTCGCGCGCGCGCTCGAAATTGCAGGCTATCCGGAACCGCGAATCCGATCGCGGGGATATGCGACGTTGCTGCGCACCATCGTCGGGCAGCAGGTTAGTGTGGCCTCGGCGGCGTCGGTGTGGAACAAGCTGGAAGCGCAATTGGGCGAGGGGTGCGCGCCCGATGCGCTGATCGCTGCCGAGTTCGATGCGCTGCGTGCCTGTGGCATGTCGCGCCAGAAGCAGGGCTATGCACGCTCGCTTGCCGAACTGGTGATGACCGGCGCGCTCGATCTGGACAACCTGCCTGCGGACGACGAGGCGGCTATCGCCGAACTCGTCCGCATCAAGGGCATCGGCCGCTGGTCGGCGGAAATCTATCTGCTGTTCGCCGAAGGGCGCCCCGATATCTGGCCCGCTGGCGATCTGGCGGTGCAGGTGGGGATCGGACGGATCCTCGGCATGGAGGCACGTCCATCGGAAAAGGAGACGCGGCTGTTGGCCGAGCCCTGGTCACCGCACCGCGGCGCGGCCGCGATTCTCACCTGGCACTGCTACAACAACGCCGCGCTCTGATCTCTCAACCCTTGTACAATATGCGCCCGCTGGCGAGCCGCTCGCGGCTCAGCGCCGTGACCTCCTTGAGGAAGCTGGTCGGCTTTTTGTAATACTTGCTGTCAGGATTGATTTTCAGACCGGCGGCCGTTGCCACGTCTGCGATGAAATGCACGCAGTTGGCCATGTTGAGGTTGTAGCTCTTCTGCTTCTTGGTGCGCCATTTTTCTCTCACCGCGATCACCGCGCGATATTCTGCATCGGTCAGTTCATAGCTGAAATGCGGCGCGCTGCTGGCGATGTATTTGGGCTTGAGCACGCTGGTTTCGCCTTCGACCCAGCCGAACAGGATGCTCGGGCCGGTGCTGGTGGCGGTGAACCCGATATTGGTATCGACCATCTCGCCGGTCGAATCGACCTTGCCCTTCAGCGTGGCGAACGCATGCGGGAACTGGCTGCCAAGCTCGTGGCTGTAGAAGGTGATGGTCACGGCGGCATGCGCGGCATTGGCCCAGCACAGCAGCGGCGCGATCATAAAGGTCAGCAGCAGGCGCTTGATCGTCATGGACTAGTTCCCCGGAAGCTTTGATGAAGATGGTTGATTGAAGATGGCATTGTCCAGCCATTGAGCCGAATCAGCCGGGCTTTGCTTGTCGTCGTCCCTGTCGACGCGATAATTGGCCTCACGCATTTTTTCCACAGGGATTGCGCCGATCAGAGGCTCGAGCGCCTCCACCAGCCGCGCATCGCGGGCGGCTGATCGACTGACCATCAGGATCGCGTCATACGATGGGATTGCGCCTTTGGGGTCTTCGAGCACGACGAAGCCGTTCGCGGCGATCCGTCCGTCCGACGAAAAGGCAGAGATGATGTCCGCCTCGCCCAGCGACAGCGCGCGGTACATGAAGGTCGGCTCGAACGCCCGCCTACTCTTGAAGCGCAGCGGATAGGCGGCCTGCACCATCTGCCATTCGGGTCGCTCGAGAAACTCGACATCGGTGCCGAAGACGAATTCGGGGGCAACGCGGACCACGTCGTCGAGTGTCCGCAGGTTCAGCCGCCGCGCATCGTCGGGGCGAACGGCGAAGGCATAGGTGTTCTCGAATCCAAGCGTGCCGATCAGTTGCACGCCGTGCTCCGCCTTGGTCCAGCGCGTGATCTCGGCGATCATGTCCGCGCGCGGCTCGGGGTCCTGCCGCTGCATCTCGTTGGTCCAGATCGTGCCTGCATAATCGACATAGACCTGGACCTCGTCGCTGGCGAGCGCGCGGAACACCACGGCGCTGCCCAGGCCTTCGCGATAGCGGACGGCATAGCCCGCTGCCTCGAGCCGCTGGCCGATCAAGCGGGCGAGCACGTACTGCTCGGAGAAGCGCTTCGCCCCGATGGTGACGACGGGCCGATCGGTTTGGGCCGGAGGCCACAAGGCGGCGCCCAGACCTACCGCCAGAGCAATTCCCGCCCACCACATGCGGCGGTGCTTGCGCCAGCGGATGCCGCTTTCGATGAGGCCGAGCAGCAGATCGACGCTGATCGCCAGCCCTGCGGCGACCAGGCATCCGGCGAGCACCAGCGACCAGTTCTGCGTCTGCAGTCCGGCGAAGATCAGGTCGCCCAGGCTCGGCTGGCCGACGGTGGTGGACAGCGTCGCGGCACCGATGGTCCAGACGGCTGCGGTGCGCACGCCTGCCATGATGGTGGGCGAGGCGAGCGGGGCTTCGACCAGCCAGAGTTTCTGCAGCGGCGTCATCCCGACGCCGTCGGCCGCCTCGACCATCGCGGGATCGACCGACCGCAGCCCCGTCACCGCGTTGCGCAGGATCGGCAACAGCGCATAGAGGGTGAGCGCGAGCAGCGAGGGCAGGAAGCCAAGCGGCGAGATGGCATCGCCGAAGATTGCGGAGAGGGCGAGTAGCAGCGGAAAGAACAACGCGAGCAGGGCCAGCGCGGGGATGGTCTGGATCAGGCTGGCAAAGCCCAGCGTCACGCCGGCCACGGTGCGGTTGCGCGCGGACCAGATCGCGAGAGGAAGCGCGATCACCAGCGCGAGGCCCAGGGCTGCAAAGCTGAGCTGAACGTGCTGGGCGAGCAGGTCGAGAATGCGGGGCCAGTCCAGGGTCATGGGGTGATGCCGCACGGGTTGGGCGCGCAGGTCCCTCGACTTCGCTCGGGACAGGCGGGAGGGGGTAAGGCAATCGCCTTATGCAA
>NZ_JBKBOG010000019.1:0-54392 GCF_046294995.1 Blastomonas sp.
CGGCGATGTCGCCGGTTGCCTGATCGAGCACGCGATGATCAAATGCCTTGAGGCGAATACGGATATTCTGCGTTTCCATTACCACTTTACCGATGCGAAAGAGCGAAAAACAAACCGCCCCTGGTACCCGTTGGCTCTTGCGAACCCAACGCCGGGGCGGCCTATTGAAATATTGCCATCCCCCGCACGAATCAAACAACCCGTGCGAGAGATGGCCCTATATTACTTGGAGATCGTGCTGACAACCCCAGAACCGACGGTCCGGCCACCTTCGCGAATTGCGAAGCGCAGACCCGGGTCCATCGCGATCGGTGCGATCAGCTTGACGCCGATCGTCACGTTGTCGCCCGGCATCACCATTTCGGTGCCCTCGGGCAGAACAACTTCACCGGTCACGTCGGTGGTGCGGAAGTAGAACTGCGGACGGTAGTTGGCGAAAAACGGCGTGTGACGGCCGCCTTCGTCCTTCGACAGAACGTAGACCTCTGCGTCGAACTCGGTGTGCGGCGTAACCGAACCGGGCTTGCAGAGAACCTGACCGCGCTCAACGTCTTCACGGGCAACGCCGCGAACCAGTGCGCCGATGTTGTCGCCAGCCATGCCCTGGTCGAGCAGCTTGCGGAACATTTCAACGCCGGTAACGACGGTCTTGCGGGTGTCCTTGAGGCCGACGATTTCGACTTCTTCACCAACCTTGACGATACCCGATTCAACGCGGCCGGTCACAACCGTACCACGACCCGAGATCGAGAACACGTCTTCGACGGGCATCAGGAACGGACGGTCGATCGGACGTGCAGGCTGCGGGATGAACTCGTCCACGGCCTTCATCAGGGCGTAGATCGATTCCTTGCCGATTGCGTCGTCACGGCCTTCAAGAGCGGCCAGAGCCGAACCCTTGACGATGGGAATGTCGTCGCCCGGGAAATCGTACGAGCTCAGAAGCTCGCGCACTTCCAGTTCAACCAGTTCCAGAATTTCTTCGTCGTCGACCTGGTCAACCTTGTTCATGTAAACGACCAGTGCAGGCACGCCGACCTGACGAGCGAGCAGGATGTGCTCGCGGGTCTGGGGCATCGGGCCGTCAGCAGCGTTCACCACCAGGATCGCGCCGTCCATCTGCGCAGCACCGGTGATCATGTTCTTCACATAGTCAGCGTGGCCGGGGCAATCGACGTGCGCATAGTGGCGTGCTTCGGTTTCATATTCGACGTGTGCGGTCGAAATGGTGATGCCGCGCTCGCGCTCTTCGGGAGCCTTGTCGATGTTGGCATAATCGGTGAAGGTCGCGCCGCCGGTTTCAGCCAGCACCTTGGTGATGGCTGCGGTCAGCGTGGTCTTGCCATGGTCGACGTGACCGATGGTACCGATATTGCAGTGCGGCTTGTTCCGCTCAAATTTAGCCTTGGCCATTTTTTCCTACCTTCGTTCTTTTACTATCTATGGATAGTCCGCGCCGCGCTCTGGCGAGACTGCCCGAATCTGTCAACACCCAAATGAAAGCCCGTGGCGCCAACGGCGCGATTCGACGGGCTAAGGTCGAGCGCCTATAGCGACTATGCCCGGCTTATGCCAGCTTCTCCTTGACCTCGGCCGCGACATTCGCCGGAACCTCGTCATAGTGAGAGAACTGCATCGTGTACTGCGCACGTCCCTGGGTGAAGGAACGCAGCTGGTTCACGTAACCGAACATGTTTGCAAGCGGCACGACCGCTTCCACAGCCTGGGCATTACCGCGCGTGTCGGTGCCCTGGATCTGGCCGCGACGGCTGTTGAGATCGCCGATGACGTCGCCCAGATAATCTTCCGGGGTTACGACTTCGACCTTCATGATCGGCTCGAGCAGCTTGATGCCCGACTTCTGCGCCGCTTCACGCATGGCCGCACGGCCAGCGATTTCGAAGGCCAGCGCCGAGGAGTCGACGTCATGGTACGCACCGTCATACAGCTCGATCTCGAAGTCGATGATCGGGAAGCCGACCAGCGAACCCGAAGCTGCGGTTTCGCGCATGCCCTTCTCGACCGAAGGAATGTATTCCTTCGGAATGTTGCCGCCCTTGACGTTGTCGTTGAAGATGATGCCCGAACCGCGCTCGCCCGGCGTGACCTTGAACTTCACGCGGCCGAACTGACCCGAACCACCCGACTGCTTCTTATGGGTGTAATCGATATCCACGGCCTTGCCGAGATATTCGCGATACGCCACCTGCGGTGCACCGACGTTCGCCTCGACCTTGAACTCGCGACGCATGCGGTCGACGAGAATTTCAAGGTGAAGTTCGCCCATGCCCTTGATGATCGTCTGGCCGCTTTCGGCATCCGACGACACGCGGAACGAGGGATCTTCGCGTGCAAGACGATTGAGCGCGACGCCCATCTTTTCCTGGTCGGCCTTGGTCTTGGGTTCCACCGAAAGCTCGATCACGGGCTCAGGGAATTCCATACGCTCAAGGATGATCGGCGCGTTGGCGGCGCACAGCGTGTCACCGGTGGTGGTGTCCTTGAGGCCCGCAAGAGCAACGATGTCGCCTGCGAACGCTTCCTGGATGTCCTCACGGCTGTTGGCATGCATCAGCAGCATGCGGCCAACCTTTTCCTTCTTGTCCTTCACCGAGTTGATGACGGTCGAGGCCGCTTCGAGCTTGCCCGAATAGATGCGGGCAAACGTCAGCGTGCCGACGAACGGATCGTTCATGATCTTGAACGCCAGCGCCGCGAACGGCTCGCTGTCCGACGAAGGGCGCTCGTCCGGCGTCTCGCCGTCGAGCTTTACGCCCTTGATCGCGGGAACGTCGAGCGGCGAAGGCAGATAGTCGACCACGGCGTCGAGCAGAGGCTGGACGCCCTTGTTCTTGAACGCCGAACCGCAAACCACCGGCACGAATGCCATCTCGAGCGTGCCCTTGCGAATCAGCTTCTTGAGGTCAGCAGTGCTGGGCTCGTTGCCCTCGAGATACGCTTCCATCAGCGCATCGTCGAGCTCGACAGCCATTTCGATCAGGTCGCTGCGATACTTGGCAGCCTTTTCCTTCAGGTCCTCAGGGATTTCCTGATATTCGAACTTCGCACCCAGGCTTTCTTCGAGCCAGATGATCGCGCGGTTCTCGACCAGGTCGACGAGGCCCTTGAAGCCGCCTTCGATGCCGATCGGCAGATACAGCACGGCGGGGCGAGCGCCCAGACGGTCGATGATCGACTGCACGCAGAAATAGAAATCCGCGCCGGTGCGATCGAGCTTGTTGATGAAGCACATGCGCGGCACGCCGTACTTGTCGGCCTGGCGCCACACGGTTTCGGACTGCGGCTCAACGCCGGCAACGCCGTCGAAGCATGCAACCGCACCGTCGAGCACGCGCAGCGAACGCTCGACTTCAATCGTGAAGTCAACGTGGCCGGGAGTGTCGATGATGTTGATCAGGTGCTCTTCGCCCTTGCCCTCTTCGGCGCGCCACTTGCAGGTGGTCGCCGCAGACGTGATCGTGATCCCACGCTCCTGCTCCTGCTCCATCCAGTCCATCGTCGCGGTGCCTTCATGCACTTCGCCGATCTTGTAGGACTTGCCGGTGTAATAGAGGATGCGTTCGGTCGTGGTGGTCTTGCCCGCATCGATATGAGCCATAATGCCGATATTGCGGTACTTTTCCAGGGGATGGCTGCGTGCCATGATCATAAACTCCAAGTATGGGGCGTAATTTGCCGCGCGCTATAATGAAGCCCCGGCGCTTTGGCCAGCGTGAATTGGGGCGATGCCACAGCGAGCATCAAATGCCTCTCCCGTGACGGGAGGAGGAAACCAGGCCCTGCCGGCGAACCGGCGGGGGTGAAAATGCGAGAGAGGCAGGTCAGCACCCGATGTGCTCCCTGCCCTCACCCACGCAACGCCTGCGCGCTGCAATCCCTTCTGCCCGAGGGCAGAAGGATCGTCTGATTACCAGCGATAGTGCGAGAAGGCACGGTTCGCTTCGGCCATGCGGTGCGTGTCTTCACGCTTCTTGACCGCATTGCCACGATTGTTGGCGGCATCGAGCAGTTCGCCCGACAGACGCGCCGCCATCGTGGTTTCCGAGCGGTTGCGTGCAGCCGAGATCAGCCAGCGGATGGCGAGCGCCTGAGCGCGCTCGGGGCGCACTTCGACGGGGACCTGATAGGTCGCACCACCGACGCGGCGGCTGCGCACTTCGATGCCGGGCTTCACGTTGTTCAGCGCATCGTGGAACATCGGCAGCGGGTCGGCCTTGGCCTTCGCCTGCATGGTTTCCATGGCGCCATAAACGATCCGCTCTGCGACGGACTTCTTGCCGTCCAGCATCAGGTTGTTCATGAATTTCGAAAGCGTCAGATCACCATACTGGGGATCGGGAAGGATGACGCGCTTTTCTGGGCGACGACGACGTGACATATGGAATAACTCCTGAAAAAACTGCGAGCTGTCAGCAGGGGATTATGGATCCCGGACAAAATCGCTTGTGGCGATTCTTCCGGGATGATTCCTCCCCCGGACGGATCACTTGGGCCGCTTGGCGCCGTACTTGGAACGGCTCTGCTTGCGGTCCTTGACACCCTGGGTATCGAGAACGCCGCGCAGCACGTGGTAACGCACACCGGGAAGGTCGCGTACGCGGCCGCCGCGGATCAGCACAACCGAGTGCTCCTGCAGGTTGTGGCCTTCACCCGGAATGTAGGTGATGACTTCACGGCTGTTGGTCAGACGGACCTTGGCTACCTTGCGAAGCGCCGAGTTCGGCTTTTTCGGAGTCGTCGTATAGACACGGGTGCAAACGCCACGCTTCTGCGGGTTTGCATCCATTGCGGGCACCTTGGACTTGGCCTTTTGCGGCACCCGGCCCTTGCGGACCAGCTGGTTGATAGTTGGCATGTTTCTCTTCACCTTGAAGTAAATGAGGTTACTCTGCCGCCCGATACGTGCCCGGTCCGCGTTGAAACGGATCGATATGGTGGAGGCTCCGCCTTTTGCCCACCCGCACCTGACGCCAGTGTTGTGCTAGTTATTCGAACAGCAAGACGCAGTGCGCCCGCAAGCCGAAGCGCGGCCCTTAGCGGCGATTCCCTCGGCGGTCAAGCCGCGGTGGACAGCGGGATGGCCTGGGCGAGGATGGCATTGCGCTTCGTCGGCCAGTCCTCGAAGTGCCAGAATTCGGGCCGCTCGATCCCCAATATCTGCACGCCGCGATCGGGCGTGACGGTGATTTCCTGCGGCTCAAGCTCCTGCAGCCGCGA
The DNA here is from genome assembly GCF_046294995.1 of Blastomonas sp. Taxonomy (GTDB): domain Bacteria; phylum Pseudomonadota; class Alphaproteobacteria; order Sphingomonadales; family Sphingomonadaceae; genus Blastomonas. The sequence continues at coordinate 5,239 of NZ_JBKBOG010000019.1, forward strand.
GGTGCAGTAGAACGGCAGCACCCTGACACCCGACGGGTCCTCGGGGCAGTTGTCGACCACCAAGGCCAGCCGGTGGTCGTTGAGCCGAACCAGCCCGCCTGCCGGATAGAACCCAAGCGAATTGATGAACACCCGCATCAGCCGCTCGTCGAAATGACCCTCCCAGGTGAGCATCCGGCCCAGCGCCACGCACGGCGTCCAGGGGTCCTTGTAGGGCCGGTTGGATGTCACCGCATCATAGACATCGCAGATCGCTCCCATCCGGGCTGCAAGGCTTATCTCATTGCCTTTCAGCCCGAAAGGATAGCCTGTTCCATCGATCTTTTCGTGATGATGCAGGCAGACGTCGCGCGCGATATCGGGGATGTCGGGATTGTCGCCGATCAGCGCATGGCCGCGCTCGGGGTGGCTGCGGATCATCGTCATCTCGTCGTCGGTGAGCCGCTCGGCCTTGTCGAGGATCATCTGCGGCACCGCCATCTTGCCCAGATCGTGCAGCAGACCCGCCACACCCATCGAGCGGATGGTGTTCTCATCGAGATCGAGCATGCGCGCGAAGTTGATCATCAACGTGCACACCGCGACCGAGTGCATATAGGTGTATTCGTCCTTGTTCTTGAGCTGGACCAGGCTGACCAGCGCCCTGTTGTTGCGGGCGACCGAATCGCGGATTTCATCGATCAGCGGCAGCACATCGGGAAGCTTGAGTGCATGGCCCAGCCGGGCGGCCTCAAACATGGCGGCAACCTTTTTCTTCGATTTGTCGATGATCCTTGCTGCGCGGCGGCTTTCCTGGCGAAAGCTCGTCTTGGGCTGCACCGCAGGCGGCGGCCTGTACCGTCCGGCAGCCGGGGCATATCGCGGAGGAAGCATGTTTGCTGGCGCGGCGATCGGCATCGCAGCTGGTCGCTCCACCGGAGCGGCACCGCGCGCGGTATCCACGATCACCGCCGAGACCCTGCTTTCGCGGATCTTGAGCGCGTCAGCCTCCTCGGTCAGAAGAAATTTCTTGCGCCAGAACGGGTGATCGAACCACGAGCCTACAAAGCCGTGGACAAACATCCCCAATGTCACTTCTGCTGGCTTGATATGCCGCAACATCCCCCTGGTCGTTCCCCCCAACCCATGGTTGCACGGTCAGCCAATGGCGGCCCGGCAATAGCTTGGACCATGGCGGGAAATGGTTAATGGAACGTAACGCTTGGCCAAACCTGCGATTTTTTGCCGTCGGTGGCTTCAGGGCGTTGCGACCCGGCGCGCGCTGACGATGCGCACCGGACTGGCGGGCATCTCGCCGACAAAGGCACCGCCTGTGCTCTTGGCGGGATCCGTGGGGGTGTCGAGAATGCGGGTCAGCACCTCGCGCCCTGCGACGATGCGGGCAAAGGCGGCATAGCCCAGATTGTCGCCGGGCGCGGACGGATTGGCATCGAGCGAAAGCTGGTCGCCCGCCATGATCGTGAACTCGCCGCGTGCCGAGCCCGGCTCGAACCGGGCGACTGACAGAAAGCCGTCGCGGTGGCTGAGCCCGGTCTGGGTCGTGGGTTCATGCGCGATCGGCGGCAAGCTGCGCTTGGGGTCGCCCAGCCCGCCGAACTGCACGAAACCATAGTCCGGCCCGACCTTGACCACCCGATAGAAGCTGACGCCGTCGAGCAGCTTCTTGTCGACATAAGCCAGGAAGTTGGCGCCGCTGACCGGTGCCCGGCGGGTGTCGACCTCGACGGTCATCGTGCCGACATCGGTGACGATATCGACCTTGGGCAAGGGCGGCTGATCGGCGACAGTCGCGTCCTGTGCCAGCGCCGGAAAGCCCAGCGCGAGCGCCGCCGCCATCATCGCCAGCCAGCGCTTCATGCGGCGAGCGCCTTCTTGAGCAGCTCGTTGACCATCTGCGGGTTGGCCTTGCCCTGCATTGCCTTCATCGTCTGGCCGACGAAGAAGCCGAACAAGGCCTCCTTGCCGCCGCGATACTGTTCGACCTTGTCGGCGTTGTCGGCGAGCACCTTGGCAATCGCGGCATCGATCGCGCCGGTGTCCGATGTCTGCTTGAGGCCGCGCGCCTCGACGATCGCGCCTGCCCCCTCGCCGGTCTCCAGCATGATCTCGAACACCTGCTTGGCGATGGTGCCCGAAATCGTGCCATCGGCGACGAGAGCGATCAGCTCAGCACCCGCAGCCGGGCTGACAGGGCTGTCGTCGATCGACTTGCCGGTGCGGTTGAGTGCACCGTACAGTTCGGACAACAGCCAGTTCGCCGAGCCTTTGGCCACCTCGGATTCGGGCTTGCCCTGCGCCTTGGCGCTTTCGGCCAGCAGCGCCTCGAACCAGCGCGCGGTTTCCGCTTCCGCAGTCAGCACGGCGGCGTTGTAGGCGGAGAGGCCAAGCTGGCTTTCGTAGCGCTTGCGCTTGGCATCGGGCAGTTCGGGCAGCGATGCCTTGCAGCCCTCCAGAAACGCATCGTCCAGTTCCAGCGGCAGCAGATCGGGGTCGGGGAAGTAGCGATAATCGTGCGCGTCTTCCTTCGAGCGCATCGAGCGCGTCTCGTTCTTGTCGGGATCGTACAGCCGGGTTTCCTGGACGATAGTGCCGCCGCTTTCGAGCACATCGACCTGGCGGTTGGCCTCATGCTCGATCGTCGCCATGACATAGCGCACCGAATTGACGTTCTTGGTCTCGGTGCGCGTGCCGAACTCGTCGCCGGGCTTGCGCACCGAGACGTTGACGTCGGCGCGCATCGAGCCTTCTTCCATGTTGCCGTCGCACGAGCCGACATAGCGCAGGATCGAGCGCAGCTTCTTGAGGTACGCTCCGGCTTCCGCAGGCGAGCGCATGTCGGGCCGCGAGACGATCTCCATCAGCGCGACACCGCAACGGTTGAGATCGACATAGGACATCGTCGGATGCTGATCATGCATCAGCTTGCCCGCGTCCTGCTCGAGATGCAGCCGCTCGATACCGATCGTCTTGGTGTGCGCGTCCGGGTTCTTTTCGTCCAAGCTGATCTCGATCGCGCCCTCGCCGACAATCGGGTGGTAGAGCTGGCTGATCTGATAGCCCTGCGGCAGATCGGCGTAGAAATAGTTCTTGCGGTCGAACCGCGAGTAGCGGTTGATCTGTGCGTTCAACGCCATGCCGGTCCGCACCGCCTGGCGGACGCATTCACCATTGGGCACCGGCAGCATCCCGGGCATCGCAGCATCGACAAGGCTCACCTGCGCATTGGGCTCCGCCCCGAAGGTGGTCGCCGCGCCCGAGAACAACTTCGCGTTGCTGGTCACCTGCGCATGCACCTCAAGGCCGATCACGACCTCCCACTCGCCGGTGGCGCCCTGGATACGATAGGTTGATTCGGTCATGCTGAGTCTTTCGATGGCGTGATGAGGGGCACGGAAGGAAAATAGGCGCGATAGAAACGCGGGTCACGCGTCAGGATGGTGGCGCCAAGCGATTGCGCATGGCCGCCAAGCAGAAAATCAGCGACGATCGCCTTTGGCATGCCTGCGGGACGTGCGCGGCGATACGCCTGAAAGGCCTGACCGGCATTGAAAGCGGCTACGGCATCGAGCGACTCGAAGCCGATCACCATCGCAGCCATCTTGTCGAGAAAATCATCCAATTTCCCAAATTGCGGCCCAACCTCTGCAACCACAACCGGATTGATGGCAACCTGGCCCATGGCAGCGGCTTGCTGCAAGCTGCCAAACGACCATTCGAACCATGTCGGATCGCGATCCAGAATATCAATCAATACATTGGAGTCGATCAGGATCACGGCTCGTAATCACCTCGCAACTCGCGCATGTATTGATCCGTCGTAAGTCCGTCAGGGTTGGGATACTTGCCGGCCAGTGCAAGCAGCCCCTCGCGCATGCGGCGCATACGCTCCTCGGCATCCCCAGGGCCAAACCCGAGCGGTTCGACCAGAACCTGGCCGGCATCGTTGACCGTCACCTTGTACGGACGGCCTGGAACCAGGCCCGCCGCATCTCGCATTGCCTTGGGTATCAGCACTTGGCCCTTGCTGGTCATCGTACCGGTTTCAATCTTGGTCGGTGCACTCATCGAACCATCTCCAGTGTTACCAAAGTAACACCTCACCCTTCAGGCATCAAGTGTGCCAGCCAGGCACAAAATGTCACTGCAGCCCGGGCTTCACCACCACCGATCAGGGCGCGCGGTGAACCCTGCGCGTTCTTCGATCGCAAGCCCTGCGTTCAGCACGCCCTGCTCGTCCAGCGGCTTGCCGATGATCTGCAATCCAAGCGGCAGACCCTGGGCATCCAGTCCGCCGGGCACCGACATCGCGGGCAAACCTGCGAGCGAGGCGGGCACCGCGAACACGTCGTTGAGGTACATTGCGATCGGATCGTCCGATTCCTGGCCCAGCGCGAACGCGGCGCTCGGCGCGGTCGGCGCGAGCAGCACATCGCATTGCTCCCAGACCTGCTCGAAATCGCGGGCGATCAGCGTGCGGACCTTCTGTGCCTGGGTGTAATAGGCGTCGTAAAAGCCCGCCGACAGCACATAGGTGCCGATCATGATCCGGCGCTTGACCTCATGGCCGAAGCCCGCGGCACGGGTCGCAGCGTACATGTCCTGCAGCCCGGCGCCATCGGGCAGGTTGCGCTGGCCATAGCGCACGCCATCATAGCGCGCGAGGTTGGACGAGGCTTCAGCCGGTGCAATGATGTAGTACGCAGGCAGTGCGTGCCGCGTATGCGGCAACGAGACCTCGACGATCTCGGCTCCTGCATCGCGCAGCCATTCGATACCCTTGTCCCATACGGCAGCCACTTCGGCGTTGATTCCGTCGAGACGATACTCCTTGGGAATTCCGACGCGCTTGCCCTTGAGATCGCTCGACAATCCGGCCTCCCACTGGGGCACGGGCAAGTCGAGCGAGGTCGAATCCTTGGGATCGAAGCCGCTCATCGCCTCGAGCATGATCGCGCAATCGCGCACGTCGCGCGCCATCGGGCCTGCCTGGTCGAGCGACGAGGCAAAGGCGATCACGCCCCAGCGCGAGCAGCGGCCATAGGTCGGCTTGATGCCGCTGATGCCGACAAAGGCTGCGGGTTGGCGGATCGATCCGCCGGTATCGGTTCCCGTCGCGCCCGGGCACAGCCGCGCCGACACCGCCGCCGCGCTGCCGCCCGAAGAACCGCCGGGAGCAAGCGCTGCGTTGCCACCATCGTTGCGCCGCCAGGGCGAGATGACGTTGCCGAACGCGCTGGTCTCGTTTGACGATCCCATCGCGAACTGGTCCATGTTGAGCTTGCCCAGCATGCCGGCGCCCGCGTCCCACAATTTCTGGCTGACGGTCGATTCATAGGTCGGCTTGAAGCCGTTGAGGATCTTGCTGGCCGAGCGCGCCTCGACACCCACGGTGCAGAACAGATCCTTCATGCCGATCGGCACGCCGGCCATGATCGGCAGGTCGTCGCCCGCGGCGCGCTTCGCGTCGATCGCATCGGCTGCAGCCAGCGCGTGATCGGGGGTGTCGATCAGAAACGCGTTGAGCGCCTTGGCCTCGGCGACGTTGGCGTTGAACGCGGTCGCGACTTCGCGCGCGCTGAAATCGCCGCTGCGAACCCCATTGCGGATGTCGGCGATGCCGAGGTCGGTCAGGTCGGTCATTCAATATGCTCCGGGGCGTACGACGCCAGAAACGTCAACGGTTGCTGCTTTTGTTCTGGATCCCGGATCGTTCGCGGCTGCGCCGCTGTCCGGGATGATCGAATGAAATCCTGCGGATTTCATTCGATCACTTTCGGCACACCGAAAAACCCGTGCTCGGCGGCCGGCGCGTTGGCCAGCACCTTGTCGCGGATATCGCCGTCGGTGACGATGTCCTCGCGCAGCCGCAGGGTGTTGGGAATGACCGCGGTCATCGGCTCGACGCCGGTCACATCGACCTCGCCCAGTTGCTCCACCCAGCCCAGGATGCCGTTGAATTCAGGGACCATGGCCTCGATCTCGGCATCGGTCATCGCGATCCGGGCGAGGCTGGCGATCTTTTTGACGGTTTTGCTATCTACTGACATGGGTAACGCGGCTAGCACCGGCCCGCCCGGCCTTCAAGCGGGCAAATGCTGCGCCCAACGTTATCGGATGCGTTATCGAATGGGCGGCAAACACCGCTGGCAGTGGGCGGTGCCCGCCCCTATATGCGCCCCTTGACGCACGCGGTGAATCCGCGCCTTTTCCGCCACGGAGACAGTTTTGGCTCGCAAATTCCTATATCTCATCGCGATAATCGTTTTTGTGCTGGTCGCCGTCTTCGCCGCTTACCGCCTGTTTCCCCAGCAGATATTCGCTGCGGCGTTCGTTCCGTCGACCGAATTCGTAAAGCCGCAAGCGGTGGAAACAAGCGCGTACGCCGACACCGAAATGTGGTTCTCGCGCCCCGAAATCACCGGCAGCGCAAACCCGTCCTTGTGGACTCCGGAAGGCTTTGAGCCCACCACCGCGCCCAAGGTGGCGGTGTTCTACATCCACCCGACATCGTACATGAAGCGCGAATTCTGGAACGCGCCGCTGGGCGACAAGGAATCGCAGGATCGTGCGCGCATCTTCCTGCGCAGCCAGGCGAGCGTGTTCAACGGCATCGGCCAGATCTGGGCGCCGCGCTATCGCCAGGCCGCGATCGGCGCGTTCCTGACCGACAAGCCCGAAGCCCAGATGGCGTTCGACGCCGCCTATTCCGACATTCTGGCCGCGTTCGACGAATTCCTGCTCGAAATCCCCGACGATATGCCGATCATCATCGCCGGGCACAGCCAAGGCGCGTTGCACCTGACCACGCTGATGCGCCAGCGCGTCGTCACCCGGCCGCTCGCCGACCGCATCGTTGCGGCCTATGTCGTCGGCTGGCCGGTCTCGCTGACCACCGATCTGCTGGCGCTGGGCCTGCCAGCCTGTGCCGATCCCGATCAGGCCAACTGCCTGCTGTCGTGGCAGAGCTTTGGCGAGCCGTCAGAGCCTGACCTGATCCTTTCGGTCTATGATACCAGCGTCGGCTTCGACGGCACGCTGCGCGGCGCGACGCCGATGGTGTGCGTCAACCCGATCACCGGGGTCAGCGGCGACGAAGCGACCGCCGAGCAGAACCTGGGGACGCTGGTGCCCAACAAGGAACTGACCGATGGCGTGATCACCCCCGGCCTTGTGCCAGCGCGTTGCGACGATCGCGGACTGCTGCTGCTGGGCGGCGAACCGCAGATGGGCAACTATGTGCTTCCGGGCAACAACTACCACGTTTACGATTATCCCCTGTTCTGGGCGAGCATCCGCGCAGACGCCGAGCGGAGGGTAGCAGCATTTCTGGCGCGCTGATCACGACGCGGCCCGCAGAGTTTCGTGAGGCTTTGCCCGAGGGCGGGCGACTTATCGGACTCGACGTCGGCAGCAAGACCATCGGCACCGCGTTCTGCGACGCGGGCTGGAGCTTTTCCACCGCCGCCAAGACGATCAGGCGCGCCAAGTTCAGCAAGGACAAGGAGCAGATCGAGCAGCTGGTGCGCGAACAGCATATCGTCGGGCTGGTCATCGGCCTGCCGCTCAACATGGACAGCACCGACAGCCCGCAGACGCAAAGCGTGCGCGCCTTCGCCCGCAACATCGCGGTGCTGGGATTGCCGATCCTGCTGCAGGACGAACGCTGGTCAACCCAGGCGGTGGAGCGTGCGCTGATCGATGCCGATGTCAGCCGCGCCAAGCGCGCCGAGCGCGTCGACTCGGCGGCGGCTGCCTTCATCCTGCAGGGTGCAATCGACGCGATGGTGGGCTGAACGCCCTAGCCTTCTCGCTCAGCCATCAGGTCAGAAAATCACCTGAAATTATCGGCATAAGCCTGGATCTTGAGGCGACGCGGAGGTGTGAGCTCGATCCGCGCGGCGATGCCATACTTCTCGGCATAGGCCTTCGCCGCGTCGAGATCGGGAAAACGCAGGCTCACCTGCTGCTGGGTATCGCCCGAGCCCGCCCATCCGGTCAGCGGATCGGGCTTTTTTGCTTCGGCAGGTTCGAACTCGAGCACCCACAGATCGGTCAGCGCGCGGCCTGACTGCATCGCGTTCTTGGGGCGCTGGAAAATACGTGCGGCCATTGGTCTTCGTCCCGGCAAAATGTGATTGCTTGGCCCATGCTACAGCGGAGGCGTGCGGGTCAAGCGTGGTGTGGCGTGACGGGTTGCAACAACCGCTGTTGAGAACTCCCCTGACCACCCACGCTCATCCTGAGCTTGTCGAAGGACCCGCGCCCACGCCGGCCATATAGCGGGGCCTTCGACAGGCTCAGGCTGAGCGGATCTGGTAAAGGGCATGCCATCACGCCCCGCTTCAAATCCCCTGCCGCTTCTTCGTCGCCAGGCTCGCCTGCGCTTCCCACGGCGCGTCGGGCCAGTGGTGGCGGGGGTAGCGGCCGCGCATGTCCTTGGCGACATCGCGCCAGCTGCCGCGCCAGAAGCCGGGCAGATCGCGCGTGGTCTGGATCGGACGACCGGCGGGCGAGGTCAGCGAGAGCACCAGCGGGATGGCATCGCGCCCGACCACCGGATGCTGGTCAAGCCCGTAGAGCGCCTGCACCCGCAGCTCGACCGTCGGGCCTGCGGTGGCGGAATAATCGATCGCATGGCGGGTGCCAGCGGGGCTGTTGAACTCGGGTGGCGCGATCCGGTCGATCATCTGCGCCGCATCCCAGCCGAGCAGATTTTGCAGCGCATTATTCAGATGCCCCGGGGTTGCAGCGGCCAGCGAGCGGTGTCCGGCGAGCAGGGGCGCGAGCCAGTCTTCAAGCGAGGCCAGCAGTGCCGTATCCTCGAGCGCGGCGATCCCGGCAAAGCGCGCGCGCTGGCGCAAGGCGTGAGCCTTGTCGCCCCAGTGCAGCAGATCGAGCCCATGCTCGCGCACCCCGCCAAGCAGCGCAGCGCACAACGCCTCGGACGATGGCGATGGGTCCGGTCCGCTCGCCAGCCGGATCGCACCCAGCCTGCGCTCGAGCCTGGCCTCGGCGCGACGTTCGGCCAGCGCGAAGCTGCAGCGGCTGACCCGCTCGATTCGATGCGGCAGATGCGTTTCGATGTCGCTCAGGTCCAATGCCATCGCGCTCAAGATGCGCGCGTCCGCCGCCTTGCCCTGCACCTCACCGATCGCCAGCCACTGCGCGGTGATCAGCGAGGATGCGGAATCGAGCCGGAAGCTGCGCCCGCCCGCGCTGGCCCAGGCCTCGCCCGAAGCGTCGCGGCGCTTGGCAACCCTGTCGGGATAAGCGAGCGCCAGCAGGATAGCCGGCGGGATGTCCCGCTCCTCGCCCGCCTTGATCTGCCGCTGCGCCAGGCTAGCCCAACGCTCGGCGAGCTTGCGCGATTTGCGCGCTCGCTCGCCGCGGTCGCTGCGCCAGCGCACGAGCCGCGCATCGAGGTCCTCGCCCTGCCCGCCCAGCCCGCGCTCCTGCAGCAGCAGTGCGATCTCGGCGGCGAACATCGCCTGGCCTGCGCGCGCGCCGCATAACAGCATGTGCGCCAGGTGTGGCGGCGGCGGCAGCGCGGCGATGGCGCGGCCGTTGGGGGTGATCGCGCCGCTGGCATCGACCGCATCCAGCGCCTGCAACCGCTTGCGCGCCTCGGCGAGCAAGGGCGCGGGCGGCGGATCGAGCCAGCGCAACCGCAGCGGGTCGCTCTCCCCCCAGGCGGCGCATTGCAGCACCAATGGCGCCAAATCGCTGTCGAGAATCTCGGGCGGATCGAAGCGCGGCAAGCCACCGGTCGCAGCTTCCTCCCACAGGCGGTAGGCCACGCCCGGCCCCTGCCGCGCCGCCCGGCCCGCACGCTGGGTCGCAGCCGCCTGGCTCGCGCGCTCGGTGACCAGCCGGGTGGTCGCGGCGAGCGGATCATAGCGCGCCCGCCGCGCCATGCCGCTGTCGACGACGATCCGCACGCCATCGATGGTCAGGCTGGTCTCGGCGATGCTGGTGGCAAGGATGACCTTGCGGCGGCCCTCGGGATCCCGCCGGATTGCCGCGCGCTGTTCGGGCGGGGTCAACGTGCCGTGCAGCGGCAGCACCGCGATGGCATCTCCCAGGTTCGCCAACCGCTCCTGCGTCCGCGCGATCTCGGCGACCCCGGGCAGGAAGGCGAGCACATCGCCGTCGGCCTCGCGCAGCGCGGTGCGAATCGCCTGCGCCATCGCGTCTTCCAGCCGCTGTTCGCCGCGCCGCCCCAGATACACAAGCTCCAGCGGGTGCGAGCGGCCCTCGCTCTCGATCACAGGAGCATCGTCCATCAACGTGGAGAAGCGCGCGCCATCGAGCGTTGCCGACATCGCGAGCAGCTTGAGATCGGGCCGGAACGCGCCTTGGGCCTCGAGCGCCAGCGCCAGCCCGAAGTCGCTGTCGAGGCTGCGTTCGTGGACCTCGTCGAACAGCACCGCTGAAACCCCCGCCAGCTCGGGATCGGCCTGGATGCGGTTGACGAATATTCCCTCGGTCAGCACCAGCACCCGCGTCGCCGCGCTGCTCTTGCTGTCCATCCGGGTGGCATAGCCGATGGTCTGGCCGACGCTCTCTCCCGCCAACTCTGCCATGCGTTCGGCAGCGGCCCGCGCGGCGAGGCGGCGTGGCGACAGCAGCAGGATTTGCCCGGTGCACCAGGGCTGATCGAGCAAGGCGGGCGCGACGGAAGTGGTCTTGCCCGCGCCGGGAGGGGCGACGAGGACAGCGTTGGGGTTGGCCGCGAGCGCGGTGATCAAGTCGGGGAGGACGGCATGGATCGGGAGTTCAGCCAAGCCCGCCTCCCCGTTCCGCCTGTCCCGAGCGAAGTCGAGGGACGTGCGTGCCAACGGTTGCACGTCCCTCGACTTCGCTCGGGAACGCGGGAGTGGTTGCATTTACTGGTAAACCCCCAGCCCGAGCCTGCCGCGCATCATCCAGCGACCGACCATCAGCACCGAGACCACCGCCAGTCCTGCGGCGAGGCCAATCCAGACGCCGATGCCGTCCCAGCCCAAATTGAACGCGAAGAACCAGGCGGTTCCCATTCCAACAACCCAGTACCCGAACGCGGCAAAGATCATCGGCCAGCGGGTGTCCTGCAGTCCGCGCAGCACGCCGGCGCCTACCGCCTGCACCGCATCGACCAGCTGGAAGATCGCCGCAACCACGATAAAGCCCAAAGCCAGCTGGAACGCTGTCGCAGCGGTCGCATCGGCAGGGTCGATGAACAGCCCGACGAGAAATTCCGGAAACGCAGTCATGATCGCGGACATTGCGCATGCCGCGATCACGCCGACGCCCAGCGCAGCCCAGCCCGCACGCGATGCCGCGACTGCATCGCGCCGGCCGTGGTGTAGCCCGACGCGCACGGTCGCGGCCTGCGACAGGCTGAACGGCACCATGAACGCGAACGAGGCGATCTGGATCGCGACGGCGTGCGCCGCGAGCGAATCACGGCTGATCAGCCCCATCAGGAACGCCGCCGCACTGAAGATCGCGACCTCGAAGGCAAAGGTGATCGCGATCGGCAGGCCCAGCCGGAACAGTCCGGCAAAACGCGGCCAGTCAGCGACCCAGAAGCGCCCGAAGATGCGGTAGCGGCGGAACGGCTTTACAGTGCTGACGACCAGCGCCATGACGATGAACAGCGTGCAGTTGGCGATCAGGTTGGCATAGGCCGCGCCCATCAAGCCCATCTCCGGAAAGCCCAGATTGCCGAACACCAACGCCCAGCAGGCGACCAGATTGACCCCGACGCCGCACAAGGTGACGATCACGCCCCAGATCGGCCGCTCGAGCGCCGAGACATACAGACGCAGCACGAATTGCAGCAGCCAGGGCAGCAGGCCCCACATCGCCACGCGCATGAACTGCCCGGCATCGCGCGAGAGATCGGGCTGTTGCCCCATCGCCAGGAACAGGCTCTCGGCGTTCCACAGAATCCCCCAGATCGGAATGCTCGCCGCCAGCGCGACCCAGAAGCCCTGCCGCACCGTGCGGCGGATATCGCGCACCGAATGCCCCCGCCGCCCGCGCTCGGCCGCGATCATCGGCGAGGCTGCGGTCATCAGCCCCATGCCAAAGGTCCCGCAAGCGAAATACAGGTTCACCGCGAGCGCCGCTGCGGCCAGCGCCTGGACGCTGTAACGGCCTAGGATGATCACCTCGGTGGTGTGAATCGCCATCTGCGCGAGGTTGCCCAGCACCAAGGGCCCTGCGAGCAGCAAAAGCGCGCGAATCTCGATCCGCAAGGAAGCGGGCCGGGCATCGGCAGGAATGGAAGTGGCTGAAAACGCCGTCATTTAACTGAAACTCGATAAACCGGGCCTACCCGGTGATTCGGGTCAGCGGACGTCAATAACCCCGGGCGATCGCAAACTCGACTGTTTCGATCAGCGCCGCCTTGGCCTTGCCATTGGGGAAGCCGGCGATGGCGTCGATGGCACGCTGGCCGAAGTGGCGCGCGCGGTCGAGGGTCAGGTCGATCGCCTTGTGGCGGTGCAGCAGACCGGTCGCGTGCGCCAGATCCTCGTCCGATGTGCGGTGCCCGATGATCGCGGCCTCCCAGAACTTGCGCTCCTCGGGGGTGCCGTGCGCATAGGCCAAGATCACCGGCAGCGTCACCTTCCCGTCGCGGAAATCGTCGCCGACGTCCTTGCCCATCTTGGCAGCGTCCGAAACATAATCGATGGCGTCATCGACCAGCTGGAACGCGATGCCGAGGTTGCGGCCATAGGCATCGAGCGCGAGCTCGTCGGCCTCGTTGCGCTCGGCGACCACCGCCGAAATCCGGCAGGCGGCTGCAAACAACGCAGCGGTCTTGGCGCCGATGATCGCGAGGTAGCGCTCTTCGCTGGTCTCGATCTGGCGCTGCGCGGTGAGCTGGTCGACCTCGCCCTCGGCGATGATCGCCGATGCGCCCGACAGGATCTTGAGCACCTTGAGCGAGCCGTCCTCGACCATCAGCTCGAACGAGCGGCTGAACAGGAAATCGCCGACCAGCACCGTGGCAGGATTGCCGAAGATCAGGTTGGCCGCCTTCTTGCCGCGCCGCATGTCGGAGCCATCGACGACGTCGTCGTGCAGCAACGTCGCGGTGTGGATGAACTCCACTGCGGCGGCCAGCTTGTGATGACGGCTGCCGGGATAATCGAGCAGCCGCGCGCAGGCCAATGTCAGCATCGGCCGCATCCGCTTGCCGCCGCCTGCGATCAGATGGCCTGCAAGTTCCGGAATCAGCGGGATTTTCGACTGCATCCGGTCGAGGATCACGCTGTTTACCGAGTGAAGATCGTGCGCGACCAGTTCCATGATCGGATCAAGGCTGGGAACGGCGGCAGGCGCGCTGCCGGGGCGGCCGATCGGGTGGATAGTCGCTGTCATGGGTTGCGATGTGGCAATCCGCATGGCTTAAGGCAAGCGCAAAGCGCAACGGCGTTGTGATCCGTAGCGTGATTCTGGTCCCGTTCTTGACAAGGCATTCCGCTTATGGCGCACGATCCCGTCCTCGCCGCTTTTCGCCAAAGCATCGACAACATCGATGCGGCGCTGATCTTCATGCTCTCCGAGCGCTTCAAGATCACCAAGGCGGTGGGCGAGTACAAGGCCAAGACCGCCCTGCCCCCCGCCGATCCCAGTCGCGAGGAAGAACAGATCGCGCGGATGAAGCGGCTTGCGGTCGATGCCGATCTCGACCCGGATTTTTCGGAGAAGTTCTTGCGCTTCGTGATCGACGAGGTGATCCGGCACCATGAGAAGATCAGGGACGCGGGGTAGAGCTAGCAACCTGCCACTTCCATTGCCTTCCGCTCCCAACCCCGCTCATCCTGAGCTTGTCGAAGGACCCGCGCCCACGCCGGCGGCATAGCGTGGCCTTCGACAGGCTCAGGCTGAGCGGATGTGGGGACAGGCCGCCCTCCCGCAAGCGGTAGGGGAGAGTACGGTCAACCCGCCCTCGGCAGCCTCAACCGCACCAGCAGCCCGCCCAGATCCTCGCTCTCGTCGAGCTCGACCAGTCCGCCATAGATTTCCGCGACATCGCGGACGATGGCGAGGCCCAGCCCCGTGCCGGGCTTGCCGGTGTCAAGCCGCGCGCCGCGGTCGAAGATACGCTCGCGTTCTTCCTGCGGGATTCCGGTGCCGTCGTCCTCGATCCAGATATCGACCAGCTTCGGGTCGGCAGACCCTGGCGGATCGATGGTGACGAACACGCTGCCGCCGCCATATTTGCCCGCGTTCTCGACCAGATTGCCCAGCATCTCCTCAAGGTCCTGACGCTCGATCGCGACGCTCGCGGTCTTGCTGCCATCCAGGTCGCAGCGGACATGCGGATACAGCCGCGATACCGCGCGCTCCACCGCCTGCGCGCTTTCCCACACATTGGCGCGTGCCAGCGCCTGCCCGCGACGCCCGACCGCGCGGGCGCGGGCAAGATGGTGGTCGACCTGGCGGCGCATTACCGCCGCCTCTCGGATCACGGTGTCGGCCAGATCATCGGCGCGCGCGGTCGCGCTGTTCATCACGACGGTCAACGGGGTCTTGAGCGCATGGGCAAGATTGCCCGCATGCCGCCGCGCCTCTTCGGCCTGCTTCTCGTTGTGCTCGAGCAGCGCGTTCAACTCCTCGACCATCGGCATCACCTCGATCGGCATCGGATCGCGCACCCGGTCCATGCGGCCGGTGCGCATCGCCTGGATCGCCTCGCGCACCTTGCGCAGCGGCCAGAGGCCATACAGCGTCTGCAGCCCCGCCATGATGATCAGGCCCAAAGCGAGCAGCGCGAAGCTGTAGGTCAAAGTCTGGCGCAGCTGGCGGATCTGCAGATCCATCGCCTCGCGCGATTGCGCCACCATGAAGCGCCAGCGCACCCGAGAGCCGGGCAGATAGATCGATTGCTCGATGATCCGCAGCTCGCCATCGGCAAACTGATCGCTGTTGTAGATGTGCGGCTGGGAATCGCTGTGGTCGGTCTCGATCCTGAGCGCCCTGTCCCACAGCGAGCGCGAGGTGAAATCGGCATGGCCAGCGCCGCTGATCTGCCAGTAGAGGCCGCTATTGGGTTCCAGGAACCTCTGGTCGCCCAGCGGCCGGTTGAAGAACACCTCGCCATCGGGGCCGATTTCTGCCGACGAGATCATCGCGGTCAGCACATATTCGAGCTGATCGTCGAAGCTGGTGGTGACAGTGTTGGTCAGGATGCGGTCGAGCGCGAGCCCGCCGCCGAGCAGCAGCACGAATATCCACGCCGCCGCAATGCCGATCATCCGGCGGCTGAGCGAACCGGTGTTGGGCAGCGGGACCGCAGGAGCGGTCGGCGCCTGGTCGAGATCAGCCGCCGGCACGCTCGACCGGGTCTTCAAGGCTGTAGCCGAGCCCGCGGATCGTGGTGATCACGTCCGAGCCGAGCTTCTTGCGGATGCGCGTGACGAACACCTCGATGGTGTTCGAATCGCGGTCGAAATCCTGGTCGTAGATATGCTCGATCAGCTCGGTGCGGCTGATGACCTTGCCCTTGTGGTGGAGCAGGTAGGACAGCAATTTGTATTCCTGCGCGGTCAGCTTGACCGGCTCGCCGTTCAGCGAGACCTTGCCCGAGCGGGTGTCGAGCCGGACGTCACCTGCGGTCAGCTCGCTCGAGGCATTGCCCGAGGCGCGGCGGATCAGCGCGCGCAAACGCGCGATCAGCTCTTCGGTCTGGAACGGCTTGGCGAGATAATCGTCGGCCCCGGCATCGAGCCCGGCGACCTTGTCGGACCAGCTGTCGCGCGCGGTCAGCACCAGCACCGGGAAGGTGCGGCCCTCCTTGCGCCACATGCCCAGCACGGTCAGCCCGTCGATCTCGGGCAGACCGAGGTCGAGGATCACCGCGTCATAGTCCTCGGTCGAACCCATGAAATGGCCGTCCTCGCCATCCACGGACAGGTCGACCGCATAGCCGGTAGCCTCGAGCGTGGACTTGAGCTGTTTGCCGAGGGTAGGTTCGTCCTCGACGATCAGAACGCGCATGGGGCAACTCCTGCAATTGGGTAAGGGAAGCGACATGCAAGGTGCCGTCGCTGCCGTGAATGGGTCATATTGGCCAAAAAGGGGGTGGTGACAAGGCTGGCGGCTGCAGGAAAGGCCTCAATGCGTCAGCCGGTCTGGCGCAACACCGCCCCCGTGCGGGCATCGACATCGACGAAGATGACCCGCCCGCTGTCGAGGAACTTGAGCCGATAGACCTGCGATCCGGCGTCATATTCGGGGCCGAGATACTGCATCCCGCGCATCTTGGGGAGGATGCGTCCCTCGATTTCGCGCAAGGATTTGACCTGCCCGGCCATGAACTGTTCGCGCGCCTCGCTCTGCTCGCCGCGCCTCTTGCCGTCGATCGCATCCGCGTGCGGCGCGCTGGCCACCAGCAAGGAAGCAACGACGGCACAAGCGGGCAGGCTGAAAGAGAACAGTTTCATGACGACCGCATTATCCCTCGATCATTGAATAGCCGCTGAATAAAGCGCTAACGGCTTTTGCAGGTTTTGGCCAGCGATCCGTTCCACAAGGCTCTTCCCCGTCATTCCTGCGAAGGCGGGAATCCCGCTTCTGCAGCCGTAGCATAGAAGCGTCACCCCCGCGTTCGCGGGGGTGACGGAATTGCAATCTGGTTTATCGGGTCATCTGATAGGTCGCATTGACCGTAACGCTGGTGCCAACCTGTCCGCCTTCGATCGGCGGCGCTGCGGCCTCCGACTGCAACGACGTGCGCTTCATATCCGCCATGCCCATCGGCGACACATTGGAGGTGGCTTCGGACACTGCCAGCAGCTGAACCCCGGTGAAGCCGGTGCGCCGCGCATAATCCATCGCCTGCGCCTGGGCGCGCTGCATCGCCTTGTCGCGTGCCTCGGTCTGAGCCTTGCTGTCATCGTCGATGCTGAAATTGGGGCCCGAGACGTTATTCGCACCCTTCGACACCACTGCATCGAGGATCGCGCCAAGCCGCGCCATCTGGCGGACCTTGACGGTTACCTGGTTGGTGACCTGATAGCCGATGAAGCGGGGCTGGCGGCCGTCATTGCCGTATTCGTAATCGGCGCTGAGGTTGATGCCCGATGTCTGGATATCCTCGCGCTTGATGCCCAGAGCGACGATCTGCGCGATCACCTTTTCCATCTCGGCCGAGTTGGTCCGCAGCGCTTCCTGCGCGGTCGGTGCCTTGCTGGTGACACCGGTGCTGAAGGTCGCAGTGTCGGGCGCACCCAGCACGGTTTCAGTGACGCTCAGTTCGACCACCGGATTGGCAGCTGTGGCGCTGATCTCAACCGCGGCAAAGGCGGGGGCCGCAGTGGACATCAGCATGGCCAGCGGCAGGGTACAGGCGAGGGTCTTGATCATGAGCGAAGTCTCCAAAACGAACAGATTTGCTTCAGACTGGCGTGTGCGCCGCCGAAGGTGTCAATCGACTGAACGGAGACGTCAGCCCTTCGACATTTCCGCATCTCAGCCCATCGTGCGCGCATGCTCGATATACGCCGCGCGCAGCGCCATCGTTTCCAGGCCGGGAAGCCCGTCGCCCACCTTTAGCCCGTCGATCTCGACCACCGGCATGACGAACAGCGAAGCCGATGTCACGAACGCTTCCGCCGCCCCCTGCGCCTCGGCGATGGTGAAAGGCCGCTCCTCGACGGTGATGCCGCTTTTGCGCGCGATCTCGATCAGGCTCAACCGGGTGACCCCGGGGAGGATATGATGCCCCAGATCGCGGGTCACCAGATGGCCCTGGCGCGTGATGATGCAGGCGTTTTGCGAGGTCCCCTCGGTGATGACATCGCCCTCGGACAGCCAGACATCGTCGACCCCCGCCGCCCTGGCCTCCATCTTCATCATGCTGGCATAAAGCAGTTGCACCGTCTTGATATCGCGCCGGCCCCAGCGCCGGTCGGGCCGGGTGAGGATGCGCATGCCGCGCTTTGCCATCGGATTGTCGACCAGCGTGCGCGCCTGGGTAAAAGCGAAAACCGTCGGCGGGGTACCGGGCGCAGGAAACAGGAAATCGCGGTCGGCAGCGCCGCGGCTGACCTGGATGTAGATCGTGCCCTCGGTCAGGTCATTGCGCTCGATCAGCGTCGCCAGCACGTCGTCCCAGCCGGCGGCGGAGACATCGTGCGCGATTCCCATCTCGGTCAGCGAGCGTTCAAACCGCGCCAGATGCGCCTGCCGATCGATGATCCGCCTGTCCAGCACCGAGCAAACCTCGTACACCGCATCGGCAAACAGCAGTCCGCGATCGAAGATCGACACCGTTGCGTCGCCCTCGGCGACATAGCTTCCGTTGAGATAGACCGTGCGCACTGTTGACCCCGCCTGTCACTTTGTTTTGCCGCTTTGTGCCTATTTGCGACGCCAGCCGACCGGCGGTCAACCGCATATCGCTCGCCGGTGGGGATTGCGCGGCGCGCCTGCGCAGCTTAAGTGCCGCGCCATGTCCACACCCCCCGTATTGTCGTATGAAGACCTTGGCCTGAACCAGGGCACCGGCTGGCTGTTCCGCGATATCAGCATGCACATCGGCCCGCGCGACCGGTTGGCGCTGATCGGGCGCAACGGCGCGGGCAAGACCACGATGCTGCGGCTGATCGCCGGAGAAATCGAGGCCGATCGCGGCACGCGCACCATCCAGCCGGGCGTCCGCTGCGTCATGCTGGCGCAGGATCCCGACTTCAAGGGCTTCGAGACGCTGAACGACTGGGCGCTTTCTGGAGATGACGCGCCGCCCGCGCACGAGGTCGCCGCGATCGCCGACCAGCTCGGCATCGACCTGTCGCGCGAAGCGGCGACCGCCAGCGGTGGCGAACGCAGGCGCGCCGCGATCTGCCGCGCGCTCGCCAGCGATCCCGATGTGCTGCTGCTCGACGAACCGACCAACCATCTCGACCTCGCCGCGATCGACTGGCTCGAAAGCTGGCTTGGCCGCTATACCGGCGCCTTCGTCGTGATCAGCCATGACCGGACGTTTCTCGAGCGGCTGACCAAGCAGACCTTGTGGCTCGACCGGGGCAACCTGCGCCGTCTCGAAATCGGCTTTGGCGGTTACGAGGCGTGGATGGAGCAGGTCTATGCCGAGGAAGCGCGCGCTGCCGACAAGATGGACGCCAAGCTCAAGATCGAGGCGCACTGGCTCGAGCGCGGCGTCACCGCGCGGCGCAAGCGCAACCAGGGAAGGCTCGCCAAGCTCTGGGAAATGCGCGCAGCCCGCGCCGCGATGCTGGGGCCGCAGGGCACCGCCAAGCTGAAGGCGGTCAGCGACGACAGCAAGACCAAGTCGGTGATCGTCGCCGAACGGGTGTTCAAGACCTTCGGCGAGGCCGAAAACGAGCGCACCATCATCAAGGACTTTTCGCTCAGGGTGCAGCGCGGCGACCGGATCGGCATCGTCGGCGCGAACGGCGCGGGCAAGACCACGCTGATCCGGCTGCTCACCGGCGAGCTCGAGCCCGACAGCGGCAAGATCACGCTCGCCAAGACATTGGACGGGGTCATCATCGACCAGCAAAGAAAGCTCATGTCGCCCGAAAAGCGCGTGCGCGACGTGCTCGCCGAAGGTGGCGATTGGATCGATGTGCGCGGGGTGCGCAAGCATATCCACGGTTATCTCAAGGAATTCCTGTTCGACCCCGGGCTGGTCGAGGCGCGCGTCGGCACCTTGTCGGGCGGCGAACGCTCGCGGCTGCTGCTGGCGCGCGAATTCGCCCGCGCGTCGAACCTGCTGGTGCTCGATGAACCGACCAACGATCTAGACCTCGAAACGCTCGATCTGCTGCAGGAGGTGATCGCCGATTATGACGGCACCGTGCTGATCGTCAGTCACGACCGCGACTTCCTCGATCGCACCGTCACCGTAACCCTGGGGCTCGATGGATCGGGCGTGGTCGATGTCGTCGCGGGCGGCTATGCCGACTGGGAGGCCAAGCGCAAGCAGCGCACCGCCGACTGGGTCAAATCGAACCGCAGCAAGGCCGACGCCGCCGCAGCCGCTGCAGCATCGGTTCCCAAGCCGGTCTCGCAGAAGGTCAAGCTGAGCTACAAGGACCAGCGCGATTACGACACTTTGCCCGAGCGGATCGAGGCGATCGAAGCGGCCATCGCACGCGACGAGGCGGCGCTGTCCGACCCGGAGCTGTACGCCCGCGACCCTGCCAAGTTCGCCGCGCTGACCAAGGCGATCGAGCAGGCGCGCGCGGAGAAGGACGCCGCCGAGATGCGCTGGCTGGACCTGGCCGAGCAGGTCGAGGCGATGGGCTAACGTCGCCATTGTCATTCGCTCACCACTTGTTCCCCTGCGCAGGCAGGGGCCCATCTCCTAACAGTTCCTCTGCAAAACGACCGGTGCATGTGACGCACCAGCAGGAGATGGGCCCCTGCCTGCGCAGGGGACCGAATGGTGGTCGTGGCTTTGCACAACAAGCCCTCCCCCTTGATGGGGGAGGGTTGGGTGGGGGTGATCTCTCCGGATTATAGGGCCGTTCGACACCGCGCAATCAGCACCCAGCCGCACCATCACCCTCACCGCTGCGACTAAGGCAGCAAGCTGCCAAGTCTCGCTGCCTCTCCCATCAAGGGAGAGGTGGGATGGCGGTGGCGGCACACTCCTCCCCCTAACCCGGCAACCGATAGAAATCCGCCAGCCGGTCGAGCGCCATGCGCAGCACCAGGCGGCCCGAGCGGACCGGCCAGCCCAGCGCCTTTTCGGCCATCGGCATCGCTTCGCCCGAGCAGATCACCCGCCAGGCGATGTCGTTGAGATCACGGCCAAGCGCGGTCATCGCCGCGTCGAAACGCTGGCGCGCCGCTGCCTGGCGTTCGGTGGGTTCGAGGTGATCGCCAGTGCCGCGAAACCCGCCCGACTTGGACGCGGCGTCCCAGCGCATGGTGATCGAGGGAGACAGGTTCGCCCGCTCCCAATCGGCGCGCAGCTTTTCGCCGGCATCGAACTGGCGACTGTCGATCATGCCGCGCGCCAGCAGCCAGCCGAGCGGCGATTCGGCCAGATTGACCGTGACCGAGCGGGCCGGACGCCTGCCGCGCGTTCCGCTTGCCGCAACCGTATCGCCTTCGATCGCACGCTCGGCCAGCAACCTGCCGGACACCTGCCTGATCGCTCCAAAATCGCCTCTGTTGGCCATGGCTCATCCCCATTTGGTTATAAACTCGGGCATGGCTCTTGCCATGGAGGTTGGAGTGTAGGAAAGTTGTTTCCCATATCGGTTCGAAAGGACGCAACATGATCAACCGTATCCGCGATGTCCGCCGCGCCCGCCGCATGACCCTGGACGACGTCGCACGGCGCTGCGATCCGCCGACGACAGCGCAGACGATCGGGCGGCTCGAGACGGGAATGCGCACGCTGTCGCTCGCCTGGCTGAACCGCATCGCTGCGGCGCTCGAGGTCGAAAGCAGCGCATTGGTCAGCACCGCCGCAGCATCCGAGTTGCCGGTCATCGCGTTGCTCGACAGCACCGGCGCGCAGCCGCTGTCCCGCACCGAAAATGCCGTGCTCCCCTCGCCGACCGAACAGATGGTGGCGATGCGCGTCACCGGAAGCCTGGGCGAGTACCGCAGCGGTGACATGCTGTGGCTGCGGCGGATCGCCCCGGATGCCATAACCAGTGCGCTCAACCGCGATGTGCTGGTGCCCCGCCCCGCCGGCCGCTTCGTGTTCGGCCGGTTGATCGCGCGCGATGGCGAACGCATCCAGATCCTCCCCCCCGGCGTCGGCACCCGCCAGCAGGTGGTGAACAATCCGCCGTGGCTGGCGGTGGCAGAAACGTTAATCCGCGCGCTGTAACAGAGCGCCGATATGCGCATCCTGACCCTCGCCACGCTGTTTCCCAATGCGGCCCACCCCAATTTCGGGATTTTCGTCGAGCGCCAGACCGCCGCGCTCGCCGCGCGCGAGGGTGTCGAGGTCACCGTCATCAGCCCGCAGGCGGTGCCCCCCTGGCCATTGTCGCGCCACGCCCGCTATCGCGAAATTGCCGGATTGCCGCTGCACGAAAGCTGGCACGGCCTCAGCGTACATCGCCCGCGCTTCCTCCACATCCCGGGCATCGGCGCGCATTGGCAGCCGCAATTGCTCGCGCGCGCCGTCCTCCCGCTGGTACGTCGGCTGCACCGCGAAACCCCGTTCGACCTGATCGATGCCGAGTTCTTCTATCCCGATGGCCCGGCGGCGCGGATCCTCTCGCAGGCGCTGGGCGTGCCGTATTCGGTCAAGGCGCGCGGCGCGGACATCCATCATTGGGGCCAGGCGCCCAGAACCCGCGACATCGTGCTGCAGGCGGGACGCGACGCTGCCGGGCTAATCGCCGTCTCCCAGGCGTTGAAGGACGACATGGTCGCGCTGGGAATGCCGGGCGACAGCATCAGCGTGCACTACACCGGTTGCGACCAGCAGCGCTTTGCGCCGCAAGATGGCGAGGGCTTGCGCGCCGAGCTGGGGATTACCGGGCCGATGCTGATCGCGGTCGGTGCGCTGATCGCCCGCAAGCGCCAGAACCTGATCATCGAAGCGCTGCCGATGCTGCCCGGTGCCACGCTGGTGCTGGCGGGAACCGGCGATGCAGAGGCGCGATACCGTGCGCTGGCCACGCGGCTTGGCGTGGCAGAGCGCGTGATCTTTGCCGGCGCGCTGCCGCACGACGATCTGCCGCGCTGGCTTGCTGCGGCCGATGTCATGGTGCTGCCGTCAAGGTCCGAAGGGCTGGCCAACGCCTGGGTCGAAGCGCTCGCCTGCGGCACGCCGATCGTGATCTGCGATGCGGGCGGCGCGGCGGAGTTGCTGACCGATCCGGTCGCCGGGCGCATCGCTGCGGCGGACCCGGAGGCGCTGGCTGCAGCAGTCCTGGATGTGCTCGCCTCGCACCCCGATCCGCTGGCGGTGCGCGCGTGCGTGGCGCGGTTCAGCTGGACCCGCAACGGGCAGGAGCTGCACCAGCATTTCAGCCGAATTCTGGAGCGTTAGCGCTTCACCGCAGCGCGGTCGCGCAATGTCCGGATGATGCGGTTGCAGATGGTGGGGCTCAACGCCTCGGCGAAATGGCAGCCGACGACCACGCCGTCGGCCCAAACGACTTCGCCCTGGATCGGGTCCACACCTTCGATCAGCAGGGTGACGGGGGCGGGCATTCGCAACGGCAGGTTGGACTCGAACCGGCAGCCGGTGATCGACAGGTTGGTCAGCGTAACCGCGCAGAGCCGGCGACCCTCGTTGAGCAGGTCCGCGTCGATCTGAACATTGATGCGGATGGCATAGCGGCGGTCGGTCGCCGGCTGGCTCGGTCCCTCCTTGCGCATCGGTGCCGTCATCGTCGATCTCCGCTGGAGCGTAACCCTGCATGCGCCCGTTTCCGGCCAAGCCAATGCTGGTCATGCAACGCGATGATATAAGGATCAGACCCTAACCGTTCGTAAACGGCTCGGCTCCGGGCCAGCCATGTGCCTTGCCCAAGGCAACAAAAAACGCCCGGCAACCCCAATCAGGTTGCCGGGCGTTTTTATTAGCTTTTGCCTTTTCAGGCGAAGCTGTGCGTCTGCTTATTCAGCAGGAGCGGCAGGAGCAGGAGCTGCTTCTGCGCCAGCAGCGGCACCGGCTTCGGCACCAGCTTCTGCGCCGGCTTCGGCACCAGCTTCAGCACCGGCTTCCATGCCAGCTTCCATGCCAGCGTCAGCAGCAGGAGCTTCCATGGTGTCTTCGGTGGTGGTTTCAGCAGGAGCTTCAGCAGCTTCTTCAGGAGTGCAGGCTGCGAGAGCCAGAACGCTAGCGGCGGCGAAAACCGAGCTCAGCTTGATGATGGACTTCATGGTACTTTTCCCCTTCGTTGCGGAAACAAGAGCCCGCGTTGTATCGACACCCTTGGGACTCTGGCAAGACATATTTCTTGCACTGGCGCGGGAAGGACACGCCACACGGCCCGACCCCTCTCCCCCGCACCCTTGGGAACCGTGCATATAGCCGACTTACTACAGGCGGAAAAGAGGATAAAATGCGGCCCCGAAAGGCAGCCTTTTCGCCGCATGCCCGCTGCAAGGAACAGGCCCCGGCGGGGCACAAAGCGCCGCCACGCCTGGCTTTACCGGCATCGCCGTCCGGTGCGTGCGACACCGGGCGCGCAGGGTACATCGCCGTGCCTATCCGCCGCGCCGAATCGATGCCACGCCCACGCAGACCGCTCAGCCGCCCCGCCCACCCGCAGCGGGCCAACGGCCCCGTCCCGGTTGACCTGCAAACGCCATCCGTGCGACCGCACCGTCAACCGCGCCGCGTCACACTGAAAGGTTTGCCTGCATGATCTCCCGCCATATCCATTCAAAGCCCGTCAAGCCGATCGGCTTGGGCTGCATGTCGCTGAGCTGGGCCTATGGCACCCTGCCCGCGCGCGAAGATGCGATCGCGTTGCTCAACCGCGCGCTGGACCTGGGCTATGATCATCTCGACACCGCGAATATCTATGGCCTCGGCCACAACGAGACGCTGATCGGCGAGGCGCTCAAGCACCGGCGGCGCGAATTCTTCCTGGCGACCAAGATGGGCATCGTGATCGAGGGCGAAAAGCGCGGCATCGATTGCAGCCCTGCAAGCATCCGCCGGTGCATCGATGAATCGCTGACCCGGCTGCAGACCGACCATGTCGACCTCTACTATATGCACCGGCGCGATCGCAGCGTGCCGATCGAGGAATCGGTGGGTGCGATGGCCGACCTCGTCAAGGAGGGCAAGATCGGCAGCATCGGCCTGTCCGAGATGTCGGCAGACACGCTGCGCCGTGCCGCAGCGGTGCACCCGATCGCCGCAATGCAGACCGAATATTCGCCATGGACCCGCGAGCCCGAGATCGCGGTACTCGATGCCTGCCGTGATCTTGGCACCACCTTTGTCGCCTTCTCGCCGGTGGCGCGCGGGGTCTTGGCCAATGGCGTGCGCGATCCCGCAGACCTCGCCGACACCGATCTGCGCCGCGGAATGCCGCGCTTCAACGCCGACAACTGGCCCGCCAACCGCGCGCTCGTCGATCAATTCTGCGCGCTTGCCGCCGAATGCGGCGTCACGCCCGCGCAGCTGTCGCTCGCCTGGGTGCTGTCACGCGGCGAGCATGTCGTCGCGATCCCCGGCACCGGGTCGATCGCGCACATGGAAGAGAATTTCGCCCAGCGCGACTGGATCATCCCCGCAGACGTAGCCGCCCGCATCGACGCGCTGATCAACCCGCAAACCGTCGCGGGCCCGCGCTATGGCGAGGCCATGCAGCGGTCGATCGATACCGAGATGTTTGGCTGACAAACCGCGATCGCCCGGATCGCCGGATTGGAAAATTGGTCGGGACGAGAGGATTCGAACCTCCGACCCCCACACCCCCAGTGTGATGCGCTACCAGGCTGCGCTACGTCCCGACCGTGCCATCGCCGCGCTGCGGCTGATGGGAAGCGCGCCTATATGGCGGTGCGGCGCGATTGGCAAGCCTGTCGTTCGCCCCCCATGCCGCATTCATGCCGCATTGACGCACGGGTCATCGCCAATTGCCATTGGCAGCCGATGATGATAGGCGCGCCCATCGCTGCGACCGGGTTTTGCTGCCGTGTCGCTCTTGTGCTTTTTTCAGACATTCGGATTTTATCGTCATGGACTCGACACTTCTGCTTGCATTGGCCGCAGCGGCACCCGGCGGGGCACCTGCATGGACTCAGCTTTTGATGTTCGTGCCGCTGCTTTTGATCTTCTATTTCCTGATCATTCGTCCGCAGCAGCGCCAGATGAAGGTGCACAAGGCCAAGATCGATGCGGTCAAGCGCGGCGATCAGGTGATCACCGGCGGCGGACTGGTCGGCAAGGTGACCAAGGTCGACGACGCCTATGTCGAGATCGATCTGGGCGGCGCCAAGGTCCGCGCGGTCAAGACCACGCTGAGCGACGTCGTCCAGCCCGGCGGAGCACCCGCCAACGATTGACCTACCGCCTTGCCGCCTGTGGGCGCCATGAATATATGGCGCACACATCCGGTCCGCGTCCGCCTTGCCCGCAGTAGTGCGTCGCATGAGGCTGCACTGCCAAGGAAGCCTTGAGAATGCTTGATTTTCCGCGCTGGAAAACGATCTCGATCAGCCTGATACTCGCTTTGGGCGTGTTGCTGGCGATCCCCAGCCTGCTGCCGGCCAGCATCTCGCCTTATTATCCTTCGTTCCTGCCGCAGGAAAAGATCAACCTGGGGCTCGATCTCCAGGGCGGCAGCCATATCCTGCTCGAGGGCGATCCCGCCGATGTCGCGGCGCAGCGCCTGCAGAACATGGAAGAGACCGTGCGCGGCGCGATGCGCTCTGCCACGCCGCGGATCGGCATTGGCGACATCTCGCGCGAGGGCGGCAGGCTTTCGTTTCTGGTGCGCGACGTCGGCCAGGTCGATGCCGCGCGCGAGGCCATCCTGCCGCTGACCACGGGCGCCGGGCTGACCGGCCAGCGCGACTGGGACATCGAGGTGCGCGACACCAGCCGCATCGTGCTGACCCCCACCGACGCGGGCCTCACCCAGGCGCTCGACCAGGCGATGGAAACCGCGACCGAAGTGGTGCGCAAGCGCATCGACGAACTGGGCACGCGCGAACCGACGATCATCCGCCAGGGCGACAACCGCATCGTCGTGCAGGTGCCAGGCCTTGACGACCCCGAGGCGCTGAAGGAACTGCTCGGCCAGACCGCAGAGCTCGAATTCAAGCTGGTCGATCTCAATGCCAGCCCCGAGGATATCGCCGCAGGCCGCGCGCCGGTGGGCAGCGAGATCGTGCCGTATCCCACCAACCCGGCCGGAGGCACGCCGATCGCGGTGCGCCGTCTGGGCGGAATCCGCGGCGACAAGCTGACCAACGCGCAGGCGAGCTTCGACCAGCAGACCAACGAGCCGGTCGTATCGATCACCTTCGATCGTGAGGGCGGGACGCGCTTTGCGCGGCTGACACGGGAAAACGTCAACAAGCCGTTTGCGATCATTCTCGATGGCGAGGTGCTGTCCGCCCCCAACATCAACGAGCCGATCCTGGGCGGGTCCGCGCAGATTTCGGGCAGCTTCACCACCGAAAGCGCCAACCAGCTCGCGATCGCGCTGCGCTCGGGCGCGCTGCCGGTCGAGCTCAAGGTGGTCGAGGAACGCTCGGTCGGGCCCGACCTTGGCGCGGAATCGGTGCAATTGGGCCTGCTGGCAGGTGCCATCGGCACGGTTGCCGTGCTCGCCTTCATGATTTTGACCTATGGCCGCTTTGGCGTCTACGCCAACATCGCGCTGATCCTCAACATTCTGCTGATCCTGGGCATCATGGCGCTGATGAACGCGACGCTGACACTGCCGGGCATCGCAGGGTTCGTGCTGACCATCGGAGCGGCGGTCGATGCCAACGTGCTGATCAACGAGCGCATCCGCGAGGAACGCAAGAACGGGCGACGAATTGTCCAGGCGATCGAGGTCGGCTATACCGAAGCGTCGCGCGCGATTTATGATGCCAACATCACCAATGTGATTGCCGCGGTGCTGCTGTTCCTGTTCGGATCAGGCCCGGTGCGCGGTTTTGCGGTGGTGCTGATGATCGGTATCGTCACCTCGGTGTGGACGGCGGTGTATGTTACCCGCATGTTCGTCGCCATCTGGCTGAAGCGCGAACGTCCGCGCGAACTCGTAATTTAAGCAAGGCTTTAGACCATGAAGCTTCTCAAGCTCGTTCCGGACGACACCAACTTCCGCTTCCTGCGCTGGCGCAAGATCGCGATGACCATCAGCCTGTTGTCGATCATCGCATCGATCGTGCTGGTCGGCGTGCGCGGATTGAACCTGGGCGTCGATTTCGTCGGCGGCCAGATGATCCAGGTGACCTTCGACCAGGTGGCAGAAGCCCCAGTCGGCGATCTGCGCAACGACATCGAGGCGCTGAACCTTGGCGAATCGACGATCCAGCGGTTCGGCGAGCCCAACCAGGTGTCGGTGCGCATGCGGCTGGCGGGCGACAATGTCGACGAGGTCAACGCGGTGACCACGCAGGTGACGCAGATGATCACCACCAAATATGCCGCCCAGGGTGCGCGCATCGACGGGGTGGATTCGGTTTCGGGCAAGGTCTCGGGCGAACTGCTCAAGACCGGCGTCTATTCGCTGGTGTTCGCGATGATCGCGATCGCCATCTACATCTGGTTCCGCTTCGAGTGGCAATTCGGGGTCGCGGCGCTGTTTGCGCTGTTCCACGACGTGACGCTGACCTTCGGTTTCTTCGCGCTGACCCAGCTCGAGTTCAACCTCAACATCGTCGCGGCCTTGCTCACCATCATCGGCTATTCGCTCAACGATACGATCGTGGTGTTCGACCGCGTACGCGAGAATCTGCGCAAATACCGCAAGATGGACATGATCGCATTGCTCGACCTGTCGACCAACGAAACGCTGGCGCGCACCGTGATGACGACGCTGACCATGCTGATCGCGCTGTCGGCGCTGCTGCTGATCGGCCCCGGCGTGATCTTCGGCTTCACCGCCGCGATGACGCTCGGCCTGTTCGTCGGATCCTATTCGTCGGTGTACATGGCCAACCCGATCCTGGTCTGGCTGGGCGTCGGCGCGCACAGCTTCGTGCCGCAGATGACCGACGCCGACAAGGCAGCGGCCAAGCTCAAAGAGGGCATGGGCGGCGCGCAGCCCTGATCGGCGGCACACAACATGGCTGAATTCAACCAGGACCCGCGCGCATCCGGCCCCGTGATCACCGGGTTCACCGCGCGCGGCTTCAAGCTGGATGGCGACAACCTTGGGCCCCGCCGGGTGGAATCGAGCCTGGTGCTGACGCCTGTCTCGGCGATGCCGTGGGCCGTCGCCACCATCGACGCGCTCGATATCGCCGCCATGGGCCAGGTGCTGGCGATGGACCCTGCGCCTGAGTTCCTGCTGCTCGGCACCGGCCCCGGGCTCGCACACCCGCCGCGCAGCTTCATCCAGGCGATGGAAGCGCACAATATCGGCGTCGAGGTGATGGACAGCCGCGCTGCCGCCCGCGCATGGGGCATATTGCGCTCCGAGGACCGCTGGATCGCAGCGGCCATCATCGGGCTTTGACGACCCCCTCCCCTGCTCTGTCAGGGTGACGAACATGTCCGCCAACGCGCGGAGATGTCAGCGCGGCACTGGCGGGTTCGATTTGAACAGCGCCCGGCCCGCTGCTTGCGCGACGAGGAACCCGATCACGCCAGCGCCTTGTAGATGCTGAACACGCTGGTCACCGTGAGCACCGCGCCGACCAGAAACAGCAGCAGCCGCGGCCGCACGTTCTTGGCGAGCAATGCACCGAACGGCGCGGCGATCACCCCGCCGATCAGCAGGCCTACGGTCGCCTTGGTGAACGCCTCGAACCCCAAAGTCAGGATGAAGGTCAGCGAGATCGACACGGTGAGGAAGAACTCCGAGGCGCTGACCGTGCCGATGGTCTTGCGCGGCTCGCTGCCCTGGATCAGGAGGTTGGAGGTCACCACCGGCCCCCATCCGCCGCCGCCTGCCGCATCGAGAAAGCCGCCCGCCAGCCCCAAAGGCGCAACCACGCGCGGGTCATCGAACTTGGGCGTCGGAAAGCGCCATGCACGGAAGAGCAGCACCACGCCGATGACCGCGAGATACGCCATCACCAACGGCCTTGCGATCTCAGCATCGATGTTCGACAGCGCATAGGCGCCGACCACGCCGCCGATCACCCCGGGCACCACCAGCCTGCCGAACAGCGGCCAGTCGATGTTGCGGTGCCAGGCATGGCTCAATCCCGACGCACCGGTGGTGAACACCTCGGCCAGATGAACCCCCGCCGATGCCTGCGCCGGTGGCACGCCGAGGATCGAAACGAGCAGCGTGCTCGAGATCACCCCGAACGCCATTCCGAGCGCACCATCGACCATCTGCGCTGCGAAGCCCGCGAGCACGAACGGCCAGATATCGGCAAGGTTCAATATTCCAAGGTCCGGCACGAGCGGTCCCTTTCAAGGCAGGAGGGTTCAGAAACTCGAGGCATCAGAAACTGGAGGCAAGGGTAATGCCGAAGGTGCGCGGGTCGCCGGGTTGTCCGGCGATGAGGCCGGTATTGCCCCCGGTGTTAGCCGCCAATTGCTCGAAATAATCGACATCGAAAACATTGCGGGCCCACAAGAACAGGTTGAGCCCTTCATCGGTGCGATAGCCCAGCCGCACATTGCTGAGCGCATAGCCGCCCACATCGGTGTAGATCGATCGCGAGGGGTTGGACGAGAATTTGGAGCGATAATTGCCATCGAACCCGGCATAGGCAAAGCCGTCGAGGCTGAAGACCGACACCGGCTCGTTGACCTCGAAGCCATAGGAGAACGCCCAGTTCGAGATGCCGGGCAGCCATTGGCCCGAGATATCGCAGTTCGCCGGGCTCAACGCACCGGGAACGCCGGGGGCTCCGGGTGTCTGCCCCGCGCCCACCGTGGTTCCGCCGGCCAGTTCGGGTGGGCATGGCGCATCGACGAAGCGGACGTACTCGTGGTCGGTATAGGCGCCGCTGACATAGGCGTTGAACCGCTCGGACGGGCGCACGCTGAAATCCGCCTCGATCCCGCGCACCCGCACCTTGCCCGCATTGGCGAGGTATCCGCGCAGCACGCCCAATTGGCCGTTGTTCACCGTCGCCTGGTAATCGCTGATCTCGGTCCAGAAGCCTGCAAGGTTGAGCGTCGCACGGCGGTCCCAGAACTGGGTCTTCAATCCGACCTCGAAATGATCGACCTTTTCCGGCTTCACCGAACCTGCCGCGAGCAATGGGTTGCCCGCAGCATCATTGGGCACGCCCGACAGGTTGATGCCGCCGGTCTTGAAGGTCTTGGCATAGGTTGCATAGGCGCGCACATCGTCGGAGACGCGATAGGCCAGGGTCAGGTCGTACGACAGGTTCCAGTCGCTGAACTCGGGCTCGAAGAACTGGGGCGCGAGCACCCCGCGCTGCGCGACGATCCAGGGATCGTTGGCGAACGGCCCGTTGAAGGTGACCAATTGCCGCGTGCCGTTCGATGCCGTGCCGGTGACCACCGAGTTGTAGGATCCGGTCTTCTTGTCGTAGTTGATGCGGATGCCCGGCTGGATGGTCAGCGCATCGGTGACCTTCCAGCTGAGCTGGCCGAAGGCGGCGACGCTGGTGTTCTTGAAGCCGATGGTGTTGTTGGCGACCAGACCGTTGAGCACCGACGGGTTGCCCGCGAGCGCGCTGGTGGGCGCAAGAAGCCAGCGGCTGGCGGCTAGCCCCTGTTCCTGGATGCCTTGCGTGTCAATGGTCTGATAGAAGCCGAACACCCCTGCGACGAAGTCGATGCGCTCGCCCAGCGACCCGGCATAGCGAACTTCCTGCGTGAACTGCTCCTGCTGCGAGGGGTTGTTGACCTTGAGCGTAATCGGCAGGCCGGTGAAGTCGCGGTCGTTCGACGGGGTCCAGTCCCAGAACCGCCAGGCGGATACCGAGGTCAGCGTGCCGGGGCCGACATCCCATTCGACCTTGAGCGATGCTCCACCCAGGATACTCTTGGCGCTCAACTCGGCATCGACATCGGTCGCCCGGTCGAACGCGTCGAGGCTGGGCGGTGCGTAGCCGAACGCGGCTGACAGCGCGGGGAACTGGCGATTGGCGGGGCGCTGGGTGCTGCCGTAGCGCGCATAGATCTGCGCGCAGCATTCGGGGTTCTGGCGGTTGTAGTCGCCCGCCAGCGTGACCTTCAAGCTATCGCTCGGTTTCCACAACAGCGTGCCGCGCAGGCCCAGATTGTTGAGCTCGTTGACGTTCGTGCCGGTGGCGACGTTAAAGATCGTGCCCCGCCGGTCGGTAGTGGCAACGCCGAAGCGCACCGCCACAGTGTCCGACAAAGGCCCGGACACCGACGCCTTGGCCTGGCGGAACTCGAGATTGCCCGCGGTCACCTCGGCCCTCCCTTCGAAATCGAAGCTGGGTTCCTTCGAGGTGATGTTGATCGCGCCGGCCGTAGTGTTCTTTCCGTAGAGCGTGCCCTGCGGCCCGCGAAGCGTTTCGACCTGCGCGATATCGAGAAAGTCGAGCGTCGCCACCGCCACCCGGCCGACGAAGACATCGTCGATATAGATGCCCACGCCCTGCTCGATGCCGTCATTGGTGAGGCCGAAAGGCGCGCCGAGCCCGCGGATGTTGATCGCCGAGTTGCGCGGGTTGGAGGAATAGAACTGCAACGTCGGCTGCAGCTGGGTCAGCCGGCTGATGTTAAAGCTGCCGGTGTTGTCGAGCGTGGTCACATCGACCACCGACAGCGCGATCGGCACGTCCTGAGAGGACTCGTCACGGCGGCGGGCGGAGACGATGATCACGTTATCGGGCTGCTGCTGTGCTTCGGCGAGATTGTCGGCCTGCGCGTTGGCTGCGGCATCATCGGTGTCAGCAGCGATTGCCGGAGCCTGAGACGCGAGAGCGATGGACAGCGCGGCAACCGACGTGCGCGCGATAATGGAGAACGACGTGAACATTTGGAAAGACCCCCTTGGGTGGAGGTGCTTCCGGTTGTCCGGTCGGCACGCTGATGTGGATGAGGCATGAAAGGACGCTCAACAAAGGCCGGTCCGGTGTCCCGGTCCCGGCAGCCAGGAGACTGCAATGTCAGCTGAAGCGCTGGCGTTCGGTGACGTCCATCTGGACCAGCCTGCCGTCGTGGACGGTGAGCACGATGGCCCCAAAGCGCAATTTGGCGATGGCCTGGGCAATCGCGGACAAGGGAACGGCCGTGTGAGGTACCCCCTCGGCGGTATCGGATTTTGATGGAGGCATACGCTGAACTCCTGTGAAAATCTGGTGCGGACCGGCTGCATGCAGCATGGCCCGCAGACACAGGGCTAATCTCAACTAATTCGGTTGGCAAGATAGATAATCTTGCAGCCCCGCCAACTTGCGGCTGTCGGATCGAATCCGTCGGCGAGCCGATTGCCGCCGTCAGGCTACGGTTATCACGGGGGGAGGGAGCGCCGGGGTCGTCGGCGCAAGGACGGTGCCTGGCCGCTCAGGCCGTGCGGCGCAGCGATGCTCGGTTCTTGGCGCGATACAGTTCGTTATCGGCATCGCGCATCAGCGTATCCAGGCTGATGATGCCCTTGATGCCGTGCGCCGTCCCGACGCTCGCCGAAATCCCGATCTGCTGGTCGCGATAGTGATAGGGCAGCGACAATATCGACTGCACGCCATGCTTGAGCGCCGCGACATAAGCGAGATCGCCGTCGGTCTCGAGCAGCACCGCAAATTCGTCGCCCCCCAGCCGAGCGACACTGGTGGCCTGGGGACACATGGTCCCCAACCGCTCGCCAGCCTGAACCAGAATGGCGTCCCCGGCCGCGTGCCCGAACCGGTCGTTGGCCTGCTTGAAGCCATCGAGATCGACCATCACCAGAGCGACCGACTGCCGAGCGCCGCGCCGATCGGACAGCGTCTTGAACTGCATCCTGAACGCGCGGCGATTCGCGAGCCCGGTCAGCGGATCGGTTTCCGACAGTTGCTTGAGTTCATGCCGCAGCGTCAGTCCGCTGACGATCTCGTGGAAGCTGTTGACGATCAGCATGAAGGTCAACAGCGAGACGATGAGAAAGCAGAACGCCATCGCCTGAATGCCGATATCGCTCGACATCATCATCATCAACAATGTCGGGCTCAGCGACAGCACCATGACGCCGATCGCCGCGCGCGGCATGGAGGTCAGGCAGACCGCGCCGGCAAAGGTGATCATGAAAATGAACACCGGTGCCAGCACGCGCCGGGCTTCGCGCGTGCCGTAATACGCGTCGAACGACCAAAGGCCTCCGACCAGCCCCATGGTCAGTGCGATCATGGTGGTAGAGCGCAAATAGCGGCGGATTTTGGCCTGGTCGACCCGCATCGCTCTGCGCCGATACCAGATGATGCAGCGATATCCGCCCATCAGCACGAAGCCACCGGGCAGCAGGAAATGATACATGACGTCGAATTCGCCGCCCGAGGCTGCACCCGCTATCACGGCAATGAGCGCGATCGAAAAATACAGCACCGGAACGACCGCACCGATCCGCGCAAATTGAAGCTCGGCCAGTTCGTCACGAAGGGCCGGCGCCAGGCCGTCACCGCCGGTAGCAGCCATGGCCCGTCGCCAGATGGCGCGGAGCAGCAATTTCAGACGATCGACGATGATTGACTCCGCGCGCTGGCTCTTCGACCACAGCAATGTCGCGAAATACCATGAAATAAATGTTAATCTTGGGGGGCTAAGTCGTTGCAGCCATGCACAAATATTGCGTGCCACAGGTTACTGGTACCGCCTCAATTCCAGGTGCGATCCTCCTTAATAACTGCGCTTGCCCGCCGGGGATTCTCCACCTAATACGCGGATCGAAAAATGTCGGAGGACTTGCGATCCCCGCCCCTGCGGACCTGAATACAGATGAACAGACTTATAACGGCCGGCTCACAATTCAGGCGCAATCCCTATCTCGGCTACGCCCTTTCGCTTTCGTCGTTCCTGGCGGCATTGCTGCTGCGCCATGAACTGAGCGGCACGTTGCCGCCGGGGT
Organism: Blastomonas sp.; assembly: GCF_046294995.1. Lineage (GTDB taxonomy): Bacteria > Pseudomonadota > Alphaproteobacteria > Sphingomonadales > Sphingomonadaceae > Blastomonas. Next base: position 39,831 of record NZ_JBKBOG010000019.1, read on the forward strand.
TCCCCTACCTCACTTTCTTCCCTGCGGTCATCGTGACCACCTTTTTTGCAGGTTTGTGGCCTGGATTGCTGTGTGCCGTGCTGTCCGGCCTTGCGGCGTGGTTTTTCTTCATCCCGCCGTTCGACAGCTTCGGAATCGATGGCGCCAGCGCGGTCACCTTGGCGTTCTATGTCTTCATCGTGGCGGTCGATATCTCGCTGATCCACTTGATGCACCGCGCCGCCGACGAACTGCGCAGCGAAAAGAAGGTGACCGAGGCGCTTTACGACCAGCAGCGCACCATGTTTCAGGAACTGCAGCACCGCGTGGCCAACAACATGACCTTCGTCGCTGCGTTGCTGCATCTGCAAAAGCGCAAGGTCGCGATCGATCCGGCATCGGCCAGCAGCGCGCTCGACGAGGCGCAAAGCCGCATCGAGACGATGTCACGCATTCACCGTCGACTGTACGATCCGGCATCGCTCGATCAGCCCGTCGCGCAATATTTCCAGGAAATCTGTTCCGACCTTCTCGAAGCGACCGGGGCCCGGAACATCGTGTGCCTGGTCGACATGCCCGCGATCACCCTCGACATTGCCCGGCTTACCACGCTGTCGCTGCTGGTCACCGAACTGGTCACCAACAGCCTGAAGCACGCTTTTGCCGAGAGTGGCGGCACGATCACCCTGAAACTCGAGCGGCTCGACCCGGCGCGCCTGGCGCTGACCGTCAGCGACAATGGCCGCGGCCTGCCCGAGGGTCCCGCGCTTGCGCAGACCAAGGGGCTGGGAACCCGGATCGTCCAATCGCTGGCGACGCAGTTGGGCGGAGAGATCAAGGCAGTGCCCGGCAATGGCAAGGGTGCCGCGTGGCAGGTGGTCTTCGCCACCTGAATTCAGGGCCTAGTCGGCGATGGCAGGGTCGAGTTCGGCGATGGGGGGTATCGGGTCGGCGAGCGTGATCTGGTCGAGGATCACTGCGGTTTCATCGCGGACCTTGAGCATCAGCGCCCGCAGGCGACATTCGTCTTCCGCCAGGCAGTTCTTGCACTTTTCATAGGCGTAACGGCTGGCGCACGGCACCAGGGCAAGCGATCCGCTGGTGATGCGGACGATGTCGCCATAACGGATGTCGACCGGCGCGAGACCCAGCGTATACCCGCCATCCTTGCCGCGCTGCGAGTGCACCAGCCCGGCGCGCGCCATTTCCGACAGGATCACGGTGAGGAACTTGGGCGGAATGTTCTGGGCCTGGGCGATGTCTTCCAGATGCACAAGCCCCTCGCCGTAATGATCGGCAAGGTGCTGCAGCGCACGGATGGTATAGCGGACTTTCTGGCTGAGCATGGCCAGACGGGCCTACGCGGCAAGCTTACGCTTTTCAATGCTTTTGGTAGAGTGGGGGAAAGTTGCTATCCGTCTTAGGCTTTTGTCGAAGGACCAGCCTCAATAGATCCCACCCTGCTGCTGCAGGAATTCGCTGTCGCTGCGTGCGCGCGTTGCAGGGCCGGTGCGCTTCTGCACGGCCTTGGCAGCGGCTATTTCCTCCTGGCGGATGGTCCGGCGCGGCTCGGTTTCGGGTTTGAAGGCTTCCCAGATCACCGCGGCCTTGGCCTCGTCGCCCGGCCACGCGCCATAGACGCGGCGGCCCGAGCGGCGATCGATGCGCACCATGCGCGTTCCGGCAGGTGCGCGGAATTCGGTGATCGGCATCGTCGGCAGCACCTGCTTTGCGAACTGCTTGAAGATCGGCGCGGCAAGCCGGCCGCCCTGCGCATAGCCGCCCATGCTGCGCGGCTGGTCGAAGCCCAGATAGACCCCGGCCACCATGTCGGGCGTGCCGCCGATGAACCAGACGTTGGTCGGGCCGCTGGTGGTGCCGGTCTTGCCGAACATCGGGCGATTGAGATCGGCCAGCGAGACTGCGGTTCCGCGGGTCACCACGCCCTCGAGCATGTGGACCACCTGATAGGACGTGATCGGGTCGAGGATCTGCCGTCCACGCGGGGTGAAGCGCGGCATCGGCTTGCCATCCCATTTGGCCATGTTGCAACCTTCGCAGGTGCGCGGATCGGAACGGAAGATCACCTTGCCGCGCCGGTCCTGAACGTAGTCGATCACCGTCGGCTTCAATTCGCGGCCATGGTTGACCAGCATCGAATAGGCGTTGGTGATCTTCATCACCGTGGTGTCGCCCGCACCCAGCGCGATCGAGAGATACGGCTTGTAATCGCCGATGCCGACCGCCTTGATCGTCTTGACGACATTGGTCATCCCGGCATCGTTGGCGGCGCGCACGGTCATCAGGTTGCGCGACTGCTCGAGCCCCCAGCGCATCGTCTGCGGACCCGCGCCTGCCGATCCGCCGAAGTTGCGGAAGCATTTGTTGCCCAGGCTGGCCGACTGATAGACGCAAAAGGTGCCATCGACGATCTGGCTGGCAGGGGTCATGCCGTTGTCGAGCGCGGTCGCATAGACGAACGGCTTGATCGTCGAGCCGGGCTGGCGATCGGCTTGCGTTGCCCGGTTGAACGGGCTGATCTGCGAATCGAACCCGCCCTGCATCGCGTAGATCCGGCCCGAGCGCGGGTTCTGCACGACCATGCCGCCCGAAATTTCGGGAATGTTGCGCAGCGCGTAATTGTCGCCATCCATCGGTGCGACCGCGATGATGTCGCCAGGCTTCATCGAATCGAACGCGGTCCCGCCAATGCGCTTGCGCGGCATGGTTGCGGTCGAGCGGGGCAGGACGCCCTTTGCGCCGGTGGCAAAGCCGATCTCCGCTGCGTTGCCGGACTTGGCGATCACCACGGCGATGCGCCAGTTCTGGTAATCGATGTCGATATAGGTCGATGCCAGCCGCGAGGCCCATTGGTCGTCGATCTCGATCGTGTTGACCGGACCGCTCCAGCCGCTGCCGCGATCATAGCGCAGCAATGCATCGCGCAGCGCCTCGGTGGTGGCCTTCTGCATGACCGGATTGAGCGAGGTGCGCACCCACAGACCGCCGGCATAGACGCTGTTCTTGCCGTCCTCCGCCTTTTCGCCGAACTTCTCGACCAGCTGGCGGCGGACTTCCTCGACGAAATAGCCGCCGATCTTCTCGTAGCCGTCGCCGGTCCGCGGGATCGTCCCCAACGCCTCTGCCTGTGCTGCAGCCATCTGCGCCTGCGTGATCCAGCCGTTGGACTGCATCGCCCCAAGCACCCAGTTGCGACGTTCCAGCGCGCGATCCATGTGCACTTCGGGGCGATAGTTCGAGGGCGCCTTGGGCAGGATCGCCAGATACGCCGCCTCGTGCAGATCGAGCTCGCCGACATCCTTGCCGAAATAGGCACGCGCCGCAGCCTGCACGCCATAGGCGTTGCGACCGAGATAGATTTCGTTGAGGTAAAGCTCGAGGATTTCCTGCTTGGTCAGCACATCCTCGATGCGATAGGCGAGGATCGCCTCGCGCACCTTGCGGGTGATCGAATATTCATCGCCCAGCAGCAGGTTCTTTGCGACCTGCTGGGTGATCGTCGATCCGCCGCGCGCGCGCTGGCCCGAGCCGATCTTGGTGACGTAATCGAACACCGCAGAGGCGAGCCCTGGATAATCGAGCCCGTTGTGCGAGAAGAAATTCTTATCTTCGGCCGACAGGAAGGCGCGGATCAGCGGCAGCGGATAATCCTTGTACTGCAGCTGCACCCGGCGTTCGCGCGCATAGGTGTTGATGATCTCGCCATCGACGCCGCGCACCATGGTGGGAAGATCCGGCTCGTAATCGACCAGAGTCTCGGCAGAGGGCAGATCGCGCGCGAAAATGACCCAGATCAGCAACACGCCGACGAGCGCCGCAGCGAAGAGATACGTCGCCCAGCGGACCCAGCGATTGCTCCACGCCTCGCGTATCGAGCCGAAAGCCCCATCGTCGCCGCGCCGCACGCTATAGGCGATATCGCCGTTCTCACCCTCGCTCATGCCAGCGCGGTTAGCACATCATTCCTGAATAACGCCAGAGCGGATTGGGGAACTAAATCCTCCCCGAGCTTGTCTCGGGGAGGGGGACCGCCGACCGCAGGTCGGTGGTGGAGGGGAAGCGGGATAGTGCGTTGTTTGGAGGCGGCACACACCCGCTGCCCCTCCACCCCCCCCGGCGCGGGCGGTCCCCCTCCCCCAGCAAGCTGGGGGAGGACTAGCCGTCTTACCGCGAGGCCAGCTTCCGCGCGAAGAACACCGTGATCGCCTGACTGACCGATTCTGCGATCTTGCGGCGATAGGCGGACGAATTGAGCAGGGCGACGTCCTCGGCATTGCTGACATAGCCGGTCTCGAGCAGCACCGAAGGCACATCGGGTGCCTTGAGCACCATCAGCGAGGCGAAGCGGTGGGAATCGGTGCGGAAGTTCATCTTGTCGTCACCCTCGCGCCGCAGCAGCCGGGCAAAGTCCGCCGACAGGTTCATCGTCTCGCGCTGGGTGAGGTCGATCAGGATCGAGGAGACGTCCGATGGCGCATCGGCCAGGTTGACCCCGTTGAGGATGTCCGCCTTGTTCTCGCGCGCGGCCAGCCGGGCAGCTTCGCGATCGGACGCGACTTCGGACAAGGTATAGATCGTCGCACCGCGCGCGGTCTGCGATGCCGCGGCATCGGCATGGACCGAAATGAACAGGTCCGCGCCAAGGCGCCTGGCAATGCCATAGCGCTCCTCCAGCACCAGGAAGCTGTCGGTATCGCGAGTCAGCGCCACCCGCACGCGCCCGGACTTGAGCAGCTCGTCGCGGATCGCGCGGGCGACCGCCAGCGTGACCTTGCTTTCGTGCGTGCCATCGTGCGGACTGATGGCGCCGGGATCATGTCCGCCATGCCCGGCATCGATCACCACCAGCGGACGCGACGTGTCGCTAGACCCTTCGATCTTCGGCAGCGGCGGCCCTTTGGCAGGCTTGGGCAACGGAATGCGCACGCTGTAGCGGCGCTGCGGCGGCTCGGCACGCAGGTGGGCCGGCGGCACGAACGACTGACGCGGCGCGGCCAGCACGCCGCGCAGGTCCGAAGACCCGACCTCGGTGACCGACAGCGTCAGGCTGCGGCCGTCTGCGGAAAAGCTGCCCGCGCTGATCATCGCGGGGCGATCGAGATCGAGCACGATCCGCGCCGTGTCCGCATCGTACTGCGCCATGCGGACGGTGCGGAACATGCCGCTGTGGTTGAGCGCTCTCGCTCCGGCAGTGGCGCCCTTCACATCGATCGCGATCCGGTCGGGCCCGCTGAGCACGAAGCTGCTGGCGCTGTCGATGACATCGTTGAAGTGCAGCACGACCTGGTTGGCGCGCACCTCGACATTCGACACTTCGCCCGCCTGCACGGGGAAAGCGCAAGCCATGGACGCGCAGATCGACGACATGAAAAGCATGCCCGCCTTATGCTCCCGGCCAGATCGGCCGGTCCAGTAATTTTTCATGAGCCCCGGCTTCCTGCCTAATCGCTTGATAAAGCCGACATTAGGGTTAAGCCAAAAAAACCGAGTGAAACGATTTGGTTAACACGATTTTCATCCTGTTCGCTCGAACAGCGCGCCAAACCGCCGGCGCGTGGCAATCAAGCCAGCGTAACAATATTGCGCAAATCGCCCGATCCAGCTTTTTGTTGCCGCGCGCGGCAAGCGATGCTAGCAAAGCCTTGCGGCAAATGGGCTTATCAGGCCTTGCCCGCACTCAATTGCAGCACTGCGGACGCGTTTTGCCCCCGGTGCCGTATCATCAGGTTGACGCTTTATGGGTTTGAATACCGCCTTTTCCGCGACCCCGCCTTCGGGCGGTTGGCTGCGGAAAAGCGACGCGGCCAGTGCGCTTGACGCCCTGCGAACCTGTGAAGCAGACACAATCCTTCTTGTAACAACCCGTTTGCGCGACGCCTCCACCTGGAGCGCCCGCGCCACAACACACAGAAGCGCAGCGACCCGGCCGGTTCCGCCCGGTGCGCGCGCACGGAGAATATTGAATGACAACGCGCATGTTGATCGATGCGCGCCACCAAGAGGAAACTCGGGTGGCGGTGCTCAAGGGAAATCGGATTGAGGAGTTCGATTTCGAGTCTGCCGAACACAAGCAGATAAAGGGCAATATATACCTCGCCAAGGTAACGCGGGTCGAACCCTCGCTGCAGGCGGCATTCGTCGATTATGGCGGCAACCGCCACGGCTTCCTCGCCTTTTCGGAAATTCACCCCGATTATTACCAGATCCCGCGCGAGGACAAGATCGCGCTGCTCGCTGAAGAAGCCCGTCATGCCAAGGAAGAGGCCGACGCGCTGGCTGCCGAAGAAGAGGCAGACGATGCGGCCGGCCATGGCGACGATACCGATTACAACGACGGACTGTCCGGCGACGGACTGATCGAAGCCGATGACGAACCCATCGTTGCAGAGACCCTGTCCGGTGACGGCGATGGCGATGGCGAGAACGACGGCGATTCCGATTCTGACGGCGACCAGTCCGACGAATCCGCTGATTCCAACGGCGCGACCAGCGAGAATGGCCGGTCCTCCGGGCGTCGTCGCGGCAAGCGTGACGGACGCGGCGGCAAGGCCAAGGCCAGCGACGAAGCGCGCACCAGCCGCATGGCTCTGCGTCGCCGCTACAAGATCCAGGACGTCATCCAGCGCCGCCAGGTGATGCTGGTGCAGGTCGTCAAGGAAGAACGCGGCAACAAGGGCGCCGCACTCACCACCTATCTGTCGCTCGCAGGACGCTATTGCGTGCTCATGCCCAACAGCGCGCATGGCGGGGGCATCAGCCGCAAGATTTCCAACGCATCGGACCGCAAGCGCCTCAAGACGATCATCGCCGAGATGAAGCTGCCCGCCACGATGGGCTGCATCGTGCGCACCGCAGGTCTTTCGCGCACCAAGCCCGAGATCAAGCGCGACTTCGATTATCTCGCCCGCCTGTGGGACGAGATCCGCGAAAAGACGCTCAAGGCATCCGCGCCCGAAATCATCCATTCGGACAGCGACCTGATCAAGCGCGCGATCCGCGACATCTACAATCGCGATATCGAGGAAGTGCTGGTCGAGGGCGAAGCGGGCTACCGCGCCGCCAAGGACTTCATGAAGCTGCTGATGCCAAGCCACGCGCGGCGGGTGAAGAGCTATGCCGACCCGGTGCCGATGTTCCAGCGTTATGGCGCCGAGGACCAGCTGTCGGCGATGTACGAACCGGTCGTGCAGCTCAAATCGGGTGGCTATCTCGTCATCAACCCGACCGAAGCGTTGGTGTCGATCGACATCAACTCGGGCCGTTCCACCAAGGAACACGGCATCGAGCAGACCGCGCTCAGCACCAACCTCGAGGCTGCGCGCGAGATCGCCCGCCAGTTGCGCCTGCGCGACATGGCCGGCCTGGTCGTCATCGACTTCATCGACATGGAATATGGCAACAACGTCCGCAAGGTCGAAAAGGCCATGCGCGATGCGCTCAAGAGCGACCGGGCGCGCATCCAGGTCGGGCGCATTTCGGGCTTCGGCCTGATGGAGATGAGCCGCCAGCGGCTGCGCACCGGCGTGCTCGAGGCATCGACCCGCACCTGCCCGCATTGTGACGGCACCGGCCTTGTCCGCACCGCATCGTCGGCGGGCCTGTCGGCGCTGCGTCTGCTCGAAGAAGAGTCTGCACGCGGCCATGGCAGCATCATCACGCTGCGCACCAGCCAGGAAGCGTCGATCTATTGCCTCAACCACAAGCGCCGCGATATCGCCGAGATCGAGGAACGCTTCGGCGTGCACATCGAAATTCTGCCCAACGGGGAGAATGAAGGCGCCAAGATGGAAGTGACCGCAAGCGGTCCGCGTCCGGAAAAGACCGTCACCTTCCAGCCGATCATCGACGATGATGACGACGATGATATCGAAGACGACATCGACGAGATCGAGGAAGAGGAAGAAGCAGCGCCGCGCCGCGGCAACCGTGGAGATCGCGGCAACCGTGGTAACCGCGGCGATCGCGCGGATCGTGGCGAGCGTGGCGAGCGTGCTGACCGCCCCGAAAGGGCCGATGGTGAAGAGCAAGCCGAACGTGCGCCCTCGCAGCGCACCGCCGAGGAAGGCGAAGGCGGTCGCTCCAAGCGTCGTCGTCGCCGTCGCGGCAAGCGCGGCAAACGCGATGGTGAAGGCTTCCAGGACGAAAACGGCCAGCCGATCCAGACCGAAGCCGGTGACGATACCGGCAGCGAGGCGGACACCGAGGTCCAGAGCGTGGACGCATCGGATGACTCCGGCGACCAGCGCGCCGACGACGGTGCCGATACGGTTGCGACCGACGACGACAACGGCGAGGCCAAGCCCCGTCGTGCGCGTCGCGGACGTCGCGGCGGTCGTGCCCGCAAGGGTGGCGAAGGCGAAATCGGCAGCGATGCAACGACTAACGCGGATGCTGATGCACCGGCGGAAGTCGAAGCATCGCCAGCCAATGCCGACGTCGCTGTGGCAGACACCGCGCCCGAAGTTGAGGACGTCGCGGAATCGCAGGCCGAGGCACCCGCTGAAAAGCCCAAGCCCAAGCGCAAGTCGCGCGCCAAGAAGCCCGTCGTCGATGCTGAACCTGTTGCAGACGCAGCGGTAGAAGCCGCCGCGGTGGTTGCTGAGCCTGCGACTGACGCCGAAGCTCCGGTCGAGTCCAAGCCCAAGCCCAAGCGCGCGCCGCGCAAAAAGGCCGCACCCAAGGCTGAAGCCCCGTCCGAAGCGGTGACCGATACGGCTCCGGTGGTGGTCGTTGAGCCCAGCCCGGCCAAGGTCGCGGTAGAGCCTGAAGACGTTTCGGTACCACAAACCGCCGCGCAGGACCCGGTAACCGACGCATCGGGCGACGGCGAAACCGGCGGCGGCACGCGCCGTGGCTGGTGGCAGCGCACCTTCGGCAACTGAACTCAAGCCTCATCGCCCTCACCCTTCCCACACCGCTTCGCGGTGCGGGCCCCTTCCCTCTCCCCCCGGGAGAGGGAGGGAGCGCCAAAGGCGCGGAAGGGTGAGGGTGACCGGCAGTTCTAAATTCAGCCCCTCGACAAAATTACTGCTGCGGAATTTCCTGCAGCGCCTTGTCGAAGGCGGATGCGATCGCATCCATATCCTGCGCCAGCGCCTGCCCGGCATCGACCCCCGGCATTCCGGCCAGCGTGACGATCTGCGGCATCGATATGCCGACGCGTAGCGTACCGCGCACCTTGCCTGCCATTTCGAGCCCCTGGAACCGCGCGCATTTGACCGGCTGGCCCAGCCTCACCTTGTCGCGCATCATCTCCATCTGGATCGCGGTGGCGCCATCGAAATCGATTGCCTGCCCCTCCCCGCTCAGATCGATCGTGGTCAAAGTGCGCATTTCGATCGGGTGGCTGCCAGCCTGATCGCGATCGCCCACGGGATACGGCAGCACCCGGGTTCCGCCGATCCGCTCGACCAGGTCAAGCGATGCGGCGCGGAACAGCTCGATAATCCGCGCAACATCGCTGAATGGCAACGCCTGGAACCGCTCGAGCTCGAACAGCGCCGCCTCCAGTCGCACCGTCAGCCCGGAATTGCCGCTATCGGGAAGCTGGTCCGCCCCGGGCCAGCCTTCAGGCAGCTCTGCGCGGCGGAAGATGGTCGCCATCCCCTCGCCCAGCGGCGCGATGCGCGCGGCGATCGGCTGCGGCACCAGCGCGAAGCCGGAGAACGGTGCGCCGCCCATGAACTTGGAGCCCGTCAGCAGCACGACCGCGCCGCGCGTCAGATACGCGGCTATCGCGGCGCTGGTGATCCGCGCCTGGCACGCATCGACCACAAAGCCGATGCCATCGCCATAGCGCGCGATCAGCGCGTCGATGTCATCCAGATGCGGCAGGATCAGCCCGGTCTTCGATCCGTGCACCACATGCAGCAGCGGGAACTGATCGTTCGCCAGCGCGCGCTCGATCTCGCTGCGCATGCCCGCCACGATCACGCCGCTGTCGAAAGCGTCGCCAAAGCCGTTGCGCACCGAAATCTCGGTCAGCGACACCGGCGCCAGACCCGGCACCGGCGTGCCCTTGGTCGTCGGCACACCCAAGGCGGTCTGTGCCGCGAAATACTGGCCGTGCGCGCTCAATATGCAACCGCTGCCGACCTCGTCTGCGCCCAGCAGCACATTGTGGATGCCGCCGCCCGCGCGCCCGGCGAACGCCTGCAGCGCGATGTATTCCAGATCGGTGCCCGATGCGGAGAAGGCGATGTCGGTGCCCGATGGAAGGCTGTAGGCCCTGGCGAGCCGCTCGCGCACCGCAGCGAGATGCCGGGCATAATCCGCGCCGCCCATCTCAGGACCGATGGCGTTGTGCGCCACGAAGCCGGCCAGGTGATCGAACGCTGCCGCCGAGATGTCGTTCGCCGTCGATGAGGCATAGGTCACCGTCTGGCGCGGGAACGGCGAGGAATGATATTTGTTGGTGCCGTCAGCATGGGCCGGGACGATGCGTTCGTCGCCGCCCAGCGTCAGAAGGTGGCTTACGGCCCGGTGAGAGTCATGTTCCATCAAACGGTACTTTCGCTGCGCCCCCGAAGCGGATATGGGCGCGCCTATAGAAGTGTTGGCCGCAATGGCAAGTTGTCTTGGGTCATTCGCCCTGCCTGAAGCAACCCGGCGCGCGCTGCCCGCCCCCGGATGAACAACGAAAGTGTGCCTTTTCCGTGACCCAATACCCTGCCCCGCTCACCATCGATGCCAAGACGCGCGAAACGCTCAAGGTGCTTTTCCTCGCCAAGCACGCGCTCGGCGATGGCTCGCTGCACCCCGAGGACGGCAATCATGCGGTGTACCACAACGAGGTGCGCACCATCCTCGAAGGGCTGTTCGACAACCTGCAGGTCGGCAACCAGTACGCGATGCTGTTCGATCCGCCTGAAGTCGACTTCGTCTTTTCGCTGCTCAACCGCGGCGGCTTCGTCAATTCCGAGATGCTGGTGCCGTTGCTGTGCAACCGCCGCAACCTGCCCTATCTTGGCGGCAGCCCGATCCTGCGCGGACTTTCCGATGACAAGCACCTGTCCAAGCTCGTCGCCCGCGCGCGCGGCCTGCCGACCGCCGACTGGGCGATCTATCGCAACGGTGGCCCGGTCGATGAAAAGCTCTGCCCGATGGCCGAGCGCATGGTGATCAAGCCCAACGCCTCCTCGGCCAGCTGGGGCGTGCGCGATGCGGGCGACTGGGCGGGCGTGAAAGAGGCGATCGCCGCGATCCACGAGGAAGGCCATGACGCGATCGTCGAGCCGTTCCTGACCGGAAGCGATGTCGAGGTGCCGGTGGTCACGATCGATGGCCGCCCGGTAATCCTGCCGATGATGCTGTTCGAACAGGCCGACCCGACGCACCTGCGCACCTATTGGGAAAAGCGCGATCTGGTCGAGCGCGTCAGCAAGTACGAGCTGGTCGATTTCGAAGGTTCGCCGTTCGAAGCCGCGATTGCCGAGCACACCGCCAACCTGGCGCAGGAGTTCGTGCCGTTCGATTACGGCCGCTACGAATTCCGGCTCGATGCCGACAAGGGCGAGCTCAACTTCCTCGAGGTCAACCTCAACTGCAACCTGTGGTCACAAAAGGTCTTCGGCCGCTCGGCCAAGCGCGCGGGCTGGACCCAGGAGCAGCTGATCGAGACCATCGTCGCCGAGAGCCTGCGCAGCCACGGGCTGATGGGGTAGGCTGTTTTCCGTTTTCCGGCGAACGCCGGAATCCAGAGCGTCGTCAGCACGACCGCGCCCTGGGCTCCGGCTTTCGCCGGAGAACGGCACTTCTTCGCTGATTGAGGCAAAGCCCACCTTTTTCTCGCGCGTTCCCCTTCTGCCGTTGAGCCTGCGGGCTAAAGTGTCTATCTAGGCGGCGGACGCACTGATTGACGAGGGATTTCCATGGCTACCTTTACGCTTCCGGCGAACAGCAAGATCACTGGCAAGGGCCAGGCGTTCCAGGCTAAAACCGGGGGCCGGACCAAGAAATTCAAGGTCTATCGCTATGATCCCGACAGCGGCGAGAACCCGCGTTACGACACGTTCGATATCGATCTGGACGATTGCGGCCCGATGGTGCTCGATGCGCTGATCAAGATGAAGTCCGAGCAGGACTCGACGCTCACCTTCCGCCGCTCGTGCCGCGAAGGCATCTGCGGATCGTGCTCGATGAACATCAACGGCCGCAATGGCCTGGCCTGCACCACCGCGATCGAGGACTGCAAGGGCGAGGTGCGCATCACTCCGCTGCCGCATATGGATGTGATCAAGGACCTCGTCCCCGATTTCAGCCATTTCTACGCGCAGTACGCCTCGATCCGCCCGTGGCTGCAGACCGTCACCCCGGTTCCTTCGGGCAAGGAGCGGCTGCAGTCGCCCGCCGACCGCGCCAAGCTCGACGGGCTGTACGAGTGCATCCTGTGCGCCTGCTGCTCGACCAGCTGCCCGAGCTATTGGTGGAACTCGGACAAGTTCCTGGGCCCTGCCATCCTGCTGCAGGCCTATCGTTGGCTGGCCGATAGCCGCGACGAGATGACCGGTGAGCGGCTCGACGAGCTGGAAGACCCCTTCCGGCTCTATCGCTGCCACACGATCATGAACTGCGCAAACGTGTGCCCGAAGGGGCTGAACCCCGCGCGCGCGATCGCCGAGATCAAGAAGATGCAGGTCGAACGGCAGGTCTGATCGGTTCGATTACCCCTCTCGGTGGACGCAGAATCGCCCGTATTGCCCGATGATTTCGCCTTCGGACCAGACCCGGACCACCCGGGCTGGATGCGCTGGGCGTTGCGCGAGGAAGGCCGCTACAACAGCACGCTGGGGCCGATGTCGGTGATGCAGCGCGACGACGGCACCGTCGTCGTGCGCACCACGCCGGGCCATCTGCAGGGCAACCTTGCCAACAATGTCCATGGCGGCGCGATCCTGACCCAGGTCGATATCGCGATGTTCGTCTGCGCGCGGCTCAACGGGTCGCTGCGCCAGGGCCCCGGCGTGACGCTCGACCTCAACAGCCATTTCGTCGGCGCCGGCAAGGTCGGCGTGCCAATGGATTGCGAAGTCGAGATCATCAAGGAAACCGGGCGCATGCTGTTCCTGCGCGGTCTGGTCAAGCAGCAGGGGTCCAGCATCTGCGCGTTCACCGGCACCATTCGCAAGATGCCGGGCCGCAATGCTGGTGCGCGCGCCGGATCGCCGACGTGACCGGTACCCTCGCCCGTTACGAATCCTTGGTCAAAGCGGGCGAACTTCGCCCCGATCCCGATCAGCGCGCAGCCGCCGATCGATTGCAGGCGATGCAGGATGCGCTGCAGGCGGTGCCGCCTCGTGGGTCGCTGCTCTGGCGGGTGATGGGCCGCGCGGCCAAACCCGATCCGGTGCGCGGGCTCTACATGTTCGGCGGCGTCGGGCGCGGCAAATCGATGCTGATGGACCTGTTCTACGAGTCGGTGACCATCGACCGCAAGATCCGCGTCCACTTCCACGAGTTCATGCAAGACATCCACGCGCGGCTCAGGGTCGAGCGCGACAAGATGGAGGGCGATCCGATCCCTCCGGTCGCCCGGCAGTTCACCGACAACTACCGGCTGATCGCGTTCGACGAGATGGTGGTCAACAACTCCGCAGACGCCATGATCATGTCGCGGCTGTTCACCGCGATCATCGAGGCGGGCGTCACCGTGGTCGCCACCTCCAACCGTCCGCCCGATGATCTCTACAAGGACGGTCTCAACCGCGAGCATTTCCTGCCGTTCATCGCGCTGATCAAGCAGCGGCTCGACGTGCAATCACTCAACGGCCCGACCGATTACCGGCTCGAGCGATTGTCCGGCACCAACACCTGGCACGTCCCCAACGGCCCCGCCGCTACTGCAGCGTTGCGCGAAGCCTTCTTCCGCATGACCGATTACTCGCCCGACGATGCCGCGCATGTGCCCAGCGGCGAGGTCGCGATCAGCGGCGGGCGCAGCATCCATGTGCCCAAGTCCTTGAAGGGCGTTGCGGTGTTCTCGTTCAAGAAATTGTGCACCGAGGCGCGCGGCGCACCCGACTACCTCGCCATCGCACGGCGCTATCACACCGTGTTCCTGGTCGGCATCCCGCAACTCGGCCCCGAAAACCGCAACGAGGCCGCCCGCTTCGTGACGCTGATCGACGCGCTCTACGAGATGAAGGTCAAGCTGATCGCTTCTGCCGATGCGGAACCGATGGACCTTTATTCGAGCGGCGACGGCAGGTTCGAGTTCGACCGCACGATCTCGCGGTTGATGGAAATGCAGTCGGACAGCTATCTCGCGCTTGGGCACGGCGAGCGCGCCGGGGCGGGGTAGCTCGGGTTAAGCGGACGGCTGGTTTTGGGGTGCGCTGGAAGTTACGCAAATGACTGGAGCTGGGTGGAAAACGGACAATCTCGCTTGCTCAAAACGGAGCGTGAGTTAGATTGCTGGCATGGTGCTGCATTCACGATCCGAGCTAGGGTCCAAACCCAATCAGCCTCTTGAAAATCGCTGCGCAGATTGATTCAAAGGGTCTCCACTGCAGCAGGAGACCCTTTGAGATGTCGCGTTCGTTGTTCTGGTTGTCTGATGAAGCA
>NZ_JBKBOG010000020.1:0-54377 GCF_046294995.1 Blastomonas sp.
GCCACGTGAATGGACTATGGCAAAGGCACAATTTGCCGTGATCTTCGGCGAACGTTTCATCAGGGCCATGTCGGCCTGATGGTCAACCGCCCGCCCACACACGAAAATCATGACAGTCCCGGTGAAGACATACTTGTTGCAACACGTCCTACGAAAGACCGTCTTGCCTTCTATTTGGCCGGCACCGTGAAATGGACCAAAGATGGCTTGCGCTATTACGTCGAAACCACATCGGGCACACAAAGCGATGAGTCTGAAACCTTTGAGCTGAAGTTCGGATCAACAACCAGCGTGTCGGTTGGAAAGCAGCAAGGTCTACCTTCGGTTGGTTTTGTCATGGGGCCTCGCGGGGGCCTTCTCGCCAGCAGCGGATTGGGAACGTCGTTCGAACTGGTCGAGACTCAGGCCGGCGCACCGCAACACAGTTACGGCAAGTATCCTTTCTATGTGGGTGATCCACGGGCCGCGGCAAGCTGGCGCTCGACCGATGGTCAGAGAACAGTTCTTGGAATGCGGACGACCAAGCATCCGCGCTACGGATTGGCGCTTGTGACCTTACACAGCGTGCGACCGATCTTGACCAATGGAAGTCTGACCCGGTGCGATTTTCGTGCGGACGTGGACTGGGGCGTTTGTGTCGAAGAGTCGATGACACAATCACCTCGGCTGGTCAGGGTTGAGCCCGGCACCGGCAAGGTCGACAACATCATCGAACTTTCCGCGCGACACCAAGCTAAAACACCCTTGCGGACAACGGCACATACATGGACCAATCGACATGGACTCAATACCACAGGGTTCATTGTCTGGCCGCGCGGGTTTGAAAAGGGTCAGAAATATCCTGCCATTGTCGTTACGCACGGAAGCGATGCCGACGAGCGTTTTGCCGAACAGGACTTTCAATGGGACTATCCCGTTCAGCTTTGGGCAGAGCGCGGATACATGGTCGTTCTCGTAAATGAACCATCCCCGAGGCAAGATCCGGCCTTGATGGCGGCTTATGCCCAGTGGCGGGCTGGGCGTGGCCAACTGACACCTGAAGAACTTCAGCGCCATGTCTGGCTGAACGTTATCGATACCCTGGAAGATGTTGTTGGCCAGATGGCAAAAGAGGGCGCGTTGGATGTCACGCGGGTTGGCATCGCAGGCTATAGCCGCGGTTCTCAAATTGCGAATGTTGCAGTGACGCAATCCGGTCTGTTCAAAGCCGCATCCAGTGGCGATGGCAGTTTCCTCGAGCCTGCAGCCTATCCTGAAGCGATCCGCTCCTATACCGCCATTTTCGGGGGGCCGCCTGCGGGTGAAAATCTGCAAAATTACCGCCGCCTTTCACCATCGCTACGCGCAGATCGCGTGTGCGCGCCAGTGCTCCACCAGATGGCGGCCCCCTTTGCAGGGGCAATAGATTTCCATTTGGCGCTGCGATCTGCGCGCGTTCCGGCCCAGATCGGCCTTTATCCTGGCGAGACTGTTGCAACCGATGAAACGCATCTGTTTCACATTCCCTCCAACCGCCTTCAGGCTATGCGCGAAAACCTTGCCTGGTTCGATTTCTGGCTACGCGGCGAGCGTGACCGCGATTTTGAATTCCCGGATGATTTTGACCGATGGGCGCGAATGGCGGAGGATCTGCCGGAAAGGTGCCAATCCCAGCCTCTAGGCACCGCCGGGGATGCATCGGTCATCAAATAGCACTGTTCCACCATCGTGCCCACGTCTCGGCTGCGCATAATGTGAGTATTCGTCTCGCCCTGTTTGATCCATCTGGGGTTGGTTGTCCGGCTCCATCAAAGATAGAAAGGTCCAACATCCCGGTTTTTGCAAGCATGCCGCCACGCAGCATGTCCTCTGCTTTACGGCCTTGCGATTGGTAGATCTCCCGCATGAAGCCGGATGGTCCACCCTTTGAAGTTCGCTGCAGCAGCTCTTTTGGAACGATACCTTCAAAGGCTGCTCGGGCAACTGCCCTGTTTTTGCCCTCATTAACCCATAGCCATGTCGGGATTGCGAGGCACAACTCGATAATCGGCTGAGACAGCAATGGAGCAATGTGGATTGGGTGAGTCTTGCGCGGATACAGTTCAATGCTGCGTTGCGCGCGGATGAGCTGCTTGACGTGACCAATTTTGCCCGGAAGCGCATCCTTAGGAGCGTCAAGCCAAGGATGGAGCGACCGATCAGGCACAAGTGTTTCGATAAATGATCTCGACAGGCCAGACGTGTCGCTGGCGATACGCGGTGTATGGCCGGCCCGCCTGTAAATGTCCCACGCATGGCGCAGGATTGTCATGCCGTCGGCACCCGTCAGGACACTGAGATCCCGCAAGGTAGTCATGATGCCGGAGCGGGATCCTTGAGACAGGAACCGGTCCACGAACGGTGCAGCCGTGTGCAAGCTGCAGAACACATTGTCACCGCCATTGCCTGAGAAATGTGCCTCGATGTAATGGTTGTCACGAAATTGCGAATGTATGGCTGCGATGGACTGCATTAAATAGGGCGCAACCGGCCATGGATGGTGCGGAGCAACCGGCTCTTCGACATCCACTGATGACAAGGCGTAATGTCGTTCATGCAACGGACGATCCAGCACTGTTGCCAGCCTGGCAGCGTAGCTTCTTTCATCCCCGTGCGGATCATTGCTGACCAGATTGAGGCAGTGCAACATGGTGTGCAGCTGCACTGCGCAAGCGACGATGGAAGAATCGAGCCCGCCGGAGACGCCGAGCAGAATCGACTCGAAGCAGCCTCCCCAGGAACGAACACAGTTGATTGTGACGCGGCGAAGCTTTGCGGCTGCAGCATCAAAATGTATCTGTTGGCCTGCATCTGTCCAACGCCATGGCGTCCACCACGCTCTCAGGGAAGTTCCTGCAGTCGACCTCGTAATGCATTCTCCAGCCAGAAGTTCCGAAATGCCTACAAGGCAGGTGTCGCGCCCGATTGCATCGAGGCTGATCAGAAGCCGTCCGACCTGTTCGAAGTTGACAGCTCCCGACCCGCGAGTTGCGAGGTCCTCGACATCACTGCCAAGGGTTAGACTGTCGGATTTGGACTGATAATAGCATGGCAGCTGCCCGGACGGATCGCGCAGTACGGACACTGTGCCGCCATCTCCAACAAGAACGGCAACATAGGCCCCCCAGAAATCTGTGAGCAGCGATCGGCCTTCGCTCGCCAGAATTGCCTGTACAGTTACGTCATCAAGTGTTGTTATTCGTCGGCTTGGCTCGACGCGTTCAAACAGGTGACCGATGATGCAGCCGTGATCACCGATCCGGATCACGGGAGTATCGCTCCAGACGCGCACTGCAGGATCAACAAATGCGGGGCAACCGTTGGTTGGATCAGTTCCGGCCCCAGCTTCGCTGCCCGATGACAGTTCAATACGAAAATGTCCGGCCATTATACGACCAGAATGGGTTTGTAGGTGGTGACGAGGTCAAGCGGGTCTGTCAGGACTGTGGAACCGAACTGGACCCAGCAATGGGCTGAGAATGGCAATGCTACCCCGATTATGAGGTCAACATGGCAACCCTGACGGGCGAGCATGCATTTCATTGCGATCCCCCGAACCAGACACTTGTCGATACCAGAGGTAAAGCGGCCTGCCCGCTGGAAAGCTGCTGCCGCGCGAGCGGCAACCAGAAATTCTTCCGGCCTGGCGGGCAAGCTGGTTGATGCAATTCGGCTGAAAACCTTTGCAAGAGGGCGTCGCTTGAGCATCAGTTCCGCACAGACCTGATATAAAATGGCCTTCGCTGTGAGCCTGAGAGGCGCAGGCTGGATATCATTCTCGATGACACTGAAGAGAGGCGTTTCAACCTGGAGCTTTCGCTCTGCCGAGTCTGCCGGGCCGGCTTGTATGATGCTTCGCGACTGCAGCCAGGCAAGGTCCGAGACATCTGCGCAACCGGACACGAAGCGCTGGAACCGAGCGTCGGCATCCTTGTGCAACAGAAAGTAGCGATCAGAATCGAGGTCGAGAAACACCGAGCATGATCCCAATGTGCAGAAGTGCAGGTGCGGAGAGAGCCGATATCCCATCATGACAGGCTTGCGATCAGCAATGGCGTGCAACCATCAGGCTGCACGCCACTGGCTGTTCAGTCGTCGGACTCGATACCGCCAACGAAGATACGCTGCCCCGTCTGGACATCGTCTTCGCCCAGAATCGAGGCGCCGCGGGTTTCGTCCTGCACAGCGCCCAGATCGATGACGTCGTCATGCTGAGGTTCAAACGAGTTCATGCTCAGTTCCTTTCCGTAATATGCGACCAGGATAGTCGCAGAGAAAGGCTATGCCCGGTTGAACGTCATCTCCATTTTATAATCCGATTATAATTGAGACTGGCTGATCTAAAACGTGACCGAGCAATAGGAAACGCACGTCGGATGCACGTACTGACACCTTTAGCTGTACGCCTGGACATGCGTGTCAGAACCCGGTCACACGCTGATATTACATCAGCGTGTGTCGATACTGACTCATTCGGTTGCGGTCGCAAGCAAAATTAGAACCGGATCCGGATGCATCAATTCAATCTTGGTGGGTTGAGCCTTTTCACTAGCGGCACCCACTGCCGCTCGAAAAACTGCTAAGCGCGCATCACGGCACTAAAATCATCTTTCTGGGAACATCACTTTTTCCAATAACCGGATGGATTCATCGCGCATCCCAGAGGCGAAAAACGCAGCCCAATTAGTGCGGCAGGTTCGCCTACCGTTTTGCTGGCGCGAGGATAACAAGTGATATCATCGAACGATGCGTCCAAAGAAGCTTCGCGGTCAAGCCGAGCAAGCAGCTTGACCGCGATTACGAACCTGCAGATCAGCGTGATGCAAGTTCCTTCAGCTTTCCTTATCGCAGTAGGCGGCCCATCCCGCCATCATGACGCGCCTCTTCTCCAGCAGGTTCCCGCGCCGGTAAGCTGCCTCAGTCTTATTTGCCACCACGTGCGCCAACGCCGCTTCGGCAACATCACTGGGATGATCCGTTTCCTCGCTCACCCAATCGCGAAACGACGAGCGAAACCCGTGCGGTGTGTACGGCTGGCCCATCTCCTTCATCAGCTTGGACAGGGTCATGTCGGACAGTGGCTGCATATTCTTGAAGCCCGGAAATACATACGGCGACTCCCGAAGGCGCAGTTGCTTGCAGCGGCGCAGAATACGCATTGGCCGGGAGGCCAGAGGGACAACATGCTCACGAAATGCCTTCATCCGTTCCTTGGGGAGGGTCCAGAGGCCGTCTTCGAGGTCGACCTCATCCCAGGTCATGCCGCGCACTTCGCCCGACCGGGCAGCCGTGAAGATGGCAAACTCCAGCGCCAGACGGCTGAACGATTCTCGTGAACGCAACTTCTGGACGAATTTGGGCACCTTCTCATAGGGCATGGCAGGAAAGTGGCCATCACGGCGAGGCTGGCGCGGCAAGCCTTTGGTGATAGCCCGCATCGGCGCCTCGGTATCGCGATAACCGGATGCATAGGCCCAATCGAGCACCACGCCGACCCGCTGCCGGACCCTGCGTGCCGTTTCTGGCTTGGTCAGCCAGATCTCGGCCAGAAGGTCACGGATCATGGGCCCCGTGATCCGGTCAACCTTCATTTTCCCGATGAAAGGAAAGGCATAGGCTTCCAGAGTTCGCATCCATTGGCCGTGGTGCTTGCCATTGCGCCAGGTCTTCGAGTGAACCTCATAGACCCGCTGCGCAGCGTCCTTGAAGGTCGGCACGGCATCGACCTTTCGCCGCTCGAACTGCGGGTCGAGACCCATCTCGACCTGGCTTCGAACCTCGCGCGCCCGTTCGCGGGCATCGACCAGGCTCACCTTGCTGCAGCTGCCCAGGCCGAAATCTCTCCGGTCGCCCTTGTGCTGCACCCGGCAAACCCAGCTGCTACTCCCTCCCGGCCTCTCGTAGCGATAAAGGCCATCACCAAACCCTACTCGGCGGGTGGTCTGGCTCTTGATTTCAGAGCCTGTCTTCGAAGTGGTTTTCATGGAGGTGATCATAAAATTTGTTCCCACATTTGCAAAAATGTCGGTCTGGACGACGTGGGACACATTTGGATCCGAATCACCAGCGTAACCCGCAGGAAAGCTGGACGTCTGGAGCCAGTCAGGGATTTTGTGGGATTAGTACCTGGCGGAGAGGGTGGGATTCGAACCCACGGTGAGCTCGCGCCCACGCCGCATTTCGAGTGCGGTACATTCGACCACTCTGCCACCTCTCCGGCCTGGCGGGGCCATGGCGATGCCTGGCGACCCAAACTGGTTCCCGCAGTGCAGAAAGATGTGGTCGATCTGCGGGAAGGCGGGCCATTAGCGCAGCCGTGGGAGCTTGCCAAGCGTAAAGCTGCGGGTTGGCCGCACAAAGCTTGTATGCTGCGTTGCAACACCCTAGATTGAAAGGATGAGCAACAATTCCTTCCGATCCGGCAATGACGATGCGTCGGGGATCACCGAAACGCCCGGTGGCGTGATCATGCCGCGCGTCTCGCGCGCGCGTTATACCATTGGTGATGTCGTGCGGCATCGCATCTTCGATTTCCGCGGCGTGGTGTTCGATATCGATCCCGTCTTCGCCAACAGCGACGACTGGTACGAATCGATCCCCGAGGAACTGCGTCCCGCCAAGGACCAGCCATTCTATCACCTGTTCGCCGAGAACGCGGAGAACAGCTACATCGCCTATGTCAGCCAGCAGAATCTGGTCACCGACGACAGCGGCGAGCCGGTTGATCATCCCGCAGTGCCACAGCTGTTCGGGCCGTTCAGCGACGGGCGTTACCGCCTGCGCACGATGCATTAAGCGCTGCGCCGGGGGCTCGGCGCGGCCAGTGGTGAATCAGGAGCGCAGCTTCCAGCCCGAGCGCAACAATGCGTAGCAGGCAAAGCCGAGCGCGACGTTGATCGCCACCAGCAGACTTGCGCCCAGCAGCAGCGGCGAATCGGCCGAGCCGATGAACCCGTAGCGGAAGCCCGAGATCACGTAGAAGAACGGGTTGGCGTGGCTGAGCGTGCGGAACGCGGGCGCCATCGCCTCGACCGAATAGAAGGTGCCCGACAGCAATGCGAGCGGGGCGACCACGAAGTTGGTGATCGCGGCGGCATGATCGAACTTTTCTGCCCAGACCGATGTCAGCACGCCCATGAACGCCAGCATCATCGCGCCCATCAGGCCGAACCATACGATCGCCCACGGATGGCGCGGCGTGACGTCGATGCCCGGCCACAACACCATCGCCAGCCACACCGCGCCGCCGACCAGAACCGCGCGGGTGACCGCCGCGATCGTCAGCGAGACCAGCACCTCGAGCTCGGACAAAGGCGGCATCAGATAATCGATGATCGTGCCCTGGATCTTGCCGACCAGCAGCGAGAAGCTGGAATTGGCAAAGCTGTTCTGCATCATTGCCATCACGATCAGACCCGGCGCGAGGAAATCGGCGAAGGGCACGCCAAGGACCGTCCGTCCGCTGCGCCCCAGGGCAACGGTGAAAATCACCAGATACAGCATCGTTGTGATCGCCGGCGCCCAGATGGTTTGCAACTGGACCTTGAAGAACCGGCGCACCTCTTTCATATAGAGGGCTTTCAACCCTCCCCAGTTGATTGCGCCGATCCTGACGGTGCCGGGCTCTGCAAAGGCAGGGCCGGTGCCGATTTGAGGTCGATCGCCCGGCGAAGCGACGCCTGCGGGGGGATTTGGTGCTTGATCGTTCATGGTGGTTGCGCCTATCGGCGGACACCAGACCGGGCAAGCCCCAATTGGTCAAGAAGGAATTGCTGTTCATGTCATGGACCGACGAGCGCATAGATCAGCTCAAAACCATGTGGGAAAAGGGCCTCACCGCCAGCCAGATCGCCGAAGAGCTGGGCGGGGTGAGCCGCAATGCGGTGATCGGCAAGGCGCACCGTCTTGGCCTGAAATCGCGTCCCTCGCCG
This sequence comes from Blastomonas sp., assembly GCF_046294995.1. Lineage (GTDB taxonomy): Bacteria > Pseudomonadota > Alphaproteobacteria > Sphingomonadales > Sphingomonadaceae > Blastomonas. The sequence continues at coordinate 7,950 of NZ_JBKBOG010000020.1, forward strand.
GTCAAGGCCGGCGAAGCCAAGCCCAAGGTCCTGAAAAAGGCCGATGCGCCCAAACCCGCAAAGAAGCCCGAAGCCGAGCCAGAGGCCGCGAGCGATGCGCCGCCGTTCAAGGTCGACGCCCCGGCACAGCCCGCGCGGGCCGCACCGGCGCCGACGCCTGCACCCACGCCTGCCCCGCGCCCCGTCGTGGCTGCCGATCCGGCAGACGACGAGGATGACGATGCAGACGCAGGCACCGACGCCGTCGTTGCCCCCAAGCCGCAGCCGCGCATCGTTTCGGTCGGCCCCGGCGGATTCCTGCGTCAGGGGCCTGGCGACCAGCAGGCGCCGATTCCGCCTGCCCCGCCGCGCCGCCTTGTCCCTGCCCGCCCCAGCGCGGACATCGCCGACAAGACCACATTGCTCGACCTGACCGACCGCATCTGCCGCTGGCCGATGGGTCACCCGGGCGAGCCCGATTTCCACTTTTGCGGCCAGGCCGTCAATCCGGGCTTCCCGTATTGCGTGGAGCATTGCGGCCGCGCCTATCAGGCCCAGCTGCCGCGCGGCACACGCCGCCCTCCCCCGCCGATGCCGTTCGGCGGACCAAGGGTGCGCTGAGCGCGCTCAGCCTGCGGGCAGTTCGGCGTGCGTCATCAGCACGTAGGGCAGCGTCACCGATTTCCACTGGGTACCGAATATCCGCTTGGCCTGACTTTGGGCTGAAACGATGAATTCGAGCCACTGCGTCGGATAGATGGTCTGGCAACCTTCGCTAGACGTTGAATTCATCGACCCCCGGTGGATGTTGATGCCGAAATTGCCGGTATGCTCGTAATCTTGGGTAATCCCGTCGCGCATCACCGTTACCGGGCCTGCGCGCTGACAGATTGCATCATAGGGCGGGGTTGACGGGCCAGAATGCTGTGCGAACTTGTAGGATAGCCATGCTCCCGGCTGCAGCCGCGCCATTCCCTTTAGACTTCCAAACCCTTGCCCTGGTCGGCGTTTCGACGGATCAGTGTTGCCGTTGAACGCAGCCATCATGTTTTCGGTGAGCAGGAAAATGGCATCATCATATATGCCGATGTCGTCTTTGGTCGGATCGCCCATGGTCTTCGTATAATACCCTCGCACTCCCGCGATGATCAGTGGATGCTTGGAAAACTCTATGCCCCGTTTTTCAATCATTTCAATTAATTGCCCCGCACTTAAGCGTGGGCGTGCTGGTGGAATGATCTTCGACATATGCCCCTCCCTCTACAGACAAACACTACGACTCGGTTCTTCCCATATTTGAGATTAACTTGGAGCGTTCTTGCAGTATATGATGAATTGGACATGCCTTCAGGACGGATTTGGCGTGACTGCTGGGACGGCGGCGAGACGTCTCCCGAAAGCTCTGGATAATCGCGATGCCGTGCTTGCTCGCTACGGCGCTTGCGCCCTATAGCTGTGAGCATGTCAGACGATCTGTTCGCGAAATCGCAAGCCCCTGCCGAAACCTATGACGCCTCGGCGATCGAGGTGCTGGAGGGGCTCGAACCGGTGCGGCGCAGGCCCGGCATGTATATCGGGGGAACCGACGAGCGGGCGCTGCACCATCTGGCGGCCGAAGTGCTCGACAACTCCATGGACGAGGCGGTGGCGGGCCATGCCAGCCGGATCGAGGTCAGCTTGCGTCCCGGCAACCATCTGTCGATCAGCGACAACGGCCGCGGCATCCCGGTCGATCCGCACCCCAAGTTCCCCGGCAAGTCGGCGCTCGAGGTGATCCTCACCACGCTGCACTCGGGCGGCAAGTTCTCCGACAAGGCCTATGCCACCAGCGGCGGCCTGCACGGCGTCGGCGTCTCTGTGGTCAATGCGCTGTCGAGCGAACTGCTGGTCGAAGTGGCGCGCAACAAGGAATTGTACGCGCAGCATTATTCGCGCGGCGCTCCGCTGGGTCCGCTGGAGAAAGTTGGCGCTGCGCCCAACCGGCGCGGCACCACGATCAGCTTTGTGCCCGACGACGAGATCTTCGGTGCTGGCGCGAAGTTCAAGTCGGCGCGGTTGTTCGCCCTCGCGCGGTCCAAGGCGTATCTTTACGCCGGGGTCGAGATCCGCTGGAAGTGCGATGCCGAGCTTTCCGACGACAAGGTGCCGCAAGAGGCGGTGTTCCAGTTCCCCGGCGGGCTTGCCGATCATCTGCGCGAGCAATTGGGCGGGCGCGAATGCGCGACTTCCGATTTCTTCGCCGGGCGGCAGGACTTTCCCGATGGCAAGGGCCGGGTCGAATGGGCGGTCGCCTGGCCGCTGTGGAGCGATGGCAGCTATAGCTACTATTGCAACACCATCCCCACCCCCGACGGCGGCACGCATGAGGCGGGCCTGCGCGCGGCGATCCTCAAGGGCCTGCGCGGCTTTGGCGAGCTGATCGGCAACAAGAAAGCGACGCAGCTCACTGCTGAGGACGTGATGACCGGCAGCGAACTGATGCTCTCGGTGTTCATCCGCGATCCGCAGTTCCAGAGCCAGACCAAGGACCGGCTGACCTCGCCCGAGGCGGCGCGATTGGTCGAGAATGCGGTGCGCGATCATGTCGATCATTTCCTGACCGACAACATGGAGCGCGGCAAGGCGCTGCTCGGGCTGGTGCTCGAGCGGATGGACGAGCGATTGAAGCGCAAGGCCGAGCGCGAGGTCAAGCGCAAGACCGCGACCAGCGCGCGCAAGCTGCGGCTGCCGGGCAAGCTCACCGATTGCAGCAACGACGGCACCGGAGTCGAGGGCGCCGAGACCGAAATCTTCATCGTCGAGGGCGACAGCGCGGGCGGCTCGGCCAAGCAGGCACGCGACCGCAAGACGCAGGCGATCCTGCCGATCCGCGGCAAGATTTTGAACGTCGCCTCGGCCAACAGCGCCAAGATCGGCGCCAACCAGGAAATCGCCGATCTCGCGCTGGCGCTGGGTTGCGGCACCGGCAAGCACTGCGACCCTGGGCAGTTGCGCTATGACCGCATCATCATCATGACCGACGCCGATGTCGACGGCGCGCATATCGCGACCTTGCTGATGACCTTCTTCTTTCAGGAAATGCCCGAGCTGGTGAAGGCTGGGCACCTGTACCTCGCCCAGCCGCCACTCTACCGGCTCGTGGTCGGTGCCAAGAGCTGGTACGCGCGCGACGACGCGCACCGCGCCGAACTCGAGCGGACGATCCTCAAGGGCAAGAAGGTCGAGGTCAGCCGCTTCAAGGGGCTGGGCGAGATGAACCCCGGCCAGCTGCGGGAAACGACGATGAGCCGCCAGAGCCGCTCGCTGCTGCGCGTTACATTGCCGCCGAATTACGAGCAGTTTTCCGCGGTCAAGGAGCTGGTCGGCGAGCTGATGGGCAAGAACCCCGAGCACCGCTTCAACTTCATCCAGAACCACGCCGCGCAGGTGGACCGTGAAGCGATCGACGCTTAGGGGGAGATGCCCGGACCAGTCGGACGCGCGACGTCCCTCGACTTCGCTCGGGAACTCGGGAGGGGAGCGTGATCCGGCCTTTGGTGGGGTAGCTCACACTTTCCCTCTTCCAGACACCCCCCTTCCGTCTGTCCCGAGCGAAGTCGAGGGACGTAGTCGCGACCTCGGCACAACTCGGTGGCTTCAGGCAGTTACAGCCGGTCTGGCGCTAGCGATGGGCACACCCGTCGCATTCGCTCAGGCGTCTCCCCCCATGCCCGCAACCCAAACCACTTTCGACCAACCCGCCCGCGATGTCCTGGCGCTGCTGCAAGGCACCGCCGAGCCTGCGGCCATCTTCACCCCCTCCTTCCTGACCGCCGTGCCTGTCGACCAGCTCGCCCAAGTGCTGGCCCAGCTCAAGACGCAGTTCGGTGCGCCGATCGCGGTCGAGGCGATCCAGCCGATGGATGTCCGGTCGGCGAAAGTCGATATCCGCTTCGACAAGGCGATCGTCACCTTCACCATCGGCGTTCAGGACGGCAAGCTGGCGGGTCTGTTCGTCACCGGGTCGCGCACGCAGGGTGATACGCTGGAACAGATCACCGCCGATATCGCTGCGCTGCCCGGGCGCAGCGGCTTTGTCGTCCAGAAGCTGTCCGACAGCGGCGCCGAGACGATCGCCGGCCGCAACGCCGACCAGCGCTTCGCTATCGCCTCGGTGTTCAAGCTCTATGTCCTCGCCGAGATCGACCGTGCGGTGCGCGCGGGCGAGCGGCGGTGGGACGAGGTGCTGCCGCTCAGCCAGAAATCGCACCCCTCGGGCATCACCCAGGACTGGCCCGACAATGCGCCGATGACGCTGCAGACGCTGGCGACATTGATGATCTCGATCAGCGACAACAGCGCCACCGACACGCTGATCGCGGCGATCGGCCAGGAGAAGCTGGCAGCCATCATCCGCGCCAGCGGCCATGCGCGCCCTTCGGACATGGTGCCCTTGCTCTCGACGCAGCAGGTGACCGGCCTGAAAATGCCCGCCAATGCGGCCTTGCGCGACCGCTTCCTCGCCGCCGACGATACCGGGCAGACGCGCATTCTGGCAGAGTCAGGCGACGTTTTGAGGCTGCCCCGGCTCGACCTGTCGGTCTACACCGGTGGCCCCAACCAGATCGATACGGTCGAATGGTTCGCCAGCCCGCAGGATGTCGCCAGGCTGCTGGCCATGCTCGAGCGCGACAGCGATCCGGTCACCCGCGCGATCCTGAAGGTCAATGCGGGGATACCGCCGGTTAACGCCGGGCGCTGGGCCTATCTGGGCTACAAGGGCGGCTCGGAGCCGGGGGTGATGGCGATGAGCTTTGTCGCGCGCAACGCGCAGAACGAGCGCTATATCATTTCTGCCGTGGTCAACGATTCCGCGGCGGATATCGACCAGCCCGGATTCGTCACGCTGATGACGCGCCTGCTCGATCAGCTGGCTGCGGGCGGCGCGGCAGCCACTCGTCCCTGAGCAGCCCGAAGATCAGGCTGTCGCGCACGCCGATATGGGTTTCCCATTCGGCGCGCAGATGGCCTTCCTGGACGAACCCCATCGAGGTCAGCAGGCGAATCGAGGCCGCGTTTTCGGGGTCGGCATCGGCAAAGACGCGGCGCTGGCCTTCTGTGATCAGCACCTGATCGAGCACCAAAGTCACCGCCTCGCGCGCGATCCCCTGCCCCCAGGCGGAGCGCGCAAGGATATAGCCCAGTTCGCACACATTCTCGCGCCGGTCATGCGCGTTGACCCAGCCCAGCGCAGTGTCGTTGCCTATGCGCGTGATCGCCCAGCTGCGCCAGTCGCCGGCTGCTGCGGGCTCGAGATAAGTGCGGGTTTCCGCGACCGTGGAGTGCGGGCCGGAGGACCACCAGGTCATAAGCTCTGCGTCGGAGAGAACCGAAAACAGCGCTTCGGCATCGGTCACCCGCACCTGGCGCAGCACCAGCCGCTCGCTCGCCAGCACCGGAAGCGCGCTCATGGCGCCGTCAGCGCCTCGACCAGTGCCTTGACCTTCTTCTGTCGCCATTGCGGGGTCGGTGCGACCACCCAATAGGCGCGGCGCGAGGGGCGGGCTTCGCCCACCGCGACCAGTCGCCCTTCGGTCAGGTCACGTTCGGCGAGCAGATAGGGCACGGTCACGCTGCCGAAGCCCGCGATCGCCGCATCCAGTCCCAGGCCTGCATCGGCCACCTGCATCACGGTGCTGCCTTCGGCATCGGGTTCGCCCTGGTCGCGCGCGCAGCCGGGCCATTCGATCCGGCGGTCGCCTTCATATCCCGGCGCGGCGACGGTGACGAACTGCGCCGGACCGATGACGGCGCCTTCGAGCTCGCCCGGGCCATCGGCCAGCCGGATTGCACAATCGAGATTGGCTTCGGTGAAGTCGATATCGCTGTCGCCGGAGACCAGGGTGTAGCGAATTTCAGGGTTGGCAGCGGCATAGCCAATCAACCGGTGGTGCAGCCATTTGGCGGCGAAATCGCGCGGCACTGCAATCGTCAGGCGGAAGCTCGACTGGCCCTGCTGCATCGCGCGCACCGCTTCTTCGAACTGCAGAAAGCCCCCGCGCAGCGCATCGAGTCCGGCGCCGGCCTCATCGGTCAGCTCAAGCCCCTTGGGCGTGCGCCGGAACAATACGACGCCCAGCATGTCCTCGAGCGCGCGGATCTGCTGACCGACGGCCGCAGGCGTCACCGCCAGCTCATCGGCAGCGCGGGTGAAGCTCAGGTGACGGGCGGCGGCATCGAGCACGCGCAAGCCGTTGAGGGGTAGATGGGTACGTTTCATGCGAAACGTCGGTTAATCGGCAACGGCGGGCGCGACCAGCGGAAAACGCGGAATTTCCACCGCGATCAGCTGATCGTCATCGCGCATCATCCGGTAAATCCCCTCCATCCGCCCGGTCGGCGTATCGAGCGGGCAGCCCGAGACATAATCGTGCGTCTTGCCCGGCAGGATCACCGGCTGCTCGCCGACTACGCCTTCGCCATCGACCTGGTGCACGTTGCCGCGACCGTCGGTGATCATCCAGTGACGGGTGAGCAACTGCACCGCGCTGTCCGAATGGTTTTCGATGCGAATATGATACGACCAGAACCAGCGGGCACTGTCGGCGCGCGAGCGGTCCGGCAGATAGCTGACGGCGACCCGAACGGTGACGCCCTGGGTGGTGGCACTGTGCGAGAAGAACCTGTCCATGCTGTCTGAAAATCGGTCCATGGCCACAATATGCCTCTTAATGCTGCGGGGCGAAAGGGGTTTGAAGGATTATTTGGCGACCGCCGCGCGCAAATTATTGCCCGCTTTCCTTTTTGAGATAGGCGATGACATCGGCACGGCGCTGCGGATCGGAGAGGCGGAAACCCATTGTTGCGCCGGGTACGAAAGCTTGCGGATTGGTCAGCCACGAATCGAGCTTGGCGGCATCCCAGGCGAACGCGGCCTTCTTGAGCGCGGGCGAATAGGCGAAATCCTTGACGCTGCCGGCCTTGCGACCGAACACGCCGCGATGCGCCGGGCCGACGATATTGGCATCGAGCGAATGGCAGCCCGAGCAGTTGGCCTGATAGACCTTGGCGCCGCGCGCTGCGTCGCCTGTGATCGGTGCCTGGGCATTGGCCCGCGCAACCGGGTTGGCGGCCACCAGCAGCGCCAGCGCCAGCGATGCTGCCGGAAGTGTGATCGAAAGCGACTTCAAGGATATCGTCAACTGCATTGCTCCGCGCATTCTTAAGGAAGCGCAGGATATGGGGGCGGCGCAGCGCGGTTCCAAGCGGCCTGCCCTGTTTACTCCGCCGGAGCGGGTATCGCCTCGGAGTTCGCGCGGCGGCCCGTGATCCGGGCGATCAGGCGCGGCACAGGACCGTGGCGGTCCATCCACGCGGCATAGGCGGCGTAATCGGGGTCGGCCATCAGATGCCGCTCCTCGGTTCGCGCACGCCAGTAATAGACGGCAGAGACACAGGCGAGCAGCGCAGCATTGCGTACGCCGTCGGCCCAGGACCCGCTGGTCACCAAAAACGGCATGGTGGCAAACCACCAATAGGCGTTCTTGGAGAGGTAGGCCGGATGCTTGGTCCAGCGATAAGGCCCATGCGTCAGGATGCCGCGATGGGTAAGGTTGGAAAAGCGGATGCCGAACGCGACTGTCGCCCAGGCATAGATGCCGGTCAGGACAACGAGCCAAGCGCCCCATACGACCAGCAGCGGTGTGTTGCCTTCGAACCAGTATGCCCAGTCTGCGGTGTTGACATGATAATTGAGCGGTCCGTTGTCGCCCATCATGATGAACGGCGGATAGCAGATCAGCGCCGCCGCCCAGCCCGCCATGTAGGGATTGGCGGTGCGGATGTGCGAATCGAGCGGCTTGAAGGTCAGCACATAGCCGACGGTGGCGAACTGGACATCGACCAGGAACATCGCAACGATCAGCCAGTTGGCGATCCACACCGGGTTGGTCGCGATCTCGGCGACATTGGCGTTGATGATGTCGGCATAGCCGCCCGGCACGATCGAGAGCATGAAGGCGAGGAAGAAGCCCTTCACCGCCCAAGCACGCAGGTGGTGGAAGATCGCCTCACGCTCCCAGCCGGGCTGGCCGGAAATCATCGCGCCGAAATGCCAGGCCCCGTCGTGCTGGTCCTTCAGATACCGATCGATCCAGATCACATAAGGGATCGAGAGGAAGAACAGGAACGGCGAGGCGTAGATGAACACGTTCATCGAGAACTGATAATTGCCCGTCCAGTACCAGCGCGCGACCGCATAGATCGCAGCGATAGCCGCCCAGGTCATCCACAGCCCGGTCAGCTTGATCAGGCTGGTATCGATCACGTCCCGGACCGCGCGCGGATTGGCCCAGTCGAGCCCCGTGCTGGCGCGCAGGTGCACCTTGTCGACCAGCAGCGACCAAAGGACCATGGGAAGGCCGGTCGCCACGCAGCAGACCAATGCCGCATTGGGGCCGTTCCAGGCGTAATGCCGCGCCAGCAGCACCCAGCCGAAGAGCCCGACAAGCCCGATGAGCCCCGCGCCATGGCTGACGGCGCTGGGCGGACACGGATCGGGAGCGGAAGGGATCGCGCTGGACATCGTGCCGCCTGCCTAGCCCAGATTGGTAAGGATTGGATGAAAGAAAATCCCGGCGGGCACAGGTCGGCATTTCGTCGCAAATTGAGGCGACAACGGCAAAGCTGCTCGACACGGGAACACGTTCATGGCCTAACCGTAGCTTCGGCATGGCATAAGCGGGCATCGCCGTGTCACGGGTTGCAAAGGGTCGACATATGTATCGGGTGCGGTTGCAGCATAAGGCATTCGCGTGGGCAGGGCTGGGCCTTGCCATGGCCGTTACCGGGCAGGCAGGGACGGCCGTGGCAGCGGCCGGGAGTGAACCCATCCATGGCACGTGGGAGAACCCCACCGGAGACGTGCGCGTCGTGACCCAGCCATGCGGCACCGAACTGTGCGGCAAGGTCAGCTGGGCGAGCGACCTCGCCAAGAAGGACGCTGCCAATGGCGGCACGCCGCAACTCATCGGCACCAGCCTGCTGCGGAACTATCGCGAGACCAAGCCCGGGCACTGGAAAGGCAACGTGTTCGTTCCCGATCTGGGGGAAACCTATTATTCGACGATCCGGCAGCTCGATGCCAACCGCATCAAGATCAGCGGTTGCATCCTGGGCGGGCTGCTGTGCAAGTCGCAGATATGGCGCAAGCTCTGACGGTCAGTCGGGCCTGGCGGGCTTCACCGCATCAGGCTCGCCAAATCCGTGCATCTTCCAGTGATATTGCAGCGCGATCACGGCGCCCTTGGCAGGTTGCAGCAGCGCGATCGTCAGCACCAGCGCGCCGATGATGGCGATCAGCGCCAGCACGCCCATCGGCAGCAGTTCGCGGCTGCCGGCGGCGATCAGCACCGGGGCAAGAATGTGTCCGCTGATGAAGATCGCGATGTAGGCGGGAAAATCGTCCGCCTGGTGCAGCGTCCAGTCCTGCCCGCAGCACGCGCACCGTTCGACCGGCTTGAGATAGCGGCGGAACAGCGGCTTGTGGTCGCAAGCCGGGCAATGGTTGCGCATCCCGCGCACCGCCATCTGCAGCGCGCTCAGGCTGGCGCTGTTAGGGGCGATCGGGGCGGGGCGAGTGGAATCGGGCATGAACGGTCTTTCAAAAGCGAGGGCGGTAGTCCTGGCTTGTCCAAGATAGGGTCTCGGGTCGGCAATGTCATAGCTTAATGCCGCAGTTGCCCGACGTGCATTGAAGACGTGCATTGAACACGCCGGGCCGCACCCCATCATTATAGGCAGCACCGTTCAGGACACCTGCACCTTCATGAAAACCCTCATTCCGATCCTGGGCGACCAGCTCAGTCATGATCTTTCAGCGCTCGACGGCGCCGATCCTGCACAGACGGTTGTGCTGATGATGGAGGTGGACGACGAAACCCGATACGTCCGCCACCACAAGGCCAAGATCGCCTTCATCCTCTCGGCGATGCGCCACCATGCCGAGGATCTGCGCGCGAAAGGCTGGACGGTCGATTATGTCCGGCTCGACGACCCCGACAACAGCGGCTCGTTTACCGGCGAGGTCGCAAGAGCGATCGAACGGCACAAACCGGATCGCATCATCGCGACCGAACCGGGCGAATGGCGGGTGCTCGCCGCGATGAACGAATGGTCCGACCGCTTCGATGTCCCGGTCGATCTGCGCGAGGACAGCCGCTTCGTGTGCACCCATGCCGAGTTCGACACCTGGGCTGCCGCACGCAAGCAGTTGCGGATGGAGTTCTTCTATCGCGACATGCGCCGCAAGACCGGGCTGCTGCTCGACGAGCATGGCAAGCCCGAAGGCGGCGAGTGGAACTTCGACAGCGAGAACCGCAAGCCCCCGCCGAACGAACCGCTGCTGATCCCGCAGCCGCTGCGGTATGCGCCCGACGCGATCACCCGCGACGTGCTCGAGCTGGTCGCCGCCCGCTTTGCCGACCATCCCGGCAGCCTGGAGCACTTCGCCTTCGCCACCACCCGCGACGATGCGCTTGCCCAGCAGGCGCACTTCATAAAACACGCGCTTGCCCGCTTTGGCGATTATCAGGACGCGATGCTGACCGATCAGCCGTTCCTGTGGCACTCGATCCTCTCGCCCTATCTCAACTGCGGACTGCTCTATCCGCTGGCGCTGTGCCAGGCGGTCGAGGCCGAGTACCGGCGCGGCAAGGTGCCGATCAACGCAGCAGAAGGCTTCATCCGCCAGATCATCGGCTGGCGCGAATATGTCCGCGGCATCTATTGGCGCGAGGGGCCGGATTACGCGCAGCGCAACGTGCTGCAGGCGAACCGCCCCCTCCCCTCGTTCTATTACGACGGCAAGACCGACATGCACTGCATGGCGCAGGCGATCGGCCAGACGCTGGACCATGCCTATGCGCATCACATCCAGCGGCTGATGATCACCGGCAATTTCGCGCTGATCGCGGGGATCGATCCGCATGCGGTGCATACCTGGTATCTCGAGGTCTATGCCGATGCCTATGAGTGGGTCGAACTGCCCAACACGCTGGGGATGAGCCAGTTTGCCGATGGCGGGCTGCTCGCCAGCAAGCCCTATGCCTCGGGCGGCAACTACATCAACACTATGTCCGATTATTGCGGGCGCTGCCGGTACGACGTCAAGGCCAAGACGGGACCGAAGGCGTGCCCGTTCAACCTGCTCTACTGGGATTTTCTCGACCGCAACGCGGCGGTGCTGGGCAACAACCCGCGGCTTGGCATGCCCTATCGCAACTGGTCCAAGCGGCCCGAAAAGGACAAGGCCGCGATCCGATCGGACGCTGCCCGCTTCTTAGGTTCGCTCACCAGATAAAAGAGGTGATCGCCACGAAGAATGCCGAGAAGCTCAGCAGGAACAGCCGGACCTCCTCGTTGCGCTGCGCCTTTTTGCGCTTGGCCAGGACCTCGGGTTCGTCGACCGGGGTCGCGGCCAGAATGCGCGGCGCCAGGCTTTCGCGAAAACTGTGCGGACGGGCGGGGGCGGAAAGAACGGTCAAACGCTGCATGTTGAGAGTGTTAACGCTTTTTTAACCATTGCCCAATGCTAAACTTGGTTAAGACACCCGTGTGCCAGAACCGGACAGGCATGCAGCGGCGCAGCTTTACGCAAACGTCAATCTGCCCACGGAAATTGATGTTTAATCCCGTCCCAAGCTGCGCTAGACCCTTCTCCCATGAAGCATGACACCATCCGCAAGGCCGAGACCATTCCCTTCACCTGGGACGATCCCTTTCTGATCAACGAGCAGCTGACCGAAGAGGAACGGCTGGTCCAGGCGAGCGCGCGCGGGTTTGCGCAGGACGTGCTGCAACCGCGCGTGATCGACGCCTTCCGCGAGGAGATCGACGCGCCCGAACTGTTCCCGATGATGGGCGAAGCCGGGCTGCTCGGCGCGACGCTGCCCGAGGACTTCGGCGGCGCCGAAGCAAGCTATGTCGCCTATGGCCTGATCGCGCGCGAGGTCGAGCGGGTCGACAGCGGCTATCGCTCGATGATGTCGGTGCAAAGCTCACTCGTGATCCATCCGATCAACTCCTATGGCAGCGACGAGCAGCGCCGCAAATACCTCCCCGGCCTGTGCGCAGGCACGCTGATCGGCTGTTTCGGCCTCACCGAACCCGATGCGGGATCGGACCCAGCCGGCATGAAGACGCGGGCGAAGAAGGTCGACGGCGGCTATGTCATCTCGGGCGCAAAGACCTGGATCTCGAACAGCCCGTTTGCCGATGTCTTCGTGATCTGGGCGAAATCCGACGCGCACGGCGGCGCGATCCGTGGCTTCATCCTCGAAAAGGGGATGAAGGGGCTCGACGCCCCCAAGATCAAGGGCAAACTGTCGTTACGCGCCTCGACCACCGGCATGATCCAGATGGACGAGGTCGAGGTCCCCGAAGAGAATCTGCTGCCCAATGTCGAGGGTCTCAAAGGTCCGTTCGGCTGCCTCAACCGCGCGCGTTACGGCATTAGCTGGGGCGCGATGGGCGCGGCGGAGTTCTGCTGGCATGCCGCGCGGCAATATGGGCTCGACCGGGTGCAGTTCGGCAAGCCGCTCGCTGCAACCCAGCTGTTCCAGAAGAAGCTGGCCGACATGCAGACCGAAATCGCGCTGGGGCTGCAGGCGAGCTTGCGCGTCGGGCGGCTGATGGACGAGGGCCGGTTCGCGCCCGAGATGATCTCGATCGTCAAGCGCAACAACTGCGGCAAGGCGCTCGATATCGCCCGTCAGGCGCGCGATATGCACGGCGGCAACGGCATCAGCGAGGAATACCAGGTGATGCGCCACATGGTGAACCTGGAGACGGTGAACACCTATGAGGGCGCGCACGATGTCCACGCGCTGATCCTGGGCCGGGCACAAACCGGCATTCAGGCTTTTTTCTGAACCATTTGGCACCCGGCATGACGCAATGTAACGCGTCGTTAACCGGCGCCGCCTAGCGTGTTTCTTCAAGCGCTTTGTGGGGAGCATATCATACAGCATGGGTGGTTTGGCGCATGATTTCGATCGGGCTGGTCCCGACATGCGGCCCGAACTTGTCCGCTCGCGGCCCAGGCCCGATCCGACGCGGATTGCGCGCAGCCTCGCCCATGCAGGCATCGGTGTGTTCGAATGCGACCTGCGCAACGACAGCCTGCTGTGGACCCGCAGCGTCTACGACATTTTCGGCATAGACCGCTGCAAGATCCCCCATCGCGAAGAGATTGTCGCTTTATACGACGAGCCATCGCGCGAAATGCTCGGCAGGTTGCGCAGCCGCGCGATTGCGCGCCGAACCGGTTTCACGATGGACGCACGGATCACCCGGCCCGATGGCGCCGAGCGATGGGTGCAGATTGTCGCGAAGGTGGAAAGCGAGCGCGGTCGCCCCGCCGTGCTTGTCGGGACCAAGCTCGACATCACCCGCCAGCGGGCCGAATTCGAAGCATTGAAGCAGTCTGCCCAGCAGGATGGCCTGACCGGGCTCTCCAACCGCGCCGTGTTCCAGCAGCGCTTTCTCGACGCTTCGCGCTCGGCGCAAGGCGTTCGCCCGCTTGGCGCGCTGGTGCTTTTCGATGTCGATGGGTTCAAGCAGATCAACGACCGCTATGGCCATGCGGCGGGCGATGCCTGTCTGGTCCAGATCGGCCAGCGGATTCGCCAGTCCTTCCCTGACGCGCTGATGGTCGCCAGGATCGGCGGCGATGAATTTGCCGTGCTGGTGCCCAGCAATCGCAACCTGCGGCGTCTGCAAGCCCGGATCACCGCCGCCACCGCGCTGTTGCGGATGCCGATGGCATGGAACGGCCATCTGCTGGAAGCGGGCGCAAGCCATGGCGCTGCACTGGCGCAAAACGCCATCACCTATGACGCGGAGGATATGTTCCTGCGTGCCGACCAGGCGCTGTACGTCGCCAAGCGGTCGGGCTGATTGCTACCGGCCCATCGTCCTCAGGCGATCAGGAACTCAGGTTCTCAGACCCGCCAGTTCATCCATCCCGGCCATGATGTTGAGGTTCTGCACGGCAGCGCCGCTTGCCCCCTTGCCCAGATTATCGAGCATCGCGATCAGCCGCACCTGCGATCCGTCCGCGCTTGGCAGCACGTAAAGCTTCAGGCAGTCGCTCGCCGCATCGCCTTCGGACACCAGCAGCTCGGCCGGCGCGGTACCTACAGGCGCGACCGCCACCAGCGGCTCGTGCGCATAATGATCGGCCAGCGCCTGGTGCAGCGTCCGCGCATCTGCAAACCCGAGTTCGGGATCGAGAAACAGCGGCACGTCCACCAGCATTCCGCGAAACGCGCGGACGACCGCAGGCGCAAACAACGGCGAGCGGCTGAGCCCGCACAGCACCTGCATTTCAGGCAGATGTTTGTGCTCAAGACCGAGCGCATAGGCCCGATAGCCGATCTCAGGTGCATCGTTCTGCATCCGGGCGATAAGATCCTTGCCGCCCCCCGAATAGCCGCTGACAGCATTGACGATGAACCCATGGTCCGATGGCAACAGCCCCTGTTCGACCAGCGGCGCAACCAACGCGATAAAGGCGGTCGAATAGCAGCCGGGGTTGCTCACCCGTGCAGCAGTGCGGATCGCATCGCGCTGGCCGGCCCTGAACTCGGCAAAGCCGTAGACCCAGCCGTCCGCGACCCGGTGCGCGGTCGAACAATCGATGAACCGGGTCGGTGCGCCCTCGCCAAGCGCCACGGCTTCGCGCGCGGCATCGTCGGGCAGGCACAGGATGACGAAATCGGCATCGCGGATGATGGCCGCACGCGCCGCCACGTTCTTGCGATCGGCATCGGACAGGCCAATCAGACGAAAATCGCTGCGGCCGGCCATCCGGTCGGCAATTTCCAGGCCCGTGGTGCCGACGGCACCATCGATGAAGACTGTTGGCATCAGGATATCCGTTTGCGCGCCAGCACCGGCTGGGGCGTCGTTTCTGGGAAGCGGGCGATGACATCGGCGAGCGGCTCGGCCACCGTCTGCATCCAGGTCGCGTTGGCGTGAACAAGCGTATCTGCGTCCATCATGATCCCGACATGGCCAGGGAAGAACACCAGGTCGCCGCGCTGCAGCGGCTCGTCTTCGGCCAGCGCGCGGCCAAGATCGGCCATCTGCTGGTCGCTGTCGCGGGGCGCAGAAACGCCTGCAAGCCCCAGCACCAGTTGCACCAGCCCCGAGCAATCGAGCGCATCCCCGCCGCGACCGCCCCACAGATACGGCGCGCCGATCAGCTGCATCGCCCGGTCGACGGGGTCGCAATGGCGCTGGTCCAGCGGCACCGCATGGCGAAGCGACATCCAGCCACCCGCGACGCCGAGAAACTTGCCGCACTCGCTGGTCGCTTCGACCGCGACCTGTGCGCCCATCGGATAGGCGGCGATCATCTGCGTCTTGATCGAGGGTTCTGCAAACACCAGCGCGCTGCGGACATGGACGATATGCGTTGGATCGGGTGCGTCCAGCGCGATGTCGGTGAGCAGCGCATAGCCGCAATAGCCATCGTGCAGGCCATAGCCCCAGCCCCATTCGCCGGTGCTGTCGAGCAGCGCAAAGGCCTCACCCGGCAGCAGCTGGCTGACAGCCTCCGAATCGCGCGATGCGGCCTTGCGCAGCATGGTTCCGCCCGCAGATACGCGATGCAGCTGCGGCTCTACATAATGCGGCGCGAAGAACCGGCCGGCCAGCGCGATATCGGCAAGGTCGCCGCGGATCGGGGTCGTGCGCGGATCATAATCGGCGACCGGCCCGGCCAGCGCAAACTGGCGCACCGGTGCTGGCGCATCGTCTGTCCCGCCCGGCTGGTGCGATGCCAATTCGCCCGCCAGCACATCAGCCGAAGAACGTGTCATGTGTATCAAGAAAACAGGTCCCTCGCGCAAAGCATCGCCACAATACCAGAATGCGCCCGTCCATGGCTTCGGGCTGGCGGCGCAGATAGACGAGTTGCAGCCGTTTGTCCAAACTGCCGATTATCACGCCGAAATGCGATGAAAAAATGCTTTCAGATCCGCATCGTCTTCACGCCGGAGCGCCATAGCGGCCGCGCAGATAGTGCCAGGATGCGCGTAGCCCCAGGGCTTCGCCGCCCTTGGGCTGGCCGGGGCGCGCGGTGGGGCGCCAGGCAAAGGTATCGAAATGCGCCCAGGGCACGCCTTCGCCGACGAAGCGCTGCAGGAACAACGCCGCCGTGACCGCGCCTGCAAATGCGCCGCCGCTGTTGCCGATGTCGGCGATATCGCTGACGTACATGTCCTCATAACCCGCCCACAGGGGCAGCCGCCAGCATGGATCGTTCACCGCATTGCCACTGGCGACGAGGCCATCGGCGAGCGGGTCGCTGTTGGCGAACAGCGCAGGCAGATCGGGGCCCAGCGCAACCCGCGCAGCGCCGGTCAGCGTCGCGAAATCGATCAGCACGTCGGGCGGAGTCTCGCAGGCGCGGGCCAGGCAGTCGCCCAGCACCAGCCGCCCTTCGGCATCGGTGTTGCCGATCTCGACGGTGATGCCGTTGCGGCTCTTGAGCACGTCGCCGGGACGGAAAGCGTTGCCGGAAATCGCGTTCTCGACCGCGCCGACCAGCATGTGCAAGCGTACCGGCAGGCCCAGACGCATGATCAGCTGCGCCAGCGCCAATGCATGCGCCGCGCCGCCCATGTCCTTCTTCATCAGCAGCATGCCGGTCGAAGACTTGATATCCAGCCCGCCGCTGTCGAAGCACACGCCCTTGCCGACGATCGCCAGGCGGGGGTGCTCCTCGCGCCCCCAGTGCAGTTCGATCAGCCGCGGCGCATGGCTGCGCGCCGCAGCCCGGCCGACCGCGTGGATCATCGGATAGCCGGTGGCGAGCGCATCGCCACGGGTCACTTCAAGCGATGCGCCATAGCGTTTTGCCAGCGCCTCGGCCGCAGCTTCCAGCTCGGCGGGGCCCATGTCCTCAGCAGGGGTGTTGACCAGGTCGCGCACCCATGCGGTCGCCTCTGCCTCGGCGATACGGTCGTTCAGCCTTGCAGGTTCGCCGGTCAGAAGGACGCGCGGCCCCTGCGGGTTTTCATCCGGCTTCTTGTACCGGGTCAGCCGATGCTGCGCCAAGGCCCAGCCGATGACCGCGTCACCGGGCCGGGCTTCGCCTGCCAGCCGGTAGGTTCCGCCTGCGAGCACCTCGGGCGCCTTGGCCAGGCACCAGGGGCGCAGATTGGCGGCATCGCCAACGCCCAGCACCACCGCCCAGTCATCGGCGTTCTCGCCGGGCACAAGGACCAGCTCATTCGGCCTGGCGGAAAAGCGCATCGCGCCCAGGTGATTGCGGATGCGCGGCGGCGCCGATGCCAGCCACCCGGCAAGCCCCGTCTTGTCGACGAGATGAAGCATGCGTGCGGGCTGGCCAAGGTCCGGCTGGACGAGGTGGGACAAATCTATCATTGTCGGTGCATAGAGCATTTTCAAGCCGGGACGCGAGTGAGATTATGATAGTTCGAAATCCTGTACGGGCGTTGTCTCTCGCCCTCGCGCTGCTGGCGCTGCCCGGAATGGCCGCGTGCCAGCAGGCAACCGACGTCGCCGAGAAAGCGCAATCGCCCGCCACCGGAACAGACAAGGCCGTTCCGGTCGCCTTCGAGCGCGAAACCGAATCCTTCGCCTTCAGCTACGACTATCCCGCTGAGGCAGCGGCGCTTTCCGGACTTGCCAGGGTGCTTGAAGCCGACCGCGAGAAGGCATTGGCCGAGCTGCAGACACAGTCCGCAGAGGCGAAAAAGGACGCGGCCGAAAACGACTATCCCTTCAACCCGCACATGCTGGGCATCAGCTGGAAAGTGACCGGCGAAAGCGCGGAATTGCTGGCGATGGTCGGAGAAATCAGCAGCTTTTCGGGCGGAGCGCATGGCAACACCGGCTATGAGGCGCTGATCTGGGACAAGGCGGCCAACCGCCGCATCGCGCTCGACGCCGTGTTCACCGATATGGCATCGGCGCTCGAGCCGATCCGCCAGCCTTATTGCGATGCGCTCAATGCCGACCGCAGGGAACGGCGCGGAGAATATGCCGGCGAGCCAGATGACATGTTCAACACATGCCCCCCGTTCTCTGAGCTGGTTCTGGTGCCCTATGCCGGCGGCGACGGCGGCTTCAACCGGATGATGATCATCGCTGCGCCTTATGTGGCCGGACCCTATGCCGAGGGCGCGTACGACATCAGCGTCGCGCTGCCCGGACCCTTGCTCGAGCGGATCAAGCCCGAATACCGCAAGGCCTTCGTCGCCACCGCGCGCTGACGGTCACTCGGCAGCGATGGCCGTCTCGCTGGCGGCCACCGAAGCGCCGGGGTCGGCCTTGCGGAAGGCGAGCACGCCATCGTCGACGGCCTCCTCGCGCAGCACCTTGCGGTCGAACAGATAATCCTGGTTGAGCCGCCAGGGCATGCGATCGCCCTGCTTGGGCAGAATATCGAGCGCGCGCTGGACATAGCCCGAGGAGAAATCGAAGATCTCCTCCTCGTTGATCGGGCCATCGCTGCCCAGCACCGGGACGGCAATCTGCGTACCGGTGGCCGCCATGTGGTTGAGCGTGCGACAGACGTAATCGGCAACAATATCGACCTTGAGCGTCCACGAGGCGTTGAGATAGCCGAAGACGATCGCCATGTTCGGCACGTCGCTGAACATGCAGCCCTTGTAATAGAAGTGCTTGGTGAAATCGACCGGCGCGCCATCGACCGAGAACGCGACCTTGCCCGCCATCGCAAGCTTGAGTCCGGTGGCGGTGATGATGACATCGGCGTCGAGTTCCCTGCCCGATTTGAGCTGGATGCCGGTGGGCGTGAACCTGTCGATATGATCGGTGACGATATCGGCCTTTCCATCGCGGATGGCCTTGAACATGTCGCCATCGGGGACGAGGCACAGCCGCTGATCCCATGGGCCATAGGGTGGCTGAAAATCGGGTTCGTTCATCGCCGGACCCATGATCTTGCGAATCCGCTTGAGCAGATAGTCGCCGACCTTTTTGGGGTTTTCGCGCGCGCGCTTGAATGAGATCTGCTGCATCCGCACGTTCTTGAAGCGGATGAAGCGATACGCCCATGTATCGGGCATGATGGCGCGCAGCGAATTGGCCAGCCAGTCCTTGGCCGGACGGCTCCAGTACCAGGTCGGCGTGCGCTGCAGCATGGTGACGTGCGCCGCCTTGTCGGTCATCGACGGAACGATCGTCACTGCGGTCGCGCCCGACCCGATCACGACGACACGCTTGCCGGCGTAGTCGAAATCCTTGGGCCAGAATTGCGGGTGGATGATCTCTCCGCCAAAGCTCTCGCGGCCTTCGAACGCGGGGTCATAGCCCTGATCGTAATCGTAATAGCCGGTTCCCATGAACAGGTAGTTGGCGGTGAGATGGCATACGCCCTGCCCTTCGACCTCGGCGGCGATCGTCCAGCGCGCCTCGCTGCTCGACCAGCTGGCCGAGAGCACCTTGTGGCCCAGCCGGACATGATCGTTCAGGCCGCGTTCGTCCTTGATCCGGCGCAGATAGCTGAGGATCGAGGGACCATCGGCGATCGCCTTCTGCTCGCGCCAGGGCTCGAACTCGAAGCCCAAAGTGTGCATGTCGCTGTCCGAGCGAATGCCAGGGTACTGGAACAGGTTCCATGTCCCGCCGATATCGCTGCGCTGGTCGAGAATCGCGAAGCTGCGCCCGGGGCATTTTTCCTTGAGATGCACCGCCATGCCGATCCCGGAAATCCCCGCGCCGATGATCAGCACGTCGAGATGGGTCGCAGCTTTGAGGTCGGACGGCTTTTCGTGCTTCATGGCTCAGGCTCTCCATTGGCAGACCGCGTTTGGCGCGGCTCTTTTACGTTAAGGGCAAGCTATACCATGCTGACATGGTTGTAAATTGCAACCGGTATCGGCCCGAACCGGCCTTTTCTGCGATCAGGAAACCTGCTCCTCCTCGATCCTGGCGAGCAGGCGCTGCGCCACCGACGCGCGAATCGGCTCGCCGCGCTCGATCTTGCGCAGCGTGTTGTAGCTGATGCCAAAGCGGTCCATCACGGCTTGCTCGGTGCGCACTGCGCAGCCTTGCAGGACGTAGTCGGCAATATCCGGCGGCAAGGGAATCAAAACGACCACACTCCGTCGATGCGCGACACCATGCCGGTCTGTCCGCCTTCGCGCAGCATCGGGGGCAGCAGATCGGACGGCAGGTCCTGATAGCTGACCGGGCGCAGGAACCGGTCGATGGCGAGCGTGCCCACCGAGGTGGTGCGCCCATCCGAGGTCGCAGGGTACGGCCCGCCATGGTTGATCGCGTGGCCCACCTCGACCCCGGTCGGCCAGCCATTGGCGAGGATGCGACCCACCCGGCGCTCGAGCACCGGCAGCAGCGCGCGGGCATCGTCATGGTCGCCAGCGTCCATGTGCAGCGTCGCGGTCAGCTGACCTTCCAGATCGGCCAGCACGGTGAGCAATTCGTCGCGGTCCGCACAGCGCACCACGATCGACGACGCGCCGAACACTTCGTGGCGAAGCTCGGCATTGACGAGCCAGTCTGCAGCGCTGACGCTGAACAAAGCGGTGCGGCCTTCGTGCGGGCCCGTGGGGTGCACGCCGCGCGCGATGGTTTGCACCTCGGCCGTGGCGGCAAGCGCCGCGCTGCCTTTTTCATAGGCGGAATGGATGCCTGCGGTGAGCATGGTCTGCGGCGCCTGCGCTTCGACAAGCTGACCGGCCTCCGCCAGGAATGCGTCGAGCTCTGGCCCTTCGATGGCCAGCAGCAGCCCAGGATTGGTGCAGAACTGCCCCGACCCCAAAGTCAGCGACCCGATATAGCCTGCCGCCAGCGCCTTGCCACGCGCCGCCAGCGCTGCAGGCAGCAGGATCACGGGGTTGATCGCCGACATCTCGGCAAAGACAGGGATCGGCTGGGTGCGGGCCGCAGCGATCTTCATCAACGCCTCGCCGCCGCCGCGCGATCCGGTAAAACCGACCGCCTGGATGCGCGGATCGGCCACCAGGCTTGCGCCGATGGCATTGCCGGTGCCGCTCAAAAGGCTGAACACGCCTGCGGGCACACCGGTGTCAGCCGCTGCCTGGACGATGGCGCCCGCGATCAGTTCCGAGGTGCCGGGGTGCGCGGGGTGGCCCTTGACCACCACCGGGCAGCCCGCAGCCAGCGCCGAGGCGGTGTCGCCGCCGGCGGTCGAGAACGCGAGCGGGAAATTGGAGGCGCCAAACACCGCGACCGGGCCCAGCGGCACCATGCGCAGGCGCAGGTCGGGCTTCGGCGGGGAGCGATCAGGATCGGCATGGTCGATGCGCAGTTTCATCCACTGGCCATCGCGCACTTCGCGGGCGAACAGCCGCAACTGACCGCAGGTGCGCCCGCGCTCGCCGGTGATGCGCGCGACAGGCAGCCCGGTTTCGCGGCATGCGCGTTCGATCAGCGCATCGCCCAGCGCTTCGATGTTCGACGCGATCGCGTCGAGAAACGCGGCGCGGATCTCGATAGGCAGATCGGCATAGGGTATCGCTGCATCATGGCCCGCAGCGCAGGCCTCGGCCACGTGCTGCTCGGTCGAGATGAAGAACCCGATGTCGTCGATGGTCGCGCCGGCGGCGGGATCATAAGCACGGAAAACTTCGCCGCTTCCGCGCCGTTCGCCTGCGATGAAGAATTCACCGGTCAGTCCTGCGGGATTGGTCATTGCGTCAGATCTTCCTGTTCGATTGTCATATAGCCCGGCGGCAGTCCGCGCTCGGCCTTCGATCGCGCCACGATGGCGCGGATGTCTGCTCTCAACGCCTTGCCCTCGTAGAAGATGCCGTCCTTCACCGTCCAGGCGATGCCGCCGACGCGCTGGGCCTTGCCCGTCGCATCGTCGAGCTTGAGCGTTCCGGTGGCGAAAAGCAGCTTGAGGTTGGCGATCGGATTGCCCTTCACGATCACCAGATCGGCCTTCTTGCCCGGCTCGATCGTGCCGATATCGGCATCATGGCCCAAAAGCCGCGCGCCCTGCTGCGTTGCCGAATTGATCACCTCGAGCGGGCTGAACCCGGCCTCGCGCAGCAGTTCCATCTCCTGGATATAGCCGAAACCGTAGGTGTTATAGATATAGCCCGCGTCTGAACCCACGGTGACTCGACCGCCGCGGTTCTTGTATTCATTGACGAACGTCATCCACAGCCGGTAGTTTTCCTTCCAGTCCATCTCGCGCTCGGTAGTCCAATCGAACCAGTAGGATCCATGGTTGATCCGGCTGGGGCGGTACCAGTCCCACAAAGCGGGCATGGTGTATTCATTGTGCCAGAAAGCACGGTTCATCCGCATCAGGTCGCGGCTGGCAAGATAGGCGGTGAAGGTAGGGTCGAGCCTGAAGCCGCGCTCGAGCAGCGTCTCCATCACCTCGTTCCATTTGTCCGAACCCGGCTTGGCGGTCTGCTTCCACAACCGGCCCGCTTCGCCAAAGCGCATCTGCTCGTCGGTGTTCACGAAGTCTGTCGGCCAGTCCTGCAGCTTCTGCCCAGTGAACATCGCCTCGGGCAGGCCGTACCAGTGCTCCATCGATTCAAGCCCGGCCTCGGTGGTGCGCAGCACGTTGGCATAAGCGACGACGCCCTGCGCGTGGTGCATCGTCGAATGCATGCCGAGCTTTTTGGTCTCTTCGATACCCGCGATCAGGGCGGCTTCGCTGCCGCCGATGAACTTGATGCCGTCCGCGCCGCGCCTCTTGGCATCGCGGATCGCCAGCCGCCCTTCCTCGGCGGTGCGGATCGGCAGCCCGATCTGGTGGAACATCGGATAGACATCGAGCCTTGGGCCGGTGATCTCGTTGCGCGCCAGCCGCTGCTTGATCGCGACCTGCTGCTCGATCGACATTTCCGACGAGCCGACATTGCGCGCGGTGGTGATGCCGTGCGCGAGCCAGAGCTTGAGCACATAATCCGAAGGCACGCCCTGCCCGTCGCTCAAAGTGTGCAGATGGACATGCGCGTCGACGAAGCCGGGCAGCACATAATGCCCGGTCAGGTCGATCTCGTGATCGCCGCGCGGCGGGCGCCGCGGTTCCTCGATCGCTCCGGGCGAGCCGATCGAGACGATCCGCATGATTCGGTCGTTCTCGATGACAATGTCGACCGGGCCCTGCGCGGGTGCGCCGGTGCCATCGACATAGATCGCGTTGCGCAGCACGGTGCGCGGCCATGGCCCCTCGCCCAGCGTACGCGCCGGAATGGGATCGGCGACCTCGCGCTGCTGCGCCTGCCCCAGTGCCTGGCCCTGCACCGGGACCGATGCACTGGCGGCCAGCGCCAGCATCGATGCCACCGCCAGTAATGTGCGCCCGATCCGCATGTTTCCTGCTCCCCTGATGCTTCGAATGATGGTGTCAGACCCCTGCCGCCGTCTGGTCCTGAAGCGCCTGGCTGCGCGAGCGGCTGTAGAGGAAGTAGAAGGCGAGGCCCACGACGTTCCACAAAGCAAAGCGCACCAAAGTCTGCGAGGGCAGGCTGATCATCAGATACAGGCAGCCCAGGATCGCGAGCGTGCCCACCAGATAGGGCTGCGGGCACCTGAACACGCGCTTGAGCTCGGGTGCGCGCTTGCGCAGGATCATCAGACACCCGCCGACGGCGATGAACGCCAGCAGGGTCCCTGCATTGGCGAGTTCTGCAATCTCGTCGAGCCGGAAGAACCCGGCGACGCCAGCTACGAACACCCCGGTGATGCCGGTGACCAGCACCGGCGCGCCGGTCCTGGGCGACACCCGTGACAATATCGGCGGCAGCAGGCCATCGCGCGCCATCACGAAGAATACGCGGCTCTGGCCGTACATCATCACCAGGATCACCGAAGGCAGCGCGATCAGCGCCGCCAGCGCGACCAGATACGATGCGGTCGGGTGTCCGAGGGTGCGCAGCACCAGCGCCAGCGGCTCGGGCGAGTTGCCAAGATCGAGATACGACATCGCGCCGATCGCCGACAGCGCGACCGCCATGTAGATCAGCGTGCACACCGCCATCGATCCAAGGATGCCGATGGTCAGATCGCGCCCCGGGTTGCGTGCCTCTTCCGCCGAGGTCGCCACCGCATCGAAGCCATAGAAGGCAAAGAACACGATCGCCGCTGCCGCCATCACCCCGCGAGTCGAGCCGTCCTGCACCGTGCTGCCGAAGCCATAGGGCATGAACGGGGTGAGATTGTTGGCATCGAACGCAGGCGCGGCCAGCGCGATGAACGCGGTCAGCGCCGCGAGCTTGATGACGACGAGGATGATGTTGATCGTCGCGCTTTCACGCGTGCCCGCCATCAGCATTCCGGCGATCGCCAGCGAGACGATCACCGCAGGCAGGTTGATGATCCCGCCCGCGTGCGGCCCTGACAGCAGCATCTCGGGCAAGGAAACCCCCGCCGATTGCAGCCAGCCGACCAGATAGCCCGACCAGCCCACCGCCACGGTCGAGCACGCAAGCGAATATTCGAGGATCAGGCTCCACCCGACCACCCAGGCCAAGGTCTCGCCCACCACCGAATAGGTGTAGGTATAAGCCGACCCGGCCGTCGGGATCATCGTTGCAAGTTCCGCATAAGCCAGCGCCGCGCAGGCGCACACCGCACCTGCGATTGCGAACGCCAGGATGACCGCAGGCCCGGCGCGCTCGGCGCCGACCCCGGTCAGCGTGTAGATACCGGTGCCGACGATCGCGCCGACACCCAGCGCGATCAGGTGCGGCCACGACAAGGTCGGCTTCAACCGGCTGCCTTCAGGGGCATCGCCCAGCTGAATGATGGGCTTGATCGGCCCGAATATCCCCATTTTCTCGCGCCCCTTTTTTTCACCTCAAGCGCTTAGCCGGGTGATCCCCTGTCGTCAGCCTTCAATTGATGTCCGATTTGAGCTGCAGGCGCAGATCATCGAGCGTCTTGCCGATATGCACGACTGTCAGCGCCGCGATCCTGCGTTCGTCCCGCGCCATCCAGACATCGAGTATCTCGCGATGCTCTTCCTTGGCGCGCGCATCGCGGCCCAGAGGTTCCAGGTGCTTGCGGACATAGCGCTCGGACAGCACATGCAATCGCTCCAGAATCGTCAGCGTCACGGGCTGCGCGGCGGGCCGCAGCATCGCGAGGTGAAACGCGCGGTTGAATGCACCGACACCGTCACCGCGCGAATCGGTCGCCGGGTGCAATCTGTCGAACATCTCGATGGCTGCCTGCTGATCTGCTGGAGTTGCGGTCCGGGCCGCTAGCGCGATCATCTCCGGCTCGAGCTTGAGCCGCAGCGCATAGACCTCTTCGGCCTCGCGCGCATTGAGCGGTCGGACGGTGAAACCGCGATTGGCCTGCGATGCGAGCAACCCTTCCTGCTCGAGCCGGGCCAGCGCCTCGCGCAGCGGGATCTTGCTGACCCCGAATTCGGCGGCCAGCGCATCCTGCCGGATCGGGCGGTCGGGGGAGACGTCGCCTGTCAGGATGCGTTCGCGCACCAGATCAACCAGCTGTTCGGAGAGATTGCGGACAATGATGCTCATCTGTGGGTCATATCACACAGAAGCCACGCCAGAAGGGGTCTTTGTCGTCGAGCCACAGCGTGTTGAACCCGGTGGCAATCGCCGAACCCTCGATCGAGGGGATGATCGCCGGACTCCCGGCCAGATCGATCCGTTCCTCGACCCGCCCGACAAAGCGGCTGCCGATATAGCTTTCATGGACGAAGCTCTCGCCGACTTGCAGCCGTCCGGTGTGTGCCAGATGTGCGAGCCGCGCCGATGTGCCGGTGCCGCAGGGCGAGCGGTCGATCGCGCGCTCGCCGTAGAACACCGCGTTGCGCCCGTCTGCGCCGTCGCCTTTGGGAACATCGGCCCACAAGACGTGGCTCACGCCGCGAATGCGATCATCGAGCGGATGCACCGGCTCGATCGTCTTCTGGAGCAGCGCGCGGATCGTGCGCGACAGATCGACCAGCCGCGCCGCGCCGAGCGCATCGAGCCCGGGATAGCCCGGCTGCGGCTCGATGATCGCGTAGAAATTGCCGCCATACGCGATATCGATGCTGAGCGGCCCCAGATCGGGCACATCAATCTTCACGCCCTCTGCCGCGACAAACGACGCCACGTTACGGATGCGCACCGATGTCACCTTGTCGCCGTCGCGTTCATAGTCGATCGCGATATCGCCTGCGGGCACCTCGACCTTGAGGTGACCGGGCACCTGCGGCTGGATCAGGCCGTGCTCGAGCCCGAAGGTGATCATGCCGATCGTGCCATGCCCGCACATCGGCAGGCATCCCGATGTTTCGATGAACAATATCCCGATGTCGTTTTCGGGCCGGGTCGGCGGATAGAGGAACCCGCCCGACATCATGTCGTGCCCGCGCGGCTCCAGGCACAGGCCGGTGCGGATCCAGTCGAACCGCTCGATGAAATCCATCCGCCGCTCGGCCATCGAAGACCCGCGCACCAAGGGCGCTCCGCCGACCACCAGCCGCACCGGGTTGCCCGCGGTATGACCGTCGATGCAGAAGAACGTGTGCCGCATCAGGTGCCCGACAAAGGCCGGGTGGCAGCGCACTGCTCGACCCATCGGGTGACGTCGGCGCGGCGCTGGCCCGACAGCGGCATGCGCGGCATCCGCACCCGCTCCGATCCGCGCCCCATGATCTGTTCGGCCAGCTTGATCGACTGGACGAGGTCGTGTTCGGCATCGAGATGCAGCAGCGGCATGAACCAGCGATAGATGCGCAGCGCTTCGGCATAATCGCCGCGCCGCTGCGCCGCGACCAGCGCCACCGATTCCTGCGGGAACGCACTGGTCAGCCCCGAGACCCATCCCGAAGCGCCCAGCATCAGGCCTTCGAGCGCGACATCATCGAGCCCCGCCATCAGCGTGTAACGATCACCGAACTGGTTATACAGATCGGTGAAACGGCGCGGATCGGGCGCGCTTTCCTTGATCGCGACGATGTTGGGCACCTCCTCGAGCCGCGCGAGCGTGTCGAAATCGACGTTGACGCGATAGGCCGGCGGGTTGTTGTAGAGCATGATCGGCAGGCTGGTTGCCTCTGCCACCGTGCGGAAATGGGTGTAGAGCTCTTCAACGTTGGGTACGTAGACCATCGCGGGCAGCAGCATCAGCGCGTCGATGCCGATCGCCTCGGCGGCCTGCGCGTACTTCACCGCGCGCGCGGTGGTGAATTCGGACACGCCCGCGACCAAAGGCACCCGGCTGCCCACCGCCTCGACCGCGCCTTTGAGCACCACAAGCTTTTCGTCAGCCTCGAGCGAATTGTTCTCGCCGCAGGTGCCCAGCACGATCAGGCCATCGACGCCGTCATCGACCAGAGCCGTCTGCACCCGCTGGGTGGCGTCGTGATCGATGGCGAGACTGTCGGTGAACTGGGTGGTGGCGGCGGGATAGACACCCTGCCACAGTGTCTTGGATGCGGTGACGGTCACGCTGGATTCTCCGGTTGCAGACAAAATCGTATACAGTATATGATTTGGTGCTCAAGATGGCAAATGGCTCTTCTCCTGCCCGGGCAACCGGTTTCGTCATCGGCGGAGGCCTGATCGGCCTTGCGTGCGCACTGCACCTGCAGCGTTCCGGAATAACTGTGACAGTGTTGGAGCCGCAGGAAAAGCCGCAAGGTGCATCCTGGGGCAATGCCGGGCATATCGCGGTCGAACAGGTCCAGCCGCTCGCGTCTCCGACGATGATCTCGGGCGCGTTTGCGCGGCTGTACCCGCGTGGCGCGCTGTCTCTGCCCGCGCGTCAGATCGGCGCCTGGGGTCCTTTCGCGCTCAGGCTGCTGCGCGCCAGCACCCCCAGCCGCTTCGCTACCGGGACCCTAGCGCTGTCCAAGCTGCTCGCCGAGGCGATGCCCGCATGGCAGCGGATGTGTGCGCTGACCGGCACGGCGCACCTGTTGCGGCAGGACGGGCATTTCGTCGCCTGGGAAAGCGAGGCCACTGCGAAGAATGGCCGTGCGCACTGGTTGGCGACCGACATCGGATCAGCGAGCGTCCGCGATGCAACACCTGACGAGCTCGCGGCGATCCGTACGCTGGCGCCCAAAGGCGAGATCGCAGGAGCGGTGCGGTTTGCAGGCTCCGGCCAGATGACCGATCTCGGCGCGCTTGCCGACGCGATGCGCGGCGCGCTGATCGCTGCGGGCGGGACGATCCGGCATGCGCAGGTCGCTGGCATCGAGGTCGATGACGGCAAGGCTTGTGTCATGATCAGCGGCGAACGCCTGACTGCAGACCATCTCGTGCTGAGCGCGGGCGCAGCCTCGGCCGATCTGCTTCGCCCGATGGGGCTGCGCATTCCGCTGATCGCCGAGCGCGGCTATCATATCCAGTCACCGCAAAGCCGCTGGCCCGCCGACATGCCCCCGGTCGCGTTCGAGGATCGCTCGATGATCGTCACCCGCTTTGCAGGCGGCCTGCGCGCGGCGAGCTTTATCGAGTTTTCTGCGCGCAATGCGCTGCCCGATCCGGGCAAATGGCGCAAGCTTCGCGACCACGTCGCCGCGCTTGGCCTGCCGTTCGAAGCTCCGGCAAGCGAATGGATCGGCGCGCGGCCGACCCTGCCCGATTATCTGCCCGCGATCGGACGCAGCAGACGCGCGGCCAATCTGTTATATGCCTTCGGGCACCAGCATCTGGGGATGACGCTGGCCGCCGTCACCGGCGAGGCGATCGCCGCGCTCGCCACCGGCAAGGCCGCAGCCATCGACCTTGCCCCCTTCGACCCGGCACGATTTGGAGACACGACATGACAGGTATTGGCGGATCGAGTGCGACAGCGCAGCTCGCTACGATCACCCCCTGGACCGACAAAGCCGCACCGATCAGCGTTGACGAGCGGATGGCGCGGATCGAACAGGCACGCGCGCTGACCCGCGACAGCGGTGCCGATGCGTTGCTGGTCGGTGCAGGCACATCGTTGCGCTATTTCGCAGGCATCCCCTGGGGAGGCAGCGAGCGGTTGATCGCGATGCTGATCCCGGTCGCGGGCGAACCCGTCCTGATCGCGCCGTATTTCGAGCTGGGCTCGCTCGAAGCCGAGTTGCAGATCGATGCCGAATTCCGGCTGTGGCAGGAGGATCAATCACCCACCGCGCTGGTCGCCGAAGCCTGCCGGGCATGGGGCGTGAACACGCTCGCGATCGACCCGGCACTGCCCTTCCTGTTCGTCGACCGCATCGCCCATGACGCACCCGCCCTGATCCTCATCAGCGGCGCGGCGGCGATCGATGGCTGCCGGATGCACAAGTCGCCTGCCGAGATCGCGCTGATGCAGCAGGCCAAATCGATGACGCTCGAGATCCACCGCCGCGCCGCTTTGACCCTGCGCGAAGGCATCCGCGCCAGCGAAGTCACGCGTTTCATCGACGAGGCGCACAGGGCGATCGGCGGGGTGGGCAGCACCTTCTGCATCGTCCAGTTCGGGCGCGGCACCGCCTTCCCGCATGGCCTGCCCGGCGACCCCGAACTGCGCGAGGGCGACATGGTGCTGATCGACACCGGCACCACGGTGCAGGGCTATCATTCGGACATCACCCGCAGCTATGTCTTCGGCACGCCCAATGACGAGCAGCGCCGCATCTGGGACCTCGAGAAAGCAGCGCAAGCGGCCGCCTTCGCCGCCGCGCAGCCCGGCCGTCCCTGCGAGAGCGTCGACCAGGCCGCGCGCGATGTGCTCGAGGCCGCAGGGCTCGGCCCCGATTACGCGCTGCCCGGCCTGCCCCACCGCACCGGGCACGGCATCGGCCTGTCGATCCACGAACCCGCCTATCTTGTACGCGGCGACAAGACCCCGCTCGCCACCGGAATGTGCTTTTCCAACGAACCGATGATCGTCATCCCCGAGCGCTTCGGCATCCGGCTGGAGGACCACTTCTACATGACCGAAGACGGCCCGCGCTGGTTCACTGAGCCGCAGGTCGCGATCGATGCACCGTTCGAGTGATGCTCCAGCCTGTCTCCTATAGTTGACACAATGGCAGGTGTTTGCTATCCGGCACGCATGCTGGATGTGCGCCGCACACGCTATTTCAAGGACTGGTTTGACGCGCTTCGGGATATCCGCGCAAAGGCGAAGATAGCCCGACGGATCGAACGCGCCCAGAACGGCAATCTTGGCGACGTTGCGCCGGTGGGCGACGGTGTAAGCGAAATGCGTGTGCATTACGGGCCCGGGTACCGGATCTATTTCGTCAGGCGAGAGACCGAAATCGTTATCCTGCTGTGCGGTGGCGACAAGGGATCCCAGACCCGCGACATCGAGAACGCGAAGAAGATGGCGAAGGAACTGGACTGATGACTATCGAAACCATCCCTTGGGACATCACCGATTTTCTGAGCGATGACGCGACAATCGCTGCTTATCTGGACGAGGTATTCGCCGATGGCGACCCCGATGAGATGCGCGATGCGCTAGCCCATGTCGCCCGCGCCAAGGGTATGAGCGATCTTGCGCAGGCTGCTGGGATCACCCGTGGCGGGCTCTACAAGGCTCTGGGCGAGAACGGTAACCCTTCGTTCGCGACGGTCGCTGCGCTGCTCGATGCGATGGGCGTACGGTTGGCTGTGTTGCCAAAAGCGGCTTAACCCAGACCCGGACGTCCGCTCCGAACCAGAAAAATCCTGCAAGGCTTCTGAAGGGCTGCGATGAGGCCTTATTGATCCGGTGCCAGGGCGGTGCGCAGGTTCATCGCCAGTGCCGCAGCCAACAGCAGGGTGGCGACCGTCCCGGTTGCACCTGCCGGGTAGACCATGGCCATTCCCGCAATGATCCCGCCGAGATTGGCTGCCATCGCGGCCAATCCGCCGAGTATGGCCAGCGCGCCCGTGACTTTCGCAAGCCCCGTGCTGCGCACAAGATATGCACCCACCACGATCGCAGCGAAGCCGAACAGCAGCTTGCCTGCGAAATAGAGGAAGAACGCGCCGGCGACGGTCGCTAGGTAGGCGGGTGCCATCGCGGGCCCCGCGTCCTTGAGCGGCGCGAACATGGCGAGCCCCATGCCGACCTGCACGACGTTCAATACCGCGCTGACCGCCATCGCCGCCCAGGCAGATGCCAATCGCCCGCTATTTGCCAGCGCCGCCAACGACAGGACGGCGATTGCCAGGAACACGACCGCTTCGGTCGCCCAGATCGCGGTTCGGTGCATCTGGAAGCCGGCATCCGACAACACAACGTACGAAAGCTGCGTCGTCACCAGGATCAGCAGGAGCAAGGGGACTGCGCGCGCAGGTCTGGTCATGGTCTGTCATATCCCCGCAGGTGTCGGATCGCACGGCTGGTAAAATGCCCGCTGGGTACTGATGCGCCGCGAGGCCACAAAAGGTTACAGCGCAGTTGGCCCAGCGCCCCGACGGTGATAGGCAAAAGCGATGCTCCCCCAAACTTCGGCTGCGACCGCCGGCTCACACTCCCTGCCGCGCAAGCCATGGTACGCCCAGCTTTACCTGCAGGTGCTGGTCGCGATCGTCGCGGGCGTCACGCTCGGGCATTTCGTGCCCGAGACCGGCGCGGCGATGAAGCCCTTGGGCGATGTCTTCATCAAGCTGG
Source organism: Blastomonas sp. (assembly GCF_046294995.1). Taxonomy (GTDB): domain Bacteria; phylum Pseudomonadota; class Alphaproteobacteria; order Sphingomonadales; family Sphingomonadaceae; genus Blastomonas. Next base: position 39,513 of record NZ_JBKBOG010000020.1, read on the forward strand.
TCAAGATGGTGATCGCGCCGGTCATCTTCCTCACCATCGTCACCGGCATCGCCGGGATGCGCGATCTGGCGAGCGTGGGGCGCGTCGCGGGCAAGGCGTTTGCCTATTTCCTGTTCTTTTCGACACTCGCCCTGTTCATCGGGATGATCGTCGCCAATGTCGTGCGCCCGGGCGACGGGCTGAACATCGATCCGGCAACGCTCGACACCAGCAAGGTCAGCGAGTTCGCCGCCAAGGCACAGGACACCAGTATCACCGGGTTTCTGACATCGATCGTTCCCGACACCTTCTTGTCTTCGCTCAGCGAGGGCAACCTGCTGCAGGTGCTGTTCGTCTCGATCCTGTTCGGCGTCTCGCTGGCGATGATCGGCGACAAGGGGGCCAGGCTGCTCGATCTGCTCGAGGATGCCTCGATCGCGTTCTTCAAGCTGGTCGGTATCGTGATGAAGGCAGCGCCCATCGGCGCTTTCGGCGCGATGGCATTCACCATCGGCGAATACGGCATCGGAACGCTCGCCAATCTCGCGGCGCTGGTGGCGACCTTCTATGCGACGTCCTTGCTGTTCGTGCTGGTCGTGCTGGGCGCCGTCGCGCGGTTCTGCGGGTTTTCGATCCTCAAGCTGATCAGCTACCTCAAGGCCGAACTGCTGCTGGTGCTGGGCACCTCGTCCTCGGAAAGCGCATTGCCCTCGCTGATCGAGAAGATGGAGCGCGCCGGCTGCCCCAAGACCGTGGTCGGCCTGGTCGTCCCCACCGGTTACAGCTTCAACCTTGACGGCACCAACATCTATATGACGCTGGCGGCGCTGTTCATCGCGCAGGCGTGCAACGTCGATCTGTCGCTCGGCGAGCAGTTGTTGCTGCTGGGTGTGGCGATGATCTCGTCCAAGGGGGCGGCAGGCGTGACCGGCGCGGGCTTCATCACGCTGGTGGCGACGCTGTCGATCGTGCCATCGGTGCCCGTGGCGGGGATGGCGCTGATCCTGGGGATCGACCGCTTCATGTCCGAATGCCGCAGCCTGACCAACTTCATCGGCAATGCGGTGGCCACGGTGGTGGTGTCGAAATGGGAAGGGCGGCTCGACAAGGAACAGTTCGATGCCGCGCTGGCAGGCCTGCTACCCCGCGTCGAGGATCTGCCCGAAGGTGAGGTAGAGCCTTAAGCCTTTTCGTCGGCGAGCAGAGTTGCGGGCGACAGGCCGATGCGCTGCATCTGGCGCAGCACCGGCGGCCAGATGTGCTTGAGAAAATCGTCGCGTTCCATGTTGCGCAGCTTTTCGGTCGCTCCGCTGGCGACATACATGCCAACCCCGCGCTGCACCTCGACCAGACCCTGATCCTGGAACATCTGATAGGCCTTGGCGACGGTCAGCGGATTGGCCTGCTGCTCGGCGGCGAAGGCGCGGACGGACGGGAGCATGTCACCTTCGGCATAAACGCCATCAAGGATCGACGCTGCGATGATATCGCGCAGCTTGAGATAAACGGGTTTGCTGTTGTCTGCCATCACTGCTTCACTGCCATAATACAGCGTGTCAGGTCAAGCGCATTCGCCGCGAGGCCATGTTGCGCACAAACAGTGCGCCCTAGCACCCTCAACCCTGGTCGCGCGAAAGGCCGCCATAAGCGCTGATCGCCTCGAACACCACCGTAAGCGCGCGGCGTTCGTCGTCCGAGATTTCGGGCCGCCAGATCTCGAACAGCAGGATGATTCGCGTGTCCCCGCCGCGGTTCCACGCTTCGTGCTCGATGCTGTCGTCGAAGATCAGCAGCTTGCCCCGCTGCCAGCTGCGCGTCTCGTTGCCCACCCGGATGGCGCAGTCCGGGTTGGTGATCAGCGGCAGGTGGCAGATCAGCCGGGTGTTGAGCATGCCGTTGTGCGGCTTGATATGCGTGCCCGGACGCAGCAGCGAGTACAGCGCCATCGGCGAGCGTTCGGTGATCACCGGCATCGGCGGCAGTTCCAGCGCACGCATCGTCACGGGGGCCAATGCGGCGTGATCGGCGACGATCGCCCCCTGCTCCCACAGATAATGCGCGCCCCAGCTGGGATCGTCGCGCAACGGATTGGCGGCGGCGGGGCGGTCGGGCCGGGTCTGCACATAAGGTGCGAAATCGCCCGGTTGGCGGCCGAGCAAGTCTTCCAGCTCGGCGACCATGTCGGGTGCGGCTGCCTCAAACGCCTCGGCCCAGTCGAACTCGTGGCCTTCATAGAACTGGCGCTGCGGTAGACCGGGGAAATAAAAGCTCGTCGGCTCCTGCACGTAGAGTTGCTTGCGGCCCAGCAGCAGGTCGAGCGCCAGATCAACGCGCGGCGAGACCGCGCCGGGCTGGATGCCCTCGGCCGCCAGTCTCTCGGCGAGAAACCGGCCATATTCGCCCTGGGCCTGTTGCAGATAATGCTGCGCCTGATGCAGCAGCGGCACCAGTCCCTGCGGCACCTGCGCAGCACCTGCATGATCGGCGACCGCCAGCGCGGTGGTATAGAACGAGGAGGCGGCGCGCGAATCGCCTTGCGCGGCCTTGCACCCCGCCATCAGCAGCAGACCACCCAGATGGCGCGGATCGGAAGCGAGCAATGCGGTCAGCGCCTGATCCTGGCCTTCGATATCGCCCAGCGCCTGGCAGGCCTGCGCCAGCAAGAACCATGGCGCGTCCTCACCCGGCGGCGGCGTGCTGGCAACGGACGCAAAGCAGAATCGGGCCTGCGCAGCATCCCCCTGGCGCAGCGCGGTTATCCCCTGGCGGGTCAGCAGATCGGCCTGTTGACGGTCCATGAACCGTGTCTAGCGCGCGGTGGACCGCTTATCCAGCAGATGCTTAGCGAGCAGATGCGGAGCGTCAGACGCCCGCAACCGCATCGCCGACGTTGATGCGCTGGCCGTTGGTGATGATGACGATGTCGCCAAGCTTGACCTGATCGAACAGCTTCTTGGCGAACGCGGTGGGCACGCCGATGCAGCCGCGCGTGCCATAGCCCCACTCCACCTCGCTGCCGTGAACCGCCACGCCATCATTGGTCAGCCGCAGCATATAGGGCATCGGCGCGTCATAGAGGTTCGATACGTGGTCGGCGTGCTTCTGGGTGATCGGGAACGCACCCAGCGGGGTCGGCTTTTCCGGCGTGCCGTACAGGATCACCGCCACCCCGATCTCGTGCCCGTCGCGGAAGACCGACATGGTCTGCGCCTCCAGATCGACCGTGATCAGCATCGGCCCGGTCGCCGGAGCGCGGCTTTCGTCCCAGTAATAATTGCCATGGCCCAACGGCCCGTCGATGGTCATCACGCTCTTGATCGCATAGCCGATCTGCTCGGGACTGGTCGCAGCCGCCTCTGCCTTGGTCAGCGTGCGCATAGCAGGAGCTGTGCCCGCTGCGGCGTCGGCGCCATCGGCCGCGACAACGGAAGCGGACTTGATCGCGGCATCCCCCGGCGCGCTGGTGACGACGGCGGTCACCAGCAATGCCGCAGCGGCCAGCATGCCTGCGCCTGCCATTTGCCGTCTTCCGGGCCAGTGTGCCGCCATATCAAAAAGCTCCGTTCGTCTACCACGATCGACCGCACAGGTGCGGCATGGTCGTCATGTTACGCCCGACGTGCCCGAATCGCCAGCGCCCGGTTGCGGCCGTCCCCCTGCGGGACGGTGCCGCGTGCCCGGGTTAACGCAGCGGTACGCCGCCGCGCCGGGCATCTGTACGCCGACATAATTCTTGCCATTGCGTGGTCGCACGCCTATATGGCGATCCATCCCGACATGGTTGTTGAAGCTTGACGGGCTGGCGCCACTGGGGCCGGCACGAAAACGCTTTTGCCGCCTGATCGACAGATATCAACGCCAGTATTCTATGTGAGAGCCCGCCTTTGACCGACCTTTCTGCCGTGTCTGCCCTGATCGAGCCCGAAGCCAACGCGCTCGGCTTTGATCTCGTGCGCGTGCACCTGTTCGGTGCGGGCGACGAGCGGACGCTGCAGATCATGGCCGAGCGGCCCGACACCGGACAGCTCAACATCGACGATTGCGCCAGCCTGTCGCGGCGCATCTCGGACGTGTTCGATGCGCTCGAGGAAGCTGGCAAGGACCCGGTCCCCGGATCGTACCGGCTCGAGGTCAGCTCGCCCGGCATCGACCGTCCGCTGACCCGGCTCAAGGATTTCGGCAACTGGCTGGGGCACGAAGCCCGGCTGGTGCTGCATGAACCCGCGCAGGGCCGCAAGCAGCTCACCGGCGATCTGCTGAGCCTCGAAGGCGATCAGATCACCGTACAGGACAAGAAGACCGGCACGGTCACCGTGCCGCATGCGAATGTTATCAGCGCCAAATTGATGCTGACCAACAAGCTGATCGCCGCGACCCGCCCGCTCGACACCAGCGGCGCCGACGAAATTGAAGACGCACACGATTCCGACGAACTCGAAGAACAGGAAGACTGATCATGGCCAGCGCCATTTCCGCCAACAAGGCTGAACTTCTCGCCATCGCCAATTCGGTGGCAACCGAAAAGATGATCGACAAATCCATCGTGCTCGAAGCGATGGAAGAGGCGATCCAGCGCGCTGCCCGGGCCCGTTATGGCGCCGAGAACGACATCCGCGCCAAGCTCGACGGCAACACCGGCGATCTGCGCATCTGGCGCGTCGTCGAGGTGGTCGAGACCGTCGAGGATTATTTCAAGCAGGTCGACGTCAAGGCCGCGCAGAAGCTTCAGGACGGCGCGGTCGTCGGCGATTTCATCGTCGATCCGCTTCCTGCCGTGGACCTGGGCCGCATCGATGCGCAGGCCGCCAAGCAGGTGATCTTCCAGAAGGTCCGCGACGCCGAGCGCGAGCGCCAGCATGAAGAGTTCAAGGACCGCGTCGGCGAAATCATCACCGGTGTCGTCAAGTCGGTCGAATTCGGCCATGTCATCGTCAACCTGGGCCGCGCCGAAGGCGTGATCCGCCGCGAACAGCAGATCCCGCGCGAAGTGGCGCGCGTCGGCGATCGCATCCGCGCGATCATCCTCAACGTCCGCCGCGAAAACCGCGGACCGCAGATTTTCCTCAGCCGCGCGCACCCCGATTTCATGCGCAAGCTGTTCGAACTCGAAGTGCCCGAAATCTACGACGGCATCATCCAGATCAAGGCAGCTGCGCGCGATCCGGGCAGCCGCGCCAAGATCGGCGTGATCAGCTATGACAGCTCGATCGATCCCGTCGGCGCCTGCGTCGGCATGAAGGGCAGCCGCGTTCAGGCCGTCGTGCAGGAAATGCAGGGCGAAAAGATCGACATCATCCCCTGGTCCGAAGACACCGCGACCTTCGTGGTCAACGCGCTCCAGCCCGCCACCGTCAGCCGCGTGGTGATCGACGAGGAAGAAAGCCGCATCGAAGTCGTCGTCCCCGACGATCAGCTGTCGCTCGCCATCGGTCGTCGCGGCCAGAACGTGCGTCTGGCCAGCCAGCTCACCGGTTCGGCGATCGACATCATGACCGAGGCCGAATCGAGCGAGAAGCGCCAGAAGGAATTCACCGAGCGCTCCGAGCTGTTCCAGAACGAACTCGACGTCGACGAGACGCTCTCGCAGCTGCTGGTCGCCGAAGGCTTCAGCGAGCTCGAGGAAGTCGCTTATGTCTCGCCCGACGAGCTTTCGGGCATCGAAGGCTTTGACGAGGAACTGGCAGCCGAGCTGCAGAACCGCGCGCAGGAAGCACTCGATCGCCGCGAAGAAGCATCGCGCGAAGAGCGTCGCGCTCTGGGCGTCGAAGATGCGCTGGCCGAGCTGCCGCACCTCACCGAAGCCATGCTGGTGACTCTGGGCAAGGCGGGCATCAAGACGCTCGACGATCTGGCCGATCTCGCCACCGACGAGCTGATCGCCAAGAAGCGCGTCGAGCAGCGTCGCCGCGACAATTCGGCGCCGACCAACAAGCGTCCCGAAGACAAGGGCGGCGTGCTGGCGACCTATGGCCTGAACGAAGAGCAGGGCAACGAGATCATCATGGCGGCGCGTGCGCACTGGTTCGAAGACGAAGATACTTCGGTTGAAGCCAAGGCAGAAGCTGCTCCGGCAGCCGAAGCTGAGCCAGAAGTCGCAGCCGAAGCCACGGCTGAAACTGGGGAGGACGCGAATGCGGAAACCTCCCAATGACACGGTTGCTGATCTAGCAGCCGACGCGCCTACCCCCTCTGCCGACACCGCAGAAGGTCCCATTCGCCGCTGTATCCTCAGCGGCGAGCGGGACGAGCGCGCGCATCTGATTCGCCTGGCGATCAGCCCCGATGGCGTCGTCGCGCCCGATGTCCGCGCCAAAGCGCCCGGACGCGGCGCGTGGATCGGCGTGGATCGCGCCGGCCTTGAAGAGGCGATCGCCAAGGGCAAGCTCAAAGGCGCCCTCGCCCGCGCGTTTAAGACCGGGCCGATCACCATTCCCGAAGACCTGCCTGATGCCATCGAGGAGGCGCTGACCCGCGCGCTGCTCGACCGGCTGGGGCTGGAGGCCAGGTCGGGCACGTTGCTCACCGGTTCGGACCGCATCGGAGAGACCGCCCGCCGCGGAAAAGTGGCGATGCTGCTGCACGCCAGCGACGCATCCGCCGATGGCAACGGCAAGCTCGACCAGGCCTGGCGCGTCGGCAGTGACACCGAGGGAAGCGGTGATCGCGGCATAGTATTGCCTGTAGACCGCACCCGCCTGTCTGTGGCATTGGGGCGCGACAACGCGGTACATGTTGCGCTGACCGATCATCGCGCCGCCGCGCGCATTGACCAGTTTCTTGGCCGATTGCTGCATTTCAAAGGGGAGGGGGCCGAACCTGCCCCCGGAATGACGATCTAGCGCGCATTGGCGTGCGTGGATCGCCCCACGCGAACCGGCGATGTTCCCACGCATCGCCCGACGTGACGTATTTATTGAGGATTGAGTCTGTTCGATGAGTGAAGATACCGAAAACAAGCCGACACTGGGTCGCAAGCCTTTGGGGCTGAAGCGTTCTGTCGAGGCTGGCGAAGTCAAACAGACGTTCAGCCACGGTCGCACCAACAAGGTCGTGGTCGAAGTGAAGCGGCGCAAGCTGGTCGGCAAGCCGGGCGAAGCGCCTGCCGCCGCCCCCGCTGCCGCACCTGCGCCCGCCCCTGCCCCTGCGCCCGCTCCGGTTGCACCGCCGCCGCCGCCGCGCCCCACCCAGTCTTCGATGCTGAGCCGTCGCGAGCTGCAGGAAAAGCTGCTGCGCGAAGCCGAAGAAGCGCGCCTGTCGTCGCTCGAGGAAGCGCGTCGCCGCGAAACCGAAGAGAAGCAGCGCGCCGCCGAAGAAGCACGCCGCCGTGCAGAGGATGCCAAGAAGGCCGAGAGCGAGCCTGCTGCAGCCCCCGCGCCTGCCCCGGCAGCCGATGCTACGCCCGCCGCTGCCAGCACCCCGCCGGAAGCTGCGCCTGCCGAAGCCAAGGCCGAGCCGGCTGCGACTGAAGCGGCTGCGCCCGAAGAAGCCAAGCCTGCGGTGGTCCCTCCCCCGCGCCGGTTCACGCCCGTCGCATCGCCCCCGCGTCCCGAGATCAAGCCCAAGAAGGCGACCGGCGCCAAGGTTGTCGACAATCGTCGCCAGTCGGGCAAGCTGACCGTCAGCAAGGCGCTGAACGAAGGTGATGGCGGTGCGCGTGCGCGCAGCCTCGCCGCATTGAAGCGTGCTCGCGACAAGGAACGCCGCTCGCACATGTCGGGCCAGAGCCGCGAAGCTCAGCCCAAGCAGGTCCGCGACGTCGTCGTCCCTGAGGTCATCACGATCCAGGAACTGGCCAACCGCATGGCGGAAAAGGGCTCGGACCTCGTCAAGTCGCTGTTCAAGCTGGGCATGATGGTCACCATCAACGAAGCGATCGATCAGGACACCGCCGAACTGCTGGTCGAAGAGTTCGGCCACAGGATCAAGCGCGTCTCTGATTCCGATATCGAAATCGATCACGATGCCGATGTCGATGCCGACGAAACCCAGTCGCCCCGCGCGCCGGTGGTGACGATCATGGGCCATGTCGATCACGGCAAGACCAGCCTGCTCGATGCCCTGCGCGGCACCGATGTCGTCGCTGGCGAGGCCGGTGGCATCACCCAGCATATCGGCGCCTATCAGGTGCAGGTCCCCTCGGGCGACAAGATCACCTTCCTCGACACCCCGGGCCACTCGGCCTTTACTGAGATGCGCGCACGCGGTGCCAATGTCACCGACATCGTCATCCTGGTGGTGGCGGCCGATGACGGCCTGATGCCGCAGACGATCGAGGCGATCAACCACACCAAGGCGGCCGGCGTGCCGATGATCGTGGCGATCAACAAGGTCGACAAGGAAGGCGCCAACCCGCAGAAGATCCGCGAACGCCTGCTCGAGCACGAGGTCATCGTGGAAGCGATGTCGGGTGACGTGCAGGACGTGGAAGTCTCGGCGCTCAAGAAGATCAACCTTGATGGCCTGATCGAGAAGATCATGCTTCAGGCCGAACTGCTCGAGCTCAAGGCCAACCCCGATCGCGCAGCAGAAGCCGTCGTGATCGAGGCCAAGCTCGACAAGGGCCGTGGCCCCGTTGCCACCGTTCTGGTGCAACGCGGCACGCTCAAGAAGGGCGACATCTTCGTCGTGGGCGAGCAGTCGGGCAAGGTCCGCGCGCTGATCAACGACAAGGGCAAGCAGGTCCCAAGCGCGGGACCGTCCGAGCCCGTCGAAGTGCTCGGCCTCACCGGCGTGCCGTCTGCGGGCGACAAGCTGACCGTGGTCGAGAACGAGCAGCGGGCGCGTGAAGTCGCCGATTATCGCCGCCAGAAGGCGCTCGAAAAGCGCACGACGATGGCACCGACCAACATCGACACGATGTTCTCGTCGCTCGCCGCCAACCGCGCCAAGGAATATCCGGTGCTGGTCAAGGGCGATGTGCAGGGTTCGGTCGAAGCGATCGTCACCGCGCTCAACAAGATCTCGACCGATGACATCAAGGCCCGCGTGCTGCACGCTGGCGTGGGTGCCATCACCGAGTCAGACGTGACGCTGGCCAAGGCCTCGAACGCGCCGATCATCGGCTTCAATGTCCGCGCCAACGCGCAGGCACGGGCGCTTGCGACGCGTGATGGCGTGCGGTTCAAGTACTTCGACATCATCTACGATCTGCTCGACGACATCCGCGGCGAGATGGCAGGGGTTCTTGGCCCCGAGCGCATCGAAACCGTCGTTGGCCGCGCCGAGATCAAGGAGATCTTCCCCGCGGGCAAGAAGGACAAGGCAGCAGGTCTGCTCGTCACCGACGGCATCATGCGCAAGGGGCTGCATGCCCGTATCACGCGCGACGATGTCATCGTCAGCAAGACGGTCATCGCCTCGCTGCGCCGGTTCAAGGACGATGTCGCCGAGGTCCGCACCGGGCTGGAATGCGGCGTCGTGCTGCAGGATACGAACGACATCAAGCCGGGCGATATCCTTGAGACGTTCGACGTCGAAATGCGCGACCGGACCTTGTAATTCGTGACCCCCGCCGCTTATTGGCCCAGCATTGGACCAGGCGGCGGGGTGTCGTGAAAGGACATTATGGCCAAGCATAACGATACCGGCCCCGAAGGGCGCTCCGTCCGCGTGCTGCGCGTGGGCGAACAGGTGCGGCACGTGCTCTCCGAGCTGCTGGCGCGCGGCGAGGTGCACGATGACGTGCTGGCTGCGACCACGATCTCGATCACCGAAGTGCGCATGTCGCCAGACCTGCGCCACGCGACCGTGTTCGTGAAGCCCCTGCTCGGCAAGGACGAGGAAGTGGTGCTGAAAGCGCTGCGCACCAACACCGCGTTCTTCCAGAAGGAAGTCGCCGCGCGCATCCGCACCAAATATGCGGCAAAACTCAAGTTCCTCGCCGATGACAGCTTCGACACCGGCAGCCACATCGACAAGCTGCTCAGCGCGCCCAAGGTCGCGCAGGATCTGGGCAAGGACGACGCCCAAGATTGACGTCTTACCGGGTAAGACGTATGTTGGCGCAATGAACGCTATCGTCAAGCTTTCGTCCAAGGGGCAGATTGTCATTCCGAAGGACATTCGGGATGAGCTTGATTTGCACGAGGGAGAACCGATGCGGGTGCGGCGTTCGGGACGGCAGATCATCCTTGAATCCGCTGCCCATGCCGAGGACAAGATCAGCTTTGCCGAGTTCCGTCGCCGCATCCCGCGCTATGCCGGGCCGCCGGTTGCGATTGATGACATGACCAGCAAGATCGGAACCCTGTTCAAAGACTGGGAAGTCTGATCGTTGCTGCTGGGGGCCGATACAAATATCATCATCCGGCTGGTTGTCGAAGACGATGCCGAACAGCTCGACCGCATCGGCGAATTGCTGAGCGAGCACGAGCTGTTCGTACCCCTTACGGTGCTGCTCGAAACCGAATGGGTGTTGCGCTCGCGCTTCCAATGGAGCCGGGCGGACATTGCGACCACCTTTGCCGCGCTGATCATGCTGGAAGGCATCTTTGTCGAACAGGCGTCGGAGATTGGTTGGGCGATCGACAGATATGCTGCAGCAGGTGAGTTTGCGGATTTCGTGCACGTGGTCGCGAGCAGAGAATGCCAGGGCTTTGCCACGTTCGATGCGCGCCTCAAGAGACTTGCGGGCTCTGACAGCCCGGTCGAGGTTATGGATCTTCCCTGATGGCCAAACTCTATTTCTACTACGCCTCGATGAACGCGGGGAAATCCTCGACGCTGCTCCAGGCGGCGTTCAACTACGCCGAGCGCGGGATGCGCGCCATGCTGTGGACCGCGGCGCATGATGACCGGTTCGGCACCGGGCAGATCACCTCGCGGATCGGCCTTAGCGCACCTGCACATCTGTTTGAGGCCGACACCGACATCTTCGCTGCCGTCGCGCTTGATCTCGCCGAAGCGCCGCTGCACTGCGTGCTGATCGACGAGGCACAGTTCCTCACCAAGCCGCAAGTCTTCCAGTGCGCGCGCATCTGCGACGAACTCAGAATTCCGGTGCTGTGCTATGGTTTGCGTACCGACTTCCAGGCCGAGCTGTTTCCAGGCAGCGCACAATTGCTCGCGGTTGCCGATCATCTCGTCGAGCTCAAGGCGGTGTGCGAATGCGGGGCGAAGGCGACGATGAACCTGCGGGTCGATGAAACCGGCGAGGCGGTCAAGACCGGCGCGCAGACCGAGATCGGCGGCAACGACCGCTATATCGCGCTGTGCCGCAAGCACTTCATGGCAAGGATGGCGTGAGCCTGTTGCGCACGGTGCTGACCGAGGGCGATGTCCGGCTCGAGCCGCTGGAACCGCACCATATCGAGCCGCTGCGCGCCGCGTGCGCGCGCGACGCTGACATCTGGGAAATCTATCCTTTCTCGATGCTGGGCGAGCATTTCGAGACCGCGATGGAGCAATTTCACGGCACCACCGACTGGGTGCGCTTTGCGGTGATGCACCATGGCGAGCTGGTCGGCATGACCTGCTATATCCACCCCGACGAGCGCAACCACACGGTCGAGATCGGCGGAACCTATATCCAGCCTTCGGCACGCGGGCCTGCAGGGGTCAACACCAGCATGAAGCGGCTGATGATCGATCATGCGTTTGCCTGTGGCTATACCCGGATCGAGTTTCGCGTCGATGCGCGCAACCTGCGCAGCCGCGCGGCGGTGCTCAAGCTGGGCGCGACGCACGAGGGCATATTGCGCAAGAACCGGATCACATGGACCGGGCATATCCGCGATACTTACGTGTTCGGGCTGCTCAAGGATGAATGGCCCAGCCCCCGGGGCTAAGCGGCGGCGCGGGAGCTGAGCAATCCGGCCAGGCTGTGTCCGCGCCGGTCGGTGTCGGGCGCAGGAAGACCCATCAGCTCGAGCATGGTGGGATAGATATCGAGAATCGACACCGGCTCCGCGTGCTTCACGTGCGCGCCGGTCGCGATCCACAGCGATCCCGAAGGGCTGTGGCAGCCGCTTTTCACGCCCTCCATCGCATAGAGCAGTGACCCGATCGTCATCGCCCTGCCCGTCGTGGTGTCGGTCATTTGCGTCTCGGCATCGATTTGCCAGCTGATCTGGCAGCCGAAATACAGCGCATCGGCATCGCCATCGTCGCGGGTGGCGAAGACCTGATAGCCGTCCGCGAGCGTAAACGCCTCGAGCCGCGCCTTGGCGGCGGCGCGGTCCGCCTCTCTGTCGAAGCGCAGCATGTACTGGTGTGTCATCGTCGGGTCCGCCGACCGGCAGACGATGCCGCACTTGGCCAGAAACGCCTTGTGATCACGCAGCCGCAGGAAGTGCTGGCCGCCCTGGTTCTCATACCGCGCAAACGGTTGTTGGCTGAGCGCGGTCTGGAACACGATCAGCGCATCGTGCTTGGCCGCCAGGTCGAGGAACCGCCCGACCATCGCATCCATCGCGACATAGCCGTCACGGATCGCGCTGGCATAGCGCGCGGTTTCCTCAGCGTCCGGCTGCACGGTGAAGGCGGACGGGTCCATGTGCCGCCAATAGCTGTGCTGCAGATGCGCGACCGAATTCGCGAAAAAGCTGGCGAACCGGGGCCGGATGCGCCGGTAATAATGCGCGAACACGTCGTACTGCAGCGCATCGAGGATCGCGACTCGGGCGTGGCTGCCCGCCTTGCCCAGTCTCTCGCCCGCAAGCTGCGAGGTGATGCGCAGCACCGTGGCCGCAGACAGCCCGTGCGTCAGCGCAAAGCGCAGGAATGCGGCATAGTCGCCCGCCGAAAGCTTGTTGGCGGCGTTGGAATATTCGCGGACATTGTGGCCGACGAAGCGGTTGTAGATGTTGAGCTCGGGCGGAAAGGCATCGCCCTGCTCGCTCCAAGGATCGCCGACATAGAGCGATCCCGGCGTTGCGAACGGCCGCGCGTTCATGCTGGCGAAGTTCATCACCGGCGCACCGGTATCGCGCACCGTCTGCCAAATATCGCGATGCGCAGCCCCTCGACCGTCGGTCAGCCGGAAGACGCGGTGCTGGTCAAACGCCAGCCCGGTGTGGATCGAATACCACTGGATCCACGGCTCCAGCTGTTCGGGGCTCTCGGTATCCGCCAGCGTCTCAAACACATGCGAGCGCCCGTGCAGCCTGCGGAAATTGGGCAGCGAGCCGTCCGCCATCCAGCGATCGAGCAGCGGCGCGCACAGTTCGTTGAGTTCGAGCGACAGGATCGGACGGTTGGTCATGGCATCGGGGATTAGCAAAGCCTTGTTGGCATTTGGTTAAGCCGCACAACGCTGCTAACGGCCCGGTGATGCACGGATGGATCATCTTGGACAAGCCTTATGGCATGGGATCGACCGACGCGGTGACCGCGGTCAAGCGCGCGTTTCGCGCCGGGGGACACGGCAAGGTCAAGGTCGGCCATGGCGGCACGCTCGACCCGCTCGCCACCGGTGTGCTGCCGATCGCGCTCGGCGAGGCGACCAAGCTCACCGGGCAGATGCTCAACGGCGACAAGACGTACGACTTCACGATTCGCTTTGGGGTGCAGACCGACACGCTTGATGTCGAAGGCGTGGCCGTGGCGCACAGCGATGTGCGGCCGACGCTGGAGCAGATCGAGGCGGTACTGGCGCGTTTCACCGGTCCGATCGAGCAGGTGCCGCCGGCGTATTCGGCGCTCAAGGTCGATGGCAAACGCGCGTATGATCTGGCGCGGGCGGGCGAAGAGGTAGAGTTGGCGTCGAGGGCGGTAACGGTGCATCGCCTCACCATCCACGAACCGTTCCCGTTCCCCCGCGAAGGCGGGGGCCCATCTCCGAACCTTGCACCCGGCACGAGCGGTCAGGAGATGGACCCCTGCCTTCGCGGGGGACCAGGTGAGGAGTGGATTGATGAGATCACCCTCACCGCGCACGTCTCGAAAGGCACCTACATCCGCTCGCTCGCGTGCGACATCGCGCAGGCGCTGGGGACCGTCGGCCACGTCACCATGCTGCGCCGCACGCAGGCGGGGCCGTTCACCTTGTCGGGGGCGATTTCGCTGGACAATCTGGACCAAATCCGCCATGGCGCGGCCGTAGAAGACGTAATCTTGCCATTCGAGGCAGGGCTGGCCGACATCCCGGCTCTTGACCTCACACCCGATCAGGCAAGGCGGCTCCATATGGGGCAGGTCGTGACTGGGATAGCCGCACACGATGGGCGATATTGGGCGCGGGGGAGTGATGGCACTCCACTCGCACTCGTGTCGCTTGAGGACCAGGAGGTCCGGGTGGTGCGCGGCTTCAACCTTGGATAGATGTTCGAAGGACGAAGAAACATGACGATCAGTGCAGTACGCAAAGAAGAAGTTATCAAGGAACATGCGCGCGAGGCCGGTGATACCGGTTCGCCCGAGGTACAGGTCGCGATCCTGACCGAGCGCATCAACAACCTGACCGACCACTTCAAGGCGCACCACAAGGACAACCACTCGCGTCGCGGCCTGCTGATGATGGTGAACAAGCGGCGCTCGCTGCTCGACTATCTGAAGAAGAAGGACGCCACCCGCTACAGCGACCTGATCGCCAAGCTGGGTCTTCGCAAGTAAGTGCCCCAATCGTTCGGCCCGCTTCGGCGGGCCGTTTACGTATTGGGCCATCCCCGCGAAGGCGGGGAACCAGAGTTTAGGGCATTCCGTTCCGCCCTGGGCTCCTGCTTTCGCAGGAGAACAAATGGAGCGTCAAGGCTGCTTCGCAATAAGGCGAGGGACCTGTGGGGCACGAAAGCTCCAAGACCGTTGCGGGCCGGTTTAGCCCGCCAGATAGGCCCCGGTCCGCAATAGGGCGCATCGGGTTCGATAAGGAAATACCATGTTTGACGTAAAGACTGTAGAAATCGAGTTGGGCGGAAAGACCCTCAAGCTCGAAACGGGCCGTATTGCCCG
>NZ_JBKBOG010000021.1:0-45538 GCF_046294995.1 Blastomonas sp.
GCGAATATCCCGATCTCAACGTCACCTATTTCATCCTGCACGATCCCGGCACCGCAGGGCAGCACATCAACGTCATCGCCGAACATTCCGATCGGCTGATCTTCGGCGATTATTACAACTTCACCGCGACAGGCGAATTCAAGGGCAATGTCGGGATTTCGGATGGCACGGTCGGCCAGCAGGTCACCGGCGCGGTCTACAATGTCCATTTCGGCAACTGGGGCGGGCTGATCGTCAAGCTGGCCTATCTCGTTTTCGGCACCGCTTTGTGCACGATCGTGGCAAGCGGCCTCAGCATCTATTTCGCCAAGCGCGAGACCAACGGCAGGCCCGCGCCAAGGCTGGCGGCGGTGTGGACCGGCCTCGTCTGGGGCACGCCGGCGATGCTCGCGGTCGCGCTGGTCGCAGCGTTGCTGGGCGTCGAAGGGCTGGGGCTGGTCTCGGTGTTCTGGCTCGGGCTTGTCGCATTGCTGGCGGGCGCGAGCCGCCTGGGCAAGGTGCGCACCGTGCTAGCCGGAAAGCTTGTGCTGGGCCTTGCTCTGGCGTGCGCAGTGCTGGTGTACCTTGTCCGCTACGGGGCGGATGCGTTCTCGAGCGCCGGATTGGCGTTGACGCTGATCGGGATCGGCCTCGCGATCGCGATGCTCGCCTGGGCCGGATGGGGCCGGATCGCGGCGATGCGGGACCAACACGGTACAGGGCAAGACAGCCTGCAGCCTGCGGAATAACCGGTGGGCTTCTGCGGGCGCACGATCGTCTCCCGCAACGCTGTGAGTTCGCTTGATTTTCCCCGAATTGGGCGCGATGGTCGCGGCAACAACGATAATCGGGCCATCGGCTGCGCAGCAGCAGGGCACCAGATCGGGAAATGGGGACCATATGAAGTTTGCGCCACGGTTGATCGGGCTTGCCTGCTGTATTCTCACGGGCAGCGCCGCCCTGGCGCAGGACGCCAACGAGCTTGAGACCGCCAAAGAGGCGGAGGACGCCCCGCTGCCGCAGGACGAGCAGGCCTATTTCACCTCGCTGACCTGGCGCAATATCGGTCCTGATCGCGGGGGTCGCTCGATCTCCGCAACGGGCAGCGCAGCGCGTCCGAACGAATATTATTTCACTGCGGTGGGCGGCGGGCTGTGGAAGACCACCGACAGCGGCATCAGCTGGAAGCCGGTCACCGACGGCCAGCTCGATACCGCAGCGGTGGGCGGCGTCGCGGTGTGCGAGGCCAACCCCGATATCGTTTATCTGACCACCGGCGAGACCCAGCTGCGCGGCAACATCCTGCCCGGCAACGGGGTGTGGAAGTCAGTCGACGCTGCCAAGACCTGGACCAAGATTGGCCTGGCCGACGTGCAGAATTTCGCGCGGGTGCGGATTGATCCCAAGGATTGCGACACCGCCTATGTCGCGGGCTTCGGCCATTATGGCGAACCCAATGCCGAGCGCGGCGTGTTCAAGACCACCGATGGCGGCAAGGCCTGGCGCAAGGTTCTGTTCCGTGATGCAAAGACCGGCGCGGTCGATATCTCGATCGATCCCAGCAATCCGCGCACGATCTATGCCGCGATGTGGGAAGCCTGGCGCAAGCCTTGGGGGATGAGCTCGGGCGGGCAGGGCAGCGGGCTGTTCCGCAGCAGCGACGGCGGCGAGACTTGGACCGAACTGACGCGCATGCCCGGCATGCCGCAGACCGGGCTGATCGGCAAGATCGGCGTCAGCGTCTCGCCGGTCGATGCGACCCGCGTCTACGCCATGATCGAGCACGCCAGCGAAGGCGGGCTGTATGTTTCGGACGATGCCGGTGCCAGCTGGGGGCGCACCAACGATAGCGGCGATCTGCGCCAACGCTCGTTCTATTATTCGCGGGTGGTCGCCGATCCGGTGGTCAAGGACCGGGTCTATGCGCTCAACGTCGAGTTCTTCCGCTCGGACGATGCGGGCAAGACGCTGACCAAGATCAAGACCCCGCATTCGGACAACCACGACCTTTGGATCGACCCTGCCAACAACCAGCGGATGATCCAGGCCAATGACGGCGGCGCCAATGTCAGCGTCAATGGCGGCGACAGCTGGACCAAGCAGGCTTATCCGACCGCACAGATGTACCGCGTGTCGATCAGCAAGCATTTCCCCTATTTCGTCTGCGGCGGACAGCAGGACAATTCGACGATCTGCATGCCCTCGCGCGACTGGAAGCACGTCAATGCGCTCGGCAGTCAGTACGGCTTTGCCGCCGGCGGCGGCGAAAGCGGCTATGTCACCAATGACCCCGCCAACCCCGAAATCTTCTATGCGGGAAGCTATGGCGGCACGCTCGATCGCTATGACCGGACGTCCGGCCAAAGCCGCGCGATCAACGTCCATCCCGACAACCCGATGGGCTATTCGGCAAGCGATGTCGCCGAGCGCTTCCAGTGGACCTTCCCGATCGTCTTCGATCCGCACGATCCGCAGAGCCTTTATGTCACCTCGCAGCATGTCTGGCGCACACGCAACGAAGGGCAGAGCTGGGAACGGATCAGCCCCGACCTGACCCGCGCCGACCCTGCGACACTGGGTGCATCGGGCGGACCGATCACGCTCGACCAGACCGGCGTCGAAACCTATGCCACCATCTTCGCGCTGGCGCCTTCGCGGCGCGAGCGCGGGCTGATCTGGGCAGGCTCGGACGATGGCCTGGTGCACCTGACCCGCGATGGCGGTGCGAACTGGAGCAAGGTCACGCCGCGGCGGCTGCCCGCGAACACCAAGATCACCACGATCGAGGATTCGCCGCACGCCGATGGCACCGCTTATCTCACCGGCCACCGCCACCTGCTCGGCGACTTTGCACCGTATGTGATGAAGACGACCGATTACGGCCGCAGCTGGACGTCGATTGCCAGCGGCATTCCCGCCGACGAGATGGCGCGCAGCATTCGCGAAGATCCCAAGCGCCCGGGGCTGCTGTATCTTGGCACCGAGCGCGGCGTGTGGGTGTCGTTCGACGCGGGCAAGCGCTGGAGCAAGCTGCAGCGCAATCTGCCTGCGGTTCAGGTTTCCGATCTTGCGGTGACCGACAACGATCTGGTGATCGCGACGCATGGCCGTTCGTTCTGGGTGCTCGACAACATCGGCGTGCTGCGCCAGCTCGAGAACGGCGCGCCGCGCAGCGAGCGCCTGTTCGCGCCCGCGCCTGCCGTGCGCGATGTCGACGAGGGCGTGGCGATCGACTACTTCCTGCCCGCGCGGCCGGGGCAGCTGGCGCTCGACATCCTCGGGCCCGACGGCGCGCTGATCCAGAGCTTTGCCGGCAACCCTGTCGATCCGAAAAAGAAGGATGACGAGGACGAGGACGACGATCCGTTCAAGCCCCGTCCGGCTCCGACCACGACGATGAAGCCCGGCCTCAACCGCTTCGTGTGGAAGATGCGCCACCCCGGCTTCACCGATTTCCCCGGCATGATCCTGTGGACCAGCCGCAACCGGGGCATCACCGCGGTTCCGGGCCAGTATCAGGCGCGGCTGACGGTCGATGGTGAGGTCTTCACCCAGCCGTTCGAGATCCGCTCCGACCCCCGCCTTGTCGGCGTGACCCAGGCTGACCTCGAGGCCCGGTTCGACTTCTCGAACAAGGTCAGCAAGCGGGTGGGCGAGGCCAACGAGGCGGTGCTGTTGATCCGGGGGATCAAGGAGCAGACCGCTGCAGCCGCTGCCGATCCTGCCGCCGACGCTGCGTTGCGCGCTGACCTGTCCGCCTTCGACACCAGGCTGAGCGCGATCGAGGGGCAACTCTATCAGGTGCGCAACCGCTCGCGCCAGGATCCGCTCAACTTCCCGATCATGCTCAACGACAAGCTCGCCGGGCTGATCGGGGTAGCTGAAAGCGCCGAAGCGCGTCCGACCGACCAGAGCCTGGCGGTGTTCGCCAGCCTGTCGGGCGAACTCGATGCGCAGCTTGCCGCGCTTGAAACGGCGATTGCGACGGACATGCCGAAACTGAATGCGCGGCTCGGCGCAGCGGGGCTGGCGGAGATCGTCCGTCGTCCGCAAGTGGTTCCGCCGCCTGCTCCGGCGGCGGACTGATCAGGCCGACCGGGCCAGCGCCTTGGCGCGGCGCTTGCGGCGCTTCACCAGCAGTGGCTTGATGAACATATACGCCCCGGTGCCCCACAGCACGAGCAGCGCGATGCCGGTGGGCAGCGACAGCAGGTATTTGCCCCAGTCGCCCAGAATGCTGAAATCGTGAAGCGTCTCGAGGAAATCCGAGGTGCGATAGCCGGTCTGCAGCACCTCGAGCGTGTGCAGATCGACCTGATATTCGGTGCGGTCGTCGAAAATGACCTTGGCGAGGCCGTCGCGTGGCCGGACATCGATGCGATCGACATCGCGCCAGCTCAACGTGGCGTTGCCGCTGTCCTTGGCAACCGCCGCAAGCAGCCGATCGAGCGGGGTCGCGGGCAGGCCGGGCGCACTCGCCGCGGCGGATGGCGGCTGCAGGACATCGAAATCCTTTTTCAGCGACAGCAGCACCCCGGTGACCGCCACCATCGCCACGGTGACGAGCGTGAATGCCGTGAGCCAATAATGGATCAATCGCAACGTGCGGCCCATCAGCATTGCTCCCTTGCAGCGGCGACGACAGAGACGCCCTGGCGCGCGGGACGCGGCTGTTCAAGGCGGTGATGGCGTCTGGACATATCGCAAAGGGCGCGAACCTCAATGCCAAACTGCGTTATCCGCAACACGGCCGGACCACGGGCTGATCTGGATCGAAGATGACTGGATCGAACGCCGTTACCGGTTGACGCGCGATGCCACGAAGTTGGCAGCGAAGGCCTTGCGTTCGGCCTTTGCGATGCAGGTGATGGTCGAGATCTGTCCTGCATTGCGATAGACGGTGCAATCACCCGTTGCCGGCTTGGGCGCGCGACCCCGGATCGCCAGGCGGTTGATCGCCATGCCGTCCCCGGTCCAGGTCCCCTCATAGCGGAACTGGGAGCCTCCGAGCGTCTGGCGAAAGTCGATGACGCTCGCGTCTGCGTTGCGCTCGATCCGCACCGAATTGCACAGCGCGAGGCCGGTATCCGGCAGGATGCTTTTCAGCACCTCTGGCCGGTAGTCGCACCGACCCCGCAGATCGGTGACGCTGGGCTCGTCGGTGGCCTGGGTCGACGCCATCGCAGCCACCGATGCAAGCACGGACCCGATAACAGGCATCAGAACAAAACTGGCGCTCACGGCAATGTCGTCTCCTCCGGCTGGCGCGTGTCGCGCAGCATCGCCCGGCTGCCCGCCGATTTCAAGACGGTTCAGGCTGGCGGTGCTGCAGGAAGAACGCGATCATCGCGCGCGAGGCGTCGGGGCCGCTGGCGTCGGTGTAGGTGCCGGCATCGGTGCCGCCCGACCAGGCATGGCCCGCACCGTGGATGGTCCACTGCTCGATCTGGACCGTGCCGTCGGCGCCTTGGCTGGTTTCGCGGGTGAACGTGCGTCCGGCATCGCTGCTGCCGGTTTCGCTGGTCACGGTCAGCGGCGACCCGATGTGGCCGGAGGCGTCGGCGATGATCCGCGCGCTGTTGACCGCGTGAACGGTCGCATCGCTGTCGCCGTGGAAGGTGATGACCGGTACGAACCTGCCCTGGCGCGCCTGGCCGCGGGCAGTGCCCGGGCCGCTGCGCATCGCCGAAAAGGCCGACATCACATCGCTGGCCGCACCGCAGGCGAGGCCCGAATGCACGCCGATTGCCGCGTAAACATCGGGATAGGCAGCGCCCAGGATCGCGGCGGCTGCCCCGCCTGCGGACAATCCTGCAACATACACGCGGGCCTTGTCGGCGCCGGTGTCGGCCACGATCGCGCCGGTCATCGCCGCGATCAGCGCAGGTTCGCCGCCGCCGCGCTGCTGATCGCTCGGCCGGAACCAGTTCCAGCACTTGTTCATGTTGGCCGATGCCGGCTGGGCGGGATAGGCGACAATCAAGCCCAGCTCATCGGCGAGCACGTTCATCCCGGTACCGCGCGCAAAATCTTCGGGGTTCTGGGTGCAACCGTGCAGCATGACAACCACCGGAAGGCCTTCGAGCGCTTGGGGGGGCAGATAGAGCCAGTAATCGAGGCTGCCTTCGGGTCCGCTATAGCGATGCGCGGCAAAGCGGCCTTTGGTGGAAGGCACGCGAGGCTTTGCGGCCTTCGAACTGGTCTTGGCGGGCTTGGTCGGCGGGGTTACAGGCGGCGTGGTGATCGATGGCATCGATTTCTGCAGCGCTTCGAGCGCCGCGAGGCCAACCTTCCCGCGGGCCATCGATCGGCGCGCCATTCCGCTTGGCAGGCCGCCCGGCAGGTTGGCGGCCAGCGTCGCCTGGACGAGGCGGTTCGCTGCGCTGAGATTGCGCGCGCTCGATCGCTTCATCGCGCGCGCCATGGCTGACTTGATCTTGATCATGACTTTCGCACTCACTGAGATGGCCCCGGACAAAATGGCCGGAACGGAGATGATGATGAAGGGGGGATCACATTTTTCCGGTTCTGCTCGCCGGACGTGACCCTGACTGGACGAGCGGGAGCGGCGAAGGTTGCTCGGCTGGTCGCAATCTGCCGGACTATGCCTATCTGCAGGAAGCCGATATGTTCGCGCGCCGCCTGCCGTCGCACCGCTAGCGGCAGTTAACCCCCGATGGAGCAAGATGTGCCCGAAGAAACCTTTATCTTCGACGTTGCCGTCATCGGCGGCGGCGTCAACGGCACAGGCATTGCGCGCGATGCGGCCGGGCGAGGCGCCAAGGTGCTGCTGCTCGAGGCGGACGATCTGGCCAGCGGCACCTCGTCCAACTCGAGCAAGCTTATCCACGGCGGGCTGCGCTATCTGGAGCATTACGAGTTCGGTCTCGTCCGCGAGGCGCTGGGCGAGCGCGAGAAGCTCTGGAAAATCGCGCCGCACATCATCTGGCCTATGCGGTTCGTGCTGCCATGGGTGCAGGGGCTGCGCCCGCGCTGGTTGCTGCGGCTCGGGCTGTTCCTCTACGACCATCTCGGCAAGCGCAAGCTGCTGCCCGCAACCGAGACGATCCGGCTCGACCGGCACCCGGCAGGCGTGCCACTCAAGCCGGAGTTCCGCCATGGCTTTATCTATTCGGACGGCTGGGTCGACGATGCCCGGCTGGTGGTGTTGAACGCCCGCGACGCGGCGGATCATGGTGCCGAGGTGCATACCCGCTGCCCGGTGAACAAGCTCGAGCGGGACGGCGACCTGTGGCGCATCGAGACCGCGCAAGGTTCGTTCACCGCACGATCGGTGATCAACGCCGCCGGGCCGTCGGTGCTCGGCATTCTGGGTCGCAGCGGCGAGACGCCCCGACAGGCGATACGGCTGGTGCGCGGATCGCACATCGTGGTGCGCAAATTGTTCGATCACCCGTTCCCCTATTTCTTCCAGCTGCCCGATGGCCGCATCTTCTTTGCGATCCCCTATGAGCAGGACTTCACCCTGATCGGCACCACCGACAGCGACCACAAGCCGGGCGAGCCCATCGTCGCCAGCGACGAGGAGATCGCCTATCTGTGCGAGGGTGCCAGCCGGTTCTTCGCCAGGCCGGTAACCCCGGCGGACGTCGTGTGGAGCTATTCGGGGGTGCGGCCTTTGGTCGACGATGGCTCGGGCAAGCCGGAGACCGCGACGCGCGGCTATCGTTTCGATGTCAGCGATGCCGATGAAGGCGCGCCGATCCTCTCGGTGTTCGGCGGCAAGATCACGACGTTTCGCACGCTGGCGCAGGAGGCGGTCGACCGCATGGGCGAGCGCATCCCCGCGCTGGCAGGCGCGCACTGGACCGACACAAGGCCGCTCCCCGGCGGCGACTTTGGCGTCGACGAGGTGGATCAGAAAATCTCCGACTTGGTTAATCGTTATCCCTTCCTTGAACCGAAATGGGCGGATCGCCTGATCAGGTCTTACGGAACCTTGGCGGCCACAATTCTGGGCGATGCCAAAAGCCTGGCAGACTGCGGCGAGTATTTCGGCCACGGCCTAACGGCACGCGAAGTGCGCTATCTGATGGCGCATGAATGGGCGCGCGAGGCCGATGACGTCTTGTGGCGGCGCAGCAAGCTGGGGCTGCGCCTGTCCGAACCCGAGCAGGACAGCCTGCGCCGCTTCATGGCCGAGGAAGCCGTTTCATGACCGACAATCGTTTTCTGCTGGTGCTCGACGAAGGCACCACCTCGACCCGCGCGATCCTGTACACGCTGACCGGTGATACGGTCGCGAGCGCGCAGCAGGATATCACCCAGCATTACCCCGCGCCGGGCCTGGTCGAGCATGACGCCGCCGAAATCTGGGACAAGACGCTGCATTGCGCGCGGGCGATGATTGAGCGCGCGGGCGGCGCCGACCGGATCGAGGCGATCGGCGTCACCAACCAGCGCGAGACCGTCGTCGCGTGGGACCGCAGCACCGGCAAGCCCCTGTGCCGCGCAATAGTCTGGCAGGACCGGCGCACCGAAGACCACTGCCGCAGCCTGCGCGACGATGGCCACGAGCCTGCGATCCAGACCGCCACCGGGCTGCTGCTCGACCCGTATTTCTCCGCCACCAAGATGGCGTGGATCCTGAAGAACGTCGAAGGGGCAGCGGCGCTGGGTGATCGGCTGGCGTTTGGTACGGTCGAAAGCTGGCTGGTGTGGAACCTGACCGACGGCGCGCACATCACCGATGTCTCCAATGCCAGCCGCACCTCGCTGTTCGGGCTGACAGCAAAGTCCTGGGACGCGGGGCTGTGCGACCTGTTCGGCGTTCCGCGCGGCTCGCTTCCCGAGGTCGTGGCGAGCACGGGGGCGTTCGGGTTGACCAAAGCTGATCTGCTGGGCGCGGCGATCCCGATCACCGGGCTGGCGGGCGACCAGCAGGCCGCGACCATCGGCCAGGGCTGCTTTGCGCGCGGCCAGACCAAGGCGACATTGGGCACCGGCGCGTTCGTGCTCGCCAATATGGGGCAAACCCCGCCGCGTTCCGAACACCGGCTGCTCGGCACCGTATTGTGCGAGATCGATGGCGTGCGGACCTTTGCGCTTGAAGGATCGGTGTTCGTCGCAGGCAGCCTGGTCAAATGGCTGCGCGACAGCATCGGCCTGCTGGGCAATGCCGCCGAGAGCGAGGCGCTGGCGCGGTCGGTGCCAGATAGCGGCGGCGTGGTCGTGGTGCCGGCATTGTCGGGCCTTGGCGCGCCCTATTGGCTGCCCGATGCGCGCGGCAGCATCACCGGGCTTTCGTTTTCGACCACCCGCGCGCACATCATCCGCGCCGCGCTCGAATCGGTCGCCAACGTCTTCCACGATCTGGCGCGCGCGTTTGCCGCCGATGGCGCGGGCTGGTCGGTGTTGCGGCTCGATGGGGGCATGAGCGCCAACGACTGGCTGGCGCAGGACATCGCCGATGTGCTGGCTATCCCGTGCGAACGCCCGAGCGATGTCGAGACGACCGCACGCGGCGCAGCGATCCTCGCGGCGGTCGGCGCGGGGCTCTATTCCTCGCTCGAGGACGCCAAGGTCATGGTGTCGAGCACGCAGGTGTTCGAGCCGCAGATCGATGCGCGCGCGCGCGACCTGCGGCTGGCGCAATGGAAGGCCGCGCTGGGGATCTGATTACCTGCCCGGTATTCCGATCTCGGCCAGCAGATCCGGCATCTGCTGCTTGAACGGGAAGAACCCCTTTTTCGCGTGCGGCCAGAACACTTCGTCCCAGGCACGTCGGACCTGCACCAATGCGATGCCTTCGGCAGCCAGCGCTGGGGCGAGCCGCGACAGTGCGTCGGCAACCAACCCCACCGGCGCACAGGCGGTCACGATCTGGCGCGCGCCGCATGTTTGCGCGGCCTCGATCAGCCGAGCCGGGTCAAAGCTGGTCGCGATGCCGGTATCGCAGCCATAATGTCCCGACGCCCGCCTCAAGGCATCGATCGACGCATCGTTGACGAAGCCTCGCGCAGCCTTGCCCCAGAGCAGGCTGTCGTCGTTGATGATGACCGCAGCCCGCCAGTCAGCGTTGCGTGACAATAGCGATTCGGGATGCAGATCTTCCGGCGTGACCAGCAGCAGCGCAGCGGCCTTCGGATCGAACGGTGCCAGCTGCGATATCGGGGCGGCAGATCCGACAGGTGCCTCGGTCAGCGGTTCAGCCTGCTCCACCAACGCCTTGGGAGCAAAGCGGCCGCCGGTGTAGCGTGCGATGTTATCGGCGGTGGCGAGATAATGCTTGCCCACTGTCTGCAGCCCCGCCACCCAGCGCCACGACAACGTGTTGGACGCGGCATCGGCATCGATCAGGTGGCGCAGAAAGAAATCCGCACCCAGCGCCCACGGCAGCCGCAGCGTGAAGATCCAGATGGACGCGAACCACATCCGCGCGTGGTTGTGCAGATAGCCGGTTTCGACGAGTTCCCTCGCCCAGTCGTCGAAGCCTTCGATCCCGGTTCGGCCCGCCTCGGCATCCGCGATCCCGCGAACATCGTCGAAGGACCCGCGCTGCCGGTCCCGCTCGGCCACAAAGCGTGTCCAGACCTGCGGTCGCATCTCGAGCCAGCCCTTCCAGTAGGTCCGCCAGAGCACCTCCTGGACATATTTCTCCGCCGATTGCAGCGGATGCTGGCCCAGCACGGCTTGGACAACCTCCTGTTCGGCAAGCATGCGGTAACGCAGATACGGCGACAGCTGCGACACCGCATGATGCCGGCCTGGACCAAGATCGGTATTGCGCAGCTGCTCATATTCGCTCGCCGCACGCGGCACGAAGGCGGTCATCCGTGCCAGCGCATCGGCGCGTGTCGGCGGGAACAGCGCGGCTGCGGTCATCGGCCGGCGACCATCTTCTGCAGCCTCGGCCGCAGCACCAGAAACCGCAGGTACAGCCATTCCAGCGCGCCCAGCACCACGCGATTGCGCGCGGCCCAGCCCAGCGGCTTGAGTGCCGGAATCGCGCGCCACATCGCCGCAAACGCCGCCGCCCCCGACAGCATCACGCCGTTCTCGCGCGCATGAAACCGCGCCAGCAGGTCGCGCCGATCGATCGGGCAGACGCTGTCAGGCGTCGATACGTCGACGAATGCAATCGCTCCGCGCCGGTCGAGCCGCCGCATCAGCGCAATCTCGCGCAGACACAAGGGGCAGGCGCCATCGTACCACACGGTGACCGCGCGGCTGCTGGTGTTGTTATGCGGTATTTCAGCCGGTTGCATGACAGGCATATGGGGCGGGGCGGCGCGCATGCCAGTGGCCGCCACAAGCCCACGCAAATATGCGGTCAGCCAAGCGCCGGGCCATGGCTGAGCACGACCGTCTCGGGCCTGTCATCACGGCCGTTGCGCCACAGCGTCAGCGACACCCGGTCGGCCGGGTCGACACCCGCCAGCGACGCCAGCGTCTGCAGGAAGGCAAGGGTGCGGGCGTGGACCTTCGAGTTGGTCCAGAACAGCACCGCGTTGAGCTGCAGCCACTCGCGCACCGCCCTCACCGCCGATCGCTGCGCATCGCGATAGTCCTGAGGGCTCCAGCTGGCAGGGTCGTTGTCCCTGCGCTGTTCGGGCGTCGAGAAATAGATCGCGCGCAGCCTCTCGATCATCGCGAGCATGCCGTGCGCCAGCCGCATGGCATCGTCGAATGGCTCGTGTTCGGGCGCGACTTGCCTGATGTGCGAGCCGGAGACCACGACTTTCAGTTCGCGCCGCGTGCGTCCTTCGTCCATCAGCAGGTCTTCGAGCGACAGCTTCGGATTGGCTTTCGCGAGGAACGCGATCGTCCGGTCGATCAGCTGCCGGTGCAACGGCACGCTATCGGCCAGCGTGTCGAAGGCGCGCCGGACGATCTTTCTGCGCTCCGCGACGCTGAGCCCTCCAGGCCCCGACGCGATGGCCAGAAGATTGCCGATCGCCGCCCGGTCGAGCGCCAGCCTGAGCTGCGCTGTGGCCTCCAGCCTGCCCTTGTTGGCCAGGTTGCCGGTCCACCGCGTGTAGACCTCCTGTGCGCGCTGCCGGGCGGAGGCGTCGACAAGCCCGGCGTCGGCGAGGCTTGCGACGAACCGGTCCACTTCGTGCCGTTCAAGCTTTCTGTCGATATGGCCAACGGTGACCGTCAGCCCCATGCTGCGGTCGGCGGCAGCAGGTGCGGCGGCCAACGCCCGGGCGCGGACGAGCGCGTAGCTGCTGATCAGCGCGATTTCCTGTTCGGCGTCCTGGCCCTTGAAGCGCTTTTCGAGCTTGCCCCTGGCATCGACCTGAACATTGCCGCTGCCATCGACCAACACGCTCGCCTCGCTTTCGATCAGTTCGCTGACGCTGCCGCCGAATTCGATCAGCACGACCTCGAACCCGAACTTGCCGGTGCTTGCGGCATAGCGCCTGAGGCTCGACCGGGCCGGATCGAGCACGAAGCCGTCGCGCCCGCCTGAATCGATCAGCGCGATCAGGGCGGCAAAGTCGCCGCGGGTGAGCGCGCGGAACGCCGCCCGCGCGCCGACGCCGTTCGAAACAAAGGTGCCCGCGATCTCCACGGCCTGCGATGCAACCCGCGCTTCCTCGATCTGCATCGCGATCGACAGCTTGGCCCGCGCGGCGTTTTCGGTGGCGGTCAGAACCTTGCGGAACAGCGCATCATAGCGCGCGATCAGCGCCCGCACGCCGGCAAACGCCGCATCTGCGCCATCGAGCTGCCTGTCCGAGATCGCCCCGGCATCCTTGAGCGCCTGGCCCAGCGCCTTGGCGTTGGCGGTGAACAGCGTCTCGACCTTACCGCGCAATGCGTCACCAGCCTGCTTGACCAGCTGCGATGCCGCGGTGCCAAGCTTGTGTCGTACTTGGACCTGCGCAAAGACCGGAAGGCTGCGGCCCATCGCATCGAGCATGTGGTCTGCGGCTGCGGCCTGATCGCCCGCCCAGTCCTGCGCGGCGTCGAGCCCGCCTGCCAGCCGCTCGCCAAGCCAGGCTGCGAGCTGGGATTCGTCAGGTTCCCCGGCGGCGATCACGCCGGTAAGGTCCTGCGCCAGCGCCTTGGCCAGCGCCGCGTCCTTGACCAGATCCGCTGCGAGCGCGTCGATGACGCCGCCTGCGTTGCTGCGCAGCCAGGTGCCCGGCGCCAGATACGGCGTGATCTCCTGCAGCACCGCGTCCCACTCGCCCAGCGCGCCCGCCAGGATCGCGTGCACCCTTGTGGCGAGGGTCGATACGTCGATCGATCCCCCGATCGCCAGCGATGCGCCGCTGCGCTGCGTCTGCCCACGCGACAACACCGCCTCGATCCGGGGCAGGCCATCGCCACCACGGGGCGCGGCACGAAAGGTCAGGAAAAAGCGCCCCTCCAGCGCGAAGCTCATCGCCACGGTCGCGCCGATCTGCGCCTTTATGCCCTGCGCCAGCGCGCCGGCGTCGGCCAGCGACACCGACACATTGACCCCAACGCTGCCGTCAAAGCCGTAATGCAGCCCCATCAAGCCGCCGTCGCTGAAGCCGCGCCACACAGCATCGAAATCGAACGGATCGACCAGTTGGCCCAGCCGGTCGGCCACCGCTGCGGCGTAGACGGTATCGACATCAGGAACCGCGAAGAAATATTCGAGCGCGCAAGCCGCGCTGGCGCTGGCACTGGCGGTCGCCGATCCGCCGGTAAACGGCAGCGTTGCGCTCGCCTTGGGCTTCAGGCTGCCTTCCGCGCGCAACCGCAGCAATGGTCCGGGCACGATATCGCTGTATGGCCACCGCGCGCCCGCTTCGATCGTCAGCGCCGCATCGGCGTCAAGCGACAGTGCATAACTGGGCGCGTCTTCCGGGCCGTCGCTCGCGGTGCCGATCGATTTGGCCAGCGACCAGCGCACCAGGCCATGGTCGGCGCCATTTCTGGTTTCGTCGAAACGCCCGATCGGTTCGAGCAGGACTGCCAAGGGAGACTGCACCTGGTCGGTCAGCCTGCCAAGCCGCTCTCCGGCCCCCTGCAATGTCGCAAGCTGATCTTCGGCGCCGATCCTGCCGAATGCTGCAGCGACAGCTTCGCCCTGCGCACCTTTGGCGATCGCGGTGAGCAGGTCCAGCGCCGACCCGGCACCGTCTACGTCACCCGCCAGTGTCTTCCAGTTCTTGCCAAGCGTGCCCAGCGCCTGCAGCAGCGCAATCTCGTCATCGATCCCGATGGCGTCGGCGACGCCCAGCAACAGCCGCGTATCCCCACCCATGTCCGCCTGTCCCCTTGAGTGGCCAGCGCGCATAATGATGCGTCGAAGGCCGCGGTTCGTGCGACACCGGTGATATGGTTGCGGCAAAACCTGGGCGTCGCAAGGCGTGATCGCGCGACTGCGCCGTTGTGGGGGTTATAGTCCGTTAATATCGCAGATTCGCAGCGTTTCCCGGGGGCATTATCCCCGTTTTCGCATGGCCCTGCGCGCGGCTTGCCCGGATGCGCCCAAGCCCTATAACCTGACCCCATGAAAACCCGCACACTCGCGCTCGCCGCAGCCCTTGGCGCTGTCACCCTGTCCCCCGCTTATGCCCAATCTGCGATGACCATCGATCCCGACCGCCTGACCGAGACGGTGCGCACGCTGGCCTCCGACGTGTTTGAAGGCCGCGCGCCCGGAACGCGCGGCGAGGAGCGGACTTTGGGCTATCTCATCGCGCGGTTCGAGGCGTTGGGGCTCGAGCCTGCGGGGACCGACGGCGGCTGGCTGCAGAAGGTGCCGCTGCTCCACACAAGATTGGGGACGCCCACAAAGCTGGCGTTCGCCACGCCCAAGGGCGCGATGGCGCCGGTGCTGGCGCAGGATATCTACCTCTCCACCATCCGCCCCGATGATGCCGCAAAGATCGCCGACGCGCCGCTTGTCTTCGTCGGCTATGGCGTGAAAGCCCCCGAGCGCGGTTGGGACGACTTCAAGGGCGCCGATCTCAAGGGCAAGGTTGCGGTGTTCCTGATCAACGATCCCGATTTCGCCGCTCAGCCCGGCGAGCCTGTCGCGGGCAAGTTCGGCGACCGGACGATGACCTATTATGGCCGCTGGACCTACAAGTTCGAGGAAGCTGCGCGCCAGGGCGCGGTCGCCGCGCTGATCGTCCACAATGCCGAAGGCGTCGGCTATGGCTGGAACGTCGTGATCAGCCCGGGCGGCGAAAATTACGATATCGTCCGCGCGCCCGAAGCCCTGAGCAGCCTCAAGCTGCAGGGCTGGCTGTCGAAGGAGATGTCGGCAAGGCTGTTCGCGGCAGCAGGGCTCGATCTGGGCAAGCTCGAGGTCGCCGCGCGCGCACCCGGTTTCCGCCCGGTTGATCTCAAAGGCGTGACGCTGGGCGCGGACATCCCCGTGACCCAGGAGGTCGTTGCCAGCCATAACGTGCTCGCCAGGATTACCGGTGCCACCCGGCCCGAGGAGATCGTGATGTATGGCGCGCACTGGGATGCCTATGGCGAGGGCAAGCCGGACGCACAGGGGCGCATCTATCGCGCCGGAGCGAACGACGACGCGCTGGGGATCGCAGGCATGTTCGAGATAGCGCGCGCAATGAAGGCAGGGCCCGCGCCGCAGCGCAGCGTCGTGTTCGGCGTATGGACGGCAGAAGAGCGCGGCCTGCTCGGTTCCGAATACTACGCCAACAATCCCGTCTTCCCGATGGACAGGACCGTCGCCAATCTGGGGCTCGATATCCTGCAGACCGCAGGGGCAGCGAACGATGTCGTGCTGGTCGGCAAGGGCCAGAACACGCTGGAGGACGACATGGCGCGCGTCGCCGCGACCCAGGGCCGCACCATCACGCCCGAAAGCCTGCCCGAGCGCGGCCTGTTCTATCGCGCCGACCATTTCTCCTTCGCCAAGCGCGGCGTGCCGGTGATGCTGCTGATGGGGATCGCAGGCGCGGCGAACCTCAAGCAAGGCGGCAGCGCAGCGGGACAGGCGTGGATCGATGCCTATACCGGCCAGTGCTATCACCAGGCGTGCGACGCCTGGAGCCCCGAGTGGAACCTCGACGGCGCGGTGCAGGACATCGAACTGATCGGCACGATCGGCGCGGAACTGGCGAATTCATCGCGCTGGCCGCAATGGAAGGCAGGATCGGAATTCAAGAGCATCCGCGACAAGGCGGGTGTGCCCAAGCAGTAACTCAGGCGAGTTCTGCGGCAGAAATGATGTGCCGCCCCGGCACGGCCGCCACCGCCGCCTCGATCAGCGCGCTGGCGATGTTCTGAGCCGGGCTGATCCGCCATCCGCGTGGCAGGACAGGGCCGAACGCGCGCAGGATCGCCTCGGACACGCGTTCGGCCGCGCGGAATTCGTCACGGTCCCCGCCAATCAGGCCGGGACGCACGATCGTGTAGCTGGGATAAGCGAGCGCGCCGATACTCGCCTCCACCTCGCCCTTGGTGCGGTTGTAGAGCAGCCGCGAGCCCGCATCCGCGCCGATCGCGGACACCAATGCAAAGGCGTGCGCGCCTTGTGCTCGCGCGGCCTGTGCGACGGCCAGCGGATAATCATGGTCGACACGGACGAATGCCGCATCCGACCCCGCCTTGGCTCGCGTGGTGCCGAGCGCGCAGATCACCGCATCGCAGCGCCACCAATCGGTGTCGAGCGGCAGGGCGTCGTAATCGACGATCGGGTTCGTGAGCTTGTCGTGCGGCGCCAGCGCGCGGCGGGTAGGAGCAACGACATGGGCGACGCGCGGGTAAGCCAGCGCCTCCGTAAGGACGATGCGACCGACGAGGCCGGTGGCGCCTGCGATGAAAAGGGTGGTCATATGGCTATCCAATCAGCAAAACGGGCAGCGTGGCAAGCGTTACCGGTAATAGCAGGCTGCCATGGCCGCTACCCGCTGCGGCCCTGCGGGATGGGCCCGATCGCCGGGGTGCTGCCGCATGGAGGCCGACAGTATCTCGAAGTCATCCGGTGACATCCATCCCTGGATCCGTCCCTGCTCCACCGCCCAGCAATCCGCGCGCATCTCGCC
Organism: Blastomonas sp.; assembly: GCF_046294995.1. Taxonomy (GTDB): domain Bacteria; phylum Pseudomonadota; class Alphaproteobacteria; order Sphingomonadales; family Sphingomonadaceae; genus Blastomonas. Next base: position 16,950 of record NZ_JBKBOG010000021.1, read on the forward strand.
AGCGCCGAATATGAAGTGCCCGCATTCATGGGTGTACCAGAACATTTGCTCGGCGCGCGGACGTGCGAGCAGCGCGGGGTTCAGATAGATCCGGCCATGGTGCGCGGCGGCAATGTCGGCCATCGCCATCATGACCGTCTGCACTGGTCCGCACGTGGCCTGATACCCCGACAGGGTGAGATCGCCTGCCAGAACGACCTGCTGTGCCGAGGCCACATGAGAGGGCCAGCTTGCCGACATCACAATACAGGAAATGCAGATGAGCGTTTTCATCTTGTCTTGCCCCAAAATCGCGCGACAGTGAACTGACTGCAGGAACGATTGAGCCGACATCATCTGGGAAATTTCAAATCAAGCTGGATCAGTAATGATCCAATCTCTATTCTGAAACACCAAGAAGAGTTTTCCTTGCGTGACGATATTATGGAAATTGATCGGCGATATTGATGCTACATGCCGAAGAGCATAACGTTCCCGAAATTAGCATGTTTAATTGCAGAAGCGATCAGCCGGATGGCTGACGGCGTGGCGAACACCCGTTCGCGCTGCTGCCGGCCATGCGCTTACGCCGGATACGGCAAAGCCCCAGCGGTTCGAGCGCTGGGGTTCGGGTATGTCGACAAGGAAAATGGTGGAGCCTAGCGGGATCGAACCGCTGACCTCTACACTGCCAGTGTAGCGCTCTCCCAGCTGAGCTAAGGCCCCATATGCGCCGGCGGGATGGTACCCGGCGCTGAGAAGGACAGCCCTTTAATCGAGCGGTCCCGTGGTGGCAAGGGGCAATTCGCAGCCCTTGCCACCATTAGGATATTCAGGCGGAAAGCCTCAGCCTTCCTCGTCCTTGTCGTCGGCTGCGGCCACGCCAAGATCGTCGTCGCCGCCAAGGTCGACATCGTTGTCGGGCGAATCGCCGTCCTCGTCGATGTCCAGATCCTCGTCGGCCAGATCGACGTCCTCCTTCTCGACGACTTTCTTCTTTTCTTCCTCGAACGGAAGCGGCTGCTTGGACTTCAGCACGGGCTCGGGAGTCCAGCTGTTGCCGCAGTTGATGCAGGCTACCGGATCATCCTTGCCCAGGTCATAAAAGCGGGTGCCGCATTTCGGGCAGCTGTGCTTGGCGCCCCATTCAGGCTTGATCATGAATAATGCCTCAGGTTCAATAACATCATGGATGTAAGGAGAAGTTCGCATATTTCCAGTCGGCAGCGCGAGGTGCGCCGCAACAGGAAAATCGGCGTGCGCCTTGCCATAGCTTTATGCCGCTGTCAAAAGCTGCGTCGCATTTGATCCCGGCAGCCCGCTGCCCAACCTGAAATTACAGCACCCATGGCCCACACAGCAGACCAGGCTTCCGCAGCCCGCCGTTTCAGCGCATCGGGGCCGCTGACCGGCACGATCCGCGTGCCCGGCGACAAGTCGATCTCGCACCGTGCGCTGATGCTGTCGGCGCTGTGCGTCGGCACGAGCCGGATCACCGGCCTGCTCGAGGGCGAGGACGTCCTCGCCACCGCAGCTGCGATGCGGGCGATGGGGGCAGATATCGTGCGCGATGACGATGGCGTGTGGACGGTGCACGGCGTGGGCGTCGGTGGGCTGATGCAGCCTGAACAGGCGATCGACATGGGCAACAGCGGCACATCCACCCGGCTGCTGATGGGGCTGGTCGCCAGCCACCCGATCACCGCGATGTTCACCGGGGATGCGTCGCTCAGCCGCCGCCCGATGGCGCGGGTCAACGATCCGCTGAGTGAAATGGGGGCGGAATTCAACGCCAGCCCCGGCGGCACGCTGCCGCTGATGGTGCGCGGGATCAGTCCGGCGATCCCGATTACCTACCGGCTGCCGGTGGCGTCCGCGCAGGTGAAGTCGGCGATCCTGCTCGCCGCGCTCAACACGCCGGGGACCACCACGGTGATCGAGCCGGTGGCGACGCGCGACCATAGCGAGAAGATGCTGGCGGGCTTCGGCGCGCCGCTGACTGTCGAGACCGATGACGACGGCGTCCGGCATATCGCGATCACCGGCCCGTGCGATCTCACGCCGCAGGATATCGAGGTTCCGGGCGATCCCTCGTCGGCGGCGTTCTTCATCGTCGCCGCGCTGATCGTGCCGGGGTCTGATCTGACCATCGAGAACGTCGGAATGAACGTCACCCGCACCGGCATCATCACGGTGCTTGAGCAGATGGGCGGGCGGATCGAGCGGCTGAATCAACGCACCGTCGGCGGCGAGCCGGTCGCGGACCTCAGGGTACGGGCGAGCGACCTCACCGGCATCACTGTGGACCCGGGAATCGTACCCAGCATGGTCGACGAGTTTCCGGTGTTCTTCATCGCCGCGGCCTGCGCCAGCGGAACCACGATCACCAGCGGGCTTGATGAGCTGCGCGTCAAGGAATCGGACCGGCTCGCCACCATGGCGCGCGGGCTTGAGGCGATCGGCGTGTCGGTGGAGGAACGCGAGGACGGGCTGGTGATCACCGGCAGCGGCGGCACTCTGTTGCGTGGAGGCGGACCGGTCGCGACCCTGCTCGATCACCGCATTGCGATGAGCTTTGCAGTGGCAGGGCTGGTCAGCGCCGAGGGCGTCGAGATCGACGACACCCGCCCCATCGCCACCAGCTTCCCCGATTTCCTCGCGCTGCTCGACAGCAGCACCGGCGCGGCATGACCCCGCTGCTCGCCAACATCATCGGGGTGATGGGCAGCGTGCTGTTCATCGGCGCCTTCGCCTATGCCAACCGGGTCGAGAAGATCGACAAATTGCTGTTCAACGCGGTCAATTTGGCTGGCGCTATCTTGCTGCTGATATCCTTGTGGGTGCATTTCAACCTTGCCGCATTCATCCTCGAAAGCGCATGGGCAGTGATCGCTTTGTTCGGTCTTGCCAAGGCGATCCGGGAGCGCAGAACGGGAGCTGCAGGCCGATGAAGACGAGACTTCGCTTTTTGGCGAGTGGATTGATCGGCGCGTTGATGCTGTCCGGCTGCGCGCAGACCGTTGCGCCCGGATCGCGGCTGGCCAGCAACGCTGAGATAGAGACCGCGCAAGCCGCCCCGGTCGTTGATGAAACCGCGATCGCCATGCGCTGGAACGAGCGGATCGCCACGTTCACGATCATCGATAACATGCATTTCGTCGGCACCCGGGGGCTGGGCGTGTTCCTGATCACCACGCCGGAAGGCCATATCCTGATCGATGGCGCACTGGCGCAATCGGTACCGCAGATCCTGGACAACATCCGCTCGCTCGGCTTCGATCCCAGCGACATCAAGTATCTGCTCAACACCCACGCGCACTACGACCACGCCGCGGGCCTCGCCGGACTGCAACGCGCCAGCGGGGCGGTGATGATCGCCAGCGCTGCGGACAAGCCGTATCTGGAGGCAGGCAGGGTCGATCACGGACCCACCCAAGATGCGCCCTTCCCACCGGTGCGGGTCGATCGGGTGGTGGGCGATGGCGACACGGTGACGCTGGGCGCCACGGTGGTGACGGCGCACCTCACCCCCGGCCATTCGCCCGGATGCACCTCGTGGTCGATGGCTGCGAAGGACTCGAAAGGTGTGCCGCGCAGCGTATTCCTGCATTGCAGCGCATCGCTGGGTGGCCAGTCGCTGGTGCCCGAAGCCTATCCTGGCATGATCGCCAATTATCGCGCGACCTTTGCCAAGGTGCGAGGGCTGCAGGCGGATGTCTTCCTCGCTAACCATGACATCTTCTTCGACCTCCATGCCAAGCGCGCGCGGCAACTGGCGGGAGAGGCCGATGCCTTTGTCGATCCATCCGAACTGCAGCGGTTCAACACCGAGATGGAGCAGGACTTTGCTGCGGCGCTGGCCAAGCAGCAGGCGGTGGCAGCGAAATGATCATTGCCGTCGATGGACCCACCGCCAGCGGCAAGGGAACGATCGCCAAGGCGCTCGCCGCGCACTTCGGCCTGCCGCATCTCGATACCGGGCTGCTCTATCGCGCGGTGGGCGTGAATGCGGTGCGCCTGGGTGGTGATCCCGATGACGCTGACGAAGCGCTTGCGGGTTGCGGCTTCGATGAAGCATTGCTGGCCGACGAGCATCTGCGCTCGGAAACGGCAGGCGGGCTTGCCAGCCGTGCCTCAAAGCACCCCGAGGTGCGTGCGACCCTGCTCGAGCGCCAGCGCAGCTTTGCGCGGCAGCCAGGCGGCGCGGTGCTCGACGGGCGCGACATCGGCACGGTGATCGCGCCGGAGGCTGATGCCAAATTGTTCGTCACCGCAAGCGTCGCGGCGCGGGCTTCGCGCAGGTTCAATGAGATGCTGGGTCGCGGCGAGGAAGTGACGCTCGAAGAGATCATCGCCGACCTTGCCGCACGCGATGCGCGCGACTCCGGGCGCGCGGTGGCACCGCTCAAGCCTGCCGATGACGCGCTCTTGCTTGATACCAGCGATTTGACTATAGGGCAGGCCGTTCAAAGAGCCATAGAGCTGGTGAACGGCAGGACGCGCGGCGGACAAATGCCTGTGTCTTAGATGTTTCGATCATCGCGAACATCGCCCGCGCCGATAACGGCCCGCGCGATCTTTCGCGCTTTTCGCATATCTGCCTGCTGCCGCCGGAACGCAGGGTTTTAGGGCGCTTTCCGCGGCATTCGGCCCGGGGGGCAGGTTAGGCCAAGACCGCCGGGGACAACCGGCTGGCCGGACAAAACGTTTTAAGGAATACTAGATTTATGGCCTCAACGGCATTTCCCAGCCGCGATGATTTTGCGGCACTTCTCGACGAATCGCTTGGTGGCGGAGCCGCCTCGGATGGCGGATTCGAAGGCCGCGTCGTCAAGGGCACGGTTACCGCGATCGAAAACGACAAGGCGGTCATCGATGTCGGCCTGAAGTCGGAAGGCCGCGTGGCCCTGCGTGAATTCGCAGCGCCCGGCCAGGATCACGGCCTGAAGGTCGGTGACGAAGTCGAAGTCTATGTCGACCGCATCGAAAATGCCGATGGCGAAGCGATGCTGTCGCGCGATCGCGCACGCCGCGAAGCCGCATGGGACAAGCTCGAGAGCGAATTTGGCGAAGGCAAGCGCGTCGAAGGCGTGATCTTCGGCCGCGTCAAGGGCGGCTTCACCGTCGATCTCGACGGCGCCGTGGCCTTCCTTCCCGGCAGCCAGGTCGATATCCGCCCCGTGCGCGATGTCACCCCGCTGATGGACATTCCCCAGCCGTTCCAGATCCTCAAGATGGACCGTCGTCGCGGCAACATCGTTGTCTCGCGCCGCGCCGTTCTGGAAGAAACCCGTGCCGAACAGCGCACCGGCCTCATCCAGTCGCTGGCCGAAGGTCAGATCATCGACGGTATCGTCAAGAACATCACCGATTACGGTGCGTTCGTCGATCTGGGCGGCATCGATGGCCTGCTGCATGTCACCGACATCAGCTACAAGCGCATCAACCACCCCAGCGAAGCGATCACCATCGGTGAGACCGTCAAGGTGCAGATCATCCGCATCAACTCGGAAACGCAGCGTATCTCGCTGGGCATGAAGCAGCTCGAGAGCGATCCGTGGGAAGGCGCCAGCGTCAAGTATCCCATCGGTGCCAAGCTCAGCGGTGCTGTCACCAACATCACCGAATATGGTGCATTCGTCGAACTCGAACCCGGCATCGAAGGGCTGGTGCACGTTTCGGAAATGTCCTGGACCAAGAAGAACGTCCACCCCGGCAAGATCGTTTCGACCAGCCAGGAAGTCGACGTCATCGTTCTGGAAGTCGACGCCGAAAAGCGCCGCATCTCGCTGGGCCTCAAGCAGGCGCAGTCGAACCCCTGGGATGCTTTCGCAGACAAGCACCCGGTCGGCAGCATCGTCGAAGGCGAAGTCAAGAACGCGACCGAATTCGGTCTGTTCATCGGCCTGGATGGCGATGTCGACGGCATGGTTCACATGTCGGATATCGCATGGGGCATTTCGGGCGAAGACGCGCTCAACCTCCACCTCAAGGGTGAACAGGTCAAGGCGATCGTTCTGGACGTCGATGTCGACAAGGAGCGTATCTCGCTCGGCATGAAGCAGCTTGAAAAGGGTGCTCCGGCCGTCGGCGGATCGGACAGCTCGACCCTGCGCAAGAACGAAGTCGTCACCGTCACCGTGCTCGAAGTGCGCGACGGTGGTCTGGAAGTCCAGGTTGGCGAAGACGGAGCCACCGGCTTCATCAAGCGCAACGATCTGGGCCGCGACCGCGACGAACAGCGTCCCGATCGCTTCCAGGTCGGCCAGAAGCTCGATGCGATGGTCACCGGCTTCGATCGTTCGCGCAAGCCCACCTTCTCGGTCAAGGCGCATCAGCTGGCTGAAGAAAAGCAGGCTGTGGCACAGTACGGTTCGTCCGACTCGGGCGCGTCGCTGGGCGACATCCTCGGTGCCGCTCTCAAGCAGCGCGAAGATTGATCAGCCACGTGGCCGGCCGCTTAAGGCCGCCACCGTTTCAAAAAGGGGCATCGGCGCTGGCCGGTGCCCTTTTTTGTGCACAGTTTACCGCCCGCATGCCGTTCGCCCGAAGAACGACGTTGAAACCGCTCGTCATTTCTGACAGCATTGCCAAAGCATGACATTCGCACGTTGAATGTCGATACATGATTATGCGCAGCCTTTCCGGCCCAGCGCATTGGCTTGTCGGGGGGCTGGTCAATTCGATAACGTTGGGGGATCGCGTGCGGCGTTTTCTCCTTTGCGCGCTTCCCGGCGCATATTGGATTGCAGGAGATTGGCCGTGATACGATCAGAGCTGCTTCAGCACCTGGCAGATGAAAATCCCGGTCTTCGTCCTGACGAGATCGAGAAGATCCTCGATATATTCTTCAACAACATCATCGATCGGCTGGCCGAGGGCGGCCGCGTCGAGTTGCGCGGCTTCGGGGCGTTTTCCACCCGTTCGCGCGAACCGCGCAAGGGCCGCAACCCGCGCACCGGAGAGGCCGTCGATGTGCCCGGCAAGCGCGTGCCCTATTTCAAGCCCGGCAAGGAAATGCGCGCGCGGCTCAACACGGATTGAGCCGCAGCCTGTTTGGGGTGGGGCGTGCGCGTTATCGCTCTTGCCCGGCAAATCCATACCGGCCTATAGGCAGGCGGTCGTGCGGGCGTGGCGGAATGGTAGACGCAACGGACTTAAGACAAGATTGAGTGCACGCGGGGAAACCCGCGCTGTAGAACTGCTCAAATTCGGGGAACCCTTTCACATGGCGATCCCGAGCCAAGCCCCGCCGCATGCCGGCCGGGAAGGTGTAGAGACTAGACGGGCAGCGCCTAAACGCCGGAGTGATCGGGCGCAGGGCGAAGGGATAGTCCAGACCACAAACGCCCGGGTTTCCGGGCGGCGGCGAAAGCCGTAGCGGGTAAGAAAATCCGTCGGGCTTTGCCCGTGGGGGTTCGAGTCCCCCCGCCCGCACCACCGATCTTCCACCGTTCCATTCAAGAGCAGCGAGCCGGATCAGGCGGCGCTGCGGGCCGCGCCTGGTGTTGCGGCACTGCTGACCGCGCAGTTGCGACCGGCGCTCTTGGCCTGATACAGCGCGGCATCGGCGCGGGCATACAGATCCTTTGCGCTGTCGCCCGGGCACCAGTTGGCAACGCCGATGCTGACCGTGATGTTCAGCGCGACGTTGCCGTGCACGTCGAAGCTCTGCCGCGCAATCGCCGCGCGGATCCGTTCGGCGATGGCATCGGCGATCACCGGGCGGGCGCGGTCGAGGATGATCATGAACTCCTCGCCCCCCATCCGGCCGATCGCATCGCCGGCGCGCAGCATGGATTGCATCCGCTCGGACAGCACGCGCAAGGCATCGTCACCCGCAACATGCCCGTGGCGATCGTTGATCGCCTTGAAGTTGTCGACGTCGATGACCAATATCGCCATCGCTCCATCGGTGCCCATCCGCGGCAGGCGGGCATCGAGCTCGCCCAGGATCTTGCGGCGGTTGGCAATTCCGGTGAGCGAATCGATTTCGGAGAGGTTTCGCAGCTTCTCGTTGGCCTCGTTGAGCGCGGATGTGCGCTCGGCGACACGCTCTTCGAGCAGCGCATGCGACTGGCGGATGGCGTTGGCCATGGTCTCGAACCAGCGCACCAGGCGTTCGACTTCGTTGCCTCCCCGCTCGCGTTCGGCAGCCGGCAGGATCGAATCGTTGGCCAGCTTGCGGGTGATCCGCTGGGCATCGCGGGTCAGCTGTCGCAGCGGCTGGCCGACGAGCCTGCGCAGCACCAGGGTGACCACCAGAATGCAGACGATCAGCGCCAGCAGCGCCATGATCGCGATGCGCGGCAACGGCCGCAACGCTTCGGTCAGAATGGCACCTTCGGGCTTGACCGTCAGCGCGTACCAGCCGGCGCCGGGAACGGCGCGCAGCGACACATAGGCATCGAGCGCCCCGACCCGCCCGGTGAAGCCCGCCTTGCCATGCGTCTGCACCAGCGCCCACAATGCTGTCAGATCGGCATTCCGGCTGGTGGTGATATCGAGATATTGCCCGGTCTGCCGGCTGTGCTGGCGGGTGTATTCGGGGTGATAGATCAGCCTGCCTTCGCGCGATACCAGGATGACCTGGTCCTGGAAGGGCTGGGCGAACCGCCCTGCGGGCACGACCTGATCGAGCGGCATGGATGTGCCGAAGGTGCCGACATGGCGCCCCGCGCGATCGACCGGCGACATGCAGCCGGTGGTCCAGACCTCGCGATCCTTGAGCGATATCAGCGACTGCAACCCGGTGCACATCATCTGCCGGGCAGGGTTGGCAGCTGGCGTCGAGATGGTCGCAAACTCGAAATGCTGGAACTCGAAATCGGCCGGTGCGGTCTTGCGATAGAATTCCAGCCGATCGGGACGCTCGGGCCCGAAGATCACGACGGCGTTGGCGGGGGTGAAATAATAGAGGCTCTCGATCTCGAAGCGGCTGCCTTCGCCCAGCGCGCGCACGGCGTGGGTTGCCGCGATCAGATCGCGTACCGCCTCGTCGTCACGATCGATCCTTCCGGGGATGAACGCCGCCATCCCCTGCGTGAAGCCGATCGCGGTGGTGCCGCCATCGAACATGGCATCGATGCTGCGCCGGGTGCCATCGGGCTGCACGGGATAGAGCGCATCGAGCTGCCGCCGCGCGTCGGCCGGGCTGAGCGCCGCGCGTTCCGCTTCGAACAGCGCGCGCGCCCGGTCCTGGGTGCTGGCAATCCTGGCGAAGCGCAGCGCGAGCTCTTCCACCACCTTGCCATTGTGCTGGTCGAGCGACGCCAGCGATTCGTCGATCGCACGGGTGCGTTCCTGGCCAAAAACGACCAACGCGATCGCGACAATGACGACGGTAAAGCCGAACGCAAGGTTGCACGCGGTGCGAGCGCTGATGGACAGCGAGCGTTGCCAATACTGAAGCCGAGAGAGCATGCGATCTTATCGGAGAACTTGGTTAAGGAACCGCAAATGTGCGCTTTTTGCGATCCATCGATGGCTCCGGTCCGCGCGTGCCGCAGCTTAAGGGTGGTTGCAGGTGTGATCGGGGTCATGGTTTGACCGGCGATGGCCGCTACGGTACGGTGCTACAGGGTCGATAGCGGTTCCTGTGGGGAGATGCTTGCGATGGGTGCGACATTCTTGAACATGGCGGCGACGACCGCCTTGAAATCCGCAGCACTGACGGCGGCGGTTGCGCTGGCCTTGCCGGTGCCTGCGCAGGCGCAGTTCGGCGGTCTGTTGCGCCCCCGCCCGAGCGCCAGCGGCAAGACCGCCACCGGCTGCGACGACAGCGCGGGCAAGGCGGCGGGCCGATCGGTGATCAGCGGCGTGCTCGGCGGCCTGGCAAGCCGTGCCGGCATCCCCAGCTTCCTTCCCGTGCCCGAAGTCGCTGGTCTGCTGACCGATGCGATCGCCTGCAAGCTCGAGCCCGAGGAGCAGAAAAAGGCCGCCGATGCGACGCTCGAGGCGACACGCGGCGAAGAGGTGGGCAGCACCTCGACCTGGACCAGCGAGACGCGAAAGGATGTGTCGGGCACCTCCACCGTGGTCGGCAAGACCCAGCTTGCCGATGGCTCCACCTGCATGAACGTCAACGATGTCATCATCGTCGAGGGCGAGGAGACCACCGTGTCCAAGCGCATGTGCAAGAAGCCCGGAGCCGCGCGCTACGAAATCGCGCAGGCCTGACGTGATGCGGGCAGCCCGACGATCCTTGCTGCTGGCGCTGTCGGCGGCGTTGCTGTGCGCGCAAGGCCCGGCCTCGGTCGATCCGCTGAACCCGACCTGCCCCAAGGCGCCAGACTGGTCGGCCAACAAGATCATGGCGCTGAAAGTCGTCGACAAGGGCGGCACGAAGGTGCTGCTCGCCGAAGGGCCGATCGACCAGACGCTGCCCGACCGGCTGAAAAAGGCGCTGGCCGACAACCCCGACATCGCCGAGATCTGGCTGCGCTCGCCCGGCGGCAACGCGCGTGCAGGGAACGCGGCGGGCCGCATGATCCGCAGCGCGCCGGGGCTGGTCACCCGCATCCCGGCGGGCTGGACGTGCTTTTCCGCGTGCAACTTCGTGTTCATGGGTGGCCAGTTGCGGGTGGTGGAGCCCGGCGGCAACTTCATGGTGCACATGTTCACGATGACCAATGACCGCGACGCGATCGATCAATCGGTGGCGTTGGGCACCGACACCACGGTCGAGCTGATCGGCGATATCGAGCAGGAAAGCGCGTTGCTGGCTAGCGAGGACAACGACTTCCTGATCCGCATGGGCGTCTCGCGCAAGCTGCTCACCGACATCATGTACAAGCAAAAGGCGGTGGCGAGCAGCGGCGGCGGCGACAAGTCCACCCGCCGCTGTCTGAGCCAGGACGAAGTGTTTCAGTACAACGTCGCCAACGTGCGCGAATAGGCGGCGCGCGCCCGGGTTCCCGCCCGGACGCGTTCGCTCACGGGCGGACGATCACGAAAGCGGCGGCTGGCCGTTGGATGCGCCGACACCGCCATCTACGGGCAGATTGACCCCGGTGATGAACCGGGCGTCGTCGCTGGCGAGGAACGCCATCGCGGCGGCCACTTCCTCGGGCTCGCCAACGCGGCCCAGCGCTATACGCTGCTTGAGGTTGTCGTGGATTTCCTCGTCCTCGATGATCTCCTCGGTCAGCGGCGTGCGAATGACGCAAGGGTTGACCGCGTTGACGCGAACCCCTTCCTTGCCGTGATCCATCGCCAGCGAGCGGACCATATTGGTCACCGCGCCCTTCGAGGCGTTGTACGCGGTCATGCCCCAGTCGCCGCCCAGGCCCGAGACGCTCGAGGTCATCACGATCGATCCGCCGCTGTCCTTGAGATGCGGCAATGCTGCGCGGACGAAATGCGCCGGGCCGTTGACGTTGACGTCGATGATCTTCTTCCAGGTGGCGTCGTCGGTCTCGGGCAGGGTGCCAAAGTCGGCAATGCCCGCGTTGAGGATCAGCACATCGACGCTGCCGAACCGATCGGCTGCGTCCGCGACGACCGCGTTGACCGTATCCGGATCGGTGGTGTCGCCGACCTTGACCATTAGGCGATCGCCCAGATCGGCGAAGTCTTCATCGATCGAGCCGGGCTCGAGGTCGAACGCGACCAGATTGGCGCCTTCATCGGCAAAACGGCGCGCCGCAGCAGCGCCTATGCCTGATCCGGCTCCGGTCACGATAACGGTCTTTTCGGCAAAGCGGGTCATTGCAGATGCCATGGGGGTGTCTCCTTGTTGGGGGGTAAAGGAGACTTACGGGACCGGCGGAGGATTGGTTGCTATCGATACCATCCTCATGGACCGGGCGTTCATGATCGACGGTGGGGCGACCCTGGGGGGCGCGCGGACGGGTCAGGCGGTTGCCGAGACCAGCCAGACCTTGTTCGCCATCATCACGCCCTTGCCCGGAACGTGGCGCTGCTCGAACAGCGTGACGAGATCGGCGCGGGCGCGGGCGAGCACGTCGTCGCCCGCCTCGGCGAGCGCGCGACCGATCGCCATCGATGCGAGCGCGAAATCCGCTGCCTCGTCGGGCGAGGCACCGGGGCCGCCGATCGCCTGCTCGCCCTGATACGCCTCGATATCGGGCGCGGAGAACCCGGCGTGCGTCAGGATATTGCGGACATAATCGAGATCGGCAAAGGCGAACGGGCCGGGCGCGCGCGGATCGGGCGAGGGGATGTCGATATGCGAGCGCGCGATCCCCATCAGCTCCATCATCCACGGATTGTCGCGCGGCGCCGCCCAGATCGCCAGATCGATCCGCCCCCCGGGTTTGAGCAGTGCGTGCAGGTTGGTGAAGGCGGCATAGGGATCGGCAAAGAACATCGACCCGAAGCGCGAGATCAGCCGGTCATAGGGGGTATCGAGCGCGACGGTGGCAGCATCGGCGCAGATGAAGCTGACGTTGGGGTGGTCAGCAGCGCGGCGGCGGGCCGCGTCGATCAGATCGGGCGAGATATCCAGCCCCAGCACCGCACCCTCCGGCCCGGTCGCCTGTGCCGCAGCCAGCGAGGTCAACCCCCCGCCACACCCCAGATCGATCACCCGCTCGCCCGCCGCAATGGCCGCACGCGCAAGCAACGCATCGCCAATCGGCGCGATCATGCCCTCGAACCGGTCGATATGGGTAAGCCACTTGATACCCATCTCGCCCGCCCAGTCTTCGCCCTTGAGTGCGTTGGGGTCGGCGGTGGTCGCGGTCATGGCGTGGCTCTCCTGTGGTTTGCGAGAAGAGGGTAGGGGGTGGCGGGGCGAGGTCAATGGGGAACGCGCGCGAGTCAGGCCGCCTTCAATGCCTCCCGCGCGGCATCAGGCATCCGCGCGATAACGCTCAGATAGGCGCTGGCAGTGGCATCGGGATGGCGACGTCCCTGCTCCCAGCCCTTCAGCGTGGCGAGCGGAATGCGATACGCACTGGCAAACGCCTGCTGCGACAACCCCAGAGCTTCGCGGATCGCGCGCACGTCGGGGACTTCGATGACATGCTCGCGCGCGCCCGTTGCCTCACCGCGCGCATGGGCGGCGGCTTCGGTCATACTGGCGATCAGGTCCTGGGCGAAGGTGGTGCTGGCGTCTTCCATTGCTTGGTCCTTATCTCTTGCCTTTGATGGCTGCGGCGAGGGCGGCAACCGCCTTTTTCTCGTCCGCGCTCATGTCGGTCGCCTGCGCCTTGGCATAAGCCAGCAGCAGGTAGAGCGGGGTGTCCATATCGCAGTAGAAATAGATCACCCGTGCGCCGCCACGCTTCCCGCTACCGCTCCGCCCCCAGCGCATTTTGCGCACCCCGCCCGTGCCGGGGATGACATCGCCAGCTTCGGCATTGTTTGCTACGTGATCGACGAGAGCGACGCGCTCCTCATCGCTCCATATCTTTTCCGCCTGCCGCAGGAACATGCTGGTTTCCACAACGGTGATTGGACGGGTTTGCATGGCTCATTTATACGTCAATGACGCCTATATAGCAAGCAGGTGCCCGGATGGTGAATGGCTGTTGAGATGGGCATCACTACTATCCCCTTATGCGGGGATATTTCCGTCAAGCTCCCGCAACCGGTCTTCGATTTGCTCGGAAAAACTGTAGATTGCGGTCAAGTCAGAGATAAGGTTTCGTTCCTCTTCCTTGCCTTTGAAAGTCCCAAGGTACTTAGCCGTAAGGCCATTGAAGTGCATACGAGCGATGGTTTTGCGGTTGTTGTCGTCCAGCAAAATTGCGCAATAGGACTTCGCATCGCGTATCGTAACCCGTTTGGGGTCAACCAGCCGCGATGCGATAGCTTGGATGATGTGGAAGCCTGACACCTCCTCCGCAGTTGTTACGACTCCATCAGAGTTTGCTTCATCTTCGGATGGCTCCTCTTCCACCAGTCCGGGCGAAGCTGCATTCAGTGCCGACGAAAGGCGTTCATTCACAAGGTCTCTGACTAGTGATGAGATTGTATTCACCAGCATCTTGCTGAAATTTTCTCGCACTGCAGCGGTGAGCCGTCCGTCGTGCACCCGGCGAGCTAACAAATCCACAAAGCCGTCTGATGGCTCAGCGAATTCCTTCTCCAGCTCCTTACGTAGCAGCGACTGAATTTTCAGATTGCCAGCTTCCTGGACGATCTTGTCGATGTCAAAAGCCGATTTTGCGAACTTCTCAATCGTTTTGACGTCTGCAGGCTTGATGGCATCCATGGAGAACGAGAAGAATGGTCTCTCGTCCATGATATTAGGTTTTTCAACGTCCGAGTAGAACTGGTAGGTGACGCCGTTGGTGAGCAATGCCAGCCTCGCCTCTGTAGCAGTAAAATAGCGGAATAGCTGTGAGGCGTGCTTGACGTTCAGCTCAGCGGAGGCGGGTTTGCATTCGATCAGGATATCGACCTTGCCATCTTTGCAGATAGCGTAATCGACCTTTTCACCTTTTTTGGTTGCTACATCAGCTGTGAACTCGGGAACCACCTCTTTCGGGTTAAAAACATCGTAACCGAGGGCTTGCAGGAAAGGCATAACGAGCGCATTTTTGGCTGCTTCTTCGGTCAACAGAACTTCGCGGTGCTCCAGGGTTCGCTTCTGAAGTTCTACCAGTTTCGTCGCAAGTTCCATGAATGATCCCCCAAAAACAAATGTAGTATGAACTTGGCACTGAATAATTGTGCAAGCAAGTGTATCATAACCCCCTTTTACGTCTGCTAACAAGATGCAGTCCCGCCCTTCTGGTCCGGTCTCCCCTCAATGAAAATCCCGCGACTTCGGCAGTACCCGAGCATCCCTCGGATGGCGTGACGGCACCGGCCTTGCCACCTCATCCCCTCGCGCCAGTGGGGGCGTAATCGCACCATCCCCCCGCGTCGCCGTCAGCGTCGCCAGCAAATCGCTCTGATCCACAACCCGGTTCGCCATCAGGTGCACTACGCCTTCGCGGCTGCGTTGCAGGACGCCTTCGACCTGCATCAGGCGGCTGGCCATCACGGCGCGGCGGTAGCGTTCGAACAGGCGGGCCCACAGCACGATGTTGGTGATCCCGGTCTCGTCCTCGATCGTGACGAAGATCGCGTTGCCCTTGCCGGGGCGCTGGCGGACGAGGACGATGCCGGCGGTGCGCACCGTCTTGCCCGCCTTGGAATTGTTGGTGTCCTCGCACGACAGCACGCCGTCCTCGCGCAGGCCCGCGCGCAGGAAGGTCATCGGGTGGTCCTTGAGCGAGAGCCGCAGCGTCTGGTAATCGGTCACCACCTCCTCCGAGGCGGGCATGATCGGCAGCTGCATGTCGGGCTCCCACCCCAATTCACTGGCGCCCAGTTCGCGCGCACGCGCGGCAGCGAACAGCGGCAGCTCGCCCGAGGGCGTGCGCCGCACCTCCCACAAGGCCTGCCGCCGTGACAGCCCGAGCGATCCGAACGCATCGGCATCGGCGAGCAGACGCAAAGCGGCGGACGGCAAGTCGGCACGGCGCGCGAGCATCTCGACCGAGGTGAACCGGCCTATTTCGGCGCGCGCGGCGACCAGCGCCTCGGCCCAGGCAGCGCGGAAGCCATCCATCTGGCGATAGCCCAGCCGCAGCGCCAACCGTCCGTGGCCATCGCGCTCGAGCGCATTGTCCCAGCCGCTGGCGTTGATGTCGATCGGGCGCACCTCGACCTGATGCTCGCGCACATCGCGCACGATCTGCGCGGGCGCGTAGAACCCCATCGGCTGCGAATTGAGCAGGGCGCAGGCGAAGACCGCAGGCTGGTGGCACTTGATCCACGACGACACGTACACCAACCGCGCGAACGACAGCGCATGGCTCTCGGGAAAGCCATAACTCCCGAAACCCTCGATCTGCCTGAAGCAGCGCTCGGCGAACTCGGCGGTATAGCCGCGCGCGGTCATGCCCTTGACCAGCTTGTGCTGAAAGTTGTGCATCGTTCCGACATTGCGGAAGGTCGCCATCGCGCGGCGCAGATGGTTGGCCTCGCCCGGGGTGAAATCCGCCGCGACGATCGCCAGCTTCATCGCCTGCTCCTGGAACAAGGGCACGCCATAAGTTTGCCCGAGTAGCGTCTTCAATTCATCGGGGTCGTGCGGCGGCGCGGGCGAGGGGTATTCGACCGGATCTATCCCTGAACGACGCCGCAGATAGGGGTGGACCATGTCGCCCTCGATCGGCCCGGGACGCACGATCGCGACCTGCACGGTGAGGTCGTAGAGCGTGCGCGGACGCAGCCGCGGCAGCATGTTCATCTGCGCGCGGCTTTCGACCTGGAACACGCCGATGCTGTCGCCGCGGCACAGCATGTCATAGACCGCCGGGTCGTCGGCCTCGAGATCGACGGTGAGGTCGTGCTCGCCTAATCCATGCTGCCGCATCAGCGCGAACGCCTTGCGGATGCAGGTGAGCATGCCGAGCGCCAGCACATCGACCTTCATCAGCCCCAGCGCGTCGATATCGTCCTTGTCCCACTCGATGAAGGTGCGGTCCTCCATCGCGGCATTGTGGATGGGCACGGTCTCGTCGAGCCGGTCCTCGGTGAGCACAAAGCCGCCGACATGCTGCGACAGATGGCGCGGGAAGTGCAGGATCTGGTCGACCAGATCGCGCAGGCGCACGATATCGGGGTTGTCGGGATCGAACCCGGCCTCGGCATAGCGCTGCTCGGCCATCGAGCTGGAGAAGCTGCCCCAGATCGTGCTGGTCAGCCGCGCGGTCACATCCTCGGAAAAGCCCAGCACCTTGCCGACCTCGCGCACCGCGCTGCGCGGGCGGTAATGGATCACGGTCGCGGCGATCCCGGCGCGGTGGCGGCCATAGCGCGCATAGATATACTGCATCACCTCCTCGCGCCGCTCGTGCTCGAAATCGACATCGATATCGGGCGGCTCGGCGCGTTCCTCCGAGACGAAGCGCGAGAACAGCAGGTCGTGCGTCACCGGATCGACCGAGGTGACGCCGAGCAGGAAGCAGACGATCGAGTTGGCCGCCGAGCCGCGCCCCTGGCACAGGATCGGCGGATCGCGGGTGCGGGCGAAGCGCACCAGATCGTGCACGGTGAGGAAATAGCAGGCGTATTTCTGGCTCGCGATGAGGTCGAACTCGTCGTCGAGCATCTTGCGGACTTTTGCGGGCAGTTCCCTACCGTAACGGTCGCGTGCTGCGCGCGTCACCATGTCCTCGAGCCAGGCCTGCGCCTCCCAGCCTTCGGGAACGGGCTCGAGCGGGTACTGATAGCGCAGGTCGTCGAGGGTGAAGGTGATGCGGGCGATGAGGGCGGTGGTCTGGTCGATCGCTTGCGGGCAATCGGCGAACAGGCGGGCCATTTCGGCGGGCGGCTTGATGTGGCGCTCGGCGTTCGCCTCCAGCCTGCGCCCGGCATTGGCGATGGTGCAGCCTGCGCCGATGCAGGTCAGTACGTCGTGCAGCGGACGCTGCTCGGGCGCGGCATAGAGCGCATCGTTGGTGGCGATGAGCGGCACGCCGGTGGCTTCGGCGAGGCGCATCATCCGCGCGAGGCGACGGCGGTCGGCGCCCCGGCGTGGCATCGTGACGCCGATCCAGATGCGGTTCGGCGCGGCCTCTCGGAGCGTGTCGAGCAGCGCAGCGTGATCGGGCGCGGCCATCACGATCAGCAGCAGGTCGTCGAGGTGTTCGAGCAGGTCGGGCAGGTGTAGCGTGCAATCGCCCTTGGTGGCGCGCAGGTTGCCCAAAGTCAGCAGCCGGGTGAGCCGCCCCCAGCCGTGCCGCGTCGCGGGATAGGCGATGATGTCCGGCGTCCCATCGGCAAACACCAATCGCGCGCCGACCACGAGGCGCAGCGTGGGTGGCGGAACGCCGATCTCGGCGGCGGCCTTGTGCGCATCGCGCAGTGCGATATGCGCGCGGACCACGCCCGCCACCGTGTTGCGGTCGACGATGCCGATCCCCGCCAGCCCGAGTTCGAGCGCGCGCGCGACCAGATCGGCCGGGTGCGATGCCCCGCGCAGGAACGAGTAGTTGCTCGCGCAGACCAGCTCGGCGAACTCGATGCTCACGCAAACAACCCGTGGACATACCAGCGCGGATCGGGCTTTTCGGTCTCGTAAAGGCCGTGGCGGAAGATCCAGAAGCGGCGGCCGCGCGCATCCTCGACGCGGTAGTAATCGCGGGTCAATCCCGGGCTCTTGCCGGGCGCGTGCTTCCACCATTGCGCCGCGATCCGCTCGGGCCCCTCGAAGCGCACGACATGGTGCTGGGTGCGGCGCCAGCGGAAGCGGTGCGGCGGGCCATCGGGCACCTCGGCGATCACCTCGATCGGCTGCGGCGGATCGAACAGGTGGATCGGGCGGGCAGGCGGCTCGCCCTGCTGCGGAGCATCCCAGGCGGCGGGTGCGGGCAGATCGACCGCGGGCAAAGTGAGCACCGCCTGTTCGGGCACATGGCTGTCGTGCGGTTCGAACCTGCGGATCGCGCCGCGCCCCAGCCGGGTGCTCAACCGGTCGACCAGCTCGGCCATCGCCTCCTGCGCGATCGTCCCGCCCTCCAGCTGCAACTGCGCCGGGGTCAGCGGCTCGATGCGCGGCACCGCCAGCCGGATCATGTCGAAGCCGAAGCCCGGATCGACCGGATCGGCGAGCGCCGCCAGCCGCTCATTGAGCAGCCGCATCAGCACATCCGGGTCGCGCATCGGCAGGCTGCTTTCGGTGGCGAGATCGTAGGTGCGCCCGTCGCTGCGGAAGAAGCGCGCGATGAACCGCCGCCCGCCCATCCCGCGCTGTTCGAGCTCGATCGCCGCTTCCTCGGCAAGTTCGCCGATCGCCGCCATCGCCGCCTCGGTGCGCGCGATCGGCTCGGCAAAGCGGCGTTCGAAGCGCAGCGCGGGCGCGGCGCGGCGCGGGGTGATGCGGCTGTCGGCGGTGCCCAGCAGCCGGTCGAGGCTGTCGACCAGATCGGCACCGAAGCGCGCGGCGAGCGGCGCGCTCGGCCGCATCGCCAGATCGCCGATGGTCTTGAGGCCCGCGCGGATCAATGCGGTCTGTACCTCCTCGTCGATCCGCAATGCGGCGACCGGCAGGCGGCGCAGCGTGGCATCCTCGGTCTCGAACGTTGTTCCGGCGGGCGCGAACCGGGCGAGCGCCTGCGCTGCCTCGGGGGTGTCGCCGCACGCCAGCCGCACATCATCGCTCCACCGTGCCAGGAAGCGCGAAACCTCGGCGAGCAGCCGAGCCTCGCCACCGAACAGATGCGCGCAGCCGGTGATGTCGAGCGCCAGCGCGTCGGGCGCCTCGATCGCGACCAGAGGCGTGAAGCGGTCGCACAGATCGGCCAGCCGCTCGAGCCAGGCGAGATCGGCCGCCGGGTCATGATCGGTCACGCTGAGCACCGGCACCTGCGCGCGCGCATCGGCGAGCGCCAGCCCCGCGCTCAGCCCGAGCGAGGCCGCCTGCGGGCAGGTCGCCGCAATCCGCATCGCGCCGCGCACCTTCTCGACCAGCACCAAAGGGGTGTCACCCGGCGTGTCGCAACCGGGGCGGCGGATCAACCGGTCGACCGGCAGAAAAGGGAAGAACAGCGCCAGATGGCGCCGCTGCGATTGCGGCGAATCCTCCGGCATCGGAGCCAAAATCGGAGGCGGTGTCGGCATTTGCAAAACAGGCTTGTTCACGGTTCCACTCCACGCGCCAGTCGCCGCCGGAAGGGCGTCCGCGCTGGCGCAACAATTCAACTCTCCAGGCAGGATAGCCCGGCGCATTGGCCTCCATCGGCAGCGATGGCGCGGCGCTGACCTGCCACCGGGTCTGCGCGGCGCTGGGCGAGGGGGATGCCGCGATGCGCAACGCGATGACGGTGACCCCCGATGTTTCCGCCGCCAGCGCCAGCCTGCGACTCGCGGTCAGGTCGAGCAGCCGCGGCTCGCGCCACAGTTCGATCACCGCGACGCCGACCTCTGGGCAGCGCACCACATCGGCAGCGGCGCGCAGCACGCAGAGCGGATCGGGCAGCACGCCGATGATCACGCGCGCCGGATCGAGCCCGATCTCGACCAGCCCTGGCGCATGCAGCCTGCCGCCCTGTTTTTCCGCCTGTATCTCGCGCAGCCAGACCAGAGTGCCGCCCGACTTCAGCCCCAGCCGCAGCGCCAGCCCGGCGACAAACCCCGCCGCGCAGCCCGCATCCTCGGCCTGCGCCGCGAACACCTCGTGCACCCGCCCACGCGCCAACCCGCCGCCGAGCGCGGTGTCGATCCCCAAATGCCCGGTCCCCGCCACCGCCGCCATCTCGACGGCACGCGCGCGCTCGATCCCGGCGATGCGGGTTTTGAGAGACTCGAGGGATTCGGGCCGGGACATATGTTCTTATTATGTTCTCTTTCGGGGAACGTCAAACTGGTGTGTTGAGAAGCCAACCTTTTCGTCATTCCCGCGAACGCGGGAATCCCGCTTTGATACGACGGTGGTGCAGAAGCGGGACCCCCGCGTTCGCGGGGGTGACGAGAAAGTTGCGGGCGCGCAGAAAAAACGCGCCCACCCGATGGTTACGTTTTGTTAACCCTGCTCGTTAATAGTCCGTCAAATTGTCTTAACGCCGCTTTACGGGGGAAATATGCCGGATACCGCACACGAGATCGTCAGCGCTCGGACCCTGTTGCACGAGGCGATGCAGTTGCAGGAGGCGGGCAATCTCGCGGCGGCCGAACCGCGCTATCGGATGGTGGTCGAGCAGGGCTATCGCACGATCGAGGTGCTGCCGATTCTCGCCGGGATCCTGGGCCATCGCGGCGCGACCGAAGAGGCGATCGAGGCCTGGGACATGCTGCTCGCGCTCGACCCCGATCACGCGGTGGCGCATCATGAAAAGGGGCTGATCTACAGCCGCACCGGGCGCCCGAACGAGGCGATCACCGCGCTGCAGGCGAGTTGCAAGGCCGACCCCGCGAACCCCGTCGCCGCGAACAATCTCGCGGTCATGCTCTCCGATGCTGGCCGCAAAAGCGAGGCGCTCGACCAGTTCCGCCGCGCGCTCGCGCTGCAGCCGGGCAACATCCATATCGAACACCAGATCCGCCGGTTGAGCGCCGATCTCGTGCCCTTCTGGCATATCCCGATGCTCAACGATGTGCGCCGCAACGATGCGTTCGAGGCCGCGATCCGCGCCGCGATCGCTCAGGCCGGGCCGGAGGCTCGCGTGCTCGATATCGGCACCGGCAGCGGGCTGCTCTCGATGATGGCCGCGCGCGCAGGCGCCCGCTCGGTCACCGCGTGCGAGGTGGTGCCGGTGATCGCCGACATGGCGCGCCAGATCATCGCCGACAACGGCTATTCGGACGCCATCACCGTCCACACGGCGCCTTCGACCGAGCTCAAGGTCGGCGAGCATCTGGACGAACGCGCGGACATCCTGGTCTCCGAAATCCTCTCGAGCGACCTGCTCACCGAGCATGTCATCGACACCTTCGAGGACGCGCACGCGCGGCTGCTCAAACCCGATGCCATCGTCATCCCGCGCGCGGCGTCGGCGATCGGCTGCCTGGTCGAAAGCCAGGTGCTCGCGGACTATGTCTTCGTCGATCAGGTCTCGGGCTTCGACCTCTCGCGCTTCGCTGCGCTCGCCTCGCCCAAATTGCCGATCCATGGCACGATGACCGACTGGCGGCGGCTCTCGGCGGACGTCGAGCTGGTCAGCATCGACCTCACCCGCAAGGCGCACGCCAGCGACCTGCACCTGCTCGAGATCGACGTGCAGGCCGACGGCATCGCCACCGGCATCGTCCAGTGGATGCATGTCGACCTGGCCGAGGGCGTGACCTTCGACAACCACCCCGATGGCTATACCGACGGCGGCTGGCTGCAGATGCTGCACAATTTCCCCGAGCCAATCGTGGTGCGCGCGGGCGATGTGCTCAACGTCGCGGTGGGGCACGACCGCGTGACGCTGATCGTGCGTCCGCTTGAGGTGGTGGCTGCGGTGGCGCAGGCGCAGGTGGCTTGAGTTGATCCCGCTCTCTCCCCTTCAGGGGAGAGATACGAAGCCTTGCCAGCTTGCTGGCTAGGCGAAGTTGAGAGGGGCAGCGGTAACGCATTCCCCTCTCCCCCCGCCGCTACGCGGCTCCTCCCTCTCCCCTAAAGGGGCGAGGGCCAAAGCGGCACGCCATAACCACCCCCGCGCAGCCTGAGCCTGTCGAAGGCCACGCACCCACGCTGGCCATATAGCGGGGCCTTCGACAAGCTCAGGCTGAGCGGACCGGGGCGCTTGCCAAGCTTTTGACCGCAACAGATGCACCAGCCCGGTCCCCTGCGAAGGCAGGGGCCCATCACCCGACCGTTGCGCCGGGTGCGAGAGCCATCCGCTCCATTGCTTACCGGCGATTCACTGCGCCCGGTTGCTCGGTCGTCACTTTGATTTCTGGCGGCAATCCTGTATCCTGTGGTGACAAGGAGGTTACCATGCGTCTGATCATTCTCCTCTGTGCGCCGCTCGCATTGATAAGCGCGAAGAATATACCCGCTCCCGTGGCCCAGCCGGAGTCGCCTCCAGCGCTCCATGACCAAAAGACCTCCGCATTATCTGAGCAGGAGTGTCGCGATCGTATCACGCTAGCGCGCGATGCAGCTGGCCAACCACCGCTGCTTGATCGCGGCCCAGCATCGCCCGACGATACTTTCTTGATCTATGCCGTCGATAAAAAGGTGGATGGCTGTGCGGTCATGGTCATAAAGGACAATGTTGATGACATCCGTCCCCTGCCCAAACCATCAACAGGGCCAACACGGCTGATTCCGCTAAACCCGAAGGGCTGACACCGATGCTGGCTTGACGGCCAGCGACTGCCCCCTCAAGCCTCCAGCTCGACATCCCAATACAGCCAGTCATGCCAGCTATCGTGCAGATAGTTCGGCGGGAACGCGCGGCCGCGTTCCTGCAGTTGCCAGCTGGTCGGGCGGATCGGGGGGACCATCAGGCGCATGTTGGCTTGCGCAGGCGTCCGCCCGCCCTTGCGCATGTTGCACGGGGCGCATGCCGTCGCGACGTTCTGCCAGGTGGTCTTGCCGCCCAGGCGGCGGGGGACGACGTGGTCGAAGGTGAGCTGGTGCGGCGATCCGCAATACTGGCAGTGGAAGCGGTCGCGCAGGAACAGGTTGAAGCGGGTGAAGGCGGGGTATTCGGACGGCTTCACATATTGCTTCAATGCGATCACCGACGGGATCTTCATCTGGATCGTCGGCGAATGCACCTCGCGCTCATAGGTTTCGATAACATCGACCCGGTCGAGGAAGATCGCCTTGATCGCGGTCTGCCACGGCCACAGGCTGAGCGGATAATAGCTCAAGGGGGTGTAGTCGGCATTGAGAACGAGGGCGGGGCAGCTATCCGGATGCCGGATAAAGTCGGGGTGCGGGTCGCGCACGGCCCGTTCGATCAAATCGGGATGAAACATGGTCGGCTTAAACCCTCTCCCATTCGTCCGCGCTGCTTCCTATAAACCCAACTGCGTGACAGCCCCATGACAAAAACGTGATAACCGAATTTACGGTTAATCAGCATGAGGCAGCCGCACAGGTCAAGAGGGCGCTGCCACAATATATGGTGATAAGTTGGCGCATTACACCCAAGGGAAAGATGGCTGCGCAGCGGGCGCCAGCGAGGTGACCGATCACGCTCCAGTCCGCACCCGCTTTGCGCCCAGCCCCAACGGCGCGCTGCATCTGGGCCATGCCTATGCCGCGCTTCGGGCCCACGATCTGGCGCGCGATCTGGGCGGCGAATTCCTGCTGCGGATCGAGGATATCGACGGGGTGCGCTCACGCCCCGAGCTGGTCGAGGCGATCTTTGCCGACCTGCGCTGGCTGGGGCTGGCGTGGGATGGCGATGTGCTGTTCCAGTCGTCGCGGCTGGCGGCGTATGATGAAGCGCTCGAGCAACTGAAGGCGCAGGGGCTGGTCTATCCGTGCTTCTGCACCCGCAGCCAGATCGCCGCCGCCGGAGCGCAACCGGGACCCGACGGGCTGGTCTACCCCGGCACCTGCCGCTCGCTCAGCGCGGCCGAGCGCGAGCGCCGGATGGCGAACGAACCGCACTGCTGGCGGCTGGACATGACGCGTGGCGTTGCCGAGACTGGCCCGCTCGTCTGGCACGATCTCGAAGCCGGCGACCAACCCGCGCGGCCCGAGCTGTTCGGCGATGTCGTGCTGGCGCGCAAGGATGCGCCAGCGAGCTATCATCTCGCGGTCACGCTCGACGATGCGCACCAGCAGATCAGCCATGTCGTGCGCGGGTGCGACCTGTTCGATGCCACCCATGTCCACCGCTTGCTGCAGGCGTTGCTCGGCCTGCCCACGCCGCATTATCTGCACCATGGCCTGCTCGCCGGCCCCGATGGCCGCAAGCTGGCCAAGAGCGAAGGCGCAGCAGCGCTTGCGGTGTTGCGCGAGGCGGGCGAGGACGGCCCGGCACTGGTCGAAAATTTGAGAAAAGATCGCCTTCCGTCTGGCATTTCCCGGGTGCACGCCTCATATAGCTTGCCATGAACATCATCCTCATCCTGGTGATTGTCGCTCTGGCAGTCATGGTCCTGGTCAGCCTCGTGCGCGGCCTCGTTTCCTTCATCCAGATGACCGAGGAGGACCTCAAATCGCCCGGGGTCGGCCGCAGCCACCAGATGCAGAACAAGATGATGTTCGCTCGCGTCAAATATCAGGCGATGGCGATCATTGCGGTCGCCGTGCTGATGCTGGTCAACCGCTGAGCCTTCGGGGCTTGGGGGACAGCTGATGGTCAAGCTCAACAAGATCTACACCCGTACCGGCGATGACGGCACCTCTGGCCTGGTCGATGGCTCGCGCGTGCCCAAGGATTGCCCGCGCATGGCCGCGATCGGCGACATCGACGAGCTCAACAGCGCGCTCGGCCTTGCGGTCGTCGCGCTGGGCGAAAGCGAATTTGCCGCCGATCTGATCCGCATCCAGAACGACCTGTTCGATCTGGGCGCCGATATCGCGACGCCCGGCGAGGACTTTACCCCGTCCGAAATGGTGCTGCGGATCGTGGCCAGCCAGGTCGACTGGCTCGAACAGCGGATCGATGCGGTCAACGATGCCTTGCCGCCGCTGCGCAGCTTCATCCTGCCGGGCGGCAGTCCGGGCGCGGCTGCGGTGCATCTCGCCCGCGCGATCGCGCGGCGTGCCGAGCGCACTCTGGTGGCGGCATCGCACGACGGATCGATCAATCCTTCGGCGCGTATCTACGTGAACCGGCTGTCGGACTTCCTGTTCGTCCTCGCGCGCCGGATCAACAATGGCGACGATCCGCTCTGGGTGCCCGGCGCATCGCGGTAGACGCCTGTTCTCCGGCGAAAGCCGGAGCCCAGGAGTCGGATTGAGCAACATCGCCCCTGGATTCCGGCTTGCGCCGGAAAACTGTAACGGACGATAGATAATCATCGCATGGGGAAGATATGACGACCATGAGCGCCAACGCCCCCACGCATGAAGCAAGCGCCTCGGCCCTGATCGAGCTCTTCTCCCACGTTCGCGCGCTGACATTGGCGCTGGCCGAACCGCTCTCGGACGCCGATGCTACCGTCCAGTCGATGGACGATGCCTCGCCCGCCAAATGGCATCTGGCGCACACCAGCTGGTTCTTCGAAACCTTCGTGCTGCGCGATCATGTCGCGGGCTACACCGCGTTCGACCCTGATTTCCACTTCCTGTTCAACAGCTATTACGAGGCCGAAGGCGCGCGCCATGCGCGTCCCAAACGCGGGCTGCTGACCCGGCCCTCGATCGATGCCATCCGTGCCTATCGCGCGCATGTCGATGCGGCGATGGTCGAAGCGATGCCAACCCTGGGTAACGATGTGCTGGCGCTGATCGAACTGGGGCTGAACCACGAGCAACAGCACCAGGAGCTCTTGCTGACCGATATCCTGCACCTGTTCGCGCAAAACCCGCTGTTTCCCGCGATCTGGCAGGCAGAACCTTTGCCAATGGTAGAAAGCCAGCCGCTTGAGTGGATCGCGGGTCCGACAGGGCGGGTCGAGATCGGCCATGATGGCGATGGCTTCGCGTTCGATTGCGAGGGACCGCGCCATGCGGTGCTGCTGACCCCCTATGCGCTGGCCAATCGCCCGGTCACCAACGGCGAATGGGCCGCGTTCATCGCCGATGGCGGCTATACGCAATCGCGCCACTGGCTCGCCGATGGCTGGACCTGGGTCCAGGCGGAAGGCATCGAGGCTCCCTTGTACTGGCAGCGCGACGCGGACGGGCACTGGCAGCAGTTCGGGCTCGATGGGCTGCGTTCTGTCGATCCTTCGGCACCGGTCTGCCATATCAGCCTGTACGAAGCCGATGCCTATGCGGCCTGGGCGGGTGCGCGCCTGCCGACCGAGGCGGAGTGGGAGGCGGTCGCCGCCCACCACGATCCGCTGGGCGGCAACCAGCTCGATAGTGCAGGACCGGTGCGTCCGCACGCCGATGCGGCCACGGCGATGTTCGGCAACGTCTGGCAGTGGACCGGCAGCGCCTATCGTCCCTATCCCGGCTTCAAGCCTGCAGAAGGCGCGGTCGGCGAATACAACGGCAAGTTCATGTCGGGTCAGTTCGTGTTGCGCGGCGGCAGCTGTGCAACCCCGCGCGGCTCCGTGCGTCCCTGCTATCGTAACTTTTTCTATCCCCACCAGCGCTGGCAGTTCACCGGTCTCAGGCTGGCCAGAGACATATAATCGACCTTCAGGAGAGCAATCCCGTGTCCAGCAGCGCCCAGGCAATCCAGCTTTCCTCAGAGGAATCAACGGCTCCGGCAAACCCTGCATTCGAGGCGGATGTGCTCGCCTGTTTCCGCAGCACCCGCCGCGCGATCCCCGCGCGCTGGCTCTACGATCTGGCAGGCTCCGAACTGTTCGAGGCGATCACCGATCTGCCTGAATATTATCCGACCCGCACCGAGACCGCACTGCTCGAACGCTATTGCGGCGAGGTCGCCGCGCATGGCGGCAAGGGCCGGGCCGTGGTCGAGTTCGGCTCAGGCTCCTCGGTCAAGACCCCGCATCTGCTGCGCGCCGTGCAGGGCGAGCATTACGTCCCCATCGACATTTCGGGCGATTTCCTGCGCGATTCCGCGTCGGCGCTCGCGGCCGATTTCCCCATCCTGCAGGTGCACCCGCTGGAAGGCGATTTCATGCACCCGCTCAGACTGCCCGAAGCGGTTGCGTCCGTTCCCAAGCTCGGTTTCTTCCCGGGATCGACCATCGGCAACATGGTCGCGCGAAGCTCGGTGGATTTGCTGCGCTCGATGCGCGAGACGCTGGGCGAGGGGGCGATGCTGCTGATCGGCATGGACCGGATAAAGTCGCCCGATATCCTGATCCCCGCCTATGACGACGCGCAAGGGGTTACCGCCGAATTCAACCTCAACCTGCTGCGCCGCATCAACCGCGAGCTGGATGGCGATATTCCGGTCGAGCAGTTCGCCCATGTCGCCCGCTGGAACGACAGCTATGCCCGGATCGAGATGCATCTGGAGGCGCAGGCGGACGTGAGCTTCGAGGTGCTCGGCGAGCGTTTCAGCATGGCGCGCGGCGAGACGATCCACACCGAAAACAGCCACAAATATGGGCCCCGCGATGCCCGTCTGCTGCTGCGTTCAGGCGGCTGGACGACCTGCCACGAATGGACCGATCCCGACGACTGGTTCGCGCTGATCCTGGCGGAGGCCAAGCCGTTCCAGACTGCGCCTTGAGTCGGTTATCCTTTAGAACGGACGGGTGCACGACGTCCCTCGACTGCGCTCGGGAACACGGACAGTCGGCTCAATCTCTCGTTTTAAGCTACCCCACCCCGTCTGTCCCGAGCGAAGTCGAGGGACGTACGCGCCAACGGTGGACTAGGCGCTACCAGTCCAGCCTATTGCCCTGATAATCGACGAACGCCCCGCTATCGCCCGGGACCAGCCCGGCGATGACCTTGCGCAAACCGGCAACACTGGTGGTGGCATCGATCTGTGCGCTAGGGCCGCCCATGTCGGTCTGCACCCAGCCGGGATGGACCATCGCCAGCGTCAGCCCGCTGTCCTTCCAGTCGATGCTGAGCGAACGCCAGGCCGCGTTGAGCGCCGCCTTTGAGCTGCGATACGCGGTCAGGCCACCGCTGTCGTTGCCTGTGATGCTGCCCATCACCGATGACAGCGCGATCATCTTGCGCTGCTGCGAGGCGAGGACGTTGTCCTTGAGCCGGAGTGCCAGTTCGGTCGGCGCGATGGCGTTGGTCAGCAACGTCTCCGCCCAGCCATCGCGATCGAACTGCTGTGGCCCCATCATCCCGGCATTGGCGATGAGCACGTCGATCGCGCGGTCTCCCAGCGTCGCCTGCAGCGCATCGAGGCTCGCGGGGTCGGCAGACTCGAACGGATGGACTTCGGCGCCCGTCGCTTTCAGCTCGGTTGCCGCGTCCGGATTGCGGGCCGTTGCGATGACGGTCCAGCCATCGGCCGCATATTGCCGGGCGAATTCAAGGCCCAGGCCGCGATTGGCACCGGTGATCAGGACGGTAGGCATGACAATCTCCGTTGGTTTGTGCGCTCAGTCGGCAAGATGCTTGAGGATCAAGTACCAGTGATCGAGCCCGGCGTAGAAATCTTCCACCCGGATGCGTTCGTTGAGGCCGTGTGCGA
>NZ_JBKBOG010000022.1:0-38104 GCF_046294995.1 Blastomonas sp.
CTGTTGACGATTTTGCGCCAGCGGACGGAAGTGCCGCATGCGGGGGTCGTCGCCCTGTTTGCGTCGTTCATCCTGCTGTGCGGCGTCACCCACCTGATGGGGATCGTCACGCTGTGGTATCCGATCTATCCCTGGGTGGGCTGGATCAAGCTTGCCACCGGCATCGTGTCGATGACGACGGCGTTCGTGTTGTTCAAGATGATCCCGGACATCGTCAGGCTGCCGTCGCCTGCTTCGCTGGTCGCGGCCAACGACAGTCTCAGCGCTGAGATCGCGGCGCATCGCGAAACCCTGGCGTCGCTCGATCGGCAGGTGAAGGAACGGACCAAGGAACTGGAGAAGGCAACCGCGGCGCTGGCGGTGCAGGCGCGCGAAGCGGTCCACCGCAGCGGCAATCTCTTGACCGTGGTTCATTCGCTGGCGATCCAGTCCGCGCGCGGCAACCGGTATACCGAACAGTTTCTCTCGGCGTTTCTGGGGCGTGTCCAGGCACTGGCGGACACCACGCGCTCGATTGCGAGAGGCGACCGGTCGTCGGCGGAAATCGAGCAGGTGGTGAATTCGGGGCTGGCGGTTCTGCGCGGCACGTATGGCGAGAGGGTGTTATCGGGCGGACCATCGGTCACGATCGATCCGGTCGCCGCGCAACAGCTCAGCCTGGTCCTGTATGAACTGGCCACCAACACGCAGAAATACGGGCTGGGTTTGGCCGATGATGCATCGGTCGATGTCCGGTGGACCATCGACGGCGGCACGTTCGCTTTTGTGTGGCGTGAACGCGGTATCGACGTGACAGGGCTCGATGGCGCCACCCGCGCCGAGGGCTTCGGCTCCAAGCTGCTGATGCGCATCGTGCCCAAGATGCTGGACGGACAGGCCGAGCGAACCTTCGACGCGGGCGAAATGGTCTATAGTCTGTCCGCACCGCTTGAAGCGGTTGCCGCGCACGATGCCGACGACCTCGAGCAGCGGTTGGCGGCGCGCATCATCGATACCAGCTTCGGCCTGGACTGATCCCGCCGAAGGTCCCACGACGGTGTCATGGAACCGCGGCCGCTCCAACGTCGTACCCTCACCAGCGCGCGATGAGCGAATTGGCGACGGATCGAATTGGAGGCTTGAGGCATGATCGAATTCGATACGGTGGCCCTGGTGCTGAGCGGTGGCAACGCGCTCGGATCGTATCAGGCAGGCGCGTACCAGGCATTGGAGGAATACGCGCTCGAGCCCGGATGGGTCGCCGCTGCGTCTGCTGGCGCGGTCAACGGTGCGATCATCTGCGGCAGTCCCGTTCAGCGCCGGCTCGCGCGGCTCGAGGATTTCTGGCAGCCGGCCCCTGCAGGCACCGGCGAAAGCCCGTGGAGCAGATCGGCCGAGGACGCCAGGCGAACCGCCGCCGCCAGCCTGACCATGGCGACGGGACGGACCGGCGCGTTCACGCCCCGGCGTCTTTGGGGGCCGTTGTGGGATCCGTTCGTGAACCCCGAACCCGCCAGTCTTTACGATACCACGCCCTTGGGCGCGACGCTGGAGCGGATGGTCGATTTCGGCCTGCTCAACGAGGGTTCGACGCGTTTGTCGGTGACCGCGGTCGATCTGGAAAGCGGCGGCGATGTCGTGTTCGATACGCAAAGCCAAGCGCTCACGATCGAGCACCTGCGCGCGAGCAGCGCCTTGCTCCCGGCGTTTTCGCCGGTCGAGGTGGAAGGGCGCATGCTCGCCGATGGCGGAATATCGGCAAACCTTCCGCTCGATGTCGTGCTGCGTGACCCGCCACCGGGCAGGACGCTGTGCATTGCGCTCGACCTGCTGCCGCAGGCGGCGTCGCGCCCGTCGGGGCTGGGAGAGGCTGCGAGCCGGATGCAGGACCTGATCTTTGCCAGCCAGAGCCGGCGTGCGATCGCTGCCTGGCAGGCGATCTTCGATGCGCGGGTCGCAACAGATGGCGGCAAGGAGGCGCAGCCGGCAGTGACGGTCCTGCAGATCGCTTATGCCGATCAGGGCCGGGAGGTCGCTGGCAAGGCGTTCGATTTCTCCGCTCTGTCGGCCCGCGCGCGCTGGGATGCAGGGCACCGCGATCTGGGCCGGGCGCTTGCCCAGTTGGAGGCTGGCCAGATCGACACGGACAAGCCCGGCCTGTCGGTTTACAGGCTGAATCGCGCTGCACCCGACGACGAACCGGTCTTGCGACTGTCGCACGAGAGCCTGATCAAGGCCTGCGGCTGAAACGGGCGGATCAGCGTTCTATCGCCATCACACATCGCCGCCGATATCCAGCGCAACGGACGTCCCGAGCGGGGGCACCAGCGTCGGCCAGTCCTGCACGCTCTTGCCCAGGCGCGTGCCGATGATCGCTGCGATCGGGCCGCCATGGGTGACGACCAGAACCCGCCCGGATGGCAAATCCTGCACGGCGGCCAGCGCCCGCGCGGCGAGCTCCATCGTGGTCTCGCCATTGCCGGGGCGGAAGCCTGCAGGATCGTCGATCATGCCATCCATGGCGCTGCCGGTTTCGCGATAGATCGCGGCCCAACTGCGCCCCTCCCAGCTGCCGAAATCGCGCTCCATCCAGCGGAGGTCCGCCAGCGCAGCCACGCCTGCCCGCTTGGCGATGGCATCGGCGAGGATTTGGGCGCGGCGCAGGCCCGAATGCAGCACGACATCGGGGCGCCATGCGGCCAGATCGGGCGCAAGTGCGCTCGCCTGCGCGGCGCCTGCACGGCTCAGGCCCATGTCGCTTTGCCCGTAGCAGCGCTCCCTCCAGGCGCGGGCGACCTCGGTGTGCCGGACCAGCAGCAACGTGCGCATCAGATCGACGCGGTGGCGGCCAGCAGCAGGATCAGCTGTCCGGCATAAGCGGCAAAGCCCAGGCAATCGCCGGTGCTGCCGCCGATCCGGCGCAGCAGCAGCGCGCGGAACCAGGCGATGAACACTGCAGCGCCGAGCACGCCCACGAGCAGGGACAGGGGGCTGAGCACGGCAAAGCCGAGCATTCCGGGCAAGGCCGTCGCCAGTGCCACCAGCAGCACCGATCGCCCGACACCCGACGCGACATCCTTGGCGAGCCCGGTGCCTTGCGGCGCGGGGGCGACCAGGGTCATCAGCACCACCACCAGCAGCCGCCCGAAGGTGGCAGCGGCAACGATGGCCAGAAACGCGGTGAGCGGCGCCAGGCCCTCGATCACCGCCAGCGTCAGCGCGGCGCGCAGGCCGAGCGCGAGGATCAGGCCCAGGCTGCCATAGCTGCCGATGCGGCTGTCCTTCATGATCCGACGGACATCATCTGCGGTGAAGCCGCCGCCGAACGCGTCGCAGAAATCGGCAACCGCATCCTCGTGGAACGCGCCGGTCAGCCGCGCTTCGAGCGCGAGCGCGATCAGCACTGCGACCAGCGCCGGCCAGATGCTATCCGCCGCCAGCGCGACCCCGGCGGTGACAGCGCCGATGCCAGCGCCCACCAGAGGAAACCAGCCCACCGCCTGCACCAGCCCGATCGCGACCTGCTGCGCGGTCAGCCGCTCGGTGCCGGGGACGGGGATGCGGGTGAGGAACTGGACCGCGAGCAGGGGCGGCGCCCAGGCGGGGCATGGCTGCTCCATATCAGGCGCCGATATCCGCGAGCCGCGCGACATCGCACAGCAGCGCCGCAGCGCTGTCGAGCAGGGGCAGTGCGACCAGCGCACCGCTGCCTTCGCCCAGCCGCATCTGCCATTCGAGCACCGGGGTGAGGCCTAATTGGGTGAGTGCGGCGCGGTGGCCGGGTTCGGCGGACAGATGACCTGCGATCATCACCCGGCATGTGCCCGGGCAAAGCCGCTCGGCGATCAGCGCGGCGGCGGTGGTGACATAGCCGTCGAGCAGCACCGGTACGCCCTGCCGCGCGGCCTGCGCATAGAAGCCCGCCATCGCGACGATCTCGAACCCGGCGATCGCGGCCAGCGCGGCCTTGTCGGTGCGCCCGTCCAGCCGTGCGACCGCCGCTGCGACGATGTCCCGCTTGGTGACGCGCATCGCCGCATCCGCGCCCGCGCCGCTGCCGGTCGCGGTATCGGCGTCGATCCCGGTGAGCGCGTGGGTGATGCAGGCGGCGGAGGTGGTGTTGCCGATCCCCATCTCGCCCGCGATCAGCAGGCGATGGCTCGCATCGACCGCAGCTTGCGCCTCTGCCTCGCCCAGTGCCCATGCGGTGTCGAACTGGTCCATCGCCATTGCGGGACCCTGGCTGAGATCGGCGGTGCCCGGAGCGACAGGCTGCGCGTTGAAATGTGCGGGCCAGGGTGCGCGCGGAGGCTGGACCATGCCTGCATCGACCACGCGCACGTCCACGCCATGTGCCTTGGCCAGCGCGGTGCTGGTCGCCTTGCCGCTGAGGATCGTCTCGACCATCGCGGTGGTCACCGCCGAGGGCCAGGGCGTCACGCCTTGCGCGACGACGCCATGATCGGCGGCGAACAGCACGATGCGGCGCGGGCGGGTGAGGGGGGTGAGCGACTGGCCCGCCAGCGCAAGCTCGACCGCGAGTGCCTCGAGGCGTCCCAAGCTGCCGACCGGCTTGGCGAGGGCATCGAGCTTGGCCTGGACATCGTCGCGGGTGATCATCAGCGCTCCAGCCTTGTGATGTCGGACGGCAACCGGTCCTGCCAGCCATGCCGGACCAATTCAGGCGTCTCGCTTTCGCGCTCGGGATAGCCCAGGCACAGCAGCGCGATAAAGCGCCAATGTGCGGGCACATCGAGCAGCGCGTTCATGCGCGCGGGATCGATGATCGATACCCAGCCGAGGCCAATGCCGCGCGCGCGTGCGGCCAGCCACAAGGTGTGGATCGCGGTCACCACCGACCAGCACAATGTTTCGGGCATTGTCGCGCGGCCAAGCCCGTGGCCGGCCTCGCCTTGCTCTTCGCAGAACACCGCGACAATCTCGGGCGCCTCGCGCAGGCCGTGGAGTTTGAGCCTCTGGTACAGTGCTTTGCGGTCGGCGGCATAAGCCGCGCCCGCCGCACGCTTCTGCGCATCGACCGTGTCCGCCAGCGCCGCGCGGCGCTCGGGCGAAACGATGCGGACGAAGCGCCAGGGCTGCGCATTGCCGACCGACGGGCCATGGCACGCGGTCTCGAGCAGGGTATCGAGCAGGCCTTCGGGCAGGGCGCGCGTGTCAAAATGCCGCACGTCGCGACGCCAGGCGAGCAGGCTGTCCAACTGGTCGCGAAAGGCTGCGTCGAACAGCGGTTCCGTCATGGCGTATGCCCCGCAATCGCCACAAGCCGGTCGATATCGACATGCTGTTCAAGCCCCGCCGCCAGCGCATCGAGCGCCTGGTCGACGCGGGTGTCCTGTGCGACGCCATCGGACTGCGCGCCCAGCCGCGCCAGCCAGGCCCCGCGCTGGGCGGGGTGGTCGAACAGCCGGTGGATATAGCAGCCCGCGACCTGTCCGTTGGCGCTGATCACGCCGTCCTCCGCGCCATCGGCAAGCCGCAGCAGCGGTTGCACCGGGCCGAGCGCGCGGGTCTGGCCGACATGGATTTCATAGCCCGCGAAGGTCGCGCCGTCGCGCAGGCTGGTGCCGGTGACATCGACCACGCGCTTGTCGCCGGTCAGCCGGGTAGCGATGGGCAGATAGCCCAGGCCGGCGACGGTCTCGGGCGCGCCTTCGACGCCATCGGGGTCCTCGATGCTTTGCCCGAGCATCTGGTAGCCGCCGCAGATGCCGAGCAAGCCGCCGCCGCGCCGGACGTGCGCGGCGATATCGACATCCCAGCCTTGCGCGCGCAGGAATTTGAGGTCGGCGATGGTCGCCTTGGTGCCTGGCAGGATGATCAAGGCCGCATCGCCGGGGAGCGGCTCGCCCGGCGGGACCATTACCAGCTTCACGCCGGGCTCGTGCGCCAGCGGGTCGAAGTCGTCGAAATTGGCGATCCGCGACAGCATCGGCACCGCGATGGTGACCGCGCCCTGGTTGGTCGCCGCCGCATCGAGCACCACCGCGTCTTCGGCAGGCAGCTGTCGCGCGGCGGCGAGCCAGGGGATCACGCCCAGTCCCGGCCAGCCGGTGCGGCGTTCGATCTCGGCATAGCCATTGTCGAAGAGGCGCACATCGCCGCGAAACTTGTTGATCAGGAAGCCGTGGATCATCGCGGCGTCTTCGGCGTCGATCACGGCCTTGGTCCCGACGATCGAGGCGATCACGCCGCCACGGTCGATATCGCCGACCAGCACCACGGGAACGTTCGCCGCGCGGGCAAAGCCCATATTGGCGATGTCGCCCGCGCGCAGATTGATCTCCGCCGGGCTGCCCGCGCCCTCGACGATGACGATATCGGCGTCGGCCTTCAGCCGGTGCCAGGATTGCATCACCGCCGCGAGCAACTCTCCCTTGCGGTGCTGGTAATCCGCCGCGCCGAGCATGCCGACGACCTTGCCGTGGACCACCACCTGCGCACCGGTGTCCGACTGCGGCTTGATCAGCACCGGGTTCATGTCGATGCTGGGTGGAACGCGGCACGCCAGAGCTTGCAAGGCTTGTGCGCGGCCGATCTCGCCGCCCGCTGCCACAGCCGCGTTGTTCGACATGTTCTGCGGCTTGAACGGGCGCACGGCGAGCCCGCGATTGGCGAGCAACCGGCACAATCCTGCGACCAGCACCGATTTGCCGACGTCCGATCCAGTCCCCTGCAGCATCACAGCAGCCATGCGAGCCCTCCTGTGATGGCCCATAGCAACACGCACGCGCGGCGATAGACCCATAGCGCGCGCATGAGGTCGGCGGCATCGGGCGCGGGGCCATCGCCCAGCCAGGCACGGTGCGCGGGCTCGCCGTCATAGCTGACCGGGCCGCCCAGTCGGCGCCCCAGTACGCCTGCCATCGCCGCTTCGGGCCAGCCGCCATTGGGCGAGGCGTGGTGGCGGGCATCGCGCAGCATCGTGGCCCATCCGCCCATTCCGGCGAGGCACACCAGAACGCCGGATATCCGCGCGGGGATGAAGTTGACCAGATCGTCGGTGCGCGCTGCCGCCCAGCCGAAATGCAGATACCGTTCGTCGCGGTGGCCGATCATCGAATCGGCGGTGTTGACAACCTTGCAGACCAGCAGCCCCGGCAACCCCGCGACCAGAAACCAGAAGGCAGGTGCAACCACGCCATCGCAGAAGCTTTCGGCCAGGCTCTCGGTCGCGGCGACCGCGATGCCGCTTTCGTCGAGCGCTGCGGTGTCGCGACCGACGATCATTGCGACCGCCACGCGCGCTGCACCGACATCGCCGCGCAGCAGCGGGCGAGCGACCGCACGCACATGATCGTCGAGGCTGCGCTGCGCAAGGCCAGTGGTCGCGAGCACGATCACCACACCTACAGCGATCCCAGTGCTGGCCGACGCCTCAATCAGCCATCCGATCGCGCCGACACCGCCTGCGACCAGCGCCAGCAGCGCGACCCCCAGCAGCCGTTGCCGCAACGCGCTACCTGCGTTCCAGCGCCTTTCGAGCGCGGCGATGGCAGCGCCGATCCAGATCACCGGATGGCCGATCGCCGCCAGCAACCACGCCGGATAGCCGATCGCGGCCTCGCCGATCAGCGCGAGCAGCAGCTGTTCGGGCCGCGCCAGCATCAGGGCCGCGCCATCGAAGTGGTGACGATGAACCGCATCCCATCGGGCGTCGTACCGATATGCGAGGCGACGCCATAGGTGGCCGCGATCCGCTCGGGCGTCAGCACGTCGGCGGGCGGACCTTGCGCGACGATGCGGCCATCGCACAGCAGCAGCACCTCGTCGGCCACCCGGATCGCGTGGTTGAGGTCGTGCAGCACGACGATCACGCCTGCGCCCGAACGCGCGACATCGCGAAGGCATTCAAGCGTATCGAGCTGGTGCGCAGGGTCGAGATTGGCGAGCGGCTCGTCGGCAAGCAGCCATTGCGGCTCTCCCGCCAGCACGCGCGCAAGCAGGACGCGTGCGCGCTCACCGCCCGAGAGTGCGGTCATCGGGCGCGCGGCGAACTGGGTGACATCGGTCGCGGCCATCGCGCGCGCGACGGCGGCACGGTCGGCATCGGTTTCGCCCCAGCGGGTGCGGTGCGGATAGCGACCCAGCGCCACCAGGGTCGCGACATTCACGTCCCAATGGACATCGCCGCCTTGGGGCAGGAGGCCGATCTGCCGTGCCAGATCGCGCATCGTCCAGGAAGCGCGGGTCTGCCCGTCGAGCAGCACCTGGCCCTCGTCGGGCGAGTGCAGCCCGGCAAGGCACGAAAGCAGGGTCGACTTGCCCGCGCCATTGGGGCCGAGCACTGCCGTCACCCGTCCGGGGGCGAAGCTTGCGCTGACCGGGCCGAGCACACGGCGTCCGCCGAGGTTGAGGGCCAGGTTGTCGGCTGCCAGAACGCTCATGCCAGCCCCCGGCGCATGCGCAGCAGCAGGAACAGGAAGAACGGCCCGCCGAGCATCGACATCGCGATCCCCAGCCGCAATTCGCTCACCGTCGGCAGCGCGCGCACCAGGCTGTCGGCGACCAGCAGCAGCAGCGCGCCCGCCAGCGCCGAGGGCAGCAGCACCGCCGAGGGCCGGTTGCCGACGAACGGCCGCACCAGATGCGGCACGATCAGCCCGACAAAGCCGATGATCCCTGCGGTCGCAACCGACGCCCCGACGCAAAGCGCAACCCCGACCACGATCAGCAGCTGCAGCCGCAACGGATCGACCCCCATCGAGCGCGCGGCGGATTCGCCCAGCGTCAATGCATCGAGCGTGCGCCCGGTGAACGCCAGCAGCACGCAGCCCAGCGCCAGCAGCGGCAGCGCCAGCGTCACATCGTCCCAGCTGCGATCGGTCAGCGCGCCCATCAGCCAGGTGACGATCTGCGATGTCGCAAACGGCGTGGGGGCAAGGCTGATCGCCAGCGCGGTCATCGATCCCGCCACGCTCGACAGGATCACGCCTGCCAGCGTGAACACGATGATGCTGCCCGACCGGCCCACCAGCAAGGCGAGGATCGCCATGGTGATGCCAGCCCCGGTGAGCGCAAAGGCGGGCAGCAGCAACGGCGAGGCGGCATAGCCGAAATATAGCGAAATCACCGCGCCCAGCGCCGCGCCCGACGACACGCCGAACAGTCCGGGGTCGGCAAGCGGATTGCGCAGATACCCTTGCATCGCCGCGCCCGACAGGCCCAGCGCCGCACCCACCAGCACCGCGAGCACGATCCGCGGCATGCGCAGCTCGGCGATGATCGGCCAGCGCGGGTCGGCGGCGGTCCAGGCGTCGAGCGGGATCCACACCTTGCCCGCCATCAGCGACAGCAAGACGGTCACGGCGATGCCTGCGAGCAGCGCGAGGTTGAGGGTGAGCGCGCGGCTCATAGCGAACGCCTGATGTCGGAGAGGTGACCCACCGCCTCGATGATCGTCGGCCCGCCGCAGTGCAGCAGCTTTTCAGGATAGCGCCGCACCGCAATCTGCCGCTTGAGCCCGGCGAGCACCGGGTGGCCGAGCATCCGGTCCGAGCGGTCCTTCGCTCCGACCGACAGCAGCACCTGCGGCGGCTTTGCCACCATATGCTCGAGCGGCAGCACGTCCCACTGCTTGAGGCCATAGTCCGCGCTGAGGTTGCGAAAGCCGGTGACGCGCAGCAGTTCGCTGGCCAGCGTGCCATCGCCCGGCACCAGCCCGCCGCCCTGCCAGATGAGCGCCCCGGGGGGCGTGGCGCTGCTCACCGATGCCGCGCGCACAGCATTGTCGATCCGCGCGACCAGCGCTTCGCCGCGCGCTGGCTGGCGGATGGCAGCGGCGATGTCACGGACCTGCGCGTTGCTCTCGGCAATGCTCTCGGGGACGCCGATCTGGATCAGCGGAATGTTCATCCGGTGCAGCGCGGAGATGGTCGAAGGCGCGACATGGCTTCCGGCGATCACGATATCGGGGGCCAATGCGACCACCTCTTCGGCGGTGCCCGTCGTCGCAGCGAAGCGCCGCGCCTGATCGAGCGGGATCGAGGTGGCGCGCGGATCTTGCGAATAATGGCTGATTGCGGCAATCTGCGCAGGCGCTGCGATCTGCATCAGCACCGCATCGACGCACGGGTTGATGGAGACCACGCGCGGCAGCGCCGCCTGCTCAGGTGCCGGGCGCTGCGCCACGCGATCAGCCGCCTGCGACGAACAGCCCGCGACCGTCAGGCCAAGTATCAAGGCAGCCGAGCGGATCAATACTCGACCCCCTTCTGCGCCTTGAACCCGGCCTTGAACGGGTGCTTCACTTCCTCGAACTCGGTCACGAGGTCGGCTATGTCGATCAGCTCGGGCTTGGCGTTGCGGCCGGTGATGCAGACGTGCTTGGTCAGCGGGCGTTCCTTCAAGAACGCGACGATTTCTTCGATCGGCAACGTGTCCTGGCGCAGCACGATGTTGAGTTCGTCGAGGATGATGAAGTCGTATGCCGGATCGAGGATCAGTTCCTTCGAGCGCTCCCAGGCTGCGCGTGCCGCCTCGATATCGCGCGCGCGGTCCTGCGTGTCCCAGGTGAAGCCTTCGCCCATCACTTCGAAGGTCAGAAGATCGGGGTTGGCCTGGAAGAAGTTCTTCTCGCCGGTCTCCCACGCGCCTTTGACATATTGGACGATGCCGACCTTCATTCCCCAGCCCAGCGAGCGGATCGCCATGCCGAAGGCCGAGGAGGACTTGCCCTTGCCGTTGCCGGTGTGGACGATCAGCAGCCCGCGTTCGAGCGTCCGCCTGGCCTGCATCCGTTCGCGCGCGGCCTGCACCTTCTTCATACGGGCGTTGTGGCGGGCGAAATCCTCGGGCGTCTCGGTCATCCTATCCTCCATCCGGCCAGCGCATCGCCCAGCCTTGTCCAGTCACTCTCATCGCGCGGCAGGCCCAGCCGCAGCCAGCCGGGGGCATAGCCGAAGGGCCGGGTCAGCACGCCGGCCTGTGCGAGGTGCACAAACAGGCCATCACGCTCTGGCGTCTGGATCAACACGAAAAATGCGGTGCGTCCGGCAATCTCGATGCCGTGGCCGGTCAGAAGATCCGCCAGCCGCTGCGATGCGTCTGCCAGTCGCGTGCGCTGGGCGCGGCGCCACGCGCTGTCGCGATAGGCGGCAAGACCGGTGGCGAGCGCCGGGCCGGATATCGGCCAGTCGCCGATCAATCCGCGCAGCTGTGTGCCGATTTCGGGCGGCGCGATCACGAAGCCCAGCCTGAGCCCGGCGAGGCCAAAGAACTTGCCGAACGAGCGCAGCACGATCAGTCCTGGCCAGTCGCAGCCTGCAAGGCTGTCGAGCGCGTCGGCATCGGCAAAGGCCTCATCGATGATCAGGTGTCCGCCGCGCGCCGCGAGCAACGAGGCGGCGACCTGTAATTGCGTGCGGTCGGCGATGATAGCATCGGGATTGTTGGGCCGCGCAAGGATCAGCACGTCGTGGGTTTGCGCCATCGGCACCAGCGCATCGGCGCTGCATTCGGTGACGGGGTGTGCGCCCCACATCGCCAGATGGCCCGAATAACCCGGACGCACCACCGCAGCGCGGCTTTGGGGCCGATCGCGACCGAGCACGAGGCCCAGCAGCCGCAGCGCAAGATCGCTTCCCGGCACCGCGACCACGCGGGCGGGCGCGACCCCGAAAAAGGCTGCAGCGGCCGCTTCCAGCGCTGCAAGTTCAGCCGGGTCGGGCAAGCTCTGCGTTGCCTCGGCGCTGTGCGCCATCGGATACGGCCAGGGTGCAATTCCCGTGGACAGGTCGGTCCACTGCGCAACCTGCGGGAAGGCAGCGCGCGCCAGATCGATCCGCCCGCCGTGCTGGGCGAAGGTATCAACAATGGCGCGCGCATCACCCATCAGTAGCGCAACCGCACGCCGGCATAGCCCGCGCGGCCCGGCGAGCCATAGCGGAACACCGTCTCGTACTGCTCGTCAAACACGTTCTCGACGCGGCCGTAGATGTCGATCCGGTCGGTCAGCGGGAACGACGCGCGCAGGTCGGCGAGCACATAGCCTTCGACCTTGCGGCTGTTGTTGGCATTGTCGAAATTCGCGCCGACATGGGTCAGCGTCACCCCGGTCTCCAGCCCGAAGCCCCACTGATAATCGATCAGCGCGGTGACGCTGTGCTGCGGACGGCGGACCAATTGGCGGCCGAAATTGACGTTGCCGGGCGAGCGGTTGGTGGCATCGGTATAAGTGTAGTTCGCCTGCAGCCGGAGCGTATCGACCGGCTGCATCGTCAGGCCGATCTCGACGCCTTCGGCACGCGCCCGCGAGACATTGTCATAGGTGCCCGAAGGCCGGTTGGCGCAGATTCCGGTCAGCGGTGCGACGCACGAGACGAAGATGATGAGGTCGCTCGAATTGCGCCGGAAATAGGTGGCGCTGGCCTGCAGGCGGCCCTCGACCAGGTTCTGCGTCACGCCTGCGTCCCAGCCCTTGGAGCGCTCGGGCTGCAGCTGCTGGTTGCCGAAATCGCTCTGCAGCTGGAACAGCGAGGGCGCCTTGAACCCTTCGGCGTAGCTCGCGCGCACGATCGTTCCGGTCTGGCCGATCGCATAGACCCCGTTCGCGCCGAAGGTGGTCGCGCCGCCGAAGCGATTGTGATCGTCATGCCGGACCCCGCCGGTCAGCGTCAGTCCGCTGACCGGGCTTGCCACGATCTGCCCATAGACGCTGTCGATCCGCGCGCGGCCGAGC
Source organism: Blastomonas sp. (assembly GCF_046294995.1). GTDB lineage: Bacteria > Pseudomonadota > Alphaproteobacteria > Sphingomonadales > Sphingomonadaceae > Blastomonas. The sequence continues at coordinate 12,677 of NZ_JBKBOG010000022.1, forward strand.
GAAGGCGCAGCGCCGTAGCTGCTGCTCGAGAAGCGCGAGGTCTCGCGTTCCAGTCCTCCGGTCAATTGCCAGCCCTCGGTGATATCGAAGATCCCCTGATATTCGATCCGCTCGTTGCGGCCATGGCCGACAAAGGTTTCGGTCGCAGGGCCGTCGAGCGCGATGCTGCGGCGGCGGGTGTCGGTATAGGCATAGCCCAGCCGGTTGCGAAACCGTCCGTCGAACAAGGCCGCGTTGATCCCGGTATAACCGACGATCTCGCGGGTGCGCGACTCCTCGTTCACATCGCCGAAAGCGAAGGTCGGGGCAGGGAAGCCGTCGATATTGACCCGGCCTTCGGAGTACCAGCCGCGCGCGTCGATCGAGATCGTATCGCTCAGCGCCAGATTGACGTTGCCGTTGGCACCATAATTTTCATAGCCGTCCTTCTCGGTGCCGCCGCGCGCTTCGCTGAACGCCGAAATCCCGTCGGTGCGGAAATAGCCCGCGCCCGCGCTTGCCGACAAGGGACCTGCCTTGCCCGAGATGTTGCCGACCAATTGGCCGGTGTCGCGATAGCCATATTCGCCGCGCAGGTTGACCGCGAGATCCTCGGTCGGCTGGCGGGTGATCATGTTGATGACGCCGCCGATCGCCTGACTGCCCCACAGCACCGAAGAGGGGCCGCGCAGCACCTCGATCCGCTCGATATTGCCGGTGAGCAGATGGCCGAAGTTGAAGCCGCCGCCGGGCGAGGAGGGGTCGTTGAGCTTGATGCCGTCGATCAGCGCTGCGGTCTGGTCACTTTCGGCGCCGCGGATAAACACCGATGTCGTCGAGCCGATGCCGCCGTTGCGGATGATGCTGACCCCGGGCACGGTGCGCAGGATGTCGGCGACGGTCTGGGTCTGGCGGCGCTCGATCTCTTCGGCATCGACCACGGTGATCGACTGGCCGACGCGTTCGACCGGCTGCGCGGTGCGGTTGGCGGTGACGACGACGATGGCCTCGCGTGGGTCTGCAGCCGCGAGATTGTCTTGCGCGATCGCAGTTGCAGAGAGAGTGGCAGCGAAGGCGAGCGTGGAAGCGGTAGTTTTCAGAAATGTACTAGGCATGTGTATCCCCTGTCTAACAACAAGGGGTTGCACGCACCAATGGTACAGCAGAGCTATCGCCGGCATATCACCCGCGCGCGCCACCCCGATCGATGTCGTCACGCGAGGATTGACCTCGATCACGCTGAACACCCCGTCCGCGCAAAGGACCGACTGCAACAGGCAGGTCTCCTGGCTCCCGGGTCAACACGCTCGCCCCGCCTTCCCAAGTGCAGATGCACCCAGTGGCATGAAAGGGCGACCGCTATCCGGTCACAGTTGCGGGGACAGCCGCGGATTACAGGGGTGGATACCTGCTTCCGCGTTCCCTATTAATCCCATCTCTGGGAACCTGTCGCGCCGCCGCATTATGGCGCGCCTTTACGTTTTGCAAGGAAAATGGATCGATGCTGTGCTGACCTTCATCACGGGCGGAGCGCGGTCGGGCAAGAGCGCGCGCGCGCAGAGGCTGGCCGAAGATCAGCACGGCGAACTGGTCTATCTGGCCACCGCGCAGGCGTTCGACGACGAGATGACCGATAGAATCGCACGGCACCGGACGGATCGCGGCGCACGCTGGCGCACGGTCGATTGCCCGGTCGATCTGCCGCAGGCGATCGCGCGGGAGATGGCGCCGGGCCGCGTGCTGCTGGTCGATTGCCTGACCTTGTGGACCAGCAACATGCTGCTGGGCGAGCATGATTTCGCGGCCGCCTCAGGCTTGCTGATCGACACGCTGGCGCGTGCACGTTCGCCGGTCATTCTGGTCAGCAACGAGGTCGGCATGGGCATCGTCCCCGACAACGCGCTCGCACGGCAATTTCGGGATATGGCCGGGAGGCTGAACCAGGATGTCGCCGCGATCGCAGACACCGTCGAACTGGTCGTGTCGGGGCTGAGCCTCACGCTGAAATCCAGTCCGGCAGCAACTGAGAAGGCACGGGGTTTGCCGATCATCTGACCCGGCGCGCTCGCCGCGATCGCGCTTGACAGTCATCCGCCGCCATGATTATTGGATCCAATAAGCGTTCCCACAGGGACGACCGGCAGGCGGGAGAGAGACATGGGTTCCGAGGGTTTCGTATCATGCGATGATGCCGCAAACGCCGGTGCCGCGCCGCCATGGCCGGTCAACACCTGGTATGTCGCCTGCACGCCTGCCGAAATCGAGGGCAAGCCGCTGGGGCGCCAGATCTGCGGGGAACGGATGGTCTTCTTCCGGGGGGCCGAGGGCAAGGTCGCGGCGCTCGAGGATTTCTGTCCGCATCGCGGTGCACCTCTATCGCTCGGCTTTATCGAGAACGGCGCTTTGGTGTGCGGCTATCATGGTCTCGCGATGGGCTGCAACGGCCGGACGGTCGGCATGCCCGGCCAGCGGGTTGGGGGCTTCCCGCCGATCCGCACCTACCCGGTGATCGAACGCTATGGCTTCATCTGGGTGTGGCCCGGCGATCCGGCGCTGGCCGACCCCGCCAAGCTGCGCCATCTCGAATGGGCGGAGAGCGACGAATGGGCCTATGGCGGCGGGCTGTACCATGTCGCGTGCGATTACCGGCTGATGATCGACAATCTGATGGACCTGACGCACGAGACCTATGTCCATGCCGGCAGCATCGGGCAGAAGGAGATCGACGAGGCGCCGGTGAAAACCCGGATCGAGGGCGACGAGATCGTCACCAGCCGCTTCATGGATGGCATCATCGCGCCGCCGTTCTGGCAGATGGCGTTGCGCGGTGCGGGCCTGCCCGACACCGGCCCGGTCGACCGCTGGCAGATCTGCCGCTTTTCGCTGCCCAGCAGCGTGCTGATCGAGGTCGGCGTCGCGCTCGCGGGCCATGGCGGCTATCATGCCGACGACAGCAAGAAAGCATCCTCTACCGTCGTCGATTTCATGACGCCCGAGACCGCGACCTCGCACTGGTATTTCTGGGGCATGGCGCGGCGCTTTGCGGTCGCCGACACCGCACTGACCGACACGATCCGCGAGGGCCAGGGCAAGATCTTCGGCGAGGACATGGAGATTTTGCAGCTGCAACAGCGCAATCTCGATCGTTATCCCGATCGCAAGCTGCTGCTGCTCAACATCGATGCAGGCGGGGTGAGGTCGCGGATGATGATCGAGCGCGCGATTGCCGAGGAACGGGCCGAGCCGGTCCCGGCCTAGGGTCCTTGTGGCGGCGGGCGCGGGTCAGAACGCCAATGTGCCGCGCCGCTCGGCAAACAGCCAAACCCCATCTTCGAGCACCAAGCGGTCGTGGAAGTCGCCGACCAGCGTCTTGTCCGCCATATACAACACGACATAACTGTGTGCGCGGACTTCGCGATCCGACACGATGTCGACGATCGTGTTCGCCATGACATGCCGGCTGACCCGCTTGGGACGATCGCGGAAGAACGCGCGGATATTGTCCTGCCCGACCACCGGTGCATCGGGTTCGCTGGGGCGGGCAAAGCTGCCATCCTGCGTGAACATCGCGGCCAGCCCGTCTGAGTCGTGCGCGTCGTTGAGCATGGCAAAGCGGCGGATCTGCAGTTCTACGGCCCAGGCGATATCGTTCATTCCGGTTGTCCTTCTTGATGCATCCATTCGAGCAAGGCGCTGCTGACGGCCTCGCTGGCCTCCATCGGGGCCATATGGCCGCTGCCTTCAAACACGACATACCGTGCCTGAGGGATGGCAGCGGCGATTTCCTCATGTTGCGCAGGCGGGCTCCAGCGGTCGAGCGCGCCGACCCCGATCAGCACCGGGCAACGGATCAATGGCAGCAGCGGCCGCGGATCAGGCCGCCCGAGCAATGCGGTGATCTGCGCAAGGTGGATGGCAGGGGTCATGCGTTCGACCATCGCATACAGCGCCGCGCGCAACGCGGGATCGGTATCGAGCAGGCCATCTTGGACCATCGGTGGTAGCCAGATATCGGCGAGCGCGGTCATTCCCAGGTTCGCGCTTATCTCGATCATCGCCTGCCGCTTGGACGCCTCGTCCGGCCAGACGGGGTGCACCCCGGTGTCGAGCAGGGCGAGCCGCTCGACGCGCTCTGGAGCCTGCGCGAAGACTTCCAGCGCGACACGCGCGCCCATCGAATGGCCGGCGATCGAGAACCGCCCCGGCGCTTCGTAGAGTATGTCGCGGGCCATGGCGGCCATCGAACCCAGGCGGGTGAGATCGGGGACGATGACATTGTACGACGGCGACAGCGCTGCCACCTGATGCGCCCACACCGCCGCATCGCACAGCAGGCCGGGGACGAGAACCACGGTTTCGCGCATCAGCCGAGCCTCGGTGGACGCGCAGTCACGGGTTGATGTCCTCAAGTGCGACCCCGTCGATCACCGCCGGAGCGGCCTCGATCAGCACGAAGGCGATCCGGCAGGTCTCGCTGGTCGACGGATTGCGCCACAGGTGGACCGTGCCGCGCTGGACGATGATATCGCCCGCTTGCGCCGTCGTGATTGTACCTTCATCGAGCTCGAGCTCGACCGCGCCCGAAAGCACGATGCCGTAATCGATGCTGCTCGACCGGTGCATCGGCGATGTACCGCCCGGGAGCATGTCGACGATGCGGATCACCGATCCCTGGTGCAGCGTCAGCCCCGCGTCGCGCAGCCGGCCATCGGTCTCGTCGTTGTTGTCGGCAGGGACTGTGGCCGTTGTCCATACCAGGCTGAAGGCGGCATCACCCGAGGGGATCGGCTCGACCGGCAGCAGGTCGTCGCTGCGGAACACGGCCTTGCCCGCGGCATCATGCCCGGTGACGATACGCCGGACAGGAGGAGAGGGCGTGGCGTTCATCCCTTGACCACCTTCTGGTCGATTGCGCCAAACAGCAGGCTGCCATCGGGGAGGCGGCTTTCCATCCGCACCCTATCGCCAAAGCGCATGAACTCGGTGCGCGGTTTGCCCTCGTCGAGCATCTCGATCCCGCGCCGTTCGGCGATGCACGACGATCCGATCTCGCGGAAATTGCTGTTCGAAACGGTGCCCGATCCGATGATCGTGCCTGCGCACAACGAGCGCGTGCTGGCGGCATGCGCTACCAGATCGTGGAAGCCGAATTCCATCACCCCGCCCAGCGCATCGCCGAAACGCCTGCCGTTCCAATCGACGCTGAGCGGCAGGTGGACGCGGCCCTCGCGCCAGGCATCGCCCAGCACATCGGGGGTGACCGCGAACGGCGCGACCGAGCAGGCGGGCTTGGCCTGCACCCAGCCAAAGCCGGTCTTCATCTCGACAGGGGCGAGCGCGCGCAGCGACCAGTCGTTGATCTGAACGATCAGCTTGATATGCGCCAACGCCTGCTCGGGCGTCACCCCCATCGGCACGAAATCGGTGATGATGCCGAATTCGCCCTCGAAATCGATGCCGTCTTCCTCGCGCGGCAGCGGCACGTCGGCGGTGGCGGAGAGGAACTGGTGCGACAGCCCCTGGTACATCAGCGGACGGCCCGCAGGCGGGGGTTCGGTTCCGAACAGGGTCTCCATCAGCTCGCCATGGCTGCGGAAGGCCGAACCATCGAGCCATTGCCACGCGCGGGGCAGTGGGGCGGCGAAGGCGAGGTCCGCCGAGCTTTCGCCTTCGCCCAACGCGAGCCGATCGGCCAGCGCGCGCAGTGCGGGCTCGGCAGTGGCCCAATCATCGAGTGCGGCCTGCAGCGTCGGCGCCACATCCGAAGCGCCGAGGAAGCGTGTGCCGTCGGCGCTGACGACGACCAAAGCGCCATCGGCGGTGCAATTGTCGTGGGTGGCAAGTTTCATGGGATATCCTTTCGTGGATCAAAGATCGGCGAGCGCATGGGCGACCAACGCAGCGAGGCTGCCGTCGTGGTGCAGGCCCAGAGCGTCTGCGCGGGGTGTGGAAAGCGGCGGCTGGTTGCCGAACGCGGCTTCCAGCGCCGGGTCGGGCGCATGGCTGACCAAAGCTGCGTCGGCGCCGGTCTGGCGGGCAATCTCGGCGACCACATCGCGCAGCGTCACGCGCAATGCGGGCAGGGTGAGGCGCGTGTCGGCGGGGTCTTCGGGCAAAGCGAGTGCCTTGACCAGCTGGCCTGCCAACGTCCGGCGCGAGAGCAGCCAGCAGGTCGCCTGCGGCGAAACAGGCAGGCAGATCGGGCGTCCGGCGCGCAGGTCGTGGAACAGGTCGCTCAGGAACGCCGACTTCATCCCCGATGGACCCTTTGGCCGCGCGACGATGCCGGGCAGGCGCAGCGAAAGCCCGCGGATCGCGCCGCGCCGGGTCATCGTCGCGATCCACTCCTCGATCATCGCCTTGTGCGCGCCATAGCGCAGCATGGGCTTCAGCGGCGTATCGTCATCAACCTGCGGCGGCAGCGGATCGCCGAACACCGCGATGCTGCTGGCAAACAGGACGCGGGGGCGGTTGCCGTGCGCGGCTGCGGCATCGATCAGCGCCATCGAGGCCGCGACATTGACCCGAGCCGCCAGCGCCGGATCGGCTTCGGCAGCCCCGCCGGGGATCGTGGCGAGATGGATCACCGCATCGAGCGGCTGCGCAGTGGCGCGTGCGATCAGGTCGGCATCGGCCAGATCGCCAGGAAGCGCGGTGACGCCCGGCAGGTCGGCAAAGCCGAGCCCGGCGCGGTCGGTGGCGGTGACGCGCCAGTCGGTGCTGAGCGCGCGCACCAGCGCCTGGCCGACAAAGCCGCCCGCGCCAGTCACCAGAATGCTTTGGGACGAGTCAGCTGCCATCGGTGATCGACGTTCCGCCGTCGACGGCGATCTGCTGGCCGGTGATGAAGCTGCTGCCGGGCGAGGCGAGGAACAGGCAGGCGGCGGCGACATCGGCGACGGTGCCGACCCGGCGCAGCGGGGTCATCTGCATCCGCCGCGTCATGAAGCTCTCGTCGGCCATCAGTGGCTCGGACAGCGGCGTGGCGATCAGCCCCGGCGCCAGCGCGTTGACCCGCACATTGTCCGGCCCCCATTGCACCGCCAGATTGCGCGCCAACTGCGCCACGCCCGCCTTGGCGAGCGCATAGGCGTTGATCGCACCATTGCCGCGCAGCGCCGACAGGCTCGACATCAGGACGACGCTGCCGCCGCCGCGCGCCGCGATATGCGGGATCGCGAGCGTTGTCAGCACGACCATCGAGCGCAGATTGACCGCCATCACCCGATCGAAATCGTCGAGCTCCCAGCTGCCAGCCTTGCCCGTGATCCCGGCATTGCACACCAGGATGTCGAGCCCGCCGCACCGGTCTAGGGTACCCGCAACCAGGGCTTCGAGCGCGGCGCCATCGGTAACATCGCAGGCGATGGCGTGTGCCTCATGCCCGTCGGCGCGCAGCTCGGCCGCGACCCGTTCGGTTTGGTCCGCGTCCTCGCTCGAGATCACGACCTTCGCGCCTGCACCCGCCAGCGCCCGGGCGATGCCGAGCCCGATGCCGCGTGTCGACCCGGTGACGATCGCCGTCCTGCCGTGCAGGCTGTCCGGGCCGGGCGCGATCATCAGTCTTCGATGATGGCGACGGCGCGGGTCCAGCCGGCAGATGCGCCGCGGATCTTGTGCGGGAAACAGCTGACGGTGAAGCCGTGCGCGGGCAGGCTTTCAAGGTTGTGCAGCTTTTCGAGATGGCAGTAGCCGATGTCGCGCCCGGCCTTGTGGCCTTCCCAGATCAGCGAGGTGTCGCCGCTCTCGGCGACCTTCTTGGCGGTGTAGCTGAACGGCGCGTCCCAGCTCCAGGCATCGGTGCCGGTCACGCGGATGCCGCGCTCGAGCAGGTACATCGTCGCTTCATAGCCCATGCCGCAGCCGGTATCGACAAAGTCGGGCTTGCCGACCGCACCGCCGGCGGCGGTGTTGACCAATACGATATCGAACGGCTGCAGTTCATGGCCTATGCGCGCCAGTTCGGCTTCGACATCGGCGGCAGTCACGACATAGCCGTTCGCGAAATGCCGAAAGTCGAGCTTCACGCCGGGGTTGAAGCACCATTCGAGCGGCACCTCGTCGATCGTGATCGCGCGCTGGGCACCTTCTTCGGAATTGCCATCCATGGTGGGGTGGAAATGCCACGGCGCATCAAGGTGCGTGCCGTTGTGCGTGGTTAGGGTCACCCATTCGGCCGCGGCAAAGCCCGCGCCATCGGGCAGCTGTTCGGCGGTGACCCCGGGGAAGAAATGTCCCAGTTCGGTCACCGTATCGGCATGCTGCTGATAGGTGATTTTGGGGCGCATGAACGGCGGGTCGGTGATCACGTCGTTTTCGAGATAGATCGACAGGTCGATGAAGTGACGGGCCATGGTCTTATCCTTTTGTCAGAACAGCGCGCACCGCAGGGGGTGTGATGAGCAGCCCCAGCAGCGCGCCGTATGCGACCTTGATAGCAAATGCGGTTCCCCAGGCGAACGAGGCAACGCCGCTAAGTGTCAACGCTCCGATGACGACAGCCGCAAGCCCCAGAGCCGCCAGCGCGAGCAGGATTGCACGCACGACGATCGATCGAACGGTGGGCGCCGTGCCGGGCAGCTTGCCCTTCGTCATCGCGGCGCGCGTTTGAAGCGCAGGCATAAGCGCCGCCATGAACGAGGCAGCGCCCGATTGCGGCAGGAAGTCGAGCGCCAGATTGTCCGGCGCCCAGACCGCGATGGGGTTGGTCTGGCCGAAGACAGCCAAGAAGAACCCAGCGCTGATCGCCATCGTGATCAGAATCGAGATCAGCGTCTGTTTGCGCACATAGGCCGCAGGATCGGTCACGCGTCGGCCCAGTTGTACGCCAGCGGAACCTCGCGGAACGCGAAGCGGTCGATGTGGCGTTCAAGCGCGCCCTTGAGGCCATCGCGCTGGCCCTCGGCGCTGGCGGTGATCGTGCAGACCAAAGTGTCCGTTTCGGCATCGAGCGTGACGACGGCATCGGCGGGCCAGTCGGCACCGCGCGCATCCTTGGCAAAGGTGATCTGCCCGTGATCCTTGTCAAAGGTGACGGGCAGGTTGTGCTCCCAGTGCTTGCACACCTGTTGCAGGTATTTGCTGGCGCTGGCGGTGGGGATGCGCGCGGTGGCGACGAAGCTCATGGCTTGGCTGCCGATGTGCGACCGCCCAGCGTCTCGGCGAACCAGTCGGCGATGTAATCGCGCCCGAACGACATGTTGTCCGCGCCGACGTGTTCAACCCCGCCTTCACGCGCGGTGAAGATCTTGAGTTCGCGTTGGGGGCTGTTGGTCAGCTGCTCGAAGCTCTGGTGCGCATATTCGAGGCCGATCTGGCGATCCTTTTCGCCATGCGTGACCAGGAACGGCACCTTGATGCGGTCCATCACGCCGTCGAGCGTCATGTCCTTTGACTTGGCGTGGAAATCGTCCATGTCGGTTGCGCCGAACACCCACATCACGTGCGCCCAGTAATGCGGCACAGGGTTCTCGCCTTCGCGGCGCAGGCGCTTCTGCTGGACCTCGGCCCAGTTGTGGTTGGCACCCCAGACCGCTCCGCTGGCAAAACGCGGCTCGAACGCGACCGCACGCGGCGCGAAATGGCCGCCCAGCGAAATGCCGGTCATGCCGATGCGCGCCGGGTCGACATCGGGCTGGTTTTCGAGCCAGTCGACCGCGGGCGAGGCCCATTTTTCCGAGTGCGGCGTAGCGGGAAGGTTATTAAGCCTCAGCGCTTCGCCGGTCCCGGGCTGATCGACACACAGGGTCGAAATCCCGCGCGCGGCCAGCGCATGCGGCAGCTTGGACCAATAGAGCAGCTCCTTCGAGCTATCGAGTCCGTTGCAATACACGACGACGGGCTTGGGGCCATCGCCCGGTGCGCGGCAATACAAAGCGGGGAAGGTGCTTCCCTCGTAAGGAATTTCGACCCGCTCGACCGCGTGATCGCCGAGCGTCATCGCGCGCTTGAACGTGTCGAGCGCCTTGGCGTAGGTCGCGGCGCGATCGGGGCTGCCCTGACCCTGCATCCGCTCGGCGACCAGCAGGTAGAGCGCGGCCCGCTCAAGCTTGGCAGCGGCGGAGAACGCACGACCGCGTTCCTCGTCCTCGCCCGCCAGGCCGATCAGCTTGTCGCCGGTCTCCACCCAGGCCTGCATGAACTGCGGCGTTCCGGCATCGGCGCCATTGGCCGCGGCATCGCGGATCGGCTGGCACATGTCGATGATTTCGCCGATCTGCCCGCCGCTTTCGATCGCGATCGCGACCGAGAGATTCCAGATGTAGTTGGGAAAATATTCAAACAACGCCATGGCTTATACTCCTGCCGGCTGGAACAGGCCCTTGTCGGGCGCAGCGTGCGGCATGGTCTGCGGACCACCGGTGCCGATGCCCCACTGGTCCATGACCAAGGGCGCAGGCGCGTGCACCGTCGCCACCCAGGTCTCATCGTCGACCTCTTCGAGATCGGCGGTGTATTCGACCGCAAAGCCGCCCGGCGTGGTGAAATAGCTGAAGGTGTTGTTGCCTGCAGTGTGGCGGCCGGGACCCCAGCGGATGTCGGTGCCCATCTGCTTGAGCCGGTGGATTCCGCGCATCATGTCGTCGACGCCAAGCATGTCATAGGCAACATGGTTGAGGCACGGAGGTCCCGGAAGCAGCGCGATGCGGTGGTGCCACTGGTTGCAGCGCAGGAAGCACATGAAATCGCCCAGCCAGTCGCTGACCTTGAAGCCCAGCACGTCGGTGAAGAAGCGCACCATCTCCTTGTGATCGGGCGAGTGCAGCACGATGTGGCTGATCTTCTGCGGAATGCCTTCCCAGCGAACCAGTTCGCGCGAATGGCCACGGGTCACATCGCTGGAAATCTCGAACGGCAGCCCGTCCTTGCTGAAGAAGCGGAAGCCATAGCCGCCGCCCAGCGTGTCGAGGCCCTTGGGCGCGAAGACGACCTGGCAGCCATAGGCGACGACCTCGTCGTGCAGCGCATCGACATCGGCGCGGCTGTCGGCCGCCAGCGTGATGATGTCGATCTTCTGCACATCGGACTGGCGCAGGCGCATGACATACAGTTCGTCATGGCCCTGGGCGGCAAAGTGCAGCATGCCGTTCTTCTCGCCCGCATCGCGCAGGCCCCAGGTATCGCGGTAGAAGGCAGCTTCCGCTGCCAGATCGGTGACGGCATAGCCGACATGGCGGATTTCACTCACTCTAGCCATTGTCTTGTAACTCCTTGATTTTTCCAGCGGTGCGAGCCTCAGATCGGCTCGGCTACCTTCATGAACATTTCGCGGGTGGCGATCGCGTTATCGACCAGCGGACCCTTGCCGATCTGGCCGAAGCAGATCGCCTTTGATGAATCGACGATATAGCGGCAGCGTTCGAAGCGCCGGTCGCGATAGGCGGCAAAGGCGGTTTCGATGTCGTCGGCAGCCTCGAGCTCCTCGGCAAGCACCAGCCCGTCCTCGATCGCCATGCCTGCGCCCTGGCCCAGATGCGGCGTGGTGGCGTGCACCGCATCGCCCAGCAGGGCGACGCGGCCCTTGTGCCATGCGCCTTCGAGCAGCAGGCATTCGAGCGGCTTGTAGACTACCTCTTCATCGTCGGTGATCTGATCGACCAATGCGGCGATCGCGGGCGAGGGGACTCCGGCAATCTTGGTGCGCATTGCCGATGCCAGGTCTTCCTTGGCATACCGCGGATTGCCCGGCTCGGGCGTTGTCACGTACATGTACATCAGCTCGTCGGAGAGCGGGACCAGCCCGATCCCGGTCTGCCCTTCATAAGCCTGCAACCCGATGACATCGGGCGTCCGCTTGAAATTGTAGCGCCACACCGACTGGCCGGTGAACTCGGGCTTGGCCGCATCGGGGAAGATCGTCTGACGGGTCTGCGAATACAGGCCGTCGGCGCCGATGACTATATCATAGCGTCCAGTGCTGCCATCGCTGAACGTCACCGATACGCCGCTGCCGTCATCGTCCATCGTGCTCACCGTCAGGCCGAGCCGGACGTTGGCACCGGCACCGATGGTGCGGTCGCCCAGAACCTTGTGCAGCGCCCGCCGTCCGATGCCGACATTGCCGGGATAGCCATCGACCAGCCGGGGCGTGGGAATATCGGCAACGCACTGGCCGGTGGGGATGTACACCTGCACCCGGTCGAAGCCGAATCCGGCGCTGATATAGTCGTCGATCAAGCCCAGTTCGGTCATCGCGCGGATGACATTGCCCTGTTGAATGATGCCGACGCCATAGACCGACCAATCGGGATCGCGCTCTATAACATCGACGGCATGGCCCTTGCGGCGCAGCGCGATGGCCGAGGTCAGTCCGCCAATACCGCCGCCAACGATCAGAATTCTCAAGTCTTTCACGCGTGTGCACCCTCTCCGGCACCCCGTTCAATCCGGGGTTCATCATGCTGCTGAAATAGAGGAACACACGTAAATCTGTAAATCTTATTGTTTGGATCGATAGCTATCCGTTACGTCGATGCTTGTATCAAGATCATGGAAGCGCGCTGTCGTGACGCAGCTGATTGCGCAGCCATTTGAGCCCTTCGTCATTGGCGCGCGCACGGTTGAACTGGAGCATCTCGCGCATCATCGGGAAGGGAAAGGGTATCGGCGCGATCGCCAGCGGAAACATCCGCGCCATCCGCCGCGCGAGGCGCTCATGCATCAGCGCCAGTCGGCCCGTCTCGATCACCAGCCACGGAACGACGGTGAACGACGATGCCATCACGTCCATCCGCCGGAAGCGGCCGAGCTGCTCCATCGTGCTGTCGCCGAATGCGCTGGTGCGCTGGTTGCCCATATGCACCCCGACATGGCTGGCCTGCATCAGGGCCTCTTCGGTCAGCACGTCGGCGAACAGCGGATTGCGGTCCCAGCCGACCACGACATGGCGCTCTTCGAAGAACAGCTCGGCGGGCTGGCGCGGATTGATGAAATCCTCCGGCGTGATCAGCAGATCAAAGGCGCCTTGCGCGAGCAGATCGGAGCTGCCGTCCGAGGGCAGCACCGATTCGAGCCGGATGCCCGGCGCGATATCGGCCAACCGGCGTGACAGCGGCGCGATGATTGCGGCGGTGATATAGTCCGATGCGATCAGCCTGAAAGTGCGCTGCGAGGTTGCCGGATCGAACGCGGTGGAGGTCGTGATCAGCGCTTCGACCTGTCGCAGCGTATCCTGCACCATCGGCAGCAGCGATTCGGCATAAGCGGTCGGAAACATCCTCTTGCCCTGGAGCACGAGCAGGTCATCGCCGAAATAATCGCGCAACCGGCCCAGCGCTGCGCTCATCGCCGGCTGGCTGAGATGGACCTGCTCGGCGGCGCGCGACACGCTGCGCGTTTCCATCAGGCAGCTGAACGCCACGAGCAGGTTGAGATCGAGACCCTTGAACCGCATGAAATTAACCTATCGATGCTGTGATTGGATTACCATTAAAACAAAAGATTTAACCTATGGCTAGCCCCTGTCTTAAAAGGCACTCCAATACAGCGGTTGCCCGTGCAGGCACTCGCGCCTTTTTGGGAGATGAATGATGAGAGCATTGCTGCTGGCGACCACCGTACTGGCCGGACTGATCGTCCCGGGTACCGCCGCATGGGCGCAGGACCAATCCGACGCTGCCACCACCACCGCGAACGAGGAAAACACCGGGCTCGGCGAGATCGTCGTGACCGCGCAGCGCCGCGAGGAAAGCCTGCAGCGCGCCGCCGTTGCGGTCAGCGCGGTGACCGGCGATGATCTCACCAAATCGGGCATCACCGAAACCGGTGGCCTTGGCCGTCTGGTTCCTTCGCTGGTCGTCCAGCCCACCGGCGGCACCACCAGCTTCTTCCTGCGCGGTGTCGGCACCAATTCGCAGAACTCGTTCGCTGAAAACGCGATCGCGTTCAACTTCAACGGCATCTATGTCGGCCGCCCGACCGCGCCTGCGGGCGTTTTCTACGATCTCGAGCGGGTCGAGGTGGTCAAGGGACCGCAGGGTACGCTGTATGGCCGCAACGCCACCGGCGGCGCGATCAACGTCATCCCCAAGGCGCCACGTCTGGGCGAATTCGGCGGCGAGGCGCTGTTCGAGTACGGCAATTACGACAGCAAGAAGGCTTCGCTCGCGCTCAACATTCCGATCGGTGACACCGTCGCGCTGCGGCTGGCGGGCCAGATCGTCGATCGCGATGGGTATATCTCGGACGGCTATGACGACGACAAGGGCGAAGCGGTGCGTGCATCGCTGCTGATCGAGCCCTCCGACCGCTGGTCGATGACGCTGGTCGCCGATTACTACAACCAGCGCGGCAAGGGCGCCGGCGCGGTCCTCCTGCCCGAGGCGCGCTATGCGGTTCCTGCGCTCGAAGACCGGGTGAGCATTTCCGATCCGCGGGCCCAGGCTGCCGTGCGGCAGCTGGCGTCCGGCATCTTTGCGCCGCCCTTCTGCGGAGGTGCGGGCAACTTCGTCAACAGCGGCTGCGTCGCTTTGGCGGGCACCGACGGGTTTCTCGACAATCAGTTCTTCGGGGTCAGCGCCACTGTGGTGGGTGACATGGGCTTCGGTACGCTGACGGTCATTCCGGCCTATCGCAAGTCCGACGTGAAGCTGCTGACCTATCTTCCGGGCTTCGCCGGAACGATCAACGATCAGGCCGAGCAGATGTCACTGGAAGTCCGGCTGGCGTCCAACGAAGACCAAAGGCTGCGTTATGTGCTGGGCGCCTTCTATTTCGGCGAGAACCAGATCACCGAAAACTTCTTCCGCCAGGGCAACATTTCCAACACCCGCTTCACGCCGCGTCTCAGCACCGAGAGCATCGCTGCCTTCGGCCAGCTGACGTTCGATATCGCCGATACGCTTCGTCTGGTCGCCGGTGGCCGGTATACCAAGGAAGACAAGACGCAGTTTACCTCCGTGGCCGCCGGTGGTTTGCCCGGCCCGATCCAGCCGCCGCTCAGCGCGCCGTTCACCGGAGACCTCTCGTTCGAGAAGTTCACCTGGAAAGCCGGGGTCGAATGGGATGCGGGTCCTGCCTCGCTGGTCTATGCCAACG
The DNA here is from genome assembly GCF_046294995.1 of Blastomonas sp. Lineage (GTDB taxonomy): Bacteria > Pseudomonadota > Alphaproteobacteria > Sphingomonadales > Sphingomonadaceae > Blastomonas. The sequence continues at coordinate 27,692 of NZ_JBKBOG010000022.1, forward strand.
TCGCGACCGGGTTCAAATCGGGCGGGTTCTTCGTCGCCCAGCCGCCCAACAACACCTTCGATCCGGAAGAGTTGACCGCCTATACCGTCGGCGCCAAGAACCGGTTCTTCGACAACAAGCTGCAGCTCAACATCGAGGCGTTCTACTGGGATTACAGGGACCAGCAGATCACCTTCGTCGGTGGCGTGCCCACCGCTGGCGGCATTTTCGCGCAAGGATCGACCACGGTCAACGCCGGCAAGTCGCGCATCTATGGCGCCGAGTTCGAGGCACGCTTCGCACCGAGCCGAAACGACCTGTTCAGCGTCAACCTGCAGTACCTCAATGGCAAGTACAACAGCCTGCAAACCGCCAACTTCTCGCCCACCGGCGCGCCGGTGACGACGGGTTGCACCACTGTCGGCAGCCGTCTTGCCAATCCCGGGGTCAATGCTGCACGCTTCTTCGACATCGACTGCTCGGGCAGGCCCACGGTCAACTCGCCGAAATGGGCATTGAACCTGGGTTATGAACGCACGTTCGAGCTGACCGGCGACCTCAATCTGGTCTTCGGCGCGCGCGGCAACATCGAGAGCGGTCGCTTCCTGAACTCGAACTATCGCCCCGAAGAGCGGCAGGACAGCTTCGCGATGGCAGATGCCTATGCGACGCTCGAAAGCCTGGCCGGCTGGAACGTGACCGCATTCATCAACAACATCACCGATGAAGAAGTGCTGGCACGCGCAGGCACCCGGCCGATCCTCGACTTCCCCGTCGGCACGCTGCGCCCGCCGCGCACCTATGGCGTGCGCCTCGGGTTCAACTTCTGATGCGCATCCGTCTTTCCCGGCTGGTGCTGGCTGCGCTTGTCCTGGCATCGCCAGCCACCGCCCAGCAGGCCTCGGCCGGGAAGGACGGGTTCATCACCCTGGGGACCATGGGCGGGCCTGTTCCCAGCCCTGACCGCTCGCAGCCGGCCAATGCGCTGGTGCATGCCGGCAAAGTGTGTCTGGTCGATGCCGGCGACGGCACGGTGCAGCAGCTCGCGAAGGCGGGCATTCTGCTGCCCCGCGTCAGTGCGGTGTTCCTCAGCCATCTGCATGTCGATCACACCGGCGGGCTTTCGGCGGTGCTGGGGCTGCGCAACCAGACCAACGTGCGCGAGCCGCTCACCGTCTATGGTCCGGCGGGAACGCGCGAACTGGTCGCAGGCATGGTCGCGTCGATGCAGCCTGCCGCGCGCGCCGGATACGGCATTCCAGGCAAACCCTGGATACCGCCTGCCGATACGGTCACAGTGATCGAACTCGCCGATGGCGAGCAGATCATGGTCGATGGCATGACCGTGACTGCGGCGCAGAACACGCATTATGATTTCGCCGCCGGAAGCGTCGAGGATCGCAACTACAAGTCGCTCAGCTTCCGCTTCGACATGCCGGGCCGGTCGATCGTCTATACCGGCGATACCGGACCGAGCGCTTCGGTCGAAAAGCTCGCCAACGGCGCCGACCTGCTGGTCAGCGAGATGATCGACATGGCCGGAACGATGGCCAATGTCGCGCGCAATTCCCCCAACATGCCGCCAGCGGCCAAGCGCGATCTCGAACAGCACCTCTCGACCCATCACCTCACCCCCGACGCGGTTGGCCAGCTTGCGGCGGCAGCGGGCGTCAAGGCGCTGGTGATCACCCATTTTGCGGCAGGCACCCCCGATCCGGAACGGACAAAGGGCTATGTCGCGCAGATCGCGAAGAGCTATTCCGGGCCGGTGACGCTGGCCAACGATCTCGACCGGTTCTGACCGGCGTTCAATCGGCCCAGTAAAGCCGCATCGGATTGGCGACGAGCAGCTTGTGCTGAAGCTCGGTCGTCGGCGCGATCTGCGGGATGGTATCGACCAGGAGCCCGTCGTCGGGCAGCACATTTTCCATGTTCGGATGCGGCCAGTCGGTGCCCCATAAAACGCGGTCGGGATAGTCTTCGACCAAGGGGCGCACTGCCGCCACGAAATCTGCATAAGGCGGGCCTGCCGGATCAAGCCGGTCGGCACAGGTGACCTTGGTCCAGATGTCGGCGCGGCTGCCCAGCAGGCGGCGGAATGCGGTCATGTCCGCGCCATCTGGCCCCTGGCAAACATCGGGGCGGCCCATATGGTCGATAACGATCGGCACCGGGATCGCCGCGAGGAACGGCAGCATTTCTTCGAGAATATCCGCCTCGAAATACACCACGACATGCCAGCCCAGCCGCGCGATGCGGTGCGAGATCTCGAGGAACCTGTCCTTGGGCGCATTATCGACCAGCCGCTTGAGGAAGTTGAATCGCACGCCGCGAATGCCGCCGGCGTGCAGCGTATCGAGGTCGGCATTCGAGATCGCCGGATCGACCACCGCAACCCCGCGCGCCATGCCGTTCGAGCGCGCAATGGCGTTCAGCGTCGCGCTGTTGTCGGTGCCGTGGCAGCTGGCCTGGACGATGACGTTGCGCGCAAAGCCGAGATGGTCGCGCAGGGCGAACAGCGCGTCGGGCCCGGCATCTTGCGGCAGGTACTTGGCCTTGGGGCTGAACGGGAAGTCCGCCATCGGCCCGAAGACATGGCAATGCGCATCCACCGCGCCCGGCGGCGGGGCGTAGCGCGGCTTCGAGGGGGTGAGGGTCCAGCTGCGGACCCGGCCCTGGGTGTCGGTGCTCATTGGATATATCCTGTTCTCATTGAGGCTCGGTCACCCTCACCCTTCCCACACCGCTTTGCGGTGCGGGCCCCTTCCCTCTCCCGGTGGGAGAGGGAGGGAGGCGCGCAGCGCCGGAAGGGTGAGGGTGACAAGCAGAAATTCACCCGAAAACCTCCCCATCCATCAGCTTGCGCGCGGTGCGCAGCATGCCCGCCTCGACCGGCGCGCCGCTGTTATCGACCGTCACCACGCATTCGGTGACACCGCTGGGATGCTCGACACCCAAGGTCTTGGTCAGTCCATCGGGGACATGCGCGAGCCTCGCGGCGGGTGATCCTTCGATCAGGCAGGCTGTGGCGACACTGACCGCGCCGAGCACGCCGATCGAGGCATGGACGCGGTGCGGGATCAGCGAGCGCACGGCGATCGCGCCACCCTCTGCGGGGGCCGCGGCCAGCATCATCTTGGGAACGGACTTGGCGCTGACATCGCCAAGGTTCATCAGCGGCCCGGCCTTGAGCCGGATCGCCTCGACCTTCGCCTTCATCGCGGTGTCGGCGTCGAGCGTGTCGCGGTCCTCATAGCCGGTGACGCCGACATCGCTTGCCGCCATCACCACACAGGGCATGCCGTTGTCGATCATCGTCACTGCAACCCCGTCGATCACATCCACGCCGTTGCCCGTCGGCAGCAGCGCGCCGCACGACGACCCGGCGGTATCGCGAAAGGCCAGCGGGATCGGCGCTGCGGTGCCGGGAACGCCGCTGATCGCGGCATCGCCGTCATAGCGCACCTGCCCGCCCGGGGTCTGCACGCTGGCGACCGCGACCTGGCCGGTGTTCTCCATGAACACCGCAACCCGCGTCACCCCATCGTCCGCCGCCACCAGGCCGCGCTCAATCGCGAACGGGCCGACACCCGCTAGCATGTTGCCGCAATTCTGCGCGTCGGTGACGATCGCCTGGTCGACGAACACCTGCAGGAACAGATAGTCGACATCGACACCGGGGCGGTTTGATTTGCTCACCACCGCGACCTTGCTGGTCAGCGGATCGGCGCCGCCCATGCCGTCGATCTGGCGCGGATCGGGCGAGCCCATCGCGCGCAGCAGAAACGCGTCGCGTTCGGCGGGGTCGGCGGGCAGGTCGTCCCTCAGGAAGAACCCGCCCTTCGACGTGCCCCCGCGCATCCACATGCAGCGGGCGGACTTCACGCTCCCTCTCCCAGCGGGAGAGGCAGGGAGGCGCGAAGCGCCGGAAGGGTGAGGGTGAGCGGGCGAATGTCACCCTCACCCTTCCCACGCGGTTGCACCGCGCGGGCCCCTTCCCTCTCCCATGGGGAGAGGGAGGTCGTCCCATCACACATATTTCAGCCCCATCTCGGCGAGGCGGGGGCGCATGTCGTAAATGTCTAGGCCGAGTTCGCCCGCCGCCAGTCGGACGCGCTTGGCTTCCTCGGCGGCCTCGCGCGCCTGCGCCTTGGCCAGCACATCTGCGGCATCGGCGCGCTTCACCACGCATACGCCATCGTCATCGGCAACGATCACATCGCCCGGCTGAATCGCCGCGCCCGCGCAGACGATCGGCACGTTGACGCTGCCCAGCGTGTTCTTGACCGTGCCCTGTGCGAACACCGCCTTGGACCACACCGGAAAGCCCATCTGGGTGAGATCGCGGACATCGCGCACCCCGGCATCGATCACCAGCCCGCGGCAGCCGCGCGCGATCGCGCTGGTGGCGAGCAGATCACCGAAATAGCCATCGACGCACGGGCTGGTGGGCGCGAGCACCAGAATATCGCCCGCCTGCAGTTGCTCGATCGCGACGTGGATCATCCAGTTGTCACCCGGAGCCGCCGAGATCGTGACGGCATTGCCCGCGACCCGCGCCCCGGCATAGATCGGCCGCATATGGTGCGCGAGCAGCCCGATGCGACCCTGCGCCTCGTGCACGGTTGCGACCCCTGCAGCGCCCAGGCCATCGACGATATCCAGCGCCGTCCGTTCGATATTCTGCACCACCACGTTCATGCGCATTGCTCCTTTGCCGTTCCCCGTGCGCCCGCGACCGCGCGCTGCGCCAATCCAACTTGTGGACGGCCGATAAGTTTTTGCTATGTCTTGCTGCCATGACCAAGCCGTTCGACCTCAACCTGCGCCATCTGCGCGCGCTCGTCAGCGTCGTTGCGCTGCGCAGCCTCAACCGCGCGGCGGAGACGGCGGGGCTGTCGCAGCCTGCGCTGACGCAAGGGTTGGCCAAGCTGGAGCGGCAACTGGGCGTGCTGCTGTTCGACCGCCACTCGGGCGGGGTCGAGCCGACCTTGGCGGGAACAGCGCTGGCCGAGCGGGTCGAGCGTGCTTTCGCCCATCTCGCTGCCGCCGCGCGCCGCCAGGGCCGGTCGGCGGTGCGGGGTTTTTCGCGACCCGAGCAGCTGATGACCGCGACGCAGCTGCAGGCCTTCCTCCATTTCGCCGATGCGCAGGGCTTTGCCGGGGCGGCGGCGGCAAGCGGCCTGTCGCAGCCGGGGATCCACCGCGCGGTGCGCGAGCTCGAGCAGATCAGCGGGCAAGTGCTCGCCGAGCGGCGCGGGCGCGGCATGGCATTGACGCCGGCGGGGCGCGCAATGGCGCGCGGCGTCCGGCTGGCAGCAGGCGAGATCACCGCCGGGATCGCCGAGGCGCGCGGCGAGACCAGCGCCGCCAGCCGGATCGCGATCGGCGCGATGCCGCTCAGCCGCGCGCTGGTGGTGCCGCGCGCCATCGCGCACTTCCTGCGCGATTGCCCCGGAACGGTGATCGATGTCGTCGAAGGATCGTGGCGCGAGCTGATCGATCCGTTGCTCGACGGGGTCATCGACCTGATGATCGGCGCCTTGCGCGAGGCGCCACCGCCCGAGGTGGAGCAGGTCGCGTTGTTCACCGATCGGCTGGCGGTGTTCGGGCGCAGGGAGCATCCGCTCGCCGGACGCAAGGTGGGCTTGGACGAACTGCAGGGCCAGTCCTGGGTCGTCGGGCCGCAGGGCACGCCGCTGCGCGCGCACTGGCAGGCGCTGTTTGCAGGCGATCCGCCGCCGGTGCCGGTCGAATGCGGATCGGTGATGGTGATCCGTGGGCTGGTGATGCAGAGCGACTTGTTGACGTTGCTCTCGCCCGATCAGATCGCGGTCGAGCTGGATGCGCAGATGCTGGTGCGGATCGACCTGGATCTGCCGGGCAGCGTCCGCACGATCGGGCTCACCACCCGGCGCGGTTGGCGGCCCACCGCAGCGCAGCAGCGGCTGGTCGACCTGCTCCACCAGGCATCGGATGAGACCAGACTTCACGAAAACCAATAGGGCGCGGTCCAATTGGATTGGTGCCGGGTCGCGCTTCCCGCCTAGGCCAGCGCAATGACAAACGGCGTCACCTTTATCGGCTTTGGAGAAGCGGGCCGCGCCTTTGCCCAGCCCGGTGCGCAGGCGTTCGATCGCAAGACGCTGAGCGATGCGACCCGCGCAGAGATGCTCGCGGCGTATGCAGCGCATGAGGTCGATGGCCATGACGATCCGGCGCAGGCATTGGTGCGGGCGGACACTGTAATGTGCCTCGTCACCGCCGATCAGGCATTGGCGGCAGCCCGCGATTACGCCCCGATGCTGGCGCCCGGGGCGCTGTGGATCGACATGAACAGTGTCGCGCCGGGGACCAAGCGCAACGCGGGAGAGCTGATCGAAGCGGCGGGCGGGCGTTACGCCGATGTCGCGGTGATGGCACCGGTGCTGCCGCAGCGTCGCGCGGTGCCGCTGCTGGTGTCCGGGCCGCACGCGCAGGACGCTGCCCAGGCCTTGCAGGCGCTGGGCTTTGCCCATGTCTCGGTGGCGGGTACGAACGTTGGCGATGCCTCGGCAATCAAGATGATCCGCTCGGTGATGGTCAAGGGTCTCGAGGCGCTGACGACCGAATGCGCGCTGGCGGCTGACAGGGCAGGGGTCACCGACGCGGTGCTCGCCTCGCTCGATGCCAGCTGGAAGCAGCAAAGCTGGGGCGAGCGGTTCGACTACAATCTCGACCGGATGATGGCGCACGGGCTGCGCCGTGCCGCCGAGATGGAAGAGGTCGCCGCAACGCTGGCCGATCTTGGCGTCGATCCAGTGATAACCCGCGGCACGATCGCGCGGCAGCGGGCGATCGGTGCGCTGGGCATAACCCCGCCCGACGGCCTCGCATCCAAGCTGGATGCGCTGCAAGCTCGCGATACCCTGCCCGAAACTGTGAGAGCTGCATGACCATGATCATCGACTGCCACGGCCACTACACGGTCCTCCCCAAGGCGCATGATGCCTGGCGCGATGAGCAGAAGGCCGCGTTCAAGGCAGGCACCGACTGCCCTCCCTATCCCGACATTTCCGATGCCGAAATCCGCGAAACCATCGAAGCCAACCAGCTGCGGCTGATCAAGGAACGCGGTGCGGATCTCACCATCTTCTCACCCCGCGCATCGGCGATGGCGCCGCATGTCGGCGACGAGGGCGTGGCGCGCGAATGGGCGCGGCGTTGCAACGATCTGATCGCGCGCGTTGTCGGGCTGTTTCCGGGCGTGTTCGCCGGCGTGTGCATGCTGCCGCAGAGCCCCAAGGCCGACATGGCAGGCTCGATCGAAGAGCTCGAACGCTGCGTGACCGAGCTGGGGTTCATCGGCTGCAACCTCAACCCCGATCCGGGTGGCGGCCATTTCGAGCATCCCCCGCTGACCGATCGCTTCTGGTATCCGTTATACGAGAAGATGGTCGAATTGGACGTGCCTGCGATGATCCACGTCTCGGGCAGCTGCAATCCGGCGATGCACGCCACCGGCGGCTATTATATCGCGGCGGACACCATCGCGTTCATGCAGCTGCTGGAGGGCGATCTGTTCGCTGATTTCCCGACCCTGCGCTTCATCATCCCGCACGGCGGTGGCGCGGTGCCGTATCACTGGGGGCGCTATCGCGGGCTTGCCGACATGCTCAAAAAGCCTGCGCTCGACACGCATCTGATGAACAACATCTTCTTCGACACCTGCGTCTATCACCAGCCGGGGATCGATCTGCTCGCCGAAGTGATCGACAACAAGAACATCCTGTTCGGCAGCGAGATGGTCGGCGCGGTGCGCGGCATCGACCCGACGACGGGCCATTATTTTGACGACACCAAGCGTTATGTCGACGCGCTCGAGATCAGCGATGCCGAACGCCGCATGATATTCGAGTGCAATGCCCGCCGGGTCTTCCCGCGTCTCGATGCCCAGCTGAAGGAGCGCGGCCTATGAGCCACCAGGACATCCACGCCTATCTCGCCGAGTTCGAGGATATTCCGGGCACCCGCGTGTTCACCGCATCCAGGGCGCGGCAGGGCTATCACCTGAACCAGTTTGCGCAGAGCCTGATCAAGGCGGAGAACCGCGACCGGTTCAAGGCGGATGAGCGCGCCTATCTCGACGAATGGGCGATACCGGAAGACGCCAAGCTTGCGGTGATGGCGCGCGATTACAACGCGCTGATCGAATTGGGCGGCAACATCTATTTCCTCTCCAAGCTGTTTTCCACCGACGGCATCGCCTTTGCCGAAGCGGTGAGCACGATGACCGACATGAGCTGGCCCGAATATCGCCAGATGATGCTCGACGGCGGCCGCTCGCCCGAAGGCATGCGATCGATAAGGGAGAAACGCTGATGGCCCGGATTACCGCAGGCGTGGCCAGCAGCCATGTGCCGCTGCTTGGCGTCGCGCACGACCAGGGCAAGGAACGCGACGACTATTTCGGCCCGATCTTCGCTGGCTATGACTGGACGCGCGAATGGGAGAAGGCGCAAAAACCCGATGTCGTGATCCTGGTCTATAACGATCACGCGAGCGCCTTCGACATGAAGATCATCCCGACGTTCGCGATCGGCTGCGGCGAGCGCTACAAGCCTGCCGACGAAGGCTGGGGGCCGCGGCCCGTGCCCGATGTCGAAGGCCATCCCGATCTTGCCTGGCACATCGCGCAGAGCCTGATCCTCGACGAGTTCGACATGACCATCGTCAACGAGATGGACGTCGACCATGGCCTTACCGTGCCGCTCAGCATGATGTTCGGCAAATGCGACGCGTGGCCGACCAAGGTCATCCCGCTCGCGGTGAATGTCGTGACCTATCCGCCGCCATCGGGCAACCGCTGCTGGGCATTGGGCGAGGCGATCGCGCGCGCGGTCGCGAGCTTTCCGGAGGATATCAACGTCCAGATCTGGGGCACCGGCGGCATGAGCCACCAGCTGCAGGGACCGCGCGCAGGCCTGCTCAACCGCGAATGGGACAACCGCTTCCTCGATTTGCTCGAGGCGGATGACGACGCGGTGCGGCACATCCCGCACATCGAGTATCTGCGCGAAACCGGCAGCGAGGGCATCGAGATGGTGATGTGGCTGATCATGCGCGGCGCGCTCGGCAAGACCGTGAAGACGCTGCACCGGCATTATCACATCCCGTGCAGCAACACCGCGATCGGCCATCTGGTATTGGAGCCACAGACATGAGAATTGCCCTCGCAGGCGCAGGCGCTTTCGGAGAAAAGCATCTCGACGGATTGCAGCGGATCGACGGGGTGGAGATCGTTTCGATCGTCAGCCGACGTCTGGAGCAGGCGCAGGCCGTGGCCGAAAAATACGGTGCGGTGCATGCCACGACCGAGCTCGACGAGGCGCTGGCGCGCGATGATGTCGATGCCGTCATCCTGTGCACGCCGACGCAGATGCACGCTGCCCAAGCCATCGCCTGCATGAACGCCGGCAAGCATGTCCAGGTCGAAATCCCGCTCGCCGACAGCTGGGCGGATAGCCAGGCGGTGCTCGCCAAGCAGCAGGAAACCGGGCTCACTTGCATGGTCGGCCACACCCGACGCTTCAACCCGAGCCACCAGTATGTCCATAACGAGATCACGGGCGGCAAGCTCAATATCCAGCAGATGGATGTGCAGACCTATTTCTTCCGCCGCCAGAACATCAACGCCAAGGGCGAGCCGCGCAGCTGGACCGACCATCTGCTGTGGCACCATGCCGCACACACGGTCGATCTGTTCGCCTATCAGGCGGGACGGATCGTCGAGGCGCATGCGATGCAGGGACCGATCCATCCCGATCTGGGGATCGCGATGGACATGTCGATCCAGCTCAAGAGCGAGAGCGGCGCGATCTGCACGCTGTCGCTGAGCTTCAACAATGACGGCCCGTTAGGCACCTTCTTCCGCTATATCGGCGACAGCGCGACCTATATCGCGCGCTACGACGATCTGGTGAACGGCAAGGAAGAGCCGATCGATGTCTCCAACGTCGCGGTATCGATGAACGGCATCGAGCTGCAGGACCGCGAGTTCATCGCGGCGATCCGGGAGGGGCGCGAGCCCAACAGCTCGGTGGCGCAGGTGCTCGATTGCTACCGGGTGCTGGGCGATCTCGAAAAGCAGCTCGGCGCATGACGGCCCGGCGGACCCAGGTCGCGATCATCGGCTCGGGTCCCGCCGGGCTGATGCTGGGGCATCTGCTCAAGGCCGAGGGTATCGATTGCGTGGTGTTGGAGCGCCAGACCCGCGCGCATGTCGAAAGCCGGATCAGGGCAGGGGTGCTGGAGACGGTGACCACCGATCTGATGCACCGGCTGGGGCTCGATGCGCGGATGAACCGCGAGGCGCTGGTCGAAGACGGCTTCAACCTTGCCGATGGCGACCTCATGGTCCGCATCGACATCAAGGCGCTGACCGGCAAGACGGTC
>NZ_JBKBOG010000023.1:0-33826 GCF_046294995.1 Blastomonas sp.
TGTTGAGACGGGTCTTGATGCTGGAGTCGATCATCTGGCTGCCCATGCGGACAATCAGGCCGCCCAGGATGGACGGATCGACCTTGGCGGTGATCTTGATGCTGTGACCGGCGCGGTCCTTCAGCTGCTTGCGGATTTCGTCGATCTGGCTTTCCGAAAGCGGGAAAGCGGAGGTGACCTCGGCGGTCACTTCACCCCGGTGCGCTGCGACCATCATGTCGAAAGCGGCAAGGATATTGGACAGCTGGCCCAGCCGGCGATTGTGGGCGAGCACGCCCAGCAGGTTGCCGGTCAGGCTATCAAGCCGGAGCGTGGTGGTCAGCGCCTCGACCACCTTTTCGGCGGCGCCGCGGCTGATCGTCTGGCTCTTGGTCATCGCCATGAAATCGGTTGACTCGTTCAACGCCGCGCGCAGCGTCGCAACGCTGGCCTCGACCTCGGCCAGTTGCTTCTCATCGCGCGCCAGCGAAAAGAGAGCAGAGGCATAGCGCCCCGCCAGACTGGCTTGTATCCCGCCGGAAATGTCCACGCGAATGCTTTCCCTTGCCGTGATGTTTATTGCTGCAGGCGATCGCGGAAAGCATCGGCTTCCCCACCTGTCGGCGCGGCGGTTAGCACTCATCATGCTGCATTGCAAGACAGGGGTAAACATCGCGGCTCAAAGCCTGCAGCCGCCCAATTCCTGCGGTTTGCGTCGGAAATGTGAAAGCTTTGTTTACCAAATCTTGGGACCATTCGGCCATTTTGCAGCAGGGAAGAGCCGATCACGGGCTCTGGATGGAATCGCGGACCAATATGTCGAAAATTGCCCTCAAGCGGACCGAGTTGCTCGCCCGCCTTGCCCGATTGAACGTGCATGCCAAGGTGCGGTTGGGGCTGACGGTGATGCTGGGGCTGCTGGCGCTGCTTGCGGCGGGCGCGATCGGCGTCGTCGCGATGACGCAGTACACCACCGCGCACCTGCTCGAAGGGCGAATCCAGCCGACTGTTCGGTTGCAGGTGGTGATTGACGGCTATCGGGAGTCGCTGTCTGTTTCATACAAGGTGAAATCGGGCGTGATGCCGCCCGAAAGCGGGCTCAGCGCGCTCGATGCGATGGAGCGCAAGGTAGACCTGACCTGGAACAAGCTGGAGACCAGCGACTTTGTCGATGAATTCCCGCAACTGATGGCCGAGCTGCGGCGCAACCGCAAGACGGCCGATGCCGCCAAGGCCAAGCTGCGCAAACTTCTCGAGGCGGATGCCATCGACCAGATGGACTATTTCATCTCCAGCGATCTGCACCGGGGCCTCGATCCGATGCTGGTCACCAGCCAGAACGCGATCGATCTGATGCGGCAGCGCGCGGTGGTCCAGCTCTCGTTTTTGCGCAATGTCTACATCGCTGCACTGGTGTTTTCGGCGCTCCTGATGCTGATCGCGGGCCTGTTCGTCCACTGGTGCGTCCGGTACACCAACCGCGATTTCCTGGTGCCGCTGTCGGCGCTCGGGCAATACGCGCTGCCCGAGAATCGCGATGCCGTCGCGGTCAAGGAACTGGGATTGCGCCGCCGCGACGAGATCGGCGCGATTGCCCGGGCGATCCAGCGCTCGCATGCCAAGGCGGATCGCGCGCTGATGGCGGAAAAGGCGCGTCAGGCCGCCCAGCTCCAGCTGCAGCGCGAGCAGATCGACCGGCAGCAGGAGCGCGCGCGCCGGGCGCTCGAGCTTGACCGGCTGTTTGCCAGTCACGAGGCACGGTTGTCGGAGCTGTCCGACAATCTGGCCCAGGCCGCTCAGGGAATGCGCGAGGGTGCGCAAATGATGAAGGTCAACGCATCGCAGACCCAGGACTACAGCGTGTTTATCGCCGGCAACGCGAATCAGGCTACGGTATCGATGCAGGCGATCGACAAGCATGGCCGGCGCCTGCAGGATACCGGCGGCGAAGTGCGCGAACTGGTCGCCGACAGCACCCGCAACATCTACGACGCGCACGCCGCCAGCCGGACGAGCCGCGAAACCGCCGACCAGCTGCAGGCGGTCGCGGGAGAAATCTCCGATATCCTTTCTCTGATCACCCATATCGCCAAGCAGACCAATCTTCTCGCGCTCAACGCCACGATCGAGGCTGCGCGGGCAGGGGAGGCGGGGCGCGGATTTGCTGTCGTGGCGCAGGAGGTCAAGAACCTCGCCAACCAGACCCAGAGCGCAGCGGCATCGGTCGAGAACCGGCTTGGCAGCATCGCCAGCATGACCCGCGAGGTTTCTGGCGCCATCGTCTCGGTCGATGGCCATGTCGACATGATCCGCCGGAACGCCGACCAGATCGACCAGGCCGTCTCCGACCAGCATCGCGCCAGCAGCGATATCCTCGCTGCCATCCGCGACGTTCTCGATGGTAGCCACGAGGTGATGGCGCAGATGACCGAACTCAAGGAAAAGTCATCTCGCGCCAACCTGTCGGCGGACGCGCTCAGCCAGACCGCCGAGGACGTCGCGCGCCAGTCGCAAGAGTTGCGCGCGCAGATGCAGCATCTGGCAGAAGCGGTCCGGTCGGCCTGATTTTTTTCCGGTTTGAACGCATGATCCGGGACGCGCCGCGTAAAGCGTTGCGCTAAACGTCGGGCATAGCCTTGTCTGGAGATGCCCGTTGATCGACCTCAATCCTGCCCGACATCCGATTGGCGCTGCCATGGCCTATGGCCAGGCCGTCGCTGTTCGACACACTAGCGTGTCAGCATCGGGCGGCGCGGCATGATGCCCGACACGATGATCGACGAGGCAATCGCCTGGGATGCCGTGATGCGCCGCGACCGCAGCTTTGATGGGCGCTTCGTGACAGGCGTGCTCACCACCGGCATCTATTGCCGCCCATCGTGCGCCGCGCGGCACCCGGCGCGGGGCAATGTGCGCTTTTTCGCCGACGGTGATGCGGCGCGGGCAACAGGTCTGCGCCCCTGCAAGCGGTGCCTGCCCGACGATGTTGCACGCGACGAGGCTGCCGTGCTGGCCGCGATCAACGCCATCCGTTCGAGCGAAGAGCCGCTGGCGCTGGCGGCTCTGGCGGCCCGGTGCGGCTATTCGCCAGCGCACTTCCAGCGGCTGTTCACCCGCCACACGGGTCTGTCGCCCGCCGCCTATGCGCGTGCCTTGCGCGAAGAGCGGGCGCGCGAGGCGCTGACCGGCAGCGCGCGCGTCACCGATGCGATCTATGATGCGGGGTTCAGCGGCCCCTCGCGCTTTTACGAATCGATGAAAGGTCGGATCGGCATGCACCCTTCGGTTTGGAAGAACGGCGGCGCAGGTGTTGTCATCCACTGGACGCAGAATGAAACAAGCCTTGGCCGGCTGCTGCTGGCGTGGACCGACAAGGGCGTGTGCCGCCTGTCGTTTGATGAAGGCCCCGAAGCGCTGGCCGCGCGCTTTCCGGCTGCGGTGCTGAACCAGGCGGGCGGGGAGGAGGCCGATATGCTCGCAGCGGTGCTAGCCAGCATCGAAACGCCTGCAACAGGGGCTGCCGTTCCGCTCGACGTGCGCGGTACGGCATTTCAGCATGCGGTCTGGCAGGCGCTCTCGGATATCCCGCCAGGCGAAACGCGCAGCTATGCCCAGATCGCCGCCAGCATCGGCAAGCCCAAGGCGGTGCGCGCGGTGGGGTCGGCATGCGGTGCCAATCCGGTCGCGGTGCTGATCCCATGCCATCGCGCGCTGCGTACCGACGGGACGCTTGGCGGCTATGCCTACGGCCTGCCGATCAAGATCGAACTGCTCAAGCGCGAATCTGACTGAGACCGGCGTTATTTCGCCGCTGGCGCCTTGGCGTTGCAGCTGTAGACCAGAACCTCATTAGGCTGGGCAGGCAGTGCCTGGCGCAGTGCTTTCTGCATATCCTCGAGATCGGCCATCGCATCGGGGTCGGTGGTGCAGGCATTGTTCGAATACCGTCCACGGATCTTGCGCGCGGACTGCATCGCAGCAAGGCCAAGCTGGAAATTCTCGGTGCGGAATTCACTGGTGTCGGGATTGAACCGGTTGATCGACACCGTCTGGTCTTCGTTGGGCACGAACACCCGGGTCCAGCCATCGGCGTCGCGGCCATATTGGGTGCGGTCGTTGACACAGCCGTCGGACGTCCATCCAAGCTCGACCGGTTGCGGGCTGGCACCGATGATGCGGCTGCGGTCGGGCACGATGTTGCAGATATACAGCCCGTCGGCGGAACGCTGGGCGGTCTCATCCTTGGTCGCGGTGGATTTCAGCGCGGCGATCGCGATGTCTTCGGCCTGGTTGAAGCCGGGGCGCATAGCAAGGCCGAGCGCCGCTGCAAGCACAAGGGCGCCGCCGATGCCTGCAGCGATCCTGCGCTTCTCGAGGTCCCCGCGCTCATGCAGAACGAAGGTCGCGCCGCCAGCTATACCCGCCAGCACAAGCATCAACGCCACGAACGCGATGTGATTTTCGCGTGCGGCAATGATGGCGTGCTCGGCATCGCGCAGCGCGTTCTCTTCCAGGTCTCGCCGCTCGACCCGATCAGCCAGCAGGCGTGCGCGCGCGGCTTCCGCCGCCTCGGCCGATCGCGCGCGCTCTTCGGCGGAGAGTTCGGCCACCGAACGGCACGGCGCATCGGCCAGCCGGTAATCGACCTTGGCCGAGCGCAGGAAGCCGAACAGCTCGCGGTTCGAGACCGCAAAGCCATATTCGGCGTCGTTGCCGTCCGAGAGCGAGCCGAAGCTGTTCACCCCGGCGACGCGGCCGCACAGATCGACCAGCGGACCGCCGCTGTTGCCCTTGGCGAGCGCGGCGGTGTGAAGGATGGTATCGAAATCGCGGGTCGTGCGTCCGCCCGAGATCACGCCCGGGGTCTTGACCGGAGCCATCGGCGCTACGGTCTCGCGTGCATCAAGGCCCTGCGCGCGGTCGACCGCGGCGGGATAGCCGATCGCCATCACCTGTGCGCCGTCCTCCAGCGGGCTGGCGATCAGCGCCAGGCTGGGCAGTCGGCCCTTGTCGACCTCGATCAGCGCCAGATCGTTGCGCACCGAAAGCGCGACGATCTTGCCGCCATACGTGGTCGAGCCTTCCGAAGGGATGATGCCGATGCGGATGGTCGAATCCTCGCGCATCGGCGCAACCAGATGCGCATTGGTGACGATCTTGTCGGGCGCCACCGCAAAGCCGCTGCCATGCCCGACATAGAAGGTCTCGCCGCCCTCTTCGGCGACCAGCACGACCCGCACGACGGACCGGCTGGCGGCCTGGATATCGTTGGGGTCTGCAGCCAGCGGGGCGGCCAGCAGGGCCGTACAGGCGGCGATCATCAGGGCGAAAAGGCGCATCGGGTTCATGGCCGCAACCTCATAGCGTCGCGATCACACAAAGCTATAGGGATCGACATCGACCGCGACGCGCACCCCCTGTGGCCAGCGCATCGGGCCGAGCCATTCGCGGATGATCCGCTGCATCTCGACGTTGCGCCGGGCGTGGACCAGCAGCCGGAAACGGTGCCGCCCGCGCAGCAGCGAGAGCGGCGCAGGGGCGGGGCCATAGACCGCAAATCCATCGAGCTCGGGTGCGCTGGCGCCGGTCTGCCGCGCCGCATCGCGCGCCTCGTCATGGTCCTCGGACGAGATGATGATCGCCGCCAGTCGCCCGAACGGCGGCACGTTGGCATCGCGCCGCGCCTGGGTTTCGGCGGTGTAGAACGCCTCGCGGTCGCCCTGCACCAAAGCGTCGATCACCGGCGCATCGGGGTGGCGGGTCTGCAGGAACACCTCGCCCGGCTTGGCGGCGCGTCCGGCGCGGCCCGAGACCTGGGCGATCTGCTGGAAGGTACGCTCGCCCGCGCGCAGGTCGCCGCCCTCGAGCCCGATATCGGCGTCGATCACTCCGACCAGGGTCAGGTTGGGGAAGTGATAGCCCTTGGTGACAAGCTGCGTGCCGATGATGATGTCGATCGCCTGCGCCTCGACCGCCGCGACGAACTCGGCGGCTTTCTCGGGCGACCAGATGGTATCCGATGTCACGATCGCGCGGCGCGCCTCGGGGAACAATGCAGCGACCTCGTCGGCGATCCGCTCGACCCCCGGGCCGCAGGCAACCAGGCAATCGCTCTCGCCGCATTCGGGGCAGGCGCTGGGCGAAGGCTCGGCATGCCCGCAATGGTGGCAGGCGAGCCGTCCCGAGAGTCGGTGATCGACCATCCAGGCGCTGCAATTGGGGCATTTGAACCGGTGACCGCAGTTTCGGCACAAGGTCAGCGGGGCATAGCCGCGCCGGTTGAGGAACAGCAAGGTCTGCTCGCCGCGCTCAAGCCGTTCGCGCATCGCGTCGAGCAGCGGCGGCGCAATCCACTGGCCGCGCGGTGGCGGGTTTTCGGTGAGATCGATCAGCGCGATCTTGGGCAGTTGCGCGCCGCCATAACGGTGGGTGAGAAGGAGCGCCTCATAACGCCCGGCCTCGGCCATCACCCGGCTCTCGAGCGCAGGCGTCGCGCTCGACAGCACCACCGGGCAGCGCTCGAACAGCCCGCGCATCACCGCGACGTCGCGCGCGTTGTAGCGCACGCCATCCTCCTGCTTGAAACTCGTCTCGTGCGCCTCATCCACGATGATTACGCCCAGGTCCGCATAAGGCAGGAACAGCGCAGAGCGCGCGCCGACGATGATCCGCGCATCGCCGCCGATGATCGCGTTCCACGCCCTGCGCCGCTCGGTGTGCTTGAGCCCCGAATGCCAGGCGACCGGCGTCGCGCCGAAGCGCGCCTCGATGCGGGTGAGGAAAGGCTGGGTCAGCGCGATCTCCGGCAGCAGCAGCAGCGTCTGCTTGTCCTGCCGCAGCGCCTGCGCGATCGCCTCGAAATAGACCTCGGTCTTGCCCGATCCGGTCACACCATCGAGCAGGAACGGGGTCGGTTCGGATGCCGCGACCGCCTGCGCCAGCCGGGTTGCGGCCTCGCTCTGCTCGTCGTTAAGCGCGGGCGTGATGTGATCAGGGTCGGGGCGCGGATAGGGCCGGTCGACCGGCACCTCGACCGCCTCCATCGCGCCCGATTGCACCATCGACCGGATCACGCCTTCGGACACGCCCGCCTGTGCTGCGAGTTCACGCACCGTCGCCTGCGCGTGCTGCAGCTTCTGAATCGCAATCTGCCGTTGCGGGGTCATCCGGGCAGGGGCGGTGCCGGTCAGCCGGTATTCGGTGATCGCGCGGCCCGGGCCGAGCAATGATCCGCTGGGCAATGTCATCCGCGCCACGGCGGCCGTCGGCGCGAGGTAATAATCGGCGGTCCAGTCGATCAGGCGGCGCAACGGTGCCGACAACGGCGGTATGTCATAGCGCTCGGCCACCGGGCGCAACCGGCTCGCCTCGACCTCCTGCGTGTCGAGGGCCTCGGCATCCCACACGATCCCATCGATCCGCCGCGGCCCCAACGGCACCTGCACCACCGATCCTGCTGGCAGCTCCATGCCCGCAGGCACGCTGTAATCGAACGGGCCGACAGCGGCGTTGAGCAAAAGGACACGGACACGATTCATGATGGGGCCTGCATAGGCGGTGTGGGGCGGCGCGTATAGCATTGGACTGTTCTGCTCTCTCCCCTTCAGGGGAGAGACGCGAGACTTGGCAGCTTGCTGCCATAGTCGCAGCAGAGAGGGGCAATCGCGGCCCCCCTCAACTTCGGCTAGCGCGCGGCGCACGCAAGCCTTCGTATCTCTCCCCTGAAGGGGAGAGAGCAGGATCGCCGCCCCTTATTCAGTTAACCCCGCCCGCCGCCCGCGCTATAGCGGCGTCACGAATCGCACCCACCCAGCCATCTGGAGCCACGCCCATGAAATTCTTCGTCGATACCGCAGACACCGCCGAAATCGCCGATCTGGCCGCCACCGGGCTGCTCGATGGCGTGACCACCAATCCCTCGCTGATCGCCAAGTCGGGCCTCAATTTCCTCGAGGTGACCAAGGAAATCTGCGCTCTGGTCGAAGGGCCGGTTTCGGCCGAAGTCGTCGCGCTCGACCATGAGACGATGATGAAGGAAGCCGAAATCCTGCGCAAGATCGCCGACAACGTCGCGATCAAGGTGCCGTTGACGCTCGATGGCCTCAAGACCTGCAAGAAGCTGACCGATGACGGCACCCTGGTCAACGTGACCCTGTGCTTCTCCGCCAACCAGGCACTGCTCGCCGCCAAGGCCGGCGCCAGCTTCATCTCGCCCTTCGTCGGACGCCACGACGACAACGGCTTCGACGGCATGGCGCTGATCGAGGACATCCGGCTGATCTACGACAACTACGCGTTCGAAACCGAAATCCTCGTCGCCTCGATCCGCCACCCGATCCACGTGCTTGAATCCGCCCGCATCGGCGCCGACGTCGCCACCATGCCGCCCGCAGTGATCCGCAACCTGTTCAAGCACGTGCTGACCGACAAGGGCATCGAAGGCTTCATGGCCGATTGGGCGAAGACCGGTCAGACGATTGGTTGAGGGGTTACGCGGCCTCGCATGCAGGCTGGTAACATTGTGACATGGCGGCGCTTGATGTATAAGCGTCGCCATGGTCAAGCGGACGAACGCACAGCCCGTTGAACCGGTACGCTGGAACCTCAAGGTTTCGCGCGAAACCGATGTTGCCCTGCGCACATTGCTGGCCTCGCGCGGTGCCCGCCGAGGTGACCTCTCCCGCTTTGTAGAAGACGCGGTCAACCGGGAGATTATGCGCGCTGTAGTACATGATATACATGCGCGTAATTCAAACCTGCCTGCTGAAAAAATCAGCGAGACGGTTCAAGCAGAACTCAGCAAAATCCGGGTTAACATCTTCAACGAAAATTAAAAATTGTAGTTTATATAGTTTTTTTGAGTCTTAATATTTAGCTAAGTAAACTTTTTATTTAATAATTCTTGCATCAAATCCAAATGTTGATCCATGGCGCCAATAAGTTGAATTAAGTTTGTCGATAAATTTGTGAATTTATCAGGGGAAAATAATACTTCGTTTTTTTTGATGCCTTCGGCGGTGTATTGATTTCGTACAATTACCAGGTCAATATCTCGAGAGGTAATGTTTCTGGCGATACCGTGAACCAAATGATGCCTTTCGGCCGAATGATCTGAAGCCAATGATATGAGCATATCAGCTTGGGCAGTTAAACTATTTAACCATGGAAGGGTACGGTGCCCTTCTTTAAAAAACTTAAGCTTCTCTGAAAAATTTTGCGGTATTTTCTTCTGTATCGAAGATTTTCCTCCGTTCGTGAAAATTAATTCATTCATTTGGTCGATTAGTGATTCAACGTGGGTCCAAACGATGATTAGTGCACCAACCAACGCTAGTCTCATTCGTAGCGCCTCCTCGTCGGTCATTACTATTTCAGCGCTCAATATTTTCTGGCGGCGTGCAATATCCCATACTTGCCACCGATTGCGAATAAATCGGAAAATTGGCATAAATGTTACCTAAATGTGCATTTACCAATTGTCGCAACGAAGCGATCGTACCCTCAATCCGCAAAGCTCTTCGGTGCAGGCGACGCCACCGTCAGCGAACCCGCTCCCACCTGCTGAACTTCGAGCAATCGCTCGGCTACGCCGCCGCGGCTGAAGCGGAAGGCGCCGTCGAGGCCGATGAAGCCGCCGCTGTCGCGCAGGCGGTCCATCGGGAAGGGGGTGCCGGGCTTCCAGTCGCGCGCGATGCGGGTGGTGAGCAGCACGCTGTCATAGCCCAGGGTTGAGAGGCGGAACGGATCGGTGCCGAACTGCGCGCGGTATTTGGTGGCGTATTGGCGGTAGAGGCCATCCGAGACGCTGGCGAACCATGCGCCGCGCATCGCGGCCGAGGCGGGCAGCGCGCGTTCGGTGTTCCACAATTCGGTGCCCAGGATGCGTGCATCGGTGCCGCCATTCGCGCGGATCAGCGGGACGATGCGGATTGCAGCGGCGCCGCTGTCGGCGATCAGGATCGCTTCATAGGCGCTGTCGGCCTGCATCTTCTTGAGCGCGGTGGTGATTGCGGCGTTGCCCGCAGCATAGCTCTGCATCGCGACCACGGTGCCGCCGGCGGCCTGGACCGAGGCGAGCATCGCCGACGAGGCGCGCTGGCCATAGGTTCCTGCGGGGACCAAGGCGGCAAAGCGGGTGATGCCCTGCGAGCGGGCGTGGCGCACCACGCGGTCGATCGACTGCGCGGGCACATAGCCCATCACGAACACGTTGTTGCCAGCAACGCCGACATCGTTCGAATAGCTGATGATCGGTACCCTGGCGGTGTTGGCGACAGACGCGATCGCCACGACATCGTCGCTCAGCAGCGGGCCGAGGATCAGCCGGTTGCCGTCGGCGATCGCGCGCTGCGCTGCGGGAAGCGCGCCGCGTGCGGTATCATAGCTGGTGATGCGGATGTTGCTGGCCTTGGTGTCCATCAGCGCAAGCGTGGTCGCATTGGCGAGCGACTGGCCGACGGCGGCATCCTTGCCTGAGAGCGGCAGCAGCAGGGCAATCCGGTGCCGCGTCGCGTCGCTGGGCAGCACGCCGGTGATCGGGCCGTCATCGGGGCGGGTCGTCGGCCGGTCGGGCTGCTGGCTGGGGGTGGAAGGCGGCGCCGTCCTGGGGACCATGGTCTGGCACGCCGCCAGGAACATGGTGCCGAGCACCAGCATGAGAATTGCCTGCCATTTTCGATAGAGATGTTTCACAGCTTGTCGCTCCCGCCCGGCCGGTCCATGAACATCCGCGTGAATCATGATCCCGAACCCGGCCTGTATATCGTTGCAACACCAATCGGCAACCTTGGTGATCTGTCGACACGCGCCCGACAGGTGCTGGAACAGGCTGATCTGATCGCCTGCGAAGATAGCCGAGTCACCGGCGGGCTTTTGCACCATCTGGGTTTCAAGCGGCCGCTGGTGCGTTATGACGACCATGCCAAGCCTGCCGACCGCGAGCGGCTGATTGCCGCGGCCTTGCAGGGCCCAGTCGCGCTGGTCAGCGATGCCGGAACGCCGCTGATCTCCGATCCCGGCTACAAGTTGGTCCGTGAGGCGCGTGATGCAGGGGTGGCGATCCATTCGGTGCCCGGGCCATCCGCGCTGATCGTCGCGCTGACGCTGGCAGGCCTGCCAACCGACAGATTTTACTTTCACGGCTTCCTGCCCAACAAGGCCGGTGCGCGCGACAAGGAGATCGCCGACATCGCCGCGATCCCGGCCACCTTGGTGTTCTATGAAAGCGCCAAGCGGATCGCCGCGTGTCTCGCCGCGCTGCATGCAGGATTGGGCGATCGCGAGGCCGCCGTGGTCCGCGAGATCAGCAAGAAGTTCGAGGAAACCCGCACCGGCACCCTGTCGGAACTCGCGACCTATTATGCCGATGTCACCCCCAAGGGAGAGATCGTGTTGGTCGTCGGCCCGCCGCTCGCGGACACCGGTGAGGCGGACGAGGATGCGGTCGAAGCCGCGCTTGCCGAGGCGCTGGCGAGCATGCCGCCGGGCAAGGCGGCAGGCGAGGTCGCGCGCCGCTTCGGGCTCGATCGCAAGACGCTGTATGCGCGGATCATGGCCGAACGGGCGAGCGATGGCTGAAGCCCGGCGCAAGCAGGCCGAAGCCGCCGGTCGCCGTGCCGAGACGCTGGCGGGGTGGTGGCTTCGCCTCAAGGGCTGGCGGATATTGGCGACGCGGGTGCGCACGCCGTTTGGCGAGGTCGATCTGGTGGCGCGGCGCGGGCGGATGGTCGCGTTCGTCGAGGTCAAGCACCGAGCGACAGCCGAGGAGCTGGACCTTGCCATCGATCATCACCGCCTGCGCCGGGTCGCGGCAGCTGCAGACGCGCTGATGCCGCGCTATGTCCGCGCGGGGGATGATGCACGGATCGACGTGATCCTGCTTGCGCCGCGGCGCCTGCCACGCCATCTGACCCACGTCTGGCAGGGCGATTGAGCGCCTGGCGCCACTTCCGATCCCTAACGCAAAGGCCATTCCATGAAAATCGCGGTACAGATGGACCCGATGCCCGGCATCAACATCAAGGGCGACAGCAGCTTCGCGCTGATGCTTTCGGCGCAGGCGCGCGGCTATACGCTCTATCACTATGACGTCGAAACGCTGACCTATGAGGCTGGCCAGGTGACGTGCCATGCCCACCCGGTGACGGTGCGCGCCGTTCAGGGCGACCATTTCACTTTCGGCGATCCGGTGCGGCTCGATCTGGGCGAGGATGTCGATGTCGTGCTGATGCGGCAGGACCCGCCGTTCGATGTCGGCTATATCACCGCGACGCATATTCTCGAGCGGCTCAAGGGTCGGACGCTGGTGGTCAATGACCCCGCATCGGTGCGCAATGCCCCCGAAAAGGTCTATGTGCTCGATTTCGAGCGCTTCATGCCGCCGACCCTGGTCACGCGCTCGCTCGATGAGGTCAAGCGCTTTCAGGCGCAGCATGGCGCGATCGTCGTCAAGCCGCTGCACGGCAATGGCGGCAAGGCGGTGTTCCTGGTCGGCGAGGATGGGGCGAACCTGTCTGCGCTGGTCGAGCTGTTCGGCCAGATCTGGCGCGAGCCGTTCATGGTCCAGCCTTTCCTTCCCGAGGTCGCGCAAGGCGACAAGCGCATCGTGCTGGTCGACGGCAAGGTCGCCGGCGCGATCAACCGCAAGCCGGGCGAAGGCGAGTTCCGATCCAATCTCGCGGTCGGCGGTTACGCCGAATCCGCCACGCTGACGACACGCGAACAGGAAATTTGCGACGCGATGGGACCGGAACTGAAGGAACGCGGACTGCTGTTCGTGGGTATCGATGTGATCGGCGGCAAATGGCTGACCGAAATCAACGTCACGTCGCCCACCGGCATCGTCGCGATCGGCGCGTTCAACAACAGCGACGTCGCCGGGATGATCTGGGATGCGATCGAGGCCCGCCTGAAGACATGAACATGAACGATTTCATTCTGAATCTCGTGGCCAATGGCGGATATTGGGGTGTCGCGCTGCTGATGGCGCTCGAAAATGTCTTCCCGCCGATCCCGTCCGAACTGATCATGGGGTTGGCCGGGATCGAGGCGGGCAAGGGTAATTTCAACCTGTGGCTGATGATCCTGGCCGGCACGATCGGATCGGTCGCGGGCAATTATTTCTGGTATGCGATCGGGCGCTCGTTTGGCCATGAACGGCTCGACCATTTCGTGGCGCGCTGGGGACGCTGGCTGACCCTCGACCAGCGCGAGATCGACCGGTTCAACGGGCTTTTCCATCGCCATGGCGCCTCGACCATCTTTTTCGCCCGGATGATCCCGACAGTGCGCACCCTGATCTCGCTTCCTGCCGGCATCTTCGAGATGGGCCGGGTGAAATTCCTGCTGTGGACCTTTGCCGGGGCAGGGCTGTGGAACGTGATATTCGCCGGGATCGGGTTTCAGCTGGGGTCGCGGTTTGGCGAGATCGACAAGTACACCGGGCCGATATCGACCGGGGTGATCGGCCTTATCCTCGTGATTTATCTGGTGCGCGTGATCTTCTGGCGGCCGGTTAAGACCGATCAAGGCGCATCGTAGCGCTCTGCGTCCCTCGACTTCGCTCGGGAACTCGGAGAGGTAGCGGGCTGTGCCCTACCTCCGTCTGTCCCGAGCGAAGTCGAGGGACGCACGCGCCCCACCTCCGCCTCAAGCTCAAGCCCTTGGGTGCGCATTCTCGTAGACATCGAGCAGATGCGCGGCATCGACCTGGGTATAGATCTGGGTGGAGGACAGGCTGGCATGACCCAGCAGTTCCTGCAGCGAGCGCAGGTCCGCGCCGCCTGCCAGCAGGTGCGTCGCAAAGCTGTGGCGCAGCGCGTGCGGCGTCGCGTCCTCGGCCAGGCCCAACAACCTGCGCGCATGCATCATCGCGCGGCGCACCAGAGCGGGCGACAACGGTCCGCCGCGCGTGCCCCGGAACAGCGGCTCGTCCGGTGCGAGATCGAACGGGGCGAGCGCGGCATACTGGCCGATTGCCTCGCACAACTGCGGCAGCACCGGCACCACGCGCTGCTTGTTGCCCTTGCCGGTGATGCGCAGCGTCTCGCCGAGCGGCAGGACCGCGCCGGTGAGCCCCATCGCCTCGCTGATGCGCAGGCCCGCGCCATAGAGCAGCAGCAGCACCGCCCAGTCGCGCGCCTGCACCCAGCCGGGCGCATCGCGCGCCGCCATCGCGTCGCCCAGCGCCATGATGTCATCGGGCGCGATCGGGCGCGGCAGGCTGCGCTTGATCCGGGGCCCCTTGATCCGCGGGGCGTTGCTGTCCGAGCCGCTCTGCTCGCCAGCAAAGGCCAGGAAGGCGCGGATCGCCGACAGCTCGCGCGCGGTGCTGCGGTTGGCGAGGCCATCGCCGCGCCGCGCCGCCAGGAAGGCGCGCAGATCGGCCTGCGTCACGCCGTTGAGCGCCGTTGCATCCGGGGTCTCACCCCAGTGTTCGGCCAGAAAATCGGTCAACCGCTCGGCGGTGGCAACATACGCGCGAACGGTGTGCTGCGAACGGCGACGGTTGTCCGCCAAATGCGCGCGCCACCGGGCGATCAGGGGAGGGGCGGGGTCTGCCATCTGCGGCAGGGTATCAGGCGACGGCAGCGGGCTCAATCGCCACCACTTCGGCGAGGATCGCATCGAGCAGCGGCATGCCCTGCGGCGTCACCGTAATCCGCTGGCCTTCGCGCAGGACGAAGCCCAGCCGGATCAGCCGATCGGTCGCAGCATCATGGATCAGCGCCGATTGCGCGACGCCGGACCGCTGGGCGACCCGATCGAGGTTCAGCCCCTCGGCGAGCCGCAAGCCCATTAGCAGCGCTTCCATCGCCTGGGTTTCGGGATCAAGCGGGCGCTCGACCGAAAGGCCGTTGCCGTTGCGGTCGATCGCGGAGAGATAATTCTCCGGCTTGCGATGGCGCTCAGTCGCCATCGACCCGCGGCGCCCATGCGCGCCCGGGCCGATCCCGGCATAATCGCCATAGCGCCAATAGGTGAGGTTGTGGCGGCTCTGCTCGCCAATGCGGGCGTGGTTGCTGATCTCATAGGCGGGGAGCCCCGCCGCCTCAGTCAGCTGCCGGGTAAGATCGAACAGATCGGCGCAATGGTCGTCATCCGCCGGGACCAAATCGCCGCGCCGGACCAATGTCTCGAACCGCGTCCCAGGCTCGATGGTAAGCTGATAGAGCGAAAGGTGCCCGGTGCCGAAACCCAGCGCGCGGGTGAGTTCGCGCTCCCAATCGGCAAGCGACTGGCCGGGGCGGGCATAGATCAGGTCGAACGAGACGCGGGCAAAGCGGTCCTGCGCGATGTCGAGCGCCGCCAGCGCTTCGCGCACCGAATGCGCACGGCCGAGAAAGCTAAGCACATCATCGTCGAGCGCCTGCAGTCCCAGCGACACGCGGTTGACCCCGGCCAGCGCGAGGTCGGCAAACCGCGCGGATTCGACCGAGGATGGATTGGCTTCGAGTGTGATCTCGATGTCGCCGGCAAAACGCCAATGTCTTGAAGCCTGATCGATCAGCGCCTGCACCAATTCAGGCGGCATCAGCGAGGGCGTGCCACCACCGAAGAAGATCGATCCGAGCTCGCGCCCGGGCAGCAACGCGGCCTCGTACGCCATGTCGGCGAGCAGCGCGGCCTGCCATTGCGCCACGTCCACACCCTCGCGGACATGGCTGTTGAAGTCGCAATAGGGGCATTTGGAGACGCAGAAAGGCCAATGGATGTAGAGTGCCAACGCCTCTCCCCTACCGCCTGCGGGAGGGGTGGGCGAGGCGAAGCCGAGGCCGGGGTGGGCATGCATTTCAGGCCCACCCCCGATCATCGACTTACGCCGCTGATCGACCCCTCCCGCAGGCGGGAGGGGAGAGACTTTGTCACCACTCAAAAGCAGGCCTCGACAAGCTTGGCGAAGGCATCGGCGCGGTGGCTGATGGCGTGTTTGTGCGCGGGGTCGAGCTCGGCGAAGGTTTGGTCGAAGCCCTGCGCCACGAACACCGGATCGTAGCCGAAGCCCAGCGTCCCGCGCGGTGGCCAGGTCAGCGCGCCGGTCACCCGGCCCTCGAACACTTGCGAATGGCCATCGGGCCAGGCCAGCGCCAGCGTGCAGATGAAGTACGCGCTGCGGTCGGCATCGGGGCCGAGTTCGGCAAGGCGGCCCTCGACCTTGCCCATCGCCATGTACCAATCGCGGCCCGGATCGCCCTCGAACCATTGTCGCTCGGCCCAGTCGGCGGTGTAGACGCCAGGTCTGCCGCCGAGCGCCGCGACGCACAGCCCGCTGTCATCGGCCAACGCGACGCAACCTGAGGCCTGTGCCGAGGCATGCGCCTTGAGCAGCGCGTTCTCGGCAAACGTCGTGCCGGTCTCGTCGGGCTCGGGCAGGCCAAGGTCGCCCGCCGACACGGGCTCGATGCCGAACGGCTCGAGCAATGCGCGTATCTCGCGCACCTTGCCCTGGTTGTGGCTGGCGATCACCAGCCGACCGGGTTCGAGTTTGCGCGCCGCCATTTCGATCAGGAAACCGCGCGGTCCTGCGCCGCGAAGATCTCGTTGCAGCCCATCCGCGCCAGCCGCAGCAACCGCAGCAGCGCTTCCTCGTCATACGGCGCGCCTTCGGCAGTCGCCTGCGCCTCGGCGATGTTGCCCCCCTCGATCAGCACAAAATTGGCATCGGCATCGGCATTCGAATCCTCGATATAGTCAAGGTCGAGCACCGGCGTGCCCTGGTGGATACCGCAGCTGATCGCTGCGACCTTGGCGGTGATCGGGTCTTCCTTGAGCAGTCCCTTGGCCATCAGCCCGTTGACGGCGAGCCGAAGCGCGACCCATGCTCCTGAAATCGAGGCGGTACGCGTCCCGCCATCGGCCTGGATCACGTCGCAATCGAGCGTGATCTGGCGTTCGCCGAGCTTCTTCAGGTCAACAACCGCGCGCAGCGAGCGGCCGATCAGGCGCTGGATTTCCTGGGTGCGGCCCGATTGCTTGCCCTTGGCCGCTTCACGCTGGCCGCGGGTATGGGTGGCGCGAGGCAGCATCGAATATTCCGCCGTCACCCAGCCTTCGCCCTTGCCCTTGAGCCAGGGCGGAAGCCGCTCCTCGATGCTCGCGGTGACCAGCACCTTGGTATCGCCAAAGCCGATCAGGCAGCTGCCCTCGGCGTGCTTGGTGAAGCCGGTTTCGATGCTGATGGTCCGCATTTCGTCGGGGGCGCGGCCGGATGGGCGCATAATGATTCTCCAGGGAATAAACGTCAATGCAGCGGCCCTAGCTGGCGACTGCTCCAATGGAAAGCATCAAGCCACTTGCCATCGGGGATCAAAAATGGCAGTGGCGCCACACTCAAGCGATCATGGGCGATTAGCTCAGTTGGTAGAGCATCTCGTTTACACCGAGAGGGTCGGCAGTTCGAGCCTGTCATCGCCCACCATGATCCGCCTGCTCCAACCCTGTCGATGATGACCAGGCCCGCGCACCTACGCTGCGGCAGCAACAGGTTTCGTTCAGCAACCGGTCAGGCAAGCAGAGGCAAGACAGCATTATGCCGAGTCATATGACCCTTGCCTTGCTGATGTCTGGTGCGATCCTCGCCGCTCCGCCATTGCTGGCGACGGTCGATCGGGCAGCACCGGTCCAGGACGACTGCATCGGCAAAAAACGCGTTCTGTCCGGCCAGCCGCGCGCCAAGCGGACAGACCAGCGCAAACGCTGTCATGTGATGATGCCGATTTTGATGTAGCGCCCGGAGGCGCTCAGCCCTTGGCGAGCGTCTCTTCCATCAGAGCCGAAGCACGCGAGCCGTTCCAGTCCATCCCGCCGATCATCCGCCACACCTCTTTGCCCTCGGCATCGTACAGCACCGTGGTCGGCATCACGCCGGTCATATAGCTGAACCCCAGGTTGTTCTCGGGATCGACGAACGGTTCGATCGTCTTGTAGCCTCGCTCGGCGAAGAACGGCTTGATCTTGTCGAGATTCTGCATGTCCTGCGACACGGTCAGCACCACCAGCCGGTCCTTTTCGCGCGCTGCGAGCGCATCGAGCGTTGGCATCTCGACGACGCATGGGCCGCACCATGTCGCCCAGAGGTTGACCAGCACCGGCTTGCCCTTGAACGCGGCGAGCGTCGTCGGCTTGCCGTCGGGATCGTTGAAACTGACATCGGGCGCCGCCTTGCCGCGCTGCGAAATATCGAGCGTGCCTGACAAAGGCATCGAAGGGGCTTCGACCTGTGAAGTTTTTTCGGTGCCTGCGGGTTGCTCCCCGGCAGGGGATTGCTTATCGCACGCGCCAGTTGCCAGCGCGGCAAGGGCCACCACCGGCCAGATGCGCTTGCTGGATAAATGGGCGATACGCATGGGTAACAACTCCAACAGCATGTGGGGCGGACGGTTTGCTGCAGGGCCATCCGACGTGATGCGCGCCATAAACGCCTCTATCCCGTTCGACAAGGCGCTGTGGCGGCAGGATATCGATGGCTCGCTGGCGCATGTCGCGATGCTGGGCGCACAGGGGATCATTCCTGCCGACGATGCCGACGCGATCAGCGCCGGTCTCAAGCAGATCGCGCAAGAATATGCCGCAAACGGCGTGACCGAGGACTGGTCGCTCGAGGACATTCACATGCATGTCGAGGCGCGGCTGGCCGAGCTGATCGGGCCTGCTGCCGGACGTCTGCACACCGCGCGCTCGCGCAACGACCAGGTCGCGACCGACTTTCGCCTGTGGGTGCGCGATGCCTGCGATGCCGCCGATGCCGCGCTCAAGGCATTGCAGAGCGCTTTGGTGGAACGCGCCGACGAGCATGCCGATGCGATCATGCCGGGGTTCACCCATCTGCAAATCGCGCAGCCGGTGACCCTGGGCCACCACCTGCTCGCTTATTACGAGATGTTCGCGCGCGATCGCGACCGCTTTGCAGCTGCGCGTGCGCGGATGAACCAGTGCCCGCTGGGATCGGCAGCGCTCGCCGGTACCGGTTTCCCGATCGACCGCAATGCCACGGCTACGGCGCTGGGCTTCGACATGCCCACCGCGAACTCGCTCGATGCCGTCTCGGATCGCGATTTCGCGCTCGATTACCTTAGCGCCGCCTCGCAATGCGCGCTGCACCTGTCGCGGCTGGCCGAGGAGTTCATCATCTGGGCGAGCCAGCCCTATGGCTTCGTCAAGCTGCCCGACAGCTTCTCGACCGGATCGTCGATCATGCCGCAGAAGCGCAACCCCGATGCGGCCGAGCTGGTGCGCGGCCATGCCGGGCGGATCATCGGCTGCCAGACCGCGCTGATGATCACGATGAAGGGGCTGCCGCTCGCTTATTCCAAGGACATGCAGGACGACAAGCCGCCGGTGTTCGAATGCGAAGGCCTGCTGATGCTGAGCCTGGCGGCGATGACCGGGATGATCGCTGAAACCACCTTCGAGACCGCTGCCATGCGCAAGGCGACCGAGCGCGGCTTTGCCACCGCGACCGATCTTGCCGACTGGCTGGTGCGGCAGGCGGGCATCCCGTTCCGCGAGGCGCACCACATCACCGGCGCGGTGGTCAAGCTTGCCGAACAGCGCGGGGTTGCGCTCGATACGCTGCCGATCGCCGACCTGCAGGCAATCGACGCGCGGATCAGCGAGGCGGTGTATCCAGCGCTGTCGGTCGATGCATCGGTCGCCAGCCGGAACAGCTATGGCGGCACCGCGCCCGATCAGGTACGGTTGCAGGTGTCGCGCGCCCGAACAGCGCTGGGCACAGACGCGGGGGCAGGAGAATGACAATGCTGCGTGCCCCGAAACTGCTGCTTGCTGCTTCCGTGGTCCTGGCGCTCTCTGCCTGTGGCAGTCGCCAGAAGCTCGTTCCGGTCGAAGGCGTCGCGCCAGCGCCGAAGGCCTATGGCGCGCCGACGGTTGCCGCACCCGATCAGCTGCTCGAGCCCAGCACCCAGTCGCGCCCCGAACGCAACGTCGAGCTTCGTCGCAAGTCCGAAGCGCGTGCCGACGATCCGTTCGACCTTCCCCCCGAATAACCGAAAAGGCCCAGCGCACCATGGACCATTTCTCGCTGATCGGCGGCCAGTTGCATGCCGAGCAGGTACCGCTGGCGCGGATCGCCGAAGAGGTCGGCACGCCGGTCTATGTCTATTCGCGCGCCACGCTGGAGCGCCATGCCGATGTGTTCCGCGAAGGGCTGGCAGGCGTTCCGCGCAAGCATCTGGCGTTCGCGGTCAAGTCCAATCCCAATCTGGCGGTGCTCAAGGTTCTGGCCCAGCGCGGCTATGGCGCGGATGTTGTGTCGGGCGGCGAGCTTGACCGCGCGCTGGCGGCAGGCATCGCGCCTGCCGACATCGTGTTCTCGGGCGTCGGCAAGACCGCCGATGAAATCCGCCATGCGCTGGCGACCGGCATAGGCCAGTTCAACATCGAATCCGAAGAGGAAGGCGAGATGCTCGCCGCCGTGGCAAACGCGATGGGGCTGAACGCGGCTGCAGTGCTGCGGATCAATCCCGATGTCGATGCGGGCACCCATGCCAAGATCTCGACCGGCAAGGCGGACAACAAGTTCGGCGTCGGCCTGCATGTCGGGCCGGGGATCTACCAGCGGCTGTCGCAGCTACCTGGGATCGGCCTGCGCGGGGTTGCGGTGCATATCGGCAGCCAGCTGCTCAGCCTCGATCCGCTCGAGGCTGCGTTCGGCAAGATCGGGCAGCTGGTCGCCGATCTGCGCGCCAGCGGTCATGGCATCACCCATGTCGATCTGGGCGGCGGTCTCGGCGTGCCATACCAGGCCGGGAGCAACCCGCCGTCGCCCGCGGATTACGGCGCGTTGGTGGCGCGGGTGACGCGCGACTGGGACGCGACGATCCAGTTCGAACCCGGCCGCGTCATCGCTGGCAATGCCGGCGTGCTGCTGACCCGGGTGATCCGGGTCAAGCCCGGCGTGCAGCACCCCTTTGTAGTGGTCGATGCGGCGATGAACGATCTGGCGCGCCCGGCCCTGTACGATGCCTGGCATGACTTCGAGGCGGTGGTGCCCGATGGCACGCGGATGATGGCCAATATCGTCGGCCCTGTATGCGAAAGCGGCGATACCTTCGCGATGGGGCGCGACATCGACACCGTTGCCGCGGGCGATCTGGCCGTGTTCCGCACCGCAGGCGCCTATGGCGCGACGATGGCGAGCAGCTACAACAGC
Organism: Blastomonas sp.; assembly: GCF_046294995.1. GTDB lineage: Bacteria > Pseudomonadota > Alphaproteobacteria > Sphingomonadales > Sphingomonadaceae > Blastomonas. The sequence continues at coordinate 21,149 of NZ_JBKBOG010000023.1, forward strand.
CGGGGTATCGTCGCCGAGGTGCTGGTCGATGGCGATCGCTTTGCCGTGGTCGCCAACCGCATTACCCCTGCCGAAATCATGGCCGCAGAGCAGGTGCCCGACTGGCTGTGAACCAGCTGCCGATCTTCCTCAATTTGCGCGGACGCCCGGTGATCCTGCTGGGCGACGGTGAGGCGGCAGACGCAAAACGACGGTTGATCGAGCGTTCGGGCGGCATCTGCGTCGCCGAGGGCAGTCCTGAGGCTCGGGTCGCCATCGTCGCACTGGAAGATGAAGCCGAGGCGATCGCAGCCGTCGCTCGGCTCAAGGCGCGCGGGCTGATTGTCAATGCGGTCGATCGACCGGCTTTGTGCGACTTCACCACGCCGGCGATCATCGATCGCGATCCGGTGCTGATTGCCATTGGCACCGGCGGCGCGTCTGCTGGTCTCGCCAAGGCGTTGCGTCAGAGGCTCGAGGGGTTGCTCCCTGCGACACTCGGCGATCTGGCGCGCGCGCTGGATGCGGCGCGCGACGCAATCCGCCTGCGCTGGCCCGGTGGCGCGGAACGCCGACGCGCGATCGATGCCGCGTTTGCTCCCGGCGGAGCGCTCGATGTGCTGGCCGATCAGGGTGCCGATGCAGTGGAACGCTGGATCGGCGGCGGCAGGGCAGGCGTGTCGGCTGGGCTTTACGAGATTGCGATCGGATCGCCCGATCCCGATGACCTCACGCTGCGGCAGGTACGGCTGCTGGGCAGCGCCGATCTGGTGCTCCATCCGCGCGACATGCCGTCCGCGATTCTTTCGAGAGCCCGCGCCGATGCGGCGATGCAAATCGACGATGGCGCCGATGCAGCGCCCGAGGGGGTGACCGTCAGGCTGGCCTGGGCGCCGACAGCAGGAAGTTCATGAACACCGTGGCGATCGGCTTGGCCGGGTCGTCCTGCCACGCCTTGGCCTCGACATTGGCGACACGCCGCCCGATCCGTGTCACTTCGCCCAGCGCATAGGTGCGCAGTTCGCGGCCGCCGCGCATGAAATTGATGGTGATGTTGACCGGCTTGATCTTGAGGTCGCTCTCGTCCTTGCCCAGCGTGACGCGCAGCGCCGCGATCGCCGATATCTCGAGCAGGCCGCTCAGTGCGCCGCCGTGGAGATAGCCGGGCCGCCCCATGACCTGCGGGCCAAAGTCATAGGCGATCACCGGCAGGCCACCCTGCAGATGGTCGACGGTCATGCCCATGGTCTGCGCAAACGGCGGCATGAAGCCCCGGACGGTAGCAATGGTATCTGTCTCGCTCATCGGTCAGCCCAGGAAGTTTTCGATGCGGATAAACGTGCCGGCGACGTGCGCGACCGGATCGTCAGGGTCGCCATCATGTGCCACGCCGCGCACGAAAGCCATCGACCGCGTGGTCTTGTAGCATTCGCCGCGCCCGATCACCGTCTTGCCCGGGGTTGCCGGGCGCATGTAATCGACCCGCAGATCGAGCGTCACTTGCGGGCGGAACTTGCCGATCGCGGTCCACACCGAAAGGCTGGTGGCGTTGTCCATCAGGCTGATGATCGGCCCTGAAGCGATGACGCCGCTGTCGACGTCGCCCACCAGGCCAGAGGCATAGGGCAATTCGAGCTCCACCCAGCAATCGCCATGGGCGCGGTAGCGCATGCCGAGATGCCCGCTGTGTCCGTGCGTCGACATCATCTGCTGGAACAGGGCTGGGTCGAACCCCCCTTGCGGTTCGGAGATCTCGGAAGGCGTGTCGTTCATCACTGCTGGCTCGATTCGCGGAAGATCGCATCTGAAAACGGTTAGCGCTGAGGCGCTGCCAAAGCTCTGCACCATCGCACGGGTTCGTCAACCCATACGACGCCGATCGCCGGTTGCCGATTGCCGATTGCCGATTGATGGCACAGGTCCGCAGGCTATAGTCGCGCCGGCTACACTCACGGGGGCGCTTCACAATCATGTTTATTGCTGAGCTGGAAATCGGGCAGATCGGGCGGTTGATCCAGCTTGCCATGGCGCCGGCATTCTTGCTGGTCGCAACCGGCAACATCCTCCAGCTGTTTGCCGGACGGCTCGCTCGGGTGATCGACCGCGAACGGGTTCAGCTCGCAGAATTCAGTCGGACCGAGGGGGAAGAGCATGTGCGCGTGGTCCGTGAGCTCCAGATCCTCGACCGCCGAGCCTCGATCGTCAACAAGGCGATCCTGATGGCGACACTGAGCGCGTCGACCGTCAGCCTGCTGATCGCTGCGATGTTCGTGCTGTCGTTGACGGGATATGAATTCGGCCAGATCGTGGCCGGCGGGTTCATCCTGGCGATGACGTTCCTGATTGCCGGGCTGGTGCTCTTCATCGCCGAGATCCGGCTGGCGACGCGCAACATCCGCATCGAGGAACGGTTGCTGATGCTCGACGAAGACTGAGAGCCGGGACGTGCACGAAAAAAGGGCTCCGCGCATGTGCGCGAAGCCCTTTTTCAAACTGAAACCAGATGTCTGTGCGATCAGCCTGCAGCAGGTGCCGCAGCGGCATCCGCCTCAGGAGCGGCCTCGCCGTCCGCAGCAGCTGGCGCTTCGCCTTCGGCTGCGGGCGCTGCTTCAGGGGCAGGAGCGGCGGGCAGGGGCAGCGGGTTGGACGACTGGGTGTTCATCCATGCCATCAGATTGGCCCGCTCCTCGGCCTTGCCCAGACCTGCAAAGCTCATCTTGGTGCCGGGGGCGTACGCCTTGGGCGAGGTAAGCCAGGCGTTCATTTCCTCGAAGGTCCACGGACCCGATTTGCTCTTCAACGCGTCCGAATATGCAAAGCCGGGCACCGCGGCGTGGGGTTCGCCCATGATGCCGTAAAGATTGGGGCCGATGCCGTTGGCGCCGCCGCTGTTGATCGTGTGGCACGATCCGCACTTGGCGAAGGCCCTTTCGCCAAGGGCGATATCGGCGCTGGCGAGCAGCGTAGCGAGGGGAACCTCGGCCTCCGCAGCACCTTCGGACGACACAACACCTTCGATCACGAAGCCAAGCTGTTCGGGACGCTCTGGCTTGTCGGCATGGAACACCTTGCCGCTGATGATCGACAGGCCAAGGGCAGCGATGCCACCTGCAAGAACCCAGCCTGCAATCGTGTTCTTATTGTCCTGCATTGCCCTATTGCCTCGTCTATTGGTGCTGACGCCTCGAAGAGTGGCGCCTGTGTATAATCGTGACCCGATCGTTCCTGGATCGTCGATCCAGACCGTGTCGGCATATGGAAAGACCGGTTGCTGCGTCGCAACAGACCGGTTCGCCGCCTCCTCTAATGATGCACAAGGCGCACTGCAAGCCCCGACGGCCCCGTTTTCGCCTTGTCGTCGCGGCATTGGCTGCCTATTCGCCGTGCCCATGCAAAGCTACCCCCAGATCGCCCGCCTGATGGTTGAAGACATGGCGCGAATCGCATCCAGCGATCCGGAGCGTACAATTGCGTTTCAGGGCGCTCCGGGCGCCTATTCGCACATCGCCGCGCGCCAGTTCGCGCCCGACTGGCATCCACTGCCGTGCTATTCGTTCGAGGATGCGATGGATGCGGTCAAGGATGGCCGTGCGGCGCAGGCGATCATCCCGATCGAGAACTCGCAGCATGGCCGGGTGGCGGATATTCACTTTCTGCTCCCCGAAAGCGGGCTGACGATCGTCGCAGAGCACTTTCTGCCCGTCCATCACTGCCTGCTCGCCAAGGGAGACGGCCCATTCCGAGCAGCCGTCAGCCATCCGCAGGCGTTGGGACAAACCCGGCATTATCTGCGCGCCAATGACATTCAGCCCACCACTTATGCCGATACCGCAGGCGCTGCCGCGTTCGTCGCCGAATCGGATGATCCGGGACTGTGCGCGGTCGCTTCACGGCTCGCCGGCGAGGTGTTCGGCCTGAAGATCGTGGCGGAGGGCATCGAGGATGCTGCCCACAACATGACCCGCTTCGTCGTGCTCGCTTCCGACCGAAACGACCCTCTTCCGGGCACCGAAACGGTGATGACCAGCATGATCTTCGAGGTGAAGAACATCCCTGCGGCGCTGTTCATGGCGCTGTCGGGTTTTGCCACCAACGGGATCAACATGACCAAGCTGGAGAGTTACATCCGCGGTGGCAGCTTTGCTGCGGCAGAGTTCTATGCCGATATCGAGGGCATGCCGGGCGATCCGGCAGTGGACCGGGCGCTCGAGGTGCTGGGCCATCACAGCAAATGGGTGCGGATATTGGGCAGCTATCCGCAGGCAATGGCGCGCGCATAGCGGCACGCCGTGGCGGTGCCTATTGGTCCGGCACGCCCATGTCTCGGTTGAGGTGGCGCATGACCGGCGTGACGGACAGGCCGTGGATCACGATCGACCCCAGAATGATCAGGCCGACGACCTCCCACAGGGCGTGCTGATCGACGAAATCGCCATGGTTGAGCCCGAAGGCGAGGTAGTAGACCGAGCCAAGTCCGCGAATCCCGAAAAACGCGATGACGAAACGCTCCAACCTGGGGCGCGGCAGGTCCATCAATGATATCCAGGCGATCGCCGGGCGGATCACCAGCAAAACCAGCCCAGCGACGATGACGCTTTCCCATCCGACGTTTGCCAGCAGTTCGCCACCGGTCAACATTCCGCCGAACAGAACCAGCAGCACCATCATCACCAGCCGCTCGGTCTCGTCCGCGAAATCGTGAAGCTCGGAATTGAAGGCATCGCCCCTGGCCGACCGGTTCAACATGACACCCGCCACGAACACCGCGAGAAAGCCATAACCGTGGGCGAATTCGGTGACCGCATAGATGGCCAACGTCGCCCCCAGCGCGATGAAGCCATCGCCGGTGCGTGACAGCCGGGTATTCTCCGGCAGCCGATAGATGATCTGGCCCAGCAGCCAGCCTCCCAGCGCTCCCATCGCGGCGCCAACGCTCAGCCGCCAGACGACATCCTGCCACAGCCAGCTGCCCAGTGAGGCAAGACCCAGGCTGCCGACGCTGGCGACCAGCGCGAGATGCACGAAGGGAAACGCCAGCGCGTCGTTCAGTCCGGCTTCCGAGGTCAACGCGAACCGCGCCTCGTCGCTCTCATCGCTGTTGGGTCGCTCGACCTGGACATCCGATGCCAGCACCGGATCGGTCGGCGCCAGACATGCGCCGAGCAGAAGCGCCGACGCAACCGGCAGCCCCAGGACCCAATAGCCCGAAAAGGCGATCGCAGCGATCGTCAGCGGCATCACGATCGCAAGAAGGCGGATGGTGATCCGCCAATTGGCGACCGTGAAAGGTCGCCCGATTTTCAGCCCCGCGCCCATCAGCGAGATGATCACGATGAACTCAGTCGCTTTTTCGATGAGTACCGGCGCTTCGGTAGGATGCGGCGAGAAAATGCCCAGCGGGGTGAAGGCGAATATCGCCATTCCGAACCCGACGAAGATGATCGGCAGCGACAGCGGCAGCTTTTTCAGCAGCAGCGGCAGCCATGCGACCGACAGAACCACCACGCCGATGGCGAGGAGCCACAACGTGTAGTTCTCCAACAGAAATCGGCCGATCAGGCTCGTGTATAGCGGATCGGCAAGGGCGCTCAAATCCAGCGTGGGCGACTGGGGAATCAAGCCGAGCCCATCGTTGCGCCGCATCAGTGCGCAGCGCCCCAGCTTGGACCGGTCCCGATGTCTACGCCGAGCGGGACGGACAGTCGCACCACGGGTTCCGCCGCGGATTCCATCACCACGCGGATGACCTTCGATGCAGCTTCGACATCCGCTTCGGGCAATTCGAACACCAGTTCATCGTGCACCTGCAGCAACATGCGGACATGGGGCAGGCCTGCCGCGTGGAGCGCAGGGACCATTCGCACCATTGCGCGCTTGATGATGTCGGCGCTGGTCCCCTGGATCGGCGCGTTGATCGCGGCGCGCTCGCTGCCCTGGCGCTCGGCCTGGTTCTTGGAGTTGATCCGGGGAAAGTGTGTCTTGCGGCCGAACAGGGTTTCGGTGAAGCCGCACTCGCGCGCCTTCTCCATCGTCTCGGCGATATAGCGGTTGATGCCGGGGAAACGCTGGAAATAGGTGTCGATCATCGCCTGCGCTTCGTCCGCGCTGACCTCGAGCCGCCCGGCCAGACCCCAGCGCGAAATGCCGTAGAGGATTGCGAAATTGATCGTCTTGGCGCGGCCGCGGGTGTCGCGGTTGACCTCGCCGAACAGCTCGAGCGCGGTGCGGTTGTGGATGTCCTCACCCTTGGCGAATGCGTCGCGCAGCGTCTCGACATCGGCCATGTGCGCGGCCAGCCGCAACTCGATCTGGCTGTAGTCGGCGGCCAGGATGACGTTGCCAGGCTCGGCGACGAAGGCATGGCGGATCTGGCGGCCGATCTCGGTGCGGATCGGGATGTTCTGCAGGTTGGGCTCGGTCGAGGACAAGCGCCCGGTCTGCGCGCCGACCAGGCTGTAGCTGGTGTGGACGCGGCCGGTGGTGGGATTGATCTGCTCCTGCAGCGCATCTGTGTAAGTCGACTTGAGCTTGGCGAGCTGGCGCCAGTCGAGCACCTTGCGCGAAATCTCGGACCCTTCGCCGGCAAGCTTTTCCAGCACGGTGACGTCGGTCGAATACTGGCCGGTCTTGCCCTTCTTGCCGCCCTTGAGACCCATCTTGTCGAACAGGATTTCGCCCAGCTGCTTGGGACTGCCGATGGCGAAGGACTGGCCGGCGAGGGCATGGATTTCCAACTCGAGCGCCGCCATGCGGGTGGCGAAATCATGGCTGAGCGCGGCGAGCTGCTCGCGATCGACCTTGATGCCGTTGCGCTCCATCGCAGCGACCACCGGGACCAGCGGGCGGTCGACCATTTCGTAAACCCGGGTTGCGCCTTCCACCGGCAGGCGAGGGCGCAGCACGTGCCACAGACGCAGCGTGACATCGGCGTCTTCAGCGGCATAGCGGGTGGCATCGCTCAGCGGCACCTCGTTGAACCCGATCTGCTTCTTGCCGGTGCCGGTCAGCGACTTGAAGCTGATGCACTCATGCTGCAGGTGGCGCAGTGCCAGCGCATCCATGCCATGCCCACCGCTGCCGAACTCGTGCCCGGCATCGAGGTTGAAGCTCATGACGAGCGTGTCGTCGATGGGGGTGACGTCGATGCCCTGTCGCGCAAGCACGTTGAGATCGTATTTGAGGTTCTGCCCGATCTTGAGCACGCTGTCGTCTTCGAGCAGCGGCTTGAGCCGCGCGATCGCGATGTCCATCGGTATCTGGCGCGGCTTTTCGGCGAACATGTCGCTGCCGCCGTGTCCCAGCGGAATATAGCAGGCCTCGCCCGGCGCAAGCGCAAGGCTCACCCCGACCAGCCTGGCCTGCATCGAATCGAGCGAATCGGTTTCGGTATCGACCGCCACGGTTCCGATCGCGAAAGCCCGCCCGATCCAGTCGTCGAGCGTCTCGATGTCCTGGACGCAGACATATTTGTCGACATCGATCGGCGGCAGGCTGAGGGGATGCGGCGCAATGGCATTGTCGCTGCGCGGCGCGCTGGCGCCCGGGCCTGACGCTGGCGCCGGCGCATCGGCGGGCCCGCTCGCGCCGAGCTTGCGCAACAGGCTGGTGAAACCGTGGAGCTGGAGGAACGCGCCCAGGGGCTCGGGCGGAATATCCTTGAGCAAAAAATCCTCGAGGGCATTGGGCAGCGGGCAATCGTCCTTGAGCGTGACCAGCACCTTGCTCAGCCGCGCCATCTCGGCCTGTTCGATCAGGCTGTCGCGCAGTTTCGACGGCTTCATTGCGGGCGCTGCTGCGAGCACGCTCTCCAGATCGCCATGCTCGACGATCAGCTTGGATGCCGTCTTGGGGCCGATGCCGCGAATGCCCGGCACGTTGTCCACCGCGTCGCCCATCAATGCGAGCACATCGCCCAATTGTTCAGGCGTGACGCCAAACTTTTCCATAACCGCCTCAGGCCCCATGCGCACGTTCTTCATCGTGTCGAGCATGTCGAGGCCGGGCTGGATGAGCTGCATCAGGTCCTTGTCGGAGCTGACGATGGTGACCTTCCACCCCTTGGCGAGCGCATCGACCGCATAGCTCGCGATGATGTCATCGGCCTCGACATTGTCCTCCTCGATGCACGGCATCGAAAAGGCGCGGGTTGCATCGCGGATCAGCGGGAACTGCGGCACCAGGTCTTCGGGCGGGGGAGGGCGGTGCGCCTTGTACTGATCGTAAAGCGTGTTGCGGAAGCTTTGCGAGCTCTTGTCGAGAATCACCGCCATGTGGGTCGGGCCGTCGGCCTTGTGAAGGTCGTCCGCCAGCTTCCAAAGCATGGTGGTATAGCCATACACCGCGCCCACCGGCGTTCCTTCGGGATTGGTCAGCGGCGGCAGCCGGTGATAGGCGCGGAAGATGTACGACGATCCGTCGACCAGGTAGAGATGGTTCTGTTGTGACATGGGCCAAGCGATAGCAGCGGCATCGGGCAGGGTCATGCAATTTTGGAACCGGGGTGGGCAGGGTGCGTACTCCCGTCGGGCAAGGCGCTATCTCTGGCGTCACTACGAAGGAGCATTTTGATGCGTAATTTTTCAATCGCTGGCGTTGCCGCACTCGCTTTGGGCCTTGCGGCCTGCTCAGCCGAAACCGGGGAAAGAACCGAAGCGGCTGCAGAATCTGCAGGCGATGACATCGAGGCCAATGTCGATGCCGCAGGCCAGGCCGTCGATAACGCGATGGACGACGTTGAAGCCAGTATCGATGGCACCGCCAAGGATCTCGATGCCAAGGCTGATCGCGCTGGCGACAATATCGAGCGCGAATGGGACGAAGCCGAGCGCGACGCCGCGCGCGAAACCAACTGAGCAGCCGCTAAAACGCTATAAGAGGTCTGCCCGTTCGATCCGCGTTGATCGGGCGGGCAGGCTGAATTGCATTCCATCCTCGCCCATAACAGTTTCACCCGTATAGACATCCGCCACGCCCTTCAGGAAAAAAGGGTGCAACAGCCGGGTCGGCATCCTTGGGACGATGTGGGTGAAGACCAGCATCCGCGCTTTGCCCTGGCGTGCGATTGAGGCCACCGCGACCGGGGCGCTGTGATAGCCGGGAATATCGGACATGATCTTGGCAATCCGGGAGTCGCCGCGCTGTCTGGCGGTTGCGGAGATTTTGCCGACCATATCCGGGTTCAGAACCTCGTGCACCAACAGGTCGCACCCATTGCAGATCCGCGCGACGACAGCGGTCGGCGCGGTATCGCCACTGATGACGACGGACCGGCCCTTGTAATCGAAGCGATAGCCCAGCGCCGGTTCGACCGGGTCATGCCGGACGCCGAAAGCCTGAACCTTGACTCCGCCTCTTTCATACACCGTTTGTGCGCCGTCCCTGGTCGGGATGGTAAAGGCCTGCGCGCCAGCGCCGCTGCGCGGCATGATGTCGGCGCCATGATGCGCGATACGATAGCCGTAATCGGCGGTATAGGCGGTGTCGAAGCCACTGACGACCTTGTCGACGCCTTCGGGCCCATAGACCGGCATCGGGACCGTCCTCCCGCTGGCCGCCCAGCGCAGCATCAGAACCTCGCCCAGACCATCGATATGATCAGAGTGAAAATGCGTCAGGAATGTCGCATCGACCTTTGCCAACGGCACACCGATCTGCCCGATCCGCCGTCCGGCGCCAGAGCCTGCATCGACAAGAAACACCTGCTTGCCCGCGATCACCAGCGCACAAGGGCCAGAGCGATCGGGATCGGGCAGGGGAGAGCCTGTCCCGCACAAGATGACATGCAAGCCATCGTCGAGACCGGCGGTAGCATCGGTGCCATAGGTCGCCTGGACAGCGCGCGCGAACAGGATTTCACCTAGCTGTTCGCGCGCCAGCCATCCGGCTGCGGCTAGGACGACGAGCAGTATGACAGCTACGGTCAACAAGCGGCGCATAAGCTATCCCTTCAATGTTATGTCACTGATTATGACATAACATTGAAGGCCGCGCCAGTCCCGTTCAGCGCGCGAAGATTTCCGAATGTGCTAGGGTTATATCAAGATACGGTATCGCGATGTCGTTGTCCGGAGACAAGATGCTGTCGGTCCAGCTTTGCAGTTCGGTGCGCGTAACGACCTGGACAGTCTGGGCATCCGGATCGATCATCAGGATCGTCTGGACGCTCGGCAAGTCCCTGTATTCTCCGAGCTTGGTGCCCTGATCAGACAGCCGCGTGGAAGGCGAAAGTACTTCCACGATGACGACAGGATTATCGAAAGCCTTTTCTGCGTCAAATATCTCGCTGTCCTTGCCGCAATAGACGCTGACGTCGGGATAGCGCACCGAATTGTCGTGCGTCCGCAAGCCCATGTCGGGTCCATACGGCCGGCAAGCACTGCCCCGGAGTACATTCCCGAGCGCTATCAGCACGTTCGTCTGTATCCGCGCATGCGCCGCCGTGCCCCCGGCCATCATGCGAACAATCCCGTTATCGAGCTCTGCCTTGATGTCGGAGCCGAAATCGATCTGCAGGAATTGCTCTGCGGTTATGCAGCAAGGGTCGGCCATGTCTTGACTATATACCGTCTGCAAGCACCGTAAAAGGCCGCTTGGCAGAGCCGCTTGCGCGTAATAGCATCCCGCTGCCCGCAACTGGCGCATCGAGATGGACCACCATCGGGGAGCGGGCGGTATCGACACGTGTCGCGCGCCTGGGCAATCTTCATGATGAAAGGAAAGCCCATGACCGACGCAAAGCTACCCTTCAACATCGTCTTCGTCCTGTTCGATCAGGTGACCCAACTCGATTTCACTGGCCCGGCGCAGTTCCTCTGCCGGATGCCGGGCGCAAAAGTGCATGTGGCTGCGGCGACCCTCGACCCGGTGATGACCGATGTCGGCTTCGGCATCATGCCGACCGTGACGTTCGCGGACTGCCCGCAGGCCGATCTGCTGTGCGTGCCCGGCGGTCTGGGCGTTGCGCCTGCGCTCAGCGACGCGCGGCTGATCGATTTCGTGGGCCAACAGGCATCCGGCGCGCAATGGGTGACCAGCGTGTGCACCGGCGCGTTCATCCTCGGTCGCGCAGGATTGCTCCAGGGCAGGCGCGCCACCACCCACTGGGGCTATACCGGGCAGCTGCCGATGGTCGGCGCGGAGCATGAGGAGGCGCGGACCGTGTTCGACGGCAGCGTCGTGACCGCAGGCGGCGTGACCTCGGGGATCGATTTTGCTCTCGCGATCATCGCGCATCTGCATGGCGAGGATGTCGCGCGTTCGATCCAGCTCTCGCTCGAATACGATCCCGCCCCGCCTTTTGCTGGGGGAACACCTTCAACCAGCCCTGAGCCCATCGTCAAGCTGATGCGGTCGCGCTTCTACGATGCGCGGTCGGCCGAGATGGCAGCAGCACTGGACGCCACGGACTGACACGAAAAAGGGCCGGAAGGTTTCCCCTCCGGCCCCGTTTTCTTGTGCGTTGGCTTGGAAGCTGAACGTGCGTGGATCAGAAATCCATGCCGCCCATGCCGCCCATGCCGCCGGGCATGCCGCCCATGCCGCCGCCCGAAGACTTGTCTTCAGGTGCGTCACAGATGGCAGCTTCGGTGGTGATCAGCAGGCCTGCAACCGAAGCCGCGTCCTGCAGAGCAGCACGCACGACCTTGGTCGGGTCGATCACGCCGGCAGCCACCAGGTTTTCGTACACATCGGTCGATGCGTTGAAGCCCAGCGTTTCGTCGTTGCCGTCGAGCAGCTTGCCCGAAACGACGGCGCCATCATGGCCTGCGTTCTGTGCGATCTGGCGAACCGGAGCGTACAGAGCCTTGCGGATGATATCGATGCCGCGGGTCTGGTCGTCGTTGACGCCGGTCATGCCTTCGAGTGCACGGGTTGCATACAGCAGCGCCGTACCGCCACCGGGGACGATGCCTTCTTCAACGGCTGCGCGGGTTGCGTGCAGCGCGTCGTCGACGCGGTCCTTCTTTTCCTTCACTTCGACTTCCGAAGCGCCACCGATCTTGATCACGGCAACACCGCCGGCGAGCTTGGCCAGACGTTCCTGCAGCTTTTCACGATCATAATCGCTGGTGGTGTTCTCGATCTGGCCACGGATGGCTTCCACGCGAGCCTTGATCGCATCGGCTTCACCCGAACCATCGACGATGGTGGTGTTGTCCTTGTCGATCGAAACGCGCTTGGCTTCGCCGAGCATGCCCAGGGTAACGCTTTCCAGCTTGATGCCGAGATCTTCGCTGACCATTTCACCCTTGGTGAGGATCGCGATATCTTCCAGCATCGCCTTGCGACGATCGCCGAAGCCAGGAGCCTTGACCGCAGCAACCTTGAGGCCGCCACGCAGCTTGTTGACCACCAGGGTCGCAAGCGCTTCGCCTTCGATGTCTTCTGCGATGATCAGCAGCGGACGACCGGTCTGGACGACAGCTTCCAGGATCGGCAGCATCGCCTGCAGGTTCGACAGCTTCTTCTCGTGGATCAGGATGTAGGGGTTGTCGAGTTCGACCGTCATCTTGTCCGGGTTGGTGATGAAGTAGGGCGACAGATAGCCGCGGTCGAACTGCATGCCTTCAACGACATCGAGTTCCGATTCCATGCCCTTGGCTTCTTCGACGGTGATGACGCCTTCCTTGCCGACCTTTTCCATGGCCTGCGCGATCATCTCGCCGATTTCCTTCTCGCCATTGGCCGAGATGGTGCCGA
>NZ_JBKBOG010000024.1:0-28551 GCF_046294995.1 Blastomonas sp.
ACCAGCGCATAGGGATCGCGCACGCCGTGCGAGAGCAAAGCCTCGCGCTCGCCGATCAGGGCGTCGAACTTGGAAAACAGGTCGGTCATGGGGTCATTCTCTGATGGGGACGGCCGGAATAGGACGAGGCAGGAGGTGCAGATGGGGTCAGGCGGTGAGTTTTTCCACCGCAGCGACCAATTGGCCGACGGTTTCGATCTCGGCCTGCATGTTCATGGTGATGATGATGTCGAATTCATCCTCGATCGCCGCGACGAAATCCATCACCGTCAGGCTGTCCCACTCCAGATCTCCGGCAAAGGTGGTGCTGTCGGTCAGGTCGACGCCCTTCTTGTTGAAGGGCTCGATCTGCGCGGCGATACGGTCATAAGTGGCAGTGTCGGTCATGCGTGTCTTTCATCTGTTCATGGTCCGCCTTGCCGGGGGAATGCGGCAACATCGCGGCAGCTTGTTGCAGCCAGAAGGGCAGTGCGGTGCTGCTTGTCAAGCGCAGTGCTGCTGTGTCATCAATCTGTCATGGGAGAGGGTGCCATAGAAAACCGAGTCGAAGTGCCGCTTAAGGCCATCCCGAGCCCGTGGCCGCAAACGCCGCACACCTTCTCGCCGCACGCCATCCACCTGATCCGCACATCGGTGCAGACCAACCTCGCGTTGAGCCAGATGGCCGACCAGAAGGCGAGCATCCTGATGGGCGCGACGTTTGTGGTGTTCACCATTTCGGTGGGGCAGGCGCGCAGCGGCAACTTCACGCTGCCGCTCATCGTGCTCGCGCTGTTCGCATTCCTGTCGGCGATGTGCGCGGTGTTCGCGATCCTGCCTTCGGTGCGCGGCACGCCTTCGGCCAAGACCGACGTCCCGCCCGGATCGACCAACTTCATGTTCTTCGGCAATTTCTCTGCGATGGCGGAGGACGATTTCGCCGATCTGGTGATCGACCAGCTGCACACCGACGAGACGATCTTCCGCACCATGCTGCGCGATGTCCACCAGAACGGCATGGTGCTGCAGCACAAGAAATACCGTTATCTCGGCCATGCCTACCGCATCTTCCTGATCGGCCTGTCGCTGACCTTCGCTTTGTTCCTGGTCGAGCTGGCGCTGGGGCGCTCGCTTATTTGAGCCAGCCGCTTATTTGAGCCAACCCTTTGCGCGATACCAGCGCGCGGTGTCTGCCAGTCCCTGTCGTGTTGCGATGTCCGGCTGCCACAGCTGCGAGGGCGGGCGTTTTTCGGGATCGGACGTCCAGTCGCTGTGCGCGATGTAGCGCGCGCGGTCCGGGGTCAGCTTCGCCGCCTTGCCGCGCAACAGCCGGTCGCCTTGCGCGGCCAGATGCAGCGCGAGCTTCGGCGTGCTGATCGCGCGCACCTTGCGCCCCACCGCATCGCCCAGCGCATCGGCGAAATCCTTGTGGCTCCAGCCGCGTGGGCTACCGTCGTCGACCTCGTAGATCGCGCCGGTATCACCCGCACCGCCCGCCAGCCGCACCAGCAGCGCGGCGAGATCGGCGACATGCACCACCGACATCCGCCCGCCCGGCGGCAGCATCACCACGCCGCGCGCCGCCATGCGGAACAGGTCGAGCATCTCGGTATCGCCCGGGCCATACACCGCAGGCGGTCGCACCATCTGCCAGTTCAGCCCGGATGAAACGACGCGCGCTTCGGCCTGCGCCTTGGACCAGCAATAGTTGGACAGGTCAGGTTCGCGCGCCGCCAGGGAGGAAACATGGATGAAGCGTGCGACGTCCGCCGATTTCGCCGCCGCCAGCATGTTCTCGGTGCCGGTGATGTTGCCCGCGACAAAGCCCGCGCGGTCGGGCGCGTTGACCACGCCGGCGATGTGCAGCACGCAATCGGCGCCGGTGCAAAGCGTTGCAAGGCTGTCGGCATCGTCCAGCGCGCCCGCCACCCAGGTCACGCCGTCGCGTTGAGGCTGTGGTCTGCGGGTCAGCGCGCGGACCTGATGGCCGTTTGCGAGAGCTTCAGTAATGCTCGCACCGCCGACAAAGCCGGTGCCGCCGGTCATCGCGATCACGCTCACAGCAGCACCATCTGGTCGCGGTGGACCAGCGAACTGCGCGGCGCGTAACCCAGCACCTCGGCGATCGCATCGCTGCGCAGGCCGATGATCTTCGCCATGTCGGAAGCATCGTATTCGGCCAGGCCGCGCGCAACCGCCTCGCCGCCAGCATTGACGATCTCGACCACATCGCCGCGCACGAACTTGCCGTCGATCACGGTGGCTCCGGCTGCCAGCAGGCTCGATCCCTTGACCAACGCGGCCTCTGCGCCCGGATCGACCGTGATCCGTCCGCGCGCGGTCATGCGCCCGGCGAGCCACAATTTGCGGCCCTTGCCCTGCGGGCCTGCGGTGAACACCGTGCCGCGTCCGCCAGCCGCGAGCCGGGCGAGAGGGTTCGCCAGCGTGCCGTTGGCGATGGCAAGGTGCGCACCCGCTCTGGTCGCGATCCTTGCGGCTTCGAGCTTGGAGAGCATTCCCCCCGATCCCATGCCCGATGCGGACCCGCCATCGGCCATGCTCCGGATCCGCGCATCGATCCGCGCGACGCTCTCGACCAGCTTTGCCTCGGGGTCGTTCTTGGGGTTCGCGGTATAGAGCCCATCAACGTCCGACAGCAACACCACGCCGCCCGCGCCCGCCGCCTGCGCGATGCGTGCGGCCAGCCTGTCGTTGTCGCCGAAGCGGATCTCCTCGGTCGCAACCGAATCGTTCTCGTTGATCACCGGCACCACGCCCAGCGCGATCAGGCGGCGCAAGGTCGCCGACGCGTTGAGGAATCGCCTGCGATCTTCCAGATCGTCGAGCGTGACCAGCATCTGCGCGGCGGTGATGTCGTGGTTGCCCAGCAGTTCGGCCCAGCATTGGCTCAGTGCAATCTGGCCGGTCGCGGCGGAGGCTTGCGCGTCTTCAAGGCTGGCGCGGCCGCCCTTGGGCAGCCCCAGTCGCCGCGCACCCAACGCGATCGCGCCCGAGGAGACGATGACGATCCGCTGGCCCGCTGCGATCCTGGCGGCGATGTCGTCCACCAGGGACGCCAGCCACTCGCGCCGCACCGTGCCATCGGGTGCGACCAGCAGCGCCGAGCCGACCTTGACCACCAGGACCGTACAGGCGGCGGCGGACAGCGTGGCGGCGGGGGAAGGGGAGTGGGTCATCGTTCAAATCCCGTTTTCCGGCGAAAGCCGGAATCCAGCGCGTCTACAAAGCAACTTTCCCGAGTTCCCGCGCAAAGTAGCGGGAAGATCGCGCAACCGTAGGCGCAAACGTACCACCACATCGGTCGGGACAGGCGGGGGCGGGGCGCGACACCCTCAAACCGGAGACCAGACCCCCGGCTCGTTGTCGGCATTCGGATCGACCCCTTCGGGCTTTTCGGTCGCGGTGTCGCGCGGCAGGTATTCGAGCAGCGCGTCGAACAGCGCCTCGATGCCCGCACCGGTGGCGGCGGATATCGGGAACACGCGCTCGGCTCCTGCAGCGAGCACCTCGTCGGAGAAATGCTGCATCAGCTCGTCGTCGAGCAGATCGCCCTTGTTGAGCGCGACCAGGCGGGGCTTTTCGTCGAGCCCGGCACCGTAATTGGTCAGCTCGCCATCGACGATGCGCATCGCCTCGAGCGGATCGTCGCCATTGGCGTCGATCAGATGGATCAGCACCTGGCAGCGTTCGATGTGACCCAGGAACCGGTCGCCGATGCCCGCACCTTCGGCCGCGCCTTCGATCAGGCCGGGGATGTCGGCGAGCACGAACTCGCGGTTCTTGTGCTGGACGACGCCCAGCTGCGGGCGCAGCGTGGTGAACGGATAGTCGCCGACCTTGGCATGGGTGTTGGTCACCTGATTGATGAAGGTCGACTTGCCCGCATTGGGCAGACCGACCAGGCCCGCGTCCGCCATCAGCTTGAGTCTCAGCCAGACGTACATTTCAGCGCCGGGCCAGCCGGGGCCGTGCTGGCGCGGGGTGCGGTTGGTGCTGGTCTTGTAGCTCAGATTGCCGCGTCCGCCATCGCCGCCACGCAGCAGCGTGATGCGCTGGCCGGCATGGGTGAAGTCGGCGAGCACCTCTTCCTTGTCTTCGCTCAGCACCTGGGTGCCGACGGGGACCTTGATGACAAGGTCGTCGCCGCCCGCGCCGGTGCGGTTGCGGCCCATTCCGCCGGTGCCGCGCTTGGCCTTGAAGTGCTGGGTGTAGCGAAAATCGATCAGCGTGTTGAGGCCGCTGACGGCTTCGAAAATGATGTCGCCGCCCTTGCCGCCATTGCCGCCGTCCGGTCCGCCATATTCGACGTACTTTTCGCGGCGAAAGGACACCGCGCCCTGTCCGCCGGTACCCGAACGGATGAAAATCTTGGCTTGATCGAGAAAATGCATGGAGCCGCCCCTAACGGAACAGCGCGCAAAATGCCATAGCCAGCGATGGCGTGCGCGGAACGTGGGTCGATATGAGCCGCAGCATCGCCTCAATTTGCATGCGACCCCTTGCCTGCGACAAGCGAAATACGATATTCGCAATCATCTATGCACCCTGAAGCACCCACTCCTGCGCCATATGCGGCGGCCAAGCCTCTTTCAGTGCGGGGTGGCAGAATTGCCGTGCATGCCGGTCCGGATCGCGAGGACGGGAATGACGATGGCCCGCCCGATATCGGCATCGCGGTCAAGACCCGCGCCAAGTCCAAAAAACCGAGCCAGTACAAGGTGCTGATGCTCAACGACGATTACACGCCGATGGAATTCGTCGTGCTGGTGCTCAAGCGTTTCTTCGGCATGAACATGGACGAGGCGACCCGGGTGATGCTCCACGTCCACCAGAAGGGCGTCGGCGTCTGCGGCATCTTCACCTACGAAGTTGCCGAAACCAAGGTCAACCAGGTGATGGACTTCGCGCGCGAACATCAGCACCCGCTGCAGTGCACGCTCGAGAAGGTTTGACGGTTCAGGCGCTGCGCCCCTCTTGCACCGACTGGCGCAAGCGTTAAACAGCGGCGATGGACAAGATCATCATTCGCGGCGGCAAGTCGCTTTCGGGCCGTATTCCCATCTCCGGAGCCAAGAACAGCGCGCTGACGCTGTTGCCCTGCGCGCTGCTCACCGACGAGCCGCTGACGCTGCGCAACCTGCCGCGTCTCGCCGATGTCGACAGCTTCGGCCACCTGCTCAACCAGCTTGGCGTCTCGACGATGATCGAGGGCGCGCGGCCCGAGGATTTCGGCCGGGTGATGACATTGCGCGCAGGCCGCGTCACCGCGACCGTCGCGCCTTATGACATCGTGCGCAAGATGCGCGCTTCGATCCTGGTGCTGGGCCCGCTGCTTGCGCGCGCGGGCGAGGCGACGGTGTCGCTGCCCGGCGGCTGTGCGATCGGCAACCGCCCGATCGACCTGCACTTGAAGGCGCTCGAGGCACTGGGCGCGGAGATCGAGATCACCGCGGGCTATGTCACCGCGCGTGCGCCCAAGGGCGGGCTGCCCGGCGGCGATTTCGGATTTCCCGTAGTGTCGGTCGGCGCGACTGAGAATGCGCTGATGACCGCTGTGCTGTGCAAGGGGACATCGACTCTGCGCAATGCCGCGCGCGAGCCCGAGATCGTAGACCTGTGCAACCTGCTGGTGGCGATGGGCGCGGTGATCGAGGGGATCGGCGGCTCCACCCTCGTCATCCACGGCAAGGACCGGCTGCACGGCGCGACCTACCGCGTGATGGCCGACCGGATCGAGGCGGGCAGCTATGCCTGCGCCGCCGCGATCACCGGCAGCGCGCTCGACCTGATCGGCGCACGTCTTGACGAGATGGAGGCGACCGTCGCCGCATTGCGCCAGGCAGGGGTGCATGTCGAGGAGATCGCCGATGGCATCGCGGTGAGGCCCAATGGCAAATTGCAGGCGGTGACGCTTTCGACCGCACCTTTCCCGGGCTTTGCCACCGACATGCAGGCCCAGTTCATGGCGATGCTCTGCATGGCGCAGGGCGCCAGCGTGCTGACCGAGACGATCTTCGAGAACCGCTACATGCACGTGCCCGAGCTCAACCGCATGGGCGCGCATATCGAGGTCAAGGGCCGCACCGCGGTGGTCCATGGGGTCGAGCGGATGGTCGGCGCGCCGGTGATGGCGACCGACCTGCGCGCCTCGATGAGCCTGATCATCGCTGGCCTCGCCGCCGAAGGTGAGACCGAGGTCAGCCGGATCTATCACCTCGATCGCGGCTATGAACGGCTCGAAGAGAAGCTCCAGGCGGTCGGCGCCGATATCGAGCGCGTCGGCGGCGATTGATCGCAGGCGACGGATCTAAACGCCTGCCCCTCCCGCCTGCGGACGGGGAAACCGACAATGCCGCTACCCTCCCCCATCAAGGGGGAGGGCTCATCAGGCCAGTTGGTTCAGATCAGAACTTCGCACCCACCTGCACGCCGTACAGCCGGGGCTCGCCCGCGATGAAGGTCGCGGTGCCGAACGCGCCGCCGGTGTTGCCGGCATCGATCAGATATTTCTCGTTGAACAGGTTGCGCGCAAATGCGGTGATCTCGAACGCGCCGTCGTTGAAACGGACGCCCGCGCGGGCGTGTGCGAGCACATAGCCGTCTTCGCTGATCGCCGGGGTGTTGGGGATCTCGAAGAACTGCTGGCTGCTGTAGGTCACCGTCGGCACGAAGAAGATCGCCGCGCTGTCGCTCACCGGTACGTTGACGTCGATGCCCGCTGCTGCCGAGTGCTTCGACTGTAGCCGGAAGCGGTTGTCCTGGAACGCCGGATCGGGCGATTCGATCTTGGCATCGATAAACGCATAGTTGGCGAACATCCGGATATTAGGGCTTAGCCGCAGCGCGCCTTCGACCTCGACCCCGAAGTTGCCGGCGTTGCCTGCATTCACCGGAACGACCTGTCCCTGCTCGTTGAAGAAGCTGGTCTGGAAGTTCGAGTAATCCTGGTAGAACGCACCGACCGAGCCGCTGAACGCGCCGAATGCGCCCTTGATCCCGCCTTCATAGTTCCACACCTTTTCCTGCGCGACCAATGTGTAGGCCGGGACCGGACCCGCCGCGGTAGCGCGTGCGCTCAGGTTGAGCACGGGCGCACGGCGGCCCTTCGAGACGGTGGCATAGACGTTCACCGCATCGCTGATCCGGTAGAGCGCGTTGAAGCGCGGCAGCCAGGCGTCGAAATTGTCGCTTTCGCGGAACGTCAGGCCGCGCGTATCGACGGTCCCGAGCAGCGATACGCCGGGAATGCCGAGGCCCGCGAGGATCCTGCTGGCGCCGGCGATCGCGCTATAGGTCGAGGTGCGCTCCTCGTAGAGATACCGCAGGCCCGCAGTCAGCTCGAGCCTCTCGGTGACATCGAACGTCATGTCGGCAAAGGCCGAATAGCTGGTGTTCTTGCCGCCGTTGGTGAACTCGCTCGAATAGGGCAGCACGCTGGCTGCACCCTGGGTGAGGATGGTGGTGGCAAGGTTGGGAAGCGCCGGATTGTTGAGCCTCTGGCAACTCTGGGCGGAAGGTACTCCAAGGGCAGCCGCCAGTCCGGCGCGGACCGGGGCAAGTGCGCCTGCGGTCGAACAGCCGATATAGGTACCCTCATCGGTCACGAACGGGACGCGCTGGGTGCCCTGTTCGTGGAACACGTTGAAGCCGAAAAAGCCGCGCAGCCGGTCGCTGTTATACGCAAAGCGGGTTTCGTAGCTGAACTGTTCGCCCTTGGCGTCTTCGGAAAACTCGAGGAAGAACAGCCCCGATCCGTCGGCATCGAACACCTCGAGGCTGTCGAACTTGCGATAGCCGCCGATTGCGGTCAGCGTCCAGTTGTCGCTCATTGCGGTTTCGAAGGTGACGTTAGCGTCATAGACTTCGCGCTTGAGGCCAAGCTCTGGCAGGCCAAGGATCGCAGCGCTCAGGTCGCGCGGTGCGCCGCCGACTTCGCCGACGCGGAACGGATCGGTATCGCCGCCACTGCGCGGCAGCGTACCCGAGATGAACGCGGTGCCCGGGTTGCGCTGCTGCTCATAGTTGAACACGAAGTCCATCGTGCTGCTATCAGTCGGCCAGATGCGCAGCGAACCGCGCAGCGCGAGCTGGTCGATGCCGTTGAGGTCGTCCTGATCCGAGCGGACGTCGCGCGCCGAGACGGTGCCCGGATTGTTGGCGATGTTGCGGATATAGCCGTCGCGCTTCTTGTAGGACGCAGCGATGCGGCCGGCGATCTTGTCGTTGCCCGCGTTGATCATCGCGCGGCCTTCATAGAGGTTGAAATTGCCATAGCTGCCGCGAATGTCGGCGGAAAAACCGGGTTCGGGCTTGGCGGTGATCACCGAGATCGCGCCGATCGTGGCTGCGGTACCGAACAGGGTTGCCTGCGGTCCCTTGACCACCTCGATCCGGTCGATGTCGAACAGGTCGAAATAGGAGCCGCGCGAGCGCGAGACGTCGATGCCGTTCAGATAGATGGTGACGCGCGGCGCGACCTGCGCGCTGCCCGAATCCGAGGTGATGCCGCGGATCACGAAGCCGGGATTGTTGGCGCTCTGCTCCTGGATGTTGAGGCCGGGGATGAACGCCGACAACTCGTCGAACTCGTCGATACCGATATTGTCCATCTGCTCGCCGCTGATCGCCGAGACGGTGATCGGCACGTCCTTGATCGACTGCTCGCGCTTCTGCGCGGTGACGATGATCAGGTCATCGGTCACGGCGCTTGCATCGATCTGGTCCTGCGCGAGTGCGGGGCTGGTCGCCAGAACGGTGGCAAGGGCAATCAGCGACGCCCGCAGCGGGCGGCGAAGAAGAGGTGAGTGCATCGGAGCATATCCTCGAATTGGAGTGAATGCTCGCCCATTGCTCGCCGCCAGTGACTTTTGTGCGTCGCAACAATTACCGATTTGTGGCGCTCGCGATTTTACCGTGTCACAATTGGAGCGAGGTGCCGATGCCGTAGCGGAAGCGCAAAAAAAGGCGGAAATCCGATGTCTCTAGTGCTGTACCGCTCCAGCGGCGTGTCCATTGCGCTCCACCAGATCGCGCACCAGCCACAGCCGGATCGCACTCGCCAGGTTGGGCGGATCGTCCGCTTCGATGCGCTCGACATCGATCCGCGCGACGAGGGCGTTGAGCGGCAGCGCGCGTGTCTCTGCCGCTGCCCTGAGCATGTCCCAGAACAACGGCTCGAGGCTGATCGAGGTCAGGTGCCCGGCAATCTGGATGCTGCGCTTGACCGGCCCGCGATAGAGATCATCGGGCGTGATCATGTGGGCGGGTAGATCCGGTTCATCTCGGCGAGGTCGTGCGCGATCAGCGCTTCGAGAACATCGATGTCGATCTGGGCCAGCTGCGTCACATGCAGGCAGGTCTTCTCCATCTTGTGCTTGCCAAGCTTCGCCAGCAGAGCGTCACGCTGTGCCGCAACCGCTTCATCGTCATAGCCTGCCATCAGATAGATGCTGTGCTTGCCCTTGCGCGGCGAGAAGCTGGACCGCGCCCATGTGCCGGTGCGTCCGCTGGGATAGGCATAAGCATATTCGCCAAAGCCGATCATGCTCGGCCCCCACATCCTGGCGGGCTTTGCTGTCACGCGCTCGAAAAGTTCCAGCAACGCCTTGGCCTCCTCACGCCGGCGCTCGGGCTCCAGCGCCGCGATGAATGCTGCCACATCGCTATCGGTCGCCACGGTCTTGTTGGCTTCACTCGCCATCTTGCATCCCCCGCAATCTGTGCCTAAAGGCTAGCACGTCTGATGGGGAGTAGCCAACCGGTGCGATGCACCGGACCGCGCGTCAACACACTTGGCCGAGAGGTCATGGTGCGCGGGTTTCCGGATCTTTTTGAGACCCGGCTTCCGGCAAGACCGATGACACCTGAACCTTTTGTCCGGCCGGGCAGGGGTGAACGGTGCCATTGTGTTTTGCCCTCTGCCCGGCCCCGGAAGTCTTATCGGATGGAAGCTTTCCTTGCCTCGCTGTCGCTGGTCGCGCTCGCCGAAATGGGCGACAAGACGCAACTGCTCGCGATCCTGCTCGCCGCGCGCCTCAAGAAGCCGGTGCCGATCATCGCAGGCATCTTCGTGGCGACGCTCGCCAACCATTTTCTTGCAGCCTTGCTCGGTCAGCAGGTCGCAGGGCTGCTCGACAGCCCCGCCTTCCGCTATGCCATCGCCGCTGGTTTCATCGGCATGGGATTGTGGGCGCTGATCCCCGACAAGCTCGATGAAGACGCAGCCCCCAAGGCCCGCAGTGCCGGGGTGTTCGTCACTACGCTGATCGCGTTCTTCCTCGTCGAGATGGGCGACAAGACCCAGATCGCGACCGTAGCGATGGGCGCGCATTACCAGAACGTGCTCGCGGTCACCGCCGGCACGACGCTGGGAATGATGGTCGCCAATGTGCCTGCCGTGCTGCTGGGCCACAAGATCGAGCGCATCCTGCCGATCCGCACGCTGCAGATCGGCGCGGCGCTGCTGTTTGCCGCGCTCGGCCTTTGGGTGGGCGCGCAGACCGCAGGATGGGTGTGATCGGCATTGCGCGTGCCTTTGCAGCCTGTTAGGCGCGCGCAAAATCCACGCATGAGGAAAAGCAGCATGAGTCAACCGGTCAAGCGCGTCGTTCTGGCCTTTTCGGGCGGGCTGGATACCAGCGTCATCCTCAAATGGCTGCAACAGACCTATAACTGCGAAGTCGTGACCTTCACCGCCGATCTCGGCCAGGGCGAAGAGCTCGAGCCTGCGCGCGCCAAGGCGCAGATGATGGGCGTGAAGCCCGAACACATCTTCATCGACGATCTGCGCGAGGAGTTCGTCAAGGATTACGTGTTCCCGATGATGCGCGCCAATGCGGTCTACGAGGGCACCTATCTGCTGGGCACCTCGATCGCGCGGCCGCTGATCGCCAAGCGCCAGATCGAGATTGCCAAAATGGTCGGCGCCGATGCGGTCAGCCATGGCGCGACCGGCAAGGGCAACGATCAGGTGCGCTTCGAGCTGGGCTATTACGCGCTCGACCCCGACGTCAAGGTGATCGCCCCGTGGCGCGAGTGGGATTTGACCAGCCGCACCAGGCTGATCGAGTTCGCCGAAGCCCATCAGATTCCTGTGAGCAAGGACAAGCGCGGCGAAGCGCCGTTTTCGACCGACGCCAACATGCTGCACACCTCGTCCGAGGGCAAGGTGCTCGAAGATCCGTGGGACGAGGTCCCCGATTACGTCTATTCGCGCACCAACCACCCCGAGGACGCGCCCGACACCCCCGAGTATATTACGATCGATTTCGAGCGCGGTGATGGCGTCGCGATCAACGGCGAAGGGATGAGCCCTGCGACCCTGCTCGAAAAGCTCAACGCGTACGGCAAGACCCACGGAATCGGCCGGCTCGATCTGGTCGAGAACCGCTTCGTCGGCATGAAGTCGCGCGGCATGTACGAAACGCCGGGCGGCACGATCTATCACATCGCGCACCGCGGCATCGAGCAGCTGACGCTCGACCGCGGCGCTGCGCACCTCAAGGACGAGCTCGCGCCGCGCTATGCCGAACTGATCTACAACGGCCTGTGGTTCAGCCCCGAGCGCGAGATGCTGCAGGCGGCGATCGACCACAGCCAGGCGCATGTCACCGGCACCGTGCGGCTCAAGCTCTACAAGGGCAACGCCTGGGTCGTCGGCCGCAAGTCGCCGTACTCGCTGTACAGCGAGAAGGTCGTGACGTTCGAGGACGATGCGGGTGCCTATGACCAGAAGGATGCGGAAGGCTTCATCAAGCTGAACGCGCTGCGGCTGCGTCTGCTGGGTCGCCGGGGGGTCTGAGCGCGCTTATGGAGCAGGCCGGGGGCACGAACCGCACGCTGATGCAGGTGCTGACCTATGCAGGGGCGCTGCCGTTCCTGGCGGGCGCGTCGTGCCACATCACCGGCTATGGCGATGTCAATGCGGCCAACCTCACCTGCTACTGGGCGTTCACCATCCTGATGTTCATGGCGGGCACGCTGTGGGGAATCCAGGTGGTCGCGCCGCAGAAGGTCAGCCCCAATCTGCTGATCGCGAGCAATGTCGTGGTGCTGGGCACCTGGGCTGCTCTTTGGTTCGTGCCGTTCAACGAGGCGGCTTTGCTGTTCGCGCTCGGCTTTGGCGTGCTCCTGTGGCTCGACCGCCGGGCGGTCGAGGCGGGCGCGACCGATGAAGCATATGGAACGATGCGAACGCGGGTGACGGCGTTTGTGATCGCGTGCCTGGTGCTGATCGCGGTCGTACCGATGGGGGCGATTGGCTGAGCGACCGTGGTGCGCACGTCCCTCGACTTCGCTCGGGACAGACGGGGGGAGGGAGAGGCGCCAATGCGTAACGGTTCCGAGTTCCCGAGCGAAGTCGAGGGACGTCACGCGCGACTCGCCCGCCCGGATGCTGTCCCCAACCTCCGTTTGTTACGACATGATGAAACAAACGATCCCCCCGACCTTAATCCATTGTTGTCCACCATTTTATCCACAGCGAACCCGCGCTGCCTGTGGATAACTCATCCGTTTTCCCTGGCTGCGACTCGGATGTCGTGACACCTTTGTGAGGTCGGAAGGACAGACGGAAAGCGGACTGAAGACCAGAAAAAGCATTGAAATACAGCAATGTAGTTCACGTTTTGATGATCGGAGAGTACGCCCGCCAAGCCGGTCAGCGATGGCAGGTCAGGCGCGAGAGACGGCCAGTGTTATGCACAGGCCAGACATAGGCGGAAAAAAGCCGCCCCGCAGCAGAGATGGTGCAGGGATGGGCAGTTCACCGAAGGTCCGAATGAAGCACCGATGATCGGC
This sequence comes from Blastomonas sp., assembly GCF_046294995.1. Classification (GTDB taxonomy): domain Bacteria; phylum Pseudomonadota; class Alphaproteobacteria; order Sphingomonadales; family Sphingomonadaceae; genus Blastomonas. The sequence goes on from NZ_JBKBOG010000024.1 coordinate 12,799, forward strand.
AGGCAGCGAAATGCTGGACGCAAGTCCGGGATGCAGCAGCAGGCCGGTGCGATGCCCCGGACTTTGCAAAATGCGGGTCAGGACAGCCGGTTAACGCGCATGATCCTTCGGGATGGTGCTGCCGGGCCGGATGACTTGAGCCGGATGCGCGAAAATGGGGTGTCAGGCAGAGCGCGGACCCGGGTCCATCGGTCTTCGGACCATATGGCACCGGGCCTCGCGCGAAGCCGGACGCTTGAAACGGATCGTCGATGGCCGATGCGACATGCGCAGCAATGCACATGACGCGACCGCAAGGCCGAACCGGACACGTCAGCTCCACCGCTCGCGGCGCAGCAGACGGACCACACAGAGGCGGGAAACCGCTTCATGGCTGCAGAAAAAAGCCCCGATGATCTTGGGCAGGCGCAGTGGGGGCCGACAGCAATGTCGGCCCCCGTTTTGCATTTGGACCTAGGCAGCCCCTATCGCCTCAGCTACCCAGAACCAACGACATGCATAACGGATTGTGCGTGGCATCCGGCGGATACCATGGGGCGAAGAGGTGGGGTCGCGATGATCAGTCGATTGGGATCTGGCGGCGGCGCGCTGGTTGCGCTCACGCTGGCTGGCGTCGTCGCTGCGACCCTGATCATAAACCAGCCCATCCGCTTCCCGCTCGACGATGCCTATATCACCATCGCCAATGCCCAGCAGATCGTCACCGGCGCGGTGGACAGCTATGGCTATAGCAGGCCCAGCGGTGCCACCAGCCCGGTGCACATGCTTCTGCTGGTGCCGCTGGGGCTGGTGATGGACTGGCCTGCGGCATCGCTCTGCCTGGCGATGTTGGCGACGCTGGCCTATGTCGGGGGTCTGTATCAGCTTTTGCTGACGGTCAGCAGCCATCGGGGCATTGCCGTCCTTGGCAGCATCGCCGGGTTCATGGGCATCAAGCTGTGGTATCAACTGATGAACGGTCTGGAGACCGGGCTGGCCATGGCCGCAGTGACCTGGACGGTCTATCTCGCGCAGTTTCCCGATAATCCGGGCCGGCGCCGATGGCTCGCAGGGCTGATCGGCGTGTTGCCTTTCATCCGTCCCGAACTCGCCCTGCTCAGCGTCGTAATGGCAATCGCCGCAATGGTCAGGCTCTACTCGCAGCCTGCGCAATTGCTGCGCCTCGCCGCGTTGACGCTCGGTGTGGCGGCGCTGCTGGCGCTGCTAGCCTGGCTGGCGACGGGTGAGCTTATTCCACAGACGGCGGGCGCCAAGGTCGCGTTTTTCGGCGATGGTGGTCTCTCGCTGCGCGACCGGTTGCTCATCGTGTTTCTATCGGTCGCCACCGCGCCGTTGGGCTGGGTGCTGCTTGGGCTGGCCGCGCTGCCCCTGATTCGCGACGGATGGGCATTGCTGGCCTTTGTCGCTGTATATCTGCTGGCGAGCGCGGCGTCGCTGCCCAGCGGTCTGATGCACAACGAGCAGCGCTATCTGTTCATCTGCGTGCCGCTGGCGCTGGCTGGTTGGGCGGCGCTTGGCGCGCGAGCCGACATGATGCGCGGCAGGGCGGCGATCGTCGTTTCGGTGGGCGCCGCGCTGATGATCGCCAGCTTCTTTCTTGGCGGATGGACTTTCTATCGCGACAGCTTGAAGGTCACCGCGGATCAGGAGCAGCTCGTCATCTGGTCGAGAGGCAATCTGCCGCGCGATGCCCGGGTGCTGATTCACGATGCCGGCTATTTCGGCTGGAAGACCGATTTTGCGCTCGTCGATTTGGTCGGACTCAAATCCCCGGACTCGGTCGTTGCGCATCGTCGCTGGACGATGCCGTCCGCAGGCCGGGACCGTAACCGCGCAGTGGCTGAGATCGCGTCGCGCGCGAAGGTCTCCCACGCGATAATCCTCGACCGCCCCTTCTGGCGCGATATTGCGGGCCATCTGCGCAAGGCGGGCTGGCGGCTCGAGCCCTTGCGGGCGGGGCCAAATGCGGCCTATCACGTCTATCGCCTGACTCCTCCGGGCGAACCGTCGCCAACGCCCGAAGCGATGTAGACCGCTTGGTTGTAACACAGGCTTGGTATTGGCAAACTGCTGCAACCTGGAGGCGAGCCATGCTGTTTTCGCTATTGATGCTGTCAGCCGCTTTGCAGGCGGACGTTCCGCCAGTTCCAGGACTTTGCTCCGCGCCCGTCCCCGCGGACAGGGAGACGCCCGGATGCTACCAGACCAACGAGATCGAACTGGCTGGCGCGCCCGAAGAGATTTACTGGTCGATCTACGAGTATCGCGACATCGCTTCGGCGCAGCGGGAGGCGCGTCGTCATCGATGGTCGGCGGTCACGCATATTCACGGGCGCAATTGGCTGTATGTGCTTGGGCTTGCTGGCGAGCCGATCAAGGGCGCCGGTCTGCGCGCCGTGATCGGACCGTTGAAAGTTCCTGATGGCACGGTAACCGCCCACTTTTCCGAGGCGATCTTCCCCCCGGGGATGCGTACGCGGGTCCATTCGCACCCTGGCCCGGAAGCTTTTTATGTGGTCGAGGGCGAACAGTGCATGGATAGCCCCACCGGGAGCAGGGTGATTGAGGCTGGGGGCAGCTATATCGTGGCCGGGGGTCCGCATCTGCAGGCGGCGCCCAAGGGCAGGCGCAATCTTGTCCTGATCCTGGCGCCCAAGGGCCAGCCTTTCGTCATCCCCGGGGGCCAGTGGCAGCCAGGGAGCTTCTGTCAGGAGCCAGGCCGATGACTGCAACGCTCGGTTGGTCGCAATAGGGTAAGCACGGACACAGGTTTCACGCCTTATTAGGATTCCGTGCGTACCACTCGTCCAAAGGGGGGGGTGGTTTAGCGACAAGCGGAGCAGTGGCGTGGCGGCAGGATGTCAGGGGTGCAGGACTGCACAGCACCAATTTGCGATCGCGATGGCCTTCCAGCCGATTGTCGATGTCGAGACCGGGCTCCCCTTTGCCTATGAGGCGCTGGTGCGCGGAGAAGATGGCGAAGGCGCCGCCGATGTGATCGCACGCGTCACGCCCGAGAATCGCTATGCGTTCGATCAGCAATGCCGGGTAGCGGCAATCGAAGGCGCGGTCGCTGCGGGCATTCTCGACACGTCGGCGCGGCTCTCGATCAACTTCCTGCCCAATGCGGTCTATTCCCCCGTCGCCTGCATCCAGCTGACGCTGCAGACATCCAAGGCCACCGGCCTGCCTGTCGATCGCCTGATCTTCGAATTCACCGAAAACGAACAGATGGCGGACACCAGCCATGTGAAGAATATTGTCGATTCGTATCGCAAGATGGGCTTCGGCACCGCGATCGACGATTTCGGGGCAGGGCATGCCGGGCTGGGATTGCTCGCAGCGTTCCAGACCGATTACATCAAGCTCGACATGGAGCTGATCCGCGGGCTCGATACCAGCATGCCGCGGCGGATGATCGTCGAAGGCGTGCTGCGGATCGCTAAATCGCTCGACATCACCGTCATTGCCGAAGGCATCGAGACGCTGGGTGAATACGATGTGCTGCGCGGGATGGGCGTGCGCTACATGCAAGGCTATCTGCTGGCGCGTCCGGGGTTCAAGACGCTGCCGCCAATCGCGCTGCCAGGAGAACTCTACGCCGCCGTGGCGTGACCGGGCAGGGCGCAAAAAAGGGCCGACCGATGCACTCGGCCGACCCTTCGCATTTCGCAGACCGGCTTTAACCGATCAGTCGATCGTCACCGTCACCGCGCGGCGGTTCTGGGCCCATGAGGCTTCGTCCGATCCCATCGCTGCAGGGCGCTCCTTGCCGTAGCTGACGACGCGCAGACGCTGCTCGCTGACGCCGAGCGAGACCAGATAGTTCTTCGCCGCGTTGGCGCGACGCTCGCCCAGCGCGATGTTGTAATCGCGGGTGCCGCGTTCGTCGGCATGGCCTTCGATGATCGCCTGCTTGTTGGGATACTGCGCCAGCCACTGCGCCTGGCTCTGCAGGGTGATCTGGTCGTCGGCATCGACGTTGTAGCGGTCCAGATCGAACAGGATGCGGTCGGAACGGACCCGCGCCACGAAATCTGCCTGGCTGCCGGGGACGACAGCGTTGCCGACGCCCGAATTGTCCTGTCCCTGCGAATAATCGGTGGCTGGACCGGGCGCGGGGGGAAGCTCGGGCGGAGCCTTTTTGGCGCACGCGCCCAGGGCAATCACGGCGGTCGCCATGATCAGCGTGTTACGGACAGTTCTCATCGAGCGTCTCCTTCTGTTTAAGCGAGGAACAAAGCTGACCGGGTGGGTCCGGTACAGCACATGTTCCATTGGGGAATGGCTATTGCGGGCCGGAGGAACCCGGCGCGTGACGACAATACAACCCGTGAATGCGACCAACCGTGACTCGGTTTGTCGACGAGGTAAACCCCTTTGCCGCAAAAAACGTCACGTGGCGCAAGAAACGCACGGGTCACGGCAGGATCGGTCCCCAGGCTGGATCCGATCCATCGACCGGGGTCGGCAGGCGGCGCTCGTTGGCTCCGGTCAGGTCGACCTGCCATACCGTGGAGCTCACCGCGCCGCGACCGGTGCGGAAGAACTGGATCACGCGGCCATTGGGCGCCCAGGTCGGGGCCTCGTCCTGCCAGCTGTTGGTCAACAGCCGCTCGCCGCCGCCCGAAGGGCTCATCACGCCGATGCGGAAGTTGCCCTGCATCTTGGTAAACGCGATAAGGTCACCGCGCGGGCTCCATTCGGGCGTGGCATAGCGGCCGCCGCCAAAGCTGATCCGGCGCTGGTTGGAGCCATCGGCGTTCATCACATACAGCTGCTGGCCGCCGCCGCGATCGCTTTCGAAGACGATCTGGCTGCCGTCGGGAGAGAAGCTGCCGCCGACATCGATGCCCGGGCCATCGGTCAGCCGGATCGGGGTGCCGCCCTCGACCGGGATCTTGTAGATGTCGGTGTTGCCGCCGATCGCCATCGAATAGAGCAGGAAGCGACCATCGGGCGACCAGCGCGGCGCAAAGGTCGGGTTGCGGCTCTGCGTCACCAGCCGCTGGCGTCCGGTGCCGACGTCATAGACATAGATGCGCGGGTTGCCGTCGAGATAGCTCAGATACGCGATCTGCTTGTAATCGGGCGAAAAGCGCGGGGTCAGCGCGGTCGACTGGCCGTTGGTGATGAAGCGATGGTTGGCGCCATCGGAATCCATTATCGCCAGCCGCTTGGTGCGGTTCCCCTTGGGGCCGGTCTCGGCGATATAGGCGATACGGCTGTCGAAGAACGGGCTTTCGCCCGACAACCGCGAATAGATCGCATCGGCGCATTTGTGCGCGGCGCGGCGCCAGTCGGCCGGTTCGACGACAAAGCCCTGCCGGGTCAGCTCGCTGCCCAAAGCGACGTCATACAGATAGCACCCCACGGTGATCTTGCCGTCGCCGTTCGAGCGGACGAAGCCCTGGATCAGCGCGGCGGCGCTGCGGCCCTGCCAGTAAGGGAAGGTCGGCGCCGTCACCTCGTCGACGGTGATCCGCTTGACCGCATTGCGGCCGATCGGCTTGAACAGGCCCGACCGGTCGAGGTCGGACGCGATGACGTCGCTGATCCGGTTGCCCAGATCCTCGGTGCTGCCCGCCAGCGTGGTTTCGCTGCGTGGGGTGGGCAGGGCGGGGACGGCGATGATCAGGTCCGCGCTGCCGGCATTGTCCACGTCCACGGTCAGCTGGGCGTGCGCCGGGGTGGTTGCGCAAACGGCTGCGACAGTGAACCCCAGCACCCACCTCCGCAAGTCCCGAGCCCCTCGGCTGGATGGCAAGCCAGCCGCTCGGGATAAATTTCCCGGCAGAGCCGGGAAGTCGAGGGATGTATGCGCGACGGGTCGTGAACGTCCCTCGACTTCGCTCGGGATAGGCGGGGAGGGGTTTTTGGCGGAAAAAACGGTGGTCGGCATGGTTTACAATCCCAGATAGAATGTTGGTTCGATGGTCTGCCACTCGGAATAGAATTGCGGCGGGAATTTGAACGGGGCGGCGCGGCGGACGGCGGCGATGGCGCGTTCCTTGTGCAACGCCTCCTGCGCGCGGTTGCTGGCAGTGACCCCGGTCGTGGTCGCGCTGGGCGAGCCTACGATATTGCCCGATTCGTCGAGCCGCACCGTGACCTTGGTGCGCAGCTGATCGGCGTCCGCGCCGGTGGGCGGCACCCAGTGCGGTTTCACCTGGCGGAGCAGTTCGCGCTGCAGCGAGGCGACCACGGCAGGCCCTGCAGCGGCGGCGGGCGGGGTCTGGGCGCGGCTGGTCGATGCCTTGTCGGTCACCCCTTCGAGGAAATCGCTGCCGATGCGCGGTGCGCGCGGCGCGCTCGCAGCGGGCGAGGGCGTGGCTTTGGCGGGCGCGGCGGGCGCAGGCTTCGGCGCCGGAGCGGGAGTCGGCCGGTCGGGACGGCGACGGTCATCGGTATTGGCCGGCGCAGGGGGCTTGGGCTTTTCCGCCGCCTTGGGCTGGGGCTTGGCGGGCGGCGGCGGCGTGCTGCGCGCAGGTGTCGGCACCGGCGCGGGCTTGGGCCGTTCGGCAGCCTTGGGCTTGGGCGGCGACGGGCGTTCGACAGCGCGGGGCGCGGGCGGCTCGGGGCGCGCGACCGGCGGCGCGGGGCTAGGCTCAGGCTCGGGTGCAGCAGCCGCCTTCTCGACCTGGGGCGCGATTTCGGGCGCGGCCGCGGTCGCTGCCTCGACATTGGGCGTGGGCGATTGCGATTCGAGCGCGACCTCGTCGGTCAACTGCACCTCGATCGGCTTGACGGGAATCTTCAGCTCGCTGCGGCTGGCGATGCCCAGCGACAGCACGCCGAACAGCGCGATGTGGGCAATAACCGCCACCGACAGTCCAAGGCGCTCGCTCTTCTCCATTCCTACGCTCGTAAACCTTTCGTCGCAGACCGGTTATGGTCGGTCAGATGAACCCGTGGTGACCAACGATACGCGGTTGAGGCCTGCCCGGTTCAATTCGCCCATTACCCGCATCACGCTGCCATAATCCAGAGCACGGTCGGCGCGCAGCATCACTTGCGGCGCGGTGCCGTCATCCTCGCCGCGCTCGGCACGGATCGCCTCGAGCGCTGCGGGCAGGTCCGCCATCGAGACCTGCGCATCGTCGATGAACGGCTGGCCGTCGGCATCGAGCGAGATCTGAATCGGCTCCTTCTCCTGCTCGAGCGCAGCGGCGCGGCTGTCGGGCAGGTCGATCGGCACGCCTGCGACCAGCAACGGCGCGGTGACCATGAAGATGATCAGCAGCACCAGCATCACATCGACGAACGGCGTGACGTTGATTTCCGCGATCGGCGCGCGCGAGCGGCGTCCGCGTCCGCCGCCGCCCGAGGGGCCAAGCGACATCGCCATCAGATGGGATCCTTCTCGAGCTCGCGGCTGAGTTCGCCGTGGAACGCATCGGCAAAGCGGAAGAGGCGCCCTTCGAGCTTGTTGAGCCGGTGCGAAAAGCGGTTGTAGGCGATGACCGCGGGGATCGCCGCGAACAGCCCGATCGCCGTTGCGAACAGGGCTTCGGCGATGCCCGGGGCGACGACCGCGAGCGAGCTGTTCTGCTCGGCGGCGATCGCGGTAAAGCTGCGCATGATCCCCCACACGGTACCGAACAGGCCGACGAACGGCGCGACCGAGCCGACGGTGGCAAGGAAGTTCAGCCGGTCGGCCATGGTGTCGATTTCCTGGCCGACGGTCGAGTGCATCGCAGTGGCGAGCCGCTGGCGCGCGCCGTCGCGGTCGGTGATCCGGCTTTTGGTAGTCCGCCGCCATTCGCCGACGCCCGATGCCAGCACGCGCGCGCTGGGCAGCTTTTCATGGCCGCGCGCCTTGTAGAACGCGTCGATATCGCCCGCCTTCCAGAAGTCCTGCTCGAACGCATTGTTGTCGCGGACGATCTTGCCGATCTTCATCGCAAAGCTGATGATGATCGTCCATGTCCAGATGCTGGCAAGCGCCAGGCCGATCATCACCGCCTTGACGACAAGGTCGGCCTCCATGAACAGCTTGAGCGGCGACAGGGTGACGGCATCGGGGGTGAGGCCAATGGTATCGATCATATGCGGGGTCTGTCTTTCTTGTCAGCGAAGATGGGCTTGTCAGCTAAGATGGGCTGGTCGGCATCGAGAATTTCGGTGAAAGCGTCCACCCAGGCGCGCGGCTGACGGATGGGGCGCCCTTCGGGGTTGATGAATGCTGCGGTAACGTCTGCCTCCAGCAGTGTCTCGATAGAATCGGCGACAGATTGACCGCGTCGGATGACTCGTTGATGAATGATGCAGGCTGCAGCGCGCAAACGTGTGATCTGGCTCATCACGACAAGGTCGTCGTCCATTTTCGCCGGGCGCACAAAGCGCAGGTGCATGTCCGCCACCGCGTACACCCCGCCGCCTGAGTCGTGCGTCGAACGCTGATCGACTCCCAGGCAGCGCAGCATGTCCGACCGGGCGCGCTCCATATAGCGCAGATAGTTGGCGTGATAGACGATGCCGGAAAAGTCGGTGTCCTCGAAATACACCCGGCACGCGAAATAGTGCGTCGTGCCATCGAACCGGCCGCTGAAAGGAATGATATCGGGCGGGACCATGACCATCGCCTTCGCTTAGAGTCTTTGCGACATCAAAGGCAAGGCCTGCGAGCGTCCGGCGACCGTAAATGCCATTTGGATGCTGCTTTTTGCCGCACACGTTGCTATGGGGCGCGGCCCGGCCTAGATTTGCCGGCCTGATTTTCTCGATACCGTTTGGAGTGATGGACGTGGCGGCAAAATGGACACCGGATAGCTGGCGGAACCAGGAGGCGCGGCATATTCCAGCGTATCGCGACGCCGCCGCACTCGCCGATGCCGAAGCGACGCTGCGCAATTATCCGCCCTTGGTGTTTGCCGGCGAGGCGCGCAGCCTTGAAAAGGAACTGGCGCGGGTCGCTGCCGGTGAGGCGTTCCTGCTGCAGGGCGGCGACTGCGCCGAGAGCTTTGCCGAGTTCCATCCCAACAACATCCGCGACACATTCCGCGTGCTGCTGCAGATGGCGGTGGTGCTGACCTTCGCCTCCAAGCGCCCCGTGGTGAAACTGGGCCGGATGGCGGGCCAGTTCGCTAAGCCGCGCTCTGCGCCGACCGAGCGGCAGGGTGATATCGAGATGCCGAGCTATTTCGGCGACAACATCAACGGCATCGAGTTCGACGCGGCTGTGCGCGAACCCGATCCGCAGCGGATGGTGCGCGCCTATTCGCAAAGCGCAGCGACGCTCAACCTGCTGCGCGCCTTTGCCAGCGGTGGCTATGCCAGCCTGCAGCAGGTGCAGGGCTGGATGCACGATTTCATGGACCGCAGCCCCTGGGCCGAGCGCTACGCGCAGACCGCCGACCGGATCAGCGAAGCGCTCGACTTCATGCGCGCCTGCGGCATCAGTCCCGACACTGTGCCGCAGCTGCAGGGCACCAGCTTCTTCACCAGCCATGAGGCTCTGCTGCTGCCGTTCGAAGAAGCGATGACCCGGCGCGATTCGCTGACCGGCGACTGGTACGATACATCCGCGCACTTCCTGTGGATCGGCGACCGCACCCGTTTCGAGGGCTCGGCGCATGTCGAGTTCCTGCGCGGCATCGGCAACCCGATCGGCATCAAGTGCGGCCCGAGCCTCAGCACCGACGCGCTGCTGAGCATGCTCGACACGCTCAATCCCGCGCGCATTCCTGGCCGGATGACGCTGATCAGCCGGTTCGGTCACGACAAGGTCGAAGCCGGGCTCGCTCCGCTGGTGCGCGCGGTCAAGAAGGAAGGCCATCCGGTGATCTGGTCGTGCGACCCGATGCACGGCAATGTCGTCAAGTCCGAGAGCGGCTTCAAGACGCGGCCATTCGACCGCATCATGACCGAACTGCGCGGTTTCTTCGCGGTGCACCGCGCCGAGGGCACGCATGCCGGCGGCATCCATATCGAGATGACCGGACAGAACGTCACCGAATGCACCGGCGGCGCGATCGCGATCACCGACGAGGCTTTGGGCGACCGCTATCACACGCATTGCGACCCGCGCCTCAACGCGGCGCAGTCGCTCGAGGTCGCGTTCGAGGTCGCCGAGATGCTCAACGCTGAAGCCATCGCCACCGCACGGCAGGCGGCATGAGCGAGCGGCGGGTCATCGTCCAGCGCGAGGTCGTTCGCAACGGCGTCGGCTTCGGCAGCGCGCTCGCCATCGCGATCAGCTACACCGCGCACAACTCGGTGCTGTGGGCGATCATCCACGGGTTCTTCTCGTGGTTTTACGTGGTGTATTTCGTGCTGACGCGGGACTGAGGGCGCGGGATTGACAATGCCGGTCCCCTGCGAAGGCAGGGGCCCATCTTCTACCCTTGCACCAGTTGGGGCGGTCAGGAGATGGACCCCTGCCTGCGCAGGGGTACAAAAACAAAGAAAACAACAACAAGGGGCATCGCATGGCTTTCCGGACATTCATCGCCGCACTGGCGCTCAGCGCCAGCGTCGCCGCGCCGGCGCTTGCGCAGGACGCGACCGCGGCCAAGACCGCGCTGGCGGGCGATTACGACCGGATCGTCAAGGAACTGATCACGATCACCGAAATCCCCGCGCCGCCCTTTGGCGAGCAGGCGCGTGGCGCGTATCTGGCGCAGCAGTTCAAGGCGCTCGGGCTGACCGAGGTCGCCACCGATGCGGTCGGCAACGTCACCGGCGTCCGCCGCGGCACGGTGGCTGTGGGCGGGCCGCTGGTGGTGATCAGCGCGCATCTCGACACCGTGTTTCCCGCGGGCACCGACGTGACGGTTAGGCGCGAGGGCAACACGCTCAACGCGCCGGGCGTCGGCGACGATACCGTCGGCCTTGCAGGGCTGCTCGCGTGGGTGCGCGCGTTGAACGCCTCGAAGACGACCACCAAGCACGACGTGCTGTTCGTCGCTACGGTGGGCGAGGAGGGCCCTGGCGATCTGCGCGGGGTGCGTCACCTGTTCACCCAGAATGCGTACAAGGACCGGATCGCCGCGTTCATCTCGGTCGACGGCTCCGATCCGTCGCGGATCGTCAACCAGGCGGTCGGTTCCAAGCGCTACAACATCGCGTTTACCGGCCCCGGCGGGCACAGCTATGGCGCGTTCGGCATCGTAAACCCGATGGCGGCGATGGCCGATGCGGTCAAGCGCCTGTACGAGACCGATGTGCCCGCCAGCCCGCGCACCAGTTTTGCCGCCAGCGTCGTCTCGGGCGGCACCTCGGTCAACTCGATCCCCGACCGGATCGAGCTTCAGGTCGATATGCGCTCGCCCGATCCAGTAGCGCTCGACCGGCTCGAAAAGCGCTTCCTTGCCATCGTCGATGAGGCCGTCGTCGCAGAGAACTACGCGCGCTCGACCAATGTCGGCGAGGTCGGCGCGGAAAAGACCCGGATCGGCGATCGGCCCGCAGGCGCGACGGCGGATACCCATCCGCTGGTGGTGACCAGCCAGCGCGTGCTCGCCGATCACGGCTATCAGACGCAGCTGCAGGCATCCTCCACCGACTCCAATATCCCGATGAGCCTGGGCATTCCGGCGATCACGATCGGCTCGGGCGGCGGGGGCGGGCGCGCGCACTCGGTCGATGAATATGTCAACATAGAGCGCAACGCGTTCATCGGCGGGCTGTCATCGGGCCTTGCGCTGCTGGTGGCGGTGGCCAATCTGGACTGGTCGGCCAAATAATCCGCGCGCGGCGCAGCGTCACTGGGAGGGCGACATGTCGCTCGCGTCCTCGATCGTCTCGAGACGATAGCCATAGCCGAACACAGTGAAGATCCGAAATCCGTTCTCGGGCTTCAGCGCCAGCTTGGACCGGACGCGCGAGATGTGCATGTCGAGCGTGCGGGTGGCAAGGTCCGCGCTCGTCCGCCAGATCGTTTCCATGATATAGGCGCGCGAGAGCGTGCGGTCGCGGTGGCGGAACAGCAGGTCAGCAAGTTCGAATTCCTTGGCGGTCAGCGTGATGTCGTGGCCGGCGTGGCGGATCGACTGCGCCATGCGATCGAGCCGATACCCTCCAAATGCTGCGGTCTTCTCCATGCTGGCGCTGGCGCTGGTCCGACGCAGCACCGCTGCGATCCGCGCCGCGATGACATTGTCTTCTTCCGGCTTGGTGATGTAATCGTCCGCGCCGCCGTTCAGGGCTTCGGTTATGTCGCGCTTGGTGGTGCGGCCGGTCAGCACGATGACGGGGGGTGGGTTGTCCAGGGTCTGCTTCATCCACTGGACGATCTGCAGCCCATTTCTGCCCGCAATGTTCCAGTCGAGCATCACCAGATCGAACGTCTCGCGTGACAGCGCTGCGGTCAGCCGGTCGCCGGTGTTGAAACGGACACTGATATGCCCCATGCCTGCGATGATGTTTTCCAGACAGACCAGGCTTTCGCCATCATCATCGGCTATTGCGATGCGCATAAGTTCCCCTGACTGTGCGCCCACCGAGCAGTTAACTGTAATTAAGAATAAGCAAATGCCTGTTTTTAAAGTGATTGGCGAGTCCTCCGTATACGTTTTTACATAGCTTTACACCGATCCGCCTTTGCCCCGGACACGCGCCGCGAAGTGCGACGACACAAGATCAGCCCAACCCCCCACCGAAAGACGAGAGATTTATGAAATCCAGCGCAGAGCATCTGCATGACCTTTCAACCGCGCTTGGCTTTGCGCTCCCGCAAGGCGCTGTGACTGTGAACAGCCCGGTCGATGGCGCTGGCGTTGCCGGGTTCGATCCGATCGATGCCGCTGGTGTTGGCGAAGTCGCAGACCGTGCCGCACAGGCTTTCCGCGCGTGGCGCACCGTTCCCGGCCCGCGCCGCGGCGAGCTGGTGCGCCGTCTGGGCGAGGAACTGCGCCGCCACAAGGCCGACCTCGGCATGCTGGTGACGCTCGATTGCGGCAAGCCCTTGTCCGAAGGGCTGGGCGAGGTGCAGGATATGATCGACATCTGCGATTTCGCGGTCGGGCTGTCGCGGCAATTGCACGGGCTCACGATTGCCAGCGAGCGCCCCGGCCACCGGATGAGCGAGACCTGGCACCCGCTGGGACCAGTGGCGATCATCACCGCGTTCAACTTCCCGGTTGCGGTGTGGGCGTGGAATGCGGCGCTCGCTTTGGTCTGCGGCGACAGCGTGGTGTGGAAGCCGTCGGAAAAGACGCCGCTGACGGCCATCGCGGTGCAGGCGTTGTTCGACCGGGTGGCGGCGGATTTCGGTTCCGACGCGCCCGAGGGGCTGGCGCAGCTGGTGCTGGGCGATGCGCAGGCCGGTGCGGCGCTGGTCGATCATCCGGCTATCGCGCTTGTTTCCGCCACCGGCAGCACCGCGATGGGGCGGATCGTCGGCCAGGCGGCAGCCAAGCGCTTTGCGCGCAGCCTGCTCGAACTGGGCGGCAACAACGCGACGGTGGTCGCGCCCAGCGCCGATATGGAGCTCGCGCTGACCGGTTGCGCCTTCGGCTTCATGGGGACGACAGGCCAGCGTTGCACATCGCTCAGGCGGCTGTTCGTCGAGCGCGGGACGTATGACGCGTTCGTACCTCGGATCGTCTCGGCAGCGGCGCGGCTGCCGATCGGAGATCCGCGCGATCCTGCGAACTTGGCAGGGCCGCTGATCGACGAGGCGTCCTTCGCCGCGATGCAGGCCGCGCTCGCCGATGCCCGCGCGCTGGGTGCCACGGTGCATGGCGGCGAGCGGATCGAGGGACCAGGTGAGGGCGTATACGTCCGCCCGGCGGTGGTCGAGATGCCCGAACAGACCGGCCCGATGCTGCGCGAAACCTTCGCGCCGATCCTCTATTGCCTGCGCTATGATACGCTGGATGAGGCGATCGCGCTCAACAACGCGGCGGCGCAGGGGCTGTCGTCGTCGATCTTCACCAACGATCTGCGCGAGGCCGAAGCCTTCGTCGCGGCGGCAGGCAGCGATTGCGGCATCGCCAATATCAACATCGGCACCTCGGGCGCGGAAATCGGCGGCGCGTTCGGCGGCGAGAAGGAGACGGGCGGTGGCCGCGAATCCGGATCCGACAGCTGGAAAGCCTATATGCGCCGCCAGACCAGCACGGTGAACTATTCCGCCGCGCTGCCGCTGGCGCAGGGGGTGACGTTCGAGTTGTGAGGGCGGGGCTGTTCTGACGGCTCTATGGTATCACGACGGGCGTTTGCGCCAAACCCTTGGCCTTGCTTGCCAGCCTGCGGTCGAAGGTGACAACGGCGCTGCAATGCTCCGATCGGGCAAGGTGCAACGCGTCGGCGAAATCCACGCCCTTGGACATCCAATCCAACGCCACGGCCACTGCCACCGCGTCTTCGATCGTCACCTGGGCTAGCCCTGCCAAGCCGCGCAGGGCCGAGGCAATATCGCTTGCGCCAAAGCCATAGCCTGCGCGCAGCACCCATTCCGCCTCGAGCAGAACCGTCACCCCAATGAAAACGTCGCCTTGCTGGATGACCCGCCGGGCCGCTTCGGCCTGAACGGGATCATCGGAGGTGAGCAAGCGGATGATGACGTTGGTATCAATCGCCCGCACGGCGCTTCGCCTCGCTGTCGATCGCCGCGTCCATCGCCTCGATCGACAGCGCTGGACCGGAATGCCGCAGCGTTCCAAACACGTCTTTCAGATCGGTTTCGGGGAAAATGGGAGCGGACTTCAACAGCACGCCATCGGCCGTGTTCTCGACGATCAACTGCGTACCCGCTGCCCATTGCCTCAGGTCGCGGATCGCCTTGGGCAGGATGACCTGTCCCTTTGTCGACATGACGGTCGTGATCCGCTTTTGAATGCCCATAGGTGGATCCCTTGGTAAGATAGAGGTAAGATAGAGCGGTTCCGCCTTTGTAGCAAGGGTGGGTCAAGGCCACGCACAACTCCCGCACTGGACGTTTCCTTTTGCCCCAAAAGACGTTCAGGCAGCTATCGCCTCAATCTTGCAAAAACCGGAAATTCTTTTGCCGACCCCTTTGTAGTCGTTGGAGATCGAGCCTAACCTAGCGCTTTGCTTAACGCCTAGTCAGGTTGAATTTATGCTGTTCAAGAAATTGAAATATTTTCTCGTGGGCGCTTTTCACACGATGCTTTCCATTGTGATTATAAACAGCTTCGGGTGGATTGGCCTTCTGGCTGCTCTCCCATTTTTCTTCGTTACCCCGTTCATTGTCCATTACCTGAAAAACAAATGGGAGCGGCGCAACTCGTTACGTTAGAGGCATGGTGCAGTAAATGTCGGCAATCCACTCATAATCGGCCATGCAGCAGCCGCTTGGCGCTTCCTGCAACCTGACGGGCAGCTATCCGAGCATTGCTGAAAAAAGCTGCTATTCGGCAACCGACCCCGTTGCGGCCATCAGGTGCGCCTTCGCCAGAACAACCAACGTTGGAATTGCAGGGCGCAAGCCCATAGGAGCAGTGCCGCAAAAGCAATAAATATAAGATACACGACGACTGCGGCAGTGAAGTGCCAAGTTGGATCAGATTTTAAAACATCGAGTTCAAGCCAACGGGATACTTGAAGCGGCTCCCCTTGGAACCCGCCGATGATACGTTTACTCCAACTTAAAATTTGAAAAAGCAGCAGAGGTGTTGCCGCCAGTGCCCAGAGCAATTCTTTCCGGCTTGGCGGACCTTCTACTTCTAGGGTCCAGACTCGTTCAGAGCCAGAACGCGATGGCGGCAGCGAGGCTCACGGCTGACAGGAAGTTGCGGGCGAGCTTGTCGTAACGGGTGGCGATGCGGCGGAAGTCCTTGAGGCGGC
>NZ_JBKBOG010000025.1:0-27378 GCF_046294995.1 Blastomonas sp.
CTCGACTTCGCTCGGGACAGGCGGGAGGGGGTAAGTCAATCGCCTTATGCAATGGTCTGGGCGCCCACCTTTCCGAGTTCCCGAGCGAAGTCGAGGGACCTCGCACCCAACCGGGCACCAAACTCATGCCCCGATCCCCGCAGCGCGCATCGCGGTGATCCGCTCCGCCTGCAGCCTCGGCACCGCGACCAATGCTTCGGCATCCGGCCCGCAGTCACCGGCAATCAACTGCGACGGCGTGGCGTCCGCAACGATTCGGCCGTCTGCCATCACCCAGATGCGGTCGGCGAACAGCAAGGCCTCGGCCATGTCGTGGGTGACCATGATCGTCGTCAGCCCCAGCCGCTCGTGCAGCGCGCGATACTGTTCGCCCAATGCTTCGCGGGTCACCGGATCGAGCGCGCCAAACGGCTCGTCCATCAGCATCAGGCCAGGCTCGCCCGCCAACGCGCGCGCGACGCCGACGCGCTGGCGCTGGCCACCCGAAAGCTGTTCGGGCAGGCGGGGGGCGAAATCGCGCGGCAGATCGACCAGATCGAGCAGCGCGGCGATCCGGTCTGCCTCCAGCGGATCGCCGGTTGCGATGCGCGACCCGATCCCGATGTTTTGCGTGACGGTCATATGCGGGAACAGGCCGACGTTCTGGAAGACATAGCCGATCGAGCGCCGCAGCCGATGCGGCTCCTGGTCGGCGACATCCGCACCGTCGATTCGCACGCTGCCGCAATCGGGTTCGATCAGCCGGTTGACTGCCTTGAGCAGCGTCGATTTGCCCGACCCCGACGATCCGACGATCGCGACAAACGTGCCCGGAGAAATATTCGCGGTCACAGCCCCGATGGCAACCACCTTGCCGTAACGCTTGCCGATGCCCTCGAACGCTACGGCAGGGCCGCGTGCTGTGTCTGGCCGGGGGGAGGGCGGGGGAAATGCCATGCGGAACTGCTTATAGTCGGCGCTTTGCCGCGCTGGCTAGCCACTTGCGCGAGTGTGGGGGGCGGCTTAGCGTTAATCTCATAAACCCCTTCCGCCTGTCCCGAGCGAAGTCGAGGGACGTGCGCGCCACGGTTGCGCAACGTCCCTCGACTTCGCTCGGGAACTCGGGAAACGGGACACCAGGATCAGGGGAGGCTCAATCAATGACCGACACGAAATATATCTTCATCACCGGCGGCGCATCGGGGATCGGGCGCGAGGTAGCGCGGTTTTTTGCTGGGAAGGGCTGGTTCGTCGGGCTCGCCGACGTCAACGTCAGGGGCATGGAGGAAACCGCCGCGATGTTGCCTGCGGGCATGTCGTCGATCCACACCCTCGACGTGCGCAGCCGCGAGCAATGGACCGCCGCGCTCGAGGCATTTGCCGAAAAGACCGGCGGCAGAATGCATGTGTTGTTCAACAATGCCGGGGTCGGCATCGGCGGGCCGCTGGAACTGCACAGCGAAGCCGATATCGAGAAGCTGATCGACATCAACTTCAAGGGCGTCGTCTATGGCGCGCATATCGGCCACAAATACCTTAAGGCAACGCCGGGATCGTGCCTGCTCAACACCTCGTCGGCATCGGGTATCTATGGCTCGGCGGGGCTGTCGGTCTATTCGGCGACCAAATTTGCGGTGCGCGGGCTTTCCGAGGCGCTCGATATCGAATGGGGCCCGGACAATATCCGCGTGCGCGCGTTGCTGCCCAGTTTCATCGATACCCCGCTGCTCAGTGGAGCGACCGCGAATTCCAACGAATCGATCGGTGCCAGCGTGACCGCAGCCGGGCTCGAGATCGCACCGGTGGCGATTGTCGCCGAAGCGGCCTGGCTCGCGGTGCACGATGCCCGAAACGTGCACAGCTATGTCGGCCCCACCGCCAAGCGGCTGGCCTTTGCGGCGAAATGGATGCCCGGATCGATCCGTAAGCGCGGCGGAATCATGACACGCAAGGCGCGGGGGGAGTAGCTCTCGAGACCAACCTCTAGCGTGCCCCCTCCCCCTTGATGGGGGAGGCAGCGGAGACTTGGCAGCTTGCTGCCTATGTCGCAGCGGTGGGGGTGAGGGTGCGGCTGGATGCTCGGATGCCCTGTCGGAGCCTTAGTGATATCCGGAGAGATCACCCCCACCCAACCCTCCCCCATCAAGCGGGAGGGCTTTTGAGCCTGCATCGTTCGTCAGCCGAAAACCCGCCGCCCGTAGGTCACCCGATCGGACATCGCCATCGTCGTCAGCTGCGCGTTGACGCGGATGCAGCTGGGCATCACGCTGGCGTCGGTGACCAGTACGTTGGTGGTGCCGTGCACCCTCTGGTCGAGATCGACCACGCCCTTGGTCGGGTCGGCGTTGATCGCGTTGCCGCCATGCGGATGGCTCGACGACAGCACGACATCGTCGGGCTCCTCGATATGATCCCAGTAGAAGGCATCGATCTCGGCATCGCTCATCCCCGCGTGCAGCGTTTCGCCATGGAGTAGCGCAGGATAGACTTCGAGCGCGCCGCCGGCAAAATGCACCTTGGTTAGCGTCGATAGTGCACGGCGCAGCACCGCCAGGTCGGTTTGCTTGAGTTCGAAGCCAAGCTTGCCTTTCCTGATCTCGCCCAGCCGATCTGCGGGGAACAAGGCGCCTGCCGACGCGAGCCGATTATAGTTCAGCATCCGCCGGAAATGCTCGTCGAACCAGCCCGGCACCAACGAGGCCATGCTCATCGGTGGCTGGAAATGGCTCTCGATCAGGAAATCGCCGCGATCGATGAAGGTCGCCATCTGGTCCTCGTCCCAGGCATTGACCGGATCGGGCATCAGCGCAGGCACCGGGCAGGCAATGTTGAGCGATATGCCCTTGCCGGTCCCTTCGATGCCGCTCGCCGACAGGATATTGCTCGAGGCGATCGTGCCCGCCGCAACGACGACGCCCTTGGTCACCCGGATCGTCTTGGCGCGGCCATCGGGCAGCACCACCTGTACCGAGTTTGCCACCCGCCGCCCATCGGTCGCACGGGCGCCCCAGCCGATATGCGCCACCTCGGCTCGCGCAAGGATGCGCGCCTTGCGTGGCGCAGACAGCGTCGCATGGCGCAGGAAGCTCTCGGGCATTGCACGCTTGCGGCCATAGGGGCAGCCGGTGTTGCAATAGCCGCACGAAACGCAGGCATTGGCCTCGGTCTTCTGGCCCCAGTTCTTGCGGAACCAGCCGGCGATCGCGCGCTGGTCGAGCGGTTCGTTCGATCCGGCGCGATAGGCCTCCCAGCCGCTGAGCAGCCGCGTGCCGTTGTTGCGCCCCAGCCGCCGGTCGATCTCGTGCACCCCGAGCCGGGTTTCGATTCGGCAATAGCTGTCCTCGAGCACTTGCGGGTCGATGCCCGCGCCCAGCGCGCGCCAGGTGGCGAGCACGTCGTTGGCATCGGGATGGGTTTCGCCCTCGCGCTCGAGGCGCAGGCAGATGCCGTTGTTGACCACGGTCGATCCGCCCACGGTGCGCCCCTGGAAGACGATGATGTCGCGGTCGCGCGTGGTCTGGATCGCGCCGTCCTTGAACAGGCTGGACGACATATGCGCCTCGTTGGGGGTCATCCGGCTGCTGGGCATATAGGGGCCGGCCTCGACCACCAGCACCTCATAGCCCTGATCGGCAAGGTTGGATGCCGCCACCGCGCCGCCCGCGCCCGAGCCGATCACCACCACCTCGACGCTGTCAGGAATCGCATCTTCACCCACGAATACGGTGCGCGGCAGGTCGAAGCCGATATGCTCCTCGATGTTCGGATCGTCGGGCGTCCCGGCGCGCTCGCGATGGCGGGGCAGGGTGAATCCCATCGCGTTGAACACCGGATTGGCGCGGTTGGCGTCTTCAGCCGCGGCATCGCTGGCGTTCTCGTCATCCTGGTCGATCCAGTGACCGTAATAGCCTGCATAGACGATGCCCCGAATCCGCGCCATGTCCTGGAAAATATCGATGCGGCTAAGCTTCAGCCGGCGCCGCACGCGCCAGATGCGGAACGACCGTGGCGCAAAATGCCAGACCGGCCCGCCCAGCACGACCCAGGTGGCGATCACTGACAGCGCGGTATTGCGGGGGGTATCCCCCTCGATATTGGCGAACAGCCGTTGCAGATTGTCGACCACCTGCTGCGGGCTGATCGCCATCTGTGCGGGCTCGACGAACAATGTTTCGGCCAGCCTGCGCCAGATCGCAGCCTCGAATGGATTGAATGGCTTTCGGTACATGCTGCGAATCCCCCCGGTTTCGGAAGATACGCTAGCATGCGCGATGATGATTGTAAGTTTCGGTCGATTAAAACGCGTTAATTCATCGCGCAGACCGACGCGGTGAGGACGCCGCTCTCAACCGTCAGCCGGTTGAACGAAGGCGGCGTGACGCGCACTCGCTCCGACAGGGTACCTGCGCCGATCAGCCGGATGGAGCGACCGCCAGCAGGCACCAGCAGATCGAACGGATCGTGGACATGGCCCGAGAGCACCGCATCGGCGCCGGCACCCGCCAAAGATTCCAGCGCGGTGCGTCCGCCCGTCGTGCGGCCACTCGAGCGGGTTTCCGCCTCGATCAACGGGTGATGCGCCAGCACGATCTTGACCAGATCCGGCGCGCTGGTCGCAAGCGAGGCGAGCGCCTCCTGCAGCGCGCGCTGGTTGACCTTGCCCTTCGACCAATTGAGCCGCCATTGCACCCGCGCCGTTGTCGGCAACGAGACCAGCTGGACGCCATCGATCGTTACACCGTCATGAAAGCGGTCCTGCAGCCGCATCACCCGGTGATAGGGCCGCCAGAGGCGACGGACCGGGTTGAAATAGGGCAGATCATGGTTGCCTGGCTCGATCAGCACCGGCACGCCGAGATCGCCCAGCCACCGCCCGGCAGCAGCAAATTCGGTCGAGCGTGCACGCATGGTGAGGTCGCCGGTGATGACGACCGCATCGGGTTGATCCTCACGCACGCGCCCCGAAAACCAGTCCAACGCGGCGGTGTCTTCGGCACCGAAGTGCAGATCGCTGGCGTGGAACAATAATGTCATGGGATGTCAGGCGAGCGCGTTTCAATGAAATTGTGCGCGGCGCGGCCCAGCTTGAGCGTATCTCCCGGCGCGCATTCGGCAGGCTCGCCGTCGATCAGCAACCCGATCGTATCGGCATCGCTGACCAGCACTGCGCAATCGGCCTCGCCCAGATCGACCCGCGGCCCCTCGCGAAAATCGCCGCTCAGCCAGGCGCCGGCATGGGCGACAACCTCGCTCACGCTCGATGCGGTAAATCCGCACAAGGCGATGGCATGCTCGCGCGGCGAAGCGAAAATGGCGGGATAGGTCTCGGCCTGGCCCGCAATGCCGACCTTGGGACCCGACAGACTTTCCGAAATCGCCTCGGGAATGGCTTCGAACATCAGGCTGCCGACCTCGGCGTGACGCGCTTTCTCGCGCACCTTTGCCCAGCTCGTGGTCGGCCCCGCGATGATCCCGACAAACGCGGTATTGTCGCCGACCTCGACGGTGTTCAGCTTGCGCGTGCGGCGATCATTGCACGCGCGGGTGATGATCTCTTGACACGAACTCTCACCATGTAGCGCCCGCGCCAGCAGGTTCATCGTGCCGCCGGGAAGGATCAGCACCGCGCCATCCCAGCCGCTCGCCTTTTTCAGCGCGCTGTTGATCGTGCCGTCGCCGGTATAGATCGCCAGCGTCCGCACGCCCTCGGCGTCGAGCCTTTCGGGCGTTGGCAGGGGCTCATCGGGGCAGCGGATGATGCAGTCGACAGGTTCGCCCGCATCGGCAAACCAGGTTACGATATCGGCGATAACGTCGGCATCATAGCTGCCGCTCGTCTCGTTCACGATGAGCCAGGTGTGTGTCATGCGCGCACTACGCACCAAGAGCGCGAAAGGTGCCGCAGAAAATGCAAGGCCGCTCGCTCCCCGGATGCGAATGCTCCGCCCGCTCGTCGGCCTTGTGTATTCCCTGCTGACAGTGGCCTGCACCCCTGCTAATCGCGCGAGCATGACCGAACTCAAGCACATCCGCAATTTTTCCATCATCGCGCATATCGACCATGGCAAATCGACCCTCGCCGACCGGCTGATCCAGCAGACGGGCGGGCTGACCGCGCGCGAAATGTCGGCGCAGGTGCTCGACAATATGGATATCGAGAAAGAGCGCGGGATCACCATCAAGGCGCAGACCGTGCGGCTCAATTACACCGCCAACGACGGCCAGCTGTACGAGCTGAACCTGATGGACACCCCGGGGCATGTCGACTTCGCGTACGAGGTCTCGCGCTCGCTCGCCGCGTGCGAGGGCGCGCTGCTGGTCGTCGATGCCGCGCAGGGCGTGGAAGCCCAGACGCTGGCCAACGTCTATCAGTCGATCGAGCACGACCATGAGATCGTTCCGGTGATCAACAAGATCGATCTGCCCGCCGCCGAGCCCGAAAAAGTGCGCAAGGAGATCGAGGACATCATCGGCATCGATGCGTCCGAAGCGGTACTCGCCAGCGCGAAATCGGGCATCGGCATCACCGACATTCTCGAGCAGATCGTGCTCAAGATTCCGGCCCCTAAGGGCGACCGCGATGCGCCGCTCGAGGCGATGCTGGTCGATAGCTGGTACGATCCATATCTGGGCGTGGTCATTCTGGTGCGCGTCGTCAATGGCGTGATCAAGAAGGGCCAGAACATCAAGTTCATGGCTGGCGGCACCGAGCATCTGGTCGACCGCGTCGGCTGCATGCGCCCCAAGATCGAGACCTTGCCCGAGCTGGCGGCGGGCGAGATCGGCTTCATTACCGCGCAGATCAAGGACATCAGCCAGACCCGCGTCGGCGACACCATCACTACGGTCAAGAACCCCGCCGCCAAGCCGCTGCCGGGCTTCAAGGAAGTCCAGCCGGTGGTGTTCTGCGGGCTGTTCCCGGTCGATGCGAACGACTTCGACAAATTGCGCGACAGCATCAGCAAGCTGCGATTGAACGATGCGTCGTTCAGCTTCGAGATGGAATCCAGCGCCGCATTGGGCTTCGGCTTCCGCTGCGGGTTCCTCGGGCTGCTGCACCTCGAGATCATCCAGGAACGGCTGACCCGCGAGTACGACCTCGACCTGATCACTACCGCGCCTTCGGTGGTCTACAAGATCCAGCTGACCTATGGCGGCGGCGAGATCGAGCTGCACAACCCGGCCGACATGCCCGATCCGACCAAGATCGACGAGATCCAGGAGCCGTGGATCGAGGCGGTGATCTATTGCCCCGACGAGTATCTCGGCAGCATCCTCAAATTGTGCCAGGACCGGCGCGGGATCCAGAAGAACCTGACCTATGTCGGCGGTCGCGCGCAGGTGACCTACGAGCTGCCGCTCAACGAGGTGGTGTTCGATTTCTACGATCGCTTGAAGTCGATCAGCCGCGGCTATGCGAGCTTCGATTATCACCAGATCGGCTATCGCGAGGGCGACCTCGTCAAGATGTCGATCATGGTCAACGCAGAGCCGGTCGATGCGCTGAGCATGATCGTCCACCGCGGCACCGCCGAATCGCGCGGTCGGGGCATGTGCGAGCGGCTGAAAGACCTGATCCCGCGCCACCTGTTCAAGATCCCGATCCAGGCGGCGATCGGCGGCAAGGTGATCGCGCGCGAAACCATCGCCGCGATGCGCAAGGACGTCACCGCCAAATGCTATGGCGGCGACATCAGCCGCAAGAAGAAGCTGCTCGACAAGCAGAAGGAAGGCAAGAAGCGGATGCGCGAGTACGGCAGCGTCAGCATCCCGCAGGAAGCGTTTATTGCGGCGCTGCGGATGGGCGAGGAGTAACTACGCCACGAACTTGCTCGCCGCGAGCAACGGGCCATCGCAAACCCGTTCGAGCGCCTTCGCCTGTTGTGGTTCTAGTTCGACAAGCAGCGACAGCACGTTCAGCACGTTGATCAGTTCGCTGGTGTATTCGGGCAACCAGTGATCGGGCTGGATATCGCCTAGCGGTGAGGGTTTGCGCTTGTCTCCGATCAGCGGGCGCTCGCGATCCTTCTTGCGGTATGAAAACCACTGGCGAAGGACATTCTTGCCCGAGACTTCATAGTCCCACACGGCCTTTGGCACATTGTCGATGAAGCCGGTGCCGATCTTCAGGCGTTTGTTGTCCGCCTCATACTCGATGGCGTCGGGAAAATCCTCTGGCCTGGACGAGATCGCGCCTTCTCTGGGAATGGTCGGGCCGCCGGGTGTTACGCGCGGCGGCCCGGCAGGCTTGCCGGAATTGAAGCGTTCGCCAAAGCTGTGCAGCCAGATGACCTCGCGGCCCAGCAACGCCACCTCGGCAAACAGCCTGGCATCCGCCGTCATCGGCACGCGCAGGCCGGGTCGGACAAGGTCACCCGCGAAGCGCGCTGTATAGGCGGGATGTGCGAGCAGCCCTGCGACATAAGCAAACACATCGGTAGGATCAGGCGCAAAGCCAAAGGATTTGGCGAGCACTTTCAGAACGGCAGGCGCGATATTGGCTTCGGTGGCCGCAGCGTCCTTCCACAACGGAAAGACGCGCCCGCCAAACGACCCTCGGTAATGATGCAGGTCTGGCATCAGGCCGGTCGCGGAAAGAGATGGGCCGCTGCTGGGGCTGTGTGCCATCAGTGCGGTCAGATAGACCTGCTTATCGCCATGGCTTTGCCAAAGTCCGGGGTTGGGTCTGTTGATCACGCGATTGTCAGGGATAATCCACTGACGATCGAACGACCGAAAGCCGTATCGCGCTGGCTTTGGCAATGCCATGGCCGCCGCGCCATCCTTAGCAGTTTTCGGATCACTACTGGCCCGATTTGATATGCCAAATTCAACCGACGCAATTGCATCATGATGTCCTGCCAAACCCTTTGAGCTGGGCTTTGAAATCGCCTTGTCGCCACCCTCATGCGGGTGAAACAGATGCGCGCGCTTGGCCTGATCGCGTTCGTTCACAAGATTATGCCAGCGGTCTTTCAGCGATTGCTCATCCGGCGCGATGATCCAAGTCCGGCCCGGCATCACGCCGGACCCGCCATCGCCGATGACCGCATCGAGCGCGATAAAATCGCCCCAGCCGCCGGACAGCGCCGGAAGGAATGGTTCAGTCCATCCCTTGGCTCCCTGGGTCCAGCCTTTGCCGCCAAGCTCTATAGTAGCAAGTTCGGCAAACTTTTCGGCCTGCCGTCCCTTGGCCAGTGCGCGATAGCGGATTTGTGCGGGCGTTTGCGGGTCGTTGTCGCCCGATCGGCAGGCAAGCACGATGCAGACAGGGTGCTGCACGCCTTCGAATATCCGCGTGGCGACCTCGCCCTGATGGCCTTCCGGCCAGCAATCGATGATCCAGATTTCGCTGCAGTCCCGGCGCAGATCGGCGCGCATTTTCATGAAGCCGTCGCCGTTCAGAAAGCCTGTTGCGGTGATGTAGCACACCATGCCGCTGAGCTTTTCGGCCAACGGGGGCTGGCTGTCGCGTCCGCCTGCGCCCTGCTCAAACACCTTCCACGCCGCCCAGCGCCAGAAATAGATATAGAGGTTGCGCAGGTGCTTGGCGTGCGCGCCCACTTTCCATGCCTTGGGCGGCTGCCAGTCGTTGAGCGGTGCTGCCTTGTTGCCGCTGCCGTTCTCGATCCAGCTTCCCTTGCCCATGGCGGCATTCTTGTAGGGCGGGTTACCGATGACCACGGTGATCGGCTGGCTGCGTTTGATGTCGTTGGCCGCGGCGCGTGAGTGCGAGATGGCACCATAAAGCCCGGCTGCCCGCTCCACCGTTTCATAGGGATCACCCAGCGTATCGGTGACGAACATCTGCGGGGTGGTGCTGGCCCCCATGTCGAGCATCTCGGCCAGCAACCGCAACTGCGCAACCGCGAACGCCCCGAATTGCAGCTCGAAGCCGACAAGGCGCTTCGCCACGTCGTCCATCATCGCTGGCACCGCGCCGGGGCCGCCGTGGTTGGCCTCGATCGTATGCACGATCTGGCGCAACAGCCCCAGCAGGAAGGTGCCAGAGCCAGCAGCCGGATCGATGATATGCACGTCCTTGCCTGCCAGCCCGTCGGCAAGGCCGAACCGATCGGATTTCAGCGCCTCGTCGCACAGCCGCACCATCGCCTGCACCACCTGTGGCGGTGTGTAGTAACTGCCGGTCTGCTTGCGCAGCCGGTTGTCGTAGACAGCGAGGAAGTTCTCGTAAAAATAGAGCCACGCTTCGGGATGACCCTTGGATATCCTGTCCCAGGAAACCACGTCGAGCACCCGGACCAACGTGTCCAGCGCCGGGCCGAGGTTGAGATCCTGTTCGGTCAGCAGCCGAAGCGCGGTGCCGATCAGGGTGTTCGCCTTGCCCAGCTCGCGCGCGACATCATCGAGCCCGTCAGCCAGCGAGATGTCCTTTGATTTGGCCATCAGCAGGCCGAAGGTCACGGCCTGCGCATAGCCATCGGCGAACCTGGCATCATCCGCATCGGGAAACAGCAGCGTCTGCCAGTCCTTCTTTAAATCCGTAAGCCTGGGATTGTCGATGGCGAGCTGCTCTATGACCTCGTCGCGCAGAAAGCGGCACAGCCGCGCGGACACCTTGGCCAGCTCGGTTGGCCCTTTCGGTGCGATCGGCGTCCAGCCAGTGAGAAAGTCGCTGATGATCCGATGGAAACTGTCCGGGGCTGCCAATGCCTTGCCCGAGCTTGTGACATCCCCTTCTAGGTAAACGATCCGGTCTACCAGCTCGCCGTCGCGCCACAGCGAAAAGGCGTTACCATCGGTATACAGCAGGTTGGGCAGGGCCTTGAGCTTGTCCCATTGTTCCTTGTCGTGGCCCGCGCGCCATCTGCGCGGGTCCGCACCCTTGCCAGGCGCCTTCACTTCGATGAAGCCAATCAGGGCCTTGTGCACTTCAACGGCGTAATCGGGCCGGGTTCGCATTTCGGCCAAAGACGTCTCGCCGTGCAGCACCACCGATCCCGCGGGGAGGCTGCATTCGGCCGCCATGGCTTGAAACAGCTGCTCAAGCGGGCTGCGCAGCTGGTCTTCGGGCTGGCCGTTGCCGGCAAGCTTTGCCGTCGCCGCCGCACCAAACTCACCCACAGCTTTTTTGATCCGCTCTGCTTGCGTCATACGCCCCCTAGGTTAAAACGCGTTCTGCATCAGCGCGCGTTCACAAGCAATTGGTAAAGTCTCATGTCAGTAAGAGAGCCGGATTTCTTCAGTATCGGTTTGGAAGATACGACCAAGTCCCAGTCCTATGAACCCGATCCCCAGCAAGTGCGCGAGGAACTGAACGCTGTATTGGCTGAAGCAATTGCAGCAAGGCGAGAGTGTCCTTGGGATGCGAGCACTTTCAAACTGTATAAGATTGTCTTCCCGCAGATGGCAAACTGGTTGCCGGACAACGAGCGTGACCAACTACGCTTCGCGTTCGCGCAGGAAATCGCGCGCATCGAGCAGTTGATGGCCGCCTAGGGCCGCGCGGTGTGATCAGGCCGTGGAGCTGGAGTGGCCGTGATGGCGCCTGGTTCCGGCAGCGCTGACGCTGGCCCGGCGGCGCCCACCTCACCGATCTCCTCCACCTTCGATATCCGCATCGGAATCGCCATGGCGATGCCGTAGCCGATGATCAGCGTGCCCAGGATCGACCACATCGCCACCGCGCCCAGGCCGATGAGTTGTGCGAGCAGCTGTCCGCCGAAACCGCCGCCATCGGGATAGCCGATGCCGCCGAAGCTTGCGCCGGTGAACACCGCGACAAGCAATCCGCCGACCAGCCCGCCGACACCGTGCAGTGCGAAGACGTGGTTGCTGTCGTCGATCGCCAGCGTGTTGGTCACGAAGCGCAGCGTGAAATAGCACGCCGGTGCCGCGAGCAAACCGATGAGGATGGCAGCGCCGGGCGAGACAAGGCCCGCTGCGGGGGCGATTGCCGCGATCCCGGCGGTGAGGCCCGACACCAGTCCCAGCGCGGTCACGTGGCCGGTGCGCAGCTTTTCGATCAGCAGCCAGGCAAGGCCGCTGACGCAGGCTGCGACATGCGCGTTGATGATCGCGCTGCTCGCGTCGTCGGTTGCGGCCAGCGTCCAGCCGCCTGCGAGCGCGAAATTGCCGACGAACAGCATCGCAGCGCCTGCCAGCAGCAGTTGCGGATTGTGCGGGGCGATGGCCGCCCCCGTCCAGCCGGTGCGCCGTCCGACGATCATCGCTGCGACCAGCGCGGAAATGCCGGCGCAGAAGTGCAGCGCGATGCCGCCTGCAAAATCGAGCACGCCAAAGCCGAACAGCCAGCCGCCGCCCCACACCCAGTGCGCGACCGGGGCATAGACGATCAGGCTCCACAGCCCGCCAAACGCCAGCGCCCAGCCGAAACGCGCGCGGCCCGCCCATGCGCCTGCGACCAGAATCGCCGCCAACATCGCGCCTGCAACCTGGAAGACCACGAACGCGCTTTCGGGGATCGCGGTGCCGAACCGGACATTGCCCAGCTCGATCAGCATCCACGCGTTGCCGCCGCCGATCACCCCGCCGCTCGGGTCTCCGAACGCCAATGTGTAGCCGACGACAATCCACAGCAGCGACACCAGCGAAGCAATCGCCGCGCCCTGCAGGAATACGGTTTGCGAGGCGCGCGCGGTGCCTCGTGCGGCCTGCATCAGCAGGATGCCGGGCAGGGCAAGCAGCATCACCAGAGCGGCTGCGATCAGGACGAAGGCGGTGTCGCCCGCATTGGCGGGATCGATCGCCGCAAGGTCGATGCCGCCGGGCGCCGCCCATGCGGGGGCAGCCGCTGTTGCCACGAAGAGAGGGGCTATGCGCGCCAGCCGTGCCATCATGCCTTGGATTTCCCGATTCCCGTCGCTGCCGTGCAAACCGGCTTCATTCTCGCCGAGGTGTGCAACAGTTTGGCAAACAATCGATTAACGCTGATCGGTAACCAGCTGGTCGGAACGTTTGCAGCGCGCGGTTACATCCAGCCTTCGAGCACCTGATCGGGCGGGCGGTGGCCATCGAACCAGAAGCGGATGTTGGCGATGACCTTTTCGCCTGCGACCTTGCGGCCCTCGAAGGTCGCGCTGCCGACATGCGGCAGCAGCACGACATTTTTGAGCGCGAGCAGGCGCGGGTCGACCTGTGGTTCATGGGTGTAGACGTCGAGCCCGGCGCCCGCGATTGCGCCCGATTCGAGCGCATCGATCAGCGCGGCCTCGTCGACGATCTCGCCGCGCGCGGTGTTGATCAGATAGGCGCTCGATTTCATCAGGCCGATACGCCGCGCATCGATCAGCCCGCGGGTCTCGATGCTGCGCGGGCAATGCAGGGTGATGATGTCCGATCCCGCCACCAGCGCGTCGAGATCGGGCTCGAAACTCGCGCCCAGCATCTGTTCGAGGCTTTCGGGCAGGCGGCGGCGGTTGTGATAGCGCACGTCCATGCCGAACCCGCGCGCGCGGTGCGCCACGGCCTGGCCGATGCGTCCCATGCCGACGATGCCCAATTGCTTGCCGCCGATGCGATGGCCCAGCATTCCCGAAGGGCTCCAGCCCTCCCACTCGCCTGCACGGACGAGCTTTTCGCCCTCGGCAAGGCGGCGCGGCACCGAGAGGATCAGCGCCATCGTCATGTCGGCGGTGTCGTCGGTGAACACGCCGGGGGTGTTGGTGATGATGATGCCGCGCGCGCGGGCGGCCTTCAGGTCGATATGATCGACCCCGGCGCCGAAATTCGCGAGCAGCTTCAGCCGGTCGCCCGCGCTTGCGATCAGCTCGGCATCGAGTGCGTCGGTGACGGTCGGGACCAGCGCGTCGCAATCGGCCATCGCGGTGGCGAGTTCTTCGCGGCTGAACGGGTGATCGTCCTCATTCAGGACAACATCGAACAGCTCGCCCATCCGCGCTTCGACCGAAGGCGCGAGCTTGCGGGTAACGATAACGCGAGGGCGTGCGCCGGGTTCGTGCTTCTGGGCGGAGTGCTCGGAGGGGAGGTTGGCGACCATGGATTTGCTATGCCGCAACGCTGCCAAAGGTCAAGCTGCAGCACTTGCTTGCGGGGCGTTTTTTCCGGTAAGCGATTCAGCACGCGCCACGCTGATCGATCGCGGTATCGGCAGATGGGCTGGGGACACGAATATGCAGGGATCATTGTTCAAACGATTGCTGCTGGGCGGCTTGCTGGCGGCGGCACCGGCCGTCTTCGCGCCGGCGGCGGTCGCCCAGGCGGAGGTCGAGACGCCCTATTGGGCCTCGATCCAGCGCGACAAGGCATTCGCGCGCGCCGGTCCGATGGCGAGCTATCAGATCGAATGGGTGTTCCAGCGCAAGAACCTGCCGGTCAAGGTCGTCAAGCGTTACGGCGTGTGGCGCCAGATCGAGGATCCCGATGGCTGGACCGGCTGGATGCACGCCAACATGCTCAGCCGCAAACGCACCGCGATCGTCAAGGGTGGGGTCAGCGCCATCCGGTCGGCGCCACAGGACAGCGCCAGGCTGTTGTGGCGGGCAGAGCCGGGTGTCGTGGGCATGCTGGGGGATTGCGATGCGGGCTGGTGCGAGTTCGCTATCGACCGACGCTCGGGCTGGGTTCGGCAGGACGAGATCTGGGGCGGCGGGGCGCCCTGATGGACCTGGCTGCCAGAGCTGGCTGACAGAACTAGGCCCGCCCACCGCTCGGGCAAGCGATGGGCGGGCGGTCATCCTACTGGCGAAAGGACTTACCAGTAGAAATTGGGAATGACGCGCATGACCGTTCCAGAGCGGGTGTTGACGAGCAGCATGTCGTTATAGTGGCGTACCCACGCCTGCCGCGCGCCCGGGGTGGGCAGGCGATAGTTGCGATAGTTGTTCACGACATAGCGCTGGCCGTAGAAGTTCTGTCCGATGCGCGCGCCGGGGCGGAACTGCTGATAGCGGAAGTTCGCGTTGAAGGCAGGGCCACGGAACGCCTGGCGGTTGGCGCCGCGATACTGCTGATAGTCGCGCAGATCCTGGCGGTATTCGCGGCGGGCTTCCTGCACGTCGCGGCGCTGGTCGCGCACATCGCGGCGCTCGTCGCGGACATCACGCCGATCACCGGTGCGGCGCGCATCCTGCAGCTGCTGGCGCTGAACCTGCAGCTGGCGCTGTTCGCGGGTGAGCTGACGTTCAGAGCGGTTAACCTCGCCGCGCGACTGTGCGAAGGCGGGGACGGCAGCGACAGGCAGCGTCGTCGCCAGCATCAATGTGCCGATCAAGGCCTTGGAAAAAATCTTCATGGTCGTAACTCCTGTCTTGGCCGGAGTGGGGGAACCGCTCTGGACATGTTCAGGTTTACGCCCCGTTATGTGAACGGGTTGCGAATGCGCCGCTCATTTTCAAGAAATATTGTCGCAAGGTGTATCGGGGGGAAATCTGAAATCCATTTGTCGTCACCCCCGCGCACGCGGGGGTCCCGCTTTGGCGCTTGAGTTGCGCATAGCGGGATTCCCGCTTTCGCGGGAATGACGAGAACAGATTACTCCGCCACCTTCGCCTTCGGCAGCAAATCCGTCGGATCGTTCGCGACGATCCCCAGCACCGTCGCCCAGGCGGCGACATTCTGGCGCAGCAGCTGCGGATCGATCTTGTCGAGCGTGTCGTCGGGGGTGTGGTGCAGATCGAAATAGTCGGTGCCATCCTGCTGCAGATCGATCGCGTTGACGCCCAGCGCGACGATCGGGCCATGGTCGGGGCCACCGCTGGCGACGCCCCGGCCGCGCCCGATTCCCATCGGGGCGAGTGCGTTGACGATCCTGGTCTGCATGTCCGCTGCACTGTCGGGCAGGCGGAAATCGACCTGCCAGATCCGACCCGCGCCGAAATCCGACTCCATCGCCAGCGCATGGCCTGCTGCGCCATGTTTCTCAGCGTAAGCCTTGCCGCCGAAGATCCCGACTTCTTCGGCGCCCCACCACACCACGCGGATTGTGCGCTTCGGTTGGCCTGCGTCCATCACCAGCTTGGCGGCGGCCGCGCTGATCGCGACGCCCGCGCCATCGTCGATCGCGCCGGTGCCCAGATCCCAGCTGTCGAGATGGCCGCCGATCAGGATCATGCCGGCATCAGGGTCGCTGCCGGGGACCTCGGCGATGACGTTGCCCGATTGCGTAGTGCCGATCTGGCGCGGGGTCAGCACCAGCTTCATCTTCACCGGCTTGCCGTCACGGGCGGCGCGGCGGATCATGCGTTCGAGATTTTCGGCGTCGGGGATCGACAACGCGGCGGCAGGGATCGGGCTGACGCCATTTGCGAAATTGGTGCCGCCGGTGTGCGGGTTGCGGTGATAGTCGGTGCCGACCGAGCGGATCACGATCGCCGCTGCGCCCTTTTGCGCCGCGATGTTCGGGCCACGGCGGCGAACGTCGCCAAACTGGCCATAGCTCGCCCCGGTCTGGGTGCGCGTCATCTTGTGGCTGACGAAGGCGATCTTGCCCTTGAGACTGCCGTCGGGAGCAGCGTCAAGATCGGCCATCGTGGCGAAATAGACGATCTCCGCCTCGAGCCCGCGCGGCCCGGTGCTCGCCGAGTTGCCCAGCGCGCTGATGTGCATGGCGCCGGTATAGGGTGCCGTGACCTCGGCGGTTTCGATCCCGCGGACCCAGGTCTGCATCGCGAACGGTTCGACCCGCACATTGGCAAAGCCCATCGCCTTGAGCCGAGCAACCGCCCAATCGCGCGCCGCAGCCTCGCGGTCGGTGCCTGCCAGCCTCGGGCCGATCTCGGTGGTCAGGTCCTCGACGATGCCGTACGCGGTATCATCACCCAGCGCCTTCTGCTGGAGCGCGGCGGGATCGTGGGCCATGCCGTTCTGGGCGAGCAGCGGGAAGGGCAGGGCGAGTGCGGCGACGGCCAGCATAATGCGTGTTCTCATGGCGCAAACGCTTAACCGGCTGATCGGGCTTTGCCAATGCCATCTTGCCCGCTGCCCGCGCCATCGCTAGGGAGCGGGGCAACTCCCTTATCTCGTACAAGGCGCTTTTCGCATGGCCGCACAATATTCCTATGTCATGAAGGGTCTGACCAAGACCTTCCCCGGTGCCAACAAGCCGGTGCTCAATGGCATCCACCTGCAATTCTATCCCGACGCCAAGATCGGTATCGTCGGCCCCAACGGGTCGGGCAAGTCGACGCTGATGAAGGTGATGGCGGGGCTCGACAAGGACTATGTCGGCGAAGCCTGGGCGGGCGAAGGCGTGACCGTCGGTTATCTTGCGCAGGAGCCCGAACTCGACCCGACCAAGACGGTCAAGCAGAACGTGATGGACGGAGTGCGCCCCGTCGCCGATCTGGTCGAACGCTTCGACGAGATCAGCAACCTGATGGCCGACCCGCCCGAAGACGCGGACTTCGACGCGCTGATGGAAGAGATGGGCACGCTGCAGGAAAAGATCGATGCGGTCGATGGCTGGACGCTCGACAACCAGCTCGAGATCGCGATGGAAGCGCTGCGCTGCCCGCCTGGCGATGCTGACGTCACCAACCTGTCGGGTGGTGAAAAGCGCCGCGTGGCGCTGTGCCGCCTGCTGCTCGAAAAGCCGGGCATCCTGCTGCTCGACGAGCCCACCAACCACCTCGATGCCGAAAGCGTCTCGTGGCTGGAAAAGCATCTCGTCGATTATCCGGGCAACGTCATTCTCGTCACCCATGACCGCTATTTCCTCGACAACGTGGTCAACTGGATCCTCGAGCTCGATCGCGGAAAATACTTCGTCTACGAAGGCAATTACTCGACCTATCTCGACAAGAAAGCCAAGCGGCTCGAGCAGGAATCGCGTGAGGACGAGGGCCGCCAGAAGGCGATCCAGGACGAGCTGGCGTGGATTCGGCAGACTCCCAAGGCGCGGCAGACCAAGTCCAAGGCACGTATCCGTGCGTTCGACGAACTGGTCGAGGCGCAGGAAAACCGCAGCCCCGGCAAGGCGCAGATCGTCATCCAGACGCCTGCGCGCCTCGGCGGCAAGGTGATCGAAGCACACGGGCTGACCAAGGCCTATGGCGACAAACTGCTGTTCGAGAACCTGTCGTTCATGCTGCCGCCGGGCGGCATCGTGGGTGTGATCGGTGCCAACGGCGCGGGTAAATCCACCTTGTTCAAACTGATCACCGGCAAGGAAGAGCCCGACAGCGGGACGATCGCGATCGGCGATACGGTCAAGCTCGGCTATGTCGACCAGAGCCGCGACGACCTCGACCCCAACCGCAACGTCTGGGAAGAAATTTCCGACGGGCTCGATTTCTTCAAGCTCGGCAAGCACGATGTGCCGACCCGCGCCTATGTCGGTGCGTTCAACTTCAAGGGTCAGGACCAGCAGAAGAAGGTCGGCCAGCTCTCGGGCGGTGAACGCAACCGCGTCCACATGGCCAAGATGCTCAAAGAGGGCGGCAACGTGCTGCTGCTCGATGAACCGACCAACGATCTCGACGTCGAAACGCTGCGCGCGCTCGAAGAGGCGCTCGAAAGCTTCGCAGGGTGCGCGGTGGTCATCAGCCATGACCGCTTCTTCCTCGACCGGTTGTGCACGCACATCCTGGCGTTCGAGGGCAACAGCCATGTCGAATGGTTCGAGGGCAATTTCGAAAGCTACGAAGAAGACAAGCGCCGCCGCCTCGGCGACGAAGCCGACCGTCCGACGCGGATGAGCTATAAAAAGCTGACGCGCTAAAGCCTCTCCTTCCCGCAACCTGCACCTCTCCCTTGATGGGAGAGGCAGCGAGACTTGGCAGTCCTGAGCTTGTCGAAGGACTGCCTAGTCGCAGCGGTGAGGGTGATGGTGCGTCTGGGTGACGACTGTGCAGTGATTCAACCGCAGCACAATCCGGAGAGATCACCCCCACCCAACCCTCCCCCATCAAGGGGGAGGGCTTTAGGGTTCGCTATCTAATTTGGTCCCCTGCGCAGGCAGGGGCCCATCTCCTGCAGGTTGCGCTGGATGCGAGGGCAGGAGATGGATCCCTGCCTTCGCAGGGAAGCAGCTTGGTTGCAGGCAAGAGCTCGGCGGCCGCTCAACCCGCCAGCATGCCTTCGAGCCGACCGCGAATGATCCGCTCCGCCTCACTCATGATCCGGTCGATCAGCTCCTTGCAGGTCGGAATGTCGTGGATCAGCCCGGCGACCATGCCGCAGCTCCAGGCGCCGGCATCCATGTCGCCTTCCATCATGATCCGCGGATAGACGCCCGCGACCTGCTCGATGATGTCGGTGAACTGCAGGTCCGCGCCCTTTTCGCGTTCGATCACCAGCAGTTTTTCGACCGCATCGTTGGTCATCACGCGCTCGGTATTGCGCAGCGGGCGCATGACCAACCGGGTGTCGAGCTCGGATGCGGCGACGATCGCCTGCTTGACGTTCTCGTGCACCGGCGCTTCTTGCGTGGCGATGAAGCGGGTGCCCATGTTGATGCCGTCCGCGCCCATTGCGAGCGACGCGACCAATGAGCGCGCATCGGCCTGGCCGCCCGAAGCCACGAACGGAATGTCGAGCTCATCGGCGGCGCGGGGCAGCAGGATCATGTTGGGCACATCGTCCTCGCCCGGATGCCCGCCGCATTCAAAGCCATCGACCGACACCGCATCGCAGCCGATCGACTGTGCTTTCAGCGCATGACGCACGCTGGTGCACT
Source organism: Blastomonas sp. (assembly GCF_046294995.1). GTDB lineage: Bacteria > Pseudomonadota > Alphaproteobacteria > Sphingomonadales > Sphingomonadaceae > Blastomonas. The sequence continues at coordinate 19,598 of NZ_JBKBOG010000025.1, forward strand.
TGTGGATGACCTTGATGCCCGCTTCCTTGAGATAGGGCAGCACCGATTGCGGATTGTTGCCGGCAGTCTCGACCGCCTTGACTCCGTTCTCGATGATCACGCGGACATAGCCGGGATAATCGGGCGCGGTCAGCACGGGCAGGAAGGTGAGGTTCACGCCGAACGGCTTGTCGGTCAGCGCCTTGCACTTCTTGATCTCGGCATCGAGCAACTCGGGGGTCTTCTGAGTGAGGCCGGTGATGATGCCCAGACCGCCCGCGTTCGAGACGGCCGCGGCAAGCTCGGCAAATCCGACATAATGCATGCCGCCCTGGATGATCGGGTGCTGGATGCCAAAAAGCTCTGTGATCCGGGTCTTCATGGGCGTCTCTCCTAAGCCTGTTTGCAACTAACTTGCCGAGTTCCCGAGCGAAGTCGAGGGACGTATGCGCTGAGGTTAACGCGCGCGTCCCTCGACTTCGCTCGGGAATGCGGGGAAGGGTGGGGCAGATGTTTCTATACGAACAATGCCACGCTCTGCATCGCGGCCATCACGGGTTCCAATCTGCTGTTCCAAACGGTCATGTACTGGCTCGATGCTCCGTGATGCGCGTGATGCGTCACCGATTCGAGCAGCCACCAGCCGTTATCCGTTTCCGGTGCATCGGTCAGCATGTTGACCTGCCAGTTCATGGAACTGATCGGTCCGGCGATGTCCATCAAGCCCATCGCCGATGGCGGCAGCCCGTCACCGATGCACAGCAATTCGGTCATGGCGTCGAGCCCGTCGCGCTCGGCAAAGCGGTGCCAGCTGGCAAGCCTGGGCGTGTTCATGCCTAGCTCAAGCCGCTTTTCGGGATATTCCATCTGCGAGGTGAAGAATTCGGGCGGGCCGCTGCGGGTCGATCCGTCGGCGGGGGGAGGGGCGACATCGGGGCGGTGGACGCCCTCGAACTCGATCTTGCTCTCGCGCTTGCTCATGAAGATGAAGGTGCCGATGAAGCCCAACCCCTCGGCGCTGCGGATCTTGGCTTCGACAAAGGCGGTGTTGCGGCCGCGGCGCAGCAGATCGCAGCTGATCGAGACTTCGCCGGCCAGCGGGCCGACAAAAGCAACCTGCGCAGACCGCAGCGGCGGCGCATCGGGCACCGCCAGCCGGGCGGCGTGGTGCGCCAATGCCGAGGAAAGCCCACCATAAGCGGTGCGCCCCTGCATCCAGTCGGACGGGATGGAAACGGTCCAGCCATTGTCGGCAGGGACAAGCGAAGCGAGGGTTTCGGCCAAATTCATCGCGCGATTAAGACCAGAGATTGCGACCCAAATCCACCGTAAAATTGACTTGGCAATGGCATTGCCGCGATGATGATGCCGCAGATCCGATGGCTATTTGAGCTGCCGCTTCTCGAGTTTGCGCGCGAGCGTACGCCGGTGCATCCCCAGCCTGCGCGCGGTTTCCGACACGTTGAAATCGGTATCGACCAGGGTCTGGTGAATATGCTCCCACTCCACGGTCTTGATCGACGATTGCCGCGCGTCGACCGAAGCTCCGGCATCGCCTTGCGTGCGGGCAAAAGCGGCCTCGATATCGTCGGTGTTGGATGGCTTGGCGAGATAATGGTCGGCACCAAGCTTGATCGCCTCGACCGCGGTGGCGATGCTGGCAAACCCGGTGAGTACCACGATCCGCGCATCGGGTGCTGCGGCGCGGACGGCCTGCACGCAGGACAGGCCAGACACGCTTCCTGCAAGCTTGAGATCGAGCACGGCATGCGTGGGGACCAGCCCATCGGCCAGCAGGTCGCGCAGCCCGTCGAAGCTGGAAGCCGATTGGACCACGTATCCGCGCCGTTCGAACGACCGCCTGAGAGTGCGGGCCAGCGCCTCGTCGTCCTCGACGATCAGCAGGTGGCGCGCGTCGGTCATTTCGGTCCTCCGGTTGGATGGGCGATGGCTGCCAGCGGCAGAAATATGGTGACTTTGGCGCCGCTGCCGTCGCGGTTGCCCGCGCGCACTTCGCCGCCCAGCTTGCGCATGACGTTGACCAGCAGGAACAACCCCAGCCCGCCGCCCGGACGGCCCTTGGTGGAGCGGTAGGGCTGCCCAAGGCTGGCGAGAATTTCGTCGGAAAAGCCCGGCCCTCGGTCGATGACGCTCAACGCCAGTGCATCGCCGTCGCGCACCGCCTCGATGCCGACCCATTGCGGCGAAACGTCGATCGCGTTGTCGATGACGTTGCCGATCACCTGTCGCAGCGCCGGGTCGGAGACTATCGCGATATCCGCGCCGAAGCGGTCGTGGAATTCGAGCGTTTCGAGCCCGCGCGCCTCGCGCCATTCTTCGGCAATATCGGTCAGGAAGGCGCGCATCGTGGTGCGTTGCGGCGCCTCGCCGCGCGCCTCGCCGGCGGACATCAGGATGCCGCTGACGATCGTCTTGCAACGGCGCACCGCGATTTCCATGTCGGCAAGGTCGGCTTCGAGATCGTTCACCACCTTGAGTTCGGGCATCGCGCGCAGGTCGTTGACCAGCACCGAAAGCGTTGCGAGCGGAGTGCCCAGTTCGTGCGCCGCGCCCGAGGCGAGCAGGCCCATGCGCACGATATGGTCCTCCTCTGCCGCGCGCTGGCGGATCGCGGCAAGCGCGGCATCGCGGTCGCGCAGGTTCCGGGCGATGCGGGTGACGAAGGCGACGAGCAGCACCGCGATCAGCCCGAAGCACACAAAGCTGCCCTGCAGATACAGGCTGAACTCGTCGTCCTGAAGATCGGGTGGCAGGTCGAGCGGCACCGAATCAGCCGCAAGAATCGCCAGTGCGAGCAGCGTCGCCGCCACCATCGTCCACGACGCCGACGGCCGCAGCAGCATCGCGCCGATCACCACCTGCAGCAGGAACAATGCCGCAAACGGATTGGCGAGCCCGCCGGTGAAATGCAGTTGCCAGGTGAGCGCGGCGATATCGAACAGCAAGGCGGCGAATAGCGCGTATTCCAGCCCGGCGACTCGCCGCTGCAGGATGAATTGCGTCACGAGGTTGATGACGACCAGCAGGCCGATCGCAGCGAGCAAGGGGGCGAGCGGCAGTGGGATTTCCATCGCGCCGTGCACGACCAGGATGGTCAGCAGCTGCCCGCCCACCGCCAGCCAGCGCAGCTGAATCAGCAGCGCCATGTTGCGCCGCACGGCATCGGTGATCTGAGGGGCAGAAGCGGGGATCATTGCCGCCGCCATAACATGTTTGCGCCGCAGAAGCAGCCAATCGCCCTTGCGAAGCGAGCGATGGATCATGCCTGGTGTTTCCACCAACCGCTCTGGACGCAAAAAAACCCGCGAACCTGATGGTTCAGCGGGTTTTTTAATGGTGGGCGTAGCAAGGATTGAACTTGCGACCCCTGCGATGTCAACACAGTGCTCTACCACTGAGCTATACGCCCCACCGGTGGTACCTGCCCGCACCAAGGCGCAGGCAAGGGCGGTCCATTACAAAGAGGTCGCGCGCTGCGCAAGCGGTAAATGAACCAAAAACTGCCGAAGTGCTGTCAAAGGCTCTGCGCGAACGTGCCGCGGGCGAAAACGCGGTCGACCTCGAGCACCAGATCCTTGAGATGAAACGGCTTCGAGAGCACGCGGGCGCTGGGCGCGGCCTGCTCGGCCTTGAGCGTGACCGCAGCAAACCCGGTGATGAACATCACCTTGGTGGCGGGAGAGAGCCTGCCGCAATGCTGGGCAAGTTCGATCCCGTCCATTTCGGGCATGACGATATCGGTCAGCAGCAGATCGAAATGGTCGGCCTGCAGCAGCGGCAGCGCCGCAGTGCCGCGATCCACCGCCACGACGGAATAATCCGCCTTTTCGAGCGCGCGTTGAAGGTAGGCGCGCATCGCCGCATCATCTTCTGCCAGCAATATGCGTAACATCGCCTCAATCCTCTGCCCGGTGTGCGCACCTTCTTATGACGGATGCGGTTAAGATTTTCCAGCATCCCATAGACCATTTCGCGCAATGCCCCGATGTTGGACAGCCCCGCGGCACGGGCCGGACACCTTTGGACCTCCCCATGGCTGCGCGTTCACCGGCTTTGACAGCCGGGCCGGTTTGCCGCATGGCTGGTGTCCATGGACATTCCATCCGCCGACAAAGCGCTTCGGAGCCGCCTGTTCAGCCTGCAGGGTCTGGCAGAAGCGCGTCTGCCGGTGCTGGTCGCGGTCCCCCATGCCGGACGAGATTATCCCGACGAAACCGTCTTCAATGCGCGGGTCGCGCCGCACGTGCTCGAACGGCTGGAAGATCGCCATGTCGATCTGCTGGCCAGTGGCATCGCAGCATCGGGATGCGCCACCTTGATAGCCCACGCCGCGCGGGCCTGGGTCGACCTCAACCGGGCGCCCAGTGAAATCGATCCGCACATGGTGAGCAATGCCCCGCGCACTGCCTTTGCCCAGCCAAGCGCCAAGGTGCGCGGCGGTCTGGGTCTTGTCCCGCGGCGTCTTGCCGATCATGGCGAGCTGTGGCGCCGTCCCTGGACCCGCGAGTCGATCGCGCTGCGGGTCAGCCAGATGCACGATCCCTATCATCAGGCGCTGGCCGACGCGCTGGCCGCACTGCGGGCACGGTTTGGCTGCGCGTTGCTGGTCGATCTGCATTCGATGCCGCCGCTCAAGCCTGAAGGCTCCGCACCGGTTGCACGGATCGTGGTGGGGGACCGCTATGGCCGCTCTGCGGGTGCAAGCCTGTGCGATCTGGCGGTGCGCACGCTGACCCAGCGCGGCTTCGAGGTGGCGCTCAACCATCCTTATGCCGGCGGCTATGTGCTCGAGCGCCATGGCCGACCGACGCGCGATGTGCACGCCTTGCAGATCGAAGTCGACCGCAGCCTGTACCTCGACGATGCGCTCAGCCAGCCGGGGGAGGGTATGGAACACACCCGCGACGCCGTATGCCATCTGGTACGGACATTGGCAGACGATATGCTGCGCGATTCGGCCGACGTCGCCATCGCCGCCGAATAGCCCCGTCGCTCCCCGCGCGCGGCACTCCCAAGAAAAAACCGCCTCGTGACGGATCACGAGGCGGCCAAGGTTCAGGGAGGAGGTGCACAAGTGCACCTGTCGGGACGCGAAAGGGGGGGAAGCATCCCGACACCTTCAATCTAGGGGAGATGACCCGGCAGTTCAATGCCTGTGCGACGAAAAAATGCATTTTGCGCATTTCACTTGCTAATGCGATCTATTCGCAATAATTGTCTGGCAGGCAGCGCGATCGGGTGGTGCCGGTGATATGGAGGAATGCCGACCATGACCTATTGGTGGCGCGACATGCTCAACCAGCCTGCTGATCTCGGGTCGGCAACCCTTTTCGAAGCGCGGTTGGTGGTCGCGACGCGGATAGCGATTTTTGCGCACAAATCTGGTGCTGACCCGGCTCCACATGTCGCCGAGCGGCTCGGCAGCGCGCTGCTGTCGAACCAGCTCTCGCTCATCCTCGAGGCGATAGGGCAGGCCTGGCCCGAGCCGTTTTGCGTCTCGCGTCCGTGCTGCGGGCGGCTGTCGCCCGATGAGACGATGTTCGTGGCGATGCTGCGGGCGGCCATGCGCGGCAACCGCGCGGCCTTTGACCGGCAATCGTGCGAGATGCTGGCCGAGGATGCACGGACCTTGATCTACAACCTGATGTGGCAGGTGGGAAAGATCGAGGCAGCCCAGACGTCGTTGGCGAGCCGCAGCCGCCATTCCGGCTGACAAGTGGCGAAATGGGCCAGCCCGCTGGTCAGCTGGCGTCATCGCCGACATAGTCGCGGATGAAATCGGCGATCGCGCGAAAGCCATCGCCAAAGGCAGCCCCGGTGCGCCAGATCGCGGCGATCGAACGGCGCGCGTTCCAGCCTGCGATGTCGAGCGTCGCGACAACCTCTGCGCTGTGGGTCTCGCTCGACATGTAGCGTTCCGGCAGCAGCGCAAGCCCGATGCCTGACCCCACCATCTGGCGTATGCTGTCCAGACTGGTCCCTTCGTAATCGTGCAGAATGTGCGCGCCGAGCCGATCGCAGATATCGCGCGTCTGCCGGTGATAATGGTGCCGCCGGTCCAACGTCAGGAACCCGGCGCCCTTGAGCGCGCCCGGGGGGATATTCTTCTGCCCGGCAAGCGGGTGGTCCGGCGGCGCAATGACGAAAAGGCGCTCGCTGAACAGCGGTTCGATGACGATTCCGCTGGCATCGATCGGCATCGGGGCGAGCATCATGTCGAGCGCGCCGCGCATCACCTCGCGCACCTGATCGTCGGGAATGCCTTCGCGGATGTGCAGGCGCAGATCGGGCTGCTGGCGGTGCAGTCCAGCAACGATCGCGGGCATCAGATAGGGGCCAAGCGTCGGCGTGATCCCGAACCGCAGCGTGCCGCCGATGCCCTTGCCGGCACGCCGGGCGAGATCGGACAGATCGCGCACCTGCACCAGAATGTCCCGCGCGCGCGACGCGATGTCGCGCCCCAGCGGGGTCAGCTGCACGTCTGGTCCGCTGCGGTCGATCAAGGATGCCTCCAGCCTCGCCTCAAGGGTGCGCAGCTGCTGGCTGAGCGTTGGCTGCGAGACGTGCACCGCGAACGCCGCCCTGCCGAAATGGCGGTGATCGTCCAGGGCAACGAGATACTGCAACTGGCGCAGGCTGGGCATGGGCGGTTCCTTCGAGACGATAGACGTTTACTATCGGGGAGGGGTCGGTCTTTCAAATGGTAACAATGATACTTTGTGCCATACTTACATCATCCCGAGCGGATGGAACGGTCCTCCCCGAACCGCTCCCGCCCACATCTGCTCGCCTGATTCCGCAGCTTGAACGGACACCCCAAGGCTGCGGACAGGGTGGCGCACCGGTTTGCCGAGGTCGCAGCTTGAGCCTCCGGTGCGTCACCCGACTATCGCGCGAGATCACCAGCCCCGCCCCATCACCCAAAGACTGCCATCGCAACACTTCCGGCTAGGGCTGAATCCCATCGGCGAACGCGTCGCCCAGCTGCAGCGCGTCGAGATCGGCTGCGACCGCCACAAGATCGGCGCGCGCCTGTGCGAGGCGAAATTCGGCATCCAGCCTGCGGATCGCGGCATTGGCCGCCGCGTCTTCGCGCAGGTTGACGAGGAAGAAGTCGCTGGCGCCTGCCTGGAACAGCCTGCGCTCGCCGGCCGCCAGCCTTTCTGCCTGAACCTCCTCGTCGCGGGCCAATACGGCAAGCCGCTCGGCGGCGGTGAGGTTGGTGGACAGCTGTTCGATCTCGGTGATGATCTGCTCTTCGCTCTGGCGCCGCCGCCATTCCAGCGCGGTGATGCTCGCCTCTGCAGCTTCGACCTGGCCCCTGGCCGTTCGGTTCTGCAGCGGCATCGAGAACGTGAAGCCGACGATAGTCTCGAACGGATCGCGCGATCGCCCACCCAGGCCCTGCTCGCCAAAGTCCTTGCCTGCCTCGGCGAACAGTCTGAGCGACGGCAGCAGGCGGTTCCGCTCCAGCTCGAGCCGGGTTTCGCCCTGCTCCAGCCGTTGCTCGATCAGTCTGATATCGGGGCGGCGCGCCAGAATGGCCGCCGGATCGGTCGCCCGCGCCGCAGGGATCATCGGCAGGTTCGCCGGCAGGTCTGCCGGGGTCGCGACAAGCGGCCTGCCGTCGCCGTCACGCCAGAACAGCGACAACCGCTGGGCGGCGTTGGCAAGATCGCGCTCTGCGGCCACCAGCAAGGACTGGCGGCGCAGCAGGTTCTGCTCGTTTTCGGTGAGCAGGATGGCGGCACGCGCGCCAAGCTGGACCTGACGGCGGATAC
>NZ_JBKBOG010000026.1:0-15917 GCF_046294995.1 Blastomonas sp.
GCTCAGCGGTTTGAGGTGTTCACCGGCGCTGGCAGGCGCAGGGATTGGCCGCCTGAGGTGAAGGCATCGATTGTCGCGGAGTGCTGGCCTGGAGGGGAGCCGGTCAGCGCTGTCGCTCGGCGCCATGCACTGGATCCGTCGCAGATTTATGGCTGGCGCAAGGAGCTGATCAGGCAGTTCAAGGAACAGGGACTGGACGTTTCCGCATTGGAGACAGAAGGTGCCGCTTTTGTGCCAGCGGTGATCACGCCTGACCCTGTTCCAGAGGCTGGGCCTTCACGCCACAGCCCACGCCGCCGACGCCGCGCTGCATCTGCCGTGGTCGAGCTTGAGATTGATGGCGTCGCTGTAAAGATAGCTCGCGGTGCCGATGCTGGCGTCATCGCAGCGGTCATTGACGCGCTCAGGACGCGTGCGTGATCGGCCCTGGCCCTGGCACGCGGGTGATGGTGGCAACGCGGCCCGTGGATTTTCGCAAAGGCCCCGACGCGCTGGCTGCACTCGTCAGCGCCGAGTATGGCGGCGATCCGTATTCCGGGGTGATCTATGTCTTCCGGGCGAAGCGCGCGGACCGGATCAAGCTGGTTTGGTGGGATGGAACAGGCCTGTGCCTGATGGCCAAAAGACTGGAGTCCGGAGGCTTCAAGTGGCCTGGTATCCAGGACGGTGTGATGCGCGTTACGGCAGCCCAGCTTGGCGCTTTGCTGGAGGGTCTCGACTGGCGCCGGGTGCATGGCGGACGCCGCCCGATAGCGCCGCAGATTGCCGGTTGACGGGGCTTTCGTCTGCTGATTCACTGCCGTCATGCTGATGGAAGCGGACCTGCCAGAAGACATCGAAGCGCTACGTGCGCTGGCGCTCGAGCAGTCCCGCAAGCTTGCTGACGTGACGGTTGCCAAGGGCGAAGCTGACGCAGAGATTGAGCGGCTGCAGTCGATCATCGATGCGTTTATGCGCCACCGTTTCGGCCGCAAGTCCGAACAGCTCGATCCCGACCAGCTCCAGCTGGGCCTCGAAGATGTTGAGACGGCACTTGGCGCAGCCCGCGCGGCGCGTGAGGCTGGAACGGTTCAGCCCAAGGGCGATCGTCCCCGCAAGACCAACCGCGGCTCGCTGCCTGCGCACCTCGAGCGGATCGAGCAGGTTGTCGATATCGATGATAAGACCTGCCCGTGCTGCGGCGGCGGGCTGCACCAGATCGGCGAGGATGTTGCCGAACGGCTTGATGTCGTGCCGACCACGTTTCGGGTCCGGGTCACCCGCCGGCCTCGCTATGGATGCCGCTCATGCGAGAGCGCGGTCGTCCAGGCCCCGGCACCGGCTCGTATTGTCGAAGGCGGCATCCCTACCGAAGCCCTGATCGCCCAGGTGCTGGTTGCCAAGTATGCCGATCACTTGCCGCTTTACCGGCAGGCGCAGATCTATGCCCGTCAGGGCATCCAGTTGGATCGATCGACCCTTGCAGACTGGGTCGGGCGGTCCGCATGGTATCTTCGCCCCTTGCGTGACCATATTCTGGACCGACTGCGACGATCCGAACGGCTGTTCGCCGACGAGACGACAGCACCGGTGCTCGATCCGGGCCGAGGGCGGACCAAGACCGGCCAGCTATGGGCCTATGCCCGCGATGACCGCCCATGGGGCGGTATCGATCCGCCGATGATGGCCTATGTCTATGCGGCCGACCGCAAGAGCGAGCGCGCCGAAGCGCATCTGGGGGACTTTGCAGGCATCCTGCAAGTCGACGGCTATGGCGGATACACCGCGCTCGCCAAGCGGCAGCAACAGATCAGACTCGCGTTCTGTTGGTCACACGTCCGGCGCAAGTTCTTCGATCTGGCCGACAAGTCGCCGGTTGCCACCGAGGTGCTACAGCGGATCGCCGGTCTCTATGCCGTCGAGAGTGAGATCCGCGGCACCAGTGCCGACCATCGCCGCGTCGCCCGCAACGAGCACGCCCGTGTCATCGTCGATGATCTGCACCACTATCTGGAAGCCCGGCTCCGCCAGGTCAGCGCCAAGAGCAAGCTGGCCGATGCGATACGCTACGCGCTCAGCCGCTGGGACGGGCTCAGCGTCTTTCTCGACGATGGCCGCGTCGAGCTCGATACCAACACCGTTGAGCGGTCGATCAGACCTCTGGCCCTCAACCGCAAAAATGCCCTGTTCGCTGGCTCTGACGAGGGCGGCGACAACTGGGCGGTCATCGCCACGCTGATCGAGAACTGCAAGATCGCCGGCATCAACCCGCACACCTGGCTGACCGAAACGCTCACCAAGCTTGCCGATGGTCATCCCGCAAACCGTGTCGGCGACCTCATGCCCTGGGTCGACGTGGGCTGAGCACAGCGCTTACGAACCATCCGGCATGCTCCGCGCTTTCTGCCAAAACAGGAGAGCATGATGGCAAAAGACCTGCACAAGGGTGACCACGTCGAGTGGCAGACGAGCCAGGGCAAGACCCAGGGCGTCGTCGAGAAAAAGCAGACCAGCCCCACCCACATCAAGAACCACAAGGTCGCCGCATCGAAGGACGACCCGCAGTTCATCGTGAAGAGCGACAAGACCGGCAGCAAGGCCGCGCACAAGCCCGAATCCCTCCACAAAACCTGATTGCGAGCCCTTTTCGGCTCGGCCGATCCCCGCAAGCCTCGCTTCCGGGGATTTTGTGCGTTAGCGTGCGCCAGACTGTAACGCTGCTGGAATGCGCAGCGAACCTGGCATATGATCGCTGCAATGGACACTCGCCACACCGATGTCGCGCAACCCGGGATAGCGGTCGATGCTGCACCCGTGGGCCATCACCATGCGACGACCACCCGCATCTGGCACTGGGTCAATCTGGTGGCGCTGGTCACGCTGTTCATGTCTGGCCTGATGATCTTCAACGCGCACCCCCGGCTGTACTGGGGCGAATATGGCAACCGCGACGAGCCGGCGTGGCTGGCGATCGGTCAGCAGGCGCAGCGCGGCTATCTGGATATTGGCGGCGCCCGGTTGGACACGACCGGGGTGCTCGGTCGTTACACCGGCTCCGATGGCACCATGCGCAACCGTGCATTCCCCGGCTGGGCGACGATCCCGAGCGACTACAGCCTCGCCGATGCGCGGCACTGGCACTTCTTCTTCGCCTGGATCTTTGCATTCGGTCTGCTGGCGTTCATGTTGGTCAGCCTGTTCAACGGCCATATCCGATCGATGATCGCGATGCGTGCGCACGAATGGCACCCGCGCACGCTCTGGACCACGATCGTCGATCACGTCCGGCTCAAATTCCACACCGCGCCCGGCGAAGCGTACAACCCGCTGCAAAAACTCAGCTATATCGCGGTGATCTTCATCGCGCTGCCGCTGATGATCGTCACGGGGCTGGCGATGTCGCCGGGCACCGATGCCGCGCTGCACTGGCCCAGCATGATGTTCGGCGGACGCCAGTCTGCGCGCTCGGTGCATTTCATCATCGCCTTTGCGCTCGTGGGTTTCCTTCTGGTCCATGTCGCGCTGGTGCTGATCCACAAACCGCTGACGCTGCTGCGCGGCATGACGATCGGTCATCGGCGATGAACGCGAAACCGCCCGCAACAATTCTCACCCGCCGCGCGCTGGTCGGCTCGCTTTCGCTGGCAGCTGGCGGATTGCTCACCGGCTGCGACGCGCTCACCGCCAACCAGGGTTGGCGCGACACCTTGCGTCTCGCCGAGACCGGCAACATGGCATTGCAGCGCGGCCTGCTGGGCCAGGACGGTCTCGCCCGCGAATACAGCCCCCGCGATATCAGCCGCTCGGTCCCGGCCAATGGCACGCGCGCGCCAAGTGATGCCGATTATCTGCGGCAGGCGGCGACCGGATTTTCCGACTGGACGCTCAGCATTGACGGGCTGGTCGAGCGGCCGACGCGGTTTGCCCTAGGCCAGATCCGCAGCATGCCACGCCAGACCCAGATCACCCGGCACGATTGCGTCGAAGGCTGGAGCGCGATCGGCAAATGGACCGGGGTCAACCTTGCTGCGCTGCTCGATGCGGTGAAGCTGCGCGATTCGGCGCGCTACCTCGTGTTCCATTGCGCCGACAGCCTGCGTGCCGGGCCATATTACGAAAGCATCGATCTAGTCGACGCGCGCCATGCGCAGACGATGATCGCCTGGGCGCTTAACGACGAGCTGCTGCCGATCGGCAATGGCGCCCCGCTGCGGCTGCGGGTGGAGCGGCAGCTGGGGTACAAGCACGCCAAATATATCCGCCGGATCGAGGCGGTGGCCGACTACCGGCTGAGCTATGGTGGTGGCGGCGGCTATTGGGAAGATGCGGCGGGCTATGAATGGTACGCTGGAATCTGACCGCGAATTGATCCATATTTATCCGCGTCATGGCTTTGCTCGATACATTTCTCAGGCGGCTCGTGCGACAGGGCACGCTGCAGCTGACCGATCACAAGGGTGATACCCGCACCTTCGGCACCCCCACTCCCGGCTTTCCCGATATCGCGGTGCGGCTTGCCGATGGCGATGTCGCGCGGTTCATTGCGCTGCGTCCACGGCTGGGGGCGGGCGAAGCCTTCATGGATGGCCGGCTGATCATCGAGCGCGGCGATGTCATGGATCTGATCTCCCTGATTCGCGCCAACGCGCCGTGGGACAAGGGCGGCGATCTCAAGCCCCGGGGTCCTTTGCGCCGCGCAGCCAAGGCGATCGGCGGGCGGCTGGGCGAGTTCAACACCTCGAGCCGATCGCGGCGCAACGTCGCGCACCATTATGACCTCGATGACCGATTGTACGATCTGTTTCTCGATGCCGACAAGCAATACAGCTGTGCGTACTTTACCGATCCGGCGAACACGCTGGAACAGGCACAGGCCGACAAGAAGGCGCATATCGCCGCCAAGCTCGCATTGCGTCCGGGCCAGCGGGTACTCGATATCGGCTGCGGCTGGGGCGGCATGGCGCTGTATCTCAACCGCGTCGCCGATGTCGATGTGCTGGGCATCACGTTGTCGCAGGAGCAGTTGAAGGTCGCGCGCGCGCGCGCCGCAGCAGCAGGCGTTGCCGACCGGGTCAGGTTCGAGCTGATCGATTATCGGTCGCTGACCGGGCAGTTCGACCGGATCGTATCGGTGGGCATGTTCGAGCATGTCGGCAGGCCGCAGTTCGAGACGTTCTTCCGCCATTGCCGCGGCCTGCTCGCCGAAGACGGGGTGATGCTGCTGCACACCATCGGGCGCATGGGCGTGCCGGGCAGCACCGATGCCTTCACCACCAAATACATCTTCCCGGGCGGCTATATTCCGGCGCTGAGCGAAATCGTGCGCGCAAGCGAGCGATCGCGGCTGATCGCCGCCGATGTCGAGACGCTGCGGCTGCATTATGCGCACACGCTGCGGCAGTGGTATCGGCGCACGGTCGCCAAGCAGGCCGAGATCGAGGCGCTGTACGATGCGCGCTTCTTTAGGATGTGGACCTTCTATCTGGCAGGCGCGACCGCCGCGTTCGAGCATGGCGGGATGTGCAACTATCAGGTGCAGTTCGCGCGCAACCGCCACGCGCTGCCGATCACCCGCGATTATATGGCCGAGGCCGAAAGCGGCTACCGCTCAGGCTGAATACCAGCCCACGCCATCGCGCACCGTGCAGGTCGCGCGGCCGGCGCATTCCAGATAGCGCAGATGCGCCAGCGCCTCGCCGGTGGCGATGCCATAGACGCTGTCATCGACCTCGCGCGCAAACAGGATGCCGAAGGTATCGACCGCGCGCAGTTCGCGCTGCTTCAGAGCCGCCTCGAGGACGTTCAGCCGGTCGAGATGGCCGTCGCGCAGCGCATCGAGCCGGGCGTGGACGCCGGTAAACGGAAAGCCGTGCGCGGGCAGGATCAGTTCATCCCCGGTCAGCGCGGCACGGAATTTGGCGATGCTGTCGAGCCATTCGCGCAAGGGGTCGGCATAAGGTTCGCTGGTCATCACCGATACGTTGGAGGTGATCCGCGGCAATATCTGGTCGCCGGCGATCACCACCTGGCCTTCGCGATCGACGAGACAGGCGTGCTCGGGGGTGTGCCCGCCTCCGGTCATCACCGTCCAGTTGCGCGCGCCGATGGCGACATTCGCGCCGTCGTCGAGCCGGGTGTGGGTGATCGGCACGTCCGATACCATCCGTGCGAAATTGCCCCAGCCCTTGAGCCGCATCTGTTCGACCCGTGCATCGTCCCAGCCCGCCATGCGCATCTGGTCGAGCGCTTCGACAGGTGGCTCGGCGCGGACGTCCGACGTCAGCATCCGCGCCATCAGCCATTCGGTGCGGTTCATCCACAACCGCACGCCAAAACGGCGGCACAGCCAACCGGCAGCGCCGACATGGTCGGGGTGGAAATGGGTGACCAGCACGCGCGTGATCCGGCGGCCGTCCAGCCCGTTAGCAAACAGCTTTTTCCAGGCGTCGGTCGATTCGGGCATGTACAGCCCGGTATCGACGATCGCGACGCCTTCGCCGTCTTCGTCGGCATCGTCGAGCAGCCAGATATTGATGTGATCCAGCGCGCCGGGGACGGGCAGGCGGGTCCAGCCCAACCCCGGCGCAATCGCGAAATACGCGCCATAGGCCGGCGCATGGTCGCCCAGCGGATAGGTCAGCCCCCTGAATTCCTTGGCTTCCAGCCCATGATCGGCCAGCGATGCATCATAGGCTGGCGGCCCGGCGCGTGTCGCCAGCGCGTCCGGGCTGTGATCTGCCATCAGGCCGGGTCGCCCGCAGGCTCGTCCTCGCTGCCGCCCAGCAGAGCCGATTCGATCTCCGCTTCACGCGCGGCATCTTCGGCGGCCTTGTTGGCCGCGGTGCGTTCGGCGCGCAGTTCCTCGATCAGCGCCTCGCGGTCGCCGCCCAGACGGGTGTCGGTGCGCACTTCCTCGACGATGCCGGCCTTCTTGGCGGCCTTGGCGACGATCGCATCGAGCTCGCGCTGCGAGCACAGGCCCAGTGTTACCGGGTCCTTGGGCTGGATGTTCGAGATGTTCCAGTGGCTGCGATCGCGGATCGCGGCGATGGTGTTGCGGGTGGTGCCGATCAGCTTGCCGACCTGCGCGTCCGAAATCTCGGGGTGGTTGCGCAGGATCCAGGCGATGCCATCGGGCTTGTCCTGGCGCTTGGAGACCGGCGTGTAGCGCGGGCCCTTGGTGCGGCGGACCTGCGCCGGGCCGACCTGGATCTTGAGGCGATACTCGGGATCGGCCTGGCCCTTTTCGATTTCGCTGAGCAGCAGTTCGCCCGCACGCACCGGATCGCGACCGGTGTACTTGGAGCTTGCCAGATCATCGGCCATCGCCTGGACTTCCAAGATGTGCAGGCCGCAGAAATCGGCGATCTGTTCGAAGCTGAGGCCGGTGTTGTCGACCATCCAGGATGCGGTGGCGTGCGGCATCAGCGGCTGGGGGTTGGCAGACATGCGCGTTTCTCCAAAAAATATGGCCACCCCTTGCGGGGTGGCCGAATAACGGCACAGGCATAAGGCAAAGTGAGACTGCGGGCAAGGGTATTGACTTGACCACCCGGACCGACGGGCGGGCCACCCGGCATCATCGGTGCGAAAACCGGTATCCGGCCAACTTATCCGCCCTTGCTTCGGTCAGGGCGTGGTGCGTGTCAGCGTGCCCTTCCAGCTGGCAAAATACGCATCCTCAGGTGCCGTGTCACAGGTGCTGTGCAATCCGGTAAAGCTCTTGCGGTCTGCCGAGAAACGCAAGGTCACGCGGCCGAATATGCGCTCGCCTTCATGCGCAGGGTCGCATTCGCGCTGGACATAGGTTCGTCCCTGCCGCTCGAACCAGTATCCGGTGAAAACATCGCCGCTGAATGTACCTACCAGCCGCCCTTGTGTGAGCGTGCCGCCCCCCGACCGATAGATTTCGTCGAAAAAGCCGTCGTCCTGCGTTTCGCTGTAGGTTCCCGTCATGTCCGGTCCGAACTTCGACAAGGTCAGCATCGGCTTGGCTCCGGATTCGAGCGTGGTCGCATAGACATGGCTTTCAGGCTGATCGGGAGCATCGGCAAGCGTCCACGCATAACCTGTCCCGGTCGCAGCCACGCCGCCGATGATAGCCAGCATTGCGGCGGAAATCGTATTCAGCTTGGTCTTCACCCGATCACGCATCTTGTCTCTCCAAAGCACATGTTCGTGGGACTTCGCCAGCCAGAGGCGTCAGCATGCAGCCGCCCGCATCACGACAGCGGGTTCATCGCGCGGGCGAGGCGGCGGTGTTCGGCGGCCTTTTCGGTCATGCCGCTGGCCTGATAGATGTCGGCCGCGGCGGCGTGCAGATCGGGGGTGCGCCAGCGCGAGGCGAGCACCTGTTCGATCATCGCTTGTGCCTGCGCGGAGCGCCCGTTGCCGAGCAGCGCGCGGGCGAGCGCGATCTTGGCCTCGCCATAAGGGCGCGCTGCGTGGTTGCGTTCCGCCAAGCGCAGCGCACGCGGCCAGTCCTGCTTGGCGACGCAATGGTCTATTCCATGCCCGTAGGTCGCTTCGGGGAACTGCTCGAGCCGTTTCGACCAGATCGTCCAGGACCGGGCATAGAGCCGCTTCGCCTGTGCCGTGTCGCCGCGCGCCTCGGCGATTCCCGCCAGTGCGTCGATGAATTCGGGATGGCCGGTGCGGCGCACGATGTCGCGGTACAGCGCCTCGGCCTGCGCGGTGTTGCCCTGGAGGTTGAGCACTTCGGCAATATGCTCCTCGATCAGCCAGCGCCCGGGGAACAGGCTGTCCGCCTTGCGGAAATGCGCCATCGCGTCCGTGAGGCGGCCCCGGTCGAGATCGAGGATGCCGCGCTGGAGTTCCATATACGCGCGCGTCTGCCGGGTCGGCGAGCGATAGGCGCGTTCGGCCTCGGCCAGATAGGCATCGGCCTGGTCGACATCGCCGATGCGCGCAGCGAAGATCGCGCGGCGAAAGCTTGCCGAACCGGGCACCAGAGCGTCCGCCGCGTCATATCCCGCCAGAGCTGCGGCATAATCGCCGCGGTAGAATGCGATGTCGCCGCGCATCGCGGCGATCTCGGCGCGGTCGCCCGGATCGGGCGGCACCGCATAGCCATCGATCGCCTCGAGCTGCGCCTGCGCCCGCGCGAGGCGGTGCATACCGAAATCGAGCGAGGCCTGCATCAGGTGCGGTCCGCTGCCCTGTACCGCGACCTTGAAGGCGGAGTCGAGCGCCTGCTGGGCTGCCGCGTAATCATCGTACGATCCCGACAGCTGCGCGCGCGCCAGCTGCTCGCTCGCGTGGATCTCGTGCATCAGCCACTGGTCGGGGGCCGCCAGGGCCGCCGCGCGCGCGTTGGCGATCGCCAGGTCCGAGCGCCTGATCGCCTCGGCATAGGTGCGCGGCGGGCCGCTGCCCGAGAACGGCGAATTGCCCCAGTCATAGGCCGCAGGCGCCGCCTCGTCGCTGCCGATGCGCGCGGTGAACCATAGCGCACCGATCACCACTGCCGCGATGATCCACCATTTCATGGCCAGCAGGGCCGGGACGATCGCCGACCCGTTCGTTCGCGATGTGGTCATGCGCGATGCGGTCATCTCAGTTGAGCGGCCTTGCGCACACGCTCAGCCCCAGCCGGGTGAGGTCGTCGGCCAGCGCATTGGTCAGGATGGTCAGCGTGCCCGACAGCTCGGGAACCCATTTGCCGGTCGCATCGATCGTCGGGGTGTCGTCGTTATAGCTGTTCTTGTTCGGGTTGCCCGAGATCAGCGCGGTCGACACCGCCGGCATGCCTGCGCGGTCGACCCTCGTGTAGGCCGATGGCAGGTCGCTGCGGAAGGTGAAGTTGGTGCCCGCACCGCCCGACGTGGGCGGCGAACCGAGCGGCGGGGCGAGGAACGGGAACGTGTTGGGCAACGGTTGATCGACCGCGTTGGGATTGACCGGAAGGTTGGCGAACGTCGTTGCCGGGTGACGCGCCAGATCGAGGAAGATCACCGCGAGCGTCACATCGACCACCGGGTCGAGGTAACGGCGGCCATTGGGGAAGCCGGCGGGCTGGTTGAGATCGAGCTGCAGCACATCGGGCACCACGAGATTGGCCACGGTGCGGCCGGGGACCACGGTCTGGTTGAGGCATGGTCCGACGTCGAAGCTCGTCGGAATCGGGGTTGGTGTCGGCGTGGGCGTGGGTGTCGGGGCTACCGCCACGGGGGGCACCACGATAGGGTTGGTGGTCGGTTCATTGCTGCCGCAACCTGCGAGCAGCACCGACAGGACCAACACGCTGGCCAGCGTGAGCGATGCAGGGGTGAGCGATGCAGGGGTTCTGGTCATGGCCATCAGCTCCTGATCCGTGCCGAGGATGTCCAGATATCCAGCGGCTGTCCCCGATCGATCAATCCGCGCGGAATTCCTATGATGACGAAGGTCGTGTTGAGACCCGCAAAGCGGTTGCGCGCGCTGTTGAACGACAGATTGCCGGTGGCGCGCGAATCGCGCAGCCCCTGCGGATCGAAGTTGAACGGGTCGTCGAACACCCCGGCACGCACGGTGATGCCGTTGCTGGTCGTCAGGTTGCGCTCGACAGGGCCGCGCAGCAGGCTTTCGCCCGGCAGATTGCGCACTTCGATCCCCGGATTGACGCCATCGCGTCCGAAGCGGATCTCGATCGGAAATTCGATGTCGGTGCGCGTGCCGGTGTTCGATACGTTGATCGTGTACAGCACGTCGGGATCGTAGAATCCCGGCAGGTTGGTTGCCGACGGGCCGCCAAAGCCGATCGCAAGATAGACGTTGCTGGTATCGTGAAAGGCGTAAAGGTCGGCGATATCCGCCGCGATATCGAACCCGACGGTGTTGGTGTCAGACCCTGTGCGCGCCGGCGGATCGAAGTGATCGGCCGCCTCGAGCGCCTGGTGCCCGGCCAGCACGACCGCGCCCAGCATCAGCGTACATGGCAATGTAACCTGGAAAAAACGCGTAACGTTCATCTTCGCCCCCTGTTCATCAACAAACCAATAGGGCGACCCGAAGCAATGCTATGTCAAAACGGTCCGGCTGCCAATGCCAATCTGGCAGCGTCGCGTGCCGCCGTCAGGCCGCGAGCGCGACAGGCCCGCTGATCGGGACCAGCGCATTGAGGAACTGGCGGGTGCTCGCCTCCCAGGTGAAGCCGCGCCCTGCAGCCGAGCAGGCGGCGCGATCGAGCTGCAGCGCGCCTGCAACCGCCTGCGCCAGGTCTGCGTCCATCACGCCTGCCTGCGGCGTCAGCACGTCGAGCGGGCCGGACACCGGATAGGCGGCAACCGGCGTGCCGCAGGCCAATGCCTCGATCATCACCAGCCCGAAGGTATCGGTGCGGCTGGGGAACACGAAAACGTCGGCGCCGGCATAAAAGCCCGCCAGCGCTTCGCCCGATTGCGCGCCGACGAAATGCGCACCCGGATAGGCGCGGGCCAGCGTCTCGCGCGCAGGGCCGTCGCCGACCACGACCTTGCTGCCGGGATGGTCGCAGCCAAGAAACGCCTCGATGTTCTTTTCGACCGCGACGCGCCCGACATAGAGCTGGATCGGCCGAGGCAGGTCCGCATAGAGCGCAGGATGTGGCGCGGCCGGCGTGAAACAGGCCAGGTCCACGCCTCTGCCCCAATGGACGACCTGGCCCAGCCCCTGCTCGCGCAATTGCTGCCGCACGGTTTCGGTCGAGACCAGAATCCCGGCCGAGGGCGCATGAAACCAGCGGATGAACGGCCAGAACATGGCAGCGGGCAGCCCGGTGCGTCGCGCGAGATAATCGGGAAACTGGGTGTGATAGGCGGTGGTGAAGGGATAGCCGTGGTTCAGGCAGAACCTGCGCGCGGCGATGCCCAGCGGCCCTTCGGTGGCGATATGCACCGCATCGGGGGCAAAATCGTCGAGCCGTGCACCCACGCCATGCCGTGTCGCCAGCGCGAGGCGAATCTCGGGATAAGAAGGGCAGGGGATCGAGGTGTACTGGTCGGGCGAGATCACCAGCACATCGTGGCCCAGGTCGCGCAGCCGCGCGGTGACCGCGGTCAGCGTTCGCACCACGCCGTTGACCTGGGGTGCCCAGGCATCGGTGACGATCGCGATTTTGATGGCGCGCGCCATGCTTATGCCGCCTGGGGCTGGAGCGCGCCGACCGCCTGCTGCTCGGCCTTGGCCGCCTCGCGCTCCGCCATGATCTCGGCCCAGTGCAGCACTTCCATGCGGCCGTCGAAATGCTCGACCAATGCGGTGCAGCCCTCCACCCAGTCGCCGTCGTTGTAATATTCGACACCGTTGATCTCGCGGATATCGGCGGTGTGGATATGGCCGCAGACCACGCCGTCGACGCCGCGCTCGGAGGCGGCGCGGGCCACCAGCTCCTCGAACCGCGAGATGAACTCGACCGCGTTCTTGACCTTGTGCTTGGCCATCTTGGAGAGCGACCAATAGGACAGGCCCAGCCGCTGGCGGACCCAGTTGACCCACAGGTTCATCCCCATCAGCGTGGTGTAGAGCGTGTCGCCGACGAACGCGAGCCAGCGGTGGGCAAGCATGATCGTGTCGAATTCGTCGCCGTGCAGCACCATCAGGCGGCGGCCATCGGCGGTATCGTGGAATGCCGCGCGGCGGATCTCGACCCCGCCGAAGTTGAGCCCGGTGAACTGGCGGAACATCTCGTCATGGTTGCCGGGGATATAGACGATCCGCGTGCCGCGCTTGGCGCGCTTGAGGATGCGCCAGACGATGTCGTTGTGCGATGGCGGCCAGTAGAACTTCTTCTTCAGCCGCCAGCCATCGATGATGTCGCCGACCAGGTACATCGTCTCGCTGTCGACATGGTCGAGAAAGTCGATGAGCATCGCCGCATTGCAGCCCTTGGTGCCCAGGTGCACGTCCGAGATCCAGATGGTGCGATAGCGGCGGCGCGCATCGAGCGGCGGTTCGGGGGTGTAAGGCTGGCCGTCGGGGAAGCCCGTGACATTGCCGAAGCTGTTGTCCCCATGCCCGTCGATCAACGCGCTGATCTGATCGCTGAAATCGTCCAGTGCCATCGCGGTTCATGCTCCCGTGTGGAAAATTTTCCCTCGGGACCACGCCAATGGGCGTCTAATGTGACATCTGGAATCGCATAGCGATGACGGCTTTGTGACAGATCGCCTGCCGATGTGCGAAATCAGGACCTTCCGATCAGCCGACTTCGAGCACGATCTTGCCGACGAGGTCGCCCGATTCCATCTGCGCATGCGCCTTTGCCGCCTCGGCCAGGGGATAGCGGCTGTGGATGATCGGCGACAGTTCGCCGGTCGCGACCATCGGCCAGACCTCGCGCGAAATCTCGTCGGCGAGCAGCGCCTTGAAGACATTCGAGCGCGGGCGCAGCGTCGATCCGGTCAGCGTCAGGCGGCGGCGCATGATCTCGAGCACCGAGATGTCCGCGGTCATGCCGCCCTGCACCGCGATGGTGACGTTGCGGCCATCATCGGCAAGACACGCCATGTTGCGCGGCAGATAGCTGCCGCCGACCATGTCGAGCACGATCTCGACGCCCTTGCCGCCGGTGAGCTTTTTGACCTCCTCGACAAAGTCGTGCGTCTTGTAGTTGATCGCGTGCGCCGCGCCGATCTTGAGCGCCGCGTCGCATTTGTCGTCGCTGCCGCAGGTGACGATGACCTTGAGGTCGAACAATGTGCCCAGCATGATCGCCATCGATCCGATGCCGCTGGTGCCGCCGTGCACCAGCACGGTCTCGCCATCGCGGGCATAGCCGCGCTGGAACAGGTTGTGCCAGACGGTGAACAGGGTTTCGGGAAGCGCGGCGGCCTCGGCCATCGAGATCCCCGACGGAACCGTCAGGCAATGGTCGGCGCGGGCGACGCAATATTGCGCATAGCCGCCGCCTGCGACCAAGGCGCAGACCGGCTGGCCGATCATCGCATCTTCGGTATCGGGGCCGACCTGCACGATCGTACCGGCAATTTCGAGCCCCGGAATGTGCGGCGCACCCGGCGGGGGCGGGTAGAAACCCTGGCGCTGGATGACATCGGGGCGGTTGACGCCGGCGGCCGCCACGCGGATCAGCACCTCGCCCTGGGCAGGGACCGGCACCGGCACCTCGCCTGCGACCAGCACCTCCGGCCCGCCCGGCTCGGCATAATCGATGGCCTGCATGACCGATGGTATTACCGTGACGGCTGTCAAGACCGACATCCCCCGTTGCCCCTTATGCGTTTGCAGCCGGCGGACCGGCGCGCGCTCATATTGACAGCAAGCGCCCTTGGGTCAACAATAAGTGCCGATGGAACCCGATGAGAGCCTTGCCCGGTTGCGCGCCGACGCTGCCCAGAAACTGGGCAGCGAGGATATCGATGCCTATTCGCTGGACGAGCTCGACGCGCGGATCGCTCTGTGCCGCGCCGAAATCGCGCGCTGCGAAGCGCGCAAGGCCTTTGCCACCCGCCACCGCGCCAGCGCCGAGGCGCTGTTCCGCAAAGGCTGAACCCGGCGCGCCGCTTTGAGCGAACCGCGCGTTGTTTCAAACCCTCAAGCCTGCCAGCGATCGGCGCCCGCCTGCAAATGGCACGGTCTTTGCTGGTATTATTCTTGAGCTAGGGCTTGCGCCCTGCTGGATTTGGCGAGACACTCGCCTATATTGATTGGTGAAAAGCGCCCCGGAGTGGATTTGGGGCAATGGCAATGAGGCGCTTGACCAAAGAGGCCCGGCTCTGTTCCCGGGCACATTGATTGAAAGGCCGGGCTTCCCGTCCGGCGCGGAGTATCGCTGCTATGCCATCCTTTGCCGAATCCCTTGAAAAGACGCTGCATCAGGCGCTGCACAACGCCGCCGACCGCCGCCATGAATATGCCACTCTCGAGCACCTTTTGCTTGCGCTGATCGACGATGCCGATGCTGCGCAGGTGATGCAGGCCTGCGGCGTGGATCTGGGCGAGCTGGGCGATGCGGTGACGCATTATCTCGACAACGAGCTCGACTCGCTCAAGGTCGCCGAAAAGACCGATCCGGCGCCGACCTCGGGCTTCCAGCGCGTGGTCCAGCGCGCGATCCTGCACGTTCAGTCCTCGGGCAAGGATGTCGTCACCGGGGCCAATGTATTGGTCGCATTGTTCTCCGAGCGCGAAAGCTATGCGGTCTATTTCCTGCAGCAGCAGGACATGAGCCGCCTCGATGCGGTGAGCTATATCAGCCACGGCATCGGCAAGGGCGGCCAGGCGGTCGAGCAGCGCAACCCGCGCGGTGCCGAGGAGCCACAGGAAGAAAAGCCCGACACTGCGGGCAAGCAGAAGAAGGACAGTGCGCTCGACCAGTTCACCGTCAACCTGAATGCGCGCGCGATGGCGGGCAAGATCGATCCGCTGATCGGCCGCGGACCCGAGGTCGATCGCACGATCCAGATCCTGTGCCGCCGCTCCAAGAACAACCCGCTCTATGTGGGCGACCCCGGCGTCGGTAAGACCGCGATCGCAGAAGGCCTGGCGCGCAAGATCGTCGAGGGCGATGTGCCCGAAGTGCTCGAAAAGGCGGTGATCTATTCGCTCGACATGGGCGCGCTGCTCGCTGGCACCCGCTATCGCGGCGACTTCGAGGAGCGCTTGAAGCAGGTCGTCTCGGAACTCGAGAAGATGCCGCATGCGGTGCTGTTCATCGACGAGATCCACACCGTGATCGGCGCTGGTGCAACCAGCGGCGGCGCGATGGATGCATCGAACCTGCTCAAGCCCGCTTTGTCGGGTGGCACGATCCGCTGCATCGGCTCGACCACCTACAAGGAGTTCCGCAACCACTTCGAAAAGGACCGCGCCTTGCTGCGCCGGTTCCAGAAGATCGACGTCAACGAGCCGACCATCGAGGACACGATCAAGATCCTCAAGGGTCTGCGCAGCGCGTTCGAGGATCACCACAAGGTCAAGTACACGCCTGAGGCGATCAAGAC
>NZ_JBKBOG010000027.1:0-15877 GCF_046294995.1 Blastomonas sp.
GAGAACAAATCATATACATCACTGAGTCGTTGCACCCGATGGCGGGAGCAACTAGGCAAGGGAGGCGTGGCGATGGCCGGGCAATTGAAACTCATCCAGACCGAAAAAGAGGCAAAATCCATGGACAGGCAAAAGGCGCTCGATGCAGCGCTGGCACAGATCGACCGGGCCTTCGGCAAGGGATCGGCGATGCGGCTGGGTTCCAAGGAAACCATGCAGGTCGAGGCGATTTCAACCGGATCGCTGGGCCTGGATATCGCGCTCGGCGTCGGCGGATTGCCGCGCGGCCGCGTGATCGAGATTTACGGTCCTGAAAGCTCGGGCAAGACCACGCTGGCGCTGCATGTGATCGCAGAAGCCCAGCGCACCGGCGGGACCGCAGCGTTCGTCGATGCCGAGCACGCGCTCGATCCGGTCTATGCCAAGAAGCTGGGCGTCAACATCGATGAGCTGATCGTCTCGCAGCCCGACACCGGCGAGCAGGCGCTCGAGATCGTCGATACCTTGGTGCGCTCGAACGCGATCGACGTGCTGGTGGTCGATTCGGTCGCAGCCCTGGTACCGCGCGCGGAAATCGAGGGCGAGATGGGCGACAGCCATGTCGGCCTGCAGGCGCGGCTGATGAGCCAGTCGCTGCGCAAGTTGACCGGCTCGATCAGCCGTTCGCGCTGCATGGTGATCTTCATCAACCAGCTGCGCATGAAGATCGGGGTGATGTACGGCAACCCGGAAACCACCACCGGCGGCAACGCGCTCAAGTTCTACGCCTCGGTGCGTCTCGACATTCGCCGCACCGGCCAGATCAAGGACCGCGACGATATCGTCGGCAACGCCACCCGCGTGAAGGTCGTCAAGAACAAGGTCGCCCCGCCGTTCAAGCAGGTCGAGTTCGACATCATGTATGGCGAGGGCATCTCCAAGATCGGCGAAATCCTCGATCTGGGCGTCAAGGCCGGGATCGTCGAGAAATCGGGCAGCTGGTTCAGCCATGATTCGGTTCGGATCGGGCAGGGGCGTGAAAACTCCAAGACGTTCCTCAAGGAACATCCCGAGATGACCGACAAGATCGAGGCCCTGATCCGCGGCCACAAGGACAAGGTCGCCGAGGAAATGATGACCGGTCCCGACGCCGATGACGACGGCGACGACGACATGTAATCGTCGCGCCCGCGCCGCGCCTCGCTTTGCGGTGATGCGGCGAACGGGTGCAACGCGGTGACACGGAAATGAAGACAGGGCAGCGTGGCAAACCAGCCGCGCTGCCCTTTGATTTTTGCGCACATAACGCTTCAATCTCGCAGCAACTCGTCTTATGTCGCAGGCATGACATCGACAAACGACATAAGGCGCTCCTTCCTCGATTATTTCGGGGGCAACGGCCATGATATCGTGCCTTCGGCACCCTTGGTTCCGCACAACGATCCGACGTTGATGTTCGTCAACGCCGGGATGGTGCCGTTCAAGAACGTCTTCACCGGGCTCGAACAGCGCGCCAATCCGCGCGCGACCTCGTCGCAGAAATGCGTCCGCGCCGGCGGCAAGCACAACGACCTCGACAATGTCGGCTACACCGCGCGCCACCACACCTTCTTCGAGATGCTCGGCAACTTTTCGTTCGGCGATTATTTCAAGGAAGAGGCGATCCACCACGCCTGGTCGCTGGTCAACAAGACCTGGGGCCTGGCCGCAGACAAGCTGACGGTCACCGTCTATCACACCGATGACGAGGCATTCGACCTGTGGCGCAAGATCGCAGGGCTTCCCGAAGAGCGCATCATCCGCATCGCGACCTCGGACAATTTCTGGTCGATGGGCGATACCGGCCCGTGCGGCCCGTGCAGCGAAATCTTCTTCGATCACGGCGATCATATCGCAGGCGGACCTCCGGGATCGCCCGACGAGGACGGCGACCGCTTCATCGAGATTTGGAACCTGGTGTTCATGCAGTATGAACAGCATGCCGATGGTAGCCGTACCGACCTGCCGCGTCCGTCGATAGATACCGGCATGGGTATCGAGCGGCTCGCCGCCGTCATGCAGGGCGTCCACGACAATTACGACATCGATCTGTTCAAGGCGCTGATCGCGGCATCGGGGCAGGCGACCGGCACGCACACCACCGGCGCCAACCAGGCCAGCCACCGCGTGATTGCTGACCATCTGCGCGCAACTTCGTTCCTGATCGCCGATGGCGTGCTGCCCGCCAACGAGGGCCGCGGCTATGTGCTGCGCCGGATCATGCGCCGCGCGATGCGGCATGCGCACATTCTGGGTGCTGCCGACCCGCTGATGCACCGCCTCGTTCCGACCTTGGTGACCGAAATGGGCCAGGCGTTCCCCGAACTGGTGCGCGCGCAGCCGCTAATCGAGGAAACGCTCGAGCGCGAGGAAACGCGTTTCCGCCAGACGCTCGACAAGGGCCTCAGGCTGCTCGACGAAGCGACCGCTGACCTCAGCGAAGGCGCGGTGCTGGCGGGCGAAACCGCCTTCAAGCTCTACGACACCTTCGGCTTCCCCTATGATCTCACCGAGGATGCATTGCGCAGCCGCGGCCTTGGCGTCGACCGCGCCGGTTTCGACACCGCGATGGCAGCACAGAAGGCCGCCGCCCGCGCCGCGTGGAAGGGTTCGGGCGAAGCTGCGTCGGCAGATGTCTGGTACGATATCGCCGAACGCCATGGCGGCACCGAGTTCACTGGCTATACGTCCGACCAGGGCGAGGCGCAGGTCGTTGCATTGCTGCGTGACGGCGCCGAAATCGCATCGGCTTCGGAAGGCGAGAGCGTCACGATCCTGGTCAACCAGACGCCTTTCTATGGCGAAAGCGGTGGCCAGATGGGCGATGCCGGGACGATCACGTCGCTGGCGGGGCTCAAGGCGGTCGTCGATGACACCTCCAAGCCGCTCGGCCGCTTGCACGCGCATCAAGCGCGAATCGAAAGCGGCAGCATCGCGGTCGGCGACACCGTGCACCTCGCGATCGACAGCGAGCGGCGCGATGCGCTGCGCGCCAACCACAGCGCGACCCACCTGCTGCACGCGGCATTGCGCAACCATCTGGGCGGACACGTCACCCAGAAGGGATCGCTGGTCGCGCCCGAGAGGCTGCGGTTCGATTTCTCGCACCCCAAGGCGTTGACCGATGCCGAGATCGCCGCGGTCGAGGCCGAGGTGAACGCTGAAATCCGCGCCAATGAAATCGTCAACACCCGCCTGATGTCCCCCGACGATGCGGTGCAGGCTGGCGCATTGGCGCTGTTCGGCGAAAAATACGGCGAAGAGGTCCGCGTGCTGTCGATGGGCCGGGCAACCGACAAGCATTATTCGGTCGAACTGTGCGGCGGTGTCCATGTCCGTGCGCTGGGCGACATCGGCTTGCTGCGGATCGTATCGGAAAGCGCGGTATCGAGCGGGGTTCGCCGCATCGAGGCACTGACCGGCGAGGCTGCGCGGCAGTGGCTGGTGTCGCGCGACGAGCGGCTCAAGGCGATCGCGGCGCTGGTCAAGACCGGTCCCGACGACGTCGAGGCGCGGATCGCCACGCTGGTCGATGAACGCCGTGCGCTCGAGCGCGAACTCGCCGAGGCGCGCAAAGCGCTCGCGCTGGGTGGCGGATCGGGCAAGGCCGGGCCTCAGGTCGAGGATCTGGCCGGGGTGAGCTTCATCGCGCAGGTGATCGAGGGGCTCGACCCCAAGGAACTGCGCGGGTTGCTCGATCAGGCCAAGAACTCGCTGGGCTCGGGCATCGCGGTGATGGTCGCGGTCAACGACGGGCGTGCAGCGTTCGCAGCGGCAGTGACCGATGATCTGGTCGGTCGGTTCAGCGCGGTGGATCTGGTGCGCGCAGGCGTCGAGGCGCTGGGCGGCAAGGGCGGCGGCGGCCGGCCCGACATGGCGCAGGGCGGCGGCCCCGATGGCAGCAAGGCCGAGGCGGCGCTGGACGCGGTGCGGGGAATGATTGCGGGCGCGACTGCGCCTGCCGCCTGATTGCGGCGGTTATGGTCCCCTGCGAAGGCAGGGGTCCATCTCCTGACCTATGATCACTCACCGTCCCTGGATCGGCGGCTGTCCCGCGCCTCGCGTGCGCTCAATTCACGATGCTTGCCACCGAGAGAGCAGGAGATGGGCCCCTGCCTGCGCAGGGGAACAGCTTAGGCGCCGGCACGAAAAAGGGCTGCGAAACCAAACGGTTCGCAGCCCTTTTTGTAATCTGATAGCGGATCGGACCGATCAGCCCTTCTTGAGGGTAAGACCGCCGAAACGCTTGTTGAAGCGGGCAACCTGGCCGCCTGCGTCGAGCATGCGCTGGTTGCCGCCGGTCCATGCCGGGTGCGAGGTCGGATCGATATCCAGTTGCAGCGTGTCGCCTTCCTTGCCCCAGGTCGAGCGGGTCTGGTAAACGGTGCCGTCGGTCATCTTGACGTTGATCATGTGATAATCGGGATGGATATCGGTCTTCATCGGTCGTGGTCCTTGTCAAACGGCTGGTTCCGACCAGCCTGCAGGATGAATGGGAAGCGGCGCGCATAGCGCCGCGAGGCATCAAAAGCAAGCGGTTTGCAAGTTGCAGAACCCGGTCAGGCGGGCGGATCGGCGATCATCGCGGTAAAGCCGACTTCGCAGGCAAGCTTGCCGTTCATTTCCGCGCGCGCCTTGAACTTGCACACCTTGGCGCGCTTCTGTTCGAACTCGGCATGCAGATCGAGCAGCACGCCCGGCTCCACCGGCGCACGGAACTTGGCGCCGTCGATCGCCATGAAATAGACGAGCTTGCCCGAGCCGGCCAAGCCCATCGATTCGACCGCAAGAATGCCGGCGGCCTGCGCCAGCGCCTCGATGATCAGCACGCCAGGCATGATCGGACGACCCGGGAAGTGCCCCTGAAAGAACGGTTCGTTCATGCTGACCGCCTTGATCGCGTGGATCGACTGGTCCTTGTCCAGCCGTTCCACACGGTCCACCAGCAGCATGGGATAGCGGTGCGGAAGCGCCGCCAGCACCTTCAGGATATCATAGGGTTTTTCGCCGTCGCTCATGCCTGGATGCTCCGGAATTACCGGCCTTCAGGCTGCTGAGCGGCGGGGGTCGCAGGCGCTGCGGCCGGTGCTGCGCCGTTGGCGCCAGCCTGACGGGCCTGCTGCTCGCGCTGCTGGCGCGGCAGCCAACCCTGCGGGGGGACGAGCTGCGCGGTCGGGATGGCGGCGTTCAGCTCTGCGGTGATGTCGCGGGTCAGGTCATAGGCATCGTTGTGCGCCAGGGTCGATCCGACTTCAAAGACAACGCTGATCTTGCGCTTGGTCATCGCCGAACGCACGGCAGCATCGAACTTGTCGCTGATCTGCTCGAGCACATAGGCTTCCGACAGGGCGACAGGCTGCAGGATTTCCTGCACTTCCTGCGAACCCTGCTCGCGCAGGCCCTGGATCTGGACCAGCTGCTGCTGCAGGGCTGCCTGGTTGGCGTTGGCATTGGGTGCCTGGACGTCGGCGTTGAACTTGGTCACCAGCGGCTCGAGCTGCGTGCGGATCTGGTTCGATTTCGCCTGCGCGGCGTCATACTGCGCCTTGTAGGTGGTGGGGCGCGCGGCGTTGGCATTCACGAACGCGGCCGATTCGACGACGGCGCGGCGCTGATCGGCAACGCCGATGCCCTGAACGGTCTGTGCCATTGCCGGAGCGACGACGCCCGATGCTACGGTGCCAAATGCCATCAATGCGGCTGCGGTGCATTTCAGAAGAGTTTTCATCAGAACTGGGTCCCTACGTTGAATGTGAATAGGCGGGTGTCGTCGCCCGGCTCCTTGAGCAGGGCGCGGGCAATATCGATACGGAACGGCCCGAAGGGCGAGTTCCAGTTGACGCCGAAGCCCACAGAAACGCGGGGCTTGGGCGAATCACCGAAGAACTGTTCGGTAAACGAGAGGCTTGGCGTGTTCGGCTGACCGTTGGCATTGACCGCGTCGGTCGTCACCTGGATTTGGCCCGCTGCATCGACCGTCAGATACTGAAGCGCGTTGGTGGTCAGGTCACGGTTCTGGACGGTCTGCAGGATTGGCTGCACCACGCCGAACACCGCGCCTGCATCGACGAACACCGATGGCCGCAAGCCAAGCTCGCGCGCGCCGCTGCCCAGCGGAATTTCAAGCTCGGCGCGGCCCAGATAATAGGATCGGCCGCCCAGAGCATCGTCGACGCGGTTGCGCCGCTCGGTGACCGGGGTGTTGACCACCACGCCGTTGATGACCTCCGGCGTGAAGCCCGAGCGGATCACGCGCGGGCCGACGCCGCGAATGTCGAAGCCGCGCATCTGCGGCTGTCCGAGGAAGAAGCGGTCGGTCAGACGGATGTCGTCGATCCCGTCCGCCGGGCTGCCGCGGTCTTCGAACGCCATGATATGGCCGCCTTCGCCAGCGACGGTGAAGATGAAGCCGCTGCGGCCCAGACGCCAGTGCTTGGACGCGTTGATACGGGTACGCAGATAGCTCACCGAACCGCCAAGTCCTGCAAAATCCTGCGAGAGCGTGACAGTCTGGCCGCGGGTCGGGCGGACGCGGTTGTCGCGGTTGTCATAGATCAGCGAATAGCCGATCATCGAGGTGGTACGCGCGCCGAGGTTGTCGCACAGGAAGAAGCCCGCGCGCACAGGATCGCACTCGAGCGTGCCATCTCCGTTGAGATCGGAGAAGAACTGGGCGCGATCGAGCGTCACGTCGTCAACCGTCAGCGAATAGCGCAGCAGCGCCGAGACATACTCGGTCAACGGTACGCCAAGGCGCAAGGATGCGCCCGTGGTCAGCTGCTCGAACGTGGTGTTGCGCGAGTTGCCGACGAAGTTGAAGCTGTTGAGGTCGCGGCGGAAGATATCCGCACCAAACGAGATGTTCTTGTCGAACACATAAGGTTCGGTGAAGCTGAGGTTGATGCCTTGCGAGAAGCGCGAATAGTTGACGCTCGCGCCGATCGTCTGGCCCTTGCCGCGGAAATTGCGCTGGCGGATCGATGCCTGCAGGATGAAGTTCTCGATCGAGGAGAAACCGGCGGAAAGCTGAAGCTCGCCGGTGGCTTTTTCCTCGACATTCGCTTCCAGGATGATGCGGTCCGGGGCGCTGCCCTGTCTTTGTTCGACCTCGAACTTTTCCTGGAAATAGCCGAGCGAATTGATCCGGTTCTGCGACCGCTTGACCAGGAAGCTGTTGAACGCATCGCCCTCGTTGAGGCGGAACTCGCGCCGGACGATCTTGTCCTGGGTCAGCGTGTTGCCGTTGATGTCGATCCGCTCGACATACACGCGCGCTGCCTCTGCCAGCTCGAACGTGATGTCCATGGTGAGCGTTTCGCGGTCGCGGTTGAAATTGGGCCGCACATCAGCGAACGCATAGCCGAACAGGCCTGCGGTTTCGCTGAGTTGCTCGACGGTGTCCTCGACCTGCTTGGCGTTATACCAGTCGCCGGACTTCATCGGCAGCTGGGCCTTGAGGCCTTCTTCGGAAAAGTCGCGAATCTGGCTTTCGACCAGCACTTCGCCGAACTTGTAGCGCTCGCCTTCCTCGACCACGTAGGTGATGATGAAGTCGCGCTTGTCGGGGGTAAGTTCGGCCACGGCGGAGATGACGCGGAAATCGGCATAGCCCTGCGTCAGGTAGAACTGGCGCAGCTTCTGCTGGTCGAACGCCATCTTGTCCGGATCATAGGCATCGCCCGAGCTGAAAAAGCGATAGAAACGCGACTGCTTGGTGACCATTTCACCGCGCAGCTGGCCATCGGAGAACTTCTCGTTGCCCAGAATGTTGATCTGGCGGACCTTGGACTTGGGCCCTTCGGTGATTTCGAACACCACATCGA
Organism: Blastomonas sp.; assembly: GCF_046294995.1. GTDB lineage: Bacteria > Pseudomonadota > Alphaproteobacteria > Sphingomonadales > Sphingomonadaceae > Blastomonas. The sequence goes on from NZ_JBKBOG010000027.1 coordinate 7,842, forward strand.
CGCGGTTCTGGTCCTGCTGGACCATTTTTGGCTCGACGGTCGCGGCGAAACGGCCCTGGCGCTTGTACAGCTCGATGATGCGCGCAACATCGGCGCGCACCTTGGTGCGGGTGAAGATCTGACGCGGCGACAGGCGGATTTCCGGGAGGATCTTGTCGTCCTTGATCCGCTTGTTGCCTTCGAGGATCACCCGGTTGATCACCGGGTTTTCCTTTACGTCGATCACTACCGCACCGTCGTTGTTGCGGATCGCGACGTCTGCGAACAGTTCGGTTTCGAACAGATCGCGCAGTGCCTGGTCGGCTGCGACCTGGGTGTACACGTCGCCCACGCGCAGCTGGATATAGGAGCGGACGGTGTCCGCCTCGATCCGCTGCGATCCGTTGACGGTAATCGAGCGGATCTGCTGGCCCTGCGGCACGGCCGGGGCCGTGGGGGCGACGGGCGCTGCGCTATGCGGCGCGGCAGGGCCGGTCGCTTGCGCAAATGCGCCAGATGCAGATCCGGCTAATATCGTCGAGCCAAGCAACAGGCCGAGGGCTCGCACGCCAATGGCGAATTTCTGTTCAGATTTCACGGAATGAAGACCCACCCTAAGCCATAAAACACATCAAACGGTCCCTGGTGATGCCGTCCGATAACCCGCCCCGGTGCGCAAACCCCTGCATCATCCGCCGCAATCAATCAACCAGTCTTTCAGCCGAGCAGGCCGAACGATGCAAGATCGTTGACGGTCACGAATACCATCAGGGCAAGCACTGCTGCCAGGCCCGAACGGAATGCCCATTCCATCACCTTGGGATTGACCGGCTTGCGCCGGATTCCCTCGATTGCATAGAACAGCAGGTGACCGCCATCGAGCATCGGAATTGGCAGGAGGTTGATGAACCCCAAGTTAATTGAGATCAGCGCGATGAAGAAGATGAAGGCGTCAGGGCCTGCAGCCATCTGTTCGCCAGACACCTGCGCGATCTTGAGCGGGCCGCCAAGCTCGGAGACCGAGCGGCGCCCGGTGATCACCTGGCCCAAGGTCTCGACCATCAGCCGGACGATGTCGCCGGTGCGCTGGACCGCGACGACCGGCGCTTCGAGCAGCGAAACCTCGCGGATGACGGGCTTTGCCGACATGATCCCGAGGCGGCCGATGCGGTATTCGTTGCCGAACCGGTCCTTCTGGACCTCGACGCCGATCGCGAAATCGAATTCGCGTGAGACGCCGTCGCGGTCGGCGCGCACGGTAACCCGTTCGCCGGGTCGGTGGGCGATCTTGCGGCCAACCTCGTCGAACCATTCGACCGCCTCGCCATCGATCGCGGTGATCTTGTCGCCTGGCAACAGGCCAGCTTGCGCAGCAGCCGAGGAGGGGACCAGGTCCGCAATCACCGTCGGCGTCACGCTCTTGCCATAGGCGAAGGCGAAGCCGGCGAGGATCAGGATGGCGAACAGGAAGTTGATCGCTGGTCCGGCAAACACGATCAGCGCGCGCTGCCACAAGGTTTTCGACTGGAAGGTGCGGTTGCGCTCCTCTGCGGGCAGGGCCATCCATTTCGGGTCGGCGCGGCTCGCGGGATCCATGTCGCCGGCGAACTGGACATAGCCGCCCAGCGGCAGCATCCCCAGTTTCCAGCGGGTGCCGCGCTTGTCGGTCCACCCGGCGATCTCGCGTCCGAAGCCGATCGAAAACGACTCCGCCTTTACCCCGAACCAGCGTCCGACCAGATAATGGCCCATCTCGTGCACGAAGACGAGCGGACCCAACACCAGCAGAAATGCGAGAACGGTCAGCAGAAATCCGGGGTTTTCGCTCAATGTCAGTCCTTGTTCGGTATGGCCGCAGCAGCAATCGCGCGCGCTTCGCGGTCGATCGCCAGTACATCCTGCAGCGATTGCGGCTCTGGCGGTGTATAGCCTGCCAGAACGTCGGATACAATTGCGGCGATATCGAGAAACCCGATACGTCCGCCCAGGAACGCTGCGACCGCGATCTCGTTGGCAGCGTTCAGGATGGCGGGCGCGCCGCCGCCCGCCGCGATCGCTGCGCGGCAGATGGCGGGGCCGGGGAAGCGATCATTGTCGAGCGGCTCGAAGGTCAGCTGGCCGATGGTCGCCAGATCGAGCGGCAGGCACTGCGTCGCGATCCGCTGCGGCCAGGCGAGCGCGCTGGCGATCGGGATCTTCATGTCGGGCGAGCCCAGCTGCGCCAGCGTCGAGCGGTCGCGGTATTCGACCATCGAGTGGATCACCGATTGCGGATGTACGAGAATGCGGATCGCATCGAGCCCGACCGGGAACAGATGGTGCGCTTCGATCAGCTCGAGGCCCTTGTTGAACATGGTCGCGCTGTCGACCGAGATCTTGGCACCCATCGACCAATTGGGGTGGGCCACCGCCTGGTCGGGGCGGGCGACACGCATCTGCTCGGTGGTCCAGGTGCGGAACGGGCCGCCGCTCGCGGTCAACGTAATGCTTTCGACCTCGTCGATGTTCCCGCCGGCAAGGCACTGGAATATCGCATTATGTTCCGAATCCACCGGAAGCAGGGTCGCGCCGCTCGACCGCGCGGCTTCGATCATCAGCGCGCCGGACGAGACCAGCGCCTCCTTGTTGGCAAGCGCGACGCTGCGTCCGCGCAGCAGGCTGCGCATGATCGGCGCGAGGCCCGCACAGCCGACGATCGCGGCCATCGTCCAGTCGGCGTCGATGTCGGCCGCGTCGAGCAGCGCCTGCGCGCCAGACCAGACCTGGGTATCCGAACCATCAAGCGCGTCGGCCAGCGCACCGTGCTGTGCGGAATCGCCGATCACCGCGACTTCGGCGGAAAACTCGCGCGCCAGCTTCGCCAGGCCCGCAGCATCGCTGTGCGCGGTCAATGCGACGACGCGATAGGCGGACGGATTGAGGCGGACGAGGTCGAGCGTCGAGGTGCCGACCGATCCGGTGGCGCCGAAGATGCTGATGCTGCGCGGCGGCGCGGAGGGGGGCGGCACGGTACGGCCGGACGAGAGCATGTTGGGTCGCGACATAAGAGGGTTACCCTAGCGCCCAAAATGCGTTGGCTGCAACCAGCAGTGCGACGACCGGAGCGACGGGCACCAGGCCATCGACCCGGTCCAGTATGCCGCCATGACCCGGAATCAGCGCGCCGGAATCCTTGACCCCCGCCTGCCGCTTCAACCAGCTCTCGAGAAAGTCGCCGATCTGGGCGATGATCGCCAGCGGCGCGGCCGCCAGCACGAGCACAAACGGCAGATCGAACTGCTCCCGCATGAATACCGCGAAACCAAGCGCAGCGACCATGCCGCCGGCAAGCCCGGCCCAGGTCTTGCTCGGGCTGATCGAGGGCGCGATCTTGGGGCCGCCGATCCCGCGTCCGGCAAAATAGGCGCCGACATCGGTCGCCCAGACGGTCGCCATGGTCCAGAACGCGAGCAGCAGGCCGTTGTCCTGGTCGCGCAGATACAGCAATGCCATCACCGGCAGTGCGCAGTAGAACACGCCCCAGCCGAGCTTGAAGCTGCGGTCGACCGCCGTGATGAAGAATGCGCCGCCGATGATGAAACCCAGCGACAGGAAGCCGGGGCCATCTGCGAACGGTGACAGCATCGACAGCGACGCCATCAGCGCGAGCATCGACAGCCGTCTGCGCTCGACACGCCCGACCAGCCCGGCCCATTCGTGCTGCATGGTCAGCGCACCGGCCATCAGCAGCAGCCAGAATGCCACTCCGCCCAGCCATAACGCCACACCCGCAATCACGACGAGGACGACGCCCGACACCGTCCGTACCGCCAGATCATTGCCGAAAAGCGAGCGCCGGACGGGTTCAGCGGCCACCAAAACGCCTCTCGCGCGCGGAAAATGCTTCGAGCGCCGCCTTCAATGCCGCGCCGTCGAAGTCTGGCCACAGCATGTCGGTGAAATACAATTCGGCATAGGCCGCCTGCCAGAGCAGGAAGTTGCTCAACCGCTGCTCGCCCGAAGTGCGGATCATCAGATCGAGCGGCGGCAGATCGGATGTATCGAGCGCTGCATCGATATGCGCGGTCTCAATCGCCGCAGGATCGATCTCGCCCTTGGCTGCAGCGCGCGCCAGTGACTGCACCGCGCGCAACATTTCGTCCTGCGCGCCGTAATTGAGCGCGATCGCAAGCGTCGTGCCGGTGTTGTGCGCCGTGCGGCGAACCACATCGTCGATCATTTCGACCAGATCGGGCGCCAGCACCTTGTAGTTGCCGATGATCTTCAACCGGACGTTGTTGGCGATGAACTCATCGACATCGGCCCGGATGAAGTGGCGCAGCAGCCCCATCAGGTCGGCCACTTCATCTTCCGGGCGCTTCCAGTTCTCCGAGGAGAATGCATAAAGCGTCAGCGCTTCAAGACCCAGATCGCGCGCGGCGCGCACCGTGGTGCGAACAGCTTCCACGCCCTGCTTGTGGCCGATGAAGCGCGGAACGCCCCGCTTTGCCGCCCAGCGCCCGTTGCCGTCCATGATGATCGCGGCGTGCCGAACGCCATGCTCCAGCGCGCCACCTGCATGCAGATGGGGCGCAGCCTCCTCAACGGCCTTGGCCTGAACGGCCTTGGAATGCTTGGGGCCGGAGCGGAAGATCACTGGCCCAGGATTTCCTTTTCCTTCTGCGTTGCCGCAGCGTCGGCCTGGGCGATGATGTCGTCGGTCAGCTTCTGGACTTCGGTTTCCAGGCGCTTGCGCTCGTCCTCGCTGATAAGGCCCTTCTTTTCGTCGGCCTTGAGCGAATCCATGCCATCGCGGCGGACGTTGCGGATCGCGATCCGTGCCTTTTCGGCATATTGCCCGGCGAGCTTGGCGAGCTCCTTGCGGCGATCTTCGGTCAGGTCGGGGATCGGCAGGCGCAGCGTCTGGCCGTCCATGATCGGGTTGAGGCCGAGGCCTGCCGAGCGGATCGCCTTGTCGGCGGGGCCGACGTTCGACTTGTCCCACACCTGCACCGAGAGCATCCGAGGCTCTGGCGCCGAGACGGTGGCGATCTGGGTCAACGGCATATGCGATCCATAGACTTCGACCGTCACCGGATCGAGCAGCGCCACGTTGGCGCGGCCGGTGCGCAGGCCGGTGAGATCACCCTTGAGCGATTCGACAGCGCCATTCATCCGGCGTTCGAGGTCTTTCTTGTCAAACTGTGCCACTGCTTCAGTCCTTCTGATGTACGATGGTAGCCGTGCCTTCGCCGTTCAGAACACGGGCGAGATTGCCCTGTTCGCGGATCGAAAACACGACGATGGGGATGGAATTGTCGCGGCAAAGCGCCACGGCGCTGGCGTCCATGACCTTGAGATTGTCTTGCAATACCCGGTCATAACTCAATGTTTCGTAACGGACCGCATTCGGGTCCAGCTTGGGGTCTGCGTTGTAGACGCCATCGACGCTGGTGCCCTTGAGCAATGCATCGCACTTCATTTCTGCCGCGCGCAGGGCAGCGCCGGAATCGGTGGTGAAATACGGCGCGCCGACGCCGGCGGCGAAGATGACGACCCGGCCCTTTTCGAGGTGACGCTGGGCGCGCCTGCGGATGACCGGCTCGCACACCTTGTCCATCTCGATCGCCGATTGGACCCGGGTGGGGACGCCGAGCTGCTCGAGAGCATTCTGCATCGCCAGTGCGTTCATCACGGTGGCGAGCATGCCCATATAATCGGCCTGTGCGCGGTCCATGCCCTTGGCAGCGCCCGCCATGCCGCGGAAGATGTTGCCGCCGCCGATCACCAGGCAGATTTCAAGCCCGGTCTCCTGCGCCGCCTTCACTTCGCCCGCCATGCGGGTGACGGTGGCCGGATCGATGCCATACTGTCCATCGCCCATCAAGGCTTCCCCCGATAGCTTCAAGAGGATGCGGCGATAGGAGGGGATGGTCATGGTTTTTCCGGTGATGAAGGCAAATCGGGCAGCCGTCGCGGCGCGTGGCGGGCACCATAGTCAGTGCATGCGCGGCTGCCAAGCAGGTTTGCTCAGCAACTTCGGGACGGCCGACGACGCGTCTGGATTGCATACGCCAACGGCGGACAGCGCAGGGCTGCCCGCCGTTTTCACGTCGATCGTCGCCTGGTCTGTTAGAGACCGGCGGCTGCTGCGACTTCAGCAGCAAAATCGGTTTCTTCCTTCTCGATGCCTTCGCCGAGCTGGAAGCGGACATAGTCCTTGAGCGTGATCTTGCCGCCAGCATCCTTGGCGGCCTTGGCCACCACGTCTGCGATCGCGGTCTTGTTGTCGATCACGAACAGCTGGCTGAGCAGCGCGTTTTCCTTGGCGAACTTGGCGATCGCGCCATCGACCATCTTGGCCTGCACTTCGGCGGGCTTGCCGCTTTCGGCAGCCTTTTCCTCGGCGATCTTGCGTTCGCGCGCGATCATCTCCGCATCAAGGCCATCGGCGTTCAGCGCCAGCGGGAAGGCAGCGGCGATGTGCATGCCGATCTGCTTGCCCAAAGGCTCCAGAATGTCGGCAGCCACGTCGCCTTCGAGCGCGACCAGCACGCCGATCTTGCCGAGGTTGGGGGCAACCGCGTTGTGCATGTACGACACGACCGCGCCTTCGCTGACCGAAACGGTCTTGATGCGACGGATCGACTGGTTCTCGCCGATGGTGGCGATCGAGTTGGTCAGCTTTTCGCCAACGGTTTCGCCATCGGGATAGGGAGCAGCCTTGAGCGTCTCGACATCGTCGCCGGTGGTCATCGCGACCGAGGTCACCTTGCGGACGAAATCCTGGAACTGTTCGTTCTTGGCGACGAAATCGGTTTCGCTGTTCACTTCGACGGCCACGCCCTTGAGGCCCTGGACTTCGATGCCGACCAGACCTTCGGCAGCGGTGCGGCTCGACTTCTTCTGCGCGGTGGCGAGGCCCTTGGCGCGCAGCGCATCGACCGCGACTTCGATGTCGCCATCGGCTTCGGTCAGCGCCTTCTTGGCGTCCATCATGCCGGCGCCGGTGCGCTCGCGCAGTTCCTTGACATTAGCAGCGGTTATAACAGCCATGTTCACGTTCCTTGTCTTGGGATGTGGTTGCAGGGGCCACAGGTGCGGGCCAGTGCCCGGCCCGTAGCCCCCGCATGTGTCAGTTTTGCGAAGCGGCTGGCCGGGCGCTAACCCGACCAGTCCGATCAGGCAGCAGGAGCCGCGTCGCCGGTTTCTTCCGGGGTCGCTTCCAGGGCCGATTCAGCACCGGTGAATTCGGCAGCCGAAACTTCAGGCTCGGCCGGCGCTTCTTCAAGCGCGGCTTCTGCCGGCGGTTCGGCCATCGCGCCGACGTCCTGGCCCGATTCGACCACGGCACCGGTGCGGCCCTTGGTGGCAGCAGCGGCGATCGCATCGCAATACAGGCGCACGGCGCGCGCTGCATCGTCATTGGCGGGGACCGGGAAGGCGATGCCCTGCGGGTCAACGTTCGAATCGAGGATCGCGATCACCGGGATGCCAAGAACATTGGCTTCCTTGATGGCGAGATCTTCCTTGTTGGCGTCGATCACGAACATCACGTCGGGAATGCCGCCCATGTCGCGGATGCCGCCGAGCGAAAGTTCCAGCTTGTCGCGTTCGCGGGTCAGCTGTAGGACTTCCTTCTTGGTGAAGCCCGAGGTGTCACCGGCAAGCTGCTCCTCAAGCGTCTTGAGACGCTTGATCGAGCCCGAGATGGTCTTCCAGTTGGTGAGCATGCCGCCCAGCCAGCGGTGGTTGACGAAATGCTGGCCGCTGGCGCGGGCTGCATCGGCGATCGGCGACTGTGCCTGGCGCTTGGTGCCGACGAACAGGACTTTTCCGCCCGCCTGAACGGTGGCCGAGACGAACTCGAGCGCGCGCGCGAACAGCGGCACGGTCTGCGACAGGTCGAGGATGTGGATGCCGTTACGCGCGCCGAAGATATACGGCTTCATGCGCGGGTTCCAACGGTGGGTCTGGTGGCCAAAGTGCGCGCCAGCTTCGATCAATTGCTGCATCGAGACGACAGGTGCCGCCATAAGCTAATTCCTTTCCGGTTGTGCCTCTGGAAGACGGGAACC
>NZ_JBKBOG010000028.1:0-8180 GCF_046294995.1 Blastomonas sp.
TGGATTTTGCCTCTTTTTCGGTCTGGATGAGTTTCAATTGCCCGGCCATCGCCACGCCTCCCTTGCCTAGTTGCTCCCGCCATCGGGTGCAACGACTCAGTGATGTATATGATTTGTTCTCGTGGAACAAGTAGGGAACATCACCGGAAACGCAAGAACAGCGCGAATTTTAACCCAGCTTTGCCAGCACGGCCTCGAGCGAGGCGGTGGTGTAGGGCTTGACCAGGGTCGGCGCATCGGCGTGCGCCGGTGGGATCGTGTCGCCGCCGCCGGTCGCGAAGATATACGGAACACCCTTTGCCTTGAGCGCATCGGCGAGCGGCCAGCACTTGTCGCGCGCCAGGTTGACGTCGAGGATCGCGGCATCGAACCCGCCCTTGGAGATCGCGTCCAGCCCGTCGGTGACGCTGCTCACCATGTGGCCGATGCTGTGCCCCAGCAGATCGAGAAAATCCTCGAGCAGCATCGCAATCAGCGCTTCGTCTTCAGCGATCAGGAATGTCCGGGGTTCAGGCACGGTCGTGTCGTCTTTCAGTTTGTAGGGCTGGCGGCAGCCGCGAGCGCCCCGTGGACGGCATCGACGATTTGCGCAACCGAAAACGGTTTGGGAAGAAAGTGGACCTGATCGATCGAGATGCTCTGGCGCAGCGTCTCCTCGGCATAGCCCGACATGAACAGGATGGGCAATCCGGGTATCCGCTTGCGCATCTCCATCGCCATGCCGGGTCCGTCGAGATTGGGCATCACGACATCGCTGACCACCAGATCGAACGGACCGCTGTCGCCCAGCCGCTCGAGCCCGTCCTCGCCATCGGTGGCGGTAACCACGGTAAAGCCCTGCCGGGTGAGCGCACGCTCGGCGACGGCGCGCACCATGTCCTCATCCTCGACCAGCAGCAGCCGGGCATGGCCCCATTGGCCATTGCTGACCTTGGCGGGCTTGCGGCTGCGCTGTTCGACGGCACCGCCGCGATAAACGGGGAAATAGATCGAGAAGGTCGTGCCCTTGCCCGTCTCGGAATCGACGAAGATATAGCCGCCCGACTGCTTGACGATGCCGTACACGGTGGAGAGGCCGAGCCCGGTGCCCTTGCCGACATCCTTGGTGGTGAAGAACGGCTCGAAAATACGCGCCTGCACATCGGGCGGAATGCCTACCCCGCTGTCCTCGACCAGGATCGCGCTGTAATCGTCGGTGGGCAGGATATCGCTCGCCATCGCGCGGACTTCGGCCGCGGTCACCTTGCGGGTGCGGATGGTGAGCGTACCGCCCGGCGGGCGCTTGGCCAGCATCGCATCGCGGCCGTTGACCGCGAGGTTGACGATGACCTGTTCAAGCTGGCCGGGGTCCGCGCGGACGGGACCAAGATTGCGGTCATGCTGCACCTCGAGCACGATCTTCTCGCCGATCAGCCGCTTGAGCAGCTCGGAGGTGTCCGAGACGATGTCGGGCAGCTGGAGCACCTGCGGGCGCAAGGTCTGCTGGCGCGAGAAAGCGAGCAGGTGCCGGGTCAGCGAGGCGGCGCGGTTGGAGTTGCTGCGGATCTGCTGGATGTCGTCATAGTCGCTGTCGCCGGGGCTGTGCCGCATCAGCATAAGGTCGCAATGGCCGATAATCGCGGTCAGCACGTTGTTGAAATCATGCGCGACCCCGCCCGCGAGCTGGCCGATCGCCTGCATCTTGCTGGCCTGCGCGACCTGGCGCTTGAGCCGGCTTTCTTCCGAATTATCCTTGATCGACAGCAATACGGCAGCATCGCCCATGCCGCGAAGGCCCGCTAGCGACAGCGTCACCGGCTCGTCCGGCTGATGCCGCAGGCGCAGCGCGACATCGCCCGAAATCGCCTGGCCGCTGGCATGCCTGCGCACCGCATCGGCGAGCGCGCCCTTGTCCTCGCGCACCACCAGATCGCCGGGATACGGTGGCAGCGTGCTCTCCGAAATCCCGGCGGCGCGCAGGAATGCATCGTTGGCAAAGAGGAAACGGCCATCGCGGTCGGTCATCGCCAGCCCCACCGGCAGCAGCCCGAGCAGCGTCTGGACATAACCCAGCGCGGTGCCCTTATCCATGCCGCTTGCATCCTCGTCGATCAGCACGACCAGAGCCGGCGCCTTCTCGCGGTCTTCGGGATCGGTGGAGTACAACGGATCGAGCAGCGGCAGATGGAACAGCCGCAGCGGGACACCCTTGCGCCCCTCACGCTCGAAATAAATCCGGTTGCGCTCATCGGCGCGCAGGAAGCTGGCGAGATCGCGCCCGACGACATTGCCTGCCTCGGCTCCGGCGGCGCGCGCGGCAAAGGCGCTGTTGGCGGCACGAATGCGGCCCTCCGGGCTGATCGCGGCGGCCATGAACCCGCCCTCGCCCAGCGCGCGGCCTGGCCGTCCCGCCAGCATCGCATCGGCCTCGGTCGCCAGATCGAACTTCTGCACCGGCTCGAACCGCCACAGCAGATAATCCTGCCCGCGCCCGACGCGCTGGACCTGCGCATCGATCTGGGTGCCCGCAGCCATCAGCGCAGCAGCCCTGCCCTGGCCATCGCGCCACGCCGCCCTGCCCGCCTCCGCCAGCAGATCGCCGCCCTGACCGGCCAGCGGCAGCTTGGGCGGCACCACCTGCGCCCCGAACAGATCGACAAAGCGCTGGTTGGCGCAGATCATGCGTCCGGCCTCATCGGTGATCGCGATGGCAATGACCGGATGATCGGTCGCGGCATGGGTCACCGACCAGTCGGGCAAGGCAGCCTGCACCTGCACCCGCTGCGGAAACTGGCGGCGATACAGCATGACCAGCGAGGCCAGCCCGACCAATCCCGCCGCGAACAGCGCCAGCGGAACCCAGTCGCCCAGCGCGAGCCAGATCAGCCCGCCGCTGACCACCAGCGCGCCGATGATGATCAGCGCGCTCACTCGCGTATCGGGCAGGTCCGGATCGGGCATTGCGGGCAACCATTCCGGCCAGTCAAGGTCGGTTCGGGCACGGTTCGTGGTCAAGGTCTTTGGATCCCCCAAAGGCAGCTTGGCACCGCCTGAAGCGGAGGACGCTAGCGCAACTTGTCGGGCGTTACCAATTGCAGTTGCAGGTCAGCCGCCGATTAATGCGATCAGGAGTGCCGCACCCGCGCCAGCCTGCGCCGCCGCTTGCCGGCAATCCACACCCGCCAGCCGATCGAACTGGCGACATAGCCGATCGCAGCAAGCACCGCCGCCAGCACGACCAGACCGAACGCGGTGATCGAAGCAGCGCCGGTCAGCCAGGCCATCCAGCTTTCCACCTCGGGCTGGTTGAGCGCGGTAGCCACCGGCTGGCCGAACGTGTTGGCATCGATCCGCAGGATGAAGCTGCCGATATGATAGCTCGCCAGCCAGAACAGCGGCGTCGTGAACGGGTTGGTGATGAACGTGGTGAGCGCCGCCACCGGAACATTGGCGCGCACGGGCAGCGCAAGCAGCGCAGCGGCAAAAATCTGGCCGAGCGGAATGATCACACCCACAAGCACGCCGAGCGCCACGCCCCGCGGCACCGATCGCCGGGTGAACCGCCACAGCTCGGACCGCAACACGCGCGCAGCGAAGGGCTTGATGAAGCGGTTTCGCTCCATGCTTTCGCGCGTCGGCAGGTGGCGCCCCACCCAGCGGCTGAACCGGCCCTCAGTCAATTCCAAACCCTTGTGCCCTTATCTGTCGCCACGGCAGCGACGACGTTCCATGTGGGAGCATCGCCGTAAAACGCCATAGCGCACCACGGATTAAAACGACGTTTACCCAGATTCGGGGGCGAATCGGGCTGCGACCCCCAACGCAGCACAGTCCTTAGCCGTTCGGCGTGATTTGGCGCACGCTATGTCATGAACCGACAGGATTTTTCGATGGGTGGAGCAATCCGCATCGCCAGGCCGGACAACGTCAAGCGCAGCGCAAATCAACCCTTGTCGCGCATGATTCGGCCCTGGTCGCGTTTCCATTCGCGCTCCTTCGTCGCGGCGCGCTTGTCGGGGGCCTTCTTGCCCTTGGCGAGCGCGAGTTCGACCTTGGCGCGGCCCCGGCCGTTGAAGAACACCGAGAGCGGCACCAGGGTCATCCCCTGACGATTGACCGCGCCGTGCAGCTTGCTGATCTCGCGCGCATGGAGCAGCAGCTTGCGCGGGCGCTTGGGCTCGTGGTTCTCGCGGTTGCCGTGGCTGTATTCGGGGATGTTCGAGTTGATCAGCCAGATCTGCTCGTCCTTCACCTCGGCATAACTCTCCGCGATCGAACCTTGTCCCGAGCGCAGCGCCTTGACCTCGGTCCCGGTCAGCGCGATCCCCGCCTCATACACGGTGTCGATGGCATAATCGTAGCGCGCGCGCCGGTTCTCGGCGACGGTCTTCTGCTTGTCGAAGGCTTCGGGCTTTGGTCGCGCCATCAAATAAGTCCTGCGTGAACAAGTGCGGCATCGACCGCCTTGCGGCTCTTCTTGTCCGGCGGGGTCATCGGCAGGCGAAGGTCGGGCAGGAAATCGGGCCGCACGCGGTTGATGGCGTATTTGACGGGGCCGGGCGAAGCATCGGAGAACATTGCCGAATGCAGCGGATACAGCCGGTCGTTGAGCGCCAGCGCCGCCTTGTAATCGCCCTTGGCGAGCGCCGCCTGGAACTGTGCGCACAGCGCTGGCGCGACATTGGCGGTGACCGAGATGCAGCCCACCCCGCCCATCGCGCGGTGGCCGAGCGCGAGTTCGTCATTGCCCGACATCTGGCAGAACTTCTTGCCGCATTGCGCGCGCTGGGCGCTGACTCGTTCGAGATCGCCGGTGGCATCCTTGACGCCGATGATGCTGGGGAAACGCGAAAGCTTGGCCATCGTCTCGACCTTGATGTCGGTCACGGTGCGCGCCGGCACGTTGTAGAGCATGATCGGCAGGTCGCACGCCTCGGTCAGCGCCTTGAAGTGTGCGCGCACGCCGTCCTGGCCTGGACGGTTGTAATAGGGCGGCACGACCAGCGCAGCACTGGCGCCGGCGGCCTTGGCGTTGAGCATATGGCCGATCGCGACCTTGGTGTCGTTCGACCCGCACCCGGCGATCACCGGCACGCGTCCGGCGGCCTGTTCGACGCACACCCGCACGATGTAGTCATGTTCCTCGATCGACATGGTTGCCGCCTCGCCAGTGGTGCCGCACGGCACCAGGCCCGAGCTTCCGTGTTCGATCTGCCAGTCGATCAACGCACGAAAGGCGGGCTCGTCAAACGCTCCATCGCGGAACGGCGTCGCAAGGGCCGGAATTGAGCCGGAAAACATCGGGTAGCTCCTTTACCTTGCCCGCAAAACGGGCAAGAACGAATATCTATAGACACGTATGTGTGTTCAGCGCCTGATAAGGATCGAAAGCGCATGATGTCCAGCATGGTTTCACGAATTGCAATTGCGCGCAGCACTGCCGCACTCCTCGCCCTGCCCCTGTTGGGCGTCCCCGCAGCCTGCCTCGCCAGCGACCAGACCGCGGATTATTCCGCATCCTCGGCCCCGATCAATCGATCGGGCGACGGCAGCGACTGGGATCGCGCGCGCGCGAACCTGCTGCAATCGATGCCCGCGGACATGTCCGGCACGATCGCCAACTGGCGGTCGCTGACGACCAGCCCCAACAACTACACCTTCTCCACCTTCGCGAGCTTCCTGATTTCCCACCCCGGCTGGCCCGACGAGGACAAATTGCGCCGCAGCGCCGAGCAGGCGCTGGGTATCAGCCCGGCAGCGCCCACCGAAGTCGTGTCCTATTTCACCCGTTTTCCTCCGCTGACCAATGTCGGGCGCGCGCGCTATGCCATCGCGCTCGATGCGGTGGGCCAGCGCGATGCCGCACAGGCAGAAGCGGTCAAGGCCTGGCGCGCGGGCACGATGATGCCCGAAGACAAGATGCAGCTGTTCAGCCGCTTCGGCACCGGCTTCACGATGGCCGATCATGATGCGCGGATGGACGCGCTGCTCTGGGCCAGGGCAACGCCCGATGCAGAAGAACAGTTCGGCTTCGTTTCGGGCGAGCGCCGCGCCGTCTTCGCTGCGCGGCTGGCTATGCTCAAGAACCTGCCCGATGCCGACAGCCTGGCGGGAGCGCTGGGCGCAGAAGCGATGCGCGATGCAGGGTTCGTCGCGCAGCGCGCCAAGCGGCTCAACGATACCGGCAACTGGGGCATGGCGCGCACGGTTCTGGCCACGCGTCCGCCCCTGGAATACCGCCCGACCAATCCCAAGGCGTGGTACGAGCTGCTGCTGCAGCAGGCGCGCGGCGCCAGCAACGATGGCCAGTACGAAACCGCGTTCGACATTGCCTCAAGGGTCGATGACGCCTTCCCGCAAGGGCATGACGTTTCCGAGGAAAGCCTGGGCGTGCGCGATGACTATACCAGCCTGACCTGGCTTGCAGGTACGGTCGCGCTCCAGAATCTGGGGCGCCCGCGCGATGCGATCGGCATGTTCGCCCGCTATGGCGGCGGCGCACGCACCCCCCAGACCCGCTCCAAGGGATTCTATTGGGCAGGGCGCGCGGCAGCTGTCGCGGGCGATACGGGCGAGGCGACCAAATATTTCGAAATGGCCGCAGCCTATCCCGACCATTTCTATGGCCAGCTTGCCACCGAGCGGCTGGGCCGGGCCATCCCGCCGTTCGCCGAGGCGCCGCGCGTCCAGGTGAGCGCGGTCGAGCGCGGACGGTTCAATGCCAGCTCGCTGGTGCAGGCCACGCAGGTGATCGCGCGCAGCGGCGACTGGCCGACCCAGCGGCGCTTCTTCGGCGCGGTCGCGGCATCCGCAAAGACGCCCGAGGAACATGTGATGGCCGCAGAACTCGCGCGCCAGATCGGGCGGCGCGATCTTGCGGTGATCGTCGGCCAGGCGGCGCGCACCAAGGGTGTCGACGACTTGCAATCGCTTGCCTTCCCGCAGATGCCGGTGCCGCCCGGCTTCCAGAACAACTGGACGATGATCCATGCGATCACCCGGCAGGAAAGCCAGTATGCGCAGAACGCGGTCAGCCATGCCGGCGCGCGCGGCCTGATGCAGCTGATGCCCGGGACCGCGCGCGAGCAGGCGGGCAAGATGGGGCTGAGCTATTCGCTGGGCGCGCTGACCGACGATACGCAGTACAATATCCAGCTGGGCGCGGGCTATTTCGCGCGCATGATGGACTATTTCGGCGGCAGCTATCCGCTGGCGGTGGCGGCGTACAACGCCGGGCCCGGCAACGTGAACAAATGGCTGCGCGCCAACGGCGATCCGCGCACCGGCGGCATCGACATCGTCGAATGGGTCGAGAAGATTCCGATCTTCGAGACCAAGAACTATGTCCAGCGCGTGCTCGAGAATGCGGTCGTCTACGACGTGATGCACCCCGAGCGCGCCACGATGCGCGGGAACAACAAGCTGACGCGGTATCTGGGCAAGAACAGCCCGGGTTGATCGCCCCATACTCCGTCACCCCCGCGAAGGCGGGGGTCCCGCTTTTGCACATCGTCCGAGCAGAAGCGGGATTCCCGCGTTCGCGGGAATGACGGTGGAGCCCGTCGCCTTGTCGGCCCTGCCTTGCTAGAGCCCACTTATGGACCGCCCCAACTACATCACCCCTGCAGGCTATGCCGCGCTCAAGGCACGTTACGACCAGCTGCTCGGGGTCGAACGCCCGGCGATCGTCGAGATCGTCAGCTGGGCGGCGGGCAATGGCGACCGCAGCGAGAACGGCGACTACCTCTACGGCCGCAAGCGGATGCGCGAGATCGACCGCGAGCTCAATCGCCTCGCGCGCAAGATGAAGGCCGCACGGGTCGTCGATCCCGCAGCGCAGACCGACAGGGCCAAGGTGTGGTTCGGCGCCACGGTCGAGATCGCCGACGAGGATGACAACCGCCGCACCCTCACGCTGGTCGGCGATGACGAGCAGGACGCAGGGACGGGCCGGATCGGCTGGAACTCCCCCCTCGCCCGGGCGCTGCGCGGTGCCACTGTCGGCGACCTGCGTACCGTCACGCTGCCCGGCGGATCGAAGGAATGGGAAGTGATGGCAATCGCCTATCCGGCCTGACCCGCAATCATGCTCAACGAAAGTTTAATGCTAAAACTGTCGTATCCGTCCTATGGCCAAAACTTAACTTAAAGTAACATTTGTCTGCGTGAACAAAGGCCGTGGTCGATGCCTGCACGCCCAA